>NZ_JBHXWK010000033.1:0-1313 GCF_042671685.1 Streptomyces sp. NPDC127595 | reverse complement strand
GCCTCGATCTCACCCGGCTCGACCCGGAACCCCCGGATCTTGATCTGCGCGTCCGCACGCCCGGCGAACACCAACTCGCCACCAGCCGTCCACCGCACCAGATCCCCGGTCCGGTACATCCGCTCACCCAAGCCCAAGCCACCGAACGGGCACGCCACAAACCGCTCCGCACTCAGCCCCGGACGACCCGCATACCCACGCGCCAGACCACGACCCGCCACATACAACTCACCCACCACACCCGGCGCCACCGGACGCAGAAACTCATCCAGCACAAACACCCGCGTGTTCCACACCGGACGCCCGATCGGCACCACCACACCCGACGCCACCTCAGGAGACAACGGCCGCGACATCGTCGCGCACACCGTCACCTCCGTCGGCCCATACGCATTCACCATCCGCCGGCCAACAGCAAACCGCCCCACCAACTCCGGCCCACACACCTCCCCCGCCACCACCAACGTCACCAGTCCAGCGGGCAGATCCTCCTCAGTGGCCAGGAGAGAAGGCGGCACCGTCACATGCGACACCCCCAACTCCGCCACCGTCTCGCCCAGACGACGGCGCGGCGGCATGTGCTCACCATCCGCCACCACCAACGTCGCCCCCGACAGCAACGCCATACACAACTCCGAAACCACCGCGTCAAACCCCAACGCGGCAAACTGCAACACCCGCGACCCCACACCCACCCCGAACCGGTCAATCTGCGCCCCAGCCAGACTCCCGATCCCCTGATGACTGACCACCACACCCTTAGGACGCCCAGTCGACCCCGACGTATAAATCACATACGCCGCATGAGCCCCCCGCAACGGCACCCTCCGCTCCCCATCCACCGGCGCCGCCACCGACCACCCCGCCACCAACCCCACAACACCCGGATCATCACAGACCAGACACTCCAGACCCGTATCAGACAAAAGGCCGACAGTGGCACCCGAACACACCACCAACGCCGGATCCACGTCCCGCAACACCAGCGCAACCCGCTCGGACGGATACGCCGGATCCACCGGCACAAACGCCGCACCCGCCTTCACCACACCCAGCACCACCGCCACCCACTCCGCCGAACGCTCCAACACCACCCCCACCCGATCCCCCGGCCCCACCCCCCGACCGATCAACTCACGCGCCCACCGATTCGCCCGTACCTCCAACTCGCCATACGTCCACAACGTGTCCGCCGACTCCACCGCCACCACACCCGGCGTCCGCGCCACCTGCGCCTCGAACAACTCCGGCAACGTCCCCCCCGACACCACACGACCGGTGTCATTCCACCCGTGCACGACCAGCCGACGCTC
>NZ_JBHXWK010000031.1:0-1786 GCF_042671685.1 Streptomyces sp. NPDC127595 | reverse complement strand
CTTGTCCGCCGCGACCCGCTCGGGCCTGGTTCTGGGTCTGCCGGGTCCGCACCGCTGGATGCGGATGCGGGTCATGACCTGCTCGAACTGGGTGCAGTCGTTGACGTTGCCGGCGGTGAGGGTGAAGGCCAGGGGGCGGCCTTCACCGTCGCAGGCGAGGTGGATCTTTGTGGTCAGCCCGCCGCGGGACCGGCCGAGTGCCTCGCCCGGCCAGTCCTGCCCCTTTTTCGGGCTCCCGCAGCGTGCTGATGGGCTCGCACGGTCGTGGAATCCACGCAGACAACGGTCCAGTCGACCGCACCGACCGCGTCCGAGTGCTGCTGGACGTGGGCCAGAAGGCGGTCCCAGGTGCCGTCGGCAGACCAGCGGCGGAAACGTTCATAGACCGTCTTCCACGGGCCATACCGCTCGGGCAAATCCCGCCAGGCAGCCCCGGTGGACAGTTTCCACAGGATCCCGTTGACCACCTGCCTGCGATCCCGCACCGGACGACCCATCCGCGGCGGAGCCAGCAACGGCTCGATCACCGCCCACGACTCATCAGTCAGCTCATGACGACGCACCACGAACAGACCAACGACCACAGCACTTTGCGGACACGACCTAGTGACCTGAGTCAGAGGTTTGTCGTTAGTCGGGCATGAGTCGTCCGGGTCCGAAGATTCCGCCGTTGTCTGTCACTGATGCCCAGCGGGCGGTGCTGGAGGGCTGGTTGCGTCGCCGGACGACGGCTCAGGCTCTGGCCCTGCGGTCGCGGATCGTGCTGGAGTGCGCCGAAGGCCACTCGATCATGGAGGTGTCCCGCCGGCTGCGGATCGCTCCGGACACGGTCCGCACCTGGCGGCGCCGCTTCATCGAGCGGGGACTGGACGGCTTGTGCGACGACCCGCGGCCCGGCGTCCCCCGGAAGATCACCGATGCCGACGTCGAGCGGGTCATCGTCAAGACGCTCGAGGAGACACCGAAGAACGCCACTCACTGGTCAACGAGGTCGATGGCCGCGGCCACGGGCATGTCGCAGTCGACCATCTCGCGTATCTGGCGGGCGTTCGCCCTGGCCCCGCACCGGTCGCAGACGTTCAAGCTGTCCACCGACCCGCTGTTCATCGACAAGGTCCGTGATGTCGTCGGTCTGTATCTCGATCCGCCGGAGAAGGCCCTGGTGCTGTGCGTGGACGAGAAGTCGCAGATCCAGGCCCTGGACCGGTCCCAGCCGGTCCTGCCGATGGTGCCCGGAGTTCCCGAACGCCGCAGCCACGACTACGTCCGGGCCGGCACCACGACCCTCTTCGCCGCCCTCGAGGTCGCCACCGGCAAGGTCATCGGCTCCCTCCACCGCCGACACCGGGCAGCGGAGTTCAAGAAGTTCCTCGCGAAGCTCGACAGGGAAGTCCCGGCTGATCTGCAGGTTCATCTGATCCTGGACAACTACGCGACCCACAAGACACCCGACATCAAACGGTGGCTGCTGTCCCACCCGCGGTTCCACCTGCACTTCACGCCGACCAGCGCGTCCTGGCTGAACCTGGTCGAGCGGTGGTTCGCCGAGCTGACCCAGAAGAAGCTCAAGCGCGGCGTCCACCGCTCGGTCCAGGCCCTCGAACGCGACATCCGGGCCTGGCTCGCCGACTGGAACGAGCACCCAAGGCCGTTCGTCTGGACGAAGACCGCCGACGAGATCCTCGACAAAGTCGCCGCATACTGCCGACGAATCTCTGACTCAGGTCACTAGTCTTGGAAGTCTCCGCGCAGGTCGGGCGGGAGCATGCGCCGCAGTCCGAAGCCT
>NZ_JBHXWK010000030.1:0-1848 GCF_042671685.1 Streptomyces sp. NPDC127595 | reverse complement strand
ACACAGTGGACGCGAGCAACTGAGGACAAGCCCTCGGCCTATTAGTACCGGTCACCTCCAGCGGTTACCCGCCTTCCAGATCCGGCCTATCAACCCAGTCGTCTACTGGGAGCCTTAACCCCTCAAAGGGGGTGGGAATACTCATCTCGAAGCAGGCTTCCCGCTTAGATGCTTTCAGCGGTTATCCCTCCCGAACGTAGCCAACCAGCCATGCCCTTGGCAGGACAACTGGCACACCAGAGGTTCGTCCGTCCCGGTCCTCTCGTACTAGGGACAGCCCTTCTCAATATTCCTGCGCGCGCAGCGGATAGGGACCGAACTGTCTCACGACGTTCTAAACCCAGCTCGCGTACCGCTTTAATGGGCGAACAGCCCAACCCTTGGGACCGACTCCAGCCCCAGGATGCGACGAGCCGACATCGAGGTGCCAAACCATCCCGTCGATATGGACTCTTGGGGAAGATCAGCCTGTTATCCCCGGGGTACCTTTTATCCGTTGAGCGACGGCGCTTCCACAAGCCACCGCCGGATCACTAGTCCCGACTTTCGTCCCTGCTCGACCCGTCGGTCTCACAGTCAAGCTCCCTTGTGCACTTACACTCAACACCTGATTACCAACCAGGCTGAGGGAACCTTTGGGCGCCTCCGTTACTCTTTAGGAGGCAACCGCCCCAGTTAAACTACCCATCAGACACTGTCCCTGATCCGGATCACGGACCCAGGTTAGACATCCAGCACGACCAGACTGGTATTTCAACGACGACTCCACACGGGCTGGCGCCCGCACTTCACAGTCTCCCAGCTATCCTACACAAGCCGAACCGAACACCAATATCAAACTATAGTAAAGGTCCCGGGGTCTTTCCGTCCTGCTGCGCGAAACGAGCATCTTTACTCGTAGTGCAATTTCACCGGGCCTATGGTTGAGACAGTCGAGAAGTCGTTACGCCATTCGTGCAGGTCGGAACTTACCCGACAAGGAATTTCGCTACCTTAGGATGGTTATAGTTACCACCGCCGTTTACTGGCGCTTAAGTTCTCAGCCTCGCACACCCGAAGGCGCACTAACCGGTCCCCTTAACGTTCCAGCACCGGGCAGGCGTCAGTCCGTATACATCGCCTTACGGCTTCGCACGGACCTGTGTTTTTAGTAAACAGTCGCTTCTCGCTGGTCTCTGCGGCCACCCCCAGCTCAGAGTGCAAGACTCATCACCGGTGATGGCCCCCCTTCTCCCGAAGTTACGGGGGCATTTTGCCGAGTTCCTTAACCATAGTTCACCCGAACGCCTCGGTATTCTCTACCTGACCACCTGAGTCGGTTTAGGGTACGGGCCGCCATAAAACTCGCTAGAGGCTTTTCTCGACAGCATAGGATCATCCACTTCACCACAATCGGCTCGGCATCAGGTCTCAGGCTATGTGCTGTCCGGATTTACCTGGACAACGCCCTACACCCTTACCCCGGGACAACCACCGCCCGGGATGGACTACCTTCCTGCGTCACCCCATCACTCACCTACTGCAGGTCTGGACCGTCGGCTCCACCACTCCCCTTTGCCCGAAGGCTCCAGGGCGGCTTCACGGACTTAGCATCGCCTGGTTCAATGTTTGACGCTTTACAGCGGGTACCGGAATATCAACCGGTTATCCATCGACTACGCCTGTCGGCCTCGCCTTAGGTCCCGACTTACCCTGGGCAGATCAGCTTGACCCAGGAACCCTTAGTCAATCGGCGCACACGTTTCTCACGTGTGTATCGCTACTCATGCCTGCATTCTCACTCGTGAACCGTCCACCACTAGCTTCCGCTGCGGCTTCACCCGGCACACGACGCTCCCCTACCCATCC
>NZ_JBHXWK010000029.1:0-4442 GCF_042671685.1 Streptomyces sp. NPDC127595 | reverse complement strand
CTCAGGGGTAGAGGCCGGCTCGGAAGGTGAAGGAAACGAGTTGCGCCCGGTCACGTGCGCCGACCTTCGTCATGGCCCGCACGGCGTGCGTCTTCACGGTGAACGGTGAGACGTACAACTGGGCGGCGATCTCGTCGTTGCCGAGACCGCTGGCAACGAGAATGATCACGTCCCGTTCCCTGGGTGTCAGAGCGCTGAAGCGTCGCAGCAGTTCCTGGTCGATCACCGGGGGCGGACTGTCGGTCATGTGACCGATGAGCGCGGCCGTCGCGGCGGCGGACAGCGCACCGCCACCGGCGAGGACCTCGGTGATTCCGGCGACGAGTTCAGCGGGGCTGACGGTCTTGCTGAGGAAACCGTTGGCGCCCGCACGAAGGGCGGCGAGAACGATGTCGTCGTGGTCGAAGGTGGTGAGCACGATCACCCGCAGCTTTTCGGGCGGGTGCTCCTTGCGGATCCGGCGGGTGGCTTCGACGCCGTCGATGCCGGGCATCCGGATGTCCATCAGGACCAGGTCGACGGGGTGGGTCCGCAGGAAGGGAACGGCCTGGAGCCCATCGGAGAGATCACCCGCGACAACGAGACCCGGGTCGAGCAGAAGCATCGCCCGGATGCCGGCCCTGATGTCGTCCTGGTCGTCGACGATCAGAATCTGCGTCATCGGACGACAACTCCCGCAGGGCTGAACTCCGCACGGACCCGGAATCGCCCGCCGTCACTGTCGATCGTCAGCCGCCCACCGGAGGACTCGACGCGTTCGCGCATCCCCACGAGTCCGAGTCCACTGCCCGGGTCGGAGCCGTGCGGCGAAAGACCGACGCGGTTTTCCACTGTGGCGCAGATTCTGCCGTCGTGCTCGCGCACATCCACCGTGGCCGTCCCTTCCCCATGCCGGTAGGCATTCGTCAGTGCTTCCTGAACGACCCGGTAGACCGTCACGCCAACGCTGGGCTCTACGAAAACGGCGGGGACTGCGATGGAGGACCGGACGTCGAGGCCGATGCTCCCGAAAGAGGCGACAAGTCCTTCCAGACCGCTCAGCGCCGGGATCGGCCGGAGCGCCTCACCGTCGGGGATGTCGTCATGGCGGCGCAGGAGCGCGAGGATCCGTTGCGTCTCGACGACGACGGTGCGGGCGCTGGACCTGGCTGACACGAGGGCCTGCCGGGACGACCCGGCGCCTTCGGGAAGCCCGATCTCCGCTGCACCGAGGTGCATGCTCAGCATCGCGACCTGGTGGCCGATGACGTCGTGGAGGTCCCGGGCTATACGCAGTCGTTCCTCGGTCACGCGTCGGGTGGCCTCGATCTCGCGGGTGGCGATGGCTCTTTCGGCCCGTTCCTTCAACATCCACCAGTGGTCTCGGTGGAGGTGGAGCGCTCCCCCGGTCGCACCTCCCGCTATGGCCGAGAAGAGGGCGGCGGCGCCCACGACCGCGCCACCACGGAATCCCCCCAACGTCATGAACGCGCTCAGGAAGAACGCCGCCACGATGACGGTTCCGACCAGCGGCTGCTTTCCCCTGAAGGTGACCGAGAGCAGCACGAGCACCGCCATCATCCACACCGACAGGGGGTCCTGGCCCACCGCTGTGACGGCGAAGGACGCCGCGCTCGTCACGACCAGTCCTGCCCACGGCTTCCGCCATGACAGGGCGACACCACCACCGGCGAGCAGTACGGCCAGGACCGTCGGCCAACCCGACCCCCTCAGTACCACTGCCACGATCTGACCGGTGAACACCAGCGCGGCCACTGAATAGGCGACGCGGTGCAGCACCTCGGGGCGACGCACCCACAGAGGTGTCGCGGGCTCGTCCTGATCGTTCTGCGCCTTGACCATGACCTGATTCTCGTTCGCGTGTGCGGTGGCCGTGTACTTCGAACGATGTAGACGGCGAATCTGCTCCACCCGCTTCAGGCGGGAGAAGTACTTCGTTCGAAGTACACGGCCCTGCCCGGGGAACACCAGACTCCTCAACGAGGCAACCGCCTCGCACCATTACGCAGGGAAACTCCATGACTCAGAGCACCACATCTTCGAGCACGACGAGCCCTGTTGGCCGCCGGTCCTTGCGGCGCACCGCTGTGGTCGCGCTTTCGGCGCTGGCCCTCGCCGCTGTCCCGGTCGCCGCGCATGCCCTGAATTCCGGCCCGGCCGCGACGACCACAGGCATCCACGCGGCGGGCGCCACGGCCCGCAGCGGCACCAAGCCGACGGTGGTGCTGGTGCACGGCGCGTTCGCCGACTCCTCCGGCTGGTACGGCGTGATGGACAAGCTACGCAAGGACGGCTATCCCGTCCGTGCGCTGAACACTCCACTGCGCGGCCTCACCAGCGACGCCGCATACATCCGCGGCTTCCTGGACACCATCAAGGGGCCGATCATCCTGGTGGGCCACTCCTACGGCGGCGCGGTCATCACCAACTCTGCGGCCGGCGACCCCGATGTAAAGGCGCTGGTGTACGTGGCTGCCCTGGTGCCGGACGCGGGGGAGACACTGGGCGACGTCACCGCGCACCCGGTCGCTCATCCCATTCCCGCACTACCGCTCCAGGCGGTGCCGATCACCGGGGCGGACGGCACCCAGGAGGTCGAACTCACCCTCGATCCGGCCAAGTTCCGGGACTTCTTCGCCGCCGACGTCAGCCCCGGCAAGGCAGCCGACATGGCCGACGCCCAGAATCCGGTCAACGCCGCGGCATTCAACCAGCCCAGCGCCGCGGCGGCGTGGCGGACCATCCCGTCCTGGTACCTCGTCGCCAAACAGGACCACATGCTCAGCCCTGACCTGGAGCGGTGGATGGCCAAGCGCGCCGGGGCCCACACCGTGGAGATCAACTCATCCCACGCGGTCATGGTCAGCCACCCCGGGGCCGTCAAGAACCTGATCGAGCAGGCCGACCGCGGCACCAACTGACCCACCGGCGAGCCCCCCTGGCCGGGGCGAGCACTCGCCCCGGCCAGGGGGGCTCGCCCACCGTCGTCCGCCAGATCCCCCAGTCCGACACCGACCGTACGGAGAACCCACCATGACCCGCGCTGCCACCATCGGCCAGGAAACCGCAGCCCCCGCCCTGCGCCGGCTGTACCTCATCCGTTTCCTCTTCGCCCTCGCCTGGGCGGTGCTCCTGCTGTCCCTCGGCGACGACCTCACCCTCTGGGTGAAGGTCCTGCTGGTCCTCTACCCCGCGTTCGACGTGGCTGCGGCCGTCTTCGACGCCAGGTCCTCACGGGCCACCCGCCCGGCCAAGGGCCTCTACGTCAACATGGCCATCAGCACTGCCGCCGCGATCGGCCTGGCCGCTGCCGGCGCCTCCGGCACGGCCGACGTCCTTCGCGTCTGGGGAGCCTGGGCCATCGTCTCGGGCCTGGTCCAACTCGTGGTGGCCCTCCAGCGCCGGGCGATGGGCGGACAGTGGGCCATGATCCTCAGCGGCGGCATCTCCGTCCTGGCCGGCGCCTCCTTCATCGCCGACGCCGCCAAGGCCAACCCCTCCCTGCCCCATCTCGCCCGCTACGCCACGCTCGGGGGCATCTTTTTCCTCATCTCCGCCATCCGCCTAATCCGCGCCACCACCAACAGCAATCCCACGGTAGCGCTGCAGTAGCCGCTACGGAGGAGCTGCTGAGGTTGCTGGGCAGCGTCTTCAGCGGCAGTGCCCTGCTCAACCCGTTCACCGCCCGTCCCGTCCTCGTCCAGCGGCCAGGTGCCCCGGCGTCCTGCCCGCGGCCTGGGCAGCGGCGCCGGCCGCCCAGGCCGCCAACCCGGCAAGCCTGTGCGGTCACAGCATGAGTGGATCAGCGGTTCATGAGGACGTCTTTGGCCGGGCGGACGGGCGGGGTGCCGGGCGTGAATGCCGTGGTGGTGGAACTGGACGAGGCAGTGCGCGAGCGTCTGACAGGGGTGACCCTCTCGACAAAAGCACAGGTGAGAGAAGTTCTCCGGGCGCGGATCGTGCTGGCCGCCGCCGAGGGCTTGAGTAACGGTGCCATCGCAGGGGAGTTGGCGGTCACCGTGAACACGGTCCGCAAGTGGCGTGGCCGGTTCGCACTCCAGGGGTCGGACGGACTCAAGGACGCCTACCGCTCGGGACGTCCCAAGACCTACGGCCCCGATGTGCAGGTGGCGATCGTGGCGGCGGCCACCGGCGCACCCCCGCACCCGGCGGCGACCTGGTCGCACCGCACGATCGCCGCCCAGATCGCCGACACCGACTTCGCCGCCGTCTCTGCCTCCCAAGTCGGTTGTATCCTGGCGGACTTGGACCTCAAGCCGCACCGGGTCCGCAGCTGGCTCACCCGCCGCGACACCCCCGACTTCCGGGACCGCGTCGCGGACGTGTGCGACCTCTACCGACACCCACCCGAGGGTGTCATCGTCCTGTCCATCGACGAGAAGACCGCGATCGCCGCCCGCTCCCGGCGGCACCCCGGCCGC
>NZ_JBHXWK010000028.1:0-4657 GCF_042671685.1 Streptomyces sp. NPDC127595 | reverse complement strand
CCCGCCCCAGACGAACAGCCAACCCCTCCACCGTCGCCGGATCGAACAGATCCATGGCGTACTGGATGCTCCCCACGATCCCGGCCGGAACCCCGTCGGCGTCCCGCTTCTCGGCCACAGTGAACGACAGGTCGAACTTGGCCGCGCCCGCCTCCGCGTCCGTCCCGTCCGTCCCATCCGGACCCGCTGCCCTCGCCAGCGGGCTCGTGCGCAGACCGGGCAAGTCGAGGGTTTCCGCCTCCTGCGGGATGTTCTGGAAGGTGATCATCACCTGGAACAGCGGATGGCGGGCCAGCGAACGCGCGGGGTTCAGCTCGTCGACGAGGCGTTCGAAGGGCATGTCCTGGTGGGCGTACGCCGCCAGGTCCGTGTCGCGGACGCGGGCCAGCAGTTCCGTGAGAGTCGGATCGCCGCTGAGGTCCGTACGCAGCACGAGCGTGTTGACGAAGAACCCGGCCAGGTCCTCCAGCGCCGCATCGTCGCGTCCCGCGAGGGCCGTACCGAGGGGGATGTCGGTGCCCGCGCCGAGCTTCGACAGCAGCACCGCGACAGCCGCCTGCGTCACCATGAACATCGTGACGCCCTGCTGGTTCGCCAGCTGAGTGAGGCGCCGGTGGGTACCGGCAGCCACTCGCACCGGCACGAAGCCGCCCCGGTACGAGGCCTGTACGGGACGGGGCCGGTCGGTGGGCAGGGACAGTTCGTCGGGGAGATCGGCCAGCGCCGAACGCCAGTGGTCGAGCTGGGCGGAAAGGCGACTGTCGGGGTCGTCGACGTCGCCCAGGACCTCGCGCTGCCACAACGCGTAGTCCGCGTACTGCACCGGCAGCGGCTCCCACCCCGGCACCTCACCCCGCACCCGCGCGGCATACGCCGTCTCCAGATCCCGCGCCAGAATGCCCATCGACCAGCCGTCCACAGCAATGTGATGCGCAACGATCACCAACACCGACTCCACCGGCGAAAGCACCAACAGCGAAGCCCGCCACGGCAGTTCCACCGCCAAGTCGAAACCCCGTCGCATCTCCCTGTCGACGATCTCCCATATCCGGGACTCGTCGATGCCCTCCTGGATCCCGAGGCCTGGATGCCCGGGCCGGCCACGCAGGACACGCTGGTAGGGCACCCCCTCGACCTCCGGGAAGAGGGTGCGGAGCGTCTCGTGCCGGTCGGCGACATCGGTCAGCGCCAGTTCCAGGGCCGTGACGTCCAGCTCGCCCGACAAGCGCAGTGACAGCGGCACGTTGTAGCCCGCGCCGGCACCGGCCTCCTCCAGCCGGTTGAGGAACCACATCCGCTGCTGCGCGTACGACAACGGCACGCTCTCGGGTCGTTCCCGCACCGCCAGGGCCACCCGTCGGCCGTCCGGGCCGTCGGCATCCACCAGCCTCGACAGGGCGGCGACGGTGGGGTCCGTGAACAGGTCGCGGATGCTGACCTCGGCGTCGAGCACCGACCGGATGCGGGCGATCAGCCGCATCGCGACCAGCGAGTCGCCGCCCAGGGTGAAGAAGGAGTCCTCCGCCCCGACTTGTTCCAGGCCGAGGACCTCGGCGAACAGGCCGCACAGCACCTCCTCGGCGGGGGTGGCGGGGGCGCGGCCGGTGGTCCGGCCTGCCAGGTCCGGGGCGGGGAGGGCAGCCCGGTCCAACTTCCCGTTCCTGGTCAGCGGAATCGCATCGAGCGTCACGAACGCCGACGGCACCATGTACTCCGGCAGGCGGTCGGCCGCCCACTCCCGCAGCGCGGGCTCGTCCACGTCGCCGACAAGGTAGGCGACCAGGCGCTTGACACCGGGCTGGTCCTCCCGGGCGATCACCGCCGCCTGACGCACGCTCTCCTGCGCGCTCAGTACGGCCTCGACCTCGCCCGGCTCGATCCGGAAGCCCCGGATCTTCACCTGCTCATCAACCCGCCCCGCGAACTCCAGCACACCGTCCCCACGCCAGCGGGCCAAGTCCCCGGTGCGATACATCCGTTCACCGCACTCACTGAACGGGCAGGCCACGAACCGCTCCGCACTCAGCCCCGGACGACCCGCATAACCACGCGCCACACCCTCACCCGCGACATACAACTCACCGGCCACACCCGGCGCCACCGGACGCAGCGAGCCGTCCAGGACATACGCTCGGGTGTTGTCCATCGGACGACCGATCGGCACCACCGCAGGCACCTCATCCCCCGCCGTGAACGGGACCTGAGTGACGAACGCAGTCGTCTCCGTCGGGCCGTAGGTGGTACGCACCACCAGACCCGGATGGGCTCCGAGCAGGGTCCGGATCGCGGATGCGGAGACCACATCACCACCGGTCAGCACCTCCCGCACCCCGGCAAAAATCTCCGGCGACTGCTCCGCCAACACCCGGAACAACCCCGACGGAGCCACCACATGCGTCACACCATGCTCCGCGATCAGAGCACCGCGCTCCGCCGCGTCCACCTCCCCCGCCGGGGCCACCACCAGCCGACCACCACGCAACAACGGCGCCCAGATCTCGTACGTCGAGGCATCGAACGCGTGGTTCGCCTGCACGAGCACCCGCTCCAGCACATCCGCACGCCACGCCGCATCCAGACAGAACGCCACCACATTGCGATGAGTGACCGCCACACCCTTCGGCACACCGGACGAACCAGACGTATACATCACATACGCCAACGCACCCGGCGACACCACAACGCCGGGATTGTCATCCACCGGCTCAAACACATCGGCATCAGTGAGCGTCACCACGACCCCCGCCTCAGCCGCGATCGCCTCCCGCCGCCCCTCCGGAAGCCCGACATCCAACGGCACATACGCCGCACCCGCCTTAAGCACACCAAGCAGCATGGGCAACAGCTCGACCGACCGCTCCAACCTCACCCCCACCAACGCCTCCGGACCAACCCCCCGCCCGATCAGCCCGCACGCCACACCATTGGCCCGCGCATTCAACTCCGCATACGTCCACGACACACCCCGCCCCACCACCGCCACCGCACCCGGCGACCGCACCACCTGCGCCTCGAACAACTCCACCAACGACCCACCCGGCACCACACGACCGGTGGCATTCCACCCGTGCACGACCAGCCCACGCTCCGCGTCCGACAGCACCTCGATCGCGCCGACCCGCACCCCCGGATCCACCGCCACCTGCTCCAACACCCGCACCAGACGCCCCGCAAGAGCCCGAGCCGTGCCCTCGTCGAACAGATCGACCGCGTACTGGATCTCCCCGCCCATACCCGCCGGAGCGCCGTCGTCGGCGCGCCGCTCGGCGAGAGCGACCGACAGGTCGAACCGGGCCACGGCCGTGTGATCCAGCGGCTCGGGGAGGACACGCAGGTCCGGCAGTTGCCAGGGATCCTGCACCTCGGTCACGTTCTCGACCGCGAGCATGACCTGGAAGAGGGGGTGGCGGGAGAGTGAGCGGGCCGGGTTCAGGTCCTCCACCAGCCGCTCGAACGGCACATCCTGGTGCGCATAGGCGACCAGGTCCGTCTCCCGCACACGCCCCAGCAACTCCACGAACGACGGATCACCACTCACGTCCGTACGCAGCACCAGCGTGTTGACGAAGAACCCCGCCAGCTCCTCCAGCGCCACGTCATCCCGGCCCGCCACCGCCGTTCCCAGCGGAATGTCGGTGCCGGCGCCCACCTTCGACAACAGCACCGCCAACGCCGCCTGGGCCACCATGAACATCGTCACACCGTGCCGCCGCGCCACCTCCGACAGGCGTGCGTGCACCTCGGCGCCCACCTCGACCGACACCGTTCCGGCTTCGAAGGACGGCTCCGAGGAGCGGGCGCGGTCCACGGGCAACGCGAGTTCTTCCGGCGCGGCCGCCAGCGCCTCTCGCCAGTAGCCGAGCTGTTCGCTGATCAGGCTGTCCGTGTCGTCGAGGTCGCCGAGGACCTCGCGCTGCCACAGTGCGTAGTCCGCGTACTGCGCCGAAAGGGGCTCCCACCCCGGCGCCTCGCCGTGGCTGCGCGCGGCATACGCGCTGCCGAGGTCGTGCATGAGTACGCCCATGGACCAGCCGTCGACCGCGATGTGGTGCGCGACGATCACCAGCACCGACTCCACCGGCGACACCGTCAACAGCCGCACCCGCCACGGCAGTTCCCGGGACAGATCGAAGCGGTGCCGTGTCTCGGCAGCGACGGCTCGTGGCACGTCGCGCTCACCGACCTCGCTGATCCGGAACTCGGGTCGGCCGGCCGCGCCCTGCAGCAGGTGCTGGCGGGGCAGGCCGTCGGCGTCGGGGAAGACTGTGCGCAGGCTCTCGTGCCGGTCGGCGACGTCGCCCAACGCCGCCTCAAGGGCCGCCACGTCCAGATCGCCGACCAGGCGGAGTGTGAGCGGAAGGTTGTAGGCGGCTCCGACGCCCGCCTCCTCCAGCTGGTTGAGGAACCACATCCGCTGCTGCGCGTACGACAGGGGCAGTACTTCCGGGCGCTCACGCGCGCTCAGCGACGCCCGGGCCGCACCCCGCAGCCGGGCCACGCCCGCCACCGTGGGCGAAGCGAACAGCTCGCGGATGCCGACCTCGACGCCCAGGACGGACCGCACACGGGCGATCAGCCGCATCGCCAGCAACGAGTCCCCGCCCAAGTCGAAGAACGAGTCCTCCACCCCGACCCGCTCCACGCCCAGAACCTCGGC
>NZ_JBHXWK010000027.1:0-4729 GCF_042671685.1 Streptomyces sp. NPDC127595 | reverse complement strand
GCCGGATCCGGCGTCGGTCAGTGGGGTGGGGGTCCGGTGAGGCGGGCGTACGCGACGGGCATTTGATGTACCGGCCCCCGGCCCCTTCCGCCGTCCTCCGGGTGCGGGTGGTAACCAACGTCCGCAGCGGGGGCGGGGGCGCGCGCCGTCAGTTCCCCAGCCCCAGCCCCAGCCCCGTTCCGGTTTCCATCCGTCCGTCGGGGCTCGTCTTTTCGGCTCCGGCCCAGTGGTCTTGTGCCGGTCCGGCGTTTGGGGATGGGGTGGTGCCGTGCCGGTCCCCCACCTACCCGTGGGGGTTTCGCTTTTCAGCTCCGGGTGGGCGTCTTCGGTCCGTCCGGCGTTTCGGGTTGGGGTGGTGCCGTGCCGGTCCCCCACCTACCCGTGGGGGTTTCGCTTTTCAGCTCCGGGTACGCGTCTTCAGCCCGTCCGTCGTTTGAGGACGAGGCAGTGCCATCCCGATCCCCCACCCACCCGTGGGGGCGGGACTCTTCAGCTCCGGGTAGGGCCTTTCAGCCTGTCCGGCGTTTGAGGACGAGCGCGTTCAGCGCGATGGCGGGGGTCTGGGGGCGGCAGCCCCCAGGTACGGGATGGGTAGGGGCGGAGGGGGCGAAAGAAGTCGGGGCCGGTGTCGGGCGGGAACGCCGATGGCCCGGCCCCACGGGAAGTGGGACCGGGCCATCGGGTGGGACGGGGGATCAGCCCTCGGAGGGCTCCGCGGCCGCGGCCTTGCGGGTGCGGCGACGCGGCTTCGACTCGGCCGTCTGGGCCGGAATCTCGGCATCGACGGCCACGGCGGTGGCCTTCGCGGCGCGGGTGCGGCGCGGCTTGGCCGGGGCCTCCGCATCGGGCGCGACCTCGACCGCGGGGACGGCCGCCTTGCGGGTGCGGCGCGCCTTGGCCGGGGCCTCGGCGACGCCTTCGGCGGTGTCGACCGCGGCCTCCGCCACCTTGCGGGTGCGGCGGCGCGGTGCGGCGGGGGCCTCGGGCTCCTCGGCCGTCTGGGCCGGAATACCGGCCTCGACGGTCGCGGCGGCGGCCTTGCGGGTGCGGCGACGCGGCTTGGCCTCGACGGCCTCGACGGTGTCCACAGCGGCCTCGGCGGCCGGCTCCGTGGCGGTGGCCTTCGCGGCGCGGGTGCGGCGCGGCCTGGGCTCCGTCTCGGACGTGGCTTCGTCCGTGGCGACGGCGACCTTGCTGCGGGTGCGGCGGCGCGGTGCGGCGGGGGCCTTGGCGGCGCCCTCGGTGATGGCGACGGCCTCGGCCACGACGGTCTCGGCCGCGGCCTGTGTCGGCTCCACCGACTCCGCGGTCCTGCGGGTGCGGCGGCGACGCGGCTTGGCCGGCTCGGCCGATTCGTCCGTGACACCTTCGGCGGTCGCGACGGCGGTCTCCGCGGCCTCGGGCACGGCGACCAGCTCCGCCGCGCCGTTGCGCGTACGGCGACGGCGGCGGGGGGTGCGGGGCTCGCGCGCGTCTACCTCAGCGGCCTCGGCCGTCACCTGGGCAGACGCGGACGTCTCGTCCATCGGTGCGCCGTTGCGCGTACGACGACGGCTGCGCGGCGTACGCGCCGGGCGCTCACGCTCGACGGCCGGTGCCGAAGCGGCAGAACGGCCACCGCGGCCGCGCGGTCCGCCACGGCCGCCGGTCTCACCGAGGTCCTCGACCTGCTCGGCCGCGAGACCGGCGCGGGTGCGCTCGGCGCGCGGCAGGACACCCTTGGTGCCGGCCGGGATGTTCAGCTCCTCGAAGAGGTGCGGGGACGTGGAGTACGTCTCCGGCGGGTCCGGGAAGCCGAGGTTCAGCGCCTTGTTGATGAGCTGCCAGCGCGGGATGTCGTCCCAGTCGACGAGGGTGACGGCGATGCCCTTGGCGCCCGCGCGGCCCGTACGGCCGATGCGGTGCAGGTACGTCTTCTCGTCCTCGGGGGACTGGTAGTTGATGACGTGCGTGACGCCCTCGACGTCGATGCCACGGGCGGCGACGTCGGTGCAGACGAGGACGTCGACCTTGCCGTTGCGGAAGGCGCGCAGCGCCTGCTCGCGGGCGCCCTGGCCGAGGTCGCCGTGGACCGCACCGGAGGCGAAGCCGCGCTGCTGGAGCTGGTCGGCGAGGTCCGCGGCCGTCCGCTTGGTGCGGCAGAAGACCATCGCGAGACCGCGGCCGTCGGCCTGCAGTATGCGGGCGACGAGCTCGGGCTTGTCCATGTTGTGCGCGCGGTAGATGTACTGCGCGGTGTTCGCCACCGTCGCGCCCTCGCCGTCCGGCGAGGTGGCGCGGATGTGCGTGGGCTGCGACATGTAGCGGCGCGCGAGGCCGATGACCGCGCCCGGCATGGTCGCCGAGAACAGCATCGTCTGACGGCGGGCCGGCAGCATGTTCATGATCTTCTCGACGTCGGGCAGGAAGCCCAGGTCGAGCATCTCGTCGGCCTCGTCCAGGACGAGCGCGCGGATGTGCTTGAGGTCGAGCTTCTTCTGGCCCGCGAGGTCGAGCAGCCGGCCCGGGGTGCCGACGATCACGTCGACGCCCTTCTTGAGGGCCTCGACCTGCGGCTCGTACGCCCGGCCGCCGTAGATGGCGAGAACGCGTACGTTGCGGACCTTGCCCGCGGTCAGCAGGTCGTTCGTGACCTGCTGGCACAGCTCGCGCGTCGGGACGACGACGAGAGCCTGCGGGGCGTCGGTGAGCTGCTCGGGCTGCGCCCGGCCCGCCTCGACGTCCGCCGGGACGGTGACGCGCTCAAGGAGCGGGAGACCGAAGCCCAGCGTCTTGCCGGTGCCGGTCTTGGCCTGTCCGATGACGTCGTTGCCGGAGAGGGCGACGGGGAGCGTCATCTCCTGGATGGGGAAGGGATTGATGATGCCGACGGCCTCAAGGGCCTCAGCGGTCTCGGCAAGGATTCCGAGCTCTCGAAAAGTGGTAGTCAGGGTGCTGCCTGTTCTGTGTACGCAGTGCGAGGCGAGCGCGGGGGGTCGTGTCGGGACCGTGCCGGGGACGTCGGCCGCTCTTGACGGGCGGGCCGAGCGGCATGGGACCACTGCCGACGCTCGAGCTCTCGTACCACTGAGGGTTCCCTCCGAATGCCGTACGCAAAGTGACGTACCGACGTGGAGGGCTGTCGGGTCGGAGCCGATCGGGCCACCGACCGGGCATCCTCATTCATGCGGCCCGTCGAATAGTCGCCGGGCGCATTACCACCATACCCCGGAATCGCGCACATGCGATGGCCGATTTGGTCACGTAGTGGTCGTCACAGTGATTGACCAGGGACTTCCGTGTTGTGGTGAGCGGGCTATTGTGCGCTTCATGACGACGCCCGACAACGCCGCTGACACACCCGCCGAGGCCGCGGACGAGACCACCCCCGCAGTCACAGACGACACCGCTCCCGCGGCCACCGGAATCGCCGCCCAGGCCTGGGAGACGGCCTCCGTCGACCCGCAGTACCGCGCCGCGGTCGTGGATCTGCTCGGGGCGCTCGCGTACGGCGAGCTGGCGGCGTTCGAGCGGCTCGCGGAGGACGCCAAGCTGGCACCCACGCTGGGCGACAAGGCCGAGTTGGCGAAGATGGCGTCGGCCGAGTTCCACCACTTCGAGCAGCTGCGGGACCGGCTGTCGGCGGTCGGCGCGGACGCGACGCAGGCCATGGAGCCGTTCGTCGCCGCCCTCGACGGCTTCCACCGCCAGACAGCGCCCTCGGACTGGCTGGAGGGACTCGTCAAGGCGTACGTCGGCGACTCGATCGCCAGTGACTTCTACCGTGAGGTCGCGGCCCGTCTCGACTCGGACACCCGCAGCCTCGTGCTCGGAGTCCTCGACGACACCGGGCACGCGAGCTTCGCCATTGAGAAGGTCCGCGCCGCGATCGACGCGGACCCGCGGGTGGGCGGCCGGCTCGCGCTCTGGGCGCGACGGCTGATGGGCGAGGCCCTTTCCCAGTCGCAGCGGGTGGTCGCCGAGCGCGACGCCCTGTCGACCATGCTCGTGGGGGGCGTTGCGGACGGGTTCGACCTCGCGGAGGTCGGCCGGATGTTCTCGCGGATCACCGAGGCCCACACGAAGCGGATGGCGGCGCTGGGGCTGGCTGCCTGACGCCGCCTCACCCGCGAGCCGCCTGACGCTGCTTTGCCCGCGAGCTGGCTAACGCCGCCTCGCGCGGCGCCTCACACGGCGGTCGGTCCGGCGGACCCTGCGCAGTGGATCACGCAGTGGATCACGCAGTGGATTACGCAGCGGGTCGCGCCGTCGCCGAGCGGCGGCGAAATCCTTCCGCGGGGCGCAGCAGCAGGGAGAGCGAGGCCGTGGAGACCGCCACAGCGCCGATGAAGATCACCAGCAGATGGCCGGCGCCCAGCGCGGTGTGCGTCAGGAAGGCGCCGAACAGGGCTCCGGCCACACCGGTCGACAGGACCAGTGTGCGGCTCGGGAGGCGGTGCGGCAGGCGGTACGCGGCCGCCCAGGCCAGTGCCAGACCGAGCATCGCGGAGCCGAGCGTTTCCAAGAGCATGGCGGGGGTTCCTCCCGGACGGCCGGTGCGATTCGGTCGTAGCCCGTCCTACCCCTGACGTGCGGAATACAACCCTCCTATGTAGTGGATCTGTGCTCCATCTGTGGTGGAGATCTGAACCCGGACGAGCGATCCGGACGAGTGAACCGGACGGAGGCATCCGGCCATCTCGGCGAGCGGACGAGGAGGGGCCCGGTGGCACTGCCACCGGGCCCCTCC
>NZ_JBHXWK010000026.1:0-7484 GCF_042671685.1 Streptomyces sp. NPDC127595 | reverse complement strand
CTTCTCAGGAAGGGCGCCCCCGACGTCGTACCACCACACGATCAGAAGAAACGTATACCCATGATCAGACAGTCATGATCAGAAGAAGACCGACCGCCGCTGCACCAGCAACTTGTACAGCGTGTGCTGGATCTGCTCCCGCACCTGATCCGTCAGGTTGAACATCAGCATCGGATCCTCCGCCGCCTCCGGCGGATAGCCGTCCGTACGGATCGGTTCACCGAACTGGATCGTCCACTTCGTGGGGAGGGGGACCGCGCCGAGCGGACCCAGCCACGGGAAGGTCGGAGTGATCGGGAAGTACGGGATTCCCAGGACGCGCGCCAGGGTCTTCGCGTTGCCGATCATCGGGTAGATCTCCTCCGCGCCGACGATCGAGCACGGGATGATCGGGGCTCCCTGGCTCAGGGCCGTCGAGACGAAGCCGCCGCGGCCGAAGCGCTGGAGCTTGTACCGCTCGCTGAAGGGCTTGCCGATGCCCTTGAAACCCTCGGGCATCACGCCGACCAGTTCGCCGCGCTCCAGCAGCCGTTCGGCGTCCTCGGCACAGGCCAGGGTGTGCCCGGCCTTGCGGGCCAGCTCATTGACCACCGGCAGCATGAAGACCAGGTCGGCCGCCAGAAGGCGGAGATGCCGGTCCGCGGGGTGGTTGTCGTGGACGGCGACCTGCATCATCAGGCCGTCCAGCGGCAGCGTCCCGGAGTGGTTGGCGACGATCAGCGCCCCGCCCTCGGACGGGATGTTCTCGATGCCCTTCACCTCGACGCGGAAGTACTTCTCGTAGAGCGGGCGGAACACGGACATCAGTACCTGGTCGGTGAGTTCGGCGTCGTAACCGAATTCGTCGACCTCGTAGTCGCCCGTCAGCCGCCGGCGCAGGAAGGCCAGGCCCCCGGCGATGCGCCGCTCCAGTCCACCGCTCTCCTGCGGCTCCTGGGGCGGCTGTTCCTCACGTGTCACGGGAACATCATCCCGCTGTGCGGCCGGGCTCGGCAGGGGCTGGACCTCACGTACCACCACGGGCTCGCCCGTGCGCCGGCTGCCCGTGCTACGGCGGCGCGGTGGGCGCTGTACCGCACCCCCGCGCGAGCGGTCGTCGTCGAACGGAATGACCTTGGCGTCCGCCATCGTTGATGCGCTCCTCAGTTGGCGCTCTGCGTCGGGGGCTGACCGCCGCCCAGGTAAGGCAGCGCGGCGATCCGGTCTACGGCCGCCGCGACGGCCTCGGGGGGCAGGAGTCCGGGCCCCCGGCTGTGGGCGAAGTCCGCGAAGGTCTCCGCCGTCGTGTACTTCGGCCGGAATCCGAGCGTCTCGCGCATCTGCTTGGTCGCCACGACCCGGCCGTGCGTGAGCAGCCGTAGCTGCTCCGGCGAGAAGTCCGTCACGCCCAGGGTACGCACGGCCGTGCCCGCCCAGGACAGCGCGGGCAGCAGCAGCGGCACCGTGGGACGGCCCAGGCGCCGCGAGCACTGGGAGAGCAACAGGAGGCCGTCGCCCGCGATGTTGAACGTCCCGCTGTTGAGCGTCCCGCGCGCCGGCTCGTGCGAGGCGATCCGCAGGACCTCGATCACGTCGTCCTCGTGCACGAACTGCAGCCGCGGGTCGTAGCCGAACACGGTCGGCAGCACCGGCAGCGAGAAGTACGAGGCGAGCGGCGAATCGGCGCTCGGCCCCAGGATGTTCGCGAACCGCAGCACACACACGGCCACGTCGGGCCGCCGGCGCGCGAATCCCCGTACGTACCCCTCGACCTCCACCGTGTCCTTCGCGAAGCCGCCGCTGGGCAGCGACTTGGGCGGGGTGGTCTCGGTGAACACGGCCGGATCGCGCGGCGCGGACCCGTACACGTTCGTACTGGACTTCACGACGAGCCGCTTGACCGTGGGGGACTTCTGGCAGGCGCCCAGGAGCTGCATGGTGCCGATGACGTTGGTCTCCTTGACCGTGGTCCGGCTGCCGCTGCCCAGCGCGGTGCCCGTCACATCCATGTGCACGACCGTGTCGGCGTTCGTCTCGGCGAGCACGCGCGCGATGGTCGGGTGCCGGATGTCGGCCTGGATGAAGTCGGCACCGCCCAGATGGTGCTCGGGCGGGACCGCGTCCACGGCGATCACCCGGTCCACCTGAGGGTCACGCTGGATCCGCCGTACGAACCGGCCGCCCAGTCGGCGGGCAACTCCGGTCACGAGCACGACCTTCCCCAAGATCAGCGCCTTCCTTCCAGAATGCTTCCAGAATGCGGATGCAGCTCAGTTCGGCTCGGTTCGGTTCGTACTCTGCCGTGTTCCCCGTGTGCGGCCAACCTAGCGGGTCGGTGTTGCGCTGTGATGACCGCCCGATGCACGAAGTGACGACATCCGCATACGTGCGATCGCACCAAGCCATTCGGCGCACCGGAATCAGCTCACCGTCCGCCTGGGCTTTCCCTGACGGATTTGCGCGACGGGTATGCACAACCGGATATGCCTGTGGCCCCCCACCAGTTGGCGAGGGGCCACAGTACGCGCTTCTTGCGGCGCCGCTTACTTCTTGTTGCGACGCTGAACGCGAGTGCGCTTGAGCAGCTTGCGGTGCTTCTTCTTAGCCATCCGCTTGCGCCGCTTCTTGATAACAGAGCCCACGACTACCCTCGCTCACTTCTCTTTACTCGCTGCTGGGCTGCATGGGCCCACACGACTATGAGGGGCCAGCCTACCCGTCCGAGCGCTGAGGTCGTAATCGAGGTGATCCGGGAGATCTCCGGGCGATCGATGGAAGATCCCGAAGGATCTCCCACAGCCGCCCGGAGGGTCTCCCGGACCGCCGTCAGGCTGTCTCCACCCCCACGTAGCTCTCGCGGAGGTACTCGTGAACAGCTTGCTCCGGCACCCGGAAGGACCTCCCCACCCGGATCGCCGGCAGATGACCGCTGTGCACCAAGCGGTACACGGTCATCTTCGACACTCGCATCACCGAGGCGACTTCCGCCACGGTCAGGAACTGAACCTCGTTCAGAGGCCTCTCGCCAGCTGCAGCCATGACACACCTGAACCTTCCGCACTCGACGGTCACCGGCTTCCCCTTCCGGTGACACTTCGTCGTTGCGTGCTCACTCCCCAGAGTAGGGGCGGGTGATGCGAGTGGGGAAGAGGAGCTGCCATCGGCCGCCTACTGTGACAGACACGCTCGATTGAGTACATAGCGAGTAAGCGGTCGGTAGTAATCAGACCGCACAGCGTCATCAAGCGGAACGACGACGGACACCCGCCCCTCTGCCTCCCCGACGAAGAGCGCAGGATCGTCCGTATCCGCCAGCCCCATCGCCTCGAACCCCAGTTGACCTGCTCCGCAGACCCACCCGTGGTCTCCGATCACAAGCTCCGGGAGCGGTCCACCGGCCTCCGCCGCGGCGGCCAGAACGGTACGAACCGGCAGGGGTGAGTGGGTGTGTGCGCCCGTCGCACTACCGGGGGCTCGCACGCCGGGTTCGCGCACCAGCGCGACACCTTGTACGTAGTCAAGGTTGTACGTGCGTAGACCGAACCGGGTCGTTATGTCGACACAGTGACCCTGCGCGGGGGTGAGGACACTACATCCCGCCGCCGACAGCGCGTCCGCGAGAGCGGCGTAGAAACCGATCAGTCGATGCGGGTGGCCGGTGCCGAGAAGTACCGGTTCACGCCTGCGGGCCGCCTCTCCGAGCCGCCTCGCGAAGGCGTCGAGGGCCGCCAGGGTCCGCTCAGGATCGATCACATCATGCCCCGAAGTGTGCGACGGGTCGGCGGAAACCCCACACTTGTCCGCCATCAACTCGATCAAGTCCCGCTGCCGCCACGTCCATTCGGGATCAAGCCCGAGCAGAACGCGAGGATCACGAGCCGCGAAGAGCCGATAACTGCGCAGGCTCTCCTCCCGCGAGGTGGCCACCGGCCCGGCCAACCGCGCGGCCAACAGGTGTGCACGCAAAGCTCCGGTGCTCAACACGTCAGCGATGCTGACGCATTTGCCGGGTGTTCACCCCGAAAATCCCGAAAAGGCCGCACAGTTGGCGTAACGGACTTTCAGCCCGACGCCGGGGGTGGGTATTTCAGCCCGTCCGGCGTTTGAGGACGAGGCCGTTCAGGCCGACGGCCGGGGTCTGGGGGCGGCAGCCCCCAGGAAGCAAGGGACGGGTAGGGGCGGAGGGGGCGAAAACCCAAGGGGCACCCCTACGGCAACAACCCCCGCAACGGAAACACCGCCCGCCGAGTAGCCAGCACCGCCTGGTCCAGCCGATCGGCCGGGTCATACCCGGACTCCCACTCCGCCCAGGACACCGGCCACCGCCCATCAGTCATCCGCCCCGGCCCCAACTGCCGCGTACGAGCGAACACTTCCTGCCGCCACCCCTCAGGAACCACCGTCTCGGGCGAAATCTCCCGCCCCGCCGCGATGGCCACCAGGTGCGTCCAGGACCGAGGCACCACATCCACCACCTCGTACCCGCCCCCACCCAGCGCGACCCACCGCCCCTCGGCGTAGTCATGCGCCAGCTCATGACAGGCAACCTGCACAGCCCGCTGCGCATCCAGCGACACCGCGAGATGCGCGAGCGGATCCTCGAAGTGCGTGTCGGCCCCGTGCTGAGTGACCAGCACCTGCGGCCGAAAGTCCGCGATCAGCTCAGGCACCACGGAGTGAAAGGCCCGCAGCCACCCCGCGTCCCCGGTCCCCGCAGGCAGCGCGACATTCACAGCGGACCCCTCCGCACGCTCGCCCCCCGTCTCCTCCGGCCACCCGGTCTGCGGGAACAAGGTCCGCGGATGCTCATGCAGCGAGATCGTCAGAACCCGCGGATCGTCCCAGAACGCCGCCTGCACCCCGTCGCCGTGATGCACGTCCACATCGATATAGGCGACCCGCTCGGCCCCCAGTTCAAGCAGCCGCGCGATGGCCAGCGACGCGTCGTTGTAGATACAGAACCCGGACGCACCCCCCGGCATCGCATGGTGCAGCCCACCA
The DNA here is from genome assembly GCF_042671685.1 of Streptomyces sp. NPDC127595. NCBI lineage: Bacteria > Bacillati > Actinomycetota > Actinomycetes > Kitasatosporales > Streptomycetaceae > Streptomyces > Streptomyces sp. NPDC127595. The sequence continues at coordinate 2,504 of NZ_JBHXWK010000026.1, read as the reverse complement.
GCGAAGTTCACGGCGTGCACCGCGTCCCCGCGCCACACCGCCTCCGCCGCACCCACCGACTGCCCGGCGATCATCGCGGACACCTCGTGCATCCCGGCGAAGGCGGGATCGTCGAGGGTCCCGAGCCCGTACGAGGTGTCCGCCGCCTCCGGATCCACGGAAGCGGCCTTGACCGCCTCCACGTAGTCCTCACGATGCACGAGCCGCAACGTCGAATCCCCGGCCGGCTTCGCCGCGACCACATCAACATCGCGATCGAGCCCGAAGGCGTCGACGAGCCTCCTCGTCAACACCAGCCGGATCGGATCCATCGGATGATCCGGGCCGAAGTTATAGCCCGTTACTGCCTCGTCCCACATCAGCTGTGCGCGGCCGCTCATACCCTTCACCGTATCGGTCCGGTTCAACGTCGAACGACCGGGCGTACCTCAAGGTCAGCAGAACCAGCACCATGGGTACGAGCATGGCGCCCCGGTAGTTCCAGGCGTCACCCAGCACCCCGACCAAGGGCGAACCGATCAAGAACCCCACGTAATTGAAGATATTGAGCCGCGCGATGGCCGTATCCGAAGCCCCCGGAAAGAGCCGCCCGGCAGCCGCGAACGTCTGCGGCACGATCACACACAGCCCCAGCCCCAACAGGGTGAACCCGACCATCCCCACCCAGGCGCCCGGCGCCGCAGCCACGACACCGAACCCCAGCGCCGCGACCACCGCCCCCGCCCGTACGACCGCCACGGCCCCGAACCGCCGCACCCCGAAGTCCCCGATGGCCCGCCCCAGCAGCGTCGTGACCATATAGACGTTGTACGGAACGGTCGAGAGCTGCTCAGAACTGCCCAGCACGTCCTGCAGATACTTCGCACTCCAGTTGGAGACCGTCGAGTCCCCGATGTACGCGAAGGTCATCACCAGACACAGCGGCAGCAGCAGCTTGAAGACGACAGGCCCGGCCTCCCCCGCCTCCTTCTCCGCACCCGAGGCGTCAACCGCTCCGACTCCGGCGCCCCCGTCGACGTACCACCGGCTACCGACAAAGACCGCCGGCAGCAGGACGACCACGACCGGCAGATACAAGACGAACAGCGACAGATGCCAGTGCGCCCCCGCCCACGCGAGCGAGGCCCCGATGATCCCGCCCAGGCTGTACACGGCATGGAACCCGAGCATGATGCTGCGCCCGTACGTCCGTTGGAGGCTCACTCCGAGCATGTTCATGGAGGCGTCGAGCGCACCGACCGCGAGCCCGAAAGCGCCGAGCGAGACCGCCACCTCGGCCACATGGTCACCGGACGCGACACCGAGCAGAGCAAGAAGTACGACGGGCTGCGACCACCTCAGTACGCGACTGGGCCGCACCCGCTTGACCAGCTTCTCGGTGGCCACGCTCCCGACTCCGGCCAGCACGGGCACGGCGGCGAGGAATGCGGGCAGCAGCGCGTCGGAGATCCCGTAGCGGTCCTGGATCGCGGGGATACGCGTCACGAGCAGCGCGAAGGCGACGCCCTGGGCGAAGAAGCTGAACGCGAGCGAGGCCCTGCCGCGCCGCAGCACATCTGTCATGGCCGCGAGCGTAGGGCCCAGGCCTACCCGTGGGTAGATCCAACCGAAGATGAATTCTGCTCAGCTCTTCAACTCGGCCCGGACCAGGGCTACTGGAGGACAGGACACCCGACGACAGCTCACCACCGTAGCCGGTCATACGAGCAGGTCAGCCAGCTGATCCATGTCGGAGAAGAGACGAGTGGCCCCCGAGAGCCGGCCGGCGGGAGTCATGGCCGTGAACCCGTACACATCCATCCCCGCAGCGACGGCCGCCCGAACCCCCAGCGGGCTGTCCTCCACGACGACGCACTTCTCCGGCGCCACGCCCATCCGCTCGGCCGCGTACAGAAACAGATCCGGCGCCGGCTTCCCCCGCCCCACATCCTGCGAACTGAAGATGCGCCCCTCGTCGAACCACCGGTCGAGCCCGGTCTTCCGATGCCCCACACGAATCCGCTCATGACTCCCGGAAGAGGCCACGCAGTACGGCACTCCGTCCGCAGCCAGCTTCTCCAGCACCTGCACAGCGCCCGGAACCGGCTCCAACTCCCTTTCGAAGGCGGCGAAGACGCGCGCATGGAAGACATCATCGAAGTCCGCGGGCAGCCGCTCCCCGGTCCGCTCCTCGACCAGGTCGTGTACGCGGTGCATGGCGGCGCCCATGTAGTCGCGGAGGGACTCCTCGTACGAGGTGGGATGCCCGAGCTCGGTGAGATACGCGGCAAGGAAAGCGTTGGAGATCGGCTCACTGTCCACGAGGACGCCGTCATTGTCGAAGATGATCAATTCATAGCGCATGCTGCAACATTAAAACGAAGCGACCCTGAACGCAGAATGCCCCCGTACCGTTTTCCCGGTACGGGGGCATTCTCTCTAAAGATAGTTCGGCGGCGTCCTACTCTCCCACAGGGTCCCCCCTGCAGTACCATCGGCGCTGTGAGGCTTAGCTTCCGGGTTCG
>NZ_JBHXWK010000025.1:0-40697 GCF_042671685.1 Streptomyces sp. NPDC127595 | reverse complement strand
GTCCGCGCCACCTGCGCCTCGAACAACTCCGGCAACGTCCCCCCCGACACCACACGACCGGTGTCATTCCACCCGTGCACGACCAGCCGACGCTCCGCGTCCGACAGCACCTCAACATCCCCGACCCGCACCCCCGGATCAGCCGCCATCCACTCCAACACCCGCCCCAGACGAACAGCCAACCCCTCCACCGTCGCCGGATCGAACAGATCCATGGCGTACTGGATGCTCCCCACGATCCCGGCCGGAACCCCGCCCTCGGCACGGTGCTCCGCCAGGGTCAGCGTCAGGTCGAACTGCACAGTGATCGCCTGGTCCGGCACCGGAAGAGGGCTCACCTCCAGGCCCTCCAACTCCACGGGCCGCTCCGCCTGCGGGACGTTCTGGAGGGTGAGCAGCACCTGGAACAGCGGGTGGCGCGACGGTGACCGGTCCGGGTTCAGGTCCTCCACCAGCCGCTCGAACGGCACGTCCTGATGGGCGTACGCGGCCAGGTCGGCGTCGCGGACGCGGGCCAGCAGCTCGGTGAGAGTCGGGTTGCCGCTGAGGTCCGTACGTAGGACGAGGGTGTTGGCGAAGAATCCGGCGAGCCCTTCGAGCGCCGGGTCGTCGCGTCCTGCGATGGGCGCGCCCATCGGGATGTCGGTGCCGGCGCCCATGCGGGACAGCAGGATGGCAAGAGCCGCCTGCGCCACCATGAACATCGTCACGCCGTTCCGCTGCGCCAGGCCGGTCAGGCGCCCGTGAAGCTCCGTACCGATCTCGATGGGCACCATGCCACCCTGGCGGTTCCGCTCCATGAGCCGGGGGCGGTCCACCGGGAGCGCCAGTTCGTCGGGGAGATCGGCCAGCGCCGAACGCCAGTGGTCGAGCTGGGCGGAAAGGCGACTGTCGGGGTCGTCGACGTCGCCCAGGACCTCGCGCTGCCACAACGCGTAGTCCGCGTACTGCACCGGCAGCGGCTCCCACCCCGGCACCTCACCCCGCACCCGCGCGGCATACGCCGTCTCCAGATCCCGCGCCAGAATGCCCATCGACCAGCCGTCCACAGCAATGTGATGCGCAACGATCACCAACACCGACTCCACCGGCGAAAGCACCAACAGCGAAGCCCGCCACGGCAGTTCCACCGCCAAGTCGAAACCCCGGCCGAGTTCGGCGACGACGGCCGCGTCCAGCGCGGCTTCCTCGATCCGGTCGGTCCGGAGCGCGGGATGGCCCGCGGTCCCCCGCAACACCTCCTGGTAGGGGTTTCCGTCCACGGCGGGGAAGCGGGTGCGCAGGCTCTCGTGCCGGTCGGCGATGTCGCCCAGCGCCAGCTCCAGGGCCGCGATGTCCAGTTCGCCCGACAGCCGCACCGTCAGCGGCACGCTGTAGCCCGCGCCGGTTTCCAACCCGTTGAGGAACCACATCCGCTGCTGCGCGTACGACAACGGCACGGTGTCCGGGCGCTGCCGGACGACGAGCGCGGGGCGCTCGCCGACGCCGCGCGCCTGGTCGGCGATTCGGGCCAGGGCGGCGACGGTGGGGTCCGTGAACAGGTCGCGGATGCTGACCTCGGCGTCGAGCACCGACCGGATGCGGGCGATCAGCCGCATCGCGACCAGCGAATCGCCGCCCAGGGTGAAGAAGGAGTCCTCGGCCCCGACTTGTTCCAGGCCGAGGACCTCGGCGAACAGGCCGCACAGCACCTCCTCGGTGGGGGTGGCGGGGGCGCGGCCGGTGGTCCGGCCCGCCAGGTCCGGGGCGGGGAGGGCGGCCCGGTCCAGCTTGCCGTTCCTGGTGAGCGGGATCGCGTCCACGGTCACGAACGCCGACGGCACCATGTACTCCGGCAGGCGCTCGGCCACGAACTCCCGCAGCTCCGCCTCGTCCACATCGCCCACGACATACGCGACCAGCCGCTTCACACCCGGCTGATCCTCCCGGGCGATCACCACCGCCTGCCCGACACTCCCCTGCGCGCTCAGTACGGCCTCGACGTCGCCCGGCTCGATCCGGAAACCCCGGATCTTCACCTGCTCATCAACCCGCCCCGCGAACTCCAGCACCCCATCCGCACGCCAGCGAGCCAAGTCCCCGGTGCGATACATCCGTTCACCGCACTCACTGAACGGGCAGGCCACGAACCGCTCCGCACTCAGCCCCGCACGACCCGCATAACCACGCGCCACACCCTCACCCGCGACATACAACTCACCGGCCACACCCGGCGGCACGAGACGCAGGAACTCATCCAGCACATAGGTACGGGTGTTGTCCATCGGACGACCGATCGGCACCACCGCAGGTATCTCCTCCCCCGCGGTGAACGGCAAGTGCGTCGTGAACGCCGTGTTCTCCGTCGGCCCGTAGGTGGTACGCACCACCAGACCCGGATGGGCCCCGAGCAGGGTCCGGATCGCCGACGCGGACACCACATCACCACCGGTCAGCACCTCCCGCACCCCGGCAAAAATCTCCGGCGACTGCTCCGCCAACACCCGGAACAACCCCGACGGAGCCACCACATGCGTCACACCATGCTCCGCGATCAGAGCACCACGCTCCGCCGCATCCACTTCCCCCGCCGGCGCCACCACCAGCCGACCACCACGCAACAACGGCGCCCAGATCTCGTACGTCGAGGCATCGAACGCGTGGTTCGCCTGCACGAGCACCCGCTCCAGCACATCCGCACGCCACGCCGCATCCAGACAGAACGCCACCACATTGCGATGCGTGACCGCCACACCCTTCGGCACCCCGGACGAACCAGACGTATACATCACATACGCCAACGCACCCGGCGACACCACAACGCCGGGATTGTCATCCACCGGCTCAAACACATCGGCATCAGTGAGCGTCACCACGACCCCCGCCTCAGCCGCGATCGCCTCCCGCCGCGATCGCGGAAGCCCGACATCCAACGGCACATACGCCGCACCCGCCTTAAGCACACCAAGCAGCATGGGCAACAGCTCGACCGACCGCTCCAACCTCACCCCCACCAACGCCTCCGGACCAACCCCCCGCCCGATCAGCCCGCACGCCACACCATTGGCCCGCGCATTCAACTCCGCATACGTCCACGACACACCCCGCCCCACCACCGCCACCGCACCCGGCGACCGCACCACCTGCGCCTCGAACAACTCCACCAACGACCCACCCGGCACCACACGACCGGTGGCATTCCACCCGTGCACGACCAGCCCACGCTCCGCGTCCGACAGCACCTCGATCGCGCCGACCCGCACCCCCGGATCCACCGCCACCTGCTCCAACACCCGCACCAGACGCCCCGCAAGAGCCCGAGCCGTGCCCTCGTCGAACAGATCGACCGCGTACTGGATCTCCCCGCCCATACCCGCCGGAGCGCCGTCGTCGGCGCGCCGCTCGGCGAGGGTCACGGCCAGGTCGAACCGCGCCACGGCCGTGTCGCCCATGGCCTCCGGTGTCACCTGCAGCCCCGCCAGGTCCCAGTCGTCCTCTGCGTCGACGTCGATGGCGTGCTCCACGGCCAGCATCACCTGGAAGAGGGGGTGCCGGGACAGCGAGCGCGCGGGGTTAAGGTCCTCCACCAGCCGCTCGAACGGCACATCCTGGTGCGCGTAGGCGACCAGGTCCGTCTCCCGCACCCGCCCCAGCAACTCCACGAACGACGGATCACCAGTGACATCCGTACGCAGCACCAGCGTGTTGAGGAAGAAGCCGACGACGTCCTCGACCGCGGCGTCGTCGCGACCGACCACGGCGGTGCCCAGGGGGATGTCGGTGCCCGCGCCCACCTTCGACAGCAGCAGCGCCAGTGCGGCCTGGGCCACCATGAACATCGTCACGCCGTTCTCCCGGGCCAGCCCGACGAGGCGGGCATGGGTCTCGGCGTCCGTTCGCAGGGGCACCACGCCGGCCCGGAACGAGGATTCCGTGGGGCGGGGACGGTCGAGGGGCAGCGGCAGTTCCTCCGGTAGGCCGTCGAGGGTGTCGCGCCAGTGCCTCAGTTGTCCGGCGATCACGCTGTCCTCGTCGGAGAGTTCACCCAGCGCCTCGCGCTGCCACAGCGCGTAGTCCGCGTACTGGACCGGCAGCCGCTCCCAGCCGGGCGCGTCGCCCTCCCTTCGGGCGGCGTAGGCCGTGCGCAGGTCGCGGCTGAGCAGGCCGGTGGACCAGCCGTCGACCGCGATGTGATGGGCGACGACCACGAGCACCGCGTCGGCCGGTCCGAGGGTCAACAGCCGGGCCCGCCAGGGCAGTTCGCGGCTCAGGTCGAAGCGGCGGTCGAGCATGGCGGCCACGGTGGCCGCCAGTTCCCGCTCGGTGACGTCGGCGGTCTCCAGCCGGGGCCGGGCCTGCTCCCCGTCGAGGATCCGCTGGTGCGCAACGCCGTCCGAGTCGGGGTATACGGTGCGCAGGGTCTCGTGCCGGTCCGCGACGTCGGCCAGCGCCGCCTCAAGGGCCGCCACGTCCAGATCGCCGGACAGCCGCAGGGCGAGCGGCACGTTGTAGGCGGCTCCGGCACCGGCCTCCTCAAGCTGGTTGAGGAACCACATGCGCTGCTGCGCGTACGACAGCGGCACCCGCTCCGGGCGCTCACGCGCGGTGAGCGACGCCCGGGCGCCGCCCCGCAGCCGGGCGACGCCCGCCACCGTGGGCGAGTCGAACAGGTCGCGGATGCCGACCTCGACGCCCAGGACGGACCGGATACGGGCGATGAGCCGCATGGCGAGCAGCGAGTCCCCGCCGAGGGTGAAGAAGGAGTCGTCGGCGCCGACCCGCGCCAGGCCCAGGATCTCGGCGAACAGCCCGCACAGCAGTTCCTCGGTGGGGGTCGCCGGGGCACGGCTGCCCGTCTGCGCGGCGAAGTCCGGAGCGGGCAGAGCGGCACGATCCAGCTTGCCGTTGACATTCAGGGGAAGCCCGTCCAGCGGGACGAACATCGCGGGGACCATGTACTCCGGCAGCCGCTCGGCCGCGAACTCCCGCAGCGCGGGCTCGTCCACATCGCCCACGACGTAGGCGACCAGGCGCTTGGCGCCCGGCTGTTCCTCCCGGGCCAGGACCACCGCCTGTTCCACGTCCTCGTGGGTCGCGAGCACGGCTTCGATCTCGCCGGGTTCGATCCGGATGCCCCTGATCTTGACCTGGGCGTCAGCACGGCCCGCGAAGAGCACCTCGCCGTCGTGCGTCCAGCGTGCGAGGTCTCCGGTGCGGTACATCCGTTCGCCGGTGAACGGGCACGCCACGAAGCGCTCGGCCGTCAGGGCGGGCCGTCCGACGTAGCAGCGGGCGAGCTGCGTGCCGGCGATGTACAGTCCGCCGGTCACGCCGGGCGGGACCGGGCGCAGGAAGTCGTCCAGAATGTAGAGGCGGGTGTTCCAGACCGGTGATCCGATCGGTACGGGCCCGCCCTGGGCCTGCCCCGGCGGGATCGGACGGGCGGTGACCATGATCGTCGTCTCGGTCGGCCCGTACGTGTTGTGCAGCGGGATGTCCAAAGCCCGGTGGTACTCCTCGACCACGTCCTCCGACAGCCACTCGCCGCCGGAGAGCACCGTGCGCAGGGTCCTGGCCTTGTCGCCGACGTCCTCCTGCTGGAGGAACGCGGCCAGCATCGACGGGATGAAGTGGGCCGCGGTGACGCCGGTCCGCTCGATCAGGTCCGCCAGGTACCGGGGATCGCGGTGGCCGTCCCCGCGGACCAGCACCAGGGCCGCTCCGACGACCAGCGGTACGAAGAACTCCCACACTGACACGTCGAAGCTGAACGGGGCCCGCTGCAGCACGCGGTCGCTCTCCCCGAGACCGTAGTCGCCCTGCGTCCACAGCAGTTGGTTCACCATGGACGCGTGGGAGATCAGCACGCCCTTGGGCCTGCCGGTCGATCCCGAGGTGAAGATGATGTACGCCGGGTGCGCGGTACGCAGTGCGCTTCGGTCCGGGGCGGTCCGCGGCGCCCCGGGGTCGGGCTCCATGCCGGGCCGCAGAATCAGCAGCAGGCCGGCGTCGGCCGCCATGAACTCCACCCGGTCGGCCGGGAGGTCGGGGTCGATCGGCAGGTAAGCCGCTCCCGCCTTCAGGATCCCCAGGAGCATCGCCACCAGCTCGGGCGACCGCTCCGTGACAACCCCCACCGTGCGCTCCGGCCCCGCGCCCAGCGCGATCAGGTGGTGCGCCCACGCGTTCGCCCGGGCGTCGAGGCCCGCGTACGTCCAGGTGACGTCCTCATACACGACCGCGACCCCGTCCGGGGTGCGAGCCGCCTGGTTCTCGAACAGATCGGGCAGCGTACGGTCGGGCACCGGCCGGGCCGTCTCGTTCCACTCCGATATCACCAGCCGGCGTTCCTCGTCCGCCAGCACATCGATGTCGCGCAAGCGCAGGCTGGGGTCGGCCGCGACCTGTTCCAGTACCCGCACCAGTCGTTCGGACAGCGTCAGAACCGACTCGTGGTCGAACAGGTCGGCCGCGTACTCGAACTCACCGACCATCCCGGCCGGGGCTCCGCCCTCGTCACGGTGTTCGATCACGGAGAGCGACAGGTCGAAGTGCGCCTCCAGCGCGTTCTCGGACAGCGGCATGGGACGCACGTCGAGGCCCGGCAGCGACAGGGGCTCGCGGGCCTGTGGAACGTTCTGAAGCTGAAGCATCACCTGGAACAGCGGGTGGCGGGCCAGCGAACGCGCCGGGTTCAGGTCCTCGACCAGTCGCTCGAACGGCATGTCCTGGTGTGCGTACGCCGCGAGGTCGGTCTCACGGACCCGCGCCAGCAGCTCGGTAAAGGTGAGATCGCCGGCCAGGTCCGTCCGCAGGACCAGAGTGTTGAGGAAGAAGCCGACCAGGTCCTCCAGCGCGGCGTCCCCGCGTCCCGCGACCGGAGTACCGATCGGGATGTCTGTCCCGGCACCCACCTTCGACAGCAGAGCGGCCAGCGCCGCCTGGGCCACCATGAACATCGTGACACCGCAGCGCCGCGCGATCTCGGTGAGGCGCGCGTGCACGTGGGCGTCGACGCGCACCGGAGCCAGACCCGCCCGGAACGACGGGTGCGTGGGCCTGGCGCGGTCCACGGGCAGGACCAGTTCCTCAGGCGCTCCGGCGAGAGTCCGGCGCCAGTGCGCGAGCTGGGCCGAGATCAGGCTGTCCTCGTCGTCCAGCGCACCGAGCACCTCGCGCTGCCACATGGCGTAGTCGGCGTACTGGACGGGAAGCGCGGACCAGCCCGGTGCCCGGCCCTGCTTGCGCGCGGAGTACGCGATGCCGAGGTCGCGGGTGATCAGCTCCATCGACCAGCCGTCCACGGCAATGTGGTGCGCCACGATCACCAGGACCGACTCCGTCGGTGACACCGTCAGCAGCCGTACCCGCCACGGCAGTTCGCTGGACAGGTCGAAGCCGCGGCGCACCTCGTCGCCGATGGCTTCGGAGACCTCGGCCTCGCCGGTCTCGGAGACGGTGAGCCGGGGGCGGCCCGCCGCTCCGGTGAGGATCTCCTGGTGGGGCTCGCCGTTCACGTCGGGGTAGCGGGTGCGCAGGCTCTCGTGCCGGTCGGCTACGTCGCCCAGCGCCAGCTCCAGGGCCGCGATGTCCAGGTCACCGGAGAACCGCAGGGTCAGCGGCACGTTGTAGCCGGCGCCCACGCCGGCCTCCTCCAGCCGGTTGAGGAACCACATCCGTCGCTGCGCGAACGAGAGCGGCACGATCTCGGGCCGCTCCTGCGCCAACAGGGCGGCGCGTTTAGGCGTCTGCTCGCCCTCGGCGAGCCGGGCCAGCCCTTGGACCGTGGGTGCGGCGAACAGGTCGCGGATGCTGACCTCGGCGTCGAGCACCGACCGGATGCGGGCGATCAGCCGCATGGCGAGCAGCGAATCGCCGCCGAGGTGGAAGAAGGAGTCTTCCGTCCCGACCCGGTCCACGCCGAGGACCTCGGCGAACAGGCCGCACAGCACCTCCTCGGTGGGGGTGGCGGGGGCGCGGCCGGTCGTCCGGCCCGCCAGGTCCGGGGCGGGGAGGGCGGCCCGGTCCAGCTTGCCGTTCCTGGTCAGCGGGATCGCGTCCACGGTCACGAACGCGGCCGGCACCATGTACTCCGGGAGCCTGTCCACGACGTACCGGCGCAGCGCGGACTCGTCCACATCGCCCACGACATACGCGACCAGGCGCTTGACACCGGGCTGGTCCTCGCGGGCGATCACCGCCGCCTGACGCACGCTCTCCTGCGCGCTCAGTACGGCCTCGACCTCGCCCGGCTCGATCCGGAAACCCCGGATCTTCACCTGCTCATCAACCCGCCCCGCGAACTCCAGCACCCCATCCGCACGCCAGCTAGCCAAGTCCCCAGTGCGATACATCCGTTCACCGCACTCACTGAACGGGCAGGCCACGAACCGCTCCGCACTCAGCCCCGGACGACCCGCATAACCACGCGCCACACCCTCACCCGCGACATACAACTCACCGGCCACACCCGGCGGCACGAGACGCAGCGAGCCGTCCAGCACATAGGTACGGGTGTTGTCCATCGGACGACCGATCGGCACCGCCGCAGGCACCTCATCCCCCGCCGTGAACGGCAAGTGCGTCGTGAACGCCGTGTTCTCCGTCGGCCCGTAGGTGGTACGCACCACCAGACCCGGGTGGGCCGCGAGCAGGGTCCGGATCGCGGTCGCGGACACCACGTCACCGCCCGTGGACACCTCCCGCACCCCGGCAAAAATCTCCGGCGACTGCTCCGCCAGCACCCGGAACAACCCCGCCGTCGCATGCACATTCGTCACACCATGCTCCGCGATCAGAGCACCACGCTCCGCCGCATCCACCTCCCCCGCCGGCGCCACCACCAGCCGACCACCACGCAACAACGGCACCCACAACTCATACGTCGAGGCATCGAACGCATGGTTCGCCTGGAACAGCACACACTCGACCACATCCTCCGCCCAGGCCCCGTCCAGGCAGAACGCCACCACGTTGCGGTGCGTGACCGCCACACCCTTCGGCACCCCGGACGAACCAGACGTATACATCACATACGCCAACGCCTCCGGCGACACCACAACGCCGGGATTGTCATCCACCGGCTCAAACACATCGGCATCGGTGAGGACCACCGACACCCCCGCCTCAGCCGCGATCGCCTCCCGCCGCGATCGCGGAAGCCCGACATCCAACGGCACATACGCCGCACCCGCCTTGAGCACACCAAGCAACGTGGGCACCAGGTCCGCCGACCGCTCCAACCTCACCCCCACCAACGCCTCCGGACCAACCCCCCGCCCGATCAGCCCGCACGCCACACCATTGGCCCGCGCATTCAACTCCGCATACGTCCACGACACACCCCGCCCCACCACCGCCACCGCACCCGGCGACCGCACCACCTGCGCCTCGAACAACTCCACCAACGACCCACCCGGCACCACACGAGCAGTGTCGTTCCACCCGTGCAGGACCAGCCCACGCTCCGCGTCCGACAGCACCTCGATCGCGCCGACCCGCACCCCCGGATCCACCGCCACCTGCTCCAACACCCGCACCAGACGGGCCACCAAGCCCCGCGCCGACGCCTCGTCGAACAAGTCCGGGCGGTAGTCGAGCCGGAGGGACATGTCGGCGTCCGGCAGAACGGCCAGGATCAGCGGGTAGTGCGCGGCATCCGCGCTCTCGACGCCGACGACGTCCAGACCGCCGGGGCTGGGCGGTCCGGCGGCGTCGCGCAGGAAGTTCTCGAAGACCAGGAGCGTGTCGAACGTCGCCCCCGGCCCGGCGGCGCGCTGGACTTCGGCCAGTCCGAGATGCTGGTGGTCCATGAGCCCGGTCTGCCGGGCCTGCGTGTCGGCGAGGGTGTCGAGGAAGGAGCGCGCCGGGTCCAGCGTGACGCGGACGGGGAGGGTGTTGATGAAGAGACCCAGCATGCGCTCCACACCCGGAATGCCCGCGGGGCGCCCGGAGACGGTGGCGCCGAAGACCACATCGCGCCGGCCGGTCAGCAGGCCGACCAGCCAGCCCCACGCGCCCTGCACCACGGTGTTCACGGTGAGTCCGTGCACCCGGGCGACCTCACGTAGCGCCTCGGCCTGTTCCTGGCCGAGAGGTTCGACCACGTGCTGGGGCGGTACGGGTTCCGTGCCCCGGTCCACGGGCGCCACCAGGCTCGGCTCCGTGACCCCGGCCAGGGCGTCGGCCCATGCCGCTCGCGCGGTGTCCCGGTCCTGCCGCTCCAGCCACGCCAGATAGTCGCGGTAAGGCGTCACCGGCGGCAGCCCGCCGGCGTCGCCGCCCGCCGCGTACACCTCCGACAACTCCTGGAACAGGATCGGCAGTGACCACCCGTCCAGCACCAGGTGATGCATCGTGATCACCAGCTGGAATCGCGGTCCGCCCATCCGGATGAGCACCAGGCGCAGCAGCGGCGGGACCGCCACGTCGAACCCGCGGTCCCGTTCGGCCTCGGCCAGCCGTTCGGCCTCGGCCGCGGGGTCGGGGTGGTCGGACAGATCGACCTCGCTCCACGGCAGGATCACGCCCGCCAGAATGGCCTGGACGAGCCGGCTCGCCCCCGCGGGCTGCCGGAAGCTCGCCCGCAGGCTCGCGTGCCGGTCCAAGAGGGCCTGCCAGGAGGCGCGCAGCACCTCTGTGTCGAGCGGTGCCGCGAGTTCGAGGACACGTTGTTCCACATACACGTCCCGGGCCCGCTCATCGAATTTGGCGTGGAAGAGCAGCCCTTCCTGCAACGGTGCCAGCGGCCAGATGTCTTCAATGCGCACCCCGGTCATAGCGTCCCCCTCGCCTCAACTCTCAGACCCGCCTGTAACTCTCAGACCCGCCTGCAACGGACGGTATATCTACGCGCGGTATTTCATCGAGCCTGTCCAAATGACCAGGGGTCCGACTGGTCCGATTCCCCGATGAATTGCCCTGCGATCTCGTCGATCTGGCCTTGCTCCAGTGAGACGAGTGCGAAGTCGGACGGCGTGTGGCCGGGGCCGGCCGCATCGGTGACGTGCGCGGCGATTCCGGTGAGCATGGCCGCCCAGCCGTCGGCCAGCTCGGCCAGCTCGGGCTCGGTGAACAGCCCGGAAGGGCAGGTCAGGGTGAGGTCCAGCGCTGATCCGGCCACTTGGTCGCGGACCAGGGCGCCCGCGTCCAGCTCGTGCGCGGCGGCCATGTCGGCCTCCGTGGCGCCGCCCAGCGCCGCCTCGCCGAGAGGCTGCCAGAGAGTTACGGAATCAGCCTTTCCGGCTTCGGCGGGGGTCGCGTCAATGGCCGTTCGACCCAAGTAGTTGAAGCCAATGCGGGCCGTCGGCAATGCGGCCAGCACCGGGGCGGTGGCCGCATTCAGATAACGCAGGAGCCCAAATCCGAGACCGTCACCCGGAACTGCCCTTAATTGTTCCCTGACACGCTTTATGAGCAGACCTACCGCCGCCTTCCCCGAGCGTACGCCAAAGAGATCTGCGGCGCCGGTGTCCAACCGTGCAGGATGCGAACCGGTGAACCAGCCCACGGTCCCGGTGACGTCCATGTCCGCGGTCAGCGGTTCCCGGCCGTGGTCCTCGATGTCGACCAGCAGCCCGCCACCCGTGCCCGCGCCGCGCCGGCGCCGCCACTCCGCCACGGCCGCGACCAGACCGGCCAGCAGCACCTCGTCGGTCCCCGTCTGGAAGTCCGCGGGTATCCGGTCCAGCAGCGCCGCGGTGGCCGACTCGGACAGCGTGCGCGCGGCGCGGCGGGTTCCGGCGGCGACGGTGTCCCGGCGCGGATCCAGCGGACGGCTGCCCAGCACCGGGTCCGGACCGGCGAGCAGCCGCTGCCACTCGGGCAGTTCGTCCACCCTGCGCCGGCTGACAGCCTGCGCTGCCAACTGCCGTGCCCAGCGGCGGAAGGAGGCACCCGTCCGCGCCAACTCCGTGTCAGGGGCCTCGTACGCGGCGGCCAGGTCCCGGAGCAGAATCCGCCAGGAGACGCCGTCCGTGACGAGGTGATGTGCCACCAGCAGCAGCCGTCCCGGGGCATCAGGTCCTGCGTCGAACCAGACGGCCCGCAGCATCGAACCCGCCGCCGCGTCGATCTCCGCCACGGCGTCCCAGGACCGTGCGTCCACCAACTGGTCGAACTCTTCCGCGTCCAGCCCGGCAGCGTCGGTCCGCGGGACGGAGATCCGTTCGGTCGCGGACGGCACCTCCAGCGTCCACGCACCGTCGTCGGGGGTGACGAGAGTGGCGCTGAGTATGTCGTGCCGGTCCATGAGGGTGCGCAGCGCCTGTTCCAGCCGCTCCGGGGTGAGATCCGCCGGGGTGCTCACCACCGTCGACTGGCAGAAGGTCCCGGTCAGCGCCGCCGCGCCCGACCGCTCCTTCACCTCAAGCATCCCCGGGGTCAGCGGAACCGTCCCTGCCGCCACGTCCTCGGGCTGCTCCGCCGCCTCGCCTGCCAGCGCGGTCTGCGCCACCCGTGCCAGGCCCGCCGGGGTGCGCTGTTCGAACACCTGCCGCGCCGTGATCACGACACCCGCGCCACGGGCCTTGGACACGACCAGGATCGACATGATCGAGTCGCCGCCGAGGGTGAAGAAGGAGTCGTCGGCGCCGACTTGTTCCAGGCCGAGGACCTCGGCGAACAGGCCGCAGAGGATCTCCTCGACAGGGGTGGCGGGGGCGCGGCCGGTGGTCCGGCCCGCCAGGTCCGGGGCGGGGAGGGCAGCCCGGTCCAGCTTGCCGTTCCTGGTCAGCGGGATCGCGTCCACGGTCACGAACGCGGCCGGGACCATGTAGTCCGGCAGTCGCTCGGCCGCCCACTCCCGCAGCGCGGGCTCGTCCACATCGCCGACAAGGTAGGCGACCAGGCGCTTGACACCGGGCTGGTCCTCCCGGGCGATCACCGCCGCCTGACGCACGCTCTCCTGCGCGCTCAGTACGGCCTCGACCTCGCCCGGCTCGATCCGGAAGCCCCGGATCTTCACCTGCTCATCAACCCGCCCCGCGAACTCCAGCACACCGTCCCCACGCCAGCGGGCCAAGTCCCCGGTGCGATACATCCGTTCACCGCACTCACTGAACGGGCAGGCCACGAACCGCTCCGCACTCAGTCCCGGACGACCCGCATAACCACGCGCCACACCCTCACCCGCCAGATACAACTCACCGGCCACACCCGGCGCCACCGGACGCAGGAACTCATCCAGCACATAGGTACGGGTGTTGTCCATCGGACGACCGATCGGCACCGCCGCAGGCACCTCATCCCCCGCCGTGAACGGGACCTGCGTGACGAACGCCGTGTTCTCCGTCGGCCCGTACGTGGTACGCACCACCAGACCCGGATGGGCCGCGAGCAGGGTCCGGATCGCCGACGCGGACACCACATCACCGCCCGTGGACACCTCCCGCACCCCGGCAAAAATCTCCGGCGACTGCTCCGCCAACACCCGGAACAACCCCGCCGTCGCATGCACATTCGTCACACCATGCTCCGCGACCAGAGCACCACGCTCCGCCGCATCCACCTCCCCCGCCGGCGCCACCACCAGCCGACCACCACGCAACAACGGCACCCAGATCTCATACGTCGAGGCATCGAACGCGTGGTTCGCCTGCACGAGCACCCGCTCCAGCACATCCGCACGCCACGCCGCATCCAGACAGAACGCCACCACATTGCGATGCGTGACCGCCACACCCTTCGGCACCCCGGACGAACCAGACGTATACATCACATACGCCAACGCACCCGGCGACACCACAACGCCGGGATTGTCATCCACCGGCTCAAACACATCGGCATCAGTGAGCGTCACCACGACCCCCGCCTCAGCCGCGATCGCCTCCCGCCGCCCCTCCGGAAGCCCGACATCCAACGGCACATACGCCGCACCCGCCTTGAGCACACCGAGCAACGTGGGCACCAGGTCCGCCGACCGCTCCAACCGCACGCCGACCAGCGCCTCCGGACCAACCCCCCGCCCGATCAGCCCGCACGCCACACCATTGGCCCGCGCATTCAACTCCGCATACGTCCACGACCGGCCCCGCCCCACCACCGCCACCGCACCCGGCGACCGCACCACCTGCGCCTCGAACAACTCCACGAGCGTGCCGCCGGGCACCACACGAGCAGTGTCGTTCCACCCGTGCAGGACCAGCCCACGCTCCGCGTCCGACAGCACCTCGATCGCGCCGACCCGCACCCCCGGATCCACCGCCACCTGCTCCAACACCCGGGTAAAACGATCCGCCAGCCCCCTGACAGTCGCCTCGTCGAACAGATCGGCCGCGTACTGGATCACACCGGCAATACCGGCAGCCGCTCCGTCCTTATGCCGGTGCTCCAGGTGAACCGACAGATCAAACTTGGCGACCGACGTCCCACCCCCGGCCATCGGGGTCACGTCGACGCCGGGCAGTGTCCACGGCTCCTCCTGCCCCTCCGCGTCGTCGACCGCGAGCATCACCTGGAAGAGGGGGTGCCGGGACAGCGAGCGGGCCGGGTTCAGGTCCTCCACCAGCCGCTCGAACGGCACATCCTGGTGCGCATAGGCGGCCAGGTCCGTCTCCCGCACACGCCCCAGCAACTCCACGAACGACGGATCACCACTCACGTCCGTACGCAGCACCAGCGTGTTGACGAAGAACCCGACCATCCTCTCGACCTCGGCGTCATTGCGACCCGCCACCGCCGTGCCGAGCGGAATGTCCGTGCCCGCGCCCACCTTCGACAACAGCACCGCCAACGCCGCCTGCACCACCATGAACATCGTCACACCGTGCCGCCGCGCCACCTCCGACAGACGCGCGTGCACCTCGGCGCCCACCTCGACCGACACCGCGCTGCCCCGGAAGGACGACGTCGACGGCCGGGGGCGGTCGGCCGGCAGGGGCAGTTCCCCGGGGATGCCCGCCAACGTCGCACGCCAGTAGCCGAGTTGCTCGCTGATCACACTGTCGGCGTCCTGGAGGTCGCCCAGCGCTTCGCGCTGCCACAGCGCGTAGTCCGCGTACTGGACCGGCAGCGGCTCCCACTCGGGGGCCGTACCGGCGCACCGCGCCGCGTACGCCTCCCCGAGATCGCGGGCGAGTACGCCCATGGACACGCCGTCGACCGCGATGTGGTGCGCGACGATCACCAGCACCGACTCCACCGGCGACACCGTCAACAGCCGTACCCGCCACGGCAGTTCCACCGTGAGGTCGAACCCGCGCCCGGTCTCATCCGCGACGAGCTGTGCCACGGCCGTTTTCGCGGCCGACTCGGTGTGCAGCGGCGGACGGTCCTCGGTGATCTCCTGGCGCGGTGCCCCGTCGGACTCGGGGAAGACGGTTCGCAGGCTCTCGTGTCGTTCGGCGAGGTCGCCCAGCGCCGTCTCAAGGGCCCCCACGTCCAGATCGCCGGACAGCCGGAGTACGGATGACACGTTGTAGGCGGCGGATTGCTCCGGCTCCTCAAGCTGGTTGAGGAGCCACATCCGCTGCTGTGCGTACGACAGCGGAAGCACGTCCTGGCGCGCGCGGGCCACCAGGGCGGCCCGCGTGGTGCCGTGCCCCTCCTCGGCCAGGTGGGCCAAGGCCTCGACCGTGGGTGCGGTGAAGAGTTCGCGGATGCCGACCTCGGTGTCCAGCGCCGCGCGGACCCGGGCCAGCAGCCGCATGGCCAGCAGCGAGTCGCCGCCGAGGTCGAAGAACGAGTCGCCGGCCCCGACGCGTGCCAGCCCCAGGACGTCGCCGAAGACCCCGCACAGGACCTCCTCGGTCGGCGTGCGCGGCGCCCGGCCGCGGGCGAGGCCCGCGAAGTCCGGGGCCGGGAGGGCGGCTCGGTCCAGCTTGCCGTTCACGGTGACCGGGAGGGCGTCCAGCTGGACGACGGCCGCCGGGACCATGTGCTCCGGCAGCCGCGCCGCCGCGAACGCCCGCAGGTCCGCGCCGTCCACCGGACCCGCACCGGAGCGGGGGACCACGTACGCCACGAGTCGCCGCGTCCCGGATTCCTCGCGGGCGATGACCGCGACCTGGCCCACCTGGTCGTGGGCCGCCAGCGCGGCCTCGACCTCGCCGGGCTCGACGCGGAATCCGCGCAGCTGTATCTGGTGGTCGGCGCGGCCGAGGTGCTCCAGCGTCCCGTCGGCCCGGTACCGGGCCAGGTCGCCCGAGCGGTACATGCGGCCGCCGGTGAACGGGCAGGCCACGAAGCGCTCGGCGGTCAGTCCCGGCCGGTCCAGGTAGCCCCGCGCCAGGCCGCGGCCGGCCACGTACAGCTCGCCGGTCACGCTGGGCGGTACGGGTCGCAGCCAGTCGTCCAGTACGTGGACGCCGAGGTCGGGGATGGGGCCGCCGATGACGCTGCCCGGCCGGGAGGCGCACAGCTCGGCATCCAGGGGCTGGTGGGTGACGTGTACGGTCGTCTCGGTGATCCCGTACATGTTCACCAGTTCGGGCTCGGGGTGGCGGAGGTACCAGTCGCTCAGCCCTCCCGGTTCGAGAGGCTCGCCACCGAAGACCACATACCGCAGTGCCAGGTCGTCGCGGGGGTGTTCGGCGTCGGCCGCCATGAGCTGTGCGAAGGCCGAGGGGGTCTGGTTGAGGACCGTGACGCGTTCGGCGGCGAGCAACTCCAGGAAGCGGTCCGGCGTACGGGAGGTCCGATGGGGCACGACGACGAGGCGGCCGCCGTGCAGCAGCGCGCCCCAGATCTCCCACACCGAGAAGTCGAACGCGTAGGAGTGGAACAGGGTCCATGTGTCGTCGGGCCCGAACTCGAACCACTGCCGGGTCTCGGTCAGCAGCCGGACCACGTTGGCGTGCGGGATCGTCACGCCCTTCGGGCGGCCGGTCGACCCCGAGGTGTAGATCACGTAGGCAGGATGGCCGGGGCGCAGCGGCGCGCGGCGGTCCGCGTCGGTCGGGGCAGTGGCGGGCCGGGCGGCCAGGGCGGCGGCGGTCGCCGGGGTGTCCCAGACCAGGGTCGCGATGCCCGTCGGCTCCGCCGGTGTGGTCGTCGTGGTGCACACGACCAGGGACGGCCGCGCGTCGGCCAGTGTGTACGCGATCCGCTCCGCCGGATAGCCCGGGTCGACGGGAACATAGGCGGCACCCGCCTTGACGATCCCGAGCAGCGCCGTGACCAGGTCGGGGGACCGCTCCATGACGACTGCGACGCGGCTCTCCGGGCCGATGCCCCGGCCGATCAGCTCGTGGGCGAGCTGGTTCGCGCGGGCGTCCAGTCCGGCGTAGGTGAGGGCGGTGCCGTCACAGGTCACCGCGGTCGCCGACGGGTTGCGCGCCACCCACTGCTCGAACAGCTCCGGCAGGGAGGTCTCTGGGACGGCCTGTCCGGCGGGCCGGCGCGTGACCTGGAGCCGTTCCGCGTCGTCCAGGATGTCGATCCGGCCGACCGTCACGGCCGGGTCCGCCGCGACCTGCTCCAGAACGCGGACCAGCCGCGCCGCCAGCGCGTGGACGGTCGGCTCGTCGAACAGGTCGGCCGCGTACTGGATGTCGCCGACGAGGCCGGCGGGGGCACCGTCGGCATCCCGGCGCTCCCCGAGCGTGACCGACAGGTCGAAGCGGGCTGCCGTGCCCTCGTCCGGCGGCACGGCGGTGACCCGCACCCCGGGAAGCCGCCAGGGCTCCTCGCCGCGCGGGATGTTCTGGAAGTTCAGCACCACCTGTACCAGCGGGTGCCGGGCCAGGGACCGCGGCGGGTTCAGCTCGTCCACGAGGAGTTCGAACGGCAGGTCCTGGTGGGCGTACGCGGCCAGGTCGGCGTCCCGGACGCGGGCCAGCAGTTCGGTGAAGGACGGATCGCCGCTCACATCGGTGCGCAGCACCAGCGTGTTGAGGAAGCAGCCGACCAGGTCTTCCGTCGCCGGGTCGCCGCGCCCCGCCACCACCGTCCCGACCGGGACGTCGCTGCCCGCGCCCATCCGCGCCAGCAGCAGCGCCAGCGCCGCCTGCGCGACCATGAACACGGTGCCGCCGCCCCGCTGCGCCACCGCCGCCAGCCGGGCGTGGGTCCTGGCGTCCACTTCGACCGGCACCGAGCCGCCCCGGAACGACGCCACGGCCGGCCGCGGGCGGTCGGTCGGCAGCGGTAGCTCGTCGGGGAGTCCGGTCAGGGTCTGCCGCCAGTGGCTGAGCTGGCCGGACAGCAGGCTGCCGGGGTCGTCGAGGCCGCCGAGGACCTCGCGTTCCCACAGGGCGTAGTCGGCGTACTGGACGGGCAGCGGCGGCCAGCTCGGCGCGCTGCCGCGGATGCGCGCCGCGTAGGCCGTCCTCAGGTCGCTGAGCAGTAGCCCCATGGACCAGCCGTCGACGGCGATGTGGTGCGCGACGATCACCAGCACCGACTCCGTCGGCGACACCGTCAGCAGCCGTACCCGCCACGGCAGTTCCCGGGACAGGTCGAAGCCGCGGCCCAGCTCCTCGCCGAGGGCCGGGCGCAGCGCCTCCTCGCGGATCTCGTCGGTACGCAGCCGCGGGCGTCCCTTCGCACCGCCCAGCACCTCCTGGAGCGGCACCCCCTCGTCGTGCGGGTAGCGGGTACGCAGGCTCTCGTGCCGGTCGGCGACGTCGCCCAGCGCGGCGTCGAGAGCCAGGACGTCGAGTTCGCCGGACAGCCGCAGGGCGAGCGGCACGTTGTAGCCGGCGCCTGCCCCGGCGGCCTCCAGCCGGTTGAGGAACCACATCCGCTGCTGGGCGTACGACAGCGGCAGGTTCTGCGGACGTTCGACGGGGAGCAAGGCGGCGCGGCTGCCGGTCTGCCCGGCCCGCACCAGCCTGCCCAGCTCCGCCACGGTCCGTGCGGTGAACAGCTCGCGGATGCTGACCTCGGCGTCGAGCACCGACCGGATGCGGGCGATCAGCCGCATGGCGAGCAGCGAATCGCCGCCGAGGTGGAAGAAGGAGTCTTCCGTCCCGACCCGGTCCACGCCGAGGACCTCGGCGAACAGGCCGCACAGCACCTCCTCGGTGGGGGTGGCGGCGGCGCGGCCGGTCGTCCGGCCCGCCAGGTCCGGGGCGGGGAGGGCAGCCCGGTCCAACTTCCCGTTCCTGGTCAGCGGGATCGCGTCCACGGTCACGAACGCCGACGGCACCATGTACTCCGGCAGGCGGTCGGCCGCCCACTCCCGCAGCGCGGACTCGTCCACATCGCCGACGAGGTAGGCGACCAGGCGCTTGACACCGGGCTGGTCCTCCCGGGCGATCACCGCCGCCTGACGCACGCACTCCTGCGCGCTCAGTACGGCCTCGACCTCGCCCGGCTCGATCCGGAAACCCCGGATCTTCACCTGCTCATCAACCCGCCCCGCGAACTCCAGCACCCCATCCGCACGCCAGCTAGCCAGATCCCCGGTGCGATACATCCGTTCACCGCACTCACTGAACGGGCAGGCCACGAACCGCTCCGCACTCAGCCCCGGACGACCCGCATAACCACGCGCCACACCCTCACCCGCGACATACAACTCACCGGCCACACCCGGCGGCACGAGACGCAGCGAGCCGTCCAGCACATAGGTACGGGTGTTGTCCATCGGACGACCGATCGGCACCGCCGCAGGCACCTCATCCCCCGCCGTGAACGGGACCTGCGTGACGAACGCAGTCGTCTCCGTCGGCCCGTACGTGGTACGCACCACCAGACCCGGATGGGCCCCGAGCAGGGTCCGGATCGCCGACGCGGACACCACATCACCGCCCGTGGACACCTCCCGCACCCCGGCAAAAATCTCCGGCGACTGCTCCGCCAACACCCGGAACAACCCCGCCGTCGCATGCACATTCGTCACACCATGCTCCGCGACCAGAGCACCACGCTCCGCCGCATCCACCTCCCCCGCCGGCGCCACCACCAACCGACCACCACGCAACAACGGCACCCACAACTCATACGTCGAGGCGTCAAAGGCATGGTTCGCCTGGAACAGCACACACTCGACCACATCCTCCGTCCAGGCCTCATCCAGGCAGAACGCCACCACATTGCGGTGCGTGACCGCCACACCCTTCGGCACCCCGGACGAACCAGACGTGTACATCACATACGCCAACGCACCCGGCGACACCCTGACACCCGGGTTGTCACCCACCGGCTCAAACACATCGGCATCAGTGAGGACCACCGACACCCCCGCCTCCGCCACCACCGACGCCAACCGCTCCTGCGGAAGCCCGACTTCCAACGGCACATACGCCGCACCCGCCTTGAGCACACCAAGCAGCATGGGCAACAGCTCGGCCGACCGCTCCAACCTCACCCCCACCAACGCCTCCGGACCAACCCCCCGCCCGATCAGCCCGCACGCCACACCATTGGCCCGCGCATTCAACTCCGCATACGTCCACGACACACCCCGCCCCACCACCGCCACCGCACCCGGCGACCGCACCACCTGCGCCTCGAACAACTCCACCAACGACCCACCCGGCACCACACGAGCAGTGGCATTCCACCCGTGCAGGACCAGCCGACGCTCCGCCTCGCTCAGGAGGTCCACCGCGCCCGTTCGCTTCCGTGGATCGGCGGCGAACTGGTCCAGGACGCTCACCAGGCGGTCCAGCAGCCCCTGCGCCGACCCCTCGTCGAACAGCCCAGGCCGATAGTCCAGCCGCAGCTCCATGTCGTCCCCCGGCGAGACGACCAGGGTGAGCGGATAGTGCGACGCGTCGTCGCCGCCCACTTGGGTGATGTTCAGACCGCCCGGGACGTGTTGCTCCGACGGGTCGCCGGGGAAGTTCTCGTAGACGATCAGCGTGTCGAAGGTGGCGCCCGGTCCGGCGGCGCGCTGGACCTCCGCCAGGCCGAGGTGCTGGTGGGCGAGGAGTCCGGACTGCCGGGACTGCACCTCGGCGAGGGTGTCGGTGAGCGAGCGCGCGGGATCCAGCGTCACCCTGACCGGTAGGGTGTTGATGAACAGCCCGAGCATGCGCTCGACGCCGGGCAGCTCCGCCGGGCGTCCGGCCACGGTGGCGCCGAACACCACGTCGGTGCGGCCGGTGAGGGTGCCGAGCAGCTGTCCCCATGCGCCCTGCACGACGGTGTTGAGGGTCAGCCCGAGAGTGCGCGCGGTGTCGCGGAGCCGACCTGCCGGCGCCTGGCCGGTGCGGGTGCTGACGTGGTGGGGGAGAACGGGTGCCGGGGTGCCCTGGTCGGCGGCGACGAGCAGCGTCGGCTCCGTGACCCCGGTCAGCGCGTCCGCCCACGCGGCGCGTGCCGCGTCCCGGTCCTGGCGGTTCAGCCACGCCAGGTAGTCGCGGTACGAGGCGACCGGTGGCAGGCCGGACGGGTCGCCACCCGCCGCGTACACCTGCGACAGCTCCTGGAACAGGACGGGCAGGGACCAGCCGTCCAGCACGATGTGGTGCATCGTGACCAGCAGCCGGTACCTGGAGCCGTCCAGACGGATCAGCAGCAGCCGCAGCAGGGGTGGGACCGCGAGGTCGAAGCCCCGGGCGCGTTCCTCGGTGGCCAGCCGGCCGGCCTCGGCCTCCGCCTCCGGCAGCGGGCGGTCCGACAGGTCCGCCTCCCGCCACGGCAGGGCTGGAGCGCGGACGATCATCTGGACGGGGGCGCCTGCGCGGCGCCGTGGGAAGGCTGCGCGCAGGTTGGCGTGGCGGCGCAGCAGCGCCTCCCAGGAGGCGCGCAGCACCGCCGGGTCCAGGGGGCCGTCCAGGTGGACGGCGTGCTGGCCCACGTAGACGTCACGGGCGCGCTCGTCGTACTGGGCGTGGAAGAGCAGGCCCTCCTGGAGCGGCGACAGGGGCCAGACCTCGGCGAGCGCTGAATTGTTCACCGGTGTGTCCTCCGGACGGTGTTCAGGTAGCCAGTCGTTCAGGTGGGCAGTCCTCGGTCCTCGAACGCCTCCGCGATCACGGCGAACTCGTCCAGCTCGTCCTGGCTGATCTCGGCGAGCGGGAAGTCCGAGGGGGTGTGGCCACCGCTGCCGGGGGCGGCCACATGCGCTGTGAGGCCGTTCAGCATGGCGGCCCAGTCGACGACGAGGTCTTCCAGGGCAGGGGTGTCCAGGAAGCCCACGGGGCTGACCGCCGACACGGTCAGGTGCGGGCCGTCGGGCAGGTCGTGGACGACGGCGGTGGCGTCGAGGGTGTGTGTGACGGCCGTGTCCGCGGCCGCGCCTCCGTCCAGGAGCTGTCCGTAGGGCCGCCACTCACCGGGACCGCTCGGAGCGCTGCCGGGGCCGGATGCGGGGAACCGGCCCAGGTAGGTGAAGCGGACCTGCGGCCTCGGCAGTGCGGCCAGCACCGGGGCGGTGGCCGGGTTGAGGTGCCGCAGCAGGGCGTGGCCGAGGCCGTCGGCGGGGACGGCGCGCAGCTGCTCCTTGACGCGTTTCATCAGCACGTCCACCGCCGGCCCGCCGGACCGTACGCCGGAGAGGTCGATGGCGCCGGTGTCGAGGCGTACCGGGTACGCGCTGGTGAACCAGCCGGTCGTGCGGGTCAGGTCCATGCCGGGCCGCAGCGGTTCGCGCCCGTGTCCCTCGATCTCCACCAGGAGTCCGCCAGTGGCGGCGCCACGGGCGCGCCGCCGACGGACCACTGCCGCGACCAGGCCGGCCAGCAGGACGTCGTCGGCCCCGGTGTGGAAGGCGGTGGCCACGCCGTCCAGCAGTGCGGTGGTCGTGTCGGGGGGCAGGGTCACCGACATGGCGTGTGTTCCGGCCGCCAGGGAGTCCTGGGCCGGATCCGGGCGCCGGGAGCCCAGCACCGGGTCGGGTCCGGCGAGGATGTCGCGCCATGTCGGGAGTTCGTCCACGCGGGCCTGGCTGGTCGCCTGGGCGGCCAGTTCCCGGGCCCAGGCACGGAAGGAGGTGGCGACGGGGGCGAGTTGGGCGTCCGGGGTCGTATAGGCGGTGACGAGGTCGGAGAGCAGGATCCGCCACGAGACGCCGTCCACCGCCAGGTGGTGCGCCACGAGCAGCAGTCGGCCTGGGGTCTCGGGCCCGGCGTCGAGCCATACCGCGCGCAGCATCACGCCTGCCCGCGGGTCGAGTTCCCCGGCGGCCCGCTCGGCTTCTCGTGCGACCAGGTCGTCCCATGTCCCGGGACCGGCGGCGACGACGCGGCGGATGCGGACCGCGGTGCCGGGCGGCGGTATCTCCAGGCTCCAGGTGCCGTCGGCGGTGCGGCACAGGCGGGATCGCAGTGAGTCGTGGTGGTCGAGGACGGCCTGGACGGCCGTCTCCAGCCGGTCGTGGTCGAGTCCGGCCGGCACGGTCATCACCGTCGACTGGGAGAACCGGCCCGCGAGGTCGGTCCGTTCGGCCATGTCCAGCATCGCGGGGGTCAGCGGGACGGTGCCGAGCGGGTCGTCGTCCGGTTCCTGCGTGCCGTCCTGGGCGGTCAGTTCGGCGACG
Source organism: Streptomyces sp. NPDC127595 (assembly GCF_042671685.1). Taxonomy (NCBI): domain Bacteria; kingdom Bacillati; phylum Actinomycetota; class Actinomycetes; order Kitasatosporales; family Streptomycetaceae; genus Streptomyces; species Streptomyces sp. NPDC127595. Next base: position 17,350 of record NZ_JBHXWK010000025.1, on the reverse strand, counting down.
CTCGCCAGGCCGGCGGGGGTACGGTGCTCGAACAGCTGCCGCGCCGAGATCCGCACGCCCGCACGCCGAGCTCGCGCGACCACCAGCATCGAGGTGATCGAGTCGCCACCGAGAGCGAAGAACGAGTCCTCGGGGCCCACGGCGTCCAGGTCGAGGACTTCGGCGAACAGCCCGCACAGCAGCTCCTCGACCGGGGTGGCCGGGGCGCGTCCGGTGAGCGGGGCGGCGAAGTCCGGGGCGGGCAGCGCCGCCCGGTCCACCTTGCCGTTGGCGGTGACCGGTATCGCGTCCACCGGCACGATCGCCGCGGGGACCATGGAGTCCGGCAGCCGGTCCGCCGCGAACGCGCGCAGCGCCGCCACGTCCACGGCCGCGCCCGGAGCGGGTACGACGTAGCCGACGAGATGCTTGGTGCCGGGCGTGTCCTCGCGGGCGATCACGGTCGCGCGGGCGACGTCCTGATGGGCGCCGAGCACCGCCTCGACCTCGGCCGGTTCGATCCGGAAGCCGCGGATCTTCACCTGCTCGTCGGCGCGGCCCGCGAACATCAGCAGCCCGCCCGTAGCCCAGCGTGCGAGGTCACCGGTGCGGTACATGCGCCCGTCGGCCGGGTCGAACGGGCACGCGACGAATCGTTCCGCCGTCAGCCCCGGACGTCCGGCGTAACCACGTGCCAGGCCGGTGCCGGCGATGTACAGCTCGCCGACGACGCCGGGCGGAACGGGGCGCAGGAAGCGGTCCAGGACGTACGCGGACGTGTTGTCCATCGGGCGGCCGAGCGGCACCGCCGCCGGGACTCCCTCGCTGGCGGTGAAGGCGACCTGGGTGGTGAACGCGGTCGTCTCGGTCGGGCCGTACGTGGTGCGGACGACCAGGCCCGGGTGGGTCTCAAGGAGGGTGCGGACGGCAGTGGCCGACACCACGTCGCCGCCGGTGGACACCTCCCGCACGCCGGTGAACATGTTCGGCGCCCCCTCGGCGAACGCGCCGAACAGGCCCGCGGTGGCGTGGACGTTGGTGACGCCGTGTTCGGCGATCAACCTGGCGCGTTCGGCCACGTCCACCTGGCCGGGTGGCGTGACGACGAGGCGGCCGCCGCGCAGCAGCGGTGTCCACAGTTCGTAGGTGGAGGCGTCGAAGGCGTGGTTGGCCTGGAACAGGACACACTCGGTCACGTCCTCGGTCCAGGCCCCGTCCAGGCAGAACGCCACCACGTTGCCGTGCGCGGCGGCCACGCCCTTCGGGACGCCGGTCGAGCCCGAGGTGTACATCACGTACGCCAGGTTCGCGGGCGAGATCCGGATCCCGGGGTTCTGCTCGGCCGGGGCGAATCGGTCCCCGTCGGTGACGACGACCGATACCCCTGCCTCGGCGAGGACGGACCGGCGGCGCCCCTCAGGGTTGGCGGGGTCCAGCGGCACGTAGGCCGCCCCGGTCTTGAGCACGCCCAGGAGCACCGGCACCAGTTCGGCCGACCGCTCCCGCAGAACGCCGACCAGGTCCTCCGGGCCGACTCCCCGGCCGATCAGCTCGTACGCCACCCCGTTGGCGTGCGCGTTCAGCTCCGCGTACGTCCACGACCGGCCCTGCCCGACCACCGCGACGGCGTCCGGGGTCCGCGCGGCCTGCGCCTCGAACCGGTCCACGAGCGTGCCGCCGGGGACGGCACGACGGGTGTCGTTCCACCCGTACAGGACCGTCCGCCGTTCCTCGGCGGACAGCGTGTCGAGGTCCGCGATCCGTGTGTGCGAGGCGGCGGCCAGCTGTTCCAGGATGCGCACCAGGCGGCCCATCAGCGCCCACGCGGTCTGCTCGTCGAAGACGTCGGACCCGTAGTCCAGCCGCAGTTCCAGCGCGTCCTCGACGGGGGTGACGACCAAGGTGAGCGGGTAGTGCGAGGCGTCCTCGCCGCCGCCTCCCGCGACTTCGAGACCGGCGAGGCGCAGGGGCCCCTCGGAGTCGCGTGGATAGTTCTGGTAGACGAGGAGGGTGTCGAACACCGCTCCCTGTCCGGCGGCACGCTGGATGTCCACGAGGCCGACGTGGTGGTGGTCCAGCAGCCGGGACTGGGCGTCCTGCAGTCGTCTCAGCGTCGCGGCCAGGGTGTCCGCGGGCGCTGTGGCGACGCGCACGGGGACCGTGTTGATGAACAGCCCGACCATCCGCTCCACGCCTGGCAGATCCATGGGCCGCCCGGACACGATCGCGCCGAACGCCACGTCGCCGCGCCCCGTCAGCTGCCCGACCAGCAGTCCCCATGCGGCCTGCGCCGCGGTGTTCATCGTGACACCGAGGTCACGGGTCACCCGGCGCAGCCGTGCCGCGGGCTCGCCGTGAAGACGGGTGGAGACGCGCGCGGGCAGCCGGGGCTCACGGTCCGGTCCTGCGGGCCCGACCAGCGTCGCCTCGTTCAGGCCCGCCAGTTCCCGCCGCCATGCCTCGCGGGCGGCGTCCCGGTCGCGGCTGCTCAGCCACACCACGTAGTCGCGGTACGAGGTGACGGGCGGCAGCACGCCCGCGTCCCCGCCGGCCGCGTAGACCTGCGACAGTTCGTCGAACAGCACCGGCAGCGACCACCCGTCCATGACGAGGTGGTGCATCGTGATCACCAGCTGGTCGCGTCCGACGCCGAGCCTCACCAGCAGCAGCCGCAGCAACGGCGGCGTCTCCAGGTCGAACCGGCGGGAGCGTTCGCTGCGGGCCATCCGGCCCGCTTCCTCCTCGGCCTCGGCCAGGGTCAGCGCGGACAAGTCGGCCTGTTCCCACGGCAGTTCGACCCCCCGTGCGATGACCTGGACCGGGTCGCCGGACCCGCGCCGCTGGAACCCTGCGCGCAGGCTGGCGTGCCGGTCCAGCAGGGCCTGCCAGGAGGCCCGCAGCACCTCGGGGTCCAGTGCGCCGGTCAGTTGGACCACGCCCTGGACGAGATACACGTCGCGGGCGTCCTCGTCGTATCCGGCGTGGAACAACAAGCCTTCCTGCAGTGGCGACAGCGGCCACACGTCCTCGATCCGCACCTCGATCACCGTGTTCCCCCTCCATCGGCGAGCTTGATCTGAAACTCCTCGATCTCGTTCTGGTCGAGCGTCACGAGCGGGAAGTCGGACGGCGTGTGGCCCATGTCCGCGTCGGCGCGGTGCGCGGCCAGGCCGGTGAGCGTGTCCGCCCAGAGCGCGGCCAGTTCCCGCAGGTCGGCCTCGTCCAGCAGCCCGGCCGGGGACGCCAGCGTCAGCGTCAGCTCGGGCCCGTCGGGACGGTCGAGCACCACACCGCCCGCCTCCAGCGCGTGCGTCGCGGCCATCGCCGGATCGGCGGCGCCGCCCACGGCCGAGTCGCCGACCGGCGCCCAGTCCTTTGTGCCGTCCCCTGCCCTGAACCGGCCCAGGTAGTTGAACCCGACCTGCGCCTCGGGCAGGTCCCGCAGGGCTGGTGCGGTGTCCGGGTTGAGGTGGCGCAGCAGACCGTGGCCGAGGCCGTCGCCCGGTACGGCCCGCAGCTGCTCCTTGACCCGCTTGACGAGTTCGCCCGCCGCCGGTCCGCCCGCGCGCACCTCCGCCAGGTCGGCGGTGCCCGCGTCGAGCCGCACCGGATGCGAGCTGGTGAACCAGCCGACCGTGCGGCTCAGGTCCATCCCCGCGGTCAGCGGCACCCGGCCGTGACCCTCCAGGTCGACCAGTACACCGGTGGCGTCCTGGCCTCGGCGGCGGCGCCAGGCGGCGAGCGCGGCCGTGAGACCGGCCAGCAGGACATCGTCGACCCCCGCGTGGAACGCGGCCGGGACCCGGGTCAGCAGCTCCTCCGCGGTGTCCGCCGGGATTCGGCGCTCGGCCTCGTGCACGCCCGCGGCGACCGTGTCCCGCGCCGGGTCCAGCCGACGTCCGCCGAGCGGCGGCTCGGCGAGGGACCGGATCCGGATCCACTCGGGGAGTTCACCGGCCCGGCGCGTGGCCTCCGTGGCGAGTCCGCGGGCCCACCGCCTGAACGAGGTGCCGACGGGCTGCAGTTCGGGCTCCAGCCCGTCCGCCGCGGCGGCACAGGCGGCGGCCAGGTCGGGCAGCAGCACGCGCCAGGAGACGCCGTCCACCGCCAAGTGGTGGACGGCCAGCAGCAGCCGTCCCGCTCGGTGCGGTCCGGCGTCGAACCACACCACCTGCACGAGGACCGACCGGGCGTCCAGGCGTGCCATGGCCTCGTCAGACCGCTCGGCGATCAAGTCGGCCAGCCGACCGCCGTCGAGGTGCGCGACGTCGACACGGCGTACACAGTCCTCGGCCGCGACCGTGCCGCGCTCGGGCACCAGCAGATACGGCGGCTCGTGGGCCGGGACGGCCAGCCGGGCCCGCAATGCGTCGTGGTGGTCCAGCAGCGCTTGTACGCCCGCCGTGAGCGCGTCGAGCCGCAGCTCGGCCGGGACGGTCACCAGCGTCGACTGGCAGAACCCGCCGGACAGCGCGGCCGGTCCCGACCGTTCGTACAGCTCCCGCATGACGGGGGTCACCGGAATCGGCCCGGTCGGCACGTCGGGCTCCGCGTCGGCGGCGGGCGCGTCCCCGTCCTGGCCCCGGTCGGCGGCGATCCGGGCGAGGGCCGCGGCGGTGCGGTGCTCGAAGATCTGCCGGGGGGTGAGCACCAGACCGTCCCGGCGGGCTCGCGCCACCACCAGCATCGAGGAGATCGAGTCGCCGCCCAGCGCGAAGAACGAGTCGTCCGCGCCGACCCGCTCAAGGCCCAGCACCTCGCTGAACAGTCCGCACAGCAGCTCCTCGCGGGGGCCGGCCGGGGCGCGGCCGGTGGCCAGCCCGGCGAAGTCCGGGGCGGGCAGCGCGGCCCGGTCCAGCTTGCCGTGCACGGTCAGAGGTATCGCGTCCAGCCGCACCACGGCGGCCGGAGTCATGTGGTCGGGCAGCCGGTCGGCGACGTAGGCACGCAGCCCGGCGGTGTCGGCGCCGCCGGGACCGGCCGGGACGACATAGCCGACCAGGCGCTTGGTCCCGGAGTCGGTGCGGGCGATCACCGCCGCCCGCACGACGTCCGGATGCCCGGCCAGCACCGTCTCGATCTCCCCGGGCTCGACCCGGAAACCGCGGATCTTCACCTGCTCGTCGGCGCGGCCCGCGAACACCAGGTCGCCGCCGGTGCTCCAGCGCGCCAGGTCGCCGGTCCGGTACATGCGGCCCCCGGTGAACGGGCACGCCACGAACCGCTCGGCGGTCAGGCCGGGACGGCGCACATATCCGCGCGTCACGCCCGCACCCGCCACATACACCTCGCCGATCACCCCGGGTGGCACCGGGCGCAGGAACTCGTCCAGGACGTACGCCCGCACGTTCGCGATCGGGCCGCCCAGCGGCACCACGTCGGGCACCTCGCCGGACGGGCTGGTCCAGCAGGTGACGTCCACGGTGGCCTCGGTCGGCCCGTACTCGTTGTGGAAGGCGCGGCCAGGAGCCCACCGTCGCAGCAGGTCAGGGGTGCACTCCTCGCCTGCCGTGACGATGCAGCGGACACGGCGCAGCGCGGGGCTGTCCGCCTCCTCCGCCAGCGAGTCCAGCACCGACGGGGTGAACGTCGCGGCGGTCACCTCCAGCAGCGCCAGCTCCCCGGCCAGGTCGACGTCCCGGCGTGCCACGCACAGCGTCGCGCCGCAGGTGAGCGTCGGGAAGATGTCCGCCACCGAGGTGTCGAACGACACCGAGGCGAACTGCAGCACCCGCTCCCCCGGCCCCCAGCCGTAGGCGGCCGAGCGCCAGCTGACGTAATTCACCGCGCCCGCGTGCGGCACCGCCACGCCCTTGGGTATGCCGGTCGACCCGGAGGTGTAGATGACGTACGCCGGGTGCGCGGGACGTAGCGGCCTGACCCGGTCCGCGTCCGCGGGACCGGTGCGCGGGCGTGCCGCCAGCGCGGCCCGCGTCGCCGGGTCGTCCCACACGATGCGCTCGATGCCCGCTTCCCGTACGGCACCGGCGGTCGTGCTCGTGCACACCACCAGCGCCGGGCGGGCGTCGGTGAGGGTGAACGCGATCCGCTCGGCCGGGTAGCCGGGGTCCACCGGGACGTAGGCGGCGCCCGCCTTCAGCACGCCCAGCAGCACCGCGTACAGCTCGGTCCCGCGTTCCATGACGACGCCGACCAGGTCCTCCGGGCCGACGCCCCGGGCGATCAGCTCATGCGCGACCTGGGCTGCCAGCTCGTCCAACTCGGTATAGGTGAGCGTGGATTCGGCGTCGGCCACGGCGGTCGCGCCGGGCGTCCTCGCGGCCTGCGCCTCGAACAGGCTCGCCAGCGTCGCCCCGGGGACGGGGGCGGCGGTGGCGGTGGCGTTCCAGTCGTGGACGACCTGCCGCCGTTCCGTCGCGGTCAGCGGCGTCAGGGCCGCCACCGGGGTGTCGGGCCGGGTCGCGATCTGCCGCAGCAGTTCGGCGAGCCGCGCCGCCACCGCCTGAACGGTCGGGGCGTCGAAGGCGTCCGCCCGGTACTCCAGCCGTACTTCGACCCGCTCCCCCGGGGTCACGACCACGGTGAGCGGGTAGTGCGCGGCGTCCTCCCCCTCGACCACGCCGACGGACAGCCCGACCGGTCCCGGCGAGGACGACGGGAAGTTCTGGTAGACGACGAGGGTGTCGAACGTGGCACCCGGACCGGCCAGCCGCTGGATCTCGGCCGGCCCGATGTGCTGGTGGGCCAGCATCGCCGACTGGCGGGACTGCAGGTCGGCCAGCAGGTCGGCGATCGGCCGAGCGGGGTCGAGGGTGACCCGTACGGGCACCGTGTTGATGAACAGGCCCACCATGCTCTCCACGCCCGGCAGTTCCGCCGGCCGGCCGGCCACCGTCGAGCCGAACACCACGTCGCTGCGGCCGGTGAGCACGCCGAGGAGCACCGCCCAAGCGCCTTGGACGACGGTGTTCATCGTCACGCCCCGGTCGCGGACCATCTGGTCCAGCGCCCGCGCGGTGCCGGCGTCCAGGTGGGTGACGACGTGCCGGGGCAGCGTCTCCACCGCCCCCGGCTCGACCGGACCGGCGAGTGTCGGCTCGTCCAGCCCGGCCAGCTCCTGCCGCCAGGCATGCCGGGCGGCAACGCCGTCCTGGCGGTCCAGCCACGCCAGGTAGTCGCGGTAGGGGGCGGCGGGTGGCAGGCCGGACGGGTCGCCGTCCGCCGCGTACAGCTGCCACAGCTCGCCGAACAGCGTCGGCAGTGACCAGCCGTCCAGCACGATGTGGTGCATCGTGACGATCAGGCGGTGGCGGGCCTCGGCCATCCGGATCAGCACCAGGCGCAGCAGCGGCGGCTGCGCCAGATCGAATCCGCGGGCGCGCTCTGCTGCCGCGATCCGCTCGGCCTCGGCCGTGTTCGCTTCGCCATCGCCGCCGGTGAGGTCCACCTCCCGCCAGGAAGGCGCGAGGCCGGAGATGATCACCTGGACCGGCTGGTCCTGCCCGGACGGGGTGACGAATGCGGCGCCCAGGTTGGTGTGCCGCGCCAGCAGAGCTTGCCACGACGCCCGCAGCCCGGCTGCGTCCAGTCGACCGGTGAGTTCCAGCGAACGCTGCCAGACGTAGGCGTCGTTGCCGCCGCCGTCGCCACCTTCGCCTGCGTATCCTGCGTGGAACAGCAGCCCTTCCTGCAGCGGGGCGAGCGGCCAGACGTCCGTCAAGGCGGGGTGCGCGGCCTGGAGTTCGTCGACCTGTTCCTGGGTGAGGGTCACCAGGGGGAGGTCGGACGGGGTGTGCCCGCCCGCGGTCGGGTCGGCGGCGTGCGCGGCCAGGCCGCCGAGCATCGCGACCCAGCGTCCGGCCAGGTCCCGGAGCACCGCCTCGTCCAGCAGTCCGGCCGGTGCGGTGAGCGACAGGGTCAGCTCGGGGCCCTCCGGCCGGTCGAGCACGACGCCGCCCGCCTCCAGCGCGTGGGCCAGCGCCATGTCCGGGTCCGAGGAGCCGCCCAGTGCCGACTCCCCGGCGGGCTGCCAAGCGCCGTCCGCCGCCGCGCCGAAGCGACCGAGGTAGTTGAACCCGACCTGGGGTACGGGCAGTTGCGCCAGGGTGTCGGCGGTGTCCGGGGCGAGCCGGCGCAGCATGCCGTGGCCGAGGCCGTCCCCTGGCGTCGAACGGATCTGCTCCTTGACGCGCTTGAGCAGCACGCCCGCATCCGCGGCCCCGGCCCTGACCCGGCCGGGTTCCGTACCCGAGGTGTCCAGCCGGACCGGACGAGAGCCGGTGAACCAGCCGATCGTCCGGGACAGGTCCATGTCCGGCGCCAGCGGCTCCCGCCCGTGCACCTCGACGTTCACCAGCATCCCAGCCGTCGTGTCGCGCCCGCGCCCGCGCTGCCACTCGGTGATCGCAACGGCCAGACCGGCCAGCAGCACCTCGTCGACTCCCGTGTGAAACGCGGCGGGTATGCGGCGCAGGAGAGCCTCGGTCACGTCGCTCGGCAGGGTCAGCGACAACCGGTGCGTCCCCGCGCGGACCGTGTCCACCGCCGGGTCGAGCGGCCGGTCGCCCACCACGGGATCCGGGCCCGAGAGAATCCGGGTCCACTCGGGCAGCTCCGCGGCGCGCACCGGTCCGGCCGCCTGTGCCCGCAGTTCGGTGGCCCAGCGCCGGAACGAGGTGCCGACCGGTTCCAGGGCGCCGGGGTCGTCGTAGGCCGTCGCCAGGTCGGGCAGCAGCACCCGCCACGACACCCCGTCCACCACCAGGTGATGCGCCACCAGCAGCAGCGTCCCAGGCAGGTCAGAACCGGCGTCGAACCACGTCACCCGCAGCATCTGTCCGGCGTACGGATCGGGGTACCGGCCTGCCTCCTGCTCGATGGAGTCGCCGAGGTCGCCGTCCCGGCCGGACACGTCCACTCGCCGGACCGGCGCGAACGTCGATCCCGGAGGCGGGACGTCCAGCTGCCACGTCCCCTTCTCCGGGGGGTTCTCCGGGGGACAGAGGCGGGCGCGAAGCATGTCATGGTGGTTCACGACGGCCCGCACCGCCGTCACCAGGCGCTCCTCGTCCAGGCCCGCGGGGACGGTCACCACCATCGACTGGGTGAACGCCTCGCCGAGCGCCGCCGGGCCCGACCGCTCCAGAACCTCACGCATCACCGGCGTCAACGGCACCGCTCCCGTGCCCACATCGCTGACAGCACGCGCGCCTCCCAGCTCCGCCACGCGTGCCAGGCCCGCCGGGGTGCGCTGTTCGAACACCTGCCGCGCCGAGATCACGACACCCGCGCGGCGGGCCCGGGACACGACCAGCATCGACATGATCGAGTCGCCGCCGAGGGTGAAGAAGGAGTCCTCGGCCCCGACTTGTTCCAGGCCGAGGACCTCGGCGAACAGGCCGCAGAGGATCTCCTCGACAGGGGTGGCGGGAGCTCGGCCGGTGGTCAGGCCTGCCAGGTCCGGGGCGGGGAGGGCAGCCCGGTCCAACTTCCCGTTCCTGGTGAGCGGGATCGCGTCCACGGTCACGAACGCGGCCGGCACCATGTACTCCGGGAGCCTGTCCACGACGTACCGGCGCAGCTCCGCCTCGTCCACATCGCCCACGACATACGCGACCAGGCGCTTGACACCGGGCTGGTCCTCGCGGGCGATCACCGCCGCCTGACGCACGCTCTCCTGCGCGCTCAGTACGGCCTCGACCTCGCCCGGCTCGATCCGGAAGCCCCGGATCTTCACCTGCTCATCAACCCGCCCCGCGAACTCCAGCACACCGTCCCCACGCCAGCGGGCCAGATCCCCGGTGCGATACATCCGTTCACCGCACTCACTGAACGGGCACGCCACGAACCGCTCCGCACTCAGCCCCGGACGACCCGCATAACCACGCGCCACACCCTCACCCGCCAGATACAACTCACCGGCCACACCCGGCGGCACGAGACGCAGCGAGCCGTCCAGGACATACGCGCGGGTGTTGTCCATCGGACGACCGATCGGCACCACCGCAGGCACCTCATCCCCCGCCGTGAACGGCAAGTGCGTCGTGAACGCAGTCGTCTCCGTGGGGCCGTAGGTGGTACGCACCACCAGACCCGGATGGGCTCCGAGCAGGGTCCGGATCGCGGATGCGGAGACCACATCACCGCCCGTGGACACCTCCCGCACCCCGGCAAAAATCTCCGGCGACTGCTCCGCCAACACCCGGAACAACCCCGCCGTCGCATGCACATTCGTCACACCGTGCTCCGCGATCAGAGCACCGCGCTCCGCCGCGTCCACCTCCCCCGCCGGCGCCACCACCAGCAGCCCGCCGCGCAGCAACGGCGCCCAGATCTCGTACGTCGAGGCATCAAAGGCATGGTTCGCCTGGAACAGCACACACTCGACCACACCCTCCGCCCAGGCCTCATCCAGGCAGAACGCCACCACATTGCGATGCGTGACCGCCACACCCTTCGGCACACCGGACGAACCAGACGTATACATCACATACGCGAGGTTCTCCGGCCCCGGCCTCACCTCCGGGTTCTCCACCACCGGGGCAACGTCCTCACCGCCGGTGAGCGTCACCACGACCCCCGCCTCAGCCGCGATCGCCTCCCGCCGCGATCGCGGAAGCCCGACATCCAACGGCACATACGCCGCACCCGCCTTAAGCACACCAAGCAGCATGGGCACCAGGTCCGCCGACCGCTCCGCACGGACACCGACCAGGCTCTCGACGCCCACGCCCTGACCCCTGAGATGGTGAGCCAGACCATTGGCCCGCGCATTCACCTCCGCGTACGTCAGTCGCGTCTCCCCAGCCACCACCGCCACCGCACCCGGCGACCGCACCACCTGCGCCTCGAACAGGGCGACCAGGGACTGTTCCGGCACCGGACGGGCGGTGGCATTCCACTCCGCCACCACCCGATGCCGCTCGTCGGCGGACAGTACGTCGATCGCGCCGACCCGCACGTCCGGATCCGCGGCCACCTGCTCCAACACCCGTACCACCCGCCCCAGCAGCCCCCGCGCCGACGCCTCGTCGAGCAGACCGGGCCGGTAGTCCAGCCGGAGTTCGCGGATCTCCGGGATCATGCCGAGAATCAGTGGGTAGTGGGCGGCGTCCTCACCGCGTATCTCGGCGATGTCCAGGCCGTCGTCGGCGATGTCCAGGCCCTCGTCAGCGGTGGACGGCTGGTCGGTCTCGGGGAGGTTCTCGTAGACGAGGATCGAGTCGAATACCGCGCCCGGTCCGGCGAGGCGCTGGATCTCGGTGAGGCCGAGGTGCTGGTGGGGCAGCAGTGCCGACTGCCGGGCCTGGAGGTCCGTCAGCAGCTCCACGATCGGCGACGCGGGGTCCGAAGTCACCCGCACCGGAACGGTGTTGATGAACAGGCCGAGCATGCGTTCCACGCCCGGCAGCTCGGCCGGGCGGACGGCCGTCGTCGCGCCGAACACCACGTCGCGGTGGCCCGCCAGCATGCCGACAAGGAGCCCCCATACGCCTTGCACGACGGTGTTCAGCGTCAGACCGTGCCGACGCGCCACGTCCCGCAGACGGGACGCCAGGTTCTCATCGAACCAGGTGGTCACATGGGCGGGAGCACTGTCGGCAGAAGCATGGCCGGCGGCACCGGTGTCGGCGGCTGCCAGTTGGGTCGGCTCGGTCAGCCCTTCCAGCGCCTCCGCCCAGGCCGCCCGGGCCGCGTCCCGGTCCTGGCGGTCCAGCCAGGCCAGGTAGTCGCGGTAGGGGGCGACCGGTGGCAGGCCGGTCGCGTTCCCGCCCGCCGCGTACACCTGCGACAGCTCCTGGAAGAGGATCGGCAGGGACCAGCCGTCCAGCACGATGTGATGCATCGTCAGCACCATCAGGTGCCGGGTCTCCGACAGCTTGAGCAGCAGGATTCGCAGGAGCGGTGCCCGCGCCACGTCGAGTGGACGGGCGTGGTCCGCCGCGGCCAGTCGGCGTGCCTCCGCGTCGGCCTCGTCCCCCAGGTGCGACAGGTCCGTCTCCTGCCAGGGCATCGTGACGTTCCGCGCCGTGACCTGGACCGGGCGCTCGCCCCCGAGGTCACGGAAGCCCGAACGCAGGCCCGGGTGGCGGTCCAGCAGCGCCTGCCAGGAGGCGCGCAGCACCTCCGCGTCCACGTGGCCTGCCAGTTCGAGGGAGCGCTGCTCCACGTACACGTCGCGCGCCTGCTCGTCATAGCCCGCGTGAAACAGCAGTCCCTCCTGCAGCGGCGACAGCGGCCATACCTCGTCCACGTCCGGGGTGTCGGCGTCGAGTTCGTCGATCTGCTCCTGGGGCAGGGTGACCAGGGGGAAGTCGGACGGGGTGTGTCCGCCGGCGTCCGGGGTGGCCGCGTGCGCGGCGAGGCCGCCGAGCATTGCCGCCCAGTTCGCGGCCAGCGTGTCGAGCGTGCGGCGGGTGATGCGGTCGGCGGGGCCGCTCAGCAACAGGGTCAGCTCCGGACCGTCCGGCAGACCCCGGACGAGCCCTTCGGCGTCGAGCAGGTGCGAGGCGGTCCCGTCGACGTGCCCCACCGGCCTCAGTCCAGCGGCCGTCGGGAGCCAGGAGCCCTCCGCCGCGGCGAATCGGCCCAGGTAGTTGAACCTGATCGCCGGGGTTGGCAGGGCGGCCAGGTCCCGAGCGGTGACCGCGTTGAGGTGACGCAGCATGCCGTACCCCAGGCCGTCCCCGGGAGCCGAACGCACCTGCTCCTTGACGCGCTTGAGCAGCGTGCCCGCAGCCGCGGCACCGGCCCGTACACCCGCCGGATCGATCCCGGGCAGATCGAGCCGGACCGGGTGTGTGCTGGTGAACCAGCCCACCGTCCGGGACAGGTCCATGTCCGGCGTCAAGGGTTCCCGGCCGTGTCCCTCGATGTCCACCAGTGTGCCGCCCGCGGCCTCCGGCTGGTGGTCGGTCACGGCCGCGAACAGCCCGGCCAGCAGCGCCTCGTCCACGCCGACGTGGAACGCGGCAGGGATGTGGTGCAGCAACGCCGCCGTGATCCCACTCGGCACCGTCAGGGAGACCTCGTGCGTCCCGGTGCCGTCAGCCTCCGGCTCCGCCAGCTCCGCGTCGGGGCCGGACAACAGGGCGGCCCAGTGCGGCAGTTCGTCGACTCGGGACCGGTGGGCCGCCTGTGCCCGCAGTTCGGTGGCCCAGCGCCGGAACGAGGTGCCGACCGGTTCCAGGGCGCCGGGGTCGTCGTAGGCCGTCGCCAGGTCGGGCAGCAGCACCCGCCACGACACCCCGTCCACGACCAGGTGATGCGCCACCAGCAGCAGCGTCCCAGGCAGGTCAGAACCGGCGTCGAACCACGTCACCCGCAGCATGACCCCGGCGCGCGGCGCCAGCCTCTCCGCTTCCAGCTCCGCCAGTTCGTCCAGGTCGTGCGGTGCCGCGGCCGTGTCCACACGGCGGACACATGCCTGGGCGATCTCCGCCTCCGCCGCACCCGCTCGCGGCACGACGAGCCGCCACGGCTCTGCGTCCGTCGGCGCCTCCAGTCGGCAGCGCAGCACAGGGTGGTGGCCGAGGACGGCTCGCACCGCCGCCACCAGCCGCTCCTCGTCCAGGCCCGCGGGGACGGTCACCCGCATCGCCTGGCCGAAGCCGCTCGACAGCGCCATGGGCCCCGAGCGCTCGGCCAGTTCCCGCATGACGGGCGTGAGCGGAATCGTCCCGACGGCGTTGTCCGCGTCCTGGTCGGTCCGCCGGACCGGAACGGAGACTCGGGCGAGGGCGGCGGGGGTGCGCTGTTCGAACACCTGCCGCGCCGTGATCACGACACCCGCGCGGCGGGCCCGGGACACGACCAGCATCGACATGATCGAGTCGCCGCCGAGGGTGAAGAAGGAGTCCTCGGCCCCGACTTGTTCCAGGCCGAGAACCTCGGCGAACAGGCCGCAGAGGATCTCCTCGACAGGGGTGGCGGGGGCGCGGCCGGTGGTCCGGCCCGCCAGGTCCGGGGCGGGGAGGGCAGCCCGGTCCAGCTTCCCGTTCCTGGTCAGCGGGATCGCGTCGAGCGTCACGAACGCCGACGGCACCATGTACTCCGGCAGGCGCTCGGCCGCCCACTCCCGCAGCGCGGGCTCGTCCACGTCGCCGACAAGGTAGGCGACCAGCCGCTTGACACCGGGCTGGTCCTCCCGGGCGATCACCGCCGCCTGACGCACGCACTCCTGCGCGCTCAGTACGGCCTCGACCTCGCCCGGCTCGATCCGGAAACCCCGGATCTTCACCTGCTCATCAACCCGCCCCGCGAACTCCAGCACACCGTCCCCACGCCAGCGAGCCAGATCCCCAGTGCGATACATCCGTTCACCGCACTCACTGAACGGGCAGGCCACGAACCGCTCCGCACTCAGCCCCGGACGACCCGCATAACCACGCGCCACACCCTCACCCGCGACATACAACTCACCGGCCACACCCGGCGGCACGAGACGCAGCGAGCCGTCCAGCACATAGGTACGGGTGTTGTCCATCGGACGACCGATCGGCACCGCCGCAGGCACCTCATCCCCCGCCGTGAACGGCAAGTGCGTCGTGAACGCCGTGTTCTCCGTCGGCCCGTACGTGGTACGCACCACCAGACCCGGATGGGCCGCGAGCAGGGTCCGGATCGCCGACGCGGACACCACATCACCGCCCGTGGACACCTCCCGCACCCCGGCAAAAATCTCCGGCGACTGCTCCGCCAACACCCGGAACAACCCCGCCGTCGCATGCACATTCGTCACACCATGCTCCGCGATCAGAGCACCACGCTCCGCCGCGTCCACCTCCCCCGCCGGCGCCACCACCAGCCGACCACCACGCAACAACGGCACCCAGATCTCATACGTCGAGGCGTCAAAGGCATGGTTCGCCTGAAACAGCACACACTCGACCACATCCTCCGTCCAGGCCTCATCCAGGCAGAACGCCACCACATTGCGGTGCGTGACCGCCACACCCTTCGGCACCCCGGACGAACCAGACGTATACATCACATACGCGAGGTTCTCCGGCCCCGGCCTCACCTCCGGGTTCTCCACCACCGGGGCAACGTCCTCACCGCCGGTGAGCGTCACCACGACCCCCGCCTCAGCCGCGATCGCCTCCCGCCGCCCCGCCGGAAGCCCGACATCCAACGGCACATACGCCGCACCCGCCTTAAGCACACCAAGCAGCATGGGCAACAGCTCGACCGACCGCTCCAACCGCACGCCGACCAGCGCCTCCGGACCAACCCCCCGCCCGATCAGCCCGCACGCCACACCATTGGCCCGCGCATTCAACTCCGCATACGTCCACGACCGGCCCTGCCCCACCACCGCCACCGCACCCGGCGACCGCACCACCTGCGCCTCGAACAACTCCACGAGCGTGCCGCCGGGCACCACACGAGCAGTGTCGTTCCACCCGTGCAGGACCAGCCCACGCTCCGCGTCCGACAGCACCTCGATCGCGCCGACCCGCACCCCCGGATCCACCGCCACCTGCTCCAACACCCGGGTAAAACGATCCGCCAGCCCCCTGACAGTCACCTCGTCGAACAAGTCGGTGGAATACTCCAGCTCCCCGGTGAGCCCGGCCGGTGTCCCCGCCTTGTCGCGGCGTTCGGCGAGCGTGACGGACAGGTCGAACTTTGCGGGGAGCGGCAGGGAGGGCAGCTGCTCGACCTCCAGGCCGGGCAGATCCCAGCTGGCGGCGGGAGCGTTCTCCAGGTTCAGCATGACCTGGAAGAGGGGGTGGCGGGACAGTGAGCGGGCCGGGTTCAGGTCCTCCACCAGCCGCTCGAACGGCACATCCTGGTGCGCATAGGCGGCCAGGTCGGTCTCCCGCACCCGCCCCAGCAACTCCACGAACGACGGATCACCACTGACGTCCGTACGCAGCACCAGCGTGTTCAGGAAGAACCCGACAAGGTCGTCCAGCGCGGTGGTGCCGCGTCCCGCGACCGGCGTGCCCAGGGGGATGTCGGTGCCCGCGCCCACCTTCGACAGCAGGACGCCCAGCGCCGCCTGCACCACCATGAACATCGTCACACCGTGCCGCCGCGCCACCTCCGACAGTCCTGCGTGCACGTCGGCGTCCACCTCGACCGGCACGAGACCGCCGTGGAACGACGGCACCGCGGAGCGCGGGCGGTCGGTCGGCAGGGGCAGTTCCTCCGGCAGGCCGGCCAGCGTGTCGCGCCAGTGGCGGAGCTGGGTCGCCATGGCGTTGTCGGGGTCGTCGGGGTCGCCGAGTGCGTCGCGCTGCCAGAGCGTGTAGTCGGCGTACTGGACGGGCAGCGGTGTCCACTCCGGCGCGCTGCCCGCCCGCCGCGCGGTATAGGCGGCGCGCAGATCCCTGGCGAGCACGTCCATGGACCAGCCGTCGACCGCGATGTGGTGCGCGACGATCGCCAGCACCGACTCCGTCGGCGACACCGTCAACAGCCTTACCCGCCACGGCAGTTCCCGGCGCAGGTCGAAGGCGACGGCCGCTTCGGCGGCCAAGGCGTCGTCCAGGTCGCTGTCGTCGACGCGGGTGATGGCCAGATCCGGACGTCCGGCCGCACCCCGCAGGAGGTGCTGGCGCGGCAGGCCGTCGGCGTCGGGGAAGACCGTACGCAGGGCCTCATGCCGGTCGGCGACATCCCCCAACGCCGCCTCCAGCGCGGCGACATCCACCTCGCCCGACAGCCGCAGCGCCACCGGAACGATGTAGGCGGCGCCCTCTCCCGTCTCCTCCAGCCGGTTCAGGAACCACATCCGCTGCTGCGCGGGGGACAGCGGCATCGGGTCGATCCGCTCCCGCGCCGTGAGTGCGGGCCGTCCGGCTCCGCCTCCGTCGCCTTCGACGATCTGGGCAACGGCTGTCGCCGTCGGTGCGGTGAACAGCTCGCGGATGCCGACCTCGACGCCCAGGATGGACCGGACACGGGCGATCAGCCGCATCGCCAGCAACGAGTCCCCGCCCAAGTCGAAGAACGAGTCCTCCACCCCGACCCGCTCCACGCCCAGAACCTCGGCGAACAACCCGCACAGCACCTCCTCAGCGGGAGTCGCCGGGGCACGACTGCCCACCTGCGCGACAAAGTCCGGAGCCGGCAGAGCAGCACGATCCAGCTTCCCGTTGACCGTCACCGGAATACCCTCAAGCACCACCACCGCGGCCGGGACCATGTGCCCCGGCAGCCGCCCGGCCACGAACGACCGCAACTCCACCGGGTCCACACTCACGCCGCTCTCCGGAACGACGTACCCGACCAGCCGCTTGACACCCGGCTGGTCCTCCCGCGCGATCACCACGACCTGCCGGACCCACTCGTGCGCCGCCAGCACGGCCTCGATCTCACCCGGCTCGACCCGGAACCCCCGGATCTTGATCTGCGCGTCCGCACGCCCGGCGAACACCAACTCGCCACCAGCCGTCCACCG
>NZ_JBHXWK010000024.1:0-50565 GCF_042671685.1 Streptomyces sp. NPDC127595 | reverse complement strand
TACATTCCGAACCCGGAAGCTAAGCCTCACAGCGCCGATGGTACTGCAGGGGGGACCCTGTGGGAGAGTAGGACGCCGCCGAACTATCTTTAGAGAGAATGCTCCCGTACCGGGAAAACGGTACGGGGGCATTCTGCGTTCAAGGGGCTACTGCGTTTAAGGGTCTTGTGCGTTTAAGGGGGGTCACCTGGAAAAAGAGACCCCCCTTCTCCTTTTGTGCCTGCTTATAGTCGGCCGGCTGCCTTCAGCGCCAGATACGCATCCGCGAGGGCCGGTGCCAGGTTCTCCGGTGTCGCGTCGACGACGGTGACACCGTGGCGTTGCAGCTTTTCGGCTGTGCGATGGCGTTCTGCCTGGGCCTGGGCCGCGGCTGCCGCCTCGTACACCGCTTCGGTGTTGGCGCGAGACGCCGCCATGCGCGCGATGTGCGGGTCCGCCACTGATGCCAGGAGAACTGTGTGGCGTTGCGTCAGGCTGGAGAGCACCGGGAGCAGGCCTTCCTCGATGGGGGCTGCGTCCAGGCTCGTCAGCAGCACGATCAGGGAGCGACGTGGGGCCGTACGGAGTGCTGTGGCGGTGAGGCCGCGTGCGTCCAGCTCGATGAGTTCCGGTTCCAGGGGTGCCATCGCGTTGACCAGGGACGGGAGGAGTTCGCCTGCTGCCCGGCCCTGGACGAGGGCGCGTACCCGGCGGTCGTACGCGAGGAGGTCCACGCGGTCGCCGGCTCGGGAGGCGAGGGCGGCGAGGAGCAGGGCCGCGTCCATGGAGGCGTCGAGGCGCGGGGCGTTGTCGACGCGGCCTGCTGACGTGCGGCCCGTATCGAGGACGAGAAGGATGTGGCGGTCGCGTTCGGGGCGCCAGGTGCGTACGGCGACTGTGGTGTGGCGGGCTGTGGCGCGCCAGTCGATGGAGCGGGTGTCGTCGCCGGGGACGTACTCGCGGAGACTGTCGAATTCCGTGCCTTCGCCGCGGGTGAGCACGCTGGTGCGGCCGTCGAGTTCGCGGAGCCGGGCCAGCCTGGAGGGGAGGTGCTTGCGGCTGGTGAAGGGTGGCAGGACTCGTACCGTCCAGGAGACCTTGTGGTTGCCCTGACGGGAGAAGAGGCCGAGTGGCCCGTATGAGCGGATGGTGACGCGGTCGGACTGGCGGTCGCCACGCCGGGTGGGGCGTAGGCGGGTGATCAGGCGTCGGCGTTCGCCGGCCGGGATCGTCAGGCGGTGGCGGGAAGCGGCTCCTTCGGTGCCGGGTTCCCAGCTGCTTGGTGGCCAGGCGTCGCGGAGTTGGGCGCGCAGGGGGCGGCCCGAGGGGTTGGTGACGGTCAGGGTGACGTCGGCGGTTTCGCCGAGGCGTACCGAGGTGTCGCCGGAGCGGGTCAGGCCGAGACGGCGTACGGGTGCTGCCAGGGCGGCGTCGCAGGCGCAGGCCAGGGCCAGTGGGCCGTTGACGGCGAGGATGCCTGCCCAGCTCGGCTCCCAGATGCCGATGGGGAGTGCGCCCAGGGCTGCCAGGAGGGCAGCGCGTCCGGTGAGTGGCATCAGCGGGGGACGGGGACGTGGGCGAGGATCGCGGTGATGACGGAGTCGGCGGTGACGCCTTCCATCTCGGCCTCGGGACGGAGTTGGATCCGGTGGCGGAGCGTGGGGAGGGCGAGGGCCTTCACGTCGTCGGGGATGACGTAGTCGCGGCCCGTCAGCCAGGCCCAGGCTCGGGCGGTGGCGAGGAGGGCCGTCGCGCCGCGCGGGGAGACGCCGAGGGCGAGGGACGGTGACTCGCGGGTGGCGCGGCAGATGTCCACTACGTAGCCGGTGATTTCAGGGGAGACCGATGTCTTCGCCACGGCGGCGCGGGCGGCTTCCAGGTCTGCGGGGCCCGCTACGGGGCGTACGCCGGCGGCGCGCAGGTCGCGCGGGTTGAAGCCCTCGGCGTGGCGGGTGAGGACGCTGATCTCGTCCTGGCGGGACGGCAGAGGGATCGTCAGTTTGAGGAGGAAGCGGTCCAGTTGGGCTTCGGGCAGGGGGTACGTGCCCTCGTACTCGACCGGGTTCTGGGTCGCTGCGACCAGGAACGGATCGGGGAGCGGGCGCGCGGTGCCGTCGACGGTGACCTGGCGTTCCTCCATGGCTTCGAGGAGGGAGGACTGGGTCTTGGGCGGGGTGCGGTTGATCTCGTCGGCCAGCAGGAGGTTGGTGAAGACCGGGCCCGGCTGAAAGGAGAACTCTGCGGTGCGGGCGTCATAGACGAGGGAGCCGGTGATGTCGCTCGGCATCAGGTCGGGGGTGAACTGGACGCGTTTGGTGTCGAGTTCCAGTGCGGACGCCAGAGCGCGCACGAGCAGCGTCTTCGCGACTCCGGGGACTCCTTCGAGGAGGACGTGTCCGCGGCAGAGGAGGGCGACGACGAGACCGGTCACGGCGGGGTCCTGGCCGACCACGGCTTTGGCGATCTCGGCGCGCAGGGCCTCCAGGGAGGCGCGGGCGGTGCCCTGGTCCCCGGTGTTCCCGGCGTTGTCAGTGGTCGGGTCCATCATGAATGGCGTACCTCTCTTTCGAGGGCGTCGAGTTGGTCGGCGAGGGAGATGAGGGCCGCGTCGTCGTGGGGTGGCGGCCCGAAGAGGAGGGAGTGCAGGGCCTGTCCGTCGCGTTGGCCGCGGAGTTGGGCGGACAGGGCGGGGAGCAAGGACTCGGGCGTGTGCGCCTGGGTGACGGGGACGCCGATGAGGGGGGCGAGGCGGGTGCGGGTGGTGGAGCGCAGGGCGTTGGCCGCGCGGTCGCGGGCGTTGGCCTTGCGGTAGAGACGGGCGCGGCCCTCGACGGTTTCGGAGGCGCGGATCGCTACGGGGAGGCGTTCGGGTACGAGGGGGCCCAGTCGGCGTGCCCTCCAGAAGGCGGCCAGGCCTGCTGCGATGAAGAGCTGCAGCGTGCCCCAGAGCCAGCCCGAGGGCAGCAGGTCCAAGAAGCTCTGGTCGCCCGCGTCGGTGGCCGAGGGATCGGAGAGCGAGGGGAGATACCAGACCAAGTGGGGGCGGGAACCGAGCAGTTGGAGGGCGAGCGAGGCGTTGCCGTGTTCGTCGAGGCTGGAGTTGAGGAGGATGTCGGGGGCGCCGAGTACGACGGTGTCGCCGTCCCCTTCGAGTGCCGGGATGCGCAGCAGGGTCGGCAGGCCTTCGCTGGGGTAGCAGGCGTCGGCGGTGGGATCGGTGGTGGTGTAGCGGATGCCGCCGGTGTCGGCGCTGCCCGCCCGTTCGGCGGCGGGCAGGTCGCACCTCGGGGAGAGCTCCGAGTCGAAGCTGGTCACCGGGTCGGCGGTGACTCCCGGGGCGAGGGTGCCGAGGGAGGGCGACGTCGGGGAGATCAGGACCGTACGGCCGCCGGAGTTCTCCGTTGCCGTACGGAGGAGGGTCTGCTGTCGGTCGGTCAGCAGGTCCGGGGCGGCGATCAGGAGTGTGGTGTCGGGGCCGGCCGCGGCGCGGGCCTCGGCCAGGGTGCTGACCACGCGTGTGGAGACGCCCTGGTCGGCGAGGAGTTCGGCGACGGCTCGGCTGCCGGAGGGGTCGGCGGAGCGGGGGTCGAGTTGGCCGTGCTGGGCGTTGGAGCGGACGGCGGCGATCGCGATGGCGGCTGTCAGGAGGAGCACGACCGCGAGGACGACTCCGCGGGCGCGCGTCCACCGCTGGCGGACGGTGGGCGAGACCGAGGTGGAGGCCGGGGTCGAGTCCGAGGTCGGCTGGAGGGTGGCCTCGGTCATTGGGCGGCCCCCTGGCGGGTGTTGTGGGCCGGGCTCTGGGGGCTGCTGCTCGCGAGTACGGGTTTGGTGCGCTCCAGGTCGCGGTCGAGCTCGGTGAGGCGCTGGTATGTGCGCGGGTCCGCGGTTCGCCCGCCGTACGTCACGTCGTCGAAGTCCCGTGCCGCGGCGCGCAGTCGGTCCGCGTGGGAGGGCAGGGTGCGGGCAGCCTCGG
The DNA here is from genome assembly GCF_042671685.1 of Streptomyces sp. NPDC127595. Lineage (NCBI taxonomy): Bacteria > Bacillati > Actinomycetota > Actinomycetes > Kitasatosporales > Streptomycetaceae > Streptomyces > Streptomyces sp. NPDC127595. The sequence goes on along the minus strand of NZ_JBHXWK010000024.1, from coordinate 46,610 downwards.
CGGCTGCCTCGTCCGCGGTGCGGCCGGGGCGCGGATCGAGCAGGGCGCGTTCCTCCAGAGACCGGACCATGGCGCGCATGCGTTCCTGGACGGCCTGGTTCCAGTGGCCCTGGGCGGCGTGTGCTTCGGCCGAGGCGCGGTGTTCTGCGGCGCTGCGGGGGCGGTCGTCGAAGAGCGCCGGGGCCGATGTGGGGGCGCGGTGCGGGGTCCCCAGGCGCCACCACAGAGCGGCAATGACCGCCAGCACGGCCAGCACGATGACGACAAGTCCGAGCGCTCCCCCGGGCGCCGCGGTCGAGGCGGCGCCGAACAGCTTGTCGACCCAGTCCCAGAAGGCGTCCAGGGCGCGCTGGGCCAGGCTGGGGTCGTTCTCGTGGTACATCGGCTTGGACAGCTCGCGTTCGGCCGCCTCCCGCGCGGGGTCGCGTGGGAGGGTCACCGGCGGTTCGTCGCCGGTGAGCGGTCGTGCCAGGACGGCTGTGACGCTGTTGCGCGGTAGTGCCAGTGCGGCTGTGATGCCGGTGTCCGGTAGTGCCCCTACCGCTGAGACGCCGTTGCGCGGTAGTGCCAGTACCGCTGTGAGAACTCCCCCCGCCAGGCTCACCCCATCAGCTCCCCGGGGTGGGGCCGGTGGCGGCGGAGCCGTAGTCCTCGACGCCGGCGGCGCGGGCCAGGTCGAGGTCGAGGGCCTCGCGGCGGATGCGCTGGTCGATGTAGAGGAGCACCGTGACGCCCGCGGTGATGGGGAAGGTGAGCATGGACCCGATCACCGAGCCGATCCCGCTGATGATGAGGAACGTCCAGCCGAGGGAGCCGCTCTCGCTGTCGAGGAAGCCGGTGATGCCGTCGCCGCTCAGAGCAGCGGCGAGGAAGGTGAACGGGATGACGATGATCGAGGCCATGATGTTGGCGATGATCGTGGCGAGCAGCTGGATGCCGAAAACCCGCCACCAGGAACCGCGCACGAGCTTCGCGGAGCGGCTCATCGACTTGAAGACGCCCTGCTTCTCCAGCATCAGGGCGGGCGAGGCGAGCGAGAAGCGGGTCATCAGCCAGACGGCGACGACGCCCGCGCCGAGTCCGCCGATGACGGCGAGTGCGACGCCCGCGTCGCTCGAGGCGGTCACCCCGACGATCACTCCGGGCAGGATGCCGACCGTGACGATCGCGACGGCGATGAGCGGCAGCAGGATCGTCAGACCGAACAGCTTCGGAAGCTGAGGACGGGCGTCCCGCCAGGCCTCGGGGGTGGTCACCGGCTTGCCGAGCACGGCGCGGCTGGTCACGGTCGTGAGCAGAGCCGTCGCGACGATGGTGCCAAGCAGGGTGATGAGCAGGACGGCACCGGAGCCCAGCAGCGTGCTCCCCAGGGCGCTGCTCACCTCACTGACGGTGGCGGTCGAGTCGTTGAGGGTGTCCGTGGTGGAGCTGTCGTCCAGGACGAGGCCCTGGAACAGGATGATCGCGATCTCGGTGACGACCGCGACGGTCAGCGAGATGCCGAGGACGGTGCGCCAGTACGTGCGCATCGTGGAGACCGCGCCGTCGAGGATCTCTCCGATACCGAGCGGACGGAGCGGGATCACGCCGGGCTTGGCCGCGGGCGGCGGGCCGCCCCAGTTGCCTCCCCAGCCGCCGGGACCTGCCGGGCCGCCGTAGCCGGGGCCGCCCCAGCCGCCGCCTCCGTATCCCCCCTGGGCTCCGTGGCCGCCCGGGTACTGGCCGCCCCAGCCCGGGCCGGGCGGAGGTGGTGGCGGGGTCTGGCCGGGGAGGGCGTCCTGCGGACCGGGGGCGGACCACTGACCGGGCGGGGGCTGCTCTTTGGTCCACTGCGAAGGGGCATGCGGCTGGTCCGTGCTGCCCTGGTCCGTGGGCTGCTCCGTAGGCTGCGCGGCGCCGGAGGTGTCCGGCTCCTGCCCGTCGGAGGGGGCAGATCCGGGCGAGGCCCAGCCCGGAGTGTCGTTCATCGTCGCTCCTTCACGGTGCCCGTCCGCGGGCGCGGCGGCAGGTTGGCAGCCATCGTGCCACGGTGTGCGCGGCTGGGGACCTGCGGTCGTATGAGCTGCACACCTTCAATTGTCTGCCGGGTACGGGGCAGACTGGGCGGATGGCTGATCAGTACGTGCAATCCCGCGAGGACAGCGGGCCGACGGAGATACCCGCGATCCGCTGGGACGAGCCCCCCGAAGGCCCGGTACTGGTCCTTCTCGACCAGACGAGACTGCCGGCCGAGGAAGTCGAGCTGGTGTGCACGGACGCGCCCGCGCTGGTGGAGGCGATCCGCACGCTCGCCGTGCGCGGGGCGCCGCTGCTCGGTATCGCCGGGGCGTACGGCGTCGCGCTCGCCGCCGTACGCGGCTTCGACGTGGACGATGCCGCCCGGGCGCTGGCCGGGGCCCGGCCCACCGCCGTGAACCTCGCTGTCGGCGTACGCAGGGCGCAGGCGGCGTACCGGGCCGCGCTCTCCGGCGGTGGTGATCCGGAGCGGGCGGCCGGGGCGGCGCTCGCCGAGGCGCGGGCGCTGCACCGGGAAGACGCCGAGGCCAGCGCGCGGATGGCCGTGCACGGGCTGGCCCTGCTCGACGAGTTGCTGCCGGGCGGCGGGCACCGGATCCTGACGCACTGCAACACCGGGGCGCTGGTGTCCGGTGGGGAGGGCACGGCGTTCGCGGTGGCCCTCGCGGCGCACCGGGCGGGGCAGCTGCGCAGGCTGTGGGTGGACGAAACGCGGCCTTTGCTGCAAGGTGCTCGCCTGACGGCGTACGAGGCGGCGCGCAACGGAATGGCGTACACCTTGCTCACGGACAACGCGGCGGGCTCGCTGTTCTCGGCGGGAGAGGTGGACGCGGTACTGATCGGGGCCGACCGGATCGCGGCCGACGGTTCGGTGGCGAACAAGGTGGGGAGCTATCCGCTCGCGGTGCTGGCCCGTTACCACCACGTGCCGTTCATCGTGGTGGCGCCGCTGACGACGGTGGACCTGGACACCCCTAACGGGGCGTCCATCGAGGTCGAGCAGCGCCCCGGTCATGAAGTGACGGAGATCACAGCACCGCAGGTGCCGGTGGTGGGAGTGGAAGCGGGAGGCGGGATAGCGGTGGCACCCCTGGGGACCCAGGCATACAACCCCGCGTTCGATGTGACGCCGCCCGAGTTGGTGACGGCGATCGTGACCGAAGAGGGCGCCGTGTCGCCCGTGACAGCTGAGGCGCTTGCCGAGCTGTGTGACAGGTCACGCCAGGTAACGATTTAGTTAATGGGATGATGTCGTTTATGAAGGGACGAGTCCTTGTCGTCGATGACGACACCGCACTGGCCGAGATGCTCGGCATTGTGTTGCGTGGTGAAGGTTTTGAGCCGTCTTTCGTAGCCGACGGCGACAAGGCGCTGGCCGCTTTCCGAGAGAGCAAGCCCGACCTGGTGCTCCTGGACCTGATGCTTCCCGGCCGGGACGGCATCGAGGTGTGCCGCCTGATCAGGGCGGAGTCCGGGGTGCCGATCGTGATGCTCACGGCGAAGAGCGACACCGTCGATGTCGTGGTGGGCCTGGAGTCGGGCGCGGACGACTACATCGTGAAGCCGTTCAAGCCAAAGGAGCTGGTCGCGCGGATCAGGGCGCGGCTGCGGCGTTCCGAGGAGCCGGCGCCGGAGCAACTGGCCATAGGTGACCTAGTCATCGACGTGGCCGGTCACTCTGTGAAGCGGGACGGGCTGTCCATCGCGCTGACGCCGCTGGAGTTCGACCTGCTGGTGGCGCTGGCCCGCAAGCCGTGGCAGGTGTTCACGCGCGAGGTGCTCCTCGAGCAGGTGTGGGGCTACCGGCACGCGGCCGACACCCGCCTGGTCAACGTCCATGTCCAGCGGCTGCGCTCCAAGGTCGAGAAGGACCCGGAGCGGCCGGAGATCGTGGTGACCGTCCGTGGCGTCGGTTACAAGGCCGGACCGAGCTGACATGTCCCGGGACAGTGCCGCTTCGGCGCCCGGTGAGCCGGGGGTCCGCTCGGGGCGGCCTGTGGGCCAGAAGGTGACGGGCCCCCTGGGCTCCCGCTGGATGCAGTTCGTCGAGGGCGGGCTGCTTCAGGGCGGGGTCCAGGGCAGCCCGGTCCTTCGGCTGTTCATGCGCTGGGTGCGCCGCCCGCTGCTGCCGGTGATCCGGCTGTGGCGGCGCAACATCCAGCTCAAGATCGTCGTCACCACGCTGCTGATGTCCCTCGGCGTGGTGCTGCTGCTCGGCTTCGTCGTCATCGGGCAGGTACGCAACGGCCTGCTGGACGCCAAGGTCAAGGCGTCGCAGAGCCAGGCCACCGGCGGATTCTCGGTGGCCAAGCAGAACGCGGACTCGGCGGCGACGGCGAACGGCGCCGACACGTCGAGCCCGGACGGCCGCCCCGCCAAGAACGTCAGCCAGTGGATGAGCGACCTCGTGGTGTCCCTCTCCAGCGGCGGCCAGGGCGCCTTCGACGTGGTGACGCTCAGCTCCACCGCGCCCGGTGACGGCGGCGGCGGACTCGGGCCGCGCTCCTCCGGCAACGTCGACCCGACGCTGAGCGTGCCGGAGGACCTGCGCGACCGTATCGAGGGCAGCACCGTGGCGGCCCAGAGCTACACGCAGGTCGTCTACAAGGACGCCAAGGATCCCCAGCCGGCGCTGGTCATCGGTAAGCAGGTCAACGACCCCAACGGCGACTCGTACCAGCTCTACTACCTCTTCCCGCTGACGCAGGAGGAGAAGTCGCTGAGCCTGGTCAAGGGGACGCTCGCGACGGCGGGGCTGTTCGTCGTGGTGCTGCTGGGAGCCATCGCCTGGCTCGTGGTGCGCCAGGTCGTCACGCCCGTACGGATGGCGGCGGGCATCGCCGAGCGGCTGTCCGCCGGGCGCCTCCAGGAACGTATGAAGGTCACCGGCGAGGACGACATCGCGCGGCTCGGCGAGGCCTTCAACAAGATGGCGCAGAACCTGCAGCTCAAGATCCAGCAGCTGGAGGAACTGTCGCGGATGCAGCGGCGGTTCGTCTCCGACGTCTCGCACGAGCTGCGTACGCCGCTGACGACCGTCCGGATGGCGGCCGACGTCATCCATGACGCGCGCGTGGACTTCGATCCGATGACCGCGCGGTCGGCCGAGTTGCTCGCCGACCAGCTGGACCGGTTCGAGACGCTGCTCGCGGACCTGCTGGAGATCAGCCGCTTCGACGCGGGCGCGGCCGCGCTGGAGGCCGAGCCCATAGACCTCCGTGTGGTCGTACGACGGGTGGTCAGCGGGGCCGAGCCGCTCGCCGACCGCAAGGGCACGCGCATACGGGTCCTCGGCGACCAGCAGCCGGTGATCGCCGAGGCGGATGCCCGGCGCGTGGAGCGGGTGCTGCGCAATCTCGTCGTCAACGCCGTGGAGCACGGTGAGGGCAAGGACGTGCTGGTCAAGCTGGCCGCGGCGGGCGGGGCGGTCGCGGTCGCGGTGCGCGACTACGGGGTGGGCCTCAAGCCCGGCGAGGCGACCCGGGTCTTCAGCCGCTTCTGGCGGGCGGATCCGGCACGCGCGCGTACGACGGGCGGAACGGGACTCGGGCTGTCCATCGCCCTGGAGGACGCGCGGCTGCACGGCGGCTGGCTGCAGGCGTGGGGCGAGCCGGGTGGCGGTTCGCAGTTCCGGCTCACGCTGCCCCGGACGGCGGACGAACCGCTGCGGGGGTCACCGATACCGCTGGAGCCCAAGGACTCGCGGCGAAACCGTGGACTCAATGACGCCGGTCTGCCGTCCGGTGGCGGTGGCAAGCTCGCGACGGTGCCGGTGCAGCAGCCGGTCGGCGGGAGTGCGCCGCCTCGGACGACCATGGGACCGCGACTGGCCGGGGTGTCGCCCACGGCCGACCCGACGGCGCTGCCGGGCAACGGCGCGCGCGTGGTGCCGCGGCCCACCGGGGCCGCACGACGGCCGGACGACACACCTGCCGCGGGCGGGGAGCGGGCCGTGCCGGAGCGCGGAGCAGCCGACGGAGAGTCCGAGGGGCTCGGACAAGGGCAAGGGGAGGCATTTCGTGGGCGCTGACCGCGAGGGAAGCGGCGGTCGACGGCGTCCGGTGCGGCTGGCCGCGTATGTCGGCTGCGGCGCGCTGCTGCTGGCGGGTTGCGCCTCGATGCCGGACAGCGGGGACCTGCGTGATGTCGAGTCCACGCCACGGGCGGACTCCCAGGTCCGGGTCTTCGCGATGCCGCCGCGGGAGGACGCCCAGCCCGCGGAGATCGTGCGGGGCTTCCTGGAGGCGCTGACCAGCGACGACCCGGAGTACGCGACGGCACGCCTGTACCTGTCCGCGAGCGCCCGCAAGACGTGGGACCCCTACGAGTCCACGAACGTCCTCGCGGACGGGCCCAACACCGAGTTGGTGCACTCGGGGACCAGAGAGGGCACCGACGACGATTTCCTGTACCAGCTGAGCGGCAACAAGGTCGCCACGGTGGACACACAGCATGCGTACGCGCCGGAGTCCGGCTCGTACACCGAGGCCGTACATCTCACTCAGCAGCCGGACAAGCAGTGGCGCATCGACGGGCTGCCCCAGGGCGTGGTGATGGGCAAGTCCGACTTCGAGCGCAACTACGACTCCGTCAACAAGTACTACTTCGCCTCCAACGGGTCCTCAGGGACGGACGGACAGCTCCTGACCGTCGCCGACCCGGTCTACGTACGCGGGGAGGTGGACCCGATGACGGAGATGGTCCGCACCCTTCTGCAGGGGCCCACCAGCTGGCTGGACCCGGTGGTGACGTCGAGTTTCCCCTCCGGTACGACGCTGAAGAAGGGCGTCAAGTCCCTGTCGCCCGATGACCGCAACAGGGTCACCGTTCCGCTGAACAGCAAGGCCGACCGGGTCGGACAGGCCCAGTGCACCAAGATGGCAACCCAGCTTCTCTTCACGCTGCAGGACCTGACGCCCACCGGGGTGGACGAGGTGGAACTGCAGAAGTCGGACGGTTCGCAGCTGTGTGTGCTGACCGAGGACCGGGCGGAGAGCGTCGCCTCGCACGGCACGGGACAGCCTCCCGAGTACCAGTACTTCATCGACGGCAAGCAGCGTCTCGTACGGATGCCCAGCGGCAACGGGGACAAGCAGCCCGAGCCCGTGCCCGGTGCGCTGGGTGAGGGCGAGACGAAGCTCCGGTCGGCCGCGGTGTCGCGGAACGAGGACGTCGCGGCCGGTGTCTCGACCGACGGGAGTTCGCTGTACGTCGGGTCGCTGGTGTCGGGCAGTTCGCTCGGCGAAGCGGTCCTGCACAGCGAGGGCAAGACCGTGGACGACCGGCTGACGACGCCCAGTTGGGACGGGCGAGGCGACCTCTGGGTGGCCGACCGCGATCCGGAGAACCCCCGGCTGCTGCTGCTGGAGAAGGGCGCGGGCGAACCGCTGGTGGTCTCGGCGCCGGGCCTCGACGGGCGCATCGAGGCGGTGCGGGTCTCCGCCGACGGGGTGCGGATCGCGCTGATCATCGAGAAGGACGGCAAGAGCTCGCTGCAGATCGGCCGTATCGAGCGGGACACCGAGTCCGCCGAGCGACCCGTCGTCTCCGTCCTCGAACTGCGTGCCGCGGCACCGCAGCTGGAGGACGTCACGGCCATGTCGTGGGCCGGGGACAGCCGACTGGTGGTGGTCGGGCGCGAGGAGGGCGGCGTCCAGCAGATGGCGTACGTCCAGGTCGACGGCTCCACTCCGGTGGGTACGGCGCCCTCCGCGCTCACGGGCGTGAAGGAGATCGCCGCGTCCGAGGACGAGCGGCTGCCGCTGGTGGCGCACTCGGAGGAGGACGGGATCGTGCGGCTGTCGTCCGGGGAGCAGTGGCAGACGGTGGTCAAGGACGGGACGGCGCCGGTCTATCCCGGGTAGCGCGCCGGTCCGCGGGTGACGTCGGGCGGGCGGCGAGAGCACCCGTTCGACGGGGCCGGCCGGGCGGCGGGAGCAGCCCGCCCGACCGGGTCGGCCGGGCTGTCCGACGGCTGCGCGGGTTGTCCACAGGGAGTTATCCACAGGGGTGGCCGGTCTGCCCGTGGCTTGGCACAGTGGTGGGCATGCGGGGGTGGTGGCAGGACCTCACCGATCTGGTGCTGCCGGCCGAGTGCGGAGGCTGCGGGAGGCCTCGCACGGTGCTCTGCCCGGAGTGCCGTGCCGCCCTGACAGGGGCCGTACCGAGCCGGGTGCGACCGGTGCCGGAGCCGGCTGGGCTGCCGGTGGTGCACGCGGCGGCTCCCTACGAGGACGAGGTGCGGGCGGCGCTCCTCGCCCACAAGGAAAGGGGTGCGCTGCCGCTCGCGGGACCCCTCGGCGCGGCGCTGGCCGGGGCTGTGCGGGCAGGTCTGGGGTACGCGCGCCTCCCTGTGCCGGACGGGCGGCTCATGGCCGTGGAGGGGTCGCTGAGAGCCGGGAACGGGCAGCTTTGGGCCGAGGGCCGGTCGGGAGTGGGTGGCGGGTTGCCGGGGGCCGCGGTCGGTCGGCCGGGAGTGAGTGGATCGCCAGGGGAGCAGGGGGGTTGGCCAGGGGTTCCGGACGGCGGTCCAGGAGGCGGTGGCGGGCAGCCGTTGTCGGGGCGGGAGCGGGTCGGTCCGGGGGATCCCGGGGGAGCCGGGCGTGGGGCCGTGCTGCTTGTTCCTGTGCCGTCGTCGCGGTGGGCGGTACGGGCGCGTGGTCATGATCCGGCGCGGCGGATCGCGCTCGCCGCGGCGGGTGAGCTGCGGCGCGCGGGCACGCCGGCCCGGGTGCTTGCCGTGCTGCGGCAGCGGCGTGCCGTGGCCGACCAGTCGGGGCTCAACTCCCGGCAGCGGCTGGACAATCTCGCGGGCGCGCTGGAGGTGGCTGCCGGGGGCGAACGGCTGCTGGCGGCCGGCAGTCGCATCGTGCTGGTGGACGACCTGATGACGACGGGCGCCTCGTTGACGGAGGCGGCGCGCGCCGTACGGGCGGGGGTAGCTCGGGCGACGTCGGTGGAGAGGGAGGCCGGGTTGCAGATGGACCGGGGAATCGAGGGTAGGTGCCAGGCCGGAGGTGCGACGGGTATGGGCGGAGCGGGAGACATGACGACGACGGCGGCGATGCCGATGTCGATGCCGATGTCGGGTGCGGGCGGCTCGGGAGCCATGATCTGTGCGGCCGTGGTCGCGGCGCCTCCGGACTCGTTCGAAATAAACCGGAACTGACTGGAAACTTGCATCGTTGCAGGTAATGAGTCAGCCAATTCACCTGAACGGAGGTACGCCGCAGTAGAGGGTGACGTCATCCGTCCGGGCGAGATATGTTCGGTTGTGAGGCAATGGCGCGGGCCGTACCTCGCTTATCCGAATGCCGTGCCGCGGGTTTTCTGCAATCACCCGCCTCGGTTGGGGTGTAGATCTTGCCCATGGGGGAGGAGGAGGTGAAAGTCACCGAGTCCGAGGTTCCGGGACTCACCGGAGCCTGGTGCAAAAGGGAGATGCTCCGCCAGTGGAGCGGGGCTATCCGGGAACGGAGTTCTGCGTGGACATCGTCGTCAAGGGCCGCAAGACCGAGGTGCCCGAGAGGTTCCGCAAGCACGTGGCCGAGAAGCTGAAACTGGAGAAGATCCAGAAGCTCGATGGCAAGGTGATCAGCCTCGACGTCGAGGTGTCCAAGGAGCCCAACCCCCGGCAGGCCGACCGTTGTGACCGAGTGGAGATCACGCTTCGCTCCCGCGGTCCGGTGATCCGGGCGGAGGCGTCGGCGAGCGATCCGTATGCGGCACTCGACCTGGCGGCGGACAAACTCGAAGCCCGGCTGCGCAAGCAGCACGACAAGCGCTACACCCGCCGTGGTACCGGCAGGATCTCGGCCGCGGAGGTCGCCGACCGCGTCCCGGACGCCGCGACGCTGAACGGAGACGGCAGCATCGTCCACGACGAGGAACCCGACAGCGTGCCGACCAAGAAGGTCGGCCCTCTCGAGGTCATGGGCGAAGGCCCCCTCGTCGTCCGCGAGAAGTCCCATGTGGCCGCACCGATGTCGCTCGACCAGGCTCTCTACGAGATGGAACTGGTCGGGCACGACTTCTATCTGTTCGTCGACTCCGAGACCAAGGAACCGAGTGTCGTCTACCGGCGGCACGCGTACGACTACGGCGTCATCCACCTCAACACGGACCCGATGGTCGCCCAAGCCGGGTCGGCCGCGCCCGGCGGAGCGCTCGGCGGCTGACCCACCCCGGTGACAGTTGAGCCGGTGCCCCTGGAGCGCTCATGCGCCCCCAGGGGCACCGGTGTGCGACCTCTCGCGCCCCGCTCTGTCACCGCATTGGCGCCCGGGCATGGAATCATGGCCGGACCGGCCCAACCCGTGGGCCGCTGCCTTGGGTTGGCGATGGCACAGAAACACAGGCCACGGCCTTCAGGGGGAGGAACGATGGCGGACAGCTTCGGACCGATGCGTGACGGGGATGCCGAGGACGGCGTCACCGGCATGGGCCCGGACGCGGGGTCTCCGCGCAAGGAGCCCATCCGGGTCCTGGTGGTGGACGACCACGCCCTCTTCCGCCGCGGTCTGGAGATCGTGCTCGCGGCCGAGGAGGACATCCAGGTCGTCGGTGAGGCGGGTGACGGGGCCGAGGCGGTGGACAAGGCGGCCGACCTGCTGCCCGACATCGTGCTGATGGACGTACGCATGCCTAAACGCGGCGGTATCGAGGCGTGCACCTCCATCAAGGAGGTGGCCCCCAGCGCGAAGATCATCATGCTGACGATCAGCGATGAGGAGGCCGATCTCTACGACGCGATCAAGGCGGGCGCGACCGGTTATCTCCTCAAGGAGATTTCCACGGACGAAGTGGCCACTGCCATTCGCGCGGTCGCCGACGGGCAGTCGCAGATCAGCCCCTCCATGGCGTCGAAACTGCTCACCGAGTTCAAGTCGATGATCCAGCGCACCGACGAGCGGCGACTGGTGCCCGCGCCGCGGCTGACGGAGCGCGAGCTGGAAGTTCTCAAGCTCGTCGCCACGGGGATGAACAACCGGGATATCGCCAAGGAGTTGTTCATCTCCGAGAACACCGTGAAGAACCACGTGCGCAACATCCTGGAGAAGCTGCAACTGCACTCCAGGATGGAGGCCGTGGTGTACGCGATGCGGGAGAAGATCCTCGAGATTCGCTAGCCACTCCGTGAGTTGGGTCCTGGGTGGGCCGGTTGGGCCGGCTCTCAGGGGGCCGGTTGAGTCGGGTCTTGGGTGAGCCGGGTTGTCACGCGAGGGCGTGGGACAGCTCTCGGGTGAGTGGGGCGCGCAGCTCCGGGGTGTCCATCCGTTCCACCCTTACGTCCGTGCAGTCCACCCAGCTCGCGGCCTCCACCAGGGCCTGGGCCACCGCGGGGACCGCCTTGGGGCCGTCCAGGGTGACCTGCTTGGCGACCAGGGTGCGGCCCTCGCGGGCGGGGTCCACGCGGCCGACCAGCCGGCCGCCGGCGAGAACCGGCATCGCGAAGTAGCCGTGCACCCGCTTCGGCTTGGGGGTGTACGCCTCCAGGCGGTGGGTGAAGCCGAAGATCCGCTCCGTGCGGGCCCGCTCCCAGATGAGCGAGTCGAACGGCGACAGCAGGGTCGTACGGTGGCGGCCGCGCGGGGTGGACTCCAGGGCCGCCGGGTCCGCCCACGCGTCTCCCGCCGCCACCCTTCCAGCGAGGCGCTTCGCGCCGCCCCTCCCGTTTGCGAGCTTGCCCCAGCCCTCCACCGTCACCGGGACCAGGCCCGATTCCGCGATCACGGCGTCGACCTGCTCGCCCCTGAGGCGGTGGTAGTCGGCGATGTCCGCGCGCGTGCCGACGCCCAGGGACTGGCCCGCGAGGCGGACGAGGCGGCGCAGGCACTCCCTGTCGTCCAGCTCGTCATGGAGCAGCGTGTCCGGGATGGCTCGCTCGGCGAGGTCGTACACCCGCTTCCAGCCTCGGCGTTGGGTGCACACCACCTCGCCGTACATCAGCGCGCGCTCCACGGCGACCTTGGTGCCCGACCAGTCCCACCACTCGCTGGTCTTCTTCGCGCCGCCCAGATCCGTGGCGGTGAGGGGGCCTTCGGCGCGGAGCTGCTTGATGACCTGGCCGTAGGTGCCGTCCGGCAGGTCGTGGTTCCAGTGCGGGCGGGCGCGGTAGGCGCGGCGGCGGAAGGCGAAGTGGGGCCACTCCTCCACCGGGAGGATGCAGGCCGCGTGGGACCAGTACTCGAAGGCGTGGGGTGCGCCGTCGGAACCCGGCGTCCAGTACGCCGCGTCCACCGTCTTGCGGCCCACCGCGCCGAGGCGGGCGTACGGGATGAGTTCGTGGGAGCGGGCGAGGACGGAGATCGTGTCGAGTTGGACCGCGCCGAGGTGGCGCAGGACTCCGCGTACGCCGGTTCTGCGGTCCGGGGCGCCCAGGAAGCCCTGTGCCCGTAGGGCGATTCGGCGGGCTTCGTCCGCGGAGAGTTCGGTGGTGGGGGGCGGGAGGGTGGTCATGTCCTCACGGTAGGCGGTGCCACTGACAGTGGGGGCCTTGGCCGCTTGCCGGGGTGCGGGCCGGCTTCATGGAGTCCGGTGTGGGGGCTGGGGTTGGGGGTTTTCGCCCCCTCCGCCCCTGCCCGTCCCTTGGTTCTGGGGGCTGCCGCTCCCAGAACCCAGCTTCGGCCTGGACGGCCTCGTCCTCAAACGCCGGACGGGCTGGAGGGTGTCGGTGTCGGCAGGTACGGCGCTGTCGAGGGGAGGCCCAAGTCTGAGGGGAGCAAGGAGGCTACCCAGCAGTCTCGGCGTACGCCCTTGTTGTTGATGGCGGAGCGGAGGGTGCCTTCGAAGGTGAAGCCGGCGTGTTCTGCGACGGCGCGGGAGGCTGTGTTGCCGACCTCGGCGCGCCATTCCACTCGGTCGAGGGAGATGTCGGTGAAGGCCCAGCGGGTGGCGGCGAGTGAGGCCTCGGTGATGTAGCCGTTGCCGCGGTGTTCCTTCTTCGCCCAGAAGCCGATCTCACCGACGCCCAGGAAACGCATCGTGATGGCGAGCATGCCCACCAGCTCCTCGGAGGGGAGAAAGACACCGAAGGTGAACATGGAGCCGTCCGCCCAGCCCTCGGGCACCATCTGGTCCGTGAAGCCCACCGCGTGCTCGTGGAGATAGGGCGACGGGATCGTGGTCCAGCGCTGGATGTCGGGGTCTTGGACGGCGTCGTACACGGCGTCCGTATCGTGCGGGCCGACGGTATGCAGCAGGAGACGGTCCGTGGTCAGTGTGACGGGGTCCATCGGCCGATTCTGCTCGGACGGGCGCGAGGACGCCATTCCTTTGCCGAGAGTGAGTCCGTGATTACTTTTCGCGACGCCGACGCGGCACCTTCCGCAACCCCTGGCCGTTGTCCTAGTGGCTGTCACGAGCAGGCCTCCCGGCGCGGTGGGGTCCTCGCTTACGATGGCCGTTGCTCAAGCTGCTAATTGAAACTGTCATTGCAACCGACCGTCCCAGGCCCGACCGGCAAGGAGACATAGCCCAGTGTCCGTCCTCTCAAAGATCATGCGTGCAGGCGAAGGCAAGATCCTGCGCAAACTGCACCGCATCGCGGACCAGGTCACCTCCATCGAAGAGGACTTCGTCGACCTCTCCGACGCCGAGCTGCGGGCCCTCACCGATGAGTACAAGCAGCGTTACGCCGACGGCGAGAGCCTCGACGACCTGCTGCCCGAGGCCTTCGCGACCGTCCGTGAGGCTGCCAAGCGCGTCCTTGGCCAGCGTCACTACGACGTGCAGATGATGGGTGGCGCCGCGCTCCACCTCGGCTATGTCGCGGAGATGAAGACCGGTGAGGGCAAGACCCTGGTCGGCACGCTGCCCGCGTATCTGAACGCGCTCACCGGAGACGGCGTTCACCTCATCACGGTCAACGACTATCTGGCCGAGCGCGACTCCGAAATGATGGGCCGCGTCCACAAGTTCCTGGGTCTGAGCGTCGGCTGCATCCTCGCCAACATGACGCCGGCCCAGCGCCGCGAGCAGTACGCGTGCGACATCACCTACGGCACGAACAACGAGTTCGGCTTCGACTACCTGCGCGACAACATGGCGTGGTCGCAGGACGAACTGGTGCAGCGCGGCCACAACTTCGCGATCGTCGACGAGGTCGACTCCATCCTCGTCGACGAGGCCCGTACGCCGCTGATCATCTCCGGCCCCGCCGACCAGGCCACCAAGTGGTACGGCGACTTCGCCAAGCTGGTCACGCGGCTGAAGAAGGGCGAGGCGGGCAACACCCTCAAGGGCATCGAGGAGACCGGGGACTACGAGGTCGACGAGAAGAAGCGCACCGTCGCCATTCACGAGTCCGGCGTCGCCAAGGTCGAGGACTGGCTGGGTATCGACAACCTGTACGAGTCGGTGAACACCCCGCTCGTCGGTTACCTGAACAACGCCATCAAGGCCAAGGAGCTCTTCAAGAAGGACAAGGACTACGTCGTCATCGACGGCGAAGTCATGATCGTCGACGAGCACACCGGCCGTATCCTCGCGGGCCGCCGCTACAACGAGGGCATGCACCAGGCGATCGAGGCGAAGGAAGGGGTGGACATCAAGGACGAGAACCAGACCCTCGCCACGATCACCCTGCAGAACTTCTTCCGCCTCTACAGCAAGCTCTCCGGCATGACCGGTACGGCGATGACCGAGGCCGCCGAGTTCCACCAGATCTACAAGCTCGGCGTCGTCCCGATCCCGACCAACAAGCCCATGGTCCGCAAGGACCAGTCGGACCTGATCTACCGCACCGAGGTCGCCAAGTTCGACGCGGTGGTCGACGACATCGCCGAGAAGCACGAGAAGGGCCAGCCGATCCTCGTCGGTACGACGTCGGTCGAGAAGTCCGAGTACCTCTCGCAGCAGCTCTCCAAGCGCGGTATCCAGCACGAAGTGCTGAACGCCAAGCAGCACGACCGTGAGGCGCCGATCATCGCCCAGGCCGGCCGCAAGGGCGCCGTCACCGTGGCCACGAACATGGCCGGCCGTGGTACGGACATCAAGCTCGGCGGCAACCCCGACGACCTCGCGGACGCGGAGCTGCGCCAGCGCGGCCTCGACCCCGAGGAGCACATCGAGGAGTGGGCCGCGGCGCTCCCCGCCGCCCTGGAGAGGGCCGCGAAGGCGGTGGAGGCCGAGTTCGAGGAGGTCAAGGACCTCGGCGGGCTGTATGTGCTGGGCACCGAGCGGCACGAGTCGCGGCGTATCGACAACCAGCTCCGCGGTCGTAGCGGCCGTCAGGGCGACCCGGGCGAGTCCCGCTTCTACCTGTCGCTGGGTGACGACCTGATGCGCCTCTTCAAGGCCCAGATGGTCGAGCGGGTCATGTCGATGGCCAACGTTCCCGACGACGTACCGATCGAGAACAAGATGGTCACGCGCGCGATCGCGTCCGCCCAGTCGCAGGTCGAGCAGCAGAACTTCGAGACCCGTAAGAACGTCCTGAAGTACGACGAGGTCCTCAACCGGCAGCGCGAGGTCATCTACGGCGAGCGCCGCCGCGTCCTGGAGGGCGAGGACCTCCAGGAGCAGATCCAGCACTTCACGGACGACACGATCGACGCGTACATCGAGGCCGAGACCGCCGAGGGCTTCGCCGAGGAGTGGGACCTCGACCGGCTGTGGGGCGCCTTCAAGCAGCTCTACCCGGTGAAGGTCACCGTCGATGAGCTGGAGGAGGCCGCCGGCGACCGTGCCGGTCTGACCGCCGACTTCATCTCCGAGTCCATCAAGGACGACGTCCACGAGCAGTACGCGGCCCGCGAGGAGCAGCTCGGCTCCGAGATCATGCGTGAGCTGGAGCGCCGGGTCGTGCTGTCGGTCCTGGACCGCAAGTGGCGCGAGCACCTCTACGAAATGGACTACCTCCAGGAGGGCATCGGTCTGCGCGCCATGGCGCAGAAGGACCCCCTGGTCGAGTACCAGCGCGAGGGCTTCGACATGTTCACCGCCATGATGGACGGCATCAAGGAGGAGTCCGTCGGCTACCTGTTCAACCTGGAGGTCCAGGTCGAGCAGCAGGTCGAGGAGGTCCCGGTCGCGGACTCCGCGCCTTCGCTGGACAAGAAGTCGGACACCGTCCCCGCGGGTGCGCGTCCCGAGATCCGTGCCAAGGGGCTCGACGCCCCGCAGCGGCCGGACCGGCTGCACTTCTCCGCGCCCACCGTGGACGGCGAGGGCGGCATCGTCGAGGGCGACTTCGCCAGCGACGACGACGAGCCGGTGCGCTCCGAGTCGGACGGCCTCACGCGCGCGGAGCGTCGTAAGCAGCAGAAGGGCGCGCGTCGCCGCAAGAAGTGACCGCTGCTTGAGCGGTTCAGCAGTCGGCCGAGGGCCGGGCACCATCGGGTGTCCGGCCCTCGCGCTGTCCCCGGCTCAGTCGTCGTTGGTGTGCGGCATACGGGGGCCGCCCAGTTCGACCGCGGTGCAGCGCCAGCGCAGGTCGGGGGCCTGTTCCAGGCGGAAGGCCATGGCGCGGAGCTGTTCGCCGGCACCGATGCGGGCGAAGGCCTCGATCGCGCCGGGTCGCGGGACGTAGTAGCCGATGTCGCGGACGACCGGACGGGTTCCGCGGGTGCGCAGGAGGCCGCGTTCGGCGAGCCAGGCCAGTTCGTCGTAGGCGCGGCCCGCGGTGTGGCGCAGCATGCAGTGCACGGGGCGCTGACCGCTCAGGACGGCGAGGAGGAGGTCGGCGAAGAGGTCGGTGGGGCGGGGGCGGGGAGCGGGCCTGTGGGGGGTCTCATGGGGCCGCCTGGTCCTGGTGAGCGTCGTGGCTCCGGCCTGCGCCGTGGACGGGCGGTTTGCGGGCTCTGTGGTTCGAGGCGCGGGTGCCGCCGTGGTTGGGGATGTTCCTCCGCCGGGTGGCGTCGGCGGCCGGCTGCCTCCCGGGGGCGTACGAGGGGTGGTGCCTCCGCCCGGTGTGCGCGGTGAGGTGTTGCCCGGGCGGCGGGGGTCCTGGCGGCCCGGCGGGCGGGTGCCCGGGTGGCGCGTCGTCCTGGTCATCACCTTGTTCATCCGTGGTCCCCGCTCGCTGGGCCCGGCTAGATACCGGGCGGTAACTTTTGCGTTGGGGATCTTGTACGAGGCCGGTGCGGGCCTCCGCAAGGACGTGGCGCCCGCGTCGGGGTGGCCGGAAGGTTCACTCATCAGAGTGGCCGGGAGGTGCGGGAGGCTTGGCGGGGCCGGGGTGTACCGGGTGAATCGCGAGCCGGAGGTGGACGCTCCGGAGGGTCCGGCCGGGGACTCGAAAGGGGACGCCCGCACGTATCCTGAAGGCCCTCCAGGGAGGCGCCGGACCGTCCTTCCCGGAGCTCTCCGACTACGAAAGCGGCCAGCCATGCGCGTCTACGTCCCCCTGACCCTCTCCGGTCTCGCCGAGGCGTACAAGACGGGGGAGCTGGGGTCGGGACCGTTCGTCGCCTACGCCGTCACGCCCGCCTTGCGCGAGTGGTACCTCTCGGACGACATCGAGGAGCTCGAGTACGCGGCTCTGAACCGCGCCGCGCTGGCCTCGCTTCGGCTGCTCGCGGTAGATCCGGAGGCCGTGCGGCGCCGGGTGGTCGTCGCCGTCGATGTGGCCGACCGGGACGCGGTCGCCGACCCCGACCGGGGACTGGAACCTGCGGCGCTCGGTGAGGTACGGGTTTCCCGGGCCGTGTCCCTGGCCAAGGCGGCTGCCGTGCACGTCGACCTGGCGGACGCGGAGGCGGACATCGCCGCCGCGGTGGAGGCGATGGGGGCGGCCGACCACGGGGACGACGACGCCCAGTTCATCGTCGACGGGGCCGAGGACCACGAGCTGCTGTGGTTCGCCACGCAGGAGATCCCCAAGCTGGTGGGCCTGGGGGACTGAGGCTTCGCCGCTCCTGGCGCGGCGGCCGCGGACGGGCTGTCTGGAGCGTTGTCAGTGGCGGCGGGTATTTTCTTGGTATGGGGAAGTACGGAGCAGCGCACATCGTGTGGGACTGGAACGGCACTCTGTTCCACGACAATGCCGCGATCATCGGGGCGACGAACGCCGCGTTCGCCGAGCTGGGTCTTGAGCCGATCACGCTGGAGCGGTACAGGGCGCTGTACTGCGTTCCGGTGCCGAAGTTCTATGAGCGGCTCATGGGGCGACTGCCGACCGACGCGGAGTGGCAGGTCATGGACGAGACCTTCCATCGGTACTACGCCGAGCAGCGGGCGGTGTGCGAGCTCACCGCGGGTGTGCCGACGCTCCTCACGGAGTGGGGGTCGGCGGGACACAGCCAGTCGCTCCTCAGCATGTATGTGCATGACGAACTGGTCCCGCTGGTGCGGGAGTTCGGGATCGAGCCGCACTTCGTGCGGGTCGACGGACGGACCGGGCCCTCCGGCGGCAGCAAGGCCGAGCACATGGTGCGGCACCTGGGCGCGCTCGCCGGTGTGGAGCCGGCCCGCGTGGTGGTGATCGGTGACGCCGCCGACGACGCGATAGCCGCCCGCCATGTGGGAGCGCAGGCGGTCCTCTACACCGGCGGTTCGCACGGCCGCGCCAGCCTGGAGGAGGTGGGCGTGCCCGTGGTGGACAGCCTGGAGGAAGCGGTCGTGGAGGCACAGCGCCTGGCGGCCTGACCAGGGAGGGGCTGCGGTCCCGCAGTCCCACTGGTGACTCCCGGGGCTTGGCGCCGGGGTGAGCCGGGCGTGTTCGGTGGGGTGAGCCCCACGTGTTCGCTGGGGTGTGCTGCGAGGAGGGTGGGGACTTGAGGCGAAGACGTTAACGCTCCGCATCTGGGTGCGTACGCTGTGCGGGGGCCAGGGTCCTGGTGCGATCGGTGGCACGTGCTGTGGGGGGCGCGATGGGATTCGGGTTCGGCTTTGGGCAGCGGCGGGGTGGTCACCTTCCCGTCGAGCTCACCAGTTTCGTCGGGCGGGCCGAGGAACTCGCTCTGGCGCGGGGCGCGTTGGATCGGGCGCGGCTCGTCACACTGGTGGGGCCCGGCGGGGTCGGCAAGAGCCGTACGGCGCTACGGGTGGCGGCCGGCGCCGGCGAGCGGTTCCCCGACGGGGTGTGGCTGGCCGAGCTGTCGGAGCTGCGCGACCCGGAGCTGTTACCGGCGACGCTCGCCGCGGTGCTCGAACTGCCCGAGCAGTCCGGCATGAAGCCGCTCGATGCGGTGGTCGCCCATCTCCAGGGGCGCCGCCTGCTGATCGTCCTCGACACCTGTGAGCACCTGATCGACGGCTGCGCGACGCTCTCCGACATCCTGCTGCGGGAGGCCGAGGGCGTCAGCATCCTCGCGACCAGCAGACAGCCCCTGGACGTACCGGGCGAGCACTGCCTGCAGATCGCACCGCTCGCCCGCGACGACGCGCTGGAACTGTTCGTGCAGCGTGCGCGGGCGGCGGTGCCGGGGTTCGCCGTGGTGGACGGTGACCAGGGGCAGTTGCCGGCGCTCGTCGACCGGCTCGACGGCATTCCGCTGGCACTGGAGCTGGCCGCGGTGCGGTTGCGCGCGGTGCCGCTGGCTGAGCTGGTGGCCCGGCTCGACCGCCGGTTCGAGGTGCTCACCGGCGGGCGGCGCACCGCGCTGACACGGCACCAGACGTTGCGTACGGCCATCGGCTGGTCGTATGAGCTGTGCACCTCCGAGGAGCGGTCGCTGTGGGCGCGGCTGTCCGTCTTCGCGGGTTCCTTCGAGCTGGCGGCGGCGGAGCGGGTGTGCGCGGGCGGCGAGTTGCAGGCGGGCGGGGTTCTTGAGCCGCTGATCGGGCTCGTCGACAAGTCGGTGGTGCAGCGGGTCGGGCAGGACGGCGGGCACTATCGGCTCCTGGACACCATCCGGGAGTACGGCGCCGACCGGCTGGAGGAGTCGGGTGGCGGGGCGGCCGTATGGGAGCGGCACTTCGCCTACCTGCGAGACCTGGGAGTCCGCTTCGAGGATGGCTTCTTCACGCCAGGCCAGACGGAGTTGCACCACGAGGTGCGCGCCCAGATCGCCGATCTGCGGGCCGCGCTGGAGTACGCGTACGACAGCGGGGTGCCCGGCAGGGCGGAGGAGGGGCTGCGGCTCGCGGCCAGGCTGTGGCCGCACTGGAGGGCCCGCGGAGCTCTGTCCGAAGGCCGTTACTGGATCGAGAAGGGGCTGGAGCGGGTCTCGCAGGACTGCCCGGCGCGGGCCTGGGGGCTGCTGGTGACCGGCATGTTCGGGGTGTGGAACGCCGATCTGGTGCTCGCGCTTGAGCGGACGCGCCAGGCCGACGATGTCGCCGCGCGCGTCGGCGGGGAGACGGAGACGGTGGGGCAGATCGCGCGCGGTTACATCGGCGGGCTGCGGGCCCTGTGCGGGGAGGTGAGCTATGAGGAGGGGCTGGCCGTGATCGAGGCGGAGCGGCGGGTGCTGCTCGCGCGCGACAATCTGCTGGGCATCGCGCTGCACCACTACGAAGGGGCGCTCGTACGGGCCGTACTCGGCGATGTTCCCGGCGCGCTGGAGCTGTGCGAGGTGGGGCTCGCCCGGCTGGAGGAGACCGGCGAGCGGCAGATGCACGCCTCCACCCTCGGGGCGTACGGGCTGATCTCGTGGCTCGCCGGGGACCGGACGGAGAGTCCCGCCCGGCTGAGGCAGGCCCTCGAAGAGGTGGCCGGGGTGGGTGAGGTGCTGGTGGCGGGGCTGTGCTGCGTCGGGCTCTCCTGGTCGGCGGCGTACGAGAAGCGGTATGTCAGGGCTGCCTGGTTGCTCGGGTACGCGGAGAACGCGCAGCGCTTGCACAGTGCGCCGATCGGGCTGCTGCCCTCGGTGCTGCGGGAGCAGGAGTCGGTGGGCAAGGAGATCAGGGTCGCGCTGGGGGGTCCGCAGTTCGAGCGGTGGCGGGTGGTGGGGGCGCGGTTGAGCGGGCCGGAGGTGTTGGAGGCGGTGCGGGGGGATGCCGATACGCCGGGAGCGGTGCCGGGGCCTCGGGGCGGGGTTCGGCGGGGTGGGGCGGATGCGTTGACGCGGCGCGAGCGGGAGGTCGCTGCGCTGGTGGCGCAGGGGCTCTCCAATCGGGAGATTGCCGAGCGGCTTGTCATCTCCAAGCGGACCGCTGATGCGCATGTCGAGCACATTCTGGCGAAGTTGGGGGTGGGGTCCCGGGGGGAGATTCCTGCGGGGCCGGACGCCTAGCGGCGGGCTGGGGGTGTTGCTGGGCCCTGGCTGCCTGGGTGCTGAGGGTGCGCTTACCGGCGTTGGCCGGGGGCCCGGGGTGGGGGTGCGGTCTGCTTGCCGGCGTTGACCAGGTGCCCGGCGTGGGGGCTGGGGTCGGTGCGCTTGCCGGTTGCCCGGCGTGGGGGCTGGGGTCGGGGTGGGTCGCGGAGCCCGGCGCTGTACGGGGTGCCGCTGTGCCCACCCGTGCCGCCCCTGGCGGCACGCATGCCCACAGCTAGGCGACTGATTGGGCACGCGTGCCCGCAGCCACCGCTGCCGCTGTAGGTACCCCTAGCCCTTGGCCTGATTCCTCTATACGTATACGGATCTTCATGGTTACCGATCGCGGGGGCCCGAGCAGTGCGGGAGGCTCTGGTGGAGCTGTCCGGGGGGAAGGTTCCGAAGGGCGGTTGGGCGTCGGCAGTGTTGGTTCCCGTCCCCACGGGCCTTGGCTGTCATGGCAGGCGCCCGGCCGTTTCGCCCCGGGCGGTGTTACGGCGGCTGCCCTCGTCGGCGGGGCAGCCGCTTCCCGCTGTCACGGGAAGGGGGTGACGGGCACCCGCCGCCCCGCTTCGCGGAGGCGCCGCCAACGCGCCCCGGCGGCACGGGAGTCGCCCGCACTGCATGCCCGCGTCCCTTTCATCCCTGTGCAGAGTGTCAAAGTTCGACCCCTGCTTTTGTACACATACGGCTCATGACGACCCCCGGGTGGGGAGCGATAGCCTGGGGGCGTGATCAGCGCGATATCTCGCGGGGGCCTTGACGCTCCTGCTGCGCGCCCGGACAGCACGGACGACATCCGTGACCGGGCGGCGGTCGTTGATCTTCGCGGGCGGGTCGGGGAGTCAGGGACAGCACGGACACCCGGAGCGACATCCAGAGCGCCGAGGGAATCCGAGGCAGTGCCTGGGGTACCCGAGGCGAAGACGGTGCCGAGAGCAGCGTCACAGTCGCCGCGGGTGCCGAGAATGGCCGATAACCCCCCGCTCATCTCTCCGTGCGGCATAGCGTCGGACCAGACCGGACACCCCGCGTCACGGCGTTACGTCGGAGAAGAGACCGTACTTCCTTCTACGTCACGCAATGGCGCGCGACAGGAGCCAGAGGACAATGCAGACCAAGCTGGACGAAGCCAAGGCCGAGCTGCTCGAACGGGCCGCCCGGGTAGCTGAGAACAGCCCGGTCGGGGCGCACCTACCGACTGGGACGACGGACGAGGGCACTCCTGACCGGGAGACCGTGCTCGCGTTCCTCCAGCGCTACTACCTGCACACCGCAGCGGAGGACCTGACCGACCGCGACCCGGTCGACGTCTTCGGCGCCGCCTTCTCGCACTACCGACTGGCCGAGAACCGCCCCCAGGGCACGGCGAGCGTCCGGGTCCACACCCCGACCGTCGAGGAGAACGGCTGGACCTCCAGCCACTCCGTCGTCGAGGTCGTGACCGACGACATGCCCTTCCTCGTCGACTCGGTCACCAACGAGCTCTCGCGCCAGGGGCGCGGCATCCACCTCGTGATCCACCCGCAGGTCGTCGTACGGCGTGACCTCACCGGCAAGCTCATCGAGGTGCTGCCGACCCGGCCCACCGGCGACCTCCCGCACGACGCCGCCGTCGAGTCCTGGATCCACGTCGAGGTGGACCGCGAGACCGACCGCGCGGATCTGAAGCAGATGACCGCCGATCTGCTGCGCGTGCTCTCCGACGTCCGCGAGACCGTCGAGGACTGGGAGAAGATGCGCGACGCCGCGCTGCGTATCGCGGAGGAGCTGCCCAAGGAGCCGACCGCGGACGACCTGCGCGACCAGGAGGTGGAGGAGGCCCGGGAGCTGCTGCGCTGGCTCGCGGACGACCACTTCACCTTCCTGGGATACCGGGAGTACGAGCTGCGGGACGACGACTCGCTCGCCGCCGTGGCCGGTACCGGTCTCGGCATCCTGCGCTCCGACCCGCACCACACCGGCGAGGACAGCCACCCGGTCAGCCCGTCCTTCGAGCGGCTGCCCGCGGACGCCCGCGCCAAGGCCCGCGAGCACAGGCTGCTGGTGCTGACCAAGGCCAACAGCCGGTCCACGGTGCACCGGCCGTCGTACCTCGACTACGTCGGTGTGAAGAAGTTCGACGCCGACGGCAATGTGATCGGCGAGCGGCGCTTCCTCGGGCTGTTCTCCTCGGCCGCGTACACCGAGTCCGTACGGCGGGTTCCCGTGGTGCGCCGCAAGGTCGAGGAAGTCCTGCGCGGCGCCGGGTTCTCGCCCAACAGCCACGACGGACGCGACCTGCTCCAGATCCTGGAGACGTACCCGCGCGACGAGCTGTTCCAGACCCCGCCGGACGAGCTGCGGTCCATCGTCACCTCCGTCCTGTACCTCCAGGAGCGGCGCCGGCTGCGGCTGTACCTGCGCCAGGACGAGTACGGGCGTTACTACTCCGCGCTCGTCTACCTCCCGCGCGACCGCTACACCACCGGCGTACGCCTGCGGATCATCGACATCCTCAAGGAGGAGCTGAACGGCACCAGCGTCGACTTCACGGCCTGGAACACCGAGTCGATCCTGTCCCGGCTGCACTTCGTGGTCCGGGTCGAGCCGGGCACCGAGCTGCCGCAGCTCTCCGACGCCGACAAGGAGCGCATCGAGGCGCGGCTCGTCGAGGCCGCCCGCTCGTGGGCCGACGGCTTCCAGGAGGCGCTGACCGCCGAGCTGGGCGAGGAGCGCGCCGCCGAGCTGGTACGCCGGTACGGGGGCGCGTTCCCCGAGGGATACAAGGCGGACCACAACCCGCGCGCCGCCGTCGCCGACCTGGTCCACCTCGAAGCGCTGGCCAAGGACGACAACAAGGACTTCGCGCTCAGCCTGTACGAGCCGGTCGGCGCAGGACCCGGTGAGCGTCGCTTCAAGATCTACCGCACCGGCGAGCAGGTCTCGCTCTCCGCGGTCCTGCCCGCGATCAACCGCATGGGCGTCGAGGTCACCGACGAACGTCCGTACGAGCTGCGCTGCTCGGACCGTACGACCGCCTGGATCTACGACTTCGGACTGCGCCTGCCCAAGTCCCTGAACGGCAACGGCGATTCCCTCGGCGACGACGGACGCGAGCGGTTCCAGCAGGCCTTCGCCGCCACCTGGACCGGCGCCGCCGAGAACGACGGCTTCAACGCGCTCGTGCTCAGCGCCGGGCTCAACTGGCGCCAGGCGATGGTGCTGCGCGCGTACGCCAAGTACCTGCGCCAGGCCGGTTCGACCTTCAGCCAGGACTACATGGAGGACACCCTCCGCAACAACGTCCACACCACCCGGCTGCTCGTCTCGCTCTTCGAGGCGCGGATGTCGCCGGACCGCCAGCGCGCCGGTGTCGAGCTGACCGACGCGCTGATGGAGGAGCTGGACGCCGCGCTCGACCAGGTGGCCAGCCTGGACGAGGACCGGATCCTGCGCTCCTTCCTCACCGTCATCAAGGCGACCCTGCGCACGAACTTCTTCCAGGAGGCGCTGGGCGCGAAGCCCCACGAGTACGTCTCCATGAAGTTCGACCCGCAGGCCATCCCGGATCTTCCGGCGCCGCGTCCGGCGTACGAGATCTGGGTGTACTCGCCGCGCGTCGAGGGCGTTCACCTGCGGTTCGGCAAGGTGGCACGTGGTGGTCTGCGCTGGTCCGACCGGAAGGAAGACTTCCGGACAGAGATCCTCGGGCTCGTGAAGGCGCAGATGGTGAAGAACACCGTCATCGTGCCGGTCGGCGCCAAGGGCGGATTCGTCGCCAAGCAGCTTCCCGACCCGTCCGTGGACCGCGACGCGTGGCTCGCCGAAGGGATCGCGAGCTACAAGACCTTCATCTCCGCGCTGCTCGACATCACCGACAACATGGTGGCCGGTGAGGTCGTCCCGCCCGCGGACGTCGTACGGCACGACGAGGACGACACCTACCTCGTCGTCGCCGCCGACAAGGGCACCGCGACCTTCTCGGACATCGCCAACGGGGTCGCGGAGAGCTACAACTTCTGGCTCGGCGACGCCTTCGCTTCCGGCGGCTCGGCCGGTTACGACCACAAGAAGATGGGCATCACCGCGCGCGGTGCCTGGGAGTCCGTGAAGCGGCACTTCCGGGAGCTGGGCGTGAACACCCAGACGCAGGACTTCACCGTGGTCGGTGTCGGTGACATGTCGGGTGACGTGTTCGGCAACGGCATGCTGCTCAGCGAGCACATCCGGCTGGTCGCGGCCTTCGACCACCGGCACATCTTCATCGACCCGACGCCGGACGCCGAGACTTCGTACGCGGAGAGGCGCAGGCTGTTCGAGCTGCCGCGCTCGTCGTGGGCCGACTACGACAGCACGCTGATCTCGCCCGGCGGCGGCATCTTCCCGCGTACCGCCAAGGCCATCCCGGTCAACGCGCACATCCGCGAGGCCCTCGGCATCGAGTCCGGCGTCGCCAAGATGACGCCGGCCGACCTGATGAAGGCGATCCTCAAGTCGCGGGTCGACCTGCTGTGGAACGGCGGCATCGGTACGTATGTGAAGGCGTCCACCGAGACGCACGCGGACGTCGGCGACAAGGCCAACGACGCCATCCGCGTCGACGGCGCCGACCTGCGGGTCAAGGTCGTCGGCGAGGGCGGCAACCTGGGGCTCACCCAGCTCGGCCGGATCGAGTTCGCGCAGCACGGCGGCAAGATCAACACCGATGCCATCGACAACAGCGCGGGCGTGGACACCTCCGACCACGAGGTGAACATCAAGATCCTGCTCAACGCGACGGTGACGAACGGCGATCTGACCGTCAAGCAGCGCAACAAGCAGCTCGCGGAGATGACCGAAGAGGTCGGCGCCCTGGTCCTGCGCAACAACTACGCGCAGAACGTGGCGATCGCCAACGCGCTCGCCCAGTCGCCGGACATGCTCCACGCCCAGCAGCGCTTCCTGCGCACCCTGGTCAGGGAGGGTCACCTCGACCGCGCCCTGGAGTTCCTGCCCACCGACCGGCAGATCCGCGAACGGCTGGCCGCCGGGCAGGGGCTGACCGGTCCGGAGACGGCCGTCCTCCTCGCGTACACGAAGATCACGGTCTCCGACGCGCTGCTCGCCACCTCGCTGCCCGACGACCCCTACCTCCAGCGCCTGTTGCACGCGTACTTCCCGACCGCGTTGCGCGAGAAGTTCCGCGAGCAGATCGACGGGCACGCGCTGCGCCGCGAGATCGTGACGACCGTCCTGGTCAACGACACGGTCAACACGGGCGGTACGAGCTTCCTGCACCGTCTGCGCGAGGAGACCGGCGCCTCCCTGGAGGAGATCGTCCGGGCGCAGACCGCGGCCCGCGCGATCTTCGAGTCGAGCCAGGTGTGGGACGCGGTGGAGGCGCTCGACAATGTCGTCGCCGCCGACGTCCAGACCCGGATCCGCCTGCACTCCCGCCGTCTCGTCGAGCGCGGTACGCGCTGGCTGCTCAACAACCGGCCGCAGCCGCTCCAGCTCGCCGAGACGATCAGCTTCTTCAGCGACGGGGTCGAGCAGGTCTGGTCCCAGCTGCCCAAGCTGCTGCGCGGCGCGGACTCGGAGTGGTACCAGCGGATCCACGACGAGCTGACGGGCGCCGGTGTCCCGGACGAACTCGCCACCCGCGTGGCCGGGTTCTCCTCCGCCTTCCCGACGCTGGACATCGTCGCGGTGGCCGACCGCACCGGCAAGGACCCGATGGCCGTGGCCGAGGTGTACTACGACCTCGGCGACCGCCTCGGCATCACCCAGCTCATGGACCGGATCATCGAGCTCCCGCGCGCCGACCGCTGGCAGTCCATGGCCCGCGCCTCCATCCGCGAGGACCTGTACGCGGCCCACGCGGCGCTCGTCGCCGACGTCCTGTCCGCCGGCAACGGCAACTCCACCCCCGAGCAGCGCTTCAAGGCCTGGGAGGAGAAGAACGCGGCGATCCTCGGCCGCGCCCGCACCACCCTGGAGGAGATCCGCAGCTCGGACGCGTTCGACCTGGCGAATCTGTCGGTGGCCATGCGGACGATGCGGACGCTGCTGCGGACGCATTCGTAGCCGTACGCCAATGAGGGCGCCCCCAGCCGTGATGGCCGGGGGCGCTCCCGTTCTGTCGGTGTCGGGCGCTACTTGCCCGTGAACTTCTCGTACTCCTTGAGGACTTCGTCGGTCGGGCCGTCCAGACGCAGTTCGCCCCGCTCCAGCCACAGCACCCGGTCGCACGTATCCCGGATCGACTTGTTGTTGTGGCTCACGAGGAAGACGGTGCCCGCGGTCTTCCGCAGCTCCCGGATGCGGGCCTCGGAGCGCTTCTGGAAGGAGCGGTCCCCCGTCGCGAGGGCCTCGTCGATCATCAGGACGTCGTGGTCCTTGGCGGCGGCGATGGAGAACCGCAGACGGGCCGACATGCCGGAGGAGTACGTCCGCATCGGCAGCGTGATGAAGTCGCCCTTCTCGTTGATGCCGGAGAAGTCGACGATCTCCTGGTAGCGCGCGCGCACCTGCTCCTTGGACATGCCCATCGCGAGGCCGCCGAGGAATACGTTCCGCTCGCCGGTCAGGTCACCCATCAGCGCCGCGTTGACGCCGAGGAGCGAGGGCTGGCCGTCGGTGTAGATCCTGCCGTTCTCCACGGGAAGAAGACCCGCGCACGCCTTGAGCAGCGTGGACTTGCCCGAGCCGTTCGTGCCGATCAGGCCGATGGCCTCGCCGCGGTACGCCGTGAAGGACACGTTCTTCACGGCGTGCACCTTGCGGACGCCGGAGGCCTTCTCGGTCTTGCCGCGGTGCAGGATGCGGTTGAGGGCGGCGGTGGCGGAACCGCGGCCGGCGCCGGTGCCGTTGACGCGGTAGACGATGTCGACCTGGTCGACGATGACCGTGGGGATCAGCTCGCCGGTGGCGTCGACGGTGCTGTCGACGGGGGAGGTCTGGGGGGTGCTCTTCGTGATGATGTCAGCCACGGCCGTACGTCTCCTCAGCTTTCCAGAAGTACAGGAACCCGCCCACGCCGGCGAGCAGCGCCCAGCCCGCCGCGACCGCCCACACGTGCGGCGGGAGCTGGCCGGCGTGGAAGCTGTCGATCAGCGCGAACCGCATCAGGTCGATGTAGACGGCGGCGGGGTTGGACTGCAGCGCGATCAGGACCCAGCCGGGCAGGTCCTTGTTCTTCAGGACATGCTCGATGCTCCACATGACGCCCGACATGTACATCCAGGTGCGCAGCAGGAACGGCATGAGCTGCGAGATGTCGGGGAACTTCGCGCCCATCCGGGCCATGATCATCGCCACGCCCGCGTTGAAGACGAACTGGAGCGTGAGCGCCGGGATGACGAGCAGCCAGGACATGCTGACCGGCACTCCGAAGGCGAGCAGGATCACGACCAGCGCGCACATCGAGAACAGCAACTGCTGGAGCTGCTGGAGGCAGTACGACACCGGCAGCGCGGCCCGCGGGAAGTGCAGCGCCCGTACGAGCCCGATGCTGCCGGAGATGGCCCGCGTCCCCGCCATGATCGAACTCTGGGTGAAGGTCCACACGAAGACGCCGGTGACCAGGAACGGGATGTAGTCGGGGATCCCCTTACTGGTGCCCATCAGGATGCCGAAGATGAAGTAGTAGACCGCCGCGTTCAGCAGCGGGGTCGCCACCTGCCAGATCTGGCCGAGCTTCGCCTGGCTGTACTGGGCGGTGAGCCGGGCGGTGGCGAAGGCGGTGATGAAGTGGCGCCGCGCCCAGAGCTGGCGGATGTACTCGGCCAGGGAGGGGCGTGCGCCGCTGACAGTCAGGCCGTACCGGGCGGCGAGCGCCTCGGCGCTCTCTGCGGCGGGCCGGCCGGCTGTCTTGTCGGCGGGGGAGGCCGACACGGGGGGCGGTGTGTCGAGAACCTGGCTCACATCCGCTGCTTTCGCTCGGGGGGTGGGGGGCGAAGCGGTCCGGTTCGTCCTTGACCTGGCTCTTACGTCGTCTTTGCCGTCTTCTTACGTCGGGACGGGACCGTATCGTCGCAACGCGAGCCTAGGCCTTTTCCACGTCGGAACGCAACCGTTTCGTCGTCACGCCCTATGCTGGAAGGCATGACGACGAACGCCGATGCCACCGGGACCGTGACCGGCACCGTGACCCGGGCCAGGGCCGGGTCCGGGGCGGCGACCGGCTCAGGGCCCGGTTCTGGGACCGGGCCTGTCCCGGCGAAGGCCCCGCGCCGCCGGGCCCCCGCGGGCGCGGCCGTCCTCCGGGAGGATGTGACCGAGGCCATCCGCGCCGCCGTCTTCGAGGAACTCGCGGCCGTCGGCTACGCCCGGATGTCCATCGAGGGCATCGCCCGTCGCGCGGGTGTCGGCAAGACGGCGGTGTACCGGCGCTGGCGCTCGAAACTCCACCTCGTCCTCGACCTGGTCTCCGCCGTCGCCGTCCAGGGCCTGCCCGCGCCGGACACGGGCTCCCTGGAGGGCGACCTGCGGCTGTTGTACGAGGTCACCTCACGTGCCCTGCGCCACCCGGTGGCCGGCCAGATCATCCCCGACCTCCAGGCCGAGGCGGCCCGCAACCCCGAGATCGCCGACGCCATGCAGAAGGCCCTGCGCGAGGGTCAGCAGGGCGTGGCGAACGGGATCGTCGCGGCGGCCGCCGCCCGGGGAGAGGTCCGCGAGGGAATCAGCCTCGACCTCGCGCTCGACCTGATGTCCGGGCCGCTGTACTGGCGGGCGGTGGTGGTGCGCGGTCCCAAGCTGCCCAAGGGGTACCTGGCGAGTCTGGCCCGGGCCACGGCGGCGGCGCTCAAGGCGTTGTGAGGGGCGGTGCCGGAGTTGGCGCCGGTGCGGGGCTTGGCGTCCGTGCCGGGCTTGGTGTTGGGCACCGCACTTGGCGTTGGAGCCCTGCCCCGGCCCTATGCCGGGCTCGGCGTCGGTGCCGGGCCTGGTGTTGAGGTCTCGCCCTGCCCTGTCGTCGCCCTACGCCTTCACGGCCAGGAACCCGAACAGATCAGGGATCCCGCCGGGACCGGCCTCGGCGGTGCGCACCAGCCGTAGCCCGGCCTCCGTGGTGGCGTTGAGCAGCTCCGCGAGCGGGAGGTGCCAGGCGCCGACCCGGGCGCGGACCCCCGCGGGGTTCCACGCGTCATAGGTGCGGGAGCGGTCCTCGTACCGTTCGTCGACGACGACCCTCGGCCGGTCGCTCCAGTCGGCGAACGCGCCGATGTAGCAGGGGTGTACGCCCAAGTGCACGAACCGGCCGCCGGGTCGCAGGACGCGCGCGGCCTCGCGCAGCACGGCCGCGTAGTCGGGTACGTCCGTGTGTGCCAGGACGCAGGCCGCGGCGGGCAGCGAGCTGTCCGCGAACGGCAGCGCCGTCGCGTCCGCCCTCGCCACCGGCAACCGCCCCACCGCGTGCCGGAGTTGACCGCCCGACAGATCCACCCCCACGGGCGTCCACCCCAGCCCCGCCAGCGCAGGCGCATGGGCCCCCGTCCCGCAGCAGACGTCCAGGCACGTCCCCGCGCCGGGACCCAACAGATCCGCAAGCGCGCCGTGCACCCGCCGGATGTACTCACCGGGCCCGGTGGCCGACATGAACTCGTTGTACCAGTCGGCGTGTTCGTCGTAGGTGGCCCTCGCGGTCCCACCTGTCGCGTCTGCCGTCTCGGCTCCCATGCCGTCGATGCTAGGGACGACGGACGGCGGCGCGGTGAGCTGTTCGCTCAGGGCTTCAGCTCGCCAACTTGCTTGCCAGGTTGGCGAGTTCCGCAGTCAGCAGTATTCGTCCGTCGAAGCCCGGCAGAGGCACGTGCAGGGGCTCGGTCCAGCGGGCCGGAATGGCATCGGCTCCGTACACGGCTCCCGCCAGGGCGCCCGTCACCGCCGCGACGGTGTCCGTGTCACCGCCGAGGTCGATCGCGGCGCGCACGGCCTCCTCGTACGACCGGGTCGTCCGCAGCGCCCACACGGCGGAGCCGAGGCAGGGCCACACCGCGCCGTTGAACTCGGTGGCTTCGTCGGGATGCCAGTCGGGGGCGAGGACGGCGGCGTAGCGGGCCCGGTGGCCCGGGTGGGTGGCGGTGAGGGCCTCCGGGATCGCGGTGAGCGGGTCGTGGCCCTCCAGCGCGACGCGGATCAACTCGTGGAGGATCGCGGTGCCTTCCCAGGCCGCCCGGTCGCCGTGGGTGAGGGCGGCGATACGACGGGCGGCGGCCATGGTGGCCGTACGGCCGTGTGGGGCGAAGTACACGGCGGAGGTGGCCGCCCGCATCAAGGAGCCGTTTCCCGCGGCTCGTTGGCTGTGCTGGAAGTGGATCGCGGCGGCCAGGTCCCAGGGGTCTCCGCTCGTCAGGACCGCCTCCGTCTGCAGGCCGATGTCCTTGGGGTCGGCTGCCGCCCATCGCCGGAACCTGCTGAAGATGTCCGGGAGTTCGAGGCCTGCGCGGTCGATGAGCGACTCGCCGACCAGGACCGCCATCTGCGTGTCGTCGGTGGCCTCGCCCGGGCCCCAGCCACCGCCGCCGCACATCTCCCCGCCGTGACCGGGAGCGGGGAAGCGTTCTGTGAACGCGCCCGCGGGGCCGAACTCGAAGGGCGCGCCGAGGGCGTCGCCCACGGCGGAGCCGAGGATCGCGCCGGTGGCGCGGGCGGTGGTCATCGGGGGAGTGTGTGCGGGGTGTCCGGGGCGCAGCCTCTGAGGATGTAGGCGATGACGTTCTCCAGGTCCGAGTCCGCGGACTCGGTGGAGAGGGTGCCGCTCACGGCGAGGCTGGCGAAGCCGTGCAGGGTGGTGAAGAGCGGGACGGCGACGGCCTCGATGGGGCCTTCGCGGACCTCGCCGCGGCGCTGGCCCTCCTCGATGAGACGGATGGCCAGTACGGACATGTTCTGCGAGGCCTCGACGAGGGTCTCGGAGGCCTCCGGGTCGTGCTTGATCGAGAACATCAGGTCGAGGAGTTCCGCGTTGGCGGTGGCGAAGCCGACGTAGGCGCGGGCCAGGGCTGCGATGCGGTCGGCGAAGGTCTCGTCCGCCGCTGCCTGCGACGCGGCCAGTGCCTCGCCCATGCGCTCGAAACCGACCTGCGCCAGCGCATCAAGGAGTGCCTGTTTGTCCTTGAAGTGACGGCTCGGCGCGGCGTGGCTGACGCCCAGGTCACGGGCCAGTTCACGCAGCGACAGGGCGCCCGGGCCCTTTTCCCGGAGTGTCTCCTCGGCGCGGGTCAGCAGCGCGGCGCGCAGGTCTCCGTGGTGGTAGCGGCGGGTCGGGCGAGTCTGCATGGCCCTCAGTGTAATGGCCATGTGACTGCTGGCTACATTGTTGTCGACGTCAACTTTGTTGTCATCGACACTATTGTTGGCATTGACAGCATTGTTGGCGACGCCTACATTCATCGGCATGGCAACCAAGCAGAAGTGGAACGCAAGCGACCTCGTCGACCAGAGCGGCCGTACCGCCGTCGTGACCGGTGCCAACAGCGGGCTCGGTATCGCCACCGTCGACGCCCTGGCCCGGGCGGGCGCGCACGTCGTGCTCGCGGTACGGGACCCGAAACGCGGCGAGGCAGCCGCCCGAACCGTCCAGGGCGCCAAGGGCACCGTCGAGGTGCGCCGCCTCGACCTCGCGGACCTCGCCTCCGTACGGGAGTTCGCCGAGTCGTGGCACGGGGACCTGGACCTGCTGATCAACAACGCGGGCGTGATGAACATCCCCGAGGCCAGTACGAAGGACGGCTTCGAGATGCAGTTCGGGACGAACCATCTGGGGCACTTCGCCCTCACGAACCTGCTGCTGCCGTATGTCACCGACCGCGTGGTCACCGTGGCGTCCGGCGCCCACAAGATCCCCAGCAGCAACCACATGCGCTTCGACAACCTGAATCTGACCGGCGAGTACTCACCCATGGCCGCCTACAGCCAGTCCAAGCTCGCCAACCTGCTGTTCACCCTGGAGCTGCAGAGCAGGCTGGCCGCCGAGGGCTCGTCCGCGCGGGCCCTCGCCGCGCACCCCGGCTGGGCGGCCACCAACCTCCAGGGGCATGACGCGAGCGTCGCGCGGCGCGCGTTCATGGCGGTGGGCAACCGGTTCATCGCCCAGGACAACGCGGCCGGCGCCCTGCCCACGCTGTACGCCGCCACCCGGGATCTGCCCGGCGCCAGTTACGTCGGACCGGACGGGTTCGCCGAGATGCGCGGCGGTCCGACCCTCGTCGGCCGGTCGGCCGCGGCCAGCGACCCCGAGTCCGCCGTCCGCCTGTGGCTGGCCTCCGAGCAGCTGACCGGCGTCACCTTCCCCCAACTCGCGGGCCGGGCACTGAGCGTCTAGCCCCGCGCCGCCCCCGGATGCAGCCGCACCCACCCCGCCCACGCCGACGTGATCATGTCCTCGACGTCGTACTTCGCCTTCCAGCCCAGTTCCACGGAGATACGGTCGGCCGAGGCCACCACGCGGGCCGGGTCGCCGGGACGGCGGGGAGTGGTCACCGGAGGACGCTCGTAGCCGGTGACCGCGTTGACGAGGTCGATCATCTCGCGGACCGAAACGCCTTCCCCACGGCCGATGTTGAGGGTCAGGTCCTTCCCCGGGGATGCTTCCAGGGCGCGGGCCGTGGCCACATGCGCCTCGGCCAGGTCCACGACGTGGATGTAGTCGCGGACGCAGGTCCCGTCGGGGGTGGGGTAGTCGTCGCCGAAGATACGGGGCGGCGCGTCCTCGGTGAGCTTCTCGAAGATCATGGGAACCAGGTTGAAGACACCGACGTCCGCGAGCTCGGGCGTCGCCGCGCCCGCCACGTTGAAGTAGCGGAGGGACGCGGTGGACAGACCGGTGGCGCGGCCCGTCGCACGGACCAGCCACTCACCCGCCAGTTTCGTCTCGCCGTACGGGCTCATCGGCGCGCACGGCGTCTCCTCCGTCACCAGGTCCACATCCGGCATGCCGTACACCGCCGCCGAGGACGAGAAGACGAAGGAGCCGACGGACGCGGCGGTCGCCGCCTCCAGCAGCACCCGCAGACCCTCGACGTTCTCCCGGTAGTAGTGCAGGGGGAGGTCCACCGACTCGCCGACCTGCTTCTTCGCCGCCAGGTGTACGACGCCGGTGACGGAGTGCTCCTCGATCGTGCGGGCCAGCAGTCCGGCGTCCAGCGTCGAGCCGACCACCAGGGGGACACCGGAGGGCACCCGCTCCTCGATGCCCGTGGACAGGTCGTCGTAGACCACGGCCTGTTCGCCCGCGTCGAGCATCGCGCGGACGACATGCGCCCCGATGTAACCGGCGCCGCCGGTGATCAGCCAGGTCATGTGCGGCCGTCCCCTCGTGAGTGAGCCCGCCGGGCCCGTGAACGCGGTCCTGTGGTCGCGTACCAGTGAATCAGGCGCCCTCACCGCCTGGCTCGGGAGACGGCGGGAACGGGCAGCGGATTCCGGTAGGAAACCTCCGCGGGGGTCCCGAGGGGCACGGTCGAGCCCGCCCGCCACAGCCGGATGAAGGACAGCAGCGCGGCTGCCGTCAGCAGACCGTTGCGTACGAGCATCAGCAGGCAGCCCGTCCAGGTGCTGTGGATGACCTCCCCGTACATGGCGGGGTAGATGACGGAGCTGACCGCCGTCGCCGCCACGACCAGTGCCGCCACCGGGCGCTGGGTGGTGTGCCGTGAGGTCAGGCACACGGCGGACAGGCCGAGCAGCCACACCATGTACTGGGGGCTGATCACCCGGCTCGTCACGGTGAAGAGCAGTACGGCGCAGAGGGCGGCGTCGTACGGAGTCGCGGCCGTCCAGTGCCGCGCGCGCACCCGCCACAGCAGCAGGAGCCCGAAGGAGGCGACGGTGAGGGCGAGGGAGAGGGTCGCGACGGAGGAGACGTAGGGGCCCACGAACTCCATCGCGCCGTACTGGTAGCGCGCGGTGCCCGGCCACCCTGCGCGGCGCGCGAAGCCGAGGACGGTGCCGCCGAGCGACTCGATCTGGACGCCCCGGCCGCCCTGCTGGCGCAGGAAGTCGAAGGGGTTGCTGAACGCGGCGACCAGCAGCAGGAGCATGGCGGCCGCCGTGACCACCGCCGATGTCCAGGCCTGCCGTGTCGTACGGCCTTTCGGCGTGCCGATGAGCGCCAGCGCCGGCCAGACCTTCACCAGCGCCCCCAGCGCGGCGAACGCACCGCACACGCGCGTGGACCGCGACAACGTCAACAGGGAGATGACGGCGAAGGCCGTGACCTGGACGTCGTAGCGAACCAGCGGGAGGTGCAGGAGGAGGGGGAGTGCCATCGCCCACAGGGCCGCCCCGGCCAGGGATCGGCCGGGAAGGGTGCCCGCGCGCGTGAGGGCGATCATGATCACGGCGTCCGCGGCGAGGGTGAGCGCCACGAAGGCCGTGAAGTAGGTGAGGGCCGGGAGCAGCGCCGGCGCGAGCAGTACGGGGCCGGCGCCCGGCGGGTACTGCCACAGCCGGTCGTCCGCCGGAAAGGTGCCGTGCGACAGCACGCCGTACCAGCGGAAGTAGAGGCTGCTGACCTCGCGTGAGACCCCGCCCCGGCCGAGCAGGCGGAGGTGGTCGTGGGCGAGCAGCTCCAGCATCAGGGCGCGGGTGGCGAGCCACGCGGCGGCGAGGAGAAGCGGGCCGCGGTGTTTCGTCATGGTGATCGTCAAGGTGCTCATCACGGCCGGATGGTAAGCCGCATGGATGGGGCAAAAGGGTTGATACGCCGTCAATACGCCTCAAAGGTTGTTTAATCGCACAAGATCTTGCTCATGGTGAGCTCGTGGGCGAGGCGGTCGGGGATCGGACGTACGGAGGTCGTGGCCGTGCTGGTGCCCGTGACCGTCATGTTCGCGATCGGGCTCTGGGGACTGGACCGCGGCGGCATGTGGCGCGACGAGGCCGTAACCTTCCAGGTCGCGCGCCGCTCGGTCCCGCAGATCTGGCAGCTGCTGCACAGCGTGGACGCCGTGCACGGCCTGTACTACCTCCTCATGCACGTCGTCCTGGCCCTGCACCCCGGCGAGGTCGCCCTCCGGCTCCCCTCGGTCTGCGGGGCCGCGGCGACCGCGGGCCTGGTCGCCGCCCTCGGCGTCCGCCTGGGCAGCCCGAGGGTCGGCCTGTGGGCGGGTCTGCTGTACGCCGTCACGCCCATGACCGGGCACTTCGCGCAGGAGGGACGGTCCTACGCGCTGGTCGCCGCCGGTGCCGCGGGGGCGACGCTGCTGCTGGTGAGGGCGGTGCGGACGGGCGCCTGGTGGGCGTACGGCGGGACGGTCGCCGTCACCTGCCTGCTGCACGAGTTCGCGGTGCTGGTGCTGCCCGCGCACGCGGTGACCCTGGCGCTCGCGCGGGTGCCCCGGCAGCTGTGGCGGGGGTGGGGGCAGGCGGCCGGCGCCGCGGTGCTGGTGCTGCTGCCGCTCGCCCTCGTCTCCAAGGGGCAGTCCGCGCAGGTCGCGTGGCTGTCGGCGCCCGGCCTCGACAGCGTCGACCATCTGCTGCGGGCGTTCGCGGGGCCGAAGCGCCTGGTTCTCGTGCCGTACCTGGCCCTCATCGCGCTGGCCCTGTCTGTCCCGCCTGCGCGGCGCGGTGAGCTGACGCTCCGCGCGGTCGCCCTGCCCCTGATGGTCGTCCCGCCCGCGGTACTGATGACCGTGTCCCGCTTCTGGCCTTTGTACGACGAGCGCTATGTGCTGTACGCCCTCGCCGGGGCGCCGCTCCTTGCCGCGGCCGGCGCCGAACGCCTGGTGCAGATGGTGCCGAGGCCGGCCGTCAGCTCCCTCACCGGCGTCCTCGCCATCGCCCTTGTCTTCGTCTGGCAGCTCCCCCTCCTCCGCCAGGACCGCACCCCCGACCGCCGCCCCGACAACCTCGCCGCCGTCTCCGCCCTCGCCGGGCGGGAACTGCGGCCGGGGGACCCGGTGCTGTTCCTGCCGTCGATCGTGCGGCGCTCGGCGCTGGCGTATCCGAAGGGCTTCCGCGGGGTACGGGACATCGCGCTCAGGGAGCCCGCGCCGGTGTCCGGGACCCTGTACGGGCAGGAGACGGACGCGGGCGAACTGCGGCGACGCCTCGACCGCCTCGACCGGGTGTGGGTGGTCGCGGAGCCGTTCGCGCTGCGGCCGTCCTGGTATCCGGGGAGCGCCACCGAGCGGGTCAAACTCACCGTGGTCGGGGAGCAGTTCGTGCCGCGTCAGGAGGTCGCACGCAAAGGCGTGACCCTGCGGCTGTACGTGCGCCGGCCGGCGAATCCGTTCATGGACTGGGCGGCCGGCTAAAGCGCGCTGCCCGCGGTCTCCTCCAGCGCCGCCGCGTCCAGGGCCGCCGTCAGATGGTCGAGGCGGGTCCGGAGCTCCTGGATCTCCTCCAGGCTCGCGCCCGTCGCGGCGGCGATCCTGCGCGGCACGACCAGCGCGCGCTC
Organism: Streptomyces sp. NPDC127595; assembly: GCF_042671685.1. Classification (NCBI taxonomy): domain Bacteria; kingdom Bacillati; phylum Actinomycetota; class Actinomycetes; order Kitasatosporales; family Streptomycetaceae; genus Streptomyces; species Streptomyces sp. NPDC127595. The sequence continues at coordinate 9,089 of NZ_JBHXWK010000024.1, read as the reverse complement.
GCGCAGGGCGATGCCCTCGTCGGTGAGGTGGACGTGCACGGAACGCTCGTCGCGGGCGCTGCGCTCACGTCGTACGAGACCGGCCGCCTCCAGCCGCTTCAGCAGCGGCGACAGCGTCCCGGAGTCGAGCCGCAGGTGCTCGCCGAGCTTCTTCACGGGCATTTCGCCGTGCTCCCAGAGCACCAGCATCACCAGGTACTGGGGATAGGTGAGGCCGAGGTCCTTGAGGAGCACGCGGTAGACGGCGCCGAAGGCGCGTGACGCGGCGTTCAGGGAGAAGCAGATCTGGTTGTCGAGGCGCAGGAACTCCGCGCCGGCCGGGCCCTGGGGTCTCGGGGCCGGTGGACTCGGGGTCGGCGTCGGGGTGGCGGTCATGGGTCCAGGATAGCAAGCTGTCCGTCATTAAGTTGTGCGCAATTGAATTGCGTGCTCTAATTGGTGCTGCGAGGCGGCCGGACCGGCCGCCCGGGCAAGACATTGACTTGAGAGGGATGGTCCTCATGGACGCGCTCTACACCGCTGTTGCCACCGCCACCCACGGCCGCGACGGCCGTGCCGTCAGCTCCGACGGCAAGCTCGACCTCCAGCTCGGCATCCCGGCGGAGATGGGCGGCAACGGCCAGGGCACCAACCCCGAGCAGCTCTTCGCCGCCGGTTACGCCGCCTGTTTCGCCAGCGCCCTCGCCGTCGTCGGCCGCCTCGCGAAGGTCGACGTCTCCGAGGCCGCCGTGACCGGCGAGGTCGGCATCGGCAAGCAGGGCGAGGGCTTCGCGCTGAAGGTCACGCTCCGCATCGAGCTGCCCGACACCGTGGACGAGGCCACCGGCCGCAAGCTGGTCGAGCAGGCCCACCAGGTCTGCCCCTACTCCAACGCGACCCGCGGCAACATCCCGGTCGACCTCGTCATCGAGTAGTTCCCGGACGCGTCGGCGATCGAGCAGTCCCCAGCCGCCTCAGCGCCCGGCCCGCGCCAGTACCTCGCCCGTCTCCCGGCTCCACGCCACCACCACCGCCTCCTCGGGCACCCGCTGCCCGGGCGTCAGCAGCAGCCACCGCACGTGATAGCGGTGGGCCACGGCGGTGCGTGCGGCGCGGGTCGACGACGGGGCGAGGTAGGCGCGGACCGCCGCGAGCCGCCGTTGGCGTTCCGCCTCGTCGAGGGCGGGGTCGGGCAGGGCGGGCGCGGCGAGGTCCACGCCGTGGCCCGGGATCAGCCGGACCGCGTAGTACCCGTCGGCGATGACCGCCTCGCCGGGCCGGATGAACCGCGCCGCCCAGGCGTACGTCGGCCGGCGCGGTGGCTGTTCGAAGCCGACAGGGTCCAGCGAGCGCGGTACGACGGCCCCGGCCTGTGCGGTCAGAAAGCCGACGCACGCCCCGGTCGCCGCCACCGCCCCGAGCCCGCGCCGCCAGACCGGCCACGGCCGGGGCGCCGCCAGCTCCACCGCGAGCGCGAACTGCGGCGCCACCAGCGTCAGCCCGAGGATCCCGCCACAGGCGTAGCGCCCGCCGGCCCAGCCGTACGCCACCGCGGCGCAGTCCAGCGCGAACATCAGCACCAGCGGATCCCGTGCCGACCTCCGTGCCCGCAGCCACAGCGCGGGCACCCCGGTCAGCGCCAGCCAGAAGTGGCCCGGCATCCCCTCGTACAACCTGTCCGAAGCGTTGTGCCCGCTCGGCGCGAAGGCATCGAAGTACGGCCAGCAGTACGCCACCAGCAGTGCCGTCATCCCTGCCAGCGCCCAGCGGCCCACGACGGCGGTCCGCCACCTGCGCTGCCATCCCGCGACGAGTGCCACCGCGCCGAGCACCGCCGCGAGGGCCGTGACCTGGTGGACGAGCAGGATCAGCCCGTACAGGGCGCCGACTCCCGCGTACCCGGAGAAGCTCCGCAGCCCGCTCGGACCGACGTACCGGACCCGGCCACCGCTCCCGCTGCCCCCTCGCGCGCGCGTACCCGTCAACGCCCAGGCCCAGAAGGTCAGTCCGATGGCGAACGCCGACGGATCACCGAGGTTCCCCGTCATCGGCAGCAGCCCGAGAAAGCCGCTCCACCAAGCGCTCTCGGTGCCCCACAGGAGGGTCATCGAGAGGAGCGCGAGCACGGGTGCCCAGGGCCGGCCCGGTGCCAGGACGCGGACGAAGCGGGCGATGCCGGTCAGCAGGACCAGCAGGTTCAGTGGTCCGGACAGCCGTACGACCCCCCAGCCGCCCAGGCCCGTCAGCCGGGCGAAGAGTCCCTGAGCGAGGGCGTACGGCGAGTAGTACGGGCTGCCCGCGCCGGGCAGGTCCGCCGTCGGGAGGCGTGGGTGCAGGAGGCTCGCCCTGAGCCGTTCGACGACCGCCGCGTGCTGGCCGGCGTCGCAGCACAGCGGGACGCGCCAGTACGCGAGCGCCATCACCAGCCAGAACAGGCCACCGAAGACCTGGTACGGGCTCGGGCGCCAGGAGGCACCCCCGCGCAGGGCGGTGGCGCCGCGCACGGCCCGCCGCACGAGGACGTCGGCGCTCACCGGGCGGCGGGGCGGGGCTGGGCGACGGCTTGGGGCATTTGTCATACTTCCCCGCCGTCGTCAGCCACCTAGTCGTACGTCACCTCATCGAGTGATGGTGGCTGCCCCGGTCGGTGTGCACACGGCCGGGACGTCCGGCCGGTCGCCAGGTGACGGGGCGACTGGGCGTGGGCCTGCTGGAAGACATGGGCGGTCCGGTTCAGAGATTCTCGGAGACGGAGACGGAGACGGAGACGGGGACGGACACCGGACCACCGGGCCGTGGCACGGTGGCCAGCGGCGCGAGCGGACGGGCCGCGGCGGCCGACGGTACGGGATGGCGTTCGGGCAGGGGGATGACGGGCGTCGCGCTCTCGCCCAGCAGGACCCGGCGTACGACTCGCTCGGCGGCGCGTCCGTCGTCGTACGGGCAGAAACGCTCACGGAACGCGGCCCGCAGCTGGGTGGAGCGCGAGCCGCGCCAGTGCCCCGTCGCGAAGATGTCGATCAGTTCGTCCTCGCTGCGGGCCACCGCGCCCGGCGGGAAGGCGCGCAGGTCGAAGTAGGTGCCGCGGGCAGCTTCGTACGCCTCCCAGTCGTCGGCGTGGACGACGATCGGGCGGTCGAGGCCCGCGTAGTCGAACATCAGGGACGAGTAGTCGGTCACCAGCGCGTCCGAGGCGAGACACAGCGACTCGATGCTCGGGTGGTCGGAGACGTCGATGAGGCGGCCGCCGGAAGCCTGGGTGAGCGGGGCGCCGTAGGAGTGGTGGGCGCGGGTCAACACCACGAAGCGCGGGCCGAGTTGGCGCAGGACGCGCTCCAGGTCGAGGGTGTGGCGCTGGGTGCGGCGGTAGTCGCGGAACGTCGGCGCGTACAGGACGGCGACCGTGCCCTCCGGGATGCCGAGAGACTCCCGCAACCGGGTCACGTCCGCCGAAGTCGCCTGCTGGAACACGTCGTTGCGCGGAAGGCCGTACTCAAGGGTCGTGTACGCGGCCGGGAACACGCGCTCCCAGATGAGGGTGGAGTGGCGGTTGGCGGAGAGGCAGTAGTCCCACTTGTCGGCGCCCCGCAGCAGCTCGGCGAAGTCGGTGTCGCGGGCTGCCGCCGGACGGTCCTGGAGGTCCAGGCCCATGTACTTGAGCGGGGTGCCGTGCTGTGTCTGGATCAGGATCTGGCCGGGGCGCTTGACCAGCAGGTCGTCGAAGTCGACGTTGTTCACGAGGTACTTGGAGCGCGCGAGCGCCGTCCAGTACGCGGCCGAACCTGGGCGGATCCTGCGCGTCGCGGCCGGGATCGTGTGGTGGTGCTCGGGGCGCGCGATCCACGCGGTGCGGATGTGCGGTGCCAGGGCACGGAACGCGGACTCCAGGGCGCCCGGGTTGCAGCCGTGACCACGGCCCCGGTAACTGGCGAAGACGGCACGGTCGGCGCGCAGCGGGAGGCGGCGCTGGACCCGGTAGTGGAGTCGGAGGGCGCTGCTGTGTGCCGTGCGGAGTGCCTTCGAACTGAGCTTGAGGAAGCGCCTGTTGAGGCTCGCTGCCAGGGAGAGCAGCCGGTACGTGCGGTGGGTGCCGAGGCGGACCAGGAGGTGCCGCGCCCGGGTGCCTACGCGGACCTGGGCGCCCGGAGTGCGGTAACGGCGGTAGTGGGCGCGGGACTTGCGCAGGAACTCGGCGCGGGAGCCGCGCGGCAGCAGGCCGCGTTCGACGAACACCGCGGAGAGGTGGTCGGCCATTCGCCGGAACAGCACCGGGCGCCAGTGGGCCAGCTCCGGGCGCGAGTCGAGATACGCGAAGACACGGTCGTACTGCTCGAAGAGGTCGAAGTGTCCGACGGTGGCGGTGGTGAGGGCGCCGGCCTCTCGGCGGCTGCGGTGGTGGACGCAGACCCGGTCCAGGGTGGCGACCGTCTCCGCGGACATCAGCACCGGATACGTCCAGGGTGTGTCCGTGTGGTGGCCGGGCGGGAAGGTGAGGCCCACGCGCTCGACGAACTCCCGGCGGTACGCCTTGTTCCAGGCCACCGGCAGGACCGTGAGCAGCCCCGGACGGTCGTCCAGCCGGAAGGGGGCCGGGCCCTCCTCCGTGAGCTGCTGGGCGAGTTGGCTGCGGACGGCCTCGCCCGACCAGTCCGTGCGCGCGAAGTCGTAGAGCAGGACGTCCGGTTCGGAGGTCTCCTTCAGACGGTCGGCGATGGTGCGCAACGCGTCCGGAGTGAGGGTGTCGTCGCCGTCCACGAAGATCAGGTAGTCGCCGCTCGCGTGCTTCAGGCCCGCGTTGCGGGCGCGGCCACGGCCCACGCTCTCCGGCAGGTGGACGGGGCGTACGCGGGTGTCGCGGGCCGCGAACTCGTCGATGAGCGCGCCGCAGGCGTCGGGTGAGCAGTCGTCCACCGCGATCAGTTCGAGGTCCGGGCAGGACTGCCCGAGGACGGATTCCAGGCATTCGCTCAAATACGCCTGAACCTTGTACGCGGGGACGATGACACTGAACCTGGGCAAGGCACATCCATGGGTCGGCGCGACATTACGCCCGGGAACGGCCGAAGAGGTGACCTGGTTACGCGAGTTGCGGCATCCGGGGGAATTCCGGGTGCCGCAACTCGGAGTATCAGCCGACTCGGAGAATCCGCCGCTACTTCACCGCGCCCGCCATCACCCCCGACACGAACTGCCGCTGGAACGCGAAGAACACGGCCAGCGGGATCACCATCGAGATGAACGCGCCCGGCGCCAGGACCTCGATGTTGCTGCCGAACTGCCGTACCTGCTGCTGCAGGGCGACCGTCAGTGGCTGCGAGTTCGAGTCCGAGAACACCAGGGCGACCAGCATGTCGTTCCACACCCACAGGAACTGGAAGATCCCCAGGGACGCGATCGCGGGCGCGCCCAGCGGAAGGACGACGGTGGCGAAGAGCCGGGCCTCTCCCGCGCCGTCCAGGCGTGCCGCCTCCAGGAGTTCACGCGGGATCTCCGCGAAGAAGTTGCGCAGCAGGAAGATCGCGAAGGGGAGTCCGAAGCCCACGTGGAAGAGGACGACACCGATGATGTCGCCGAAGATCCCGATCTTTCCGAAGAGGTTGGAGAGCGGGATCAGCGCCACCTGGACGGGGACGACGAGCAGTGCCACCACCGCCATGAACCACCAGTCGCGCCCCTTGAAGTCCATCCACGCGAAGGCGTATCCGGCCATCGCGCCGATGATGACGACCAGCAGGGTCGCCGGGACCGTGATCCAGATGGTGTTGAAGAGGGCGCTGGTGATGTCGCCGTTCTCCAGGAGCGACTGGTAGCTCTTGGTGGTGAGCTGGGCGGGGGCCGAGAAGACCTTCCACCAGCCCGACGCGGCGATGTCGGTCGGGTCGCGGAACGACGAGACCAGCAGGCCGAAGGCGGGCACCAGCCAGAACAGCGCGACCAGGAGCAGGAAGACGCGCAGTGCTCCGCCGGCCGCGCCGCTCGCCACCCGGGCGGCGAGGGAGCGCTTGGCGCGTACGGACGTGTCGAGTGCGGTCACCGCTGGCGCTCCTTCCTGAGACGGCGGAGATTGACGTACATCATCGGCAGCACGAGCAGCAGCAGGATGATGCCGATCGCGCTGCCCACGCCGTAGTTGCCGCCCCCGCCGAAGGAGGACTGGAACAGCTGCAGGGCGAGCACGTTGGCGTCGTCCTGGCTGGGCTGCGGCGCGATGATGTAGATCAGGTCGAAGATCTTCATCACGTTGATCATCAGCGTGACCAGGACGACGATCAGGACCGGTGCGAGGAGGGGAACGGTGACCCTTCTGAACACCTGCCACTCGTTCGCGCCGTCGACTCTCGCCGCTTCGAGGAGATTGCGGTCGACGCCCGCGAGACCCGCGGCGATCAGCACCATCGCGAAGCCCGCCCACATCCAGACGTACGACAGGATGATGGACGGTGTCACGAGCGTCGGGCCGAGCCAGTCGATGCCGTTGTAGGGGGCGGCGAAGTTCGAGCCCGGGAGCCGGAGTCGGGCTCCGTCCGCCTCCTGGGGGAGGGTGAAGGTGCCGTCGGCACCGCTGGTGGCGGAGGCGACGGTCTTGCCGTCCTTCACGGCCTCGACCTTCACGCCCTTCAGGGCCTTCTCGCCCGGGTCGATCTTGCCCTTCTCGCCGCCGCCGCCGAGCTTGAAGTCCAGCCAGACCGTGCCGGTGATTCCTTCGCCGGATGTCGGTGCTTTGGCGTCCTCGGGGGTGCCGGGGAGCTTGTTCGGGGCGATGCCGACGAGCGGGAGCAGGGCCGGAGAGCCCGCCTGGACGGTGCCCGTACTGGTGAAGGAGCCGCCGCCGGACGCCTTCAGGTCGCTCACCTGGGCGTTCGGCCTCGCCTTCGGATAGACCGAGGAGTCGACGAAGGCGTCGTGAACGGACGTGACGATCGCGTTGGCGACACCCTGGTCCGGGTCCTGCTCGTACACCAGCCGGAAGATGATGCCCGCGGCGAGCATCGAGATCGCCATCGGCATGAAGACGATGAGCTTGAACGCCGTACCCCAGCGCACCCGTTCGGTAAGTACGGCGAAGATCAGGCCGAGGACCGTGACCACCGCGGGGGCCACAGCGACCCAGATCGCGGTGTTCCGCACCGCGGTGAGTGTCGAGTCGGTGGTGAAGATGTCGATGTAGTTGTCCAGGCCGACGAAGCCCGAACCGCCGGCGTCGTAGAGACTCCGCCAGACCGAGTACCCGATCGGGTAGACCACGAGCGCGCCGAGCAGGAGCAGCGCGGGCAGCAGAAACAGCACTGCCACCCACAGCCTGGTCCCGGTCACGCTCTTGCGCGTTTTCCCGGCGGCGGGCACCGGCAGTTCGCCGGCACCGCCCGCCTTCAGCGTCGAAGACGACATCCCGGTGCCGTCAGCTGCTCTGGTACGCCTTGGCGGCGTCGGCCTCTAGCTGTTTCTGCGCGCCCGCGACGTCGGAGGGGTCCTTCAGGAAGTCCTGGAGGTCCTTCCACTCGCCGACCCCCTGGGTGCCGCCGAAGGCCGCCGGGGCCTGGTCCGACATGTCGAAGCGGAAGTCGTCACCCGCGGCGAGCAGCGCCTTCGCGATGTCCCGGGTCACGTCGTCCTTGTAAGTGCCCTGGTCCATCGCCTTGTTGGGGGAGAGGAAGCCGCCCTGGGCCGCCCAGATCTCCGCCGCGTCCGTCGAGGCGAGGAAGGTCAGCAGCGCCTGGGCGCCCGCGCCGCCCTTCAGCGCCACGGCGACGTCGCCGCCGCTGACCACCGGTGCCTTGTCGCCGACCGCCGGGAACGGGAAGACCTTGGCGTCCGTGCCGACCTTCGCCTTGGTGTCCGCGTTGATGTTCGCCGTTACGAAGTCGCCCTCGAAGACCATCCCCGCCGGGGTGTCACCGGAGAACGTCTGCGTCACCGACTTCGGGAACTCCGTCTGCAGCGCGCCCGAGCGGCCGCCGGCGATCAGGTCGTCCTTGCCCCACAGCTCGGCGAGCGTGGTGAGCGCGTCCTTGACGGACGGGTCCGTCCACTTGATCTCGTGCGTCGCCAGCTGGTCGTACTTCTCCGGGCCCGCCTGGGAGAGGTACACGTTCTCGAACCAGTCCGTGAGCGTCCAGCCGTCGGCTCCGCCGATGGAGACGGCGGGGGAGCCGGCGTCGGAGAGCGTCTGCGCGGTGGAGATGAAGTCCGCCCAGGTGGTGGGCGTATCGGTGATGCCCGCGGCCTCGAACGCCGCGGTGTTGTACCAGACCAGGGACTTGTTGGCGGCCTTCACGTAGATGCCGTACTGCTTGCCCTCGTACGCGCCCAGCTTCTTCCAGCCCGCTGAGAAGTTCTTGTCCAGCTGGGCCTGGGCGTCCGTGCCGATGTCCTTCAGCCAGCCCTTCTCGGCGAACTGGTGCAGGACGCCGACCTGGGGGAGAAACGCCACGTCCGGCGGCTTGCCGCCCTCGATCTTGGTACCGAGGAAGGTGGAGGTGTTGTTGCCGGTCGGCACGAAGTTGACTGTGGCGCCGGTGCGCTTCTCGAACTCGTCGAGGACCTTGGTGAAGTTGGCCTGCTCCGGGCCGGTCCAGACGGCTGCGACTTCGAGGGTCTGCCCGTTCAGTTTGGGGAGTTGGACGGAGGCGGCGTTGTCCGTGCCGTTGCTTTCCGTGCCGCCTGTGTCGTTGCTGTCGTCACCGCCGCATGCAGTGAGGGCGAGGGCGAGTACTCCTGCGGTTACTGCGGCTGCGGCGGCTTGTGCGGCTCGGGGTGACCTGCGGTGTGCCGAGCTCTCGGGCGACCTGCGTGTACGAATCGTGCTGCGCATCTTTGCCCCGTTCATCGTTCCTCGTCGAACGTCCGGCGCTGTCCCGTGCGATCTGGTCTACGCCCGTGTCTGCGAGGGCGGCAAGAGCGCCGACGCTGTCAAGTGAGCGATCGTGACCGCGTCGTGATGTGTTCTGGCGGGGGGGCCTGTTCTGGCGGGGCGCCTTGTGCGGGGGGCGTGTTCTGGCGGGGCGCCTTGTACGGGGGCGTGTGCGGGTGGGTGGGGCGTCCGGGTGGGTGGGTCGGGGGGGGGGGGGGGGGGGGCCCCCCGCCCCCCCCCCCCCCCCCCGCGGCCCCCC
>NZ_JBHXWK010000023.1:0-58301 GCF_042671685.1 Streptomyces sp. NPDC127595 | reverse complement strand
CGCCCCAGCCCAGTGCAACGCCACGCAGAGCCGCCCCAGCCCAGTGCAACGCCACGCAGAGCCGCCCCAGCCCAGTGCAACGCCACGCAGAGCCGCCCCAGCCCAGTGCAACGCCACGCAGAGCCGTCCCAGCCCAGTGCAACGCCACGCAGAGCCGTCCCAGCCCAGTGCAACATCACGCAGAGCACCGTCCCAGCCCAGTGCAACGCGTCACGCCGACAACTCCTCCCGCAACGCATCCCGCAACCGGGCCGCCCGCTCGGAAACCTCAGCGGGCCCAAGAGACACCGCCCGGTCGGCCCACCGCTGCCCCTCGGCAAGCTCCCCGCCCCGCGCATACACCAGCGCGAGCCGAAGCGCCGCCCGCCCATGCCCCGCGTCAGCGGCCCGCTCCCACCACACCGCGGCCTCCGGCTCACTCCCCTCCCGAGCGAGCAGCAGCCCGAGATTGAACGCGCCGTTACGCGACCCGGCCTCCGCGGCCTCGCGGTACCACCGCGCCGCCTCGACCACATCACCCCGCGCGGCGGCCAGCATGCCGACCCGCACCTGCGCCCGCCGGTGCCCCTGGGACGCCGCCCGCTCGTACCACTCCTCGCACTCGCTCTTCTCCTGCGCGGGCTCCCCCAGCTCATGCGCGGGCAGCGGCGGCCGCCGAGCATCGAGCACGGCGGCAAGCCGGTACGCCGCCTCCGCACTGCCGCCACCCGCCGCACCCCTCAGATGCCGCTCGGCCTCCCGCTCGTCGCCCTCCCGCAGCCGCGCGATGGCCACCTGAAGCGCCGCCTCGGTGTGCCCGGCGGCAGCGGCCCGCTCGTACCAGCGCAGCGCCGCCTCGTCGTCGTCCGCAGTCCCCCGCCCGGCATGCAGGATCCCCAGATTGAACGCGGCGTCCACGCTCCCGGCCTCCGCGGCCTTGGAGAACCACGGCTGGGCCCCGGCCGCGTCGCCGACCTGGAGCAGCAGGATGGCGAGCGCGTTCGCCGCCTCGCGATGACCGGCGTAGGCGGCACGCCGGTACCACTGCTCGGCCTGCGCGGTCCGCCCCTGTTCGGCGCAGAGCAGCCCGAGGTTGTACGCGCCGTTCACATCGCCTGCGTCCATCGCGGCGCGGTACCACCGCTCGGCGGTCTGCGTCTCGCCGCGCTCGGCGTGCAGCGCGCCCAGGGCGTTGGCGGCGTTCCCGTCGCCGTCCTGGGCGGCCCGCAGCCACCACACGGCGGCACTGTCGGGGTCGCCCGCGTCCCGCAGCAGGAAGCCGAGCGCGCAGGCGGCCCGCGCCTCGCCGTCCTTGGCGGACGTCAGATACCAGCGCCCCGCCTCCTTGAGCTGGCCGCGCTTCTCCAGGATCGCGCCGAGATGCAGCGCGGCCCGCCGGTGCCCGCGCGCGGCGGCCTGCCGGTACCACTGCTCGGCCTCTTCACCGCCGGCGCCGATGACGCCGTTGTCGGCCCTGGCCCGGCCCGAGTCCACGACCTTGCGGTCGAGGGCCCGCGCCAGCCGGTACGCGGCCTCGCGGTGCCCGCGCTCGGCGGCGGCCCGCATCCACTGCTCCGCGCCCACGTCGGCGCGGTGCTCCAGCAGATCCGCGAGCGCGTACGCGCCCAGCGCGTGCCCCTGCTCGGCGGACTGACGCAGCCAGTACTCGGCGGCGGGCTCGTCACCGCGCTCGCGGTGGTGACGGCCGAGGGCGTGCGCGGCGGCCGCGGAGCCCGCGACGGCGGCGATCCGCCACCAGCCGGCGGCGTCTTCGGCGTACCCGCGCTGGTGCAGGAGGACACCCAGGTTGTTGGCGGCCGCGCGGTCACCGGCTGCCGTGGCAGCGCGCAGCTGCGGCTCGGCTCCGTCGAGATCACCGCGGCGCAGCAGCATCGCTCCGAGGACACTCATCGCCTCGACATCGCCGCCTTCCGCGGCGAGCCGTTGGCGTGCTTCCTCGACAGCCTCGCCGGTTTCGTCCCGGTCGGAAGGCTGCACAAAACGCCCTGTATCCAACAGAGTTGCCTTGTCCCCCATAACGTCCATCGTCGCACCACCTGCAACCTGGGTACACCTGGTATACCGCAGCCAGTGAGGTCACTTCAGCGTTTTGTCGACATGCCCACAGAGAGACAAGTCAAACACAGATTTTCCAACTGCCCCCGTTTGGAGCAGCACTTCGCCGGAGTCGCCAGGTCACCACGGAAGCCTCGCGCGTCACCGCAGACGTAGCCACATACGTCGAAGGCCCGGATCCTTGATCAGGATCCGGGCCTTCGATTTTCAGTAGCGGGGACAGGATTTGAACCTGCGACCTCTGGGTTATGAGCCCAGCGAGCTACCGAGCTGCTCCACCCCGCGCCGTTGTGTTGCAACCGTACCACGGCGCGGGGTGGCCCCTGCCTCAGTCGCCGCCAGGACTCGCGCTACTGCTCGGGCTGCTGCTCGGACTCGGACTGCTGCCGCTGCCACCGCTGGTCTCGTCGGCCTTGGCCTGCGCTTCCTCGGCCCGCTTCAGCGCATCCTCAAGATCCTTCTGAGCCACGCCGTACGCCTCCCAGTCGCCCTTCTGGAGAGCTTCCTGTCCGGCGTCGAAGGCCTTCTGGGCGTCGTTGAGCGCCTGTTGGACCGTCGGGTTGTTCGAAGTCGGCGGTGGCTCGGTGGTTTCGTCCGGTGGTGGTGGCTCGGTGGTCGAACCCTCTGTCCCCAGGACCTTGTTGAGCGCTACGTCGAGGGTGTTCTCGAAGGCGGTCTTGCCTCCGTAGCTGACCAACACCTTGCGGAGCAGCGGGAACTTGAGTCCACCGCCGCGTACGTAGACGGGCTCCACATAGAGCAGTCCTCCGTCGAGTGGCACCGTCAGCAGGTTGCCGTACTCGACTTCGGAGTCACCGCCCTGCAGAAGTCTGATGGACTCGGCGATGGTCGGCTGGGAGTTGAACTGGCTCTGGACCTGTTTGGGCCCGTCGACCGGTTCGCTGGTCGGCAGTTTCAGAATTCTGATCTTGCCGTAATCAGGGGTGCCCGCCTCGGCGTTGACCGACATGAAGGCGCTCAGGTTGTCCCGGCCGTTCGGCGTGAGCGTCGTCGTCAGCGAGAACGCCTGCTCCGTCTCTCCGGGCATCTCCATGCTCAGGTAGTACGGCGGGACCGCGTCGCCCGACTTGTTGGTCGGGTCGTCCGGCACCTGCCACACCTCACTGCCGCTGAGGAAGGTGTCCGCGTCCTTCACGTGGTAGCGGGTCAGCAGCTCACGCTGGACCTTGAAGAGGTCCTGCGGGTACCGGAGATGGGCCATCAGCGAGGCCGAGATGTCGGACCTGGGCTCCACCGTGTTCGGGAACGCCTTCATCCAGGTCTTCAGGACCGGATCCTCGGTGTCCCACTGGTAGAGCTTGACCTCTCCGGTGTAAGCGTCGACGGTCGCCTTCACCGAGTTGCGGATGTAGTTGACCTGGTTCTGCTGGGCGACCACCGCGCGCTGGTTGTTGGTCGCGGTCAGCGAGTCCGCCGTCGTGTCGCCCAGGGTGGTGCGGGAGGCGTACGGATACCCGTTGGTGGTCGTGTACGCGTCGACGATCCACTGGATCTTCCCGTCGACCACGGCCGGGTAGGCGTCGCCGTCGATGGTCAGCCAGGGGGCCACCGCCTCGACACGGTCCTTGGGCGTGCGGTTGTAGAGAATCCGCGAACCATCGCCGATCGCGCCCGAGTAGAGGATCTGCGGCTCACTGAACGCCACCGCGTACGCGGCCCGGTTGATCGGGTTCGAGAGGTTGACCCCGCTCTTGCCCGTGTAGCTGGTGGTCTTCTCGCCGTCGTCGTCGGAGTAGTCGATCTCCTTCTGGGGACCGCCGACGATCGAGTACTGCGTGGTCTTCTCGCCGTAGTAGACCCGCTGCTCGTACGTGCCGAGGTCACCCTGCGACGGCAGGTCGGACTCGGTGAAGACGGGCTGGCCGCCGGAGGTCGCCGTGGTGCCCTTGGCGGCGACCACGCCGTATCCGTGTGTGTAACGGAAGTGGTCGTTGATCCAGTTGTTCTTCGGAATGCCTGCGAGGTTCAGCTCGCGCAGCCCGATGACCGTGTCCTGGTCCGTGCCGTCCACCGTGTACCGGTCGACATCCAGGTTGGTCGGGAACGCGTAGTAGTTCTTCATCTGCTGCAACTGCTGGAACGCCGGCGAGACGATGTTCGGGTCCAGCAGGCGGATGCTCGCCGTGGTGTCGGCGTCCTCGCGCAGCTTGGTCGTGTCCTTGGTCTCGCTCGTGCCCGCGTAGTCCGTGACCTCTGTGTCCTGGATCCCGTAGGCCTCCCGGGTCGCCTTGAGGTTCTTCGCGACGTACGGCGCTTCCTTGGCCTGTTCGTTCGGCTGGACCTGGAACTTCTGGACGATCGCCGGGTACAGGCCGCCGATGAGGATCGCGGAGAGCACCATCAGACCGAAGCCGATGACGGGCAGCTGCCAGGTGCGCCGCCACAGGGTGGCGAAGAACAGCAGCGCGCAGATGACGGCGATGCAGAAAAGGATCGTCTTGGCCGGCAGATACGCGTTGGCGTCGACGTACCTGAGGCCCGTCCAGTTGTCGGTCGCCTTGAAGTCACTGGACTTCACCGCGAGTCCGTACCGGTCGAGCCAGTAGGCAACCGCCTTCAGCGCGACGAAGAGGCCCAGCAGCACCGAGAGATGACCGGTGGCGGCGGCCGTGGCACGCGCCCCGGGGCTGGTGACGCGCAGCCCCCCGTACAGATAGTGCGTGAGCGCGGCCGCGATCAGCGAGAGCACCGTGGCGGCGAAGCCGAAGCCGAGCAGGAAGCGGTACCAGGGCAGGTTGAAGGTGTAGAAGGAGATGTCGAGGCCGAACTGGGGGTCCTTCTGGTTGAAGGGAACTCCGTTCACCCACATCAGCCACGTACGCCACTGGCCCGAGGCGGACGCGCCGGCGATGAGACCCACCAGGGACGTGATCCCGAGGAGCAACCACCTCTTGTACGGCGCGATCCCCATCCGGTACCGGTCGAGGCTCTGCTGCTCCATCGACATGGCACTCAGCGGCGGGCGCAGCCGGTGCGCCAGCCAGATGTTCACACCGACCGAGGCCGCCATGAGGAGACCGAAGACAAAGAACAGCCCGATTTTCGTCCACAGTGTGGTCGTGAAGACGGACGAGTAATGGACCGATCGGTACCAGAGCCAGTCCGTCCAGAACCCCGCGAACATGACGAAGGCCATGGCCAGTGCGGCCAGCACGCCCAGTGTCATGAGCAGGGTCCGGACACGCCGGGACGGTCGGCCCACTCTGATCCGTGGCCCCGTCGGGCCTCCGCCGCGGTCCGGCATCTGGAAAGCCAAGGTGCGCACCTCGAAGTTCGCTGTTGGTCCGTCAGGTCCCCGTGATCGTGGACCATTCGTCAGGCTCCGTGATCGTGGGGCCTCATCTATGCAACTTACTCACGCTTTACTCGGTTCCCGTTTCCGGGTACTAACGAGGCAGGATTGTGACCATGTCCAACACTCCCATGGCAGCGAGCCCGCTCACCCGGGCCGTACTCGAGATCGACGAGTACGCCTCCGGCCTCGGCTGGGACCAGCCCGCTCGCCTCTTCGCCCTCGTAGACACCGCTCGGCTGCGGACCCAGGAACCCGGCCTCGCGGCCCAGCTCGGTCTGCAGGACGAGCAGGAAACCACCGGTCTCACCCCCATCGAGCAGGACGAGATCCCTGCCGACAAGCCGCTGGACGAGTTCCTCGGCACCATCGCCTGGCCGGACGCCGTGGTCGGCTGTGCGCTCACCGTGGAGCGGCTGATGCTGCCGCCGTCCGCCGAGGCGTCCGTCCCGGAGGGCCTCAGCGACAAGAAGCTCACGAAGTGGGTCGCTGAGCACCCGGACCGTCAGGAGGTACGCATGACGGTCGGCGTGCTGCGCGACGGCACCCGCGACTCCGCGCTGCGCCTGCGGGAGAAGGACGCCCCGACGGAGGTGCTCACGGGTTCGGGACTGGTGCCGGGACTGGCGGAGGCGCTGTCGGCGACCTTCGCGGAGTAGTCCTTCGGACTACTTGGTCGTGCACTCCGTCAGGTCGGCCGTCTTGCCGGAGCTGATGTCCTTGAGGGCGCTCATCGCGTCGTCGATGGTTTTCACCTTGACGAGCGTGAGCCCCTTGGGGGTGTCCTTGGCGGCGTCCGCGCAGTTGTCCGCGGGCGTCAGGAAGTACTGGGCGCCCTTCTCCCGTGCGCCGACCGTCTTCATCTCGATGCCGCCGATCGGGCCGACCTTGCCGGCGTCGTCGATGGTGCCGGTGCCGGCGACGAACTTGCCGCCGGTGAGGTTGCCCGGGGTGAGCTTGTCCACGATGCCGAGCGCGAACATCAGCCCCGCGCTCGGTCCGCCGACATCGGCGAGCTTGATGTCGATGGTGAACGGGAAGGTGTGGTCGGTCCCGGCCGAGATGCCGACGATGGCACGGGACTCACCGTCGTCGTCGGACTCCTTGGTGGTGAGCGTGATGTCCTCGGTCTCGGTCGCCGTCTTGTTCTCCTTCTCGGCGGCGGCCTGAGCCTTGGCGGGCACGATCGTGAAGACGACCTTCTCGCCCGGCTTGTGCTTGGTGACCAGTTTCGCGACGTCGTCGGGCACCTTCACCGCCGTACCGTCGACAGCCTTGATCACGTCTCCGGCGTGCAGCCTGCCCTCGGCCGGGGAGTCCTTGACGACCGTGGAGACGATCACCCAGGACTGCACCGGGATGTTCAGCTCCTCGAGGGCCGCGACCTTGGCACTCTCCTGGGACTGGCTGAACTCCTCGGCGTTCTCCTGCGTCGACTGCTCCTCCGTCTTGCCGTCGGGGTAGAGCGTGTCGTGCGGGACCACCTTGTTGTCGTGCGCCAGCCAGCCGTAGACCGCTTCGACGAGGTTCATGTTGTAGTCGGCGCTGGTGACCCGGACGGTCGTCATATTGAGATTCCCGGTGGCCGGGTAGGTCTTGTGTCCGGTGATCTGCAGCACGGGCTCGCCGTCGTGATCGCCCAAGGTGTTCACGGTCGGGCCCGGCGACATCTCCGAGTACGGCACTTTGATGAACACTCCCGCGCACAGGAGCGCGATCAGGATCAGGGTGGAGGCGAGCATCGTCGCGGTGCGGCGTGGCATGCCACGACATTACGGGACGGCACTGTCAACGCACCGTCGGGGCCGTCCGTACGGGGCCCCCGCATCGACCTGCGGACCCCGGAGCCCGCGGCCCGGAGCGCAGCGTCAGACGACGTCGGAGGAAGACTTCTCCAGGGCCACGGACGTCTTGGCGACAGCGACGGGCGTCTTGACGACAACCACCGGCGTCTTGGTGACAGCCATCGACGCCTTGCCGACAGCCGCGGACGTCTTGGTGGCAGCCGCGGACGTCTTGGTGACAGCCACCGACGTCTTGGTGACAGCCACCGACGTTTTGGTGATGCCGGGCCTCTCCACAACCTCGTACCTGCCCACGGCCTCGGGCCTCTCCATGGCCGCGCGGAAGCGTGCGTAACCGTCGAGCTCGATGCCGTCTCCCGCGGTCTTGCGGTTCCGGCTGGCCCAACTACCCCAAAGTCCGGCACCGATCGCAGCCAAAAGCGGAATCAGCAACCAGGCGAGCGCCGCCATGCCGACCTCCCAACCCCATGAGCGACCGCAACTGACTGATCAGCAGATTAACCATCAGCACTGTCAACGCTCATGCCCGGGGGTCGGTTACGCAACCGGAGGGCGGATGACACGCCGGTGAACGAACTCGGCCGGCGAACTCGGGCCAACGACTTCGGTGAACCCTCAGCAGGCCCCCACCCACTCCTCCGTGCCGTCCGAGAACTTCTGGTGCTTCCAGATCGGCACTTCGTGCTTCAGGTCGTCAATGAGCTTGCGGCACGCCTCGAAGGCCTCGCCCCGGTGCGGGCACGACACGGCGACGACGACAGCGAGATCCCCGACGCCCAGGTCCCCGATCCGGTGGACGGCGGCCAGCGCACGCACCGGGTACTCGGCGACCACCTTCTCGGCGACCCGCCGCATCTCCGCCTCGGCACTCGGGTGACACGAATAGCCCAGCTCATCGACGTCGGCGCCCCCGTCATGATTCCGCACCGTCCCCACGAACAACGCGGTCCCCCCGGCGGCGTCATCCCCCACGGCCCGGAAAACCTCGTCCAGGGACAACGGTTCCTCACGAATCGCAAGCAGCCGAATAGGATCCTGCGCGCCCTGCTCACCGGGATGGTCATAGGTAGGTGCCATACGCCCATCGTGCCGCACCCCACCGACACCGAGGAATACCGTCCGGCGCTGGAGATCTTTCAGCCCGTCCAGCGCTGGAGATCTTTCAGCCCGTCCGGTGCTGGAGTTCCTTCAGCCCGTCCGGCACCGGAGATCTTTCAGCGCGTCCGGCGCTGGAGATCTCTCAGCCCGTCCGGCGTTTGAGGACGAGGCCGTCCAGGCCGAAGCGGCGGCCTGGGGGCGGCAGCCCCCGGAAACGGGACGGGAAGGGGCGGAGGGGGCGAAAACCCGCCGCTACGCCGGCACGGCCAGAGGGTGCCATGACCACGCGTGGGCCCACCCCAGGCCCAGACCTCAGATCCGCCGCCGAGCCTTCCGCGCCCGCCGCACCACCGCGGCCGCCCCCAACAACGCCACCGTCGCCCCCGCGGCCCCCGCCGCAGTCGCATCCTTGCGCCCAAGCCGCCGCCCCACCACGGTGTGCCGCCCGGCGACCTCCTCCAGCAGCTCCGCGAGGACCTCCTCGTTGCTCCACCGAGGCCGCCACCCGGCGTCATGCAGCCGGCTCCCACTCACCACCCACGGATACATCGTGTAAGCCAGATCGCCGGCAGGCGAGGGGGTGAGCCCGATCCGGTGCAGCCGAGCAGCCGCGCCCAGAGCGACCGCCGACGGCAGCTCCATCCGCCGGATCCCGCTCAGCTCCTCGACCTCCTCCTGCTCCAGCCACCCGTCACACCCGACGGCCAGCTCCCCCTCCACCTTCTCCACGACGGCGTACTCCAGAGCACTGCACAGGTCCTCGACGTGACAGAACTGCCAAGCGGGCCGCGACCCCGCCACCACAAGCAGCCGAGGCGACTCGAAGTACCTGGTCAGAGCGGTGTCGGTACCGCCGACCAGCACAGCGGGTCGTACGACGGTGACATTGAGTCCTGGATGCGCGCGCGGCGCCCGTCGCGCGAGCCGCTCGATCTCCAGGAGGTCACCCACGCCCGTGGCCTCGGCGGTCGCCCGCAGTTCGGCGTCTTCGGAGAGGGGCAGTTCGTTGTCGGGCAGCGCCCCGTAGACCATCGCGGAGGTGCACAGCACCACCCTGTGCACCCCGGCCGCGGCAGCAGCCGTGAGCACGGTCTGCGTCCCCCGCACGTTGTACGCCGTCCGGGCCGCCGCGTCCGACTCCAGATCGAGGTCGAGAGCGAGGTGCACGACGACGTCCGCTCCGCGCAGCTTCTCGGCGATCACCGGGTCGCGGACGTCCAGGATGTGCCACTGGGCGGCCGCGCACTCCCCGCGCCGCTCGTCGATGGCGATGACCTGCTTGATCCCCTCGCTGGCGGCGAGCCGCTCGGTGAGCAGCGCACCCACACCGGACGCGGCGCCGGTGACCGCGACGACGGGCCCGCGCGCTGCCGGGCTGGTTGAGTGGTTTCGCGCTGCGCGAACCTGTGGATCTGGGGAACTCACCGGGCGTCTCCAGCGGTTGTCTTCAGTAACGGACGCGCGTGACGCGTGCGTACCAGGTGGCATCCATCCTGCCGCAGGCGGAGAGTCGGCGAAGCACCGAGGCCCGATCGGGCTGAGGTGTCTACGCTGGGTGGTGTTGTCGGGCAAGCCGCCGTCGGGGAACGAACCGGCGGCCTTACCAGCCGAGGAATCCCGTGAGTGACACCCCATTCGGATTCGGCCTTCCGCCGGAGGAGCCGGAGAACGGCGACGAGGGCAAGAAGAAGGACCAGGAGAGCGGCGGTGGTCAGGGACCGGCCAACCCGTTCGGTTTCGGGGGATTCCCCGGAGCCGGCGGCCCCGGCGCCGACAATCCGCTCGCAGCCATGTTCGGTTCCTTGAACCCCAATGACCTGGGCGCCGCGTTCCAGCAGCTGGGCCAGATGCTCTCGTACGAGGGCGGCCCGGTGAATTGGGACATGGCCAAGCAGATCGCCCGCCAGACGGTCTCCCAGGGCACCTCTGACGGCACCAAGGACGCGAGCGTCGGCCCCGCCGAGCGCACCGCGGTCCAGGAGGCCGTGCGCCTGGCCGACCTGTGGCTGGACGACGCGACCTCGCTGCCGTCCGGCGCGGGCTCCGCCGTGGCCTGGAGCCGCGCGGAGTGGGTCGAGGCGACCCTGCCGGTGTGGAAGGAGCTCGTCGACCCGGTCGCCGAGCGCGTCGGCGCGGCCATGGGCGAGGTCCTGCCGGAGGAGATGCAGGCCATGGCGGGCCCGCTCATCGGCATGATGCGCTCGATGGGCGGCGCCATGTTCGGTACGCAGATCGGGCAGGCCGTGGGCGTGCTCGCGGGCGAGGTCGTCGGTTCGAGTGACATCGGCCTGCCGCTCGGCCCGGCCGGCAAGGCCGCGCTGCTGCCGCTGAACATCGAGTCGTTCGGCAAGGACCTGGGCGTCCCCCAGGAGGAGGTGCGGCTCTACATCGCCCTGCGCGAGGCCGCCCATCAGCGCCTCTTCTCGCACGTGCCGTGGCTGCGCTCTCACCTGTTCGGCGCTGTCGAGGGCTACGCGCGCGGGATCAAGGTCGACACGGCCAAGCTGGAGGACGTGGTCGGCCAGTTCGACCCGCAGAACCCGGAGGAGCTGCAGAACGCGCTCCAGCAGGGCATGTTCCAGCCGGAGGACACTCCGGAGCAGAAGGCCGCGCTGGCCCGTCTGGAGACGGCTCTCGCGCTGGTCGAGGGCTGGGTGGACGCGGTCGTGCACGCGGCCGCCAAGCCGCGTCTGACGTCCGCTGACGCGCTGCGGGAGACGCTGCGCCGCCGTCGTGCCTCGGGCGGTCCCGCCGAGCAGACCTTCGCCACGCTGATCGGCCTGGAGCTGCGCCCGCGCCGTCTGCGGGACGCCTCCCGCCTGTGGGCCTCGCTCACCGACGCTCGCGGCGTCGACGGGCGTGACGGCCTGTGGGCCCACCCGGACATGCTTCCCACCGCCTCCGACCTGGACGACCCGGACGGCTTCGTGCACCGCGAGCAGCTGGACTTCTCCGAGATCGACAAGATGCTCGGCGAGGCGGCTGACGGCTCCGGCTCCGGCTCCGGCTCCGGCTCCGGCGAGAAGCCGAACCTGAAGAAGGACGACGACAAGGGCGACGCCAAGGGCGACGACGCCGAGTGAGCCTGTACGACGACGCGGTCCTCGTATTCAAGAGCTACGAGGACCAGGAAGAGCTGCGCCAGGCGTACCTGGACCATCTGGCGGCGCATCCGGACGGCATGTGGAAGGCCTGCACCGCAGGGCACATCACGGCGAGCGCCCTCGTGATCGATCCCGAGCACGGCCGCGTACTGCTGACCCTCCACAAGAAGCTACGCATGTGGCTCCAGATGGGTGGTCACTGCGAGCCGCAGGACACCACTCTGGAGGCTGCGGCTCTGCGCGAGGCGACGGAGGAGTCGGGCATCGCAGCTCTCGAACTGCTCCCCGGCGGTCCGGTGCGGCTCCACCGTCATCCGATCCCGCCGCCGTGCCACAGCCATTTCGACGTCCAGTACGCGGTCGTGGCCCCGCCGGGAGCCGTGCAGGAGATCAGCGACGAGTCGCTCGACCTGCGCTGGTTCGAGTACGAGGAGGTCGCCGGCGTGGCCGACGAGTCGGTCGTACGACTCCTGGAAGCGATCCGCCCCCGACTGTGAACGGGTAAGGGGCGACCGCCATTGCGGTCGCCCCTTACAACGTCTGCCTTCTGGACGCTCAGCTCCAGGCGTTGCCCTGGTTCTGCGCGTGCGCCCCCTGCTGCCCCATGCCGTACTGGGCCCGCACCCCCTGGCCGATCACGGCGTTCTGCGGCGGCAGCAGCTCGCTGGGCTGGACGAGCGCGTAGCCCTGCCCCAGGAAGCTGAGCTCCCAGCCCTCGCCCGTGTTGCCACGGCGCCGGAACACTCCAGAGGAGTGCGTCTGGGCTTGCATCTGCACCCGCAGGCTCGTGGACCACGCCACGATCGCGTCGGCGTCGCAGTTGACGTACTTGTCGGGCGTGACCTGCATCAGCAGCGGCATCCCGGAGGTCATCAGCGCGACCTTGCCGCGCCCCGTGATGTTGAGCTGGTACTTGCCTGAGCCGGAGATGCCGTACTGGCTGTCCACGGCGATGACCTCGTGGTGCAGCGAGGAGTCCATTGCCAGTACGTAGCTGCTGTCGACGGTGAGGCCGTCCTGGTCCACGTCGACCACGTGCACGTGCTGGGCGAGGTTCGCCAGATAGACGGTCCCCTGCCCGTGGCAGCGCATCAGGTCGAGACCCTCGCCGGTGTACGCGCGTGACCGCTGCTGGTTGCTGCTCTGGTACTCGGCGTCGAACTCGACGAGCCCCTGGTACGCGACCATGGTGCCCTTGCGCGCGAGGATGTCGTCGTGGCCCTCCAGGACGACGCGCAGCATCTGCGAGTTCTGCAGGCTGTAGCGCTCCTGGGTCTGCTGTTCGTTGTAGCCGAAAAGCGGGCTCTGCATGATGTCCTGCTCCCCCTCAGCCCCGGACTCGGAGACGGTCGGTGCTGTCCTCGCTGGGCTGGACGACGACGATGCCCTGCCCGGAGAACGCCATCTGGAAGGCCTCGCCGCTGCCGCGTCCGATCAGCGACTGCGCCTTGAAGCTGCGCTTGCCCTTCACCTTGAGGTTCGGGGACCAGGCGACGAGCGCGTCCGGGTCGACGTACGTCTCGTCCTCACCGCCGCCGCAGTCGACGACGATCGGCTTGCCCCGGGAGGTCAGCGCGACCCAGCCCTGCCCGGAGATCTTCGTGTTCCACAGGCCCTGTCCGGCGAACTTGGCGAGTCCCTTCACGCGCTCGACGCCCCAGGTGAGGTGGGCGTCGAAGGCGAGCAGGTTCGTCGCGTTGACAGAGATCGCGTCCCCGTTGAGGTTGATGACGACGACGTTCGCCCCGTAGTCGGCGAGGTAGAGCAGGCCGTCACCGGAGGCCTTCATCAAAGGCGCGCCCTCGCCGGTGGCCCAGTCGCGGGCGATCTGGCGTACGGCGGGCGGGTTGGGCTCGTACTGCACGAACCCTTCGTAGGCGACCATCGACCCCACGCGCGCGAGGAGGTCGTTTCCGGTCTGCATAGCGACCTTCAGCATGTGGTTGCCGTGGTTCTCCATGCGGGCGGTCACGGGTGCCGGGGCGAAGCCCGAGAGTGGCTGGTTCATGACGGGCTCCCTCAGACCTCGTACGGCTGGACGACGATGAAATTGCCGGGCGCGCCGCGGAACTGCAGGTTCACGCTCTCCCCGGTGTCGCCCGGATAGGCGTTCCGGCGCATCCGTACCTGGCTGGAGACGATCACCTGGGAGGCCGCGGACCAGGCGACGACCGCGTTGCAGTCGGCGAAGGTCGTGGGCGTGACGGGCAGGACGACGGGTGCACCGTGGGTCTTCACGACGATCGTGCCGGTCCCCTGGAACTGCATCGTGAACAGCGCACCCCCGGGGATGCCGTGCCCCTCGATCCTGCGGACCTCGTACTGAAGCGTCTCGTCGAAGGCGAGGACGCTTTCGGCGGACACACAGATTCCGTCGCCCTGGAGTTCGATGGGGTGCACATGGGAGCCGTTCTCGGCGAGGAACACCTGACCGCGGCCCGAACAGCGCATCAGCTGCATCTCCTGGCCGGTCGCGTTGCCCACGATCCGCCCGGCGAAGCCGGCTCCCTTGTAGCTGAAGTCGACCTTGCCCTGGTAGAGCACCATGCTGCCCTGGCGCGCCAGGACGGCCTGGTCACCGCCCGCGCCGAGGTCGACACGGACCATCTTCTTGTTCTGCTGGGTCCAGCGCTGCCCGGTGGGCGTCTCCTTGAAGGCCTGCAACGCGGCGGACACCCCGGCACCGCCCTGTGGGGCTCCCTGGGGAATCCCGTACGGGGAGGGCGCACCCGGCTGCCCGGGAATCTGCGCCGGAATCTGCCCCGGGACCTGGCCGTACGGCGGCTGCTGACCGTAGCCGGGGGGTGCGGTGGGAGCCTGCTGGCCGTAGCCCGGGGGTGCGGGCGGGGCCTGCTGACCGTAGCCGGGAGGTGGCGGAGCCGACTGGCCGGGAGGCTGCTGGCCGTAACCCGGCGGCGGACCGGGCTGCCCCGGCGGCTGCACATACGGTGCGGGACCCGGCGGCGGCACATTTCCGCCCGGCGGAGTGTGCAGCGGCGCGACGATGGTCGGTGCCGCGTGCACCGAGGGTGCGGGCGCCGGGGCAGGCGGCGGTGTGGTTCCCGAGGGCGGCGCAAAGCCCTGTGCGGCGGGCTGCGGCACGGGTGCCGGTGTGCTCGGCGCGCCGAACGCGGGGGGTGCGGTGGCCTGGGCCGGTGGCGCGAAGGACGGTGCGGCGGCGGCCTGCGGCGGCTGCGCGGCGGGCTCCTCCTCGGCGACCTCGCCGCCGAAGTTCTTCAGCAGCGCGTCGAGGCCGCCGTCGAAGCCCTGTCCCACGGCTGCGAACCGCCAGACATCCTTCAAGTAGAAGTCGCCCAGCATCACTGCACGTTCCGTGGAGAACTCGGCGCCGCTGAACGGGTACCGGGCCACCTCCTCGCCACCCGCGACGATCCGGAGATATCCGGGGGCGATCTGGGACATCTGCCCGGCGCCGTCGAGGGTCGCGGTGAACGACAGTTTCTGGATCTTCGCCGGGATCCGGTCGAGCGTGACCCGGAAGGACTCGGTGTCACCCGCCTGGGCGCCGAGGAGCTGAATGGACTCCTCAGGGGACTTCGGCTGGTTGAAGAAGACGAAGTACTGATCGTCCGAGAGCCGTTCGTCGGCGTCCAGACCGAAGCAACTGATGTCGAAGGTCAGCCCGGGGCCGGCAATCTGCACACCTACGTACAGATCGGTGCCCGCGGTGAGGTCACTGATCTTGGCCTTGTGGCCGCGTTGGAATTCCCTGGCCATGCGTAACGACCGTCCCCCATCCCGAATGCAAGTGCGTCGCGCCAGGCTAACGGCAAACTCTGACAGTGGAGGGAGCCGGTACAGACCCGGTACACAACGGCCCCTTCGGTGCGGACGGGCCGGCTTCGGCGCGTGTGGGCCGGCCCCTCAATCCTCGCGCGTGGCGGGCGGATGGGGCAGCCGATCGGCGGCCACCACCCCTTCGAGGTAGCCGCGAGCACGCTCCGTACGCGGATACGCCTCCAGGAGCCGCCAGAAGCGGGGCCCATGACCGGGCACGAGCAGGTGTGCGAGTTCATGGACGAGTACGTAGTCGACGACGTACTCGGGCATGCCCTGCAACCGGTGCGACAGGCGGATGCTGCCCTCGGCCGGTGTGCATGACCCCCAGCGCGTGTTCTGGTTGGTGACCCAGCGAACCGAGGTGGGCCGCGCCCGCCCGTCGAAGTACTGACCCGACAGACGCGCGGCGCGCTCGGTCAGCTCGGCGTCACAGGGCACCCTCTTCTTCTCCTGGGCGGCCAGTTTGTCGAGCATGACGGTCACCCAGCGCTGTTCTTCCGCCTCGGACATCCGGGCGGGGATGAGCACAATGGTGCGATCGCCCTCGCGGTACGCGGAGACCGTTCTGCGCCTTCGCGCGCTCCTGCGGACCTCGATCGCGCTCGCCCCCGAGCCGCTCGGCGGCGGGCTCGTCGTACTGCGCTGTGGGTTTCCGGCGCGGTGCAGTGGGTCGGCGGGCACGCCTCGACGTTACCCGCTGCACATGGGGGAAGTCCCGTCCCCGAGACGGTTCGATGCCGATCCGCACCCTGTGCGCTCGATTTGTACGACGTATACCGCTGCCTGTGGATAACTTTCGGCACCCTCGGACCGCGAAGGGCATGCTGGCATTCGGTCGGCGAAGCGGGACCCACACCGGCCGGCACACGGGGACGATCCACGGAGTACGGGGGTAGGTCATGCATCCGATCGTGAAGCCCGCGCTGCGGCGCGGCTGGCGAGATCTCAACACCGTCCAGTTCGGGATGGCGCCCGCGCACGCGATAATCCTTGGCCCGGTCGACACGGCGACAGGCAGCTTCCTCGACCTCCTCAACGGGACACGCGGGCTGCCGCTCCTCCGCGAGGAAGGGCGCAGGATGGGTTTTCCCGACGGGCATGTCGACGGGCTGCTGGACCGGCTCGCCCGATCCGGCTTGCTGGACGACAGCACCGGAGGCGGCCCGGCGGCGGACACCCTGCGTAAGAAGAAGGCGGTCCTCGACCGGCTGCGCCCCGACCTCGCGTCCCTCTCCCTCGTCGCTCCCGAACCGGGCGAGGGTATGAAACGGCTGGCCGCCCGCCGCTCACTGCGCGTACAGGTGCGGGGTGCCGGCCGGGTGGGAGTGATCCTGGCCTCACTGCTCGCCGGCGCGGGCGTGGGCGAGGTCGATGTCCGCGACAGCGGCTCCGTCGAACCGTGGGACGTCGCGCCGGGCGGGCTGCCCGCCGAGTCCATCGGCGAACGCCGGGAGGAAGCCGCCCGGCGGGCGGTACGCCGAGCGTCACCGGATCGCCCCCCACGGACCCCCGCGGACGCGGAGGAAATCGGACTGTCGCTGGTGATCCTCACGCCACGAGACGGTCTCGCCGTCCACGCGCCCGATCCGGTGGCCGCCGAGCCGTTGATCACCTCGGGAACACCACATCTGTACGCGGGCGTCGTGGAGGGCACAGGGGTCGTCGGCCCCCTGGTGCTGCCGGGCGACACGGGCTGCGCCGGCTGTCTGGACCAGGGGCGCGCCGACCGTGATCCGACCTGGCCACGCCTGGTCGCGCAGTGGCGTTCCGGGCAGCAGCGCCAGGTCCCGGCGTGCGACCTCGCCCTGGCGGCCGGGGTCGCCGGAATGGCCGCGGGTCATGCGCTGGCCTATCTCGACGGGGAGCTGCCTTCCAGTGCCGGGGCACGCTGGGAGGCGTCCGTACCGGGGTTCGACTGGAACGCGAGGCCGGTCTGGCCACACCCCGCATGTCTGTGCGGCGCAGCGGAGAAAGGTAAGAAGGGGGAGCGCACCTCGGAAGACGGGGAGCCGCACGAGACAATGGCGGAGCAACAGCCGTACGCGGCTCGGCTGTCCGGTAATTGGAGGGCGCATGTCTGATCTTCCTCGGAAGGCAGTCACCCGTACGGCCAAACTCGCCGCGCTGCCACTCGGCTTCGCCGGGCGGGCTACCTGGGGGCTCGGCAAACGGATCGGCGGGAAGTCGGCGGAGATCGTCGGCCGCGAGTTGCAGCAGCGCACGGCCGAGCAGTTGTTCAAGGTGCTCGGTGAGCTCAAGGGCGGTGCGATGAAGTTCGGGCAGGCACTGTCCGTCTTCGAGTCGGCGCTGCCCGAAGAGGTCGCGGGACCCTATCGCGCGGCGCTGACGAAGCTCCAGGAGGCGGCGCCTCCGATGCCGACCCGCACCGTGCACTCCGTACTGGAGGAGCGGCTCGGTAAGGAGTGGTCCGAGCTGTTCCTCGAGTTCGAGGACAAACCGTCCGCGGCGGCCTCCATCGGCCAGGTGCACCACGCGGTCTGGCATGACGGCCGAGAGGTCGCGGTGAAGGTGCAGTACCCCGGAGCGGGCGAGGCCCTGCTGTCCGATCTGACCCAGCTCAGCCGGTTCGCAAGGCTCCTGGGTCCCCTGATCCCGGGAATGGACATCAAGCCGCTCATCGCGGAGCTGCGCGACCGGGTGTCCGAGGAGCTCGACTACGGACTGGAGGCGCAGGCCCAGGAGACCCATGCTGCAGAGTTCGCGGGCGACCCGGATGTCCTGGTACCGGCAGTGGTCCACCAGTGCGACCAGATTCTGGTGACCGAATGGATCGACGGCATACCCATGTCGGAGGTGATCGCCAACGGCACCCAGGAACAGCGGGACCGCGCTGGCCAGCTGCTGGCCCGCTTCCTCTTCTCGGGCCCGGCCCGCACCGGACTGCTGCACGCCGATCCGCACCCGGGCAACTTCCGTCTTCTGCCGGACGAGAAGAGCGGCTGGCGTCTGGGCGTCCTGGATTTCGGCACGGTGGACCGCCTCCCCGGCGGCCTGCCCTCAACGATCGGCGAGTCCCTCCGCATGACGCTCGACGGAGAGGCCGAGGCGGTCTACGAGCTGCTCTGCGAGGAGGGCTTCGTCAAGGAGTCCATCGATCTCGAACCCGACGCGGTCCTGGACTATCTCGTGCCGATCATCGAACCGGCCCGGGCGGACGAGTTCACCTTCACCCGAGGCTGGATGCGCAGCCAGGCCGCCCGCGTGGGCGACCCCCGCTCCCCCGCCCACCAGCTGGGCAAGCAGCTCAACCTGCCGCCGTCGTATCTCCTGATACACCGCGTGACCCTCAGCACCATCGGTGTCCTGTGCCAACTGGGCGCGACGGTCCGCCTACGCGATGAACTGGAGGAGTGGCTGCCCGGTTTCCTGCCGGAGGAGGAGTTGGCCGAGAGCGAGCGGGCTGCCGAAGCCTGACGAGGCACGGCTCACCACCAAGCGGAGTCCAGCCGCCCCTCGATCGCCCTCAGATGCGTACGCGCGCAGCCGTCGCAGAAGTAGTGACGGCTGCCGTTCTCCACGGAACAGGTCCACGTCAGCCGGGGACCATCGGCCGAGGTGCCGCAGCGAGCGCACACGATGTGCTCGGCCTCGGCAACGTCGGGCCGCTGCGCTGAGCCGGTGCTGTCACTGTCCCCGGGAAGACTCGTCACCCGGCGACGATATCGCCGTGACCGACGGTTCGCCGGACGCAACGCACCAGGGGGGCCGGACGCACTGCGGGGGCCGGTCCGGACGGACCGACCCCCGCGAGGAGTTA
The DNA here is from genome assembly GCF_042671685.1 of Streptomyces sp. NPDC127595. Taxonomy (NCBI): domain Bacteria; kingdom Bacillati; phylum Actinomycetota; class Actinomycetes; order Kitasatosporales; family Streptomycetaceae; genus Streptomyces; species Streptomyces sp. NPDC127595. Next base: position 39,347 of record NZ_JBHXWK010000023.1, on the reverse strand, counting down.
CTTCCTGCTGCTATGCCTGCGACTGCCGTCGGCTACTGCATGACCGCCATGGCCAGCGCACGCCGGGCACGCATCGAGGCGCGCTCGGCACGACGCTGCATCCGGCGGGCGGTGGCCAGGCGCAAAGCCCGGCGTTCCCGCTCGGCCTCGTGCAGTCGCTCGTGCATATGCGCACGAGCCAGGGCTTCTGGAATGAGTTGCATCTCTCGGGTCCTGTTCTGACGCGAGTCCCTCGCGTCGGTGATGGTGAAGTCTGGGATCGCGGAGCCGGCGGGCTCGCTGGTGGACGGCTTCATCGGGGCCTGTTTCTTGGGGTCGTTCGTCAGGGGGCGGTCGATCGTTCCTCGGATGTTCATGCCGCGACCGGGTTCTTGCGCGGGCGGCCACGCGGCCGCTTGCGGGCCACGACGACACCCTGGACGAAGAGCTCGCCACCCCAGACGCCCCAGGGCTCACGCCGCTCCTTGGCTCCGGCGAGGCAGGCCTCGACCAGCGGGCAGGTGCGGCAGAGCGACTTGGCGTACTCGACATCGGCCGGCGACTCGGCGAAGAAGACCTCCGGGTCGTAGGAACGGCAGGGGACGGGTACGCCGAGGTTCTCGATGGCGTCGTCGAGCGCGGTGAGCGCAGTGAGCGGGATCAAGGTGGAGTCCTCCGTGAGGCCGGGCGAGATCGTTTCGGAAGGCGGTACGGACGGGGCGTGCGCTTCGAGTTGCACGGTTCGTCTTCCTCGTCTGGTCGTGCCGGCCGGTTGGCCGGTTGGCGGCTGGTACCGGGTTCTTTTCATTTCCCGAGGCCCCTTCGCTCCGCCGTCCCCGGTTGGGGACAAACAGAAGGGCCGCGGATCCCGGGTGGGGTTCCGCGGCCCTGAAGGCGCCGGCCTGATCAGAATCAGGCTGGATCACTCCAGGGTTCAGGCCCACGGAAGGCCCACATCGTGTGGTGCTGCTTCGTCTGCTTCAGGAATCCGGCACCGGCTGCCGCAAAGGCATAGGCACGCGCCTCTGCCACTACTGCTGCTTCCAGTGCCTGGATCGGTCGCTCATTGCGCTCACGGATGGGAAGACCCGCGAGAGACACGGAGGACGCCGGACGGACGGCAGGATTGCCGGACAGACCGGTGCCCAGGTTCGAGACGCCGAGCAGGCAGGTGGAGGCGACCGAGAGATCGGTCATTTTGACGGTGCTGTTGAAGCTCTCGCTGATGCTGATCACGTGGAATCGCCTCCTCTCGGCGTCTAGGGGGACCGGGGGTGAGCCGGTCCGACGGTTATTAAGTACAGCACGGAACCAGGGCCTCGGAGAAGGCCGCCGTTCCGTGTTAAGAACCTATGGGGATTGCTGGGGCATGCGCAAACTATTTTTTCGACGAGTTCGTATCAGTCGCTCTCGCCGCCCTCTCCAACATCTTGACCTGCGCAGATGGCCAGAACATCGGTGCCGAAGCGGTTCAGCTTGCGGACTCCGACGCCAGGGATCCGAGCAAGCTCGCCCGCGTCGTCGGGCACGGTCTCCGCGATGGCCATCAGCGTCTTGTCGGTGAAGACGCAGAACGCGGGCTGCCCAATGCGCTGCGCCTGCACCGCCCGCCACTCCCGCAACCGCTCGTAGAGGCCCTCGTCCATGTCGGAGGGACAGTCCTCGCAGCGCATCAGTTTCATCTCACCGGCGTCGGTCAGGGTGCGGCCGCAGACCCGGCAGCGGGCAGGGGTCCGGACCGACCGCCGCACGACTGTGCCACCGCTGCTCCCGATACCTCGCTCGATACCTCCCGGGCCTCCGCCGCCGCTCCGGGCCGCCGCGGCGGCCGAGCCGGGGCGCAGCCCGTCGAGGAAGCGGCTGGGCCGTCGGCTGGGTCTGCCGCCGGGTGAGCGGGACAGCGCCCAGGAGACACAGAGGTGTTCTCTTGCGCGGGTTACGCCGACGTAGAGGAGGCGGCGTTCCTCCTCGATCTGTTCGTCGGTCTTTGCGTAGGTGATCGGCATCATGCCCTCGGCGACGGCGACCAGGAACACGACGTCCCACTCCAGTCCCTTGGCGGAGTGCAGGGAGGCGAGGGTGACGCCCTGGACGGTCGGAGCGTGCTGAGCGCTCGCGCGCTCGTCGAGCTCTGCCACCAGATCCCCGAGGGTGGCGCCTTCCTTGGCCGCGGCGAAGTCGTGGGCGAGGTGGACGAGGGCGGCCAGCGATTCCCAGCGCTCTCTGACCGCACCGGAGCCGGCAGGGGGCTGGTTGGTCCACCCTTCGCCCGACAGCACCGCACGGACCTGTGAGGGCAGGTCGATGACGTCGTCGAGGAGCGAGTCGTTGCCTCCGAACCGGGCCGCGGCGCGCAGGGCGGTGCCGGCCTTGCGCACTTCGGGGCGGTCGAAGAACCGCTCGGCGCCGCGCAACTGGTAGGGCACACCGGCGTCGGCGAGCGCCTGTTCAAAGAGCTCGGACTGCGAGTTCGTACGGAAGAGAATCGCGATCTCGCCCGCGGGAACGCCGGACGCGATGAGGTCGCGGATGCGACGGGCGGCACCCTCGGCCTCGGCGGGCTCGTCCGGGTACTCGGCGTAGACGGGCTCGGGACCCGGGGACCGCTGGGAGATCAGCTCCAGGCGGTGTTCGGCGGCCCGGCCACGGGCCTGGGCGAGCAGGCCGTTGGCGAGGTGGACCACCTGGGGCGAGGAGCGGTAGTCGCGAACGAGCTTGACGACGGTGGCTCCGGGGTGGCGGGTACGGAAGTCGAGAAGGTGGTCAGGAGTTGCACCGGTGAACGAATAGATCGTCTGGCTGGCGTCCCCGACGACACAGAGGCTGTCGCGCTCGCCGAGCCACAGGTCCAGCAGGCGCTGCTGGAGGGGGCTGACGTCCTGGTACTCGTCGACCACGAAGTGCTGGTACTGGGCGCGGACCTGTTCGGCGATGTCGTGGCGGTCCTGAAGGACGGCGACCGTCAGCAGCAGGACGTCCTCGAAGTCGATGACCCCTCGGTCGCGCTTGAGGTCTTCGTAGGTCCTGTAGAGCTGGGCGATCTCGGCCGGGTTGCGGGGGGCTTCGCGACCGGCTTTGGCGGCGGCGGCCGCGTAGTCGGCGGGGATGGTCTGGGTGACCTTGGACCACTCGATCTCGGCGGTGACGTCTCGCAGTTCGCCCCGGTCGAGGCGGATGCGGCAGGCGGCCGCCGCGTCGGCGACGAGCTGGATCTTGCGGTCGACAAGCCGGGGCAGGGTGCCGCCGACCGCTTTCGGCCAGAAGTACTGGAGCTGGCGCAGCGCGGCCGAGTGGAACGTCCGGGCCTGGACGCCGCCTGCGCCGAGCTGCCTGAGCCGGCCTCGCATCTCACCTGCGGCACGGTTGGTGAACGTGACGGCCAGCACGGTGGAGGGCTGGAGAATGCCCGCGCGCACCCCGTAGGCGATGCGGTGGGTGATTGCCCGTGTCTTGCCCGTGCCGGCGCCCGCCAGCACGCACACCGGTCCGTGCAGGGCGGTGGCGACCTCGCGCTGCTCGGGGTCCAGCCCGTCGAGCACCGCGTCGGCCGTGTCCGGAACCTGCGGGAAGAGTGTGGAGTGCGTTGCTGCTGTCACCCCGCCATGCTGCCAGGTCGCCGGGGACGGGTGAGCCGAGTTGTCCACAGGGGGCACCCGCAGTCGTACTAATGCCGCAGGCGTTGCGTCCCGCCGGGGTACCCGAGGTATCCCGGCGGGAATGGCGGCCGTGTCGCGAACGTTCCTCTGACGCGACCACGCATCCCGCCGCCGTAAAGGAGCGCAATCGACATGCCGGGCACTGTGACGATGTACAGCACCACGTGGTGCGGCTACTGCCGTCGGCTGAAGAGCCAGATGGACCGCGAGGGCATCACGTACGAGGAGATCAACATCGAGCAGGACCCGCAGTCGGCGGCGTTCGTGGAGAAGGCGAACGGCGGAAACCAGACGGTTCCGACTCTTCTGGTAATTCCCGCCAGCGGTGGGGCTGAGGTCGTCATGACGAACCCGAGCCTTGCCCAGGTGAAGCAGGCGCTCGGCGCCTGACCCGCAGTACGCGCACGAGGCCCCGCCCGAGGACCACGGGCGCGGGTCTCGTCTCCGTCCGGCCGCTCAGCAGTACGGCTGCTGGTCCGTCAGTGACGCCGCTACTCGCATGAAGACACCGAAGAGCCGGTAAAGCTGCGGAACGGACCCGGCCACCTCGACGGTGCGCGAGTCGCGCAGGCTGACTCCGGGAATCGCTTCGAGTTGGCTGGCAACGGTGGCCGACTGCCAACGCACCGCCAAGGTCGCTGCGGCTTCCGTGCGGGGCGGCCGTGGGCGAGTGCCGGCACGACGCACTCCTTCGGTGGCGGCTTCCTCGATCGCCTCACGCGCTTCGATTGCAGGCCTCAGCCGGGCGCTGAAGCGATCCCTGGCGTACTTGACCGGAGCTGTGACGACCCGGGCGTCCCACGCTGTTGCCTCATCGCAGGCTGCGTCATCGCCGGAAAGCATCACCACGGGCACCCCCAGCGCGGCGGCCGTGGCATGCGCGAATCCGATCTCCCCCATGGGCCGGCCGTCCAACCACATGTCCTCGATCTCGTGGCCCATGTAGCTGTGGCTGAGCACGCCCAGGGCACCGGCACGTGAGTGGTAGCCGACACACAGGACCGCGTCGAAGTCACCGTCAAGGCCTTCGAGCATCCCCATCCGCTTGGGCCTGCCCCTGACCAGCTCCGCCTCAGGGTGGACCTGATCCGAAAGCAGGTTCCGCATAGAGCTGTGTGCGTCGTTCACCAGAACCCTCGTGGCACCAGCCACGAGCGCACCACGCACGGCCGCGTTCACGTCCTCGGTCATCATGGCCCGACCGTGCTGGTAGTCCTGCCCGCCGACCTGCACGTCCTGGGCGCCCACCAATCCGGTGACGCCCTCCATGTCAGCGCTGATGTACACCTGCACGCCACTGCCTCCGCTCTGCCCCCCGACCACCGAGAACCCGATGATCACAACACCGTCATCATGGCGGAGTACGGACGTGCACCCAACGCCGGGCAGCCGACCGTCCGGTGGATGTCAGGTGGCTGATCCCCGGGTCGGCAGGGGCTTGCCGTACCAGAGCTCGATCAGTCGGGCCGCAATCGAGATCCCATAGGGAGGCAGTACCTCCCCGGACTCGAAGGCGGCCCGCAGGTCTTCGCGGGAGAACCAGCGGGCCTCTTCGATCTCCTCGCCGTCGACGTTGATCTCGGACGACCGGGCGCGGGCCATGAAGCCCAGCATGAGGCTGGAGGGGAACGGCCAGGGCTGGCTGGCGACGTACTCGACCTCGCCGACCGTGATACCGGCCTCTTCGAAGACCTCTCGGCGCACCGACTGCTCGATGGACTCACCGGGCTCGACGAAGCCCGCGAGTGTCGAGAAGCGGCCCTCGGGCCAGTGCACCTGACGGCCGAGCAGGATGCGGTCCTCGTCGTCCGTGACAGCCATGATCACGGCCGGGTCGGTGCGCGGGTAGTGCTCGGCGCCGCAGGCCGGGCAGCGGCGGATGTGGCCGGCTGCCGCGATGACGGTGCGTTCACCGCAGCGCGAGCAGAAGCGGTGGAGCCGCTGCCAGTTCTCCAGGGCGACCGCGTGCACCATGAGGCCCGCGTCGCGGGGAGACAGCAGGAGTCCCGCCTCGCGCAGGCCTGCCGAGCGCGCCGACTGATCGATGCGGCCGGGAAGCGCGTCCTTCTGGAGTGCGAAATAGCTCACACCGTCGTCGTCGGTGCCCAGGAAGTAGCGGTGTGCCTCGGTGAGCGGCGCCTCGAAGGAGGGGGTCATCACCAGTTCGGTGGTGCCGTCCGCCCTCTCGTCGATCAGGACCTGGCCGCCGGAGACCACGAAGGCGCGGGTGGTGGGGTGGCTCCACGCCGCGGCGAGCCAGGCCTCGTCGAGCCGGTGGTGGGCGGCCCGGTCGATGCCGCTCGGGGCGGTGAGCGAGATGGGACGGTCGGCGCTGTGATTGGTCCAGGTGGTCACGGGTGCTTCCAACTCCCCCGGTGTAACGGATATTTCGACGGGCGGTTCAGCAGGGCGGGTGTGGAGGGGGCTGTTCAGGGCGTTGATCGCCTTCTTCGGGGATGCCTTCTCAGTGTGCCTCGCGCCCGCTCTCGGCCAGGTCGCCCCACAGGTAGGCGGTGGTTTCGACGCCCTTCAGGAGGAGGTCCAGTTCGACCTTCTCGTTGGGGGCGTGCCAGCCGTCGGACGGAACGGAGATGCCCAGGAAGAGCACCGGGGCACCGAGGACTTCCTGAAGGTCGGCGGCGGGTCCCGAGCCGCCCTCACGGGTGAAGCGGACGGGCTGCTCGAAGGCGCGGCTCATGGCGCGTACGACGGACTGCAGCGCGGGGTGGTCCAGGGGCGTCAGGCAGGGGCGGGTGGCCGCTCCGAACGTGATCTCGTGCCGGATGCCCGCGGGGACCTGTTCGGCGACCCACGCGCGTACGGCCTTCTCGATGTGGTCGGGGTCCTGTCCGGCGACCAGCCGGAAGGAGAGCTTGACCATCGCCGAGGACGGGATGATCGTCTTGCTGCCGGGGCCCTGGTAGCCGCCGCCTATGCCGTTGACCTCGGCGGTCGGACGGGCCCAGACACGCTCCAGGGTGGTGTGTCCGGCCTCTCCGTAGGACGCCGTCGACTTGGCCGTACGCAGCCACTCGGCCTCGTCGAACGGCAGCTCGGCGAAGAGCTGCCGCTCGCGGTCGGTCAGCTCGACGATGCCTTCGTAGAAGCCCGGCACAGCCACGCGCGCGTGCTCGTCGTGCAGGGCGGCGACGAGGCGGGCGACGGCGGTGGCCGGGTTGGGCACGGCGCCGCCGAAGGATCCGGAGTGGATGTCCTGGTCGGGCCCGTACAGCTCGATCTCGCACTCGGCGAGGCCGCGCATGCCGGTGCACACCGTGGGGGTGTCCTCGGACCACATACCGGTGTCGGAGACGATCACGGCGTCGGCCGCGAGCCGCTCGGCCTGCGCCTCGACGAGGTCACGGAAGTGCGGGGAACCGGATTCTTCCTCACCCTCGATGAGGAGCTTGAGGTGTACGGCGGGAGCGGTGCGCCCGGTGGCGGCGAGGTGGGCGCGGACGCCGAGTGTGTGGAAGAACACCTGGCCCTTGTCATCGGCCGCCCCGCGCGCGTGGAGGCGGTTTCCGCGGATCACCGGCTCGAAGGGCTCGGTGTCCCAGCCGTCCTCGAGGGCGGCGGGCTGCACGTCGTGGTGGCCGTAGACCAGGACCACAGGGGCTTCCGGCTCCTCGGAGGGCCATTCGGCGAAGACGGCCGGGGCGCCGTCGGTCGCCCAGACCTCGACGGTGGGAAAGCCGGTCTCCCGAAGCTTGGCGGCAAGCCAGTCGGCGCTGCGCCGTACATCCGCGGCGTGGTCGGGCTGAGCCGACACCGAGGGGATGCGCAGCCACTCGGCGAGGTCGTCGAGGAAGGCGGCGCGGTGGTTCTGGATGTACGTACGCACGGTGCTGACGGCGTTGTCAACGGGCTTGCTCATGACCACGAGCCTATCCGCCCACAGAGGCGTGTTCGTCCGGTGGTTCCCCGGATGCCTCTTCCTGTGGACCCTCCATGAGCAGCCGCTCCAGTGCGGCCCGGTCGGGAAGGCCGTCCGGTCGTACGACCTCTCCGCTGCGGACGTACAGGAACGCCGCCTTGACCGCCTCCAGAGGCACGCCCTGCTGCTCCGCCCAGGCCAGGCGGTAGAGCGCGAGCTGGAGGGGGTCCGCGGTGCGACCGCGGCTGGTCTTCCAGTCCACGATCTCGTACGTGGTGCCGTCGGCGCCCTCCCTACGCACCGCACCGTTGTCGTCGGCCTCCCTGTAGACCGCGTCGATACGGCCGCGTACGACGCGGCCGGCGATGGCGAGCTGGAAGGGAACCTCGACGCGGTAGGGAGTGCGGTGTGCGTACGGAGTGCGTTCGAAGGCGTCCTTGAGAGCCTCCAGGTCGCGCTCGTCGGCGATCTCGGCCTCGCTGCCGGGCAGCTCCTCCGGCTCCAGCATGGGCAGCCGCAGTTCCTCGAAGCGTGACTCCAGCCACGCGTGGAAGCGGGTTCCGCGGCGCGCCGCGGGCTGCGGAGGGCGCGGCATGGGGCGCGCCAGCTCCTGCGCGAAGCCGTCCGGGTCTGCCGCCAGGCGCAGCACCTGCGACGCGGTGAGCGACGACGGCAGGGGTACGTCCGTGACGCCGGCACGGGCGCGCAGGAGCTCTCCGGTGAGGGCGTCCAGGTCACGGTCCCAGGAGGCGAGCGTGCGGGATTCCTCGGGCGTGAGGGGTACCGGGTGCTCGGGGTGAGGGCGAGCCTCGGGGGCCTGGGCCTGGTGCGGAACCTTGGGGCGGTCCGCCGTCAAGGAGTCCCAGTCGGAGCCTTCGTCCTCAGGGAAGTCCGGCGGTTCGTCGTCCTCGGGCGGAGGCGGCCACTCAGGGTCCTCGTACGAGGACGAGTCGTGTGCTGCGGCCCCTGGATGACCCTCCTCGTGGGACGCGACCCGCTCCAGGTGGGCGAGTACGGTCTCCGCGGCCTCGCGGCGGCGGGCGAGCGCCGCGTCGTCGAGCGGGAGCGGCCAGGCGTGGTCGGCGGACGCCTCGTGGAGGGCGGGGTTCTCGTCGTCCTCGGCGGGTTCGTCCGCCCAGACCTCGATGTCTCCGTGTCCGGCCGCGCAGTGCTCGTACAGGGCGTGCAGGAAGTCCGAGGGGCCCCGCGGCTTCTTCTGGGAGGGGCCCCACCAGTGGCCGGAGCCGATCAGGAGTGATCGGGGGCGGGTGAAGGTGACGTAGCCGAGGCGGAGTTCCTCGGTGTGCTGGTGGTCCTTCATGGCCTCGTGGAAGGCCTTGAGGCCCCTGGCGTCCCAGGCTTCGATGTCGGGCAGCGTGTCGGCGTCTCCGCGCAGCTCGTGCGGCAGGACCTTGCCCTGGGCGGTCCATTTCTCGCGGCCCTGGGTGCTGGGGAAGGTACCGGTGACCAGGCCGGGGACCACGACGACATCCCATTCCAGGCCCTTGGACTTGTGCGCGGTGAGCACCTTGACGGTGTTCTCGCCACCAGGGAGAGCGTTGTCGAGGCCTTTCTCGTACTGCGCGGCGGTCCGCAGGAAGCCCAGGAAGGCCAGCAGGGTCGCCTCTCCGTCGCCTGCGGCGAAGGACGCGGCGACGTCCAGGAAGTTCGACAGCGTCTCGCGTCGCCGGGCGGCCAGCGCGTGCGGGGACGCGGAGAGTTCGACCTCCAGGCCGGTGACGGCGAGCACCCGGTGCAGGACGTCCATCAGGGGGTCGGCGAGCGAGCGGCGCAGATCGCGCAGCTCGGCGGCGAGCCGCGCGAAACGCACGCGCGCGTCCGGCGAGAAGGGCAGTCCGTCGTCGTCCCCCGCAGCCTCGATGGGCATCTCCAGGAACGTGTCGAGCGCGTCCGCCAGCGATATCACCTCGGCCGGGTCGACCCCCTCGACGGCCGCGGCGAGCCGGCGGTCCGGGTCGTCGTCGGCGCCCACGCGCGCGTGGGTCACGAGATGGCGGGCGCGCCTCCCCAGGAGGGCCAGGTCGCGCGGGCCGATGCGCCAGCGCGGGCCGGTGAGCAGGCGTACGAGGGAGGCGTTGGCGCCGGGGTCCTGGAGGACCTCGCAGACGGCGACGAGGTCGGCGACCTCCGGGAGGTGCAGCAGCCCGGAGAGGCCCACCACCTCCACGGGGATGTCGCGGGCGACGAGCGCGCCCTGGATCTCGGCGAAGTCGGTGGCCGTACGGCACAGCACGGCGATCTCGCCGGGCGCCTTTCCGGTACGTACGAGATGGGCGATCGAGTCGGCGAGCCAGTCGATCTCCTCGGCGTGGGTCCCCAGCAGCGCGCAACGGACCAGGCCGTCGCGCTCGGCTCCGGGTGCGGGACGGAGCGCCTCCACGCCCGCGTGCATGGCACGCAGGGGCTCGGCGAGGCCGTTGGCGAGGTGCAGGAGGCGGCCGCCGCTGCGGCGGTTCTCGCTGAGTGCCTGGCGTGTCGCGAGGCGGCCGTCGGGGTGTGCGAAGTGCTCGGGGAAGTCGTCGAGGTTGGCGACGGAGGCGCCACGCCAGCCGTAGATCGCCTGGCAGGGGTCGCCGACCGCGGTCACCGGGTGACCGGTGCCGCCGCCGAAGAGACCGGCGAGCAGGACGCGCTGGGCCACGGATGTGTCCTGGTACTCGTCCAGCAGGACCACGCGGAACTCGTCGCGCAGGATGGTCCCGACCTCGGGGCGGGTGCGGGCCAGGGTGGCCGACAGGGCGATCTGGTCGCCGAAGTCGAGGAGATCGCGCTCGCGCTTGGCCGCCCGGTAGCGGCCCACCAGCTCGGCCAGTTCGCGACGGGCCGCCGCCGCGTCGGGGACCTTGCGGAGGTCGGCGTTGGTGAGTTCGGCGCCCTCCAGGGATCGCAGCAGTTCGGCGTCGTACCTGCGCAGGTCCTCGGGGCGGACCAGGTGTTCGGCGAGTTCGGAGTCGAGCGTGAGGAGGTCGCCGACAAGGTCCGGGAAGGAGCGGGTGAGTGCCGGGTACGGTCCCGGTGCCTCGCGGAGCACGCGTGCGGCGAGCTGGAAGCGGGTGGCGTCGGCCAGCAGGCGGGATGTCGGTTCGAGCCCGATGCGCAGGCCGTGGTCGGTCAGCAGGCGGCCCGCGAAGGCGTGGTACGTGGAGATGACCGGCTCGCCGGGAGGGTTGTCCGGGTCGATCGCGTCCGGGTCGGTGACGCCCGCCTTGATCAGCGCCTTGCGGACGCGCTCGGCGAGTTCACCGGCCGCCTTGTTGGTGAACGTCAGACCGAGGACCTGCTCGGGGGCAACCTGGCCGGTGCCGACCAGCCACACCACGCGTGCCGCCATCACCGTGGTCTTGCCCGAACCGGCTCCGGCCACGATCACCTGCGGGGCGGGCGGTGCGGTGATGCAGGCCGTCTGCTCCGGCGTGAACGGGATGCCCAAGAGCGCTTTGAGCTGCTCGGGGTCGGTGATACGGGCTGGCACGTCAGAGAGGCTAGCGGCGCGCACTGACAGCGCGGGCCACATCGACCGCGGGGCCGAAGGATGCGCTGGTCAGCGCAGGTGGTGCGATACGTCACGCACGTCGCACCACTCGACCGCGCACGCACCACCCAGCACGCGCGCGTCACAGCACCGCACATACTCACTCGACCACGTGCCGGCCCTCGGGCCGCGCGCTGCACGACGCCCGGAAGGCGCAGTGCGTGCAGTGCTGACCGGTCGTGGGTGAGAACCGCTCGTCGAGGACCTTGCCCGCGGCGGTGGCGAGCAGGTCGCCGACCCATTCGCCGTCCAGGGGCTCCTGGGCCTGCACCTTGGGCAGCGTCTCGCCGCCGTTCTTCTTGGTGGCGCCCTGGCGGAGCTGGACGAGTTCGGCGCCGCCGGGCTCGGGCCGTACGCCGTCGAAGGCGTCGTCGACGGCGCCCTCGCTGATGGCGAGCTGGTAGACGGCGAGCTGCGGGTGGTGCGCCACCTCGGCGGCGCTCGGCGCCTGTTTGCCGGTCTTGAAGTCGACCACATAGGCGCGGCCTTGGGCGTCCGCCTCGACGCGGTCCATGGAGCCGCGGATGCGTACTTCGTAGTCGCCCGCTTCAAGAGTCACGTCGAAGTCGTGCTCACTGGCGACCGGCGTACGTCCGGTGCGGTCCATCACGTGCCACTTCAGGAAGCGTTCGAGCGCCACGCGCGCGTGCTCCTTCTCCTGCGCGGACTTCCAGGGCGCGTCGAAGGCCAGCGCGTTCCACACGGAGTCGAGGCGCTCCATGAGGACGGTCAGGTCGGCCGGGGTGCGTCCGGAGGCGACCTCGTCGGCGAGGACGTGCACCACGTTGCCGAAGCCCTGGGCGACGGTCGCGGGCGCGTCGGCCTTCACCTCGCGCCCCAGGAACCATTGCAGGGCGCAGGTGTTGGCGAGCTGGTCGAGAGCGCTTCCGGAGAGCACGACGGGCTGGTCGCGGTTGCGCAGCGGGATCTTGCTCTCGGTCGGCTCGTACAGGCCCCACCAGCGGTAGGGGTGCGCGGACGGCACCAGAGGCCGGCCGTCCTCGTCGCCGAGCGCGGCGAGCTTGGCCAGGCGGCGGGCGGCGGCCTGTCTGAGGGTGTCCGAGACGCGTGGATCGACCGTGGTGGCGCGCAGTTCGGCGACCAGCGCGGCGACGGACAGCGGGCGCCGGGGGCGGCCGGTGACGTCCTTGGGCTCGACGCCGAGTTCGGTGAGGAAGCGGGAGGGCTGGTCGCCGTCGTCGGCGGGGGCCTTCACCGCGGTGACGACGAGGCGTTCACGCGCGCGCGTGGCGGCCACATAGAACAAACGGCGCTCTTCGGAGAGGAGCGCTCCGGGCGTGAGGGGTTCCGCCAGGCCGTCGCGTCCGATGCGGTCGGCCTCCAGCAGGGACCCACGGCGGCGCAGATCCGGCCACAACCCCTCCTGGACGCCCGCCACGACGACGAGACGCCACTCCAGGCCCTTGGAACGGTGCGCGGTCATCAGACGCACGGCGTCGGGGCGTACGGCCCTGCGGGTGAGCGTGTCGGCGGCGATGTCCTGGGCCTCGATCTCCTCCAGGAAGTTGAGGGCGCCACGGCCCCCGGTGCGCTCCTCGGCGCGGGTCGCGGTCGCGAACAGCGCGCACACGGCGTCGAGATCGCGGTCGGCGTTGCGCCCGGCCGCGCCACCGCGCCGGGCAGCCCGCTCCAGACGCTGCGGCCACGGCGTGCCCTCCCACAGGTCCCAGAGCGCCTCCTCGGCCGTCCCGCCGCCCGCGAGGCGCTCCCGTGCCTTCCGCAGCAGCGCACCGAGTCGCTGGGCTCCGCGGGCGTAGGCCGGATCGTGCGCGACGAGCCGCTCCGGCTCGGCCAACGCGCGGGCGAGCAGTTCATCGGAGGGCGGCGGTACGTGGTTGCCGGCGGCACGCTCCTCCTCGCGCAGTGCCCGGCCCAGGCGCCGGAGGTCGGCGGTGTCCATGCTCGCGAGGGGCGAGGCGAGGAGGGTGAGGGCGGTTTCGGTGTCGAGCCAGGGGGTCGCCGGCTCTGTCTCCTGCTCCGTCTCCCCCTCTGCCTCCGTCTCCCCCTCTGCCTCCGTCTCCCGCTCCGGCTCCGGCTCCGGCTCCGGCTCCGGCTCCGAGTCAGCCGATACGGCCGGCTCATGAGGCTCGACTGAGTCGGCGCTCTCGGCTTCCTCGGCGGACGCGTCTTCCTCCGGAGGCACGTCTGCAGCCGCGTCCTCAGCGGATGCGTCTCCCTGCACAGGCACGTCCCCCGCAGCGTCCCCCTCGGATACGTCCCTCTGGGATACGTCGATGTCGGCGCCGGAGTCGAAGCCGGAGCCGGAGCCGGTGTCCGCGCCCAGCTCCGCCCGCGCCACCGCCCGCAGCGCCGTAAGCAGCGGCGCGACCGCCGGTTCGTGCCGCAGCGGCAGATCGTCGCCGTCGATGTCGAGCGGCACCCCGGCCGCGGTGAGCGCACGTCGGATCGTCGGGATCGTGCGAGAGCCGGCTCGCACCAGGACGGCCATCTCACTCCAGGGGACGCCGTCCTCCAAGTGGGCGCGGCGGACGATGTCAGCGATGTTGTCCAGCTCCGTGCCGGACGTCGGGTACGTGTAGACCTCGATCCGGCCACCGTCCCGCACCGGGGACAGCGCGCGGTGGGCCCGGACCTTCTCCGCCGGAAGGCGGGTCAGCGGCATGCGCTGGGTGAGGAGGCGGGTGGCGGTCAGCAGGGCGGCGCCCGAGCGGCGGGACGTCCGGAGAACCTCGACCGGCGCCGGACGGCCGTCCACGCGCGGGAAGGCGTCGGGGAAGTCCAGGATGCCGTTCACGTCGGCGCCCCGGAAGGTGTAGATCGACTGGTCGGGGTCGCCGAAAGCGACGAGGGTGCGGCCCCCGCCCGCCAGGGCCCGCAGCAGTCGTACCTGCGCCGGGTCGGTGTCCTGGTACTCGTCCACGTAGACGGCGTCGTACCGCGCGGCCAGTCGTTCGGCGACACCATGGCGTCCGGCGAGCAGCACCGCACGGTGGACGAGTTCGGCGTAGTCGAGCACTCCTTGCATGTCGAGAACGTCGAGGTACTCGGCGAGGAAGGCCGCGGCGGCGCCCCAGTCGGGCCGGCCGATGCGGGCGGCGAAGGTGTCCAGGGCATCGGGGCTCAGGCCCAGCTCACGGCTGCGGGCCAGGACCGCGCGGACCTCGTCTGCGAAGCCTCGTGTGGTCAGGCAGGCACGCAGATCGTCCGGCCAGCGCACATGCGCGAGACCGAGGCGCTCCAGGTCGGGCTGGCCCGCGAGCAGCTCGCGCACCGCCACGTCCTGTTCGGGACCCGACAGCAGCCGGAGAGGTTCCACGAACAGGTCGCTGTCCTGGTGGGCGCGGACAAGGGCGTAGCAGAAGGAGTGGAAAGTGGTCGCCTGGGGGGCGCGGGCGGCGCCTATGCGCAGCGCCATGCGGTCGCGCAGCTCAACGGCCGCCTTCCTGCTGAAGGTGAGCACCAGGATCCGTTCCGGATCGCCGCCCCGTGCGATCCGGGCGGCCACGGACTCGACCAGCGTGGTCGTCTTTCCAGTGCCCGGACCTGCGAGAACGAGCAGTGGGCCGCCCTTGTGGTCAACCACCGAGCGCTGTCCTGCGTCCAGACGAGGGGGATCCACTCGGACCGGCGGGGTACGTACCAGTCGGTACGCGCCGCGGGTCCCCTGTCGCACATTGGGGTGCGACAGGCGCCTGGTGGAGGAAGAGGAGCTCACGTGGTTCGCCGGTCCTGGTGGTTGTGCTGGGGATCGTCACTGTCGGCGCCGAGCGCCGTCGTTACGGGGGTGGTGATCGGGCGACGGGTGGGTGGACTGCCGCGCGTTCGGGGCGGTGGCCGCGGGGTGCGAGGGATCCGCGCCGACGACGCTACGCCGGTGAGCACCATGGAAGGAGGGCTTCCCCTTCTTCCCGCAGGCCCCGTGCGTCCCCCGTTCCTCGAACGTACGGCATGTCACGGATGTGCCTCGCTTCCCCCGTACGGGCCACAGGTCCCCCCTTCGCCCGTCCGATACCGGAAGCTGTCAGGTGTGACTCTCCGCGCGTTCGCCGCCGTCCCATCGCGCCCGTCTCATGTCGACGCGTGGCAGATGCCCCTCGGACGCCCTGCTCGCCTCCTTCAGGGGAGTCCCCTCGACGCGGTAGTGGGCCAGCGCATCGAGTTCGTGGCCCGGGAGCAGCACACCGTCCGCGCGTATGACACGCCACCACGGAACCGCTCCCCCGTAGAGGGCCATCACGCGGCCCACCTGGCGCGGCCCGCCCTCCTCCAGCCACTCGGCGACGTCCCCGTACGTCATCACGCGCCCGCGCGGGATCAGCTCGGCGACCTCAAGGACCCGCTCCGCGTACTCCGGCAGGTCGTCCGCCGGAAGGCTCTCCTCGCTCATCCGCCCCATCCTGCACCACCCCACCGACAATGTGACGTGGTGAAGACTGTGCGTATTCCTCGCTCCGAGGCGGCGCTTGGGGCAGACTGTGCGCCCCCGCATTTGCACCCTGATGCCCCCGTGTGTCGGTGTGGCATGCCACCATCGTGCGGGCGGTGACCGGTGATACGAGATCAAGAAGAGTCCATGAGGCAGCAGGGCGTGCACCCCGAAAACGCGGAGGGCACCTCCGCGGCTTCGTCGCGCCCGGACTCCGGCGAGGCCGACGAGAAGGAGACGGGCGAGGAGACCACCGAGCCCACCTCCAGGACTGACGAAGCGCCCAGTACCAAGTCGCACGCAGAGCCCCTCGCCGATACGGACGACGATCTCGCCCCCAGGACTTTCAAAAAGACGTACGACGGCGAGAAGAAGCAGCTGGAGCGGGACGCCGACTGCGTGGACGAAGTCCACAACGACGAGGTCGAGGGCGACGAACCGCTGCTCCCCGCGCGCGTGCACCGTCCGTCCGATCTGATGCGCCTCCTGGTCGGGATCCTGGCGATCGTCCTGCTGCTCGCCATCGCCGCGTTCGCGCACGGAACCACATCGGGGCTCGAACAGGACATCAACAAGGGCACGGGCCAGGCACCCGATCTACTGATCAAGATCGCGGGTCTGGCGTCGAGCATCGCGATCCTCCTGGTGCCGGTCGCGTTCGCGATCGAGCGGCTGATCAAACGGGACGGGCTGCGCATCGCCGACGGAGTCCTCGCCGCGGTCCTCGCGCACGGAGTGACACTCGCCACCGACCTGTGGGTCGCAAAAGCCGCCCCGAACTCCATCCAGGAAGCGCTCACCCAGCCCTCACCGGGCGACATCCACGCCCTCACCGACCCGGTGCACGGCTATCTCGCGCCGGTCATCGCGTACATGACGGCCGTCGGCATGTCCCGCCGGCCCCGCTGGCGCGCGGTGCTGTGGGTGGTGCTGCTCCTCGACGCCTTCTCGATGCTGGTCACCGGCTATACGACACCGTTCTCGATCATCCTGACGGTGCTGATCGGCTGGACCGTCGCCTACGGGACGCTGTACGCGGTCGGCTCGCCGAACGTGCGGCCAACCGGGCGGACGCTGATGGCGGGCCTGCGACACGTCGGCTTCCACCCGGTGACGGCGGCCCGCGAGGAGGCGCACGAGGTCGCCACGGAGAACGGCGACCGCGGCCGACGCTACTTCGTCACCCTGGAGGACGGTCCACCACTGGACGTGACGGTGGTCGACCGCGAGCAGCAGGCGCAGGGCTTCTTCTACCGTGTGTGGCGACGGCTCACCCTGCGCGGCATCACCACCCGCCGCAGCCTCCAGTCCCTGCGCCAGGCCCTCGAACAGGAGGCCCTCCTTGCGTACGCGGCCATCGCGGCGGGGGCCAACGCGCCCAAGCTGATCGCGACCTCCGAACTCGGCCCGGACGCCGTGATGCTCGTCTACGAGCACACCGGTGGCCGCACCCTCGACTCGCTGCCCGACGAGTTCATCACCGACGACCTCCTGCGCGACACCTGGCATCAGGTGCAGGCGTTGCAGTCCCGGCGCATCGCGCATCGCAGGCTCGCGGGAGACGCGATTCTGGTGGATCGTTCCGGCACGGTGATCCTCACCGATCTGCGCGGCGGCGAGATCGCCGCCGGCGACCTGTTGCTGCGCGTGGACATCGCTCAGCTCGTCACCACACTGGGGCTTCGCGTGGGCGCCGAGCGGGCGGTGGCCTCGGCGGTCGGCGTACTCGGCCCTGACAAGGTCGCCAACTGTCTGCCCATGCTCCAGCCCATCGCACTTTCACGGGCCACGCGCGCGACGCTGCGCAAACTCGCCCGGGAGCGCGCCCAACGCGAGCGCGATGCTGTGCTGGAGGCCTCACGGCAGGACAGGCTCGCCCGCGCCGAGGAAGCCAAGGAAGACACCGCGCCCGTACTGGAAAAGCCGGACAAGAAGGCCGTACGAGCGGAGCAGCGGGCCGAGAAGCGGGCGATCGACGACGCCTTGGACGAGGCGCGCGAGGAGGATCTGCTGACCCAGATCCGCCACCAGGTGCTGCTGATCAGGCCGCAGGCACCGGTCGAACCCGTCCGCCTGGAGCGTGTCCGGCCGCGTACTCTGCTCAGTTTCATCGCCGGCGCGATCGGCGCGTACTTCCTGCTGACGCAGCTCACCCATATCGAGTTCGGCACCCTCTTCGACAGCGCCGAATGGGGCTGGGTCGCCGCGGCTGTGCTGTTCTCGGCGCTGAGCTACTTCGCGGCGGCGATGAGTCTGCTCGGCTTCGTGCCCGAGCGTGTTCCGTTCCTGCGGACCGTGGCGGCGCAGGTGGCGGGCTCGTTCGTGAAGATCGTGGCCCCCGCCGCGGTCGGCGGCGTGGCCCTGAACACGCGCTTCCTGCAACGCGCCGGGGTGCGGCCGGGGCTCGCGGTGGCCAGCGTCGGCGCGTCGCAGTTGTTCGGACTCGGCTGCCACATCCTGATGCTGCTCTCCTTCGGTTATCTGACCGGCACCGAGAAGACGCCTTCCTTGTCGCCGTCTCGCACGGTCATCGCCGGTCTGCTCACCGTCGCCGTACTGGTTCTCGTGGTGACGTCGGTGCCGTTCCTGCGCAAATTCGTCTCCACGCGCGTGAGGTCGCTGTTCGCGGGTGTCGTGCCGCGCATGCTCGACGTGCTGCAGCGGCCGCAGAAGCTGATCACCGGCATCGGCGGCATGCTGTTGCTGACCGCCTGCTTCGTGATGTGCCTGGACGCGTCGATCCGCGCGTTCGGCCACGAGGAGACGCACACCCTCAGCCTCGCCAGCGTCGCCGTCGTCTTCCTCGCCGGCAATGCGCTCGGCTCGGCGGCGCCGACCCCCGGTGGTGTCGGCGCGGTCGAGGCGACCCTCACGGTCGGCCTGATCGCCGTCGGCCTCCCGAAGGAGGTCGCGGCACCCGCCGTACTCCTGTACCGGCTCCTGACCCTGTGGATTCCGGTGCTGCCGGGGTGGCTGTTCTTCAACCACCTGACGCGCAAGGGCGCG
Source organism: Streptomyces sp. NPDC127595 (assembly GCF_042671685.1). Taxonomy (NCBI): domain Bacteria; kingdom Bacillati; phylum Actinomycetota; class Actinomycetes; order Kitasatosporales; family Streptomycetaceae; genus Streptomyces; species Streptomyces sp. NPDC127595. The sequence goes on along the minus strand of NZ_JBHXWK010000023.1, from coordinate 20,868 downwards.
CTCTAGCACCGGGCACGCTGGGCCGTCTCGTACGGGACACCGCGGACCATAGGGGCCGTCTCGTACGCGCCAGAGCGCCTCCTCACCCACACGGCTCGCGCCCCGAGCGCCCCGCCCCGCACGACCGCAGGATGGGGAACATGCCGAATCCTCCCCAGCTGCGCGCCGCTGCCCTGACCGTCACCGCCGTCCTGTTGTCCGCCCTGATGACGGGCTGTGGCGACGACTCCAAGGACGAGGATCTGACGGCCCAGAAGCTGAGCTGGAAGGACTGCCCGGCGCCGTCCGAGTCCGAGGGCGGCGGGGACGCTCCCTCGCCTCTTCCGGGCGGTACGCAGTGGCAGTGCGCCACCCTGAAGGCGCCGCTCGACTGGGCCGAGCCCAAGGGCGACACGATCGGGCTCGCGCTGATCCGGGCTACGACGAGCGGCGACCAGAGCAAGCGCGTCGGCTCGCTCGTCTTCAACTTCGGGGGGCCCGGCGGCTCCGGCGTCACCACGTTGCCCGCCTTCGGTGAGGACTACGCGAAGCTGCGCACCCGCTACGACCTGGTGAGCTTCGACCCGCGCGGGGTCGGCCGCAGCGCCGGTGTGAATTGCGAGAGCGACGACCAGCTCGACGAGTACTTCCAGCAGGACGCCACGCCGGACGACACCGCCGAGCAGGAGAAGCTGCTGGAGAACACGAAGGGCTTCAACGCGGCCTGCGAGAAGAACTCCGGCAAGACCCTCCCGCACCTGCGCACCACCGACGCGGCCCGGGACATGGACCTGATGCGCCAGGTTCTCGGCGACGACAAGCTGCACTACTTCGGCATCTCGTACGGCACCGAACTCGGCGGCGTCTACGCGCACTTGTTCCCCAAGAACGTGGGGCGGGCGGTGTTCGACGCGGTCGTCGACCCCACACAGAACTCGGAGCAGGGCTCGCTGGGGCAGGCGAAGGGCTTCCAGCTCGCGCTCGACAACTTCGCCGAGGACTGCACCTCGAAGACCGAGGACTGCCCGATCGGCGACACCGCGCAGGACGTCAAGGACCGCATCGCGAAGCTCCTCGCGGACCTCGACAGCAACCCGATCCCCGGCGTCTTCCCGCGTCAGCTCACCCAGACCGCCGCGACCAACGGCATCGCGCAGGCCCTGTACTCCAAGGACTTCTGGGAGTACCTGACCGAAGGCCTGGAGCAGGCGTACGACGGCGACGGCAAGGTGCTGATGCTGCTGTCGGACTCGATGAACGGGCGCAACCAGAACGGGCAGTACAGCAACATCACGGCGGCGAACATCTCCATCAACTGCGCGGACGACAAGCCGCGCTACACCTCCGACTATGTGGAGTCGAAGCTTCCGGAGTTCCGGGCCGCCTCACCGTTGTTCGGCGACTATCTGGCCTGGGGCATGGTCAGCTGCACCGACTGGGCGGTGGCGGGTGCCGCCGACCACCCCGACGTGAGCGCTTCCGGTGCGGCGCCCATCCTCGTCGTCGGAAACACCGGCGACCCGGCGACGCCGTACGAGGGGGCGAAGAAGATGGTGGACGCGCTGGGCAAGGGCGTCGGTGTCGAGCTGACGTACAAGGGCCAGGGGCACGGCGCGTACGACAGCGGGAACAAGTGCGTGCAGGACGCGGTGAACGGCTATCTGCTGGACGGGACCGTACCGCCCGCCGGGACCGTCTGCTCCTAGAAAGCCGCAGGTCAAAGGGTTATCCACAGGGCAAGGCAGTCACAGTCCGTGGGCACCTAATATTGCCTGCATGTGATCCGCGACTTCCGGCGGATCATGGCGAGGGGGAAGCTCATGACGCGATTCATCCGGTGGACGGCCGCGGCCGCCGCCGTGTTGCTGGTGGCCGGCTGCAGCGGGGGCTCATCCGGTGACGGCGAGGACGAGGGGAAGAACAGCGACAGCCCGTCGGCCGCCGCGCCTTCTTCCGCCACCTCGTCCGGGCTGCCCGCTTCACTCACCTCACAGAAGCTCGACTGGGGCCGCTGCAAGTCGAGTTCGGACTCCCCCGCGCCGGGCGGCGACTGGCAGTGCGCGACGCTCAAGGTGCCGCTGGACTACGCGAAGCCGGACGGAGAGACGATCGGCCTCGCGCTGATCCGCTCGAAGGCGAGCGGCGACCAGAGCGACCGCATCGGCTCGCTCCTGTTCAACTTCGGTGGTCCCGGCGGCTCGGGTGTCTCCACGATGCCCGCGTACGAGAGTGCTGTCGGCCAGCTCCACGACCGGTACGACCTGGTGAGCTGGGACCCGCGCGGGGTCGGCGCCAGTGAGGGCGTGCGCTGCCGCAGCGACAAGGAGATCCAGGCCGCCGAGTCGGTGGACGCCACACCGGACGACGCGACTGAGGAGGCGGCGTACCTCAAGGACGCCACTGACTTCGGCAAGGGCTGCGAGAAGGCCGCCGGCAAGCTGCTCTCACACGTCTCGACGACCGACACGGCCCGCGACATGGACCTGATGCGTCAGGTCCTCGGCGACCGGAAGATGCACTACTTCGGTATCTCCTACGGCACCGAACTCGGCGGTGTGTACGCGCACCTGTTCCCGAAGAACGTGGGACGCCTGGTGCTGGACGCCGTCGTCGACCCGAGCGCCGACACCGTGGGCCACGCCAAGAACCAGGCCCTGGGCTTCCAGCGCGCCCTGGACAACTACCTCACGTCGACGGGCCAGGACCCCGAGCAGGGCTCCCAGAAGATCAAGGACCTGCTGGACCGGATCGACGCGAGTCCGCTGCCGACCTCGTCTTCCGGACGCGATCTCACCCAGACGCTGGCCCTGACCGGGATCGTCCTGCCGCTCTACAGCGAGCAGAGCTGGCCGACACTGACCAGCGCTCTGAACGCGGCCGAGGACGGGGACGGTTCGGAGCTGCTGGCGCTCGCCGACGGCTACAACGACCGTGACCCCTCGGGGAACTACGGCACGACGACGCATTCACAACGGGTCATATCGTGCTTGGACGACAAGCAGCGGCCGACTCCCGAGGAGACGAAGAAGCAGCTGGCCGAGTTCGAGAAGATCTCGCCCGTCTTCGGCGACTTCCTGGGCTGGGACACGGCGGGCTGGTGCCACGACTGGCCGGTGGCCGGACAGTACGACACCCCGGAGGTCAGCGCGCCGGGAGCCGAGCCCGTCCTGGTCGTGGGCAACACCGGGGACCCGGCGACGCCGTACGAGGGCGCCCGCAAGATGGCCGACGAGTTGGGCAAGGATGTCGGCGTGGAGCTCACCTGGAAGGGCGAGGGACATGGGGCGTACGGGAGCGGGAGCGACTGCGTCGACTCCACGGTGAACGGCTATCTGCTGAACGGGACGGTGCCGAAGGACGGCAAGGTCTGTTCATGACGATGGCGGGGGTTCGAGGCACCGTCGGTGCCTCGAACCCCCGCCATCGGAAGAGCAACTGCTCAGTACACCGGCCAATGCATCGGCCAGTACACCGGTCAGTACACGGGCTTGTCCGGCTCGATCTGGTTGACCCAGCCGATCACGCCGCCGCCGACGTGCACCGCGTCCGCGAAGCCCGCGGACTTCAGCACGGCGAGGACTTCCGCACTGCGGACACCCGTCTTGCAGTGCAGGACGATCTTCTTGTCCTGCGGAAGGGTCTCCAGGGCGGTGCCCATGAGGAACTCGTTCTTCGGGATCAGCTTGGCGCCGGGGATCGAGACGATCTCGTACTCGTTGATCTCGCGGACGTCGATGATCTCGATGTTCTCGCCGTCGTCGATCCACTCCTTGAGCTGCTTGGGAGTGATCGTCGAGCCGGCGGCCGCCTCCTGGGCCTCCTCGGACACGACACCGCAGAAGGCCTCGTAGTCGATGAGCTCGGTGACGGTCGGGTTCTCACCGCAGACCGCGCAGTCCGGGTCCTTGCGGACCTTGACCTGGCGGTACTGCATCTCCAGAGCGTCGTAGATCATCAGGCGGCCGACCAGCGGCTCGCCGATGCCCGCGAGGAGCTTGATCGCCTCGTTGACCTGGATGGAGCCGATGGACGCGCACAGCACACCCAGGACGCCGCCCTCGGCGCAGGAGGGGACCATGCCGGGGGGCGGGGGCTCCGGGTAGAGGCAGCGGTAGCAGGGGCCGTGCTCGGACCAGAAGACGGAGGCCTGACCGTCGAAGCGGTAGATCGAGCCCCACACGTACGGCTTGTTGAGGAGCACGGCCGCGTCGTTGACGAGGTAGCGGGTCGCGAAGTTGTCCGTGCCGTCGACGATCAGGTCGTACTGGCTGAAGATGTCCATCACGTTCTCGGCTTCGAGCCGCTCTTCGTGAAGAACCACGTTCACGTACGGGTTGATGCCGAGGACGGAGTCGCGGGCGGACTGGGCCTTGGAGCGGCCGATGTCCGCCTGGCTGTGGATGATCTGGCGCTGCAGGTTCGACTCGTCGACCTCGTCGAACTCCACGATGCCGAGCGTGCCCACGCCCGCGGCGGCCAGGTACATCAGCGCCGGCGATCCGAGGCCGCCGGCGCCCACGCAGAGCACCTTGGCGTTCTTCAGCCGCTTCTGCCCGTCCATGCCCACGTCGGGGATGATCAGGTGGCGGGAGTACCTGCGGACCTCGTCTACGGTGAGCTCGCCGGCGGGCTCGACCAGGGGTGGCAGCGACACGGGGACTCCGTTGGTCGGTCAATCACTACAGTTGTTCTCCCCGTAACACTGCCACGCCCTTCTTCATTCCGAGACACCCGTTCCGATCCGCGAGACGATCTCGTCCCAGTAGCCGGGCAGGTTCTCCCAGGGGTCGACGCGGCCGCCCCGGTCCGTGCGGTCGGTGAAGTAGATCGTCGAGGCGCCCTGCCAGCGGGCGATGCGCAGCGCCTCGTCGAGATGGCCGCGCGGTACGCCGTGCACGAAGTGGCAGAAGCGCTCGGGCGGATAGTCGGCGGTCCACTCGGCGACCTGCGACCAGCGGTAGTCGCTCCAGGGGCCGGCGAAGGTCACCAACTGGTCGGCGTTCTCGGCATATCCGGGGTACGGGTGGCTGCCGTGGCCCAGCACGATGTGCGCCCCGTCGAGGAGCGCGCGGAGCGTGGTTACCGTGCGGCGGACCTCGGGGAGCGCGGTGCGCTCGGTGGGGCAGCGGTCGAGCAGGAATCCGTCGACCCGGTACCAGTCGAGATACCGGTGCGCGTCGGAGACCAGCTCGCCGAAGGTGCGAGCGCCGAATGCGGTGTCCAGGCTCCCGAGCACCCGGACGCCCGCGTTCCGCAACCGTCCGGCGGCCTCCAGGCAGTGCGGGTCGGGGCGGCTGCCGGGACCGTCGGCCACGTTCAGGACGACCCAGTGCAAGGGGGTGCCGGGGCGGGTGAGTTCGCTCCATTCCACGGGAGCGACGAGGGGGTGCGCATAGCCGGGGATGCCGAAGCCGAGGCCTAAGTCGGTGCTCGCGGTGCCCGTTGCGGTGCTGGTCAGATACGGCATGCCGCCTCCATCCAGATGTCTGCGAGGGATTCTTCGAGGTTGATCCGGGGCCGCCAGCCGAGCCGGTCGCGTGCGGTGCGCACGTCGGCCTGCTGCCAGCTGCCACAGCCGTCCGGATAGGGGTATGCGGCCGGGGCCGCGTGGTCCGGTTCGGTGCGGGGGTGGCCGATGGACGACCTGATGGAGCTGGGAGGTCCGTCGAGTTCGTGCAGCGCGCCGCCGTAGCCGGCGACGCGGGCGAGGACGGCGGCGGCGTCGCGAAGGCGCACGGCGCGGCCCGAGCCGATGTTGATGACGCCCTGGGCGGCGGAGAGCGAGGCGGCGTGGACGGCTCGGGCGACGTCGCGGACGTCGATGAAGTCGCGCTGAACGCCGAGTCCGCCGAGCTTGAGTTCGCCGTCGCCGGACTGCATGGCGCGGCGCAGGGCCTCCGCGAGGCGGCCGAGCGGGGAGCCTGCCGGGGTGCTGGGCCCGGCAGGCGAGAAGACCCGCAGGACGACGGCGTCCAGGCCGGACCCGAGGACGAGTTCGGTGGCGGCGAGCTTGCTCACGCCGTACGGGCCACCCGGGCGCGGCACGGCGTCCTCGGCCGTGGAGGAGCCGGGCTGACTGGGTCCGTACTCGGCGCCGCAGCCGAGCTGCACGAGTCGCGCACCGCAGCCGCTGCGGCGCAGGGCCTCGCAGACGGTGGCGACGGCGACGGTGTTGTGCCGGGTGAGTTCGCGTGCGCCGCCGCGGGTGGCGCCGGCGCAGTTGATGACGACTCCGGGGTGCACCGCGTCCAGGAAGCGGGTGAGCGCGCCGGGGCTGCCGGAGGCGAGGTCGAACCGTACGTCGGCGTCGTCGCCCCGGCCGAGCGCGGTGAGCTGCACGGCCGGGTCGGCGAGCAGTCTGTCGGCGACGAAGCGGCCGAGGTATCCGTTGGCTCCGATCAGCAGGACCCTCATCGGGCAGCTCCCGGGGCGGATTCTCCGGTTCGGGAGGTGATCATCTGGCGTTCTCCTTCGGGGTGTTGCCGTGGGTCAGGGAGAGGGCCCGCGGTGTCGGCCCCGCGGGAGCGTTGGGCCCGGAACGGGGGACGAGCCCCGGCCGCCGGGCGGAGCTCACGGCGCTGAAGGACGCCGTGAGCCAGGTTTCGGGTCGCGGCACACGGCAGCGATTGCGGTGAGCCGGACTTGAGGTCTGCGCGTGAGCCGGCCTTCAGGGCTGCCTGTGCGCCGGCCTTCGAGGCTGACCGTGCGCCGCCCTTCAGGGCCCCGCAGGAGCCGGAGTCGAGGGCCGCGCACGAACCGGAGTCGAGGTCTGCACGCGAAACGGAGTCAAGGTGTGCACGCGAACCGGACTTCAGATGCGCCCCTGAGCCTGCCCTCAGGACTACGCGCGAGCCGGACTGGCGGTCTACCCGTGCGCCGGCCTTCGAGGCTGACCGTGAGCCAGGCCTCCGATCTGCCCCTGAACCAGTTCTCAGGGCTGCCCGTGAGCCAGTCCTCGGAGCACAGCGCTCCCCGCCGCCTCGTCGGCTGTTCATGCCGACCCGCAGGGCAGGGCGTGGGCCGAGGCTCGGGTCAGCGTCCGGGTGGAGTGGATGAGGAGGACGAGGGTGGCCGCGCCGCACACCAGAGCGGGGACGGCTCCCGGCCCCCAGGCGACGACGGTGTCGACGGGGACGGCCAGGAACGCGCAGCCGGGGAGGCGGCCGGCGAAGGCGCTGGCCAGGGCGATCGCCTCGGCGGCGCCCGCGGCGGCGAGTACGACGGCCGGGGCGTGGGTGAAGCCGCGGGCCGCGAGCAGCCGGGCGAGCAGGAGCAGTGCGCCGAGGGCACCGGCTCCGGCGTATCCGACGGGCTCGTCGAGCGCCGCCCCGCACAGTGCGAGCAGCCCGCCGAGGGCGCAGAGGAAGAGCGCGAACACCCCGAGAAGCAGGGGCTGTACGGAGGCCGCGAACTCTTCCAGGCCCCGGCTGGCGGTCAGCCTGCGGCGGGCGCGTACGGCGAAGAGGTGGGCGCACCAGGCGGCCGGAGCGCAGGCCAGGGCGAGGGCAAGGACGGATGCGGTGGCCAGGGGCCACGGGCCGTCGGGGCCACCTTCGACACCGGCGCTCAGCAGCCCGTCGCCGAGGAGGGCGTACGCGATCAGCCAGCATGTCCACGCACGGGTGCCGCTCGGCGTGTGGTGCGTGACGCTCAGGGGGCCGCGGCGGAGGGCGACGCGCAGGCCGAGCGCCACGGCGAGGGCGCCGACCGCGGCGACCACCAGGCGAGGCTGCCCCTCGGTGAGTCGCAGCCCGATCACGGCCGCCGCGCACAGGGCACCCGGCAGCAGGGCGAGCACGGCCCAGTCGGCGCGCGCCCCCGGGCGCCCAGGGGGCGCGGAGCGCTGTGTGTGCTCCCCGTCACGGGGCACGCGTGCGTACAACTCCTCGGCGAGCGAGAACACGTCCCGGTGCCGGAACCGCGCGGCGGTCCGGTCGGTCACCCCGTGCGCCTCGAGGCCCGCCGCGATCTCCAGTGGGTCCACGGCCCGTTCGCAGAGCTCCCGGTGCCGGTGCATCAGGGCTTTCACCGGGTCCACGGCACCGCGTCGGCTGCCGGCTTTGCGTGCGGCGCCACCTACACCGTCGCGCGCCGCGCCAAACGCCTCACGAACGTCGTCGATCGCATCACGAGGCTCCTCAAGCACGTCGCGAGCTTCATCCAGCACGTCGCGAGCCTCCTCAACAGGCTCGCTCACGCCACCCGCGCCCTCGCGCACCCCTTTCGCGCCCGCGACGGCGACGGCGCCCACGTCCGCGCGATCCGCACCCACGCGGCCTCCCCTCGCGCCCACGTCCGCGCCATCCGCACCCTCGCCCGCGCCCTGCACTCCTTCCGCGGTCGCCGCCGATGCCGATGCCGACTCGCTCTCAACCCGTACGTCCATCTCGCCAACCCCCGTCACAAGCCACTCCTCCGACCGCGCGTCCCAGGCGCCGGGGCTGCTCGGCCGCGCCGGCCGGTCCAGTTCTCCGAGTTCGTTCTTCACGCGCCCTCCCCTGCGGGGACGGGAACCGTCGCGCGCACCGGAGCGCCCGCCACCCAGCGCGGTCGGCCCGTGGGCATCAGGCGGGCCTCGGTCCAGCGACCGGGCACGTGGGCCTCCGCGGGGACGCCGAAGGGGAGCGGCTCCCCCGCCTCGTCGACGACCACGCGTCGTACCGGGGAGTGCGAGACGATCTCCAGGTAGATGCCGTGAAATGCTGTGATGTTCTGCTCGACGGTGAACAGTTCGAGGGCGCGTGCGCGGGCGGCCGCACCGAGGCGCTCACGGCGCTCGGGGTCGCGCAGCAGCGCCACGCACGCCTCGGCGAGCGCCCGCGGATTGCGCGGCGGCACCACAAGCCCCGTACCGCCGATGACCTCGACGACCGCGCCCACATCCGTGGAGACGGTGGCGCGACCGCAGAACATGGCTTCCACGAGGCTGATCGGGAAGCCTTCCACCACGCTGGACAGGACGATCACGGCTCCGGAGGCGTAGGCCTCCGGGAGGCTGGGGACCTCCGGTCCGCCGATCTCCTCGAAGGACACGGGGTTGTCGCCGACGGCGTGGACGCCCTCCGCCTCGTCGGGGAAGAGCTGGGCGGCCAGCGCCTGGCAGTGGGCCAGGTAGGTCGCGCCGTCCGCTCCGTCGGCGGGCGCCCCGACGATCCGCAGCCGCGTCTTCGGCTCCTCTTTGCGGATCTCCGCGAAGGAGTGGAGAAGCGAGATCAGGTCCTTGGCGGGTTCGATGCGGCCGACCCACACCAGCGTGTCGGGGTCCGCGTACCCGCCGGCCTCCGTGTTCTCCCCGACCTCCGCGAAGCGGGAGGCCTCCATGCCGGGGTATACGGTGCGCAGTTTGGTGCGGTCGGCGCCGCAGCGCTCCTGCCAGCGGCGGGCGTGCGTGTTGCCGGGCGTGATGAGAGAGGCCGCGCGGTACACCTCGCCGGTGAGCCTGCCGTGGAACGCGGCGAGCAGGGAGCGCACGGCGGGAGCGTCACCGACGGAGGCGGACGCGAGGTAGTGCGCCCGCAACTGCACGCCGTACTCCGTGACGAGCAGGGGTACGCCGGAGAAATGCCGCGCGAGGAGGCCGGGAAGCGCCGCCGTGCCGCCGGCGGTCGCGTGGCACAGATCGACGGAGTCGAGCCCGTCGCCCTCGTACCAGTCGAGTGACAGGGGCCGCAGCGCCCGCTCGAACTGGGCGGCTACCGCGAGCAGATCGGGCACACGTGCGGCGCGCGCGGCCCGGAGTGCGCCGGGTGCGCGACACGCACGCTCCAGCGCACGCACGGCACCCTCGGAGCGAAGCGCCCCGATCAGACCGCCCTCGTCGCGGGCGAGTTCGGCGAGCTCGTACAGCGCGCTGCCGAAACGGTCCGCCTCAGGCCCGGCAAAAGCCCCCACGCCGCCGGAAGACCCTGTGCCGCCGGAAATCACCGCGCCACCAGAAGCCCCCGCGCCACTGCCAAGAACCCCCGCACCACCAGAAGACCCCGCGCCGCCGGAAGCGCCACCAGAAGACCCCGTGGCACCAGAAGACCCGTCGGCAACACCCGCCCCCGCCCCCTCGCACACCGCCGCGGCCAACTCCCCGTACGCCTCGGCGAACCGTCGTCGCGCCCGCCGCCCGTACACCACACCGTCGTCCTCAGCCATCCACAGCGGGGCCGTCCGTACGCGGCTGACCTGCGGCGGCAGTTGGATCCAGCCCTCGTCCTCCTGGCGCTCGCTACGACTGAGCGCGTAGATGTCGAACTCGTGCTGCCCGAGCCCGCGTACGAGCCGGTCGCACCAGAGCCTGGCGTCACCGCTCACATACGGATAGCCACCCTCCGTAAGCAGTCCGATGCGCACGTGTGCACCCCCGATCTCCCTTATGGGGAGCCGCCGTTGACCCGGCGGCTCGCAGCGGGACGAACGTATGCGGATATGGCGGTGGCGCGACGGACGGTTGTCCATCGCGCCACCAAAAGGGGTGAACGGTCGTAACTTTCCCGCGCAGGTCGCGTTCCTGCGCGCTACAGGATCAAGCAGTTACGTTTCGCTAGACCACGGCCAGTGCCCGGCGGACAGTTCGGCGCTGTGCCGCGATCGCCGGATCCAGCACCGGTACGGCGGCCAGCAGCTGCTTCGTGTACGGGTCACGCGGGGATTCGTACACCTCGTCGGCGGGTCCGTATTCGACGATTCGCCCGCGCCGCATCACGGCCACCCGGTCGCTGACCTGACGTACGACGGCGAGGTCGTGCGCCACGAAAACGAGAGCGAGCCCGAGTTCCCGTTGCAGTTCGGCGAGCAGGGCGACCACCTGGGCCTGGGTGGTGACGTCGAGCGCCGAAACCGGTTCGTCGCACACGATGGCGTGCGGTTCGGCCGCGAGTGCCCGCGCGATGCCGACGCGCTGGCGCTGTCCGCCGCTGAACTCGTGCGGATAGCGGTCGTAGTGCGCCCCTTCGAGCCCCACGCGCTCCAGCAACTCCCGTACGCGCCCCCGGATGCGCCCCTCGTCGCGTTCGCCACGCGCGCGCAGGGGGTCGGCAATGGACTCCCCCACACTGCGCCGGGGATTGAGCGAGGAGACCGGATCCTGGAAGACCATTTGCACGGCGGAACTCACCCCGGTCTGTTCACGCCCCTGGTACCGGACCGAGCCGGCCGTCGGCTCCAGGAGCCCGACCAGCATCCGCCCCAGCGTCGTCTTGCCGCTGCCGCTCTCCCCCACGACGCCGAGGGTCTCCCCCCGCCGGACCGTGAGCGATACGTCGTCCACGGCCGCGAACCGCCGCTTCCCCCGGCCGAATTCACGCCGTAGCCCGACCGCTTCGAGGACCACTTCATCGTCAGAGCCGGGCCCCTCCAGCGTCGGCACCCGTACCGCGTCCACGCTCGGCACCGCGCTCAGCAGTTCCCGTGTGTACGCCTCCCGCGGCGCCCCCAGCACCGCGCCGACCGCCCCGTGCTCGACGGCGCGACCGTGCCGCATCACCAGCACCTCGTCGACGCTCTCGGCCGCGACGCCCACATCGTGTGTGACCAGCAGCAAGCCCATGCCCGTCTCCTCCCGCAGCGTGTGCAGGAGGTCGAGGATCTGGGCCTGCACGGTCACGTCGAGGGCGGTGGTCGGCTCGTCGGCGATCAGCAGCTCCGGCTCGCACGCCAACGCCATCGCGATGAGCGCGCGTTGGCGCATCCCGCCGCTGAACTCGTGCGGCCGGGAACGCGCCCTGCGCGCGGCGTCCGCGATGCCGACCCGGTCGAGCACCTCGACGGCACGCGCGCGTGCGGCACGCCGGGACGCCTTCACGTGCACCCGGTACACCTCGGCGATCTGGTCGCCGATCGCGTAGTACGGGTCGAGGGACGACAGCGGATCCTGGAAGACCATGGCGGCCTTGCCACCGCGCAGCCGCCGCAGTTCGTCGTCGGAAGCGGCCTGTACGTCCACTCCGGCCACGCGCACCGCGCCCCCGACGCGCGCCCCGGTACCCCGGTGCAGCGCCAACAGGGCGGACGCGACCGTGGACTTGCCGGAGCCCGACTCGCCGACGAGGCCGAGTGCCGTGCCCTTCTCCAGCCGGAAGGAGAGGCCGTCGACGGCACGCAGGTCCCCGAACTCGACGGTAAGGCCGCTGACTTCCACAAGGCTGTCACCAGAACTGCCACCGTGACTGCCCCCAGAACCGCCACCAGGACTGCCACCAGAACTGACATCAGGACTCACGACAGCACCACCCGTCGGTCGGCCACCGCGAACAGCACGTCCGCGACGGCGGTGGCCAGGACCACGAAGAAGCCGGTTACCAGAACCACGCCGACGACCACCGGCAGGTCGACGACGTTCACCGCGTGGACGAGTTCGCGCCCGAGGCCGGGCAGTCCGAACATCGTCTCGGTGAGCACGGCGCCGCCGATCGCCGACCCGAAGTCGTTGGCCGTCAGCGCGATGACCGGCGCGAGGGCGCCCCGCAGGGCGTGCCGCCCGATGATCGAGCGCTCTCCCACGCCGTACGCGCGGAAGGTGCGCACATGGTCCTCGGCGAGCGTCTCCAGCATCGAAGCCCGGGTCAGGCGGGCGTACTTGGCGGCCTCGATGAGAGCGAGGGCCAGCCAGGGCAGCAGCAGGTTCCACGCCCACTGCTCGGGGTCGTCGGTGAAGGGCACGTACTGCGGGAAGGGCAGCCACTGCAACTGCCCGCACACGACGATCATCAGCACCAGGCCGATGACGAAGACCGGCGTGGCCGTGCCGGCGAGCGTCACGCCGGTCAGCACGCGCTCGGTGATCCGGCCGCGCCGCCAGGCGGACAGCACACCGGTGCCGACGCCGAGGATCAGCCACAGCACGGTCGCGCCGATCACCAGCGAGAAGGTGACGGGCAGCTTCGCCCAGATCAGCTGGGTGACCTGTTCGTCACCCTGGTACGAGAGCCCGAGGCAGGGCGCGTCGCAGTGCTCCACCGACGTACCCGTCGAGTAGTCGTGGCCGACGAAGATGCCCTGGAGGAAGTGCCAGTAGCGCAGGTAGAGCGGGTCGTCGAGCTTCAACTGCTCGGCGACCTGCTGCACCTGGGCCGGCGAGCAGCGCGGACCGCAGGTGATCTGGGCGACGTTGCCGGGGGCGACGTAGAAGACGAGGTAGATGATCACGGAGATGGCGAGCAGGGTGACGACCGCCCCGACCAGACGTCGTACGGCGAACCCCAGAAAACCGCTGCCTCCCAGGGACAACCCCTTGGCACGACCGAGAAGGCCGCCGAGGCCCCCGAACCCACTGAAGCCGCTCACGCCTTGGCCTCCCGCCTGCGCCCCGTGCCCACCCGCAGCCGCGAGGCCGCGCGCGGGTCGAGGGCGGTGCGCACCCCGTCACCGAGCACCGTCAGAGCGAGCACGGTCACGAACAACGACCCCGCCGGCAGCAGCAGATACTGCGGCGCCGCCTGGTACCAGACGTCCGCCGCGGTCAGCATCTGCCCCCAGGACGGTGTCGGCGGCTTCACGCCGACACCGAGGAAGCTGAGCGCCGCCTCGACGGTGATGTTGATGGGGACGAGGATGGCCGCATACGTGATGACGGGCGCGGCCAGCGCGGGCAGCAGCTCACGACGGGCGACGCGCCAGGAGCCCCAGCCGCTGAGCCGGGCGGCCGCCACGTAGTCGAGCTCCTTGAGCGTCAAAGTATTGGCGCGCACGATCTTCGCGGTCCCGCCCCAGTTGATCAGGCCGATGACGAGCGCGACAAGCAAGGGCCGCGGGAAGCTGCTGGGTACGATCGCGAGCAGCGCGAGAGACATGATCATCAGCGGCATCGCGACGATGATGTCCGTGAGGCGGCTCAGCAGTTGGTCAACCCATTGACTGCCGAGGCCGGCCGCGACACCGACCACGACGCCGATCAAGACCTGCACCACAGTCGCCGCGAAAGCGACACCGAGGGAGACGCGGGCGCCGTACACGAGCCGTGCGAAGAGGTCGCGGCCGGTCTGCGGTTCGACGCCGAGCCAGTGGTCACCGCTGATGCCGCCGAGCGATCCGACGGGGACGCCGCCACGGGCGGAGTCGACCAGAGCAGGGTGGTAGGTGGTCGGGTCCTGGCCCTCGATGGCCGTGAGCAGCGGCGCGGCGAGCGCGACCAGGACGAGCAGCGCGACGACACCCGCCGCGACAAGAGCGGCACGCTGCGATCGCAGCCGCCGCCAGAACTGACGAGCCCCGGAGGCCACCGGGACGGATATGTCCGTCCCGGTGGCCGTCGAGGCCACAAGGGCCTCACTCATCGCGCTACTTCACCGCGACCTGGGAGATGTCCAGCACACCGGTCCAGTCGCTGATCACGACGTTCTTGATGTCCTTGCCGTACAGCCGCTTGTAGACCGGGTGGAACAGCGGCACGGTCAGCGCCTGCTCGCCGATCTTCTTGTCGAGTGCGCCCCAGCGCTTGGCGGCCTCGTCGAGATCGGTCAGCTTGTTGATCGCGTCGATCTCGTCGTTGACCGACTTGTCGTTGAGGAAGCCGGTGTTGAAGTTGGCGCCGTCCTGGACGATCTGCCGGCCGTCGAAGATCGGGGCGAGGAAGGGACCGCCGGAGGGCCAGTCGGCACCCCAGTGGGCGAGGAAGAAGCCGGGCTCGGTCTTCACGTCGTGGATCTTGTCGCTGTAGTCGTTGTCCTCGAGACCGTCGAGCTTGACGGTGATCCCGGCCTTCTTCAGCGCGTCCTGGATGGCGGTCGCAATCTCCGGGCTGGTCTCGAAGTCCTGGGCGTTGGAGTGCGTGAGCGTGACCGTGAGCCCGTTCTCGTAACCGGCCTCCTTCAGCAGCTCCTTGGCCTTGTCCGGGTTGCCCGAGGCGCCGGCCGGGAAGTGGTCGTACGGCGTGTAGCCGAAGGACTTCTGGTCCGGCAGGTACGTGGTCGCGGGCTCGGCCAGTGACGAACCGCCCGCCGCGTTGATCACCGACGTACGGTCGATGGCGTACGAGATCGCCTCCCGCACCTTCGGGTCGTCGAACGGCTTCACCTTCGGGTTGAAGGCGATGTAGTTGGTGTAGCCGAAGTGCCCGGTGCCGACGCGCGCGGCGAGTTCCTTGTCGCCGGTGACCTTGGCGAGTTCGGCCGGGCCGAGGTTGGTGTCCGTGGTGACGGCTGCGGCGTCCGCGCCCTGGGAGGAGGACAGCCGCTGGTTGATGACGGACGAGTCGATCCCCGACTGCACGTCGATCTTGTCCGGATAGGCCTTGCGCTCGGCGTCGGTGGAGGCGGACCAGTAGGTGTTGCGCTCCAGGACCAGGTGCTCGCCGTCGTTCTCGTTCGAGACGACCTTGTACGGGCCCGAGGAGACCGGGTGCTCCTCGTACTTCGTGCCGGTGTCCTTGGCCTGCGGAACCGGCGCGAACTGCGTCTGCGTGGCGAGATACGGGAACTCGCCCTCGGGCTTGTTGAGATGGAAGACGATGGTCAGATCGTCCGGCGTCTCGATCGAGTCGAGGCCCTTCTTGTCCTTGTACGGCCCCTGGTAGTCGGCACCGCCGATCAGCCAGTCCCTCAAGTAGGGCGCGCCACCGGAGAGTTCGGCGGCGAAGGAACGCTCGATGCCGTACTTGATGTCGGCGGACGTGATCGCCGTGCCGTCCTCGTACTTGAGGCCCTTCTTCAGGGTGTACGTCCACACGGTCGCGTTCTCGCTCGGGCGGCCGGTGTCCGTGGCGAGGTCGGGGACGACCTGGGCGCCGGCGGCCCCGTCCTCGCGGTTGCGCGTGGTGAGCGTACGGAAGACGAGGGACGGCACATTGCCACCGCCGGAGGTGTAGAGCCGCGCGGGGTCGAAGTCGTCCTGCGGGTTGGAGTTCAGGACGGTGAGCGTGCCGCCCTTCTGCGGCTTGGCGTCGCCGCCGCTGCTCGCGTTGGCATCGTTGTCCTCAGGCCCGCAGGCGGCGGCACCCGCTGCCACGGCGAGGCTGACGGATACGGCGGCCACTCGGCGCGCTATGACGGACGGTTGACGCATGGGAACAGACCCCTCAGGAATTCGGAGAATGCCGCGCGACGGCGTCGCCGCGGGCAGGAAAAGCCGCGGAAATCGCCACTGCGGCGCGCCGAATTTCGGGGACACCCGTCTGGTTCCGGAGACACCCGTCTAATTTCGGGGACACCCGTTCACCGGTGTCATCGATGATTTACCGGTCCGATTCCGGGATCCCCGGAGAAGGTCCTCCTGGGATCCCGGAGAAGGAAAGAGCGGGGATCCCGGAGACGGAAAAGAGCACCGACGCGCGCGACAGAGGCGGGCGTCAGCGACAGAGAATGTCGGCCACGCAGAGCGCGGTCACGCCGATGAGCGCCAGCTCAATGGCGGCGCGAGCGGTGACGTGACGAGGCGACATGCGCAAAAATATGAACGAACTTTCGCCGCATGTCAATGTGAACCCTGTGACCTCGATCAACTCCCGGGATAGGGCCAGGGGTTGGCCTTGCAGTGGATCCCGTCGTGGTCGAGGAATTTGGTCTGCTGCTGCATCACGGGGGCGAGTTCGCCGTCCTTGTCGCAGGTGACGTGGCTGTAGCCGAGCCGGTGCCCGATCTCGTGGTTGATCAGCATCTGCCGGTATGCCTGCATTTGGTCACCGTAGGTCTCGGAGCCCTGCGCCCAGCGGTACGCGTTGATCATGACTCGCTCGGTCGACGCCGAGTCGCAGGACACATTGTCCTCGGTCGTGTCGAGCCCGGACATGGCGCACCATTCGGCAGTGGTGCCCGGACTCGCCAGCGTAATCACGAAGTCGGGCTTCCCGGAGGAAATCCGCTCAAAGGTACGGCCGCCGTTGTGGGCCCAGCTCCGGTCGTCGTTCAGGGTTTTCTGCACGGCCTGCGCGAAGAGCGAGGCGTCCAGACCGAGCCCCTGTTCCACGTCGACGCGATAGGTGAACTTCTGCCCCTTGCCGGGCGCCTTGGCAAGCCCGAGGACCGCGTCGAACTCCCCCGATCCGTCGAGCGTCGCGCCGAGCGCGTACTTCTTCGCCATCTTCTGGTCGTACGTAAGTGGCGCCACGCTCTGTGTCACCGCGGGGGCCGGTGCCGCCGAGACGTCGAGGACTCCGCGGTCGCCACCGCTGGTGGACTGCGCGCGCACCCCGCTGCCCTCGCTCCCGGCGCCCTCCCGCCCGCTCGCCACCTGGCCGGCCACGACGACGGCGAGCACGGTGGTGACAGCGGCCGCCGCGATCCCGGTGAACGTCCGCCCCTTGCCGGCCTTGTCCTTCCCAGGCACCCCGAACCCCGGCAGCGGCTTCGCCTCGGCGTCCATGTCCCAGTCGGTGACGGAGCCGTAGAGGTCGCCGCGGTGCGGGGCGCCGGTACGGGACCCGAAGAGGTCGTCGTCAGCGCCGGGTTCGCCGCCGAAGGCGTCGAGATAGGCCTGCCGGACACTCGGCCCGGGCATGTGACGCTGTGGCGGTATCCGCGGCCCGTAATACCCGGACTCACCGCCCGGATACCCGGACTCACCACCCTGCGGAACGCCTGCCGCCACACCCTGGGGAGCGCCGGACCTCAACTGCCCCCAGCCACCGCCCGGTTCACGCGCCTCGGGATGACCTCCGCGCACCTGGGGGAAACCGTTCGCGGGCGTCCCGTCGGGGAAGCGGGGCGTACCGTGCGCGGGCGTCCCATCCGGAAAACGGGGCACACCGTGCGCCGGAGTCCCGTCCGGGAAGCGAAGCACGCCGTGCGCGTCCTCCACGGACGCCCTGCCCACACTGTCGGCGCGGTCGGCTCTTTCGGCGTTGCCGGCCTTGTCGGCCCTCTCGTCGGAGCGCCCACGACGGCTATGACGTCCCACGGCCCCTCAGCTCCCCGCACCGGCGGCGGACGACGACGGACCCGATGGCCCCGACGAAGCCGACGACCCCGGTGGACCGGGAGGAGGAGTCAACTCGCCGGTGTCCGTGAGGAGTTCACGGAAGGCGGTGGCCACCGTCTCCGGGTACTCCATCATCGGGACGTGCCCCGCGTCCGGCAGCGTCAGCAGCCGGGAGTCCCGGAAGGCGCGGGCCGCTCGCTGGGCCATGCGGTAGGAGACGAGCTGGTCACGGCCGCCGTAGACGAGGAGCGTCGGCGCGAGGACCCGCTCGGCCTGGCGCCACAGCCCGTGCTGGCCCCCCAGCGTGTACGCGTTCACGATGCCGCGCGCCGACCGCGCCATGGCGTCCCAGAAGTAGGGGAGCGCGAGCCGCCGCTCCATCTCCTCGACCGCCTCGCGGAACCCCTCGGGCGTCACCATGCCGGGATCCCCGTAACAGAGCGCCAGCACCCCGCGTACGCGCTGCTCGGCACTCCAGTCCTTGGTGAGCTTGGTGAACAGCCCCGCCACCCCGGGCAGCGCGATCATCACGGTCGGCCACGCGGTGCGCTGCGCCCGGAGCTCCGGCAGCGCGGGCGCGACCAGCGTCAGGGTGCGGACGAGATCGGGGCGGACGGCCGCGACGCGGGTGGTGATCGCGCCGCCGAGTGAGTTCCCGAAGAGGTGCACGGGTCCGCGCCCTGAGGAGTCGAGGTAGCGGATGACCGCGCGCGCGTGCCCGGTGACCGAGTAGTTCCCGTCGTCCGGCGGCGGCGAGTCCCCGAAGCCCGGCAGATCGAGGGCCTCGCTGTCCACGAGGTCGTCGAGCAACGGCATCAGCCCCGACCAGTTCTGCGAGGAACCGCCGAGGCCATGGACGTACAACGCGGGCGGCAGCCCCGCACGCGCAGGCGGCCTCGACCGCACCGTCAGCGTGATCCCGGGCAGGCCGACCGACCTCAGCCGCTCACCCTCCGCGACCCTGACGGCACCGACCTTCGGTGTGACAGTGGTGGCCAGCACGGAGGGCAGCTCGGTCGAAGACATGCGGCAATGTTACGAGACGATCACGCAGTGGTTCGTGTGTTCGCCGTCACAGATCCGTGCGGCGTCACAAGTCACCCGCATTCGGCGTCACGGATCACCATCATTCACCCTTCACAGACCGCGGGCGCATGGCGATCGGATCGCATCGCGCCCCGATCGAGTGTCTCCTAGGCTCAGACGAGGGCACTCGTATCTCGTACAGGAGCGAATCTCGTACAGGAGCGCACGCGCACCGCCCGGGAATCACGCGCACTGCCCGGGAACCCGCGCACCGCTCAGGAAACAGGCGCACCGCTCGGGAAGAGGAATCATGACAGTCGACCCCACAGACCCCGAGACATTCGCGAACGAGGACGAGCCCGAGGAGCTCGACCCGGAAGCCCCCGAGGCCGACGCGGCCGAACAGCGCACCGACCTGGAACAGCAGCAGGACGGTGTGGCGCCGGTCGGGGACCCGGCCAACGCGGACGAAGGGGATCTCGCCGAGCAGGCCAGAGTCGTAAGCCTCGACGAGGACGACTACCGGTGACGGCCCACCGGTGACCCGGCCGCCGCGGGAGCTGTCGCGACGTCTGTCCTTGGCACGGCCGTCCTCGACATGGCCGTCCTTGACACGGCCGTCCCGGAAACGAGCCGCTGATCAGCCCGTCCATCAGGGCACCGAGAACTCGATGCGCCCGCCTCACACCCGTTCGGCACCGTATGTGCCGTTGTTGCCCGGCGTCCGGTACGTGAAATTGTGCGCTCGCACCGCGCACACCACGGTTACCGAAAAGTACGATGGCGGCGCGGCGCTCACCGCATGTGGACAATTTTGGGAGGCGGCGTGACAGCCATCGAGCAGACAGAGGCGGCACGCCCGCGGGGCACTCGCCTGCCGCGCCGTGCCCGACGCAACCAGCTCCTCGGCGCCGCCCAGGAAGTATTCGTTGCGCAGGGGTACCACTCGGCCGCCATGGACGACATCGCCGAGCGCGCGGGCGTCAGCAAGCCGGTCCTGTACCAGCACTTCCCGGGCAAGCTCGACCTGTACCTCGCCCTGCTGGACCAGCACTGCGAGTCCCTGCTCCAGTCCGTACGGACCGCACTCGCGTCCACCACGGACAACAAGCTGCGTGTACACGCGACGATGGACGCCTACTTCGCGTACGTCGAGGACGACGGCGGCGCCTTCCGGCTGGTCTTCGAGTCCGACCTGACGAACGAGCCCGCGGTCCGCGAGCGCGTGGACAAGGTCACGCACCAGTGCGCCGAGGCGATCTGCGAGGTCATCGCGGAGGACACCGGCCTGTCGCGTGACGAGTCGATGCTCCTCGCCTCGGGCCTCGGCGGCCTGGCGCAGGTGGTGGCCAGGTCCTGGCTGCACAGCGACCGCAGCGTCCCGCGCGAGCACGCGGTCCAGCTGCTGGCCTCACTGGCCTGGCGGGGCATCGCCGGATTCCCACTGCACGGCACGGACCACCACTGACCGGCTGACGCGTGGCAGTGGATCGGCCACTGACCGGCTGACGCGTGCGAACGGGCCGACCACCAACCGACTGATGCGTGCGAACGGATCAGCCACCGGACGGCTGACGCGTGCGAACGGTCGGCCACCGGCCCGTTCGCGCCGGTCGGTGCCGGCAGTTCATTTGTTCCCGCCCACTGTTCGCTCCTGGCGTTCTTGGGCGGAGCATGCGCATCCCCTCACCGGGCTAATGTGTGCTGCGTACGGCGCGGACACACGCGCACATCACTGACCGTCGGAGGGACAAAGCCGTGGAGGTCAAGATCGGCGTGCAGCACGCGCCCCGCGAGATCGTTCTGGAGAGCGGTCAGACCCCGGAAGAGGTCGAGCGCGCGGTGTCCGAAGCGCTGGCCGGCAAGTCACAGCTGCTGAGCCTCGTGGACGACCACGGCCGCAAGGTCCTGGTTCCGGCCGACCGCCTCGCGTACGTGGAGCTCGGCGAGCCCACCCAGCGCAAGGTGGGATTCAGCGCGCTGTAGTACTGGCGAGCGGACGAGGAGGGGCCCGGTGGCAGTGCC
>NZ_JBHXWK010000022.1:0-79226 GCF_042671685.1 Streptomyces sp. NPDC127595 | reverse complement strand
CGTCGGGCAGTGGGGTGGGGGTCCGGTGAGGCGGGCGTACGCGACGGGCATTTGATGTACCGGCCCCCGGCCCCTTCCGCCGTCTTCCGGGTGCGGCCCGGTGGTGGTGGCGGTGGGGGCTTGGGTGCGTCCGAGGCCGGGGGTGGACTTGCCCGTCCGTGGGTGGGGAGGTGGGGTGTTTGGGCGGCCTTGGTCGGTTGGTGTGAGGTAAGTCATCGTGTGCGTTGTGTGTAGGGCACTTATCTGCCCAGGGGTGTGCATGTAATGGTCATGCACATCGCTGGGCAGGTAATTCGATCGCTGCCCTTTCTTCAGAGGATCTGACGTGCGCAACGGTGTGCGGAACGTGCTGATTTCGGCCGTGACGGCTGCGACCTTGACCGTGACGGGGTGCTCTGCGGCAGGGGTAACGGCGGCGCAAGGGGCTGGAACGCAGACCGGGGCGGCCGATGGCGAGGCGGTGGCGGTGGCCGGAGCCGTGTCTTCCCCTTCCGCCGCTGTCACCGGGGCCGCCGGTTCGACAGCCACCGGGGCGGGGACCACGGACAAGGGCGGCTCGGCCGAGGCGGGGGACCGGTCGTCGCAGAAGTCGTCGCTGAAGGTGACCTCGTACGACGCGAAGAGCGGGCGGGCCGTGGTTTCGGACGGTGATTCGAAGCCCGCGGCCGTCGTCGTCGGCGACGTCCTGGCCAGTGCGCCGGTGCCGTCGGCGCCGGACGGCCTGCTGGTCAAGGTCACCCGGGTGCTGGGCGGGACGACCACGGGCACGGAGGTCGCGACCGAGCCGGCCACGCTCCGCGAACTGCTGGGAAAGAGCAAGGTCGATGAGACGGCGGCGGTGGATCCGTCCTCCGTCACGGTCAAGGCGCTCGACGCGGACGTGACCGTTTCGGGGAAGAAGGGCAGCGGTGCCACCTTCGGTTCGAAGGGGGCGGATGTGCCGCTGGGGACGATCCGGGTCGACGTCAGCGACTCGGTGGCGACCGCCTCCGGCGCCCCCGCGTCCGCCAAGGCGTCGGTCAAGGGATACGTGGAGCTGACGCCCGAGGTCGAGTTCGCCTACGACGGCAGCACCGCCGGCGCCGACGGGCAGCCGGCCTCCGCGTACATCGGCCTGTCCGGTGACTGGTCCTCGCAGTGGGAACTGGACGGGCAGGCGTCCGCCACGCAGAAGGGCACCAAGGTGCCGTTCGCCGAACTGCACACCGACGTCGTGATCTACGTCGGCCCGGTGCCCGTCGTGGTCAACCTCGGCTACGTCCTCTACTACCAGGTCGACGCCGACGGCAAGGTCAGCGTCCGCGTCTCGCAGAGCGCCACCGGCGATTTCACGGCCGGCGGCAGCTACAGCCGCGCGACCGGCTGGAGCCCGGTGAACAAGGCCTCGATGGCTGTCAGCCCGGTGAAGTCGGCGGTGACGAGCGCGGGCAACGCGAAGGCCACGTTGGGCGCCGAGGCGTCGGTCGGGCTCTACGGGGCCGCCGACGTCACCCTCGACATCGCCCCATACGCCCGGGTCGCGGCGACAGGCGCCGCCACCGGGACAGTGACCGCGGCCCCCGGCAAGACCCCGAGCAGCACCGGCGACGTCGTCCTCGCCTGGACGGTGTACGGCGGATACGACATCAGCGGCACGCTGAACGTCCATCTGACGGTGTTCAGTACGGAGATGGACAAGAGCATTCGGCTGTTCACCCTGCACGGCGAGAAGAAGCTCGACGAGGGCCATTACGAGGGGTGAGGTAGATCTTTCAGCCCGTCCAGCGTTTGGCCGCGAGGCGGTGCCATCCCGGTCAGCCACTCACCCGTGGGGGCGGCACTCTTCAGCCCGTCCGGCGTTTGAGGACGAGCGCGTTCTGCGCGATGTGGGGGTCTGGGGGCGGCAGCCCCCAGGAAGCAAGGGACGGGTAGGGGCGGAGGGGGCGAAAGAAGGCTCTGGTCGCAGGCCCGCACCGGGTGCCCGGGAAGGTGCGAGGCACCGGGCAGGGGGACGGGGGACGCGTCGGGCAGAATCGGGGTATGACGACCCCGGATCACCAGTCACCCACGCCGGACGCCTCGCGACCCGAGTCGAAGGACCGGATCTACCGGTCGCCCGCCGGCATGGCGGGCGGCGCCCTGCTGCTGGCCCTCGTGGGCTGGCTCGGCATCGACGCGCTGGTCTCCGGCCAGGACCGCACCCCCTGGCTGGCACTCGCCGCGATGATCCTCATCGTGCCCTTGGTCGTCGCGTTCACCCTGCGTCCGGCCGTCTACGCCAACGCCGACCGGCTGAGCATCCGCAACCCGCTCCGCGCGATCGTGCTGCCCTGGGGCCAGGTCGCCGGACTGCGCTCCGGCTACTCGAACGAGGTCGTCGACCAGACCGGCCGGAAGTTCCAGCTGTGGGCGGTGCCGGTGTCGCTGCGCGGACGCAAGAAGGCGGCCCAGCGTGAGGCGCGGGGGGCCGCCGGCGCGGCCGGGAAGCGCCGGGGTGGTGGCGGGCTGGGAGGCTTCGGGTTCGGCGGCCTTGGAGGTCCGGCAGCCGAACCGTCCGGGCCGGCGCTGGCGGAGACCGACCGGATCATGCACGAACTGCGCGAGCTCCGGGAGACGCGGCGGGACGCGGAGAGCGCGCAGGGCGAGGTGACCGTGCGATGGGCGTACGAGATCGTCGGCCCTGCGATTGCCGGGGCCGTGTTGCTGGTGGTTCTGCTGGCCATGGGGTGAGTGGTCGAGGAGCGATGGCCCAGGGGCGATGACGTAGGCCGACCGTCCAGGGCGTGAGGTACGTACGCGAATGCCTTGCTGAGGGCACGGCCGTACCCGTCCGCGTGTACCAGGCGACGGCGCTGTTCGGCGCCGTGGTCTGTGCGCTGCCGGCCGTCGAAACGCCGGACGCCTTCGCGGCCACCTACGCGAAGATCAGCGGACTCCGCTCGACCTGGAGCGCCAACGCGGTCGAACAGTGGCGCCACAACGTCCGCCGGCAGGGCATGCCCCGGATATCGCCGCCTGCCTCTCGGTCTTCCTCCGGTCGCAGGGCCCGCTGGGGGCGGCCCCGCTCACCATGGCCGCCCACCCCGGAGACCTGGATCGCCGGCGTACCCGTACCGGCCGCCCTCGGTCTCGTCGTCTCAGGAGCAAGCGACAGCCCAACTCCCCGTGAACCAAGGGGCACTTGAGCACACCGGAGCAGGCGCGCGACAGGTGTCCCCGTACGGGTCAGATGCCCGCGGCGGCCGACAGGTCCCGCTTGACGGCGGCCAGCAGCTCGGCCGCCTTCGCCCGCGCAGCGCCGAGCCCCTCGTGCGAGGCGACGGGCACCACGACCTCCAGGTAGCACTTCAGCTTCGGCTCGGTCCCGCTGGGCCGGACGATGACGCGCGCGCCCTCAAGGGTGTAGCGCAGCCCGTCCGTGGGGGGCAGCGTGTCCGTGCCCTTCGTGAGGTCCTCGGCCCCGGTGATCGCCAGGCCCGCGAGCCGCGTGGGCGGCCGCTCGCGCAGGCGCTGCATGGCGTTCGCGATCACCGAGAGGTCCTCGACACGGACCGCGAGCTGGTCGGTGGCGTGCAGGCCGTACTCGACGGCGATGTCGTCGAGGAGGTCGAGGAGCGTGCGCCCCTGCTCCTTGAGTTCCGAAGCCAGCTCCGTGATCAGCAGCGCCGCCGTGATGCCGTCCTTGTCGCGTACGCCGTCGGGGTCGACGCAGTAGCCGAGCGCCTCCTCGTACCCGTACCGAAGGCCCTCGACGCGGGCGATCCACTTGAAGCCGGTGAGCGTCTCCTCGAACGGCAGCCCCGCCTTCTCGGCGATCCGCCCCAGCAGCGAGGAGGAGACGATCGACTCGGCGAAGGTGCCGCGCGCGCCGCGCTTCACGAGGTGCTGGGCGAGCAGTGCGCCCACCTCGTCACCGCGCAGCATCCGCCAGCCGGCACCGTCCCTGACGGCCACGGCGCAGCGGTCCGCGTCCGGGTCGTTCGCGATGATCAGGTCCGGCTCGGTCTCGCGGGCCTTCGCGAAGGCGAGGTCCATCGCGCCGGGCTCTTCGGGGTTCGGGAACGCGACCGTCGGGAAGTCCGGGTCCGGTTCGGCCTGTTCGGCGACGAGGACGGGCTCCGGGAAGCCGGCCCGCGCGAACGCCGCGAGGAGGGTGTCCTTGCCGACGCCGTGCATCGCGGTGTAGACGGTGCGGGCGGTGCGCGGGGAACCGGCGGCCAGTACGGCGTCCGTACGGGCCAGATAGGCCTCCAGGACGGCGTCGTCGAGGATCTCCCAGCCGCCGTCCGGGCGGGGGACGTCCGCGAGCGCCCGGACCGCGTCGATCTCGGCGGCGATCTCGGCGTCGGCCGGCGGCACGATCTGCGAACCGTCGCCCAGATACACCTTGTAGCCGTTGTCGCGGGGCGGGTTGTGGCTGGCGGTGACCTCCACGCCCGCCACCGCGCCGAGGTGCCTTATGGCGTACGCGAGGACGGGGGTGGGGAGCGGGTACGGGAGCACGGCGGCGCGCAGGCCCGCGCCGGTCATGACCGCGGCGGTGTCCTGGGCGAAGTCGGCGGACTTGTGGCGGGCGTCGTAGCCGATGACGACCAGGCCGTCCGTCTCGCCCTTGCCCTTGAGGTACGCGGCGAGGCCGGCGGCCGCGCGGATGACCACGGCGCGGTTCATCCGCATCGGGCCCGCGCCGAGTTCGCCGCGCAGGCCTGCGGTGCCGAACTGGAGAGTTCCGCTGAAGCGTGCGGTGAGCTCCGCCGTGTCCCCGGCGGCGATGAGCTTCGCGAGCTCCTCACGGGTCTCCGCGTCCGGGTCCTCGGCCAGCCACGCCTCGGCCCGCGCGATGAGTTCGTCCTGCACGTGGGATGCGCCTCTCTGTCTTCGTTCGTACGTACGTTGCTGTGTACCCGGTTTCTTCGCCCCCTCCGCCCCTGCCCGTCCCTTGACCCCGCTGCGCGGGGTTCAGCCCGTCCGGCGTTTGAGGACGAGGCCGTTCAGGCCGAAGCGGGGGTCTGGGGGCGGCAGCCCGCAGGAACAAGGGACGGGCAGGGGCGGAGGGGGCGAAAAAGCTACAGCCGGTCCAGCACCTGGGTGAGCAGCGCCCCCATCCGGGTCGCCGAGTCGCGGCCCGCCTGGAGAACCTCCTCGTGGTTCAACGGCTCGCCCGTCATCCCTGCGGCGAGGTTGGTGACGAGGGAGATGCCGAGCACCTCGGCGCCGGCCTCACGGGCGGCGATGGCCTCGAGGGTGGTCGACATGCCGACCAGGTCGGCCCCGATCACCCGCGCCATGCGGATCTCCGCAGGCGTCTCGTAGTGCGGCCCGGGGAACTGCGCGTACACCCCCTCCTCCAGACTCGCATCGATCTCCTTGCACAGCGCCCGCAACCGCGGCGAGTACAGATCGGTGAGGTCGACGAAGTTCGCGCCGATGATCGGCGAGGTGGCCGTCAGGTTGATGTGGTCGCTGATCAGCACCGGCTGCCCGGGCCGCATGCCCTCGCGCAGCCCCCCGCACCCGTTGGTGAGCACGATGGTCTTGCAGCCGGCGGCGACGGCGGTACGGACACCGTGCGCGACGGCGGCGACACCGAGGCCTTCGTAGTAGTGGGTACGGCCAAGGAAGACCAGGGTCCTCTTGTCGCCGGTCTTGTACGAGCGGACCTTGCCGCCGTGGCCCTCGACCGCCGGCGGGGGGAACCCGGGCAGCTCGGTGACCAGGAACTCGGCCTCGGGTGTGCCGAGCGCGTCCACGGCCGGCGCCCAGCCGGAGCCCATCACGAGGGCGACGTCGTGGGTCTCGGCGCCCGTGAGCTCACGCAGGCGCGTGGCGGCGGCGTCGGCGGCGGCGTGGGGGTCGCCCTGGATGTCGTCCGGAAGAAGAGATGCGTTCACGCGCATGAGGGTAGCTGGTCCAGGCCTACGCGCGTAGATGACAGAGCTCACGGTCTTGCGATCGTTGTCTTGTCGTTTCCAACAAGCGCCGGGGGAGCATTTCCCCGAAGGGACGGACAAACGCGCAGGCAGCAGGTGGCCGCACCCGGCTCAGCAAGGCCGTTTGCGCAGCTCCATCACATAGTCATGAGGTGCCCCGGCCGATTCGGCTGCGTCGGCGAGCTCTCCCAGGTAGCGCGCCGAGGGGAGTCCGCCCTCGTACCCGTTGAGGACGTACACCCACGCGGCTTCCTCGCCCTCCAGGGTGTGCACCCGCACCCGCATCCGGCGGTAGATGTCGAGCCCCACGCCCTCCCACCGGTCCATGGAGTCCTCGTCCAGGGGCGCGATGTCGTACAGCGTCACGAATACCTGGGACCGCGGTGCCTCGACGATCGTCGCCAGCGCCCCTTCCCAGCCCATGTGCTCGCCCCCGAACGTCAGCCGCCAGTCGTTCAGCCAGCCGGTGGCGCGCAGCGGCGAGTGCGGTGCGCGGCGCGTCATGAGCCGCGGGTCGAGATTGCCGGCGTATGCGGCGTAGAGCGACATGGGGTCGAGAGTACGGCAGCAATCACGTGGGTCACTCGCGTAACAGCCGGGGCCTTCCGCGTAACAGAAGGAGCTCGAATGACGCGGCGCGCGGGCCCCGCGGCGGAAGCACCTTGAGGCGTGCGGGACAATGGAGTACGTGACTCGGATCGTGATCATTGGTGGCGGACCCGGCGGATACGAGGCGGCCCTCGTGGCCGCCCAGCTCGGCGCGGAGGTGACCGTCGTCGACTGCGACGGTCTGGGCGGGGCGTCGGTGCTCACCGACTGCGTCCCGTCGAAGACCCTCATCGCGACGGCCGAGGTGATGACCACCTTCGACTCGTCGTACGAGGAACTCGGCATCATCGTCGCCGACGACACTCCACCCATCGACGCGCCGGCGCGGGTGGTGGGCGTCGACCTCGGCAAGGTCAACCGCCGCGTGAAACGCCTCGCGCTCGCACAGTCGCACGACATCACGGCCTCCGTGACGCGGGCCGGCGCCCGTGTCCTGCGCGGTCGCGGACGTCTGGAGGGCATGCAGGCCCTGGACGGCTCCCGCAAGGTGATCGTCCGGTCCGCCGACGGCACCGAGGAGGCCCTTACCGCCGACGCCGTGCTGATCGCGACCGGCGGGCACCCCCGCGAGCTGCCCGACGCGCAGCCCGACGGCGAGCGGATCCTGAACTGGACCCAGGTGTACGACCTCGACGAACTCCCGGACGAGCTCATCGTGGTCGGCTCCGGTGTCACCGGCGCCGAGTTCGCCGGCGCCTACCAGGCACTGGGCTCGCGCGTCACGCTCGTATCCAGCCGAGACCGCGTGCTGCCCGGCGAGGACCCGGATGCCGCCGCCGTCCTGGAGGACGTCTTCCGGCGCCGTGGCATGAACGTCATGGCGCGCTCCCGCGCCGAGTCCGCCAAGCGGGTCGGCGACCGGGTCGAGGTCACCCTCTCCGACGGCCGGGTCATCAGCGGCTCGCACTGCCTGATGGCCGTCGGCGCCATCCCGAACAGCAGCGGGATGGGCCTGGAGGAGGCCGGCGTCAAGGTCAGGGACTCCGGGCACATCTGGACCGACAAGGTCTCCAGGACCTCCGCTCCCGGGGTGTACGCCGCCGGTGATGTGACCGGCATCTTCGCCCTCGCGTCCGTCGCCGCCATGCAGGGCCGCATCGCCATGTACCACTTCCTCGGCGACGCGGTGGCCCCGCTGAACCTGAAGACGGTCTCCTCGAACGTCTTCACCGACCCGGAGATCGCCACCGTCGGCTACTCGCAGGCCGACGTCGACGGGGGCAAGATCGACGCCCGCGTGGTCAAGCTGCCGCTCCTGCGCAACCCGCGCGCCAAGATGCAGGGCATCCGGGACGGCTTCGTCAAGATCTTCTGCCGCCCGGGCACCGGGATCGTGGTGGGCGGTGTGGTCGTCTCCCCCCACGCCTCGGAACTGATCCACCCCATCTCGATCGCGGTCGACAACAATCTGACGGTCGAACAGATCGCGAACGCGTTCACCGTGTACCCGTCCCTGTCGGGCTCGATCGCCGAGGTGGCACGGCAGTTGCACACGAGGAAGACCGAAGGTGGCAGCTGACCCCCAGCGGCGACTCCCCGCTGGTCACGGGGAGTTGCCGCCCATTCGTACGGCATAGGCGGCGCGAGTAGGCGCGTATACCACTTGGCGCCCTGCCATGCGAACAACTTCTGTTATTCGGCGCAAACTGCTGAAAGCAGACGGTCGTTGGGGTTACTGTCAGTTTCGTGTTCGCTGCAGAACGTCGCCAATTGATCCTCGAAATGGTGCGAGCGAACGGGGCCGTGTCGCTCCGTGAGCTCGCCCGCGTCGTCCAGACCTCCGAAGTGACCGTACGGCGGGACGTGCGCGCACTGGAGGCAGAAGGACTCCTCGACCGCCGGCATGGCGGTGCGGTATTGCCGGGCGGGTTCACGCGAGAATCCGGCTTTCCGCAGAAATCACATCTCGCGACCGCAGAGAAGACGGCCATCGCCGAT
This sequence comes from Streptomyces sp. NPDC127595, assembly GCF_042671685.1. Classification (NCBI taxonomy): domain Bacteria; kingdom Bacillati; phylum Actinomycetota; class Actinomycetes; order Kitasatosporales; family Streptomycetaceae; genus Streptomyces; species Streptomyces sp. NPDC127595. Next base: position 70,770 of record NZ_JBHXWK010000022.1, on the reverse strand, counting down.
CTCGCCGCAGGTCTTGTCGAAGAGGGCGAGGCCATCGTGGTGGGCGCGGGGACCACCACGCAGGAGCTGGCTCGCCGGCTCGCGCGGGTACCCGGGCTGACCGTCGTCACCAACTCCCTCCTGGTGGCCCAGGCGCTGGCCCACGCCAACCGGGTGGAAGTCGTGATGACCGGCGGCACCCTGCGCGGTTCCAACTACGCCCTGGTCGGCTCGGGCGCCGAGCAGTCCCTCCAGGGGCTGCGGGTCTCCCGCGCCTTCCTCTCCGGAAGCGGACTGACCGCCGAGCGCGGCCTGTCCACCTCCAACATGCTGTCGGCCTCGGTCGACCGGGCGCTCGTCCAGGCCGCCGCGGAGGTCGTCGTCCTCGCCGACCACACCAAGCTCGGTACGGACACGATGTTCCAGACGGTCCCGACCGATCTGATCACCCGCCTGGTCACGGACGAACCCCCGGCCCATGACGACCGTGCCCTCACCGAACTGCAGGCCCTGGCCGACCAGGGCGTACAGATCGCGGTCGCCGGATCGTCCGCGGGCAGCGGCGCGGGAGGCGATCCCGTCCCGGCGGGGCGCCCGCCACGCCGGGACATGCCGCTCCCCGGACCGCGCCGCGGCCAGGTCCCCGGCACGGCACCCCAGTTGCGCTCGGCCACGGTCCTGGGCGAGCAGCCCCCCGGGGAGCGAGCGAGGGTGGCGGACCTGCGCCGCCGCTGACCGTCCGCGGTGGCGCCGGGCCCGGGAGCCCAGGAACGCCGAAGCGCCCGGCGGACTGACTTCTCCAGTCCGACAGGCGCTCCGGGATGTCGTACGACTCTCTTGTACGGGTGGGTCCTCAGGGCCGTGTCGTACGACTGTCTCGTACGGGCGGGTCCTGAGAGCCGTGTCGTACGACCATCTCCTGCGGGTGGGATCCGAGGGCCGTCAGTCCTTGATCTCGCAGATCGCGGCGCCAGAGGTGAGCGAGGCGCCGACCTCGGCGGTGAGGCCCTTGACGGTGCCCGAGCGGTGGGCGTTGAGGGGCTGTTCCATCTTCATCGCTTCGAGTACGACGATGAGGTCGCCCTCCTTGACCTCCTGGCCCTCCTCGACGGCCACCTTGACGATGGTCCCCTGCATGGGGGAGGCGAGGGTGTCGCCGGAGGCCACCGGTCCCGACTTCTTCGCCGCCCGGCGCTTGGGCTTGGCGCCCGCCGCCAGACCGGTGCGGGCCAGCGACATGCCCAGCGAGTAGGGCAGCGAGACCTCAAGGCGCTTGCCGCCGACCTCGACGACGATCGTCTCGCGGTCCGTCTCGTCCTCCGCCTCGGTGTCGGCGGGGGTGGCGAAGGCGGGGATCTCGTTGACGAACTCGGTCTCGATCCACCGGGTGTGGACCGTGAACGGGTCGGTGGAGCCGGTCAGTTCGGGGGCGAACGCGGGGTCCTTGACGACCGCGCGGTGGAAGGGGATGGCGGTGGCCATGCCCTCGACGGTGAACTCCCCGAGCGCGCGGGCGGCGCGCTGGAGCGCCTGCTCGCGGGTGGCGCCGGTGACGATCAGCTTGGCGAGCAGGGAGTCCCAGGCGGGGCCGATGACGCTGCCGGCCTCGACACCCGCGTCCAGGCGGACGCCCGGGCCCGACGGCGGGTCGAACACGGTCACCGTGCCGGGGGCGGGCAGGAAGCCGCGTCCCGGGTCCTCGCCGTTGATGCGGAACTCGAAGGAGTGGCCACGCAGTTCGGGGTCGCCGTAGCCGAGTTCCTCGCCGTCGGCGATGCGGAACATCTCGCGTACGAGGTCGATGCCGGCGACCTCCTCGGTGACCGGGTGCTCGACCTGGAGACGGGTGTTGACCTCCAGGAAGGAGATCGTGCCGTCGGTGCCGACGAGGAACTCCACGGTGCCCGCGCCGACATAGCCGGCTTCCTTCAGGATCGCCTTGGAGGAGGTGTACAACTCGGCGACCTGGGCGTCGGAGAGGAAGGGCGCCGGGGCCTCCTCGACGAGCTTCTGGTGGCGGCGCTGGAGCGAGCAGTCACGGGTGGACACGACGACCACGTTGCCGTGGGAGTCGGCCAGGCACTGCGTCTCCACATGCCGGGGCTTGTCGAGGTAGCGCTCGACGAAGCACTCGCCGCGGCCGAAGGCGGCGACCGCCTCGCGGACGGCCGAGTCGTACAGCTCCGGCACCTCTTCGAGGGTGCGGGCGACCTTCAGACCGCGTCCGCCGCCGCCGAAGGCGGCCTTGATGGCGATGGGCAGGCCGTGCTGCTCGGCGAACGCGACGACCTCGTCGGAGCCGGACACCGGGTCGGGTGTGCCGGCCACCAGCGGGGCGCCGGCGCGCTGGGCGATGTGCCGGGCGGCGACCTTGTCACCGAGATCGCGGATCGCCTGCGGCGGCGGGCCGATCCACACCAGGCCGGCGTCCAGCACCGCCTGGGCGAAGTCCGCGTTCTCGGAAAGGAAGCCGTAACCGGGGTGGATGGCGTCCGCCCCCGAATCCTTGGCGGCCTGCAGCACCTTGGCGACATCCAGATAACTGGTGGCCGGGGTGTCACCGCCCAATGCGAACGCCTCGTCCGCCGCACGGACATGCGAAGCGTCCCGGTCCGGTTCCGCGTAGACGGCAACGCTCGCGATGCCGGCATCCCGGCACGCCCGGGCCACGCGGACAGCGATTTCGCCACGGTTGGCGATGAGCACCTTGCGCACGATGGCTCCCTCCTTGAAACAAGCCGAGTTTAGGGACAGCCGACACGAGCTTTCGACCCGTCCCCAATGGTGAGCTTGCCCACACGGAGCGTGACTCGAGGCGCGCTCGACCGGCGAAATCCCTTGTCGCGCCACGGCACACGGGATCCCTTCCCTGAACCCTAGCCCTCCTCTGTGGTCAAGGTCTCTGTGCGTCAGTGCTGCGTGCCACAGGGTTTCTTTGTCGAGTCCCTACGAATGGCCCAATGATTCTTTGCCCTCGGCAGAACCCTTGTCCCGAGGTTTACCCGTTAGTAGCGTTCAGGGTGCTCGAACGTACTAGGGGTAACAGCACACGGAAGCGGGTGGGGACCGGTGGTGCGCAGACCGGTGGCGTGGGTGGCGGCGATCGTGCTCTTCGTGGAGGCGATCGGCATCGCGCTGCTGAACTGGTTGCTCGGCACGGTCGTCGACAACCAGGACATGTCCCTGGCGGGGCTCGACCCGGACATGATGTCCCTCTCGTCGAAGGCCGGAGGCGTGGTCTTCGGCCTCTACTTCGCGCTGTGCGGCCTCACCGCCCTGCTCGTCGCCGTGCGAGACCGGGCCCCGGGCCTCTTCGGACGGATCCTGCTCATCAGCGCCGCGGTGGTGCATGGCCTGCTGGGTACGCTCACGGTGGGTCTGGTGGGCTGGGAGGCCTTCGCCTTCCTGATGGTGGGGCTCGCGCTGATCGTGTTCACGCTCCTGGCGTTCGACCGCCAGGAGGGCCCGTCCGACGCCGTGCCCGAGACGGGCGGCAACGGCGACGGAGGAGCGCCGGCCACCGGTCCCGCGGCCCCTCCGGTCCCGTCGGCCTCCTGATCACTTCTCCCGGGGCGTCCACAACTGGGTGATTCCGACGCCCAGTTCGGCCAGCAGACGGCGTACCAGCGGCAGCGAGATCCCGATCACGTTGCCGTGGTCGCCGTCGATGCCGTTGATGAAGGGTGCCGAACGACCGTCGAGGGTGAACGCCCCCGCCACATAGAGGGGTTCACCCGAAGCGACGTACGCGGCGATCTCGGTGTCGCTGGGATCGCCGAAGTGGACCACCGTGGACGCGGTCGCCGAGACGTAGCGCTTGGCCGCCGTGTCGTAGACGCAGTGGCCGGTCTGGAGGGTCCCGGCGCGGCCGCGCATCGACTTCCAGCGGGCGGTGGCCTCCTCGGCGTCGGCGGGCTTGCCGTACGCCTGGCCGTCCAGGTCGAGCACCGAGTCGCAGCCGATCACCAGGGCGCCCTGCACCTCGGGCTTCGCCGCCACGACGGAGGCCTTCGCCTCGGCCAGCGCGAGGGCGAGTTCGGCGGGGGTCGGCGCGCTGACGGCTTCCTCGTCGACCCCGCTGACGATCACCTCGGGGTCGAGGCCGGCCTGCCTCAGCAGGTTGAGCCGGGCGGGGGACTGCGAGGCGAGCACGAGACGGCGCGGCGGCTGATCAGTCATGTGATCAGGGTATCGGCGCGCCTCGCATGATCGTGCCTCCCGTGATCGCGCCTCACATGATTCCGAGCACCACCATCGCGAGCACCATGGCCAACGCCACCAGAACCCCCAGGCGCCGCAACATGTCCTGAGTGTCGCGGAGTTCCTTGGGCGGCTCGTTCTCGGGGTCGGACCACAGCATGTCTTCGATCGTGCGACGGCGGACGGCCGGGCGCCTGAGTACGCGTACTCAACTTGCACAAACGGGTCTGGGGTTTCTTTAGCGTGTCATCGCCTGCTACCGTCGTGCTCACCACTAAAGGGACAATGGCCCCATTAAATGGAGGCAGCTGCCGTGTTCACCACCGCCTGGACCGCATCGCCCCAGCTCCCCGCCGAGGGCTTCACCCCCAACTGGTCGCGGGAGGGTTTCTGGCGCCAGTCGCTGCGCCAGGCCGTCCGTCTCACCGCGGGCGGCGACCGGGTCCGTGTCCGGCTGTCCAACGCGTACGGCACCTCGCCGCTGCGGATCGCGGGCGCCACCGTGGCCCGCGCGGGCGAAGGGGCTGCCGTCGAGCCCGGTTCGGTGCGGCGGCTCACCTTCGGCGGGGCCGCCTCGGCAGAGATCCCCGCGCGCGGCCTCGCCGTCAGTGACCCTGCCGAACTCACCCTGGAATCACTGGAATCGGTGACTGTCACCCTCCACCTCGACGCCGTCACCGGCCCCGCGACCTTCCACGCGCAGGCCTTCGCGACCAGTCACCGCGCCCCCGGCGACCGCCTGATGGACGCGCGGGGCGAGGCCTTCGGCGCGTCCTCCGAGTCCTGGTACTTCCTGTCGGCCGTCGAGGTCGACACCGGCCGCCGGGACGCCGTGGCGCTCTTCGGGGACTCCATCACGGACGGTTTCGGCTCGACCCCGGGCGCGAACCGCCGCTGGTCCGACGCGCTCGCCGAATGCACCGGGCGGCCCGTCCTCAACGCGGGCATCGGCGGGAACCTGCTGCTCAACGACTCGGCCTGGTACGGCGAGAAGGGCGTCCACCGGCTCGGCCGCGACGTCCTGGACCACCCGGGCGTGAACACCCTCGTCGTGCTCCAGGGGCTCAACGACATCGGCTTCAGCGAGACCGACGAACAGCCCACGTACAAGCCCGCGCCGGTCGTCGAGGCCGACGAACTCATCGACGGTTACCGGGAGTTGATACGGCAGGCGCGTGCGAGGGGCCTTCGGGTGATCGGCTCCACCCTGCTCCCCTTCGGCGGCTCCGACCACTGGGGCGAGCATGCGGCGAAGGTGAGCCGCGAGGTGAACGAGTGGATCCGGGGCGCGGGCGAGTGGGACGCGGCGCTGGACCTGAACCGCGTACTGGCCGATCCGGGCGACCCGGACCGGCTGCACCCGGCGTACGACTTCGGCGATCACCTGCACCCCAACGACAAGGGGTACGCGGTGATGGCCGAAGCCCTTGCGGAACTGCTCTAGCGGAACCGTTTCGGCGGAGGTGCAGGAGTCGGTGCTCGCCGCCGGTCCCGCTCTAACCGGGCCAGTACGTGCGGCCCCACGCCGTCGGGCCCGGCTGCGGCAGCCGGCGCGTGGCGATACGGGCCGGGTCGGCCCACGCGTCACCGGCCCCGGGCGCGCCGGACGGCGCGGAAGCCGCCGCCGCGGCGCGCACCCGGACCACCGCGAGTGCGGCGGCCAGCTCCTCAGGGGTCGGATTGCCCCGTACGACCTTGATCGTCATAACCGCTCCCAGGGGGCCTAGAGGGGGATGTTGCCGTGCTTCTTCGGAGGCAGTGATTCCCGCTTCGTACGCAGCGCACGCAGGCCGCGTACGACATGGGCGCGGGTGTCGGACGGCATGATCACGCCGTCGATGTAGCCGCGCTCGGCCGCCGTGTAGGGGTTGAGGAGTGTGTCCTCGTACTCCTGGATCAGCCGGGCCCGGGTCGCCTCTTTCTCATCGGGGTCCGTGGCGCCCGCGATGGTGCGCTTGTGCAGGATGTTGACCGCGCCCTGCGCGCCCATCACCGCGATCTGGGCGGTGGGCCAGGCGAGATTGAGGTCGGCGCCCAGGTGCTTGGAGCCCATGACGTCGTACGCGCCGCCGAAGGCCTTGCGGGTGATGACCGTGATGAGCGGGACGGTCGCCTCGGCGTAGGCGTAGATCAGCTTGGCGCCGCGGCGGATGATGCCGGTGTGCTCCTGGTCGACGCCGGGCAGGAAGCCGGGCACGTCCACGAAGGTGATGACCGGGACGTTGAAGGCGTCGCACGTCCGGACGAACCGCGCGGCCTTCTCGCTCGCGTCGATGTCCAGGCAACCCGCGAACTGCATCGGCTGGTTGGCGACGATGCCGACGGGGCGGCCCTCCACCCGTCCGAACCCGGTGAGGATGTTCGGCGCGAACAGCGGCTGTGTCTCGAAGAACTCGGCGTCGTCCAGGATGTGTTCGATCACCGTGTGCATGTCGTACGGCTGGTTCGCGCTGTCCGGCACGAGTACGTCCAGCTCGCGGTCCTCGTCGGTGACGGTGAGGTCCGCCTCCTCGGGGAAGACCGGGGGCTCGCTGAGGTTGTTGGACGGCAGGTACGACAGCAGCTGCTTGACGTACTCGATGGCGTCCTTCTCGTCGCCCGCCATGTGGTGGGCCACGCCGGACACCGAGTTGTGCGTCCGGGCGCCGCCCAGCTCCTCGAAGCCGACGTCCTCGCCCGTCACCGTCTTGATGACGTCGGGCCCGGTGATGAACATGTGCGAGGTCTGGTCGACCATGATCGTGAAGTCGGTGATCGCGGGCGAGTAGACCGCGCCGCCCGCGCAGGGGCCGACGACGAGCGAGATCTGCGGGATGACCCCGGACGCGTGGGTGTTGCGGCGGAAGATCTCGCCGTACATGCCCAGCGCGCTGACACCCTCCTGGATGCGGGCGCCGCCCGAGTCGTTGATACCGATGACCGGACAGCCGGTCTTCAGCGCGAAGTCCATCACCTTCATGATCTTCTGGCCGAAGACCTCGCCGAGGGCGCCGCCGAAGACGGTGAAGTCCTGCGAGAACACCGCGACAGGACGGCCGTCGACCGTGCCGTACCCGGTGACGACACCGTCGCCGTACGGGCGGTTGTCCGCCAGGCCGAAGTCCGTGGACCGGTGCTGCGCGAACTCGTCGAACTCGACGAAGGAGGTCTCGTCGAGGAGCAGCTCGATCCGCTCACGGGCCGTCAACTTGCCCTTGGCGTGCTGCTTTTCGACGGCGCGTGCCGAGCCGGCGTGCGTCGCCTTGTCGATGCGGTGCTGCAGGTCCGCGATCTTGCCGGCGGTGGTGTGGATGTCGGGGTGGTGCAGCTCTTCCGGCTCGGACATCGGGATGCGGCTCCCTGCCTGCTCAGTGGGGACGTGCGGGTTACATGCTCAAGAATGCTGCTCAAGAGTGCTGCTCAGGGGCGCTGCTCAGGTGTACTGCCGAGCGTTCCGCCCGACCGTGCTGCTCAGGCCTTGCTACTGAGTCGTAGGGTAGTGGCGCCGATACGGTTCGGCAGTGCGGCGTTTACCACACCTAGGGTGGGTTGCATGACGCCGCGAGATGCATCAGACGCCAACGACAACCGGTGGTCCGACCTGGACCGTCCGCCGCTCAACGCGACTGCCCTGCGCAAGGCGCTGGTACGGGACGGCAGCCTCTGGTCCGGCATCGAGGTGGTCGCCCGCACCGGCTCGACCAACTCCGACCTTGTCGCCCTCGCCACCGGGGGGAAGGCCGCCGAGGGTGCGGTACTGGTCGCCGAGGAGCAGAACGCCGGGCGCGGCCGCCTGGACCGGCAGTGGACCGCACCGGCTCGCTCCGGCCTCTTCTTCTCCGTCCTGCTGAAGCCCGCCACCGTCCCCGTCGCACGCTGGGGCTGGCTGCCGCTGCTCACCGGGGTCGCGGCGGCGACGGCGCTGTCGCGGGCCGCCGGAGTGGATACGGCACTCAAGTGGCCCAACGACCTCCTGGTGACCGTGGACGGCGCGGAACGCAAGACCGGCGGCATCCTCGCCGAGCGCGCAGGGACGGACGCCGTCGTCATCGGCATCGGCATCAACGTCACCCTCCGCGAGGACGAGCTGCCCGTGCCCGGGGCCGGTTCCCTCGCCCTCGCGGGCGCGGCGACCGCCGACCGTGACACGGTCCTGCGCGCCGTCCTGCGGTCACTCGCCGAGTGGTACGACCGCTGGCGCGCGGTCGGCGGCGACCCTGTCGCCTCCGGGCTCCAGGAGGCGTACGCCGCGGGGTGCGCGACGCTCGGGCGGGTGGTGCGGGCCGAGCTGCCCGGGGGGCGGTCGATCAGCGGGGAGGCGGTGGCCGTGGACGGGGACGGGCGGTTGGTACTGGCCACGGGGGAGGGGGTGCAGGAGCCGGTGGGCGCGGGGGACATTGTGCATCTGCGGGGGGTGTGAGGGTGGGTTTTCGCCCCCTCCGCCCCTGCCCGTCCCTTGCTCCTGGGGGCTGCCGCCCCCAGACCCCCGCTTCGCGCTGAACGCGCTCGTCCTCAAACGCCGGACGGGCTGAAACCAGTGCAGCGGGGGCGTAGGGGGCGAAAAACATCACCCCCAGCTCCACGTGCCGCAGCGGTCAGGAGTGAGCCAGCCCACACCTGCCGTAGAGTTGAGCGCGGTCGATACCTGACCGCGGCAGATCGGAAGGGCAGCAGGCGTGACCGTCGACGACACCGGTTCCGGTACGGGTGCAGACCCCGCCCCCGACGCCGAGCCGGGCCGTACCACCGGGTCGGTCACCCACACGTCCCCCGCACGGATGGACGCACACGACGCACCCGAGGACCAGGACTCCGGCGAGGACCCCCTGGCGCTACGCCTGGAGCAGCTCATCCTGGGCGCCGAGCGCCGCTACACCCCCTTCCAGGCGGCCCGCAGCGCGGGCGTCTCCATGGAACTGGCCTCCCGTTTCTGGCGCGCCATGGGCTTCGCCGACATCGGCCAGGCCAAGGCGCTCACGGAAGCCGACGTCCTCGCCCTGCGCCGCCTCGCGGGCCTCGTCGAGGCGGGCCTGCTGAGCGAGGCGATGGCGGTCCAGGTGGCCCGTTCCACCGGCCAGACCACCGCCCGCCTCGCCGAATGGCAGATCGACTCCTTCCTGGAGGGCCTGACCGAGCCCCCGGAACCGGGGATGACGCGCACCGAGGTGACGTACCCCCTGATCGAACTGCTCCTGCCCGAGCTGGAGGAGTTCATCGTCTACGTCTGGCGCCGCCAACTCGCGGCCGCGACAGGCCGGGTCGTACAGGCGGCGGACGACGAGGAGATGGTCGACCGCCGTCTCGCCGTCGGTTTCGCGGACCTCGTCGGCTTCACCCGGCTGACCCGCCGCATGGAGGAGGAGGAACTCGGCGAACTGGTCGAGGCCTTCGAGACCACCGCCGCGGACCTGGTGGCCGCGCACGGGGGCCGGCTCATCAAGACGCTCGGCGACGAGGTCCTGTACGCGGCCGACGACGCCGGGGTGGCCGCCGAGATCGCGCTGCGCCTCATCGAGACGATGGCGAACGACGAGACCATGCCGGAACTGCGCGTCGGCATCGCCTTCGGCACGGTGACCACACGCATGGGTGATGTGTTCGGTACGACGGTGAACCTCGCGAGCCGCCTCACCTCGATAGCGCCACGGGACGCTGTCCTGGTGGACGGCGCCTTCGCGGAGGAACTCATCCGTACCGCCGACGCGCCCGCCTCCGAGGCGGAGGCCGCCGAGGCCGCGGCCGCCGCGGAGAAGGAGGGCGAGGAACCGCCCTCCTACCGCTTCGCCCTCCAGCCGATGTGGCAGCGCCCGGTACGCGGCCTCGGCGTGGTCGAGCCCTGGCTGCTCGCCCGCCGCGATTCCGAGTCCTAGCGCGCGGAGTGCGGCTGCTGCAGACCGCCCACACAGAGCCCGATGATCGGTACGCACAGGCCGGGAGGCCTGGGTTTCGCGCTCGCCGTGGGCATGGGCATGGGCGTGGTCGGGCTCGGGGTGGGCGCGGCGGTGCTTGCGACCGGTGGCTGCGGCGCCGCGGGAGCGGGTGCCTGACCGGTGGGAATGCCGGTCGCGTCCGGCGTACCGCCCACGGGGACGGTGACCGCTGTCGACGGGCCCGCCACCAGCCGTGTCGGCGTCGGTGCCGGGGTGGGCGCGAGGCTCACCCCAGGGGCCGGCAGCGCGCTCTCCCCGCCCATCACGGCCGGCGTCGTGGCGGCCACCGGGTGCGCCGAGGGCACGGCCCCGACGGTTGCGGCGGCATTGCCTGCCGTGTCGGTGACGGTGCCCGTCGTCGGCTCGGCGTCCGGGACCCCCGTGCCCCAGATCACCGACTCCGGCGCCAGCCGTACGACGCTCAACGCCCCTGCCGCCAGGGCCAGTCCCCCTACGGCAACGAACACCCGCCGCGGGCGCGGCCTGCGATGGCGCCCGCGTGTCGTCTCCAGGTTCGTCATACTGCTACCTCCCCAAGGTGCCCGCGCTCCCCGATGCGCTGCGGCGGTGCGCACGTTATGCGGCGGGCGAGGGCCCGTCTGGCAATTCCCGTCGTCGCCCGGAGGGCGGGGCAGACGGGAATTGTCAGACGGGCCCTAGGGCGGGGGCCGGGAGTTCGGGCGGGTGTCACTCGAACGGGTGGGCGGCGGTCGAGGGGGCGGGTTCCCGTGGGTGGCGACTGCTGCGATGATCGGAGGGTCGGTTGTTAACCCGCGTTAACCGGAGGGTGTCATGGCGGAGCTGGAGCAAGGGGACGAGCGGCGGTTCGGGGATTTCGTCGTCGTACGGCGGCACGGGTACGTCGCGGAGCTCGTCCTCGACCGGCCGAAGGCCATGAACGCGGTGTCCACGGCCATGGCCCGGTCCCTCGCCGGTGCCTGCGAAGCGCTCGCCGCCGACCAGGACGTACGCGTAACCGTGCTGACCTCGACCCATGAGCGGGCCTTCTGTGTCGGCGCCGACCTGAAGGAGCGGAACTCTTTCAGCGACGCCGAGCTGGTGCGTCAGCGGCCGGTCGCGCGGGCCGCGTACACCGGGGTCCTGGAGCTGCCGATGCCGACCGTTGCCGCCGTCCATGGGTTCGCGCTGGGGGGTGGGTTCGAGCTGGCGCTGTCCTGCGATCTGATCGTGGCGGACCGTACGGCGGTCGTCGGGCTGCCCGAGGTGTCGGTCGGGGTGATTCCCGGTGGGGGAGGTACGCAGTTGCTGCCGCGGCGGGTCGGTGCCGCTCGTGCGGCCGAGCTGATCTTCTCCGCGCGGCGGGTGGAGGCTGTCGAGGCGCGGGAGTTGGGGCTTGTCGATGTGCTGGTCGACGCCGGGCGGGATCGCTCGGAGGCTCTCGCGCTGGCGTCCCGTATCGCGGGGAACTCTCCGGTGGGGTTGCGTGCGGCCAAGCGTGCGCTGCGGGTCGGTCACGGTCTCGACCTCCGCGCCGGGCTCGAGGTCGAGGATGCCGCCTGGTGGTCGGTCGCGTTCTCGGGGGACCGGGCGGAGGGGGCGAATAACCTCTCAGGACCACCACCCCTCAGGACCCCTGTTCGCCGCATCAATGTCCCTAAATGATGTGGTTTTACCTAGCCTGGAGTGATGGGTGAGGACAGACGGCTGAGGGCCGTGGTGGAGCTGGCTCAGGGGATGGCGGCGGCGCACACCCCGAGCGAGTCCTGGCGGGCGGCGGCCGTCGGGGTCTGTCACGCGCTCTCCGGGAGCTTCGCGGCGCTCTCGGTATGGGAGCGGGAGCTCGGCCGGCTGCGGGTCCTGGTGAACGTGGGGGAGCGGGCGGAGGGCGAGGAGGAGTTCCCGGAGGAGGAGGCCTATCCGGTGCACCAGTTCCCGGAGATCACCGAGTTCCTGCATGAGAGGTGGGCCGGGGGTGGTGAGCCCGACGCCTGGGTCGAGACCGCGGAGGGTCCGGCCGGAGGCCACGCCGGGTACTGCCACCAGCGCGTCGCCGCCCTGCGCCGCCGAGGCCGCGGCTGCTGCGTCGTCGCCCCGATCGTGCTGCACGGCCGCGCCTGGGGCGAGCTGTACGTGGCCCGCCCGGCGGGAGCCCCCGTCTTCGACCGGGCGGACGCCGACTTCGCGACCGTACTGGCCTCGGTCGTGGCGGCCGGGATCGCGCAGACGGAGCGGCTGGAGGAGGCCAGGCGGCTGGCGTTCACGGACGCCCTCACGGGGCTCGCCAACCGCCGCGCCGTCGACGTACGGCTCGACGAGGCCATCGACCGGCACAAGGAGGACGAGTCGGTCGTGGTCAGCCTCGTCGTCTGCGATCTCAACGGGCTCAAGCGGGTCAACGACACCCGCGGGCACGCGGTCGGCGACCGGCTCCTCGAACGGTTCGGGTCCGTGCTCTCCCTGTGCGGCGCGATGCTCCCGGGCACCCTCACGGCCCGGCTCGGCGGTGACGAGTTCTGCCTGCTCGCGGTCGGCCCGGCCGCCGACGAGGTGGTCCGCGTCGCCGACGAACTCTGCCGCCGCGCCGCAGAGTTGGAGCTCGGCGAGGGCGTGGCCTGCGGGGTCGCCTCGACCGCCGATCCGATCGGGCCGGTGCGCTCGGCCCGGCGGCTGTTCCGGCTGGCCGACGCCGCCCAGTACCGCGCCAAGGCCGTACGGGCGGCCAAACCCGTGGTCGCCGGGCGCGAGGGTCCCGACGACCCGGTCGTACGCCTCGCCGACGCCCCGTCGAAGGAAGGGGCGGGGGAGCGGCGTCGCTTCCGTGGGCGCCGCTGACCGCGAGCCCCTGGGCGCCCCTGAGTGACGTACATCCAAGTAAGGGGTCAACCCGCCACCCACTAGTGACATCATCGAATTCACTGCGTACGCTCCTGAATATGGATATGCACACTGTGGTGGTGGGGACGTCCGGGGTGACCGCGTCCGACGTACTCGCCGTGGCGCGCGCCGGCGCCCGGATCGAGCTCTCCGGCGAGGCGGTGGCGGCCCTCGCCGCGGCCCGCAAGATCGTGGACGCGCTGGCCGCCAGGCCGGAGCCCGTCTACGGCGTCTCCACCGGGTTCGGCGCCCTCGCGAGCCGGCACATCAGCCCGGAACTCCGCGCCCAGTTGCAGCGCAACATCGTCCGCTCGCACGCCGCCGGGATGGGCCCGCGCGTCGAGCGCGAGGTCGTCCGCGCGCTGATGTTCCTGCGGCTCAAGACCCTCTGCTCGGGACACACGGGCGTACGGCCCGAGGTCGCGCAGACCATGGCCGACATCCTGAACGCCGGTATCACCCCGGTCGTCCACGAGTTCGGCTCGCTCGGCTGCTCCGGCGACCTGGCCCCGCTGTCCCACTGCGCCCTGACGCTCATGGGCGAGGGTGACGCGGAGGGCCGGGACGGTGTCGTACGGCCCGCGGGCGAGCTGCTCGCCGAGGCCGGCATCACCCCCGTCGAACTGCGCGAGAAGGAAGGCCTCGCCCTCCTCAACGGCACCGACGGCATGCTCGGCATGCTGGTCATGGCCCTCGCCGACCTGGAGACCCTCTACAAGTCGGCCGACGTGACAGCCGCCCTGTCGCTTGAGGCCCTGCTCGGTACCGACAAGGTCCTCGCCCCCGAGCTGCACGCCATCCGCCCGCACCCCGGGCAGAGCGCCGCGGCCGCCAACATGCTGGCCGTACTGAAGGGTTCGGAACTCACCGGGCACCACCAGGACGGCGCCCCGCGCGTCCAGGACGCCTACTCGGTGCGCTGCGCCCCGCAGGTGGCCGGTGCCGGACGCGACACCCTCGCGTACGCCCGCACGGTCGCCGAGCGCGAGCTGGCCTCCGCCGTCGACAACCCCGTGGTGCTCCCCGACGGCCGGGTGGAGTCGAACGGCAACTTCCACGGCGCCCCGGTCGCCTACGTCCTCGACTTCCTCGCCATCGCCGCCGCCGACCTCGGTTCCATCGCCGAGCGCCGCACCGACCGGCTGCTCGACAAGAACCGCTCGCACGGACTGCCGCCGTTCCTCGCGGACGACGCCGGCGTCGACTCGGGCCTGATGATCGCCCAGTACACGCAGGCGGCGCTGGTGAGCGAGATGAAGCGGCTTGCCGTACCGGCTTCCGCGGACTCCATCCCGTCCTCCGCGATGCAGGAGGACCATGTGTCGATGGGGTGGTCCGCCGCCCGCAAGCTGCGCACGGCCGTGGACAACCTCACCCGCATCGTCGCCATCGAGCTGTACGCCGCCACGCGCGCGATCGAGCTCCGCGAGGGACTCGTCCCGGCCCCGGCATCGCAGGCGGTCATCGAGGCCGTCCGCGCGGCCGGCGTCCAGGGCCCGGGGCCCGACCGCTTCCTCGCTCCGGACCTGGCGGCGGCGGACGCGTTCGTGCGCGCGGGGCGGGTGGTTGCGGCCGTGGAGCCCGTGACGGGTCCGCTGGCCTGACGGAGCAAGTCCTATGTGGCGAGGGCCGCCGTCGGCTGTACGGTGGTCCTCGTCACGTCCGGGCCCTTCGGGGGCCGGAGGCGATCACGGGTGTGCTACTGTCACATTGATACGTTTTTGGTACCCATTTACTTTGTGCGCCTGATCGGAATCTTCCGCAGGCGCGTTTTGTTTTACCGGCATCTCCGGCTTTTCCCGGTGCATCTCCGGATGGGGGCCCCTACCTATTCAGGAGAGAAACATGGCAACAGGCACCGTGAAGTGGTTCAACGCGGAAAAGGGCTTCGGCTTCATCGAGCAGGACGGCGGCGGTCCCGACGTCTTCGCTCACTACTCCAACATCGCCAGCTCCGGCTTCCGTGAGCTGCTGGAGGGCCAGAAGGTCTCGTTCGACGTCGCGCAGGGCCAGAAGGGCCTGCAGGCGGAGAACATCGTTCCCGCCTAAATCAGGGGAAGCGCTTTTCCAGAGCCGGGGCCCCGCACCTTCGGGTGCGGGCCCCGGCTCGCGCTGTGCGCGTGTGCTGTCCGTGTGGCCCAGGAAGGAAATCCAGATCCAGCATGACTCGATCCGAACGTCCCGTCCGTAAGAGGCCGGCGAACGCACGCGGTACTCAGCCCCAGACCGGCGCTGCCTCCGCCTCCGCGAGGAACGCGGGCCGGGGCGCCGGCAACAAGGGCGGGGCCCGTAAGGCCGCGCCCACGCCGCAGGAGTTCTCGCTGCCCGAGAGCATCACGCCCGCGCTGCCCGCCGTCGAGTCCTTCGACGCGCTGGACATGCCGGCCGCGCTGACCAAGACCCTGACGGCCCAGGGCGTCACCGAGCCCTTCCCGATCCAGGGCGCCACCCTGCCCAACGCCCTCGCCGGGCGCGACGTGCTCGGCCGCGGCCGCACCGGCTCCGGCAAGACGCTCGCCTTCGGCCTCGCCCTGCTGGCGCGCACCGCGGGCCGCCGGGCCGAGAGCAAGGCGCCCCTCGCGCTGGTCCTCGTCCCCACCCGTGAGCTCGCACAGCAGGTCAACGACGCGCTGACGCCGTACGCGACCGCGGTGAACCTCCGTATCGCGACCGCCGTCGGCGGTATGTCGATCGGCCGCCAGTCCGGGACGCTGCGGCGCGGCGCCGAGGTGCTGGTGGCCACCCCCGGGCGGCTCAAGGACCTCATCGAGCGCGGCGACTGCACGCTCGGCCAGGTCGCCATCACCGTCCTCGACGAGGCCGACCAGATGGCCGACATGGGCTTCATGCCGCAGGTCACGGCGCTGCTCAAGCAGGTCGAGCCGGGCGGTCAGCGGCTGCTCTTCTCGGCGACGCTCGACAAGAACATCGACCGGCTGGTCAAGATGTTCCTCACCGACCCCGTCGTGCACTCCGTGGACCCGTCGGCGGGCACGGTGACCACCATGGAGCACCACGTGCTGCATGTCGCCGACGAGACCGACAAGAAGGCCGTCGCGATGCGGATCGCGGCGCGCGAGGGCCGGGTGATCCTCTTCGTGGACACCAAGCGGGGCGCCGACCGGTTCACCAAGCGGCTGCTGGCCAACGGTGTCCGGGCGTCCGCGCTGCACGGCGGGCGCAGCCAGCCGCAGCGCAACCGCACCCTGGACCAGTTCAAGACCGGTGAGGTCACCGTGCTGGTCGCCACCAACGTGGCCGCCCGCGGTATCCACGTCGACGACCTCGACCTCGTGGTCAACGTCGACCCGCCGGCCGACCACAAGGACTACCTGCACCGCGGCGGCCGTACCGCCCGTGCCGGTGAGTCCGGCAGCGTCGTCACGCTGGTGCTTCCCGAGCAGAAGCGCGAGATGACCCGCCTGTTCGCCGACGCCGGCATCAACCCGCGCATCGCCCGGGTCACGTCTTCCGACGAGGAGCTGGCCCGTATCACCGGCGCCCGCGAGCCCTCCGGTGTCCCGGTGGTCATCGAGGTGCCCCAGGTCGCCGAGCAGCCGAAGCGGCCCAAGTCCCGTCCCCGGGTGGGCGGCGGAGCCCGTCGCCCCCAGGGCACGGGTACTCGCACACAGGGCACCGGGACGCGTACGCAGAGCACAGGTACGGGTGCCCGCACGCAGAAGTCGGGATCGGGCGCCGTCGGCGAGTCGCAGGGCCGTCAGCCCCAGCGCTCCGGCGGCCGCCGTACCGAGAACGGCGGCGCCGCGGGCGCGAGCCGTGCGGGCGGCCGTGGCCGTGCCCCGCAGCGCCGCACGGAACGCGGCGGCGAGGGCGGCGGAGGCCGTCGCGCGGCGTAGGCAGCAGGCGTACGGCTGAGGGGTGTCGTGCGGGCCGATCGGCCCGCACGGGGGGTGTGTCGCGCGGGGCGCGCCCCCGCCCCCCCCACCACACCCCTCAGTTTTTGCCGGAAGCCACCCTCAGTCGTGCACCTCGCCGAAGAAACCCGGGTCGACCGAGTCGAGCTTGAGGGCGGAACTGCGGTGCAGGTCCAGGAGCTCCGCCAGGGGGGCCGGGCGGCGGGTGGTGGCCGTGAGGTCGCGGCGGGCGTCGGCCGACCAGAGGAACGGGGAGACGGAGATGCCCTGCGTGCCCGTCAGAGCGCCGGACTCGCCCCGCCAGCCGGGCCAGCGCAGGGTGTCGTAGAACTGGTCCATACCGCCGGTCAGGAGCCAGTCGAGCCAGGTCGAGTAGCCCACTTCGAGGGACTCCCAGCGCAGCGAGTCCGGCGCGAAGTAGATCATCTCGCCGGGCCGGCCGGGGCGGCCCTCGGCTTCGGGGTCGGGGCCGTTCAGGACGAAGACGCCGCCCAGGACGTCATGGCCGATGACGAGCCCGCCCTCCGGCCGCCACGCGGGATCGAAGCGGGCGGGGAAGTCGTTCACCTCGGCGAGGCCGGGCGGGCCGGAGGGAGTCTCCTCGCCCGGGCTGCCGTAGATGCGCAGCCATCCGCTGTCCAGCACCACTCCGCCGCAGTTCAACACCAGCGCGCCGAGCCAGGACCGGGCCGTTACCTGTAACTGGAGCAGGGTCCCGCGGCCCTGCGCGGGGTCCACCGGGAGCACTTCCAGTGACACCGAGCTTGTGGTGGAGAGCTTCTCGGAGAGGAGTGGCCACGCGGGCTCCTCGACATCGGTCAGCTCGGTCAGGTCTCGCATGGGTTCCCCGATGGGTCCGGGCGCCGCAGCACCGCGCTCAGTAGGCCGCCGTGCGCTCCCGGCGCACCGAGTAGGTCACGAACCCGGCGCCGAGGCCGAGGCAGAGGGTGCCGCCGATGACGTACGGCGTCGTGTCGAAGCTTCCGGTGTCGGCCAGCCGGGTCCCGTCGCCCAACTGCGACTGCGGCCCCGACTCCGTGGAGGTCCCGTCCACGGTGGTCGTGGTGGTGGGACCGGCCGACGGACCGGCCGGTGCGCTGGTCGACGTCGAGACGTGCTCGACGGGCTCGTCCTGGGTCGCGTTGGCGGACGGGACGAACCACAGGGCCCCCAGGAGGGTCCCCGCGGCGGTGGCGGTCAGCAACGATCGACGTGCGGCGGACACGAAATATCGATCCCCTTGTGGCGCTGGCGAATTGGCCGTGTGGACCGATGCTAATGAAAGGCGCGGGTCGTGGGAAAGTCGCGGAACCTGTGGGTCGTACGCTCCGTCTCATGAGTACTCCTGAGACAGCACAGTTTGTCCGGCTTCGTGTCGAACTGGTGCTTGAAGTCGATGACGCCGACGCCGTCGCCAAGGCCGCGCTGCGGCGGATCGCCGAGGACACCGCCATGCCGGCCGACGAGCGGGCGCACGCGGAAAACGCAGTGACGGAAGACACTGCCGAAGCCCTCGCCTATCTCGTCGACCCGTTCGACCTGGTCAGCGAGGTGCCCGGGATCGAACTCGCCCAGGCTTCCTGGAGCAGCGAGCCGATCGACTACGACCCCGATTCGCCGGATTGGGACCTCGACGAGGATGATGACGCCGAGGACGACGAGGAAGTGGGCGTCGGCTGAAGCTTCTTGGGGAAATCGTGACCCCGGGTGGCAACCGCCGTCCGGGGTTTCCTCGTCTCTGGAGATCGCGGGAGGCGCACGGATCACCTCCGTGCCCCCCGCCTCGGACGTGGTGTGCCCCACACATCCACCGGATGTGGAACGGGATGAACCGGCCGTAGCGTTGAAAGTTCTTACGGGGCTCTCACGGTTTTTTGGGTATTCGGCAACGATGGAGAAGCGTGTGATGACGGATGGTAAGCGGCGCAGGGGCCTGATGGTCGCCTCCGCCCTGCTCGGCGGGGTGCTGGCGCTCTCCGCGTGCAGCGGGAGCGACGGCAAGGCCGGCGGTGACGGCGAGAGCAGCAGCGCGCAGGCCAGCGCCGACGCGGCCGCCGCCAAGAAGACCTCCGAGGCCTCGATCACGATCACGCCCAAGGACGGCTCCGACAACGCCTCCATCAACGACGCGGGCAAGGTCACCGTGAGCAAGGGCACACTCACGGAGGTCACCATGGAGACCGGGGACGGCAGCGCCGTCGCCGGTGAGATATCCGCGGACAAGACGAGCTGGGCCCCCACCGGTCAGCTCGAGCGCTCCACCACGTACAAGGTCACGGCCGCGGCCACGGACTCCGAGGGCCGCGTCGCCCACGAGAACGGCTCGTTCACCACGGTCTCCCCGGCCAACAGCTTCATCGGCAACTTCACGCCGGAGGACGGCTCCACCGTCGGCGTCGGCATGCCGGTCTCGATCAACTTCGACAAGGCGATCACGAACCAGGCCGACGTGCAGAAGGGGATCACCGTCAGCTCCAGCAGCGGCCAGGAGGTCGTCGGGCACTGGTTCAGCGCCAACCGCCTGGACTTCCGCCCCGAGGACTACTGGACCGGCGGCTCCACCGTCACCCTCAAGCTGAACCTCGACGGCGTCGAGGGCGCGAGCGGTGTGTTCGGTGTGCAGCAGAAGACGGTCACCTTCAAGATCGGCCGTAACCAGGTCTCCATCGTCGACGCCCAGACGAAGACCATGAAGGTCACGCAGGACGGCAAGACGATCAAGACCATCCCGATCTCCGCCGGTTCGCCCGAGAACAAGACGTACGAGGGCCAGATGGTGATCTCCGAGAAGTTCAAGGAGACCCGGATGAACGGCGCTACGGTCGGCTTCACGGACGACGACGGCAAGGGCGAGTACGACATCAAGGACGTACCGCACGCGATGCGTCTGTCGAGCTCCGGCACCTTCATCCACGGTAACTACTGGGGCGCCAAGTCCGTCTTCGGCAGCGTCAACACCAGCCACGGCTGCGTGGGCCTGTCGGACACCAAGGGCGCGAACGACCCGAACACGACTGCCGCCTGGTTCTACAACAACTCGATGATCGGCGACGTGGTGGTCGTCCAGAACACCGGCGACAAGACCATCGCCCCGGACAACGGCCTCAACGGCTGGAACATGGACTGGGCGGCGTGGAAGGCCGGTTCGGCCGCATAACACCCCTTGCCCGCGCTTCGTCCGAAGGCCCGTACCCGGCAGGGTGCGGGCCTTCGTGCTGGGCCGCACCCTGGCAGGAGAGGGGCCTTCGTGCTGGGCTCCCGCACAGGCTTGCTCGGTGGTGCACAGGTGAACTCCCGCTCCGCCACAGCCTTCTCATCATTCTCTTATCTCGGCCTTATGCCTTCATCACGCGCCGTACCTAGCTTTCGGCCATGTTCTTCACTTACCTGAGGCGCGAACTGCGCCGCCGCAGAAAGGCGGCCCTCGTCGTCGCCTCCGGGCTCGCCCTGGGCATCGCCCTGGTCATCGTGGTCAGCTCCGTGTCCTCGGGCATGGAGAAGGCCCAGGGCAAGGTCCTCCAGTCGCTGTACGGGCTGGGCACGGACATGACGGTCACCAAGGCCGCCGCGGCTCAGACGGACACCAGCCAGCGCCCGCGCTTCAACTTCGACGCGAGCGACGGCGACTCCGAGCAGAGCAGCGACCGCGTGATGGTCCAGGGCTTCCAGACCCTGGCCTCCAGCACCGTCACCAAGGTCGACTCCCAGGCGGGCGTCGCGGACTCCGTCGGAGGGCTGAGCCTCCAGGTCATCAAGGTCAACGGCCAGTTCCGGCAGGGCCAGTTCCAGCAGGACGAGGGCGCGTCGGCCGCTCCGGGCGGCCGCGGTGGCGGCAGCGCACCACCCCAGGGCCGTGTCGAGGGCGGCGGCGCCGACTTCGACGTCAACCAGTACACCGTCTACGGCACCGACGTCACCAAGCCGGAACTCGGCCCGCTGACCTCCTCGAAGATCACCAGCGGCCGTACGTTCACGACGTCCGAGACGGATGCCAAGGTCGTCGTCGCCGACGCGTCGTACGCCAAGGAGAACAAGCTCGCTCTCGACGACACCGTCACGATCAAGAGCGTCAAGTACAAGGTCATCGGCATAGCGACGCCCGACAGCGGTGACGCGGCGGCCAACCTGTACATCCCGCTCAAGCAGGCGCAGACGCTCAGCGACTCCAAGGACAAGGTCACCACGATCTACGTCCAGGCGTCCGACTCGCAGCAGATCGACAGCGTCAAGAGCACCATCCAGAAGAACATCTCGGGTACGACGGTCACCACCTCCGCCGACCTCGCGAGCACCGTCTCCGGGTCCCTGTCGACCGCCTCAGACCTCGCCTCGAACGTGGGCAAGTGGCTGTCCATCGCGGTGCTCATCGCCGCGTTCCTGGTCGCCGGTCTGCTCACCTCCTCGGCTGTCTCCCGGCGTGTCCGCGAGTTCGGCACCCTCAAGGCGCTCGGCTGGAAGTCCGGCCGGGTGACCCGCCAGGTGGTCGGCGAGGCCATCGTCAACGGTCTGGTCGGCGGCGCTCTCGGTATCGCGCTCGGCCTCGCCGGCGCGTTCGTCGTGACCGAGATCAGCCCCACCCTCCAGGCGGAGGTGGGGAGTTCGGGCGGTGCTGCGGCCGGTCCCGGCGGCGGTGGCGGCTTCGGCGGCGGCGGTGGCGGTGGTGGCGGCTTCGGCGCCGCCAGGGAGGCGGCGTCCTCGACCCTCGACGTCGCTCTCAGTGCGCCCGTCAGCGTCAACACCATCGTCGTCGCGGTCGGCCTCGCCGTCGCCGGCGGGCTGATCGCCGGTGCCTTCGGTGGCTGGCGAGCCTCCCGGCTGCGTCCCGCGGACGCGCTGCGCCGCGTCGAGTAGTCCGGCCCCGCACGGCTCAGGTGGTCCCGCCCCGCACGGCTCACGCGGCCAGGGCCTGTCCGGCCTGATCCGCCGGGCAGGCCCTAACCCTCTTACGCACAACAGGAGTTGTTCCATGTACGAACTCAGAGGCGTCATCAAGCGCTATTCGCGGGGCAGGGACACGATCAACGCCCTCGCCGGTGTCGACCTGACCATCGCGGACGGCGACCGGCTGGTCATCCAGGGCCCCACCGGTGGCGGAAAGTCCACCCTCCTTCAGATGCTCGGCGGCCTCGACCGGCCCACCGAGGGCAGCGTCGAGCTCGACGGCACGGACATGGCGAAGCTGTCCGAGGCGAAGCTCACCAAGGTGCGGGCCGAGAACATCGGCTTCGTCTTCCAGAGCTTCAACCTGATTCCCACGCTCACCGCGCAGGAGAACGTGGAGACCGCTCTCGTACCCCTCGGGGTGAAGGCGAAGGAGCGGCGGCAGCGGGCCGCCGACGCGCTGGCGTCGGTCGGCCTCGAGGAGCGGCTCGGGCATCTGCCCGCCGAGCTGTCCGGCGGTCAGCAGCAGCGCGTCGCGATCGCCCGCGCACTCGTCAAGCAGCCGAAGGTGCTGCTCGCCGACGAACCGACCGGCAACCTGGACGAGTCGATGCGCGACGAGATCATGGACGTACTGGAAACCATGTGGAAGGAGCACGGGCTCACTTTCATCATGGTCACGCACGACTCCTCGATCGCGAAGAAGGCCCCGCGACTTGCGACGATCCGCAAGGGCAAGCTCACCGTCAAGGAGAACGCGGGGGCGTAGTGGAGCGCAACAGAGGGGGCTCGGGGGTGCGGCGGAAGGTGCCGGTCAATTCTTAACCTGTGCCCCGCCATTGAGAAGCCGATCACCCCCCGGGCATACTTACGTATTCCGGGGGGTGCACGTATGCGCGTGCGGAACTTCCCTCCGGCCGGATGAATGGGGATTCGTCCGGATCTCATCTCAGGGGGAGTTTTGCGCAGACAAGTGAAACGAACGTGCCTTGCCACGGTCGCCACGGCGGCCGCTGTGGCCCTGGCGGCGGGAATGACCACCCCGGCGTCGGCGGAGCACGCGAGTGGTACGTCCGCGGCCGGGCAGGCAGCCCAGGCCAAGCAGGCCGGGCTCACGGCCAAGCACTACATCACGCTGATCACCGGTGACCGGGTGGCCGTCGACGCCGAGGGCCGTGTCGTCGGCGTCGAGCGTGCCGAGGGCCGCGAGAACATACCGGTCCGGACCCGCGAGGCCGACGGCCACACCTTCGTGGTGCCGGCCGACGCGCAGAGTCTGATAGCCAGCGGCAAGGTCGACCAGCGGCTCTTCGACGTCACCGAGCTGAACACGGCGGCGTCCATCAAGTCCCAGAAGCAGGGACTGAAGGTGATCGTCGGCTACAAGGGCACGGCGGCGGCCGCCAAGGACGACGTGCGTGACGCGGGCACCGTCCGCAGGACCCTCAAGTCCCTGAACGCGGACGCCGTGGTGACGCCGAAGCAGGACGCCACCGAGCTGTGGGACGCGGTCACCGAGGACGGGAGCCCCGCTTCCGGCGTCGCGAACGTCTGGCTGGACGGCGTGCGCGAGGTCAGCCTCGACAAGTCCGTGCCGCAGATCGGCGTCCCCAAGGCGTGGGCCGCCGGCTACGACGGCACGGGCGTCAAGATCGCCGTCCTGGACACCGGAGTCGACGCGACCCACCCGGACCTCGCGGGCCAGGTGACGGAGTCCAAGAACTTCTCCACCTCGCCCGACGCGACCGACAAGTTCGGCCACGGCACGCATGTCGCCTCGATCGCGGCCGGCACGGGCGCCAAGTCGAACGGCAAGTACAAGGGTGTCGCGCCCGGCGCGAAGATCCTCAACGGCAAGGTCCTCAGCGACGAGGGCTTCGGCGACGACTCCGGCATCCTCGCCGGCATGGAGTGGGCGGCCGCACAGGGCGCCGACGTCGTGAACCTCAGCCTGGGCGGCGGGGACACCCCCGAGATCGACCCGCTCGAGGCCGAGGTCAACAAGCTGTCCGAGGAGAAGGGCATCCTCTTCGCGATCGCCGCGGGCAACTCCGGCCCCGGCCCGCAGACCATCGGCTCCCCGGGCAGCGCGGCCGACGCGCTGACCGTCGGCGCCGTGGACGGCAGCGACAAGCTGGCGTCCTTCTCCAGCCGCGGCCCCGGCCTGGACGGCGCGGTCAAGCCGGAGGTCACGGCCCCCGGTGTGGACATCACGGCGGCCTCGGCCCCGGGCAGCGTCATCGCCACGGAGGTCGGCGAGAACCCGGCCGGCTATGTGACCATCTCGGGTACGTCGATGGCGACGCCGCATGTCGCGGGCGCGGCGGCGATCCTCAAGCAGCAGCACCCGGACTGGAAGTTCACCGAGCTCAAGGGTGCGCTGACCGGCTCCGCGAAGGGCGGCGCGTACACGCCGTTCCAGCAGGGCTCGGGCCGGATCCAGGTCGACAAGGCCATCCAGCAGACGGTGATCGCCGAGACCGCGTCGGTGAGCTTCGGCATCCAGCAGTGGCCGCACACCGACGACATCCCGGTGACCAAGCAGGTCACCTACCGCAACTTCGGCACGGCCGACGTCACCCTGAACCTCACGGCGACGGGGACCAACCCCAGTGGCCAGGCGGCTCCGGCGGGCTTCTTCACGCTCGGCGCGAAGACGGTCACCGTCCCGGCGGGCGGCACGGCCTCCGTCGACCTGACGGCCAACACGAAGCTGGGCGGCACCACGGACGGCGCTTACTCGTCGTACGTGACGGCGACCGGTGGCGGCCAGACCGTGCGTACGGCGGCGGGGGTGCAGCGCGAGGTCGAGTCGTACGACGTGACGGTGAAGTACATCACCCGTCCGGGCGAACAGCCCATCCACCTGACCGACCTGTGGGCCTACTCGGGCGCGGCCAACGGTCAGGACTTCTACCGTGAGGGCACCGGCGCCACCGACACCATCCGGGTGCCCAAGGGCTCGTACATCCTGGACAGCCTCCTGGTGAAGGACCTCATCACGTTCGAGGGCGGCGCGGACTGGCTGGTCCAGCCCAAGCTGAGCGTCACCAAGGACACCACGGTGACGATCGACCAGCGCACCGCCAAGACCGCCGACATCACGGTGCCGGACGCGGCGGCGCAGCAGGTCTCCGGCGCTGTCTCCTACTCGTACGACGCTGCCGGCGTCGGTACGGGCATCGGCGTGGACTCCTTCGCGAACCTGCGGGTGGCGCACGTCGGCCCTGCGATCACCTCCGGTCTCACCCAGAGCTGGTCCGGCACCTGGCTCAAGGGTGCCGCCACCGAGTACGACATCTTCACCGGCGGCAAGGTCACCAAACTGCAGGGCACCAAGACCAAGCACTACAAGGCGAGCGAACTCGCCACGGTGAAGGTGAACCTGGGGTCCTCGGTCGCCGGCAAGACGGGTGCGGTCGCCGCCTACGGCGAGCTGCCCGACGACTTCTCCTTCAGCGTCCCGGTCGAGCAGAAGCTGCCCGGCACACGGACGCTCCACGTGTCCACCGGGGACAAGGTCAAGTGGGGTGTCGACTTCGCGCAGTACGGGCCTCTCGTGGGCGGCTACCCGAGCATCGAGGCCTACTACACCCTGGACGACACGCTGACCCTCGCGGCGGGCAAGACCTACTCGAAGACCTTCAACAACCCGGTCTTCGGCCCGAAGCTCAGCAGTCTGTACGGCGTCTACCGCAGCGACGACTACCTCTACGCTTATCTGCCGGTGTTCGCCGACGGCGGGGGCCACGGAGGTGAGTCGCTCTACACCTCGGTCAAGACGACCCTGTACCGCAACGGCACCAGGATCGCCGCGACCGACGATACGCTGTACGGCGGCGGCCAGTACAAGGTCCCGGCCGCGGACGCGCTGTACCAGCTGTCCACCTCGATCACACGTTCCGCGAAGGTGGCCACGGCCGCCTCGAAGATCAACGCGAGCTGGACGTTCCGCTCGAAGAAGGTCACCGACGCGAAGCTGCCGATCTCCACGGCCCGCTTCGGCGCCTCCGTCGGCCTGGACGGCCGTGTCACGGCCGGCAAGAAGGTGACCATCCCGGTCATCGTCCAGGGCGCGGCCGCCGGCAGCAACCTCAAGTCCCTCTCCGTGTCCGTCAGTTACGACGCGGGCAAGAAGTGGACCAAGCTGACCGTCAAGAACGGCAAGGTCACCTTCAAGAACCCGGCGAAGGGCAAGGCCATCTCGCTCCACGCGACGATCACCGACAAGAAGGGCAACAAGTCGGCGGTCTCGATCTACAACGCGTACTACGGCAAGTGAGCCCGTACGTGAAGTGAGCCCATAGCGAACGGCCCGTCGGAGGGAGAGCCTCCGGCGGGCCGTCCGTGTTTGTGTGGGGGCATGACTGTTCAGACCGTCGAGTACATCCGGTACGGCATCCCCGAGCAGCAGTCGGCGGAGTTCCTCGCCGCGTACACCCGGGCCGCCGTGCATCTCGCGGCGGCGCCCGAGTGCGTCGACTACGAACTCGCGCGCTGCGAGGAGGACTTCGAGCACTTCGTCCTGCGTATCACCTGGACGTCGACCGAGGCCCACGAGGAGGGCTTCCGCAAGTCGGAACTCTTTGCCGACTTCCTCGCCGAGATCCGCCCCTACGTCTCCAGCGTCGAGGAGATGCGCCACTACAAGCCGACGGCGGTACGGGGGACGGGCGCGGCGGTTCCCACGCTGTACGCCTGGGCGGGGGGCGCCGAGGCGTTCACCCGCCTCACCGAGGTCTTCTACGACAAGGTCCTCAAGGACGACGTCCTGGCACCCGTCTTCGAGGACCTGGCCCCCGAACACGCCGCGCACGTGGCGCTCTGGCTCGGCGAGGTCTTCGGCGGCCCCGCGGCCTACTCCGAGACGCAGGGTGGCCACGGGCACATGGTCGCCAAGCACCTCGGCAAGGGCATCACCGAGGTCCAGCGCCGCCGCTGGGTCAATCTCCTCCAGGACGCCGCGGATGACGCCGGTCTGCCGACCGACGCGGAGTTCCGCTCGGCGTTCGTCGCGTACGCGGAGTGGGGGACGCGGCTGGCCGTCTATTTCTCCGGCCCGGACGCGGTCGCTCCGGGGGAGCAGCCGGTGCCGCGGTGGGGGTGGGGGGCGGTGACGCCGTATCGGGGGTGACGGGGCGGGTTTTTCGCCCCCTCCGCCCCTGCCCGTCCCGTACCTGGGGGCTGCCGCCCCCAGACCCCCGCATCGCGCTGAACACGCTCGTCCTCAAACGCCGGACGGGCTGAAACCGCAGCTCGGGACACCTACGGCGGTGACCCCGCCCCCGCACGCGTCGCGTCCCGCCCCCAGCTGGCCAGCAAGCGCAGCGCCTCCTCGGAGGCCGACCCGGGCTCCGCGTGATACGTGACCAGCATCTGCTCACTCTCACCGGCCAGTTGGAAGGACTCGTACTGAAGGGAGAGGTCACCCACCAGGGGATGACGGAGCCGCTTCACCCCGTGAGTCTTCTCCTTCACATCGTGCGTGGCCCACAGCCGCCGGAAGTCCTCACTCTTCACCGAGAGCTCACCGACCAGCGCGGACAGCCGGGGATCGTCGGGATGACAGCCCGCGTCCATGCGCAGCAGACAGACGATGTCGATCGCCTTCTGCTCCCACTCCACGAAAAGGTCCTGGTACTCGGGCCTGAGGAACACCATCCGCGCCCAGTTCCGCTCCTGCGCCGGCAACTCCGACCAGTCGCCGAACACGGCCGCGGCCATCCGGTTCCACACGAGAACGTCGGAACGCCGGCCGGTGATGTAGGCCGGCACCCCGTCCAAGGTGTCGAGGAGCTGCCGCAGGGCCCCCCGCACCTGCTGCTGCCGAGCCCCCTGCTTCTTCTTGTGCTGCTTGGGCTTCGCGAGGTGGGTGAGATGCGCGTGCTCGGCGTCCGTGAGCCGCAGGGCGCGGGCGATCGCGTCGAGTACCTCCGACGACACGTTCTGTCCGTTGCCCTGTTCGAGGCGCGTGTAGTACGCCACCGACACCCCGGCCAGCTGCGCCAGCTCCTCGCGGCGCAGCCCCGGCACCCGCCGGTGCCGGCCGAAGTCCGGCATCCCCACGTCCTCGGGCTTCAGCCGGGCTCGGCGCGTGCGCAGGAATTCGCTGAGCTCGGCGCGCCGGTCCAGTGGCTGCCCCGCCGCGCCCGCGGGCTGCTGAGAAGACTGTGGTGGCTGTGGGTCCATGCCTTCAGTATTCACGGTCCTCTCACGGTCGTACGCGTACGAGGCTGACCCCCTCAGTAGTAGGACCAGCGAACGTACGTAAAGCGGTGACCTGGGTGAATGTCACGCGGGCGAGCACGCTGGACGACGTACCCGGTCGGAAAGTTCAGCAAGGTCAGAAGGCAGCCGGGTACACGACCACTCCTTAGGAGAACCCCGGCATGACCACTGTTGCTGCGTACGCCGCCCCCGCCCCCAAGGCGCCGCTGGAGCGCACCACCATCGAACGCCGCGCGGTCGGCGAGTTCGACGTCCTGATCGACATCAAGTTCGCCGGCATCTGTCACTCGGACATCCACCAGGCCCGGGAGGGCTGGGGCGAGGCCATCTTCCCGATGGTCCCGGGCCACGAGATCGCCGGCATCGTCACCGCGGTCGGCTCCGGCGTCACCAGGTTCCAGGTGGGCGACCGCGCGGGGGTCGGCTGCATGGTCGACTCCTGCCGCGAGTGCGAGAACTGCAAGGCGGGCCTGGAGCAGTACTGCCTCAAGGGCGGCGTCATGACGTACAACGGTGTCGGTGTGGACGGCGCGCCCACCTACGGCGGCTACTCCACGCACATCGTCGTCGACGAGAACTACACCCTCCGCATCCCCGACGGCATCTCCCTCGACGAGGCCGCACCCCTGCTCTGCGCCGGCATCACCACATACGCCCCGCTCAAGCACTGGAACGCGGGCCCGGGCAAGAAGGTCGCCGTCCTCGGCCTGGGCGGCCTCGGCCACATGGGCGTCAAGATCGCGCACGCGCTCGGCGCCGAGGTGACCGTCCTCTCGCAGTCGCTCCGGAAGAAGGACGACGGCCTGAAGCTGGGCGCCGACCACTACTACGCGACCAGCGACCCGAAGACCTTCGAGGAGCTTGCGGGCACCTTCGACATCATCCTGTCGACGGTCTCGGCACCGCTGGACTTCGGCGCGTACCTCTCCCTGCTGAAGACGGACGGCGCCCTCGTGAACGTCGGCGCCCCCGAGGAGCCGATCTCCCTCAACCTCTTCGCCCTGATCGGCGGCCGCAAGACCCTCGCCGGCTCCATGATCGGCGGCATCGCAGAGACCCAGGAGATGCTGGACTTCTGCGCCGAGCACGGGCTGGGCGCGGAGACCGAGCTGATCACCGCATCCGAGATCAACGACGCGTACGAGCGTGTCCTCACGAGCGACGTCCGCTACCGGTTCGTGATCGACACGGCCACGATCTAGCCAGGTCCGCGGCACACCGCTGAACCCGGGTCCGATTCTCCGGGCCCGGGTTCAGTGCCAGGCCGGCCCGGTTCTCCGAGGCTGGGTTCAGCGCCTGCCCGAACGCCCCAGCAGCCACAGCAGATACGGCCCCCCGACCAGGGACGTTAGCGCCCCCACCGGGATCTCCAGCGGCGGCAGCAGCGTACGGGCCACCAGGTCGGCGCCGACCACGATGACCGCCCCCGTCAACCCGGAGGCGACGAGCGGCAGTTGAGGGGTGCGCGTGATGCGGCGGGCCAGCTGCGGCCCGGTGAGCGCGACGAAACCGATCGGGCCCGCGGCACCCGTCGCGACCGCGGCCAGCACCACGCCCAGGAAGGTGAGCCCGAGTTGGGTGCGGTGCACGCGTACGCCGAGCGCGGCGGCCGTCTCGGGGTCGAGGCCGAGCGGCCGCAGCGCCCGGTTCGCCCACACCAGCGCGGGCAGCGAGAGGAGCAGGACCCAGCCGAGCGGCCCCGCCTGCTCCCAGCCGCGCCCGTTCAGGCTCCCGGTCAGCCACAGCTTGAGCGCTTCGGCCTGGGAGAGTTCGCTCTCGGTCAGATACAGCTGTACGACGGCCGAGAGCGCGACCCCGATCCCGACTCCCGTCAGTACGAACCGACTTGGCTGCATCCCGTGCCGCCAGGCCAGCACGTACACCAGCGCGGCGGCCACCAGACCGCCGGTGACCGCGACGGCGGGGAGCGCGCCCGGTGAGGCGACGGTACCGGTGGCGAGCGCCAGGACGGTCGCGGCGGCTGCGCCGTGTCCGACGCCGATGACGTCCGGGCTGGCCAGCGGGTTGCGCGTCACCGTCTGCACGAGCGCCCCGGACAGCCCGAGCGCGGTGCCGACCAGCGCGCCGAGCACGATCCGCGGGACCCGAAGCTCACCGACGATCAGGTCGTACGGGCCTCCCTGACCGCGCAGCACCCGCCACACCTCACCCGGCGGGATGTACGTCTGCCCGACACACGCCGACAGCAGCATGACGCCCGCGAGGACCAGGACGAGTGCGCAGACGACGGCCGCCGAGCGCCGGTGCAGGAGGACGGAGAGGCCGCGGTGGCGGACGGCGGAGAGGCCGGCTGAGCGGGGGTAAGCGCTGGTGCTCATGCGCCCACCGACTTCCGGCGTACGAGCACGATCAGTACGGGCACGCCCACGAGCGCGGTCATCACACCGGCCGGGACCTCCGCGGGGGCGCGGACCACCCGTCCCGCCACATCAGCCGCGAGCAACAGGGCGCCGCCGAGGAGGGCGGACAGGGGGAGGGTCCAGCGGTGGCCGCCGGAGACGAGGCGGGCGGCGAGGTGGGGTACGGCGAGGCCGATGAAGGCGATGGGCCCGGCGGCGGCGACCGCGGCCGCGGTGAGGACCGTCGCGCCGAGCGCCGCACACCCTCGTACCAGCGCGACCCGGTGGCCCAGCGCCCGCGCCGTGTCGTCGCCGAGCGCGAGCGCGTCCAGGCCGCGGGCACAGGCCAACACCAGAAGCGCGCCCGCGATCAGGAACGGCAGCATCCGTCCGACGGTCCCCGCGTCCCGCCCGCTGAGCGCGCCCACCTGCCAGAACCGGAACTGGTCGAGGGTCGCCGAACTCGACGTCAGGACAACGGTGGTGGCGCCTGCCGTCATCGCGGACAGGGCCGTTCCTGCGAGCGCGAGCTTCACCGGCGAGGCGCCGCCGCGCCCGCGTGAGGCGATGGCGTACACGACACACGCGGCGGCGACGGCGCCGGCGAAGGCGTACCAGACGTACCCGGAGAAGCCGTTCGCCCAGCCGAGCGCGATCGCGAACACGACGCCGGCCGCCGCACCCTGGCTCAGTCCGAGGATCCCCGGATCGGCGAGCGGATTGCGGGTGACCGCCTGCAGCGCCGCCCCCGCGAGCCCCAGCGCGGCCCCCGCCGTCAGCCCGATCGCGGTCCGCGGCACCCGCAGCGACCGTACGACCAGCGCGTCCGGTGAACCCCCGCCGTGCACGAGGGCGTCGAGGACCGCGGACAGGGGGACGGGCCGGGTGCCGACGGCGAGACTGAGCGCGACGGCGGTGACCGTGAGGAGGAGGGCGGCGGTGAGCCAGGCGGTGCGCCTGGCGGCCGTGCGCCTGCCGACCGTCGTATGACTGGTCGCTTGCCGGTTCACTTGCCGATGGTGTCCGTGAGCTGCTTGATGACGAGCTTCGCGGCGGTCGGGCCGGCGTTGAGGTACCAGGGGTCGTCGTCGACCTTCACCGCCCGGCCCGCCTTGACGGCCTTCATCGACTTCCACAGCGGTCCGGCGAGCACGCTGCCGGCGTCGGTCTTGGACGCGTCGCCCTGCACGGAGTAGAAGATCCAGTCACCGTCCGCGGTGTCGATGCTCTCCGCGCCGATGTCCTGCGAAATCGCGTTGAACTGCTGCGACTTGGGCCGGCCGAGCCCCATGTCGACGGCGATCGACCCGGTGAAGGAGGACACCCCGAACATCCGCGTACGGTCCGGCGTGAACCGGAGCATCGACACGGCGGGATCGCCGAGGCTCTTGCCGCTGGTGGCGGCGTCGGCCGTGATGTCGTCGAGCAGCTTCTGCGCCTGCTCGCCCTTGCCGACCGCGTCGCCGACGAGCAGCAGGTCGCGCTTCCAGTTGATGCCGTTGCCTGCCGTGACGACGGTCGGCGCGATCTTCGACAGCTGCGGGTAGAGGTCACCGAGCGAGTCGTTGAGCAGGATCAGGTCGGGCTTGGCGGCGGCCAGCGTCTCCAGGTTCGGCGCCTGGCGGGTGCCCGCGTCGGTCATCTCCGCGAGCTGCTTCTTGTCCGCGGGGAAGGCGTCCGCCAGATAGTCCGGCACGAGCCCGGCGTTGTCGGCGCGGGTCGTGACCGTCGGGACGATGCCGAGGGACAGCAGGTCGTCGAGCTGTCCGGTGCTGAGCACGGCGATCTTCTCGGGCTCGGTCTTGATTTCCGTCTTGCCCTCGAAGTGCCCGACGGTCCGCGGGAACTCCCCGTCCTTGGCACTGCCGGCGCCCATACCGGCCTCGACGGCGCTGGGGGCCACGGAGGGTCCCTCGGAGGCGCCGGCCACGAGATTGCGGTCCGAGTCGGAGGAGGCGCTCCCGCTCTGGGAGGAGGCCTCATCGCTGGACGAGCATCCGGCCAACAGCCCGCCGACGACGGCAACGGCCAGTACGGCCTTCGATCCCCATGATCCCCAGGTGCGCACGACGACTCCGATCGGTGAATTAGGTAAGGCTTACCTTAAGCTCCCTTGCTGGGTCGGTCGGAACCGGGGGCCCCGCTTGTGCGTTGTGCCACTGCTGCCACTGCTGCCACTGCTGCCACTGCTGCCACTGCTACTCGGATCGCCGCCGGATCGCCGCGAGCAGGCGCCGCTGGCCCGCCGCGTGCGCGCCCGTTCCGGTGATGAGCCGTCGGTACAGGCGGCCGGCCGGGCCGGGGAAGGCGGCCCGGGTCTCGGCGCGCAGCCGGGTTCGTCCCGGTGCCGCGTGGTCCAGACGGAAGATGAGGGCGTACGTCGAGAAGCGGTGGCGCCCCTCGAGGAGCAGCTCCCGCCCCGGCACCGCGGTGACCACCCGGAACCCGGGGAAAGCCGACCCCTCGGCAAGGGGCCGCGGCCCGGCCGCCGTACGGTCGGCGCATCCGACCAGCCGCGCGTAGCCCGCCGCGCGGGGACGCGAGAAGGACCGCTCCAGCGTCTCGGCCAGAGCACGCCAGACGTCGTCGGCCTCCGCCACGACGACCGTGACGTGCTCGTCGACGTACGGCAACGAAGCGATGCCCACCAAAGCCTCCCGGCGCGGATACCGGCCTGACCCCCTGCGCCGTAGGATCCGCAGTGATCTCGGGCACATGCCAAGTCCAACGGCAAGTCCAGCGTCACCGCCGATGCCACAGTCGATGCCGAGGCCAACACCACGCTACGAGCAGTGAAACACTGAGCCGCGACAGGAGCGACCGCCCATGACGACCGACGTGTCCAGCGCCGAGTTGAGTGCGCAGGAGGCCGCCGCCCTGGCCGCGATCGACGAGGAGGCCATCGCCCGGAACCTCCTGGAGCTGATCGCCATCCCGAGCGTGACGGGGAGCCCGGCGGAGTCCGAGGCACAGCACGACCTGGCCGGACGGCTGGACCGGCTCGGCCTCGACGTCGACCTGTGGTCCATGGACCTGCCCGCGCTGCTCGCGGACCCCGGCTTCCCCGGGTCGGAGGCGCCGCGCGACGAGGCGTGGGGTCTGGTGGGGGTCACCGAGGACGGCGGCGACGGGCCGACCCTGATCCTCCAGGGCCATGTGGACGTCGTACCGCCCGGTGACCTGGCGGGCTGGGACGGGGACCCGTTCATACCGAGGGTGGCCGGCGACACCGTGCATGGCCGGGGCGCGTGCGACATGAAGGCCGGTCTGGTGGCCCACCTCGCCGCGCTGGCCGCGATCCGGGCGAGCCGTGTGCGGCTGCGCGGCAGGCTGGCGGTGCACTTCGTGGTGGGGGAGGAGGACGGCGGACTCGGCGCCTTCGGCACGCTCCGGCGCGGTCACACGGGCGACGCCTGCGTCATCACCGAGCCGACCAACAGCACCCTGATCACGGCCAACGCCGGCGCGCTGACCTTCCGTATCGCCGTTCCCGGTCTGGCCGCCCACGGCAGTTCCCGTGACGCCGGGGTCAGCGCCGTCGACGCGTACCTGCCCGTCCACCGCGCGCTGGCCGGCCTGGAGGCCGAGCGCAACGCCGACCCGGACCCCCTCATGGCCGAGCACCGCATTCCCTACGCGCTGTCCGTCGGTACGGTCCGCTCGGGCGACTGGGCGAGCACCGTGCCCGATCTGCTGGTCGCCGAGGGCCGGTTCGGCGTACGTCTCGACGAGGACCCCGTGATTGCCCGCGCCGCCCTGGAGAGGTGCGTGGCCGAGGCCTGCGCCGCCGACCCGTGGCTGCGCGACCATCCGGCGGAGGTCAGCTGGCCCGGGGGCCAGTTCGCCAGCGGGCGCCTGCCGGCGGAGCATCCGCTGCGGGATGTCGTACGGGAGGCGGCGCGGGCCGTCTCGGGCGGCGCCCCCGCCCCCTCCGAACACGGCGCCTCGTACGGCAGCGACCTGCGCCTCTACGCCGCCGCCGGCATCCCGACCCTGCAGTTCGGCCCGGGCGACATCCGCGTCGCCCACAGCACCCAGGAACACGTCTCCCTCACCGAGACCCTGCACGTCACCCGCACACTGATCCTTACGGCGCTGCGGACGGTGGGGACGAGGTGAGCGGCGCGCGGCGTGCCGGGTGGGCCGGACCGTGGGGCGGGTCCGCAAGCCCAGCCGGGTCGACCAGCGGGTAGCCCCCGGTGGACTCGCGGACGGTCCCGCCGATGAGCCTGTCGGTGAACCGACCGTCTCTGGCGGCCGATGCGGTGTCGGAGGAACCGGCGTCAGGGCGCGTAGTACGCGGCGTAGAAAGCCGAGTGGCCTTCTACGGAGAAGTCCTCGAAGTCGCCGGCCGCTTCGCATCGGAGCAGTTGTTGCAGTGCCGCCTCGGCTTCGGGTAGCTGCCGGCTCGACAGGTACGCCTTGGTCGTCGCCAGGCCGCTGCCGCACAGCAACTGCACGTCGATCGAGCAGCCCGCGTCCATACCGGCGGACTTCGCCCGCCAGATGAGGAGCACGTCTTCGAGTGTTCCGGCGTTGAAGAGCTGCACGCAGCACAACTTCATCAGCTCCGTATCACCGTCTCCCTGCGTCCGTGTCTCCAGCCGGGTCTGTTCGGTGAGCAGAGCTCGTACTTCGTCGAGGTTCGCCCCGACGGGGTGGAGGCCGTACTTGCGCAGGCTCTCGTCTTCGTCCATCGCCATGCCTTTTCGTTGGGCGTCCGTCCTGCGTGTCCACAGTGAGATGTCGCTGCTCGTCGCTACGGCGATGGTCTGCCCGGAGGGCGAGAAACCGACCGCGCGGAGTTCGGAATAGTTCGAGTGGAAGATGTGCCACCACCGTTCTCCGTGCGGACCGGAGTGGGGCAGGCCGCCGTCGCCGGAGAGCAGGACTCGGTGATTCGGCCAGGCCGGGGCGACGACTTCCAGAGTCCAGCCGTCCGCGGTAGTGGTGTGAAGCCCTCCGCCGAAAAGCCCTGCGATGTGTACGCGGCTTCCGGTGAGGGGCCCGAGGCCGGGGCAGGACAGGTCGGCAACCGCGTCGGGGGTGCTGTCCTCCGGGTCGGGGTCGCGGTCCCGGGCGATCTCCTCCCCGATGACGGTGTCGAAGAGACCGTCACCGTCGTGGGAGACGACCATCGCCAGATCGTGGCCGTTGTCGGGGTGCACAGCGAAGCCCATCCCGAGGAGCCCGCCGACCGGAACGAAGGCAACAGGCCGCCAGGGTTCGGGGGCAGGCAGCACAGGGGCCGCGAGAAGCCGGTTCCTCATTGCTTGCTGGTATGCCGAGAGCTCTGGTTCGAGATCCGCCCGCTCAAAGGGAGTTGCCTTCTTCGTCCACTTCGCCACGGCCCCATGATCCATGTCTGGGCAGGCTTGCCAAACAGAGTTGATGCAGGGCTGCGTTGAGGCACGTGCCCTTGCAGGCGGTGAAGGCCGCTTGATGACCCACGTCACCCGATCCCGTTTTCACGCCGGAGGGAAATGGCCCTCTTGGGCGGCGAGTTGGCCGATTTCCGGGGAGTACGCCTGGCAGACGGTGACCGTGGATGCCGTGTGGGCCACCCCGATCCCGCGCGGGGGTTCTTCCACGGCGTACAGCGCGGGGCCGGCCGGTGATGGCGGCCGCTGATTCTCGACCGGCCGAGTGACCCGCGGGGCAATCCCGCAGGCGCGGGCGGGGTGGTCGTATCGGGACGGTGGGGGAGGTCAGTTCTGGGCGGTGGGGCGGACGACGATCTCGTTCACGTCCACGGTGTCAGGCTGTTCCATGGCGAAGGCGATGGCCCGGGCGATCGCCTCCGGCGGGATCGCGAAGTCGTCCCGCATTTTCGTGATCTCCGCACGGACCCGACTGTTGGGCGACGCCTCGGCGAAGTCGGTCGCGGTCATACCGGGCGAGACGGTGGTCACCCGCAGGGAGCCGCCGGATTCCTGGCGCAGTCCATCGCAGATGGCCCGGACCGCGACCTTGGTACCGGCGTAGACAGCCATCGCCGGCGCGACGCGAAACGCGGCCGTGGAGGCGATGGTGATGAAGTGGCCGGTGCCCTGCGCCCGGAAGACCGGCAGCGCGGCACCGATTCCGTGCAGCACACCCTTCACGTTGACGTCGACCATCTGATCCCAGTGGTCGACGCGCAGATCGTCGAGAGGCGAGATCGTGCCGAGCCCGGCATTGCTCACGAGCGCGTCGAGTCGGCCGAAGCGCTCGCCGGCCAGCGCGACCAGGGCGTGGAGGTCATCCCGGCGGGTCACATCGGTGCGTATCTGCACGGCCTCGCCGCCCGCCTTCTCGATCCGGGCCACCAGCTCCTCCAGACGCTCGGACCGACGCGCGCCCAGAACGAGTCGTGCGCCGCGTTCGGCGAGCAACAGCGCCGTCGCTTCGCCGATGCCGCCGCTGGCCCCCGTGATCGCCACTACCTTGCCGTCGATTCCCGACATGACGCCCTCCTCCTTGCGTTGTGTTCCGTACTTGAATCCAGTGTGTGACAGGTTTAGCCTGGTATCCAGAACGTATTTATTCTGGAATAAGGGCTGCCACACACCATGCCGAAACAGCCGGATCAACGTCAGGAACTGAGCGCCTTCCTGCGCAGTCGCAGAGAACGCCTCACGCCGGACGAGGTCGGCCTGCCGCAGACCGGTCGCCGCCGGACGCCGGGTCTTCGACGGGAGGAACTCGCCCTGCTCGCCGGGATCAGCGCCACTTGGTACACGTACCTGGAGCAAGGGCGGGAGATCCGCGCTTCCGAGCAGGTATTCGAGTCGCTTGCTTCGGTGCTGCGGCTCGACCGGCACGAGCGCACGACCCTGCTCCAGCTGGCCGGTCACACGCCACTGGCCGAAGCCGAGACACCCGAGCCGCTCACGTCGGAGGTGGCGGCCGTCCCCCTGCTGCTCCAGCCGCACCCGTCCTACGTCATCGACGGAAATTACGACGTCCTCAGCCACAACCAGGCCGCCGACCAGCTCTTCCCGAACCTGATCACCGAGGCCGACCGGCCGGCGAACTTCGTCCGCTGGGTCTTCCTCGAACCCGCCGCCCGGGACGTGTTGGTGGACTGGGAGCCGGAGGCGCGAGGCCTGCTCGCCCGGCTTCGGACGCTGGCCGGGCGCCATCCCGCCGACCCGCGGTACACCCGGCTGATCGAGGAGTTGCACGAGGGCAGCCCGGAAGCGCGGATCTGGTGGCCCCAGTACGAGGTGCAGGCCAGGCACAGCGGAAGGAAACGGCTGCGGCATCCGGGACGCGAGGCGATCGACTACACGTACACCGCCTTCCACCTGGCCGAGCAGCCGGAACAGACGCTGGTGATCTATTTTGCCGACGCTGATTCGCCGACGCTCAACCGGCCGGACGAGGACCTCGTGGGCAAGTGAGACCACGGCGCTGACGGCGACCGTCCACTCGTCCGCGTAGCGTCGTACGGCCGCACCGGACAGGCCGAGTCGCAGGGAGCGATACGGCGGAGCGGTACGTCACCCCCGTGTCCGTGCCGTGCTTTCCTGGGCTTCGAGGAGCTCGTCGCCGTGCTCGACGGCCCAGTGTCCGAGTGCCGTCATCGGGCCCTCGACGAGGCTCTGGCCCAAGCTGGTCAGGCCGTACTCGACACGAGGTGGCGCCTCGGCGTGTGCGTGACGGCCGATCAGACCGGCGGCGAGCAAGCGGTGCAAGGTGTCGGTCAGAACCTTGTCGCTGATGCCGCCGATCGCCGTGCGCAGCTCGCGGCGTCGGCGCGGTCCCGTCCGAAGAGCCGCCAGTACGACGGGATCCCAGGTGTGGGCGAAGAGATCGGTGGCCGCACGCAGACGGCAGTCGGCGACCAACTCGTGGCAGTGGGTTTCGGGATCAGTCATCTCGCCGCCCATCGTCCCGCGTCGGTTACGCACTGATCGGTGCGTAACGCCTTCCCTACCGTAACTGCCGTACTGGCGCCAACTGCCGTACTGGCGAAGGCTTGTTGCGGCTTGCTACGCCTTGTTACGGCTTGAGAGAGGCAGCGACGATGAACATCGGGATCCTGGGAACAGGGACACTGGCGGCGGCCCTGGGTGAGGGCTGGGCACGTGCGGGGCATGAGGTGGTGATCGGCGGGCGGTCGCAGGCCAAGGCGGACAAGCTTGCCGAGCGGCTGGGGCACGGAGTGCTCGCCGTCCCGCCGCGTGAGGTGGTCGCCGGGCGCGACGCGGTGCTGCTCGCCGTGTCGTGGGACGGCGTCCAGGACATGCTGCGATCGGCGGGCGCGTCGGACGGTCTACTTGAAGGCACGCCGTTGATCGATCCCACGAACGCTGTCGCACATGGTGTCGGTGCGCTGCTCACCCGACCGGGCGAGTCGATGGCGAGGCGGATCGCCGAACTCGCCCCAGGGGCCCACGTCGTGAAGGCGTTCCACCTCTTTCCCGCCGATCAGTGGACGGGCCGGCGGACGGGTCAGCAGGCCGGCCAGTCGTCGACGCGCCCTCCCGGAGCTGTCCGGTCCCGCGTGACCGTCGCGATGTGCGGCGACGATACGGCGGCACTGCGCATCGTCGGCGAACTGGTGCGGGGCGTCGGCGGTACGCCGGCGGTCCTCGGGGCGCTCGATCGGGTCCACCAGCTGGAAGAGGTGGCGGGTTTCGTCATCGGGTTGGCGTTCGCAGGCTTCGACCCCAACTCGGCGATTCCGTGCGTCCCTTCATCGCCTGCGGCGGACTGACCCGTCTTCCACCGGGCCGGAAAAACCGGGGTGATCCGGCCACCCCTCGCGGAAAGGGGCAGTCGGTTCCCGGGAGCAACTCCGGGCGGCGGCCACGTTCGTCGAGGGTTGTGCCAGTTCTATTGACATGGACCCGACGTGAGGAACACGCTCCTGAGAGCGCTCTCACCTCCACCCATAGGGACGCCGCCTGACGGAGCAGCGCCAAGTGGCCGCCCCTCGCCCCCCACGGGGAAGGAGCACGGATGTCCATCAAAGGCCCGCGCCGGCACTTGGTTCCGCTGATTACGCGCCGAAGAGGCAGGCGGCGAACAGGCGTTGGCCTGCTCGCGGCGGTATCGGCCGTGGCGACGTTCGCGTTGGCCGGCGCTCCCGCCGCCCAGGGAGCTTCCGCACAGCCCCCGGCGGCGGCCATCGCGGCGCAGCCCGCCGCAGCGGCCGCCCCCGCGGCCGTACCAGCGGCACCCGCCGGTTTCACCACCACCTGGAGTGACGACTTCTCCGGCGCCGCCAACACCGGTCTGAACACCGATATTTGGCGCTACGACGTGGGCGAGGGCTGGACCTTCGGCACCGGCGAAGTCGAGACGATGACCAACAGCACGTCCAACGTCTACCAGGACGGCAACGGCCATCTGGTGCTCAAGGCCCTGCACACAGGTACCGATCCGGTCGCCGGCTGGACATCGGGCCGGGTCGAGACGCAGGCCGACGGCTTCGGCGCGCTGCCCGGTGGCGTCGTACGGGTCGAGTCGTCGCTCCAGCAGCCGAACGTCAACACGACGAACGGCCTCGGGTACTGGCCCGCGTTCTGGATGCTGGGCTCCCCGCTGCGGGTCGGCACGGTCTGGCCCGGCTCCGGCGAGATCGACATCATGGAGGACATCAACGGCCGCAGCTCGGTGTTCGGCGCCCTGCACTGCGGCACCAACCCGGGCGGCCCGTGCAACGAGTCCACCGGCGTCGGCTCCGGCGAACGCGCCTGCTCCGGCTGCCAGACCGGGTACCACACCTACGCGGTGGAGATCGACCGCTCGACCTCCCCCGAGCAGATCCGCTGGTACCTCGACGGCGCCAACTTCTACACCCTCAGCTCCAACCAGCTCGACGCCACCGCCTGGTCGAACGCGGTGGACCACAGCTTCTTCATCATCTACGACCTGGCCATCGGCGGCGGCTTCCCGGCCGCTTTCGGCGGCGGCCCCACCGCCGCCACCGTGTCCGGCGGTTCGCTGAACATCGACTACGTGGCCGTCTACAACAAGGCGCCGGCCGGCACCACGGGCACCAACATCGCCCAGGGCAAGCCCACCACGGCCTCGTCGGCGGAGAGCGCGTCGTTCCCGGCGTCCAACGCCACCGACGGCAACATCAGCACCCGCTGGTCGAGCGCGTTCAGCGACCCGCAGTGGCTCCAGGTCGACCTCGGCACCACCTACAACCTCACCCACGCGTCGGTGATCTGGGAGGCGGCCGCCGCATCGGCCTACCAGCTACAGACATCCACGAACGGCACCACGTGGACCACGGTCTACTCCAACAACAACAGTCCACAACTCCTCCAGGACACCGCGCTGTCCGGCTCCGGGAGATACGTCCGGATCTACGCCACAGCCAGAAACTCGACGTACGGCGCCTCGCTCTATGAGCTCAGGCTCTACGGTTCGACGTCCGGCGGGGGCACCGGCACGCTCCTGTCGCAGGGCAGGACGGCCACCGCCTCGTCCTCGGAGAACACCAGCTTCACCGCTCCCATGGCGGTCGACGGCAACACCGGCACCCGCTGGTCCAGCGCGTTCAGCGACCCCCAGTGGCTGCAGGTGGACCTCGGAGCCAGCCACACGATCAGCTCGGTGGCGCTGAACTGGGAGGGCGCCTACGGCACGGCGTACCAGATCCAGACCTCGGCCAACGGGACGACCTGGACCACCATCTACTCGACCACGGCGGGCAGCGGCGGCAACCAGACACTGAGCGTGACCGGTTCCGGACGGTATGTGCGGATGTACGGCACCGCGCGCTCCACCCAGTACGGCTACTCGCTCTGGGAGTTCCAGGTCTACGGCACCTGATCGCTCCCGAGCCGAAAGCTCGCCCCCTCGGACGCCCTGGTACGCCGCCGACGCACCAGGGCGTCCGCCTTGCCGGCCGCCGGCCCGCGTGACCAGGCCGGTGCACCAGCCGGTTTGGCGGGCACGGAATCGCCTGGAACCCTCACGCGTTGTGCGGAGTGGGTATGAGACGTCGGCGGTGTGTGAGCCGAGCAGCCCGAGTGACCGAGCTGACAGATGGCTGACAGATATTGGAGGGCCGCAATGGCTGCGCAGACGCAGAGGGCCGTGCTGGCGGGCGGATGCTTCTGGGGGATGCAGGACCTGATCCGCCGGCTCCCGGGCGTGACGGCGACCCGGGTCGGATACTCCGGGGGTGACGTGCCGAACGCGACGTACCGTAACCACGGCACGCACGCGGAGGCCATCGAGATCCTTTTCGACCCCGAGAAGACCGACTACCGCGCGATCCTGGAGTTCTTCTTCCAGATCCACGACCCGAGCACCAAGAACCGTCAGGGCAACGACATCGGCCTCAGCTACCGCTCGGCGATCTACTACGTGGACGACGAGCAGAAGCGCATCGCCGAGGACACGATCGCGGACGTGGACGCCTCCGGACTGTGGCCGGACAAGGTCGTCACCGAGGTCGAGCCGGTCGGCCCCTTCTGGGAGGCCGAGCCCGAGCACCAGGACTACCTGGAGCGCTACCCGGACGGCTACACCTGCCACTTCCCGCGCCCGGGATGGCGACTGCCCACACGCACGACGGGCTGACCGGGCGAGGCGGCCCGGCAAACGCGGAGCCTGACGAGATGACGGGTGAGCCAGCCCGTCATCCCAGCAGGTGTGCAAGAGGTTCGTCTCCAACGGGATAAGGGCGTTCCGGGGGCAGCAGTCGGGTGGCGGACTCCAAGTCGCCACCGCGGACAAGGGTGTGGATCTCGCGGGCGAGCGGAGTGATGTCGCGGATGGCGACCGTCCACTCGTCCGCGTAGCGTCGTACGGCCTCGCCGGAGAGACCCAGTTGCAGGGACCGGTACGGCAGGGGCTGGAGACGCAGGTCCCGCTCCGGATCCCACTGCACACGAGCGGGCGCACGCCTCAACTGGCGCTGCCAGGTGGCTCGGTCCGGGTGCACCCCGCGGACGTAGCTCGACAGACACGCGTGGCGCAGCGCCCACTCGAAGCCGGCACGGCTGATCTCGACAGCGAGGACGGTCTCCTGCCCCGCTTTCGCACTCCAGCCGCAGCGGTACATCATCCACAGGAACGACGGCTTGATCCACGTCATCCTGTCCCGCTTCCACACGCCCGGGAAACGGCCCTCGCGGGCAGCGGGCAGGCCGATCTCGGGCGAGTACGCCTGGTAGACGGTGATCGTGGACTCGGTGTAGGCCGCCCGGATCCCGCGTTGGGGTTCTTGCATGGCCTACAGCGTGGGGCCGGGCCGGTCGGGCGGCCACTGGATTTCGCCCGCCGGGCACTGGCACTGCGCCAGAGAACTCCCGCCGCACTGAGCGGCAGAGAACTCCCGCCCCGCCAGCGTGCCGGTTGTCGGTCCTACGGCCGCCCCGCCGGGTAATCAGCGGGGAAGCGTCGCCGGGCTCCCCCCGTTCGCCTCGTAGCCCGCCACCGCCAGGGCTCGGTACACCGCGTAGTCCGCTGCCGGGTCGGAGGTGAGGGTCCAGGGGAGGGCGCCGACGTGGCCGTCGATGTGGACCAGCTGGTTCATGGCCTCCGCCCAGCGCTCGCTGCGGACCAGGAAGAACAGCAGGAGGTGGCGGACGTGGGCGAGCATCGGGTCGTCGGGGCGGGCCGCGTGTACCGCGTGGAGGGCGCCGTGGACGGCCTTCGTCACGACCTCGCTCTGGTAGAAGCTGCGGATCAGATTGACCTCGGGGAGGTGCTCGAAGACCGCGAAGAGCGGCATGGCGGCCAGCAAGGAACCTTGCGGGGCACGCGCGGCCGCCGCCTCCGCGAACGAGTACGACATCTCGCGCGAGCCGTGCCACTTCTCGCACCAGTAGTGCAGGGCCGCGAGATGCGCTCCCATGTGGGCCGGCGCGCGGTCCAGGATCTTCAGCCAGAGCTTCTCGAACTCCGGCTGGGAGTAAGCGAGTCCGCGGGCCACCGACAGCTCGATGATGTACGGGACCGGGTCACCGGGGGACAGCAGCGCGGCCTCGCCGCACGCCGACCTCGCCTCCTCCATGATGATCCGGAACTCGTCCGTCCCCGGCGTCGACGTACGCCACGCCTGCTGCACCAGGAACTCCGCGTGCACCGCCGCGCCGCCCGCGTCCTTCGGCTTCTCGGCCCGCCACACCCGCAGCCACTGCCCGCCGGGAGTCTCGCTGACTCCACCGGGGCGCTGCCGCAGCTCCAGCGACGCGGCGCCCGCGAAGGCCTGCACCCGCTGCCAGCGCCGCTCACCCTCCGTCTCCGTGCCCGCGAGCAGCTGCGTGGCGGAGCGGTAGTCCTGCGTGCGCTGAACCAGGTCCAGCACGTCCAGCAGGTCCCGGTCGGGGCCCGGCATGCGGATGTCCAGCTCCTCCTGGAGCAGGAACCCGTAGTTCGCCGGGTCCGCGGCGTCCGGGTCGCCCGGCGAAACCAGCTGTATACCGGCACGCCTGCGCCGCAGCACCGGCAGCAGGACCAGGCTGAACATGGCCAGCGCCATCAGGACCCAGAGAATCTCCATGCCTCAAGCGAACCAGACGGGTCGGACAATTGGCCAACCCGGTCCGGCGCCCGGTGAAAAAACCGCTCGCCCCCACAGCTCCACCGGGCCGTGACGTCATCAGCCCCGCGAGCGCACTACGCTCGGGACGCATGAGCGACAGGCACATCAGTCAGCACTTCGAGACCCTCGCGATCCACGCGGGCAACACCGCCGATCCCCTCACGGGTGCGGTCGTCCCGCCGATCTACCAGGTCTCGACCTACAAGCAGGACGGCGTCGGCGGGCTCCGCGGCGGCTACGAGTACAGCCGCAGCGCCAACCCCACCAGGACCGCCCTGGAAGAGAACCTCGCCGCCCTTGAGGGCGGTCGCCGCGGCCTCGCGTTCGCGTCCGGACTGGCGGCCGAGGACTGCCTGTTGCGTACGCTGCTCAGCCCCGGCGACCACGTGGTGATCCCCAACGACGCGTACGGCGGCACGTTCCGCCTGTTCGCGAAGGTCGTTTCCAAGTGGGGGGTGGAGTGGTCGGTCGCCGACACCAGCGACCCCGCGTCCGTGCGGGCGGCCGTCACCCCCAAGACCAAGGTCATCTGGGTGGAGACCCCGTCCAACCCGCTCCTCGGCATCACGGACATCACCGTCGTCGCGCAGATCGCGCGTGACGCGGGCGCCAGGCTGGTCGTCGACAACACCTTCGCGACCCCCTACCTCCAGCAGCCGCTGGCGCTCGGCGCGGACGTCGTCGTGCACTCGCTGACCAAGTACATGGGCGGCCACTCGGACGTGGTCGGCGGTGCCCTGATCACCGCGGACCAGGGACTCGGCGAGGAGTTGGCGTACCACCAGAACGCGATGGGCGCGGTCGCCGGGCCCTTCGACTCCTGGCTGGTGCTGCGCGGCGCCAAGACCCTCCCCGTACGCATGGACCGGCACAGCGAGAACGCCACCAGGGTCGCCGAGATGCTCACCCGCAACGCGCGCGTGACACGTGTTCTGTACCCGGGTCTCCCGGAGCACCCCGGTCACGAGGTCGCCGCCAAGCAGATGAGGGCGTTCGGC
The DNA here is from genome assembly GCF_042671685.1 of Streptomyces sp. NPDC127595. Taxonomy (NCBI): domain Bacteria; kingdom Bacillati; phylum Actinomycetota; class Actinomycetes; order Kitasatosporales; family Streptomycetaceae; genus Streptomyces; species Streptomyces sp. NPDC127595. The sequence continues at coordinate 26,004 of NZ_JBHXWK010000022.1, read as the reverse complement.
GGCATGGTCTCCTTCCAGGTCGCGGGCGGCGAGGAGGCGGCCGTCGAGGTCTGCAACCGTGCCAAGGTGTTCACGCTCGGCGAGTCGCTGGGCGGTGTCGAGTCCCTGATCGAGCACCCGGGGCGCATGACGCACGCGTCCGTCGCCGGCTCGGCCCTCGAGGTCCCCGCCGACCTCGTACGCCTCTCCGTGGGCATCGAGAACGTCGACGACCTGCTTCAGGACCTTCAGCAGGCGCTGGGTTAGGGACCTGGGTCACCAACCCATCAGGTCTGGGTCACCAGCCCGTCAGTGGTGGAGTCGTCTCCGACGGCGGCTCCACCCAGGGCTGTGCCGTGATCGCCCAGACGATGAAGGCGACCGCGGCGGCGAACAGCACCAGCCACATCAGGCGGCGGGCCGCCGTCCTGCGGCGCAGTATGCGGCCCCCGCGGCGTACGACGTCCGCGTGCAGGTCGGGCGGCACCGGCGGCGGCGTCTGCTCCAGCATCCGCCGTACGGCCGCCTCGCGGTCGCGCAGGCTCATGACGGCACCGCCTTCGCCAGGGCCGGGGCCGGTCCGCGCGGCGGGTGCAGCAGGGTCGCCATCGCGCGGGCGCAGATCGCCCGCACCCGTTCGGTGGGGAGTCCCAGCAAGGCCGCCGTCTGCTCCTCGGCGACCCCCTCGTACAGCCTGAGGACCAGGATCAGCCGCTCCTGGGGTGTCAGGAGCGCCAGAACGCTGTCCGGCGACGGGCGGGCCCTGCCGAGGCTCCCGTGCTGGTGCCAGGCGCCGTGCGCGAAGCGGACGGCCAGGTGCTGGCGGGCGTGGTCGTACGGGTCCTCGCCGCGGAGGCGGTCCCAGGAGGCGTACGTCTGGGCCAGAGCGGACGTCAGCAGGCGCCGCGCACGTGGGTTGGCGTTCGCGGGCTCCGCCGTGAGCAGCGTCGCGGCATGCAGCAGCCGCCCTGCCGCGCCCGCGACGAACGCTTCGAACTCCCGGGCCCGGCGGGCGCCTTGGGACGCCTGCCGATCTCGCACCGCGCCTCCCGCCCGAGGACGACCCTGAGGGAAACGGGGCCCCGGCCGCGTACGACATCCCGCACCGCGTATGCGGCACCGAAAACGACAAGGACCCGGTCTCATATGAGGCCAGGCGCGGCCTTCCGGTCAAGAGCCCGGCGCACATGCACGCGCGCGTGGGGCACGAAACGGTCCACGCGCGCGTGGACGGGAGGAAAGCCTCGCGCACGCGCGCGGGAACCGAGAGCATCCCCTCCTGCTCGCACATGCCGCACGGCAGCCTCGCGTACGCGCGCGTGAACCAAGACCTTCCACCCACGGGTGCAGCAGGCCGCCGACCTCGCGCACGCGCGCGTGGAGCAGTGGAGCAGAGGGCCCAAGGGACCCGTACGCCGGTCCGGCCCCTGTCGCTCAGGAAGTCGGCTGCGACTCGTCCACCGGCACGCCCTGGGCGGCCTGGCGGGCCGAGAGCGCGCTGTTGAAGCGCGTCAGGAGCGTGCAGAACGCCTCGCGCTCCTCCGGTGCCCAGTCGTGTGTCAGCTCGGCCATCAACTGACGCCTGGAGGAGCGCACTTCGTCGAGGCGGGACTGGCCGCGCGGCGAGAGCTGAAGGACCACCGCGCGCCCGTCCTCGGGGTGCGAGGTGCGCTTCACGAGCCCGGTGTCGACCAGGGGGGCCACCTGCCGGGTGACCGTCGAGGAGTCGATCCCCATGCTCGCGGCGAGCGCCTTGACGCCCATCGGGCCTTCCTTGTCGAGGCGGTTGAGCAGCAGGTAGGCGGCGCGGTCCATGGAGTTGCGCACCTGCCCCACTCCGCCGAGCCGGGTCTGTTCGGCACGGCGCGCGAATACCGCGACCTCGTGCTGCAGGGTGTCGAGGAGACCGGTGTCACCGACGGTCGTCATGTCCATCGACATCTCTGGTGTTGTGGGCATGGCCGGGGGCTCAATTCATGCGTGGGAGCTGGGTTGGGGGACAGGGTACGCGGCCGGGGCGCGGGCCGTACCGACGCTGCGTAAACCAGTCTCGGAGCGTGGTCACACCGGGAGGAGGCCCGTGTGAACTGCGAGACTGGTCGTCATGAGCTACAGCACGGCTGACTCCTTGCCCAGCGTGACTCTCGACGACGTACGCGGCGCGCAGAAGATGCTCACGGGTGTGGCGCGGATGACCGCGATGGAGGGCAGCAGGTATCTGTCCCAGCTCGTGGGCGCGCCCGTGCACCTCAAGTGCGAGAACCTCCAGCGCACGGGCTCGTTCAAGCTGCGCGGCGCGTACGTGCGGATCGCCGGCCTGCTTCCCGAGGAGCGTGCCGCGGGTGTCGTCGCCGCGAGCGCCGGAAACCACGCCCAGGGTGTCGCGCTGGCCTCCACGCTCCTCGGTGTGCGGTCCACGGTCTTCATGCCCACCGGGGCGCCGCTGCCGAAGATCGCGGCCACGCGCGACTACGGCGCCGAAGTGCGGCTGCACGGTCAGGTGGTGGACGAGACACTGGCCGCCGCGCAGGAGTACGCGGAGCGGACAGGGGCCGTGTTCATCCACCCCTTCGACCACCCGGACATCATCGCGGGGCAGGGCACGGTCGGCCTGGAGATCCTGGAACAGTGCCCCGAGGTGCGCACGATCGTCGTCGGGATCGGCGGCGGGGGCCTCGCCGCGGGCATCGCGATCGCGGTGAAGGCGCTGCGCCCCGACGTGCGGATCGTCGGCGTGCAGGCGGCGGGCGCGGCCGCGTATCCGCCCTCGCTGGCGGCCGGACGCCCCCTGTCGATAGAGAATCCGGCGACGATGGCCGACGGCATCAAGGTCGGGCGGCCGGGCGATGTGCCGTTCCGGATCATCGGCGACCTGGTGGACGAGGTCGTCACGGTGACCGAGAACCATCTTTCCAGCGCGCTGCTGCTCTGCCTGGAGCGGGCCAAGCTGGTTGTCGAGCCGGCGGGCGCGAGCCCTGTGGCGGCGCTGCTGGCCGATCCCGGCGCCTTCGAGGGGCCGGTCGTGGCGCTGCTCTCGGGCGGCAACGTGGACCCGCTGCTGATGCAGCGCATCCTGCGGCACGGCATGGCGGCGAGCGGCCGCTACCTCGCGGTCACCCTGCGTCTGACGGACCGTCCCGGCGCCCTGGCCACACTTCTCGGGGTGTTGTCAGTGGCCGACGCTAACGTCCTTGATGTGAGCCACGTACGGACCGATCCACGGCTCGGGCTCACGGAGGTGGAGGTCGAACTGCACCTGGAGACGAAGGGGCCCGAGCACTGCGCCGAGGTGAACCAGGCGCTGCGCGACGCGGGTTACACGGTCATCGAGCTGAGGCCTGCCGCGGTCCGCTGAGGACATCTGCGGGAATCCGCGGGTATCTCTCCAGGTCAGAGCCATTGTCAGTGCGAGGTGTAAAAATCTGTTGAGTAACGCGATACATCGCGTTACTGTGTGTCTCTCGCCACACATCCCACCACAGCTCTGTCCAGGCGGTCGAACGTTTTTGAACGCGGGGCGGGACAAAACAGCGAAAACTAAGCTCCTTCCTAGGAATTCCCCAACCACTTGGGAGACCTCACATGCCAGGCGCCATCTATGCCGAAGGCCTGGTGAAGACCTTCGGCGACGTAAGGGCTCTGGACGGCGTCGATCTCGATGTCCCGGAGGGCACCGTGCTGGGCCTGCTCGGGCCGAACGGCGCGGGCAAGACGACCGCCGTCCGCTGCCTGACCACCCTGCTGCGCCCCGACAGCGGCAAGGCGATCGTCGCGGGCATCGACGTGCTCAAGAACCCCGACGCGGTGCGCCGCCGGGTCGGTCTGTCCGGCCAGTTCGCCGCGGTCGACGAATATCTGACCGGCCGCGAGAACCTCCAGATGGTCGGCCAGCTCTACCAGATGAAGGCGAAGGCCGCGAAGGTCCGGGCGGAGGAGCTGCTGGAGCAGTTCAACCTCACCGACGCGGGCGACCGCACCGCGAAGACGTACTCGGGCGGTATGCGCCGCCGGCTCGACCTGGCGGCCGCGCTGGTCGTCTCGCCTCCGGTGATGTTCATGGACGAGCCGACGACCGGCCTCGACCCCCGCAACCGCCAGCAGTTGTGGGAGGTCATCAAGCAGCTGGTCTCCGGCGGTACGACACTGCTGCTGACCACGCAGTACCTGGAAGAGGCCGACCACCTCGCGCACGACATCTGCGTGGTCGACCACGGCCGCGTCATCGCCCGCGGCACCGCAGACCAGCTGAAGGCGCAGACCGGCGGCGAGCGCGTCGAGGTCGTCGTGCACGAGCGCGAGCACATCGAGACGGCGTCCGAGGTGTTGCGCGGCTTCGGCAAGGGCGAGACCACCGTCCAGGAGCACACCCGCAAGCTCACAGTGCCTGTCACCGGGGGCGCCAAGCTCCTCGCGGAGGTCATCCGCGAGCTGGACAGCCGCGGCATCGAGATCGACGACATCGGCCTGCGCAGGCCCACCCTGGACGACGTCTTCATCTCCCTCACGGGCCACGCGGCCGAGGAGCGGGAAGAGGGCAACGGAGTGGCCGACAGCAAGGACGGCAAGGACGGCAAGGACAGCAAGGGCCGTAAGCGCAAGAAGGAGGACGCGAAGTGAGTGCCGTAACCGACGCCGTGCAGGTCGCGGCGCCCGCCAACCCCGTCGGCCAGTCCATCCGGGACTCCCTGGTCGTCGCCAAGCGCAACCTGATCAGAATGTCCAGAATCCCGGAGATGGTGATCTTCGGGCTGATCCAGCCCATCATGTTCGTGGTGCTGTTCAGCTATGTCTTCGGCGGTTCCATGCAGATCGGCGGCAGCACCAGCTCCACCGACTACCGGAACTTCCTGATGGCCGGCATCTTCGCGCAGACCGTCACCTTCGCCACCGCGGGCGCCGGTGCGGGCATCGCCGACGACATGCACAAGGGCCTCATCGACCGCTTCCGCTCGCTGCCCATGGCGCGCGGCGCGGTGCTGACCGGGCGGACCCTCGCCGACCTCGTGCAGACCGCGCTCACCCTGCTCGTCCTCGCGATCGTCGCCCTGCTGGTCGGCTGGCGGGTCGGGTCGGACGGTGACACCAACGCCGGAAAGGTCCTCGGCGCCTTCGGGCTGCTCCTCCTTTCGGGGTACGCGTTCACCTGGATCGGCGCGCTCATCGGCCTCTCCGTGCGCACCCCGGAGGCGGCCACCTCCGGCGGACTGATCTGGCTCTTCCCGGTCACGTTCATCTCGAACGCGTTCGTGGACTCCAGCAACATGACGCCCTGGCTGCGGCACATCGCGGACTGGAACCCCTTCAGCGCCACCGTGCAGGCCTCGCGAGAGCTCTTCGGCAATCCGGGCGTCTCACAGTCGGACGCCTGGCCCATGCAGCACGCGGTCTGGGCCTCGCTGATCTACTCGGTGCTGATCGTCCTGATCTTCCGGACGCTGGCCGTGCGCAAGTACCGGTCCGCCACTGCGTGACCCGGGCCTTGACCCAGGTGTGACGATGCCCTCGGCCGCGCGGCCGAGGGCATCGTCATGGACACAGGTGGGCCCTGGGCACAGGTGGTCCCGGACTCCGGGTGGTGGTCCTCGGGTCAGCCCTGGTAGGGCACGGACTTGAGGATCTTCACCGAGGCGAGCTTTCCGTTCGGCAGCTCGTACTGGGCGTCCTCGCCGACCTTCTTGCCGTTCACGCCGGAGCCCAGCGGGGACTGCGGCGAGTACGTCTCGATGTCCGCGCTCGCGTACTCGCGCGAGGCCAGCAGGAAGTCCAGGGTGTCGTCCTCGTCGCCGTCGAAGGCGATGGTGACGACCATGCCGGGCGCGACCGCACCGTCCGCCGCGGGAGCCTCGCCGACCTTGGCCTTCTCCAGGAGCTGGGTCAGCTGGCGCACACGGAGCTCCTGCTTGCCCTGCTCCTCCTTGGCCGCGTGGTACCCGCCGTTCTCGCGCAGGTCGCCCTCCTCGCGCGCCGCCGCGATCTTGGTCGCGATCTCCGTGCGTGCGGGACCAGACAAATACTCCAGCTCGGCCTTGAGCTGGTTGTACGCCTCCTGGGTCAGCCAGGTGACGTTCTCGCTGGTCTGGGTCACAGGTGCTCCTCGTAGGTACTGGGAATACAAAGCATCGCCCTACCCAGAAGAATGTTCCTCCACCGGTGGGCGAAACCACGAGCCTAACAATTCAGCGGCTGAAGGGGGAGGACATAAGGCATCAGAATTACGTCAACGCAGGTCAGCACGTAAGTGCTGAGGGTGACGTCAGTCGTCGTAGCACCCCAGGAGCTCCGCGGTGGTGCCCTTGGCGGTCGTACGGAGCGTGAGGACCTTGTCGATACGGGAAGCGTCCTGGTCGAAGCGGAAGTCCGCGCGGCCCACCTCGGCGCCGTCCGCGGCCTGTGAGCGCAGCGTGCAGTAGCCGTGGGCGTCCGCGTCCTTGCGGACTTCCAGGTGCACCTGGACCTCGGTGTCCGACGCGCTGAACGTGATCACCTCGGCGCTGATCTTCGTCCCGGCGACGTGGTCGTACCCGTACCAGCCGATGAGCACGAGCAGGATCACACCCAGCACACCGCCGATGACCTTGAGCTTCCGGTCGGCGCGCTCGTCCGCGGAGCGGCCGTACCGGCCCTCGGGAAGCTGCGTGCTCGCCGTGCTCATGGTCGTCCTCTCGGCAGGGGCGGCGGCATGGGTCCAGGAGGGCCCACGGGCCGGCCCCGGAATTATTCGCCCCCCGGTTCCGTCACTATAGAAGCCGCCCATCGAGCTGATTCACGCCGGGCGCCCACTTGCCGACTGGCCGACTTACTGAGGATCGAGTCTTGACTGACCACCTGCGACTGATGGCAGTGCACGCCCACCCCGACGACGAGTCGAGCAAGGGCGCCGCCACCATGGCGAAGTACGTGTCCGAGGGGGTGGACGTGCTGGTCGTGACCTGCACGGGCGGCGAGCGCGGCTCCATCCTCAATCCGAAGCTTCAGGGTGACAAGTACATCGAGGAGCACATCCACGAGGTACGCAAGAAGGAGATGGACGAGGCGCGCGAGATCCTCGGCATCAAGCAGGAGTGGCTCGGCTTCGTCGACTCGGGCCTGCCCGAGGGCGACCCGCTGCCGCCGCTCCCCGAGGGCTGCTTCGCGCTGGAGGACGTCGACAAGGCGGCCGGCGAGCTGGTGAAGCAGATCCGTGCCTTCCGGCCGCAGGTGATCACCACGTACGACGAGAACGGCGGTTACCCGCACCCCGACCACATCATGACCCACAAGATCTCGATGGTGGCGTTCGAGGCGGCGGCGGACACCGAGAAGTACCCGGAGCCGGAGTTCGGCCCGGCGTTCCAGCCGCAGAAGCTCTACTACAACCAGGGCTTCAACCGCCCGCGCACCGAGGCGCTGCACCACGCCCTCCTGGAGCGCGGCATGGAGTCGCCGTACGGGGACTGGCTGAAGCGGTGGTCGGAGTTCGAGCGCACCGAGCGCACGCTGACCACGCACGTTCCGTGCGCCGAGTTCTACGAGATCCGTGACAAGGCGCTGATCGCGCACGCCACGCAGATCGACCCCGACGGTGGCTGGTTCAAGGTCCCGCTGGAGCTCCAGAAGGAGGTCTGGCCGACCGAGGAGTACGAGCTTGTGAAGTCCCTCGTCGATACCTCCCTCCCCGAGGACGACCTCTTTGCGGGCATCCGCGACAATGCCTGACATGAGCGCAAGCCTGGCACTGACGCACCTCGTCCCCCTCGCCAAGGAGGTCGACGAGAACAAGGTCACCCCCGGCGTCCTCGGCTTCATCGTCTTCGCGGCGATGGCCCTGGCGGTGTGGGCACTGATGAAGTCCATGAACCGGCACATGGGGAAGGTCAACGACAACTTCGAGGCGGGTGCCTCCGGCAAGGGGGGAGGGGGTGACTCGGCCGAGAGGCGCGGTGGCCCGGACGCCTCGGCCGATGAGCCCTCGCCTGCGAAGGCCTCGGCGGGGAGGGCCGAGAAGGGCTGACCGGCGAGCCGGGAGTTCGACCCGCGGTGAGGCGCCACCCCTCGTCGGCGCGCGGCCTGTGAGCGCCTGCGGTCGCTGAGCCGTCAGCGGTCGCAGACGGTCGGCGTGCCGCGCTGCGCCTGCCTGTTCACTCCCGCGCCTCGGCGCGGTGCCTCCGCCCCATCGGGCGGAGCCGGTCGCCCGTCGGCGGCGGCCACGCCGCTGCCGGACGCACGCGTGCGGTGCGGTGCGGTGCCGTTTGAACCCGCCCGAGCCCGATCGACGCGAGGCGCTCGCAGCAGTACGCCGCCTCGCTGCGGCGCGATGCGCCCTGGCCGCTGCGGTGCGGTGCCGTTTGGGCCCGCCGCCGTCACCCCCGCGCCCGGCGCGCGCCCTCACCCCCGCCCCGCGCCCACCGCCACCCCCATCACGTCCCGGGCGTGTCGCTTGGGGACCATCTGGAGGCGCCATGCCTGCCAGCCGGTTTCCAGGCTTACGCCTCGTTCCAGGAGGAGTTGGTAGGCCTCGACGTAGTCGTCGAGTTTTGTGTCCCGGGTTGCGTGGCCGGTGCGGGAGAGGCGGCTGAGTTCCTCCTGGGCGACGGCGGTGCCGATCTCGGAGCCGCCGGGGGCGGCGTAGGGGAGCAGGGTGCAGCGCAGGAAGCGGGCCCAGTCCTCGCCGCGGCGGTCGCCGTAGGAGGTGAAGAGGGCGATGGCCTCGTCGCACAGCTTCAGTGCCTGTTGGGTACGGGCGTTGCCGCCGTCGACGACGGCCAGTTCCAGGCACGTCCACGCCTCGCCGTGGGCGACGCCGATGCGCTGGAAGTCGGCGCGGGCGTCGACGAGGAGCTGGCGGGCGAAGCCGGAGTTGCGCAACGAGCCTGTCTGGCCCGCCCGTTGGTCGCGGGTGACACGGGCCGAGTGATGGCGGGCGCAGGCCAGTCCGTACACGTCACGCATGCGGGAGAACATCGTGCGGGAGCGCTCCAGTTCGCGCACCGCCTGGTCCAGGTTGCCGGTCTCCTCCAGGGCCTGGCCGAGGTAGTACAGCGTCCACGCCTCGCCGCGCGCGTCCTCGTTGTCGCGGTGCCGGGAGGCCGCCTGGCGCAGGCCGTCGACCGCGGGGGACGGGTCGCCGGCGACGAGGCGGGCGCGGGCGAGCTGGGTCAGCGCCCAGGCCTCGCCGCGCGGGTCGCGGGTACGGCCGTACAGTTCGAGCGCCTCGCGCAACTCCCGCTCCGCGCGCGGAACGTCGCCCATCCGCAGGCCCAGTTGGCCGAGGTGGAAGTGCGCCCACGCCTCGCCGTGCACGGACTCGCTCTCGCGGTGCAGGACCAGGGCCCGGGTGAGCAGGTCCTGGGCCACGGCGAGCCGGGAGCGGTCGCGTTCCACGCCCGCCAGCGCGTGCATCGTCCAGGCGCGGTCCCCGGCCAGTTCGGGCGAGGCCTGGAGGTCCATGGCCTCCTGGAGCTTCGCCACGGCCCCGGTGAGGTTGCCCTGGTGGTGGAGGGTGATGCCGAGGGAGCACAGGGCAAGGGCGGCGCCCGCGTCCTGGTGGGCCTCGAAGTAGAGGTCGACGACCGAGGAGAGCGTCGTACGGGCCTTGTCCAGCTCGCCGAGCTGGCGGGCCGCGATGCCCGTACGCCACTGGACCGAGCGGACGAGCAGGCCCTGGTCGACCGCCTGTGTCAACTCGCTGATCTCGCCCAGGCGGTAGAGGTCGCCGCGCAGCAGGCAGTAGTCGCAGAGGGCGCCCAGGAGATGGAGTACGGCCGCCTGGTCGACGCCCTCCGCGTTCCGCAGGGCCGACGTGATGAAGCTCGACTCGTCGTCCAGCCAGCGCAGGGCCGCGTCGAGAGAGGTGAAGCCGTGCGGGCCGAACTGGTCGGCACGCGTGGACGTCTTGCCGTCGACGAGCCGGATCACCGAGTCCGCGAGCTCCGCGTAGTTCACGATCAGGCGTTCCTGGGCCGCCGTACGCTCGGCCGGTTCCTCCTCGTCCAGGAGGCGGGCCTGCGCGAAGGTGCGGACGAGGTCGTGCAGGCGGTAGCGGCTGCCGCGGACGTGGTCGACGAGGCCCGCCCGGGAGAGCGCGGTCAGATGGCGGGTGGCCTCCGGCTCGTCCGTGGCGAGGAGGGAGGCGGCCGCGACGGCGCCCAGGGAGGCGCGGCCCGCGAGGGCGAGGCGGCGCAGCAGCCGGCGGGCCGTGTCCGTCTGGTCCGTGTAGCGCAGCCACAGGACGCGCTCGACCGGTTCGACCGGGCCGTACGCCGCCAGGTCCGAGGCCAGTTGGCGGGGCGTCCGGGGGCCGAGCGAGGAGCCGGCGATGCGCAGGGCCAGCGGCAGGCCGCCGCACAACTCCCTTACGCGGTCGGAGGATTCGGCGTCGTAAGGACCCGACTTGTCCTGTGCGGCCGCGCTCAGCAGCTCCTCGGCGCCAGCCGCCTCCAGCGCCTCGACGGGGAGCTGGTGCACCCAGGCGGCGAGGTCGGCAGGCAGGTCGAGGGGCTTGCGGGCGGTGACCAGGACCAGGCTGTCCGAGCGCTCGGGGACCAGGATGCGGACCTGCTCGGCGTCGCTCGCGTCGTCCAGCACGATCGTCACCGGCAGGCCGGTCAGGTGCTGGTGGTACAGCTCGGTCAGCCGCCTGACCTGCTGGTCCTGCTGGTTCTGCGAGGAACGCTCGCGGAAGAGAAGCTGCTCGCGCGGCGCGCCGAGACGATTCAGCAGATGGAGCAGCGCGTCACGCGTCGTCAGCGGCGACTCCTCGGGGTTGTCGCCGCGCAGGTCCACCACGCAGGCGCCCCGGAACTGGTCCTTCAGGGCATGCGCCGCCCGGATAGCTAGCGTGCTGCGGCCGGAACCGGGCACGCCGTACAGCACCACCACCGTCGGCTTCGTCTCCGTGCTCGCGCGCGCCGCGTGCACCCACTGCGCGACCCGCGACAGCTCGGCGCGACGACCGGCGAACGGGCCTTCCAGGTCGGGCAGTTGACCGAAGGACTGCTCCAGCACACTGCGCCGCCTGGCCGCCGCGCTCTTGTCGGTGCGCCGCAGCTGGGGCCCGCCCTGCTTCGCGCCCGTGGTGGCGCTGAGCACGCGCTGCTGGTCGATGAAGGGCCGGATCCCGCGTACCTCCAGGGCCGTCAGCCACTGCAGACGCAACTGCTCGGCGCCGCCCGGCTGTCCCAGCGCCCCGGCCCGGCGGCTCGCCGCCGGCAGATGCGCGGCCGTCACCTTGAGCACGGTGGCCGCCGCGCCCACCACGCCCACGGTCGCCCCCGCACCGAGCGCCGTCCCCGTGCCCGTACCGAGCGCCAGGTCCGCCACGACGGCCGCGACCGCTGCAACGACCGCCACCAGCAGAGGAGTTCCGGCGCCGTCCCGGGCGTACCGCTGCCCGAAGGTCAGCCGTCCCGCCTCCGCCTCGTCAAGCGCTCCCGTGTACGCCCCGTACTCCTCGGCCGCCGTCTCTCCCATCGCGTCCAGCGCACCCCGGGCCCGCGAAAGAAGCACGCCCCCGTCGGTTCGTCCGCCCGACCGCCGTACCTCTTCCTCCACGGCCCGGGCCAACAGCCGCTCGGCATCCGCCCGGTGGCTGTCCCGCATGTCACGTCCCCCTCCGGCGGCAACATCTGTCGCCGCCAAGTGTCCTGCGTACGGGGCATCCGCGCGAGGGTGCGCACGGATCATCACCGTGGCCGGCCGGATCCGTGGATCAGTACGGTGCCTGCGCGGCGATGAGGGGTGTGGTGCGCGAGGATGGAGGTATGCCGAACCGACTGGCCCACGAGACGTCCCCCTACCTCCTCCAGCACGCCGACAACCCCGTCGACTGGTGGCCCTGGTCGGCCGAGGCCTTCGACGAGGCGCGCAAGCGGAATGTGCCGGTACTGCTGAGCGTCGGCTATTCCAGCTGCCACTGGTGCCATGTGATGGCTCACGAGTCCTTCGAGGACGAGGCGACGGCCGCGTATCTGAACGAGCACTTCGTGAGTGTCAAGGTCGACCGCGAGGAGCGGCCGGACGTCGACGCCGTCTATATGGAGGCCGTGCAGGCCGCCACCGGTCAGGGCGGCTGGCCCATGACCGTGTTCCTGACCGCCGACGCCGAGCCCTTCTACTTCGGGACCTACTTCCCGCCCACGCCCCGCCACGGCATGCCGGCCTTCCGGCAGGTCCTGGAGGGGGTGCACAGTGCCTGGACCGAGCGGCGCGGTGAGGTGACCGAGGTCGCGGAGAAGATCGTGCGGGACCTCGCCGGGCGGAAGCTGAGCTACGGGGACGCCTCGGTTCCGGGGGAGGAGGAGCTCGCCGGGGCGCTGCTCGGGCTCACCCGGGAGTACGACGCGCAGTACGGCGGATTCGGCGGGGCACCCAAGTTCCCCTCGTCCATGGTGATCGAGTTCCTGTTGCGGCATCACGCGCGGACCGGATCCGAGGGCGCGCTCCAGATGGCCGTCGACACCGGTGAGCGGATGGCGCGGGGCGGGATCTACGACCAGCTCGGCGGCGGGTTCGCGCGGTACTCCGTCGACCGTGAGTGGGTTGTGCCGCACTTCGAGAAGATGCTGTACGACAACGCCCTGCTCTGCCGGGTGTACGCGCACCTCTGGCGGTCCACCGGGTCCGAGCTCGCGCGTCGCGTCGCGCTGGAGACCGCCGACTTCATGGTGCGCGAACTGCGCACGAACGAAGGAGGGTTCGCCTCCGCGCTCGATGCCGACAGTGACGACGGGAACGGGAAGCATGTCGAGGGGGCGTACTACGTATGGACGCCCGGGCAGTTGCGGGAAGTCCTCGGGGAGGACGCCGAACTCGCCGCCGACTACTTCGGGGTGACCGAGGAGGGGACCTTCGAGGAGGGGGCTTCCGTTCTCCAACTCCCGCAGCGCGAAGGTGTCTTCGACGCCGAGAAGATCGACGGAATCCGTGGCCGGCTGCTCGCCGCCCGCGCGGAGCGCCCCGCCCCCGGCCGTGACGACAAGGTCGTCGCCGCCTGGAACGGGCTCGCGGTGGCCGCCCTCGCGGAGACGGGCGCCTACTTCGAGCGTCCGGACCTCGTGGAGGCCGCGATCGGCGCCGCCGATCTCCTCGTACGGCTGCACATGGACGACCGGGCGCGGCTGGCCCGTACCAGCAAGGACGGCCAAGTCGGGGCTAACGCGGGCGTGTTGGAGGACTACGCGGATGTCGCCGAGGGGTTCCTCGCGCTGGCGGGGGTCACCGGTGAGGGGGTGTGGCTGGAGTTCGCCGGGTTCCTGCTCGACCATGTGCTCGTGCAGTTCACGGACGCCGAGACCGGTGCTCTGTACGACACGGCCGCCGACGCCGAGCGGCTGATCCGGCGTCCGCAGGATCCCACCGACAACGCGACGCCCTCGGGGTGGAACGCGGCGGCCGGCGCACTGCTCTCGTATGCGGCGCAGACCGGGGCGGAGCCCCATCGGACCGCGGCGGAGCGGGCGTTGGGGGTTGTGAAGGCGCTCGGGCCGCGCGTGCCGCGCTTCGTCGGCTGGGGGCTGGCCGCGGCGGAGGCGCTGCTCGACGGGCCGCGGGAGATCGCCGTGGTGGGTCCGATGGAGGATCCCGCGACCCGGGAACTGCATCGGGCGGCGCTCCTGGGCACCGCGCCGGGGGCCGTCGTCGCCGTCGGCGCTGCGGAGAGTGACGAACTTCCGCTGCTCGCTGACCGTCCGTTGGTCAACGGCCTGCCCTCCGTTTATGTTTGCCGTAACTTCACCTGTGACGCTCCGACCTCCGACGTTCAGCGGGTGCGCGAGGCCGTGGGAGGCGGAAATGCCGTCTGACATGGGACTACAGCGACCGTAAACCTCCGACGTAGCGGGATACGTCCGGGTACTCGCCGTTACTCGATGGGGCATTCCGAAACATTCTATTTATCTGATGAGCTTCCCGGCTTCACAGTTCCCCCATAGTCTCTGCACGTTGACGCGGCAGGAGTGACTCACTGTCGTGACAGGGGGTTTTTGGGATCTGGGGGGATCTGTTGCTCACGTCTGTCTTCATCGCTGCCGTTTCGCTGGCCTTGTTCTGGATGGCGGCCTTCACCCTGTGGTGGCAGATGCACGCGTGGCGTACGCCCGAGGTGCTCGCTTCCACCCGATTCAGCAGTCCCGACGGCGGCGAAGGCCTGGCGTTCTCGCTGCTGCTGCCCGCTCGGCACGAGCAGGCCGTACTCGACCACACCATCCAGCGGCTGCTGGAGTCGAGCCATGACGACTTCGAGATCATCGTCATCGTCGGGCACGACGACCCGGAGACCACCGAGGTGGCCCGCGGCGCCGCGGCACGCGACCCGCGCGTGAGGGTCGTCGTCGACCACCACGAGAAGAAGAACAAGCCGAGGGCCATGAACACGGCGTTGCCGCACTGCCGCGGCGATGTCGTCGGAGTCTTCGACGCCGAGGACCAGGTCCACCCGGAGCTCCTCGCCCACGTGGACCACGCCTTCCGTACGACGGGTGCGGACGTCGTCCAGGGCGGCGTGCAGCTCATCAACTTCAACTCCAGCTGGTACAGCCTGCGCAACTGCCTGGAGTACTTCTTCTGGTTCCGGTCCAGGCTCCATCTGCACGCGCAGAAAGGGTTCATCCCGCTCGGCGGCAACACCGTCTTCGTGCGGACGGACGTGCTCCGGGAGGCGGACGGCTGGGATCCCGACTGCCTGGCCGAGGACTGCGATCTGGGCGTGCGACTGTCCAGCGTCGGCAAGAAGGTCGTCGTCGCCTACGACTCCGACATGGTGACCCGGGAGGAGACCCCGGGCAGCCTGATGTCGCTGATGAAGCAGCGAACTCGCTGGAACCAGGGCTTCCTTCAGGTCTACCGCAAGAAGGACTGGAAGCAACTCCCAGGATTCGGGCAGCGGTTGCTGGCCCGCTACACCCTCATGACGCCGTACCTTCAGGCGGTCTCCGGCGTGGTCATTCCGCTCAACGTGGCCATCGCACTATTCCTGGACGTGCCGGTCGGCATCGCGTTCATCACGTTCCTGCCGGCGGTGACCGCACTGGTCACCTTCGTCTTCGAGCTTGTCGGACTGCACGACTTCGGCAAGCAGTACGGGCTTCGCGTCCGCTTTGTCCACTACCTGAAGCTGATCGTAGGTGGCCCCTTCTACCAGGTGCTGCTGGCCGGCGCCGCCGTTCGAGCCGTCTGGCGCGAGCAACGGGGGCGCAACGACTGGGAGTTGACCAGCCATGTCGGCGCGCACCTCACCGAAGTCGAAGCGGCCCGCTAGTCCGCGAGATCGCCAGTGGTGAGACCGCCAACCGGCGAGATCGCGACTTCGCCCGTCCGGCAGCCCGAGAGTCCAGTAGTTCGGTAGCCCGAGAGTCCCGAGAGGACATTCCCGCGTGACCTCCACCCTTCCCGCGGTGGCCACCTCCACGGTCCCCGCGCAGCGGCCCCTTGCGCCCAAAAACGTCCCCGATCCCCGTCCGCCGCTACGTTTTCGCAGCTCGCGCCCCGATCTGCTGCTGTGCCTTGCGCTCCTCGTGGCGATCATGGTCGTGCAGGGCTGGAACATCGCCGACTACCCGACCCTCAGTGACGACGAGGGCACCTACCTCGCCCAGGCCTGGGCCGTGCAGGAGGGCAACGGCCTCGCCCACTACACGTACTGGTACGACCACCCGCCACTGGGCTGGATCCAGATTGCCGCGCTGACCTGGATCCCCGCCCAGATCAGCCCCGGGCTGATGACGGTCGGCTCGATGCGCTTCGCGATGCTCCTGGTCAGCGCCATCAGCGCGGTCCTCGTCTACGTCCTCGCGCGCCGCCTCTCGCTGCCCCCGTGGGCGGCCGGGCTCGCGATGGTGCTCTTCGGGCTCTCGCCGCTGTCAGTCGTGCTCCAGCGCGAGATCTTCCTGGACAACATCGCGGTGATGTGGACGCTGCTCGCGTTCTGCCTCGCGGCCTCCCCGAGCCGTCATCTCTGGCACCACTTCGGGGCGGGCATCGCGGCCGCGGCGGCCGTGCTCACCAAGGAGACGATGCTCGTCATCCTGCCCGCGCTGCTTGTCACCATGTGGCGGCACGGCCACCGCGACACCCGGAAGTTCGCGCTCACCGGAGCCATCACCGCCTGCACCCTGATCGGCCTGGCGTACCCGCTCTTCGCCTTGCTCAAGGGCGAGTTGTTCTCCGGCGCGGGCCATGTCTCGCTCTTCGACGGCATCAAGTACCAGATGAGCCGCCCCGGTTCGGGCTTCATCCTCGACTCCGGCACCGGCTCGTACGGCGTTCTGCAGTCCTGGCTCTACTACGACCGCGTGCTGCCCCTCGGCGGCCTCGCCGGCGCCCTGCTGCTCCTGGTCACCTGGCGCTGGTCGGTGACAGCACGCGCGCTGGCCGGACCCGCGCTCACCGTGGCGATCCTCGCCCTGGTGGCCATGCGCCCGAGCGGCTATCTGCCCGCGATGTACGTCATCCAGGCCCTGCCGTTCCTCGCGCTCGTCCTGGCCGGCGGCACCGCCAGCGTCGCCCACGCGGTGCTGCGCAGATGGCGCAGCGAGGACGAGAAGCGGTACATCCTGTGGGGACGGCGGGTGACGGCGGTGCTGCTCGTGGCGGGCGCCGCCGCCTACGTCGTACCGCGCTGGTACGACGGCAACCGCACCGCCGTCACCGTCGACGCCAACGCCCCCTACAGGGCGGCCTCTTCATGGCTCAAGACCGAGGTCGAGAACCCGGCGCAGACCCGGGTCCTCGTCGACGACGCGCTCTGGCTGGACCTCGTGCACGCCGGCTACAAGCCGGGGCTCGGCGTCATCTGGTTCTACAAGGCGGACCTCGACCCCGCGGTGACCGAGACGATGCCGGACGGCTGGCGCGACCTCGACTACGTCGTCGCCTCGCCGACCGTGCGGCGCGACGCGGTCGACCTGCCCAACGTCAAGGCGGCGATGGAGCATTCGACGCCCGTCGCCACCTTCGGCAAGGGCGAGGACCGGATCGAGATCCGGCGGATCGAAGGAAGTACCACCACAGCGACCGACGGAGGCAGTCGATGAGCAGCTTCGAGAGCACTGTCCCTGACGAGCTGGGCGATCCGGCCGTACGGGCTGCGGAGGTTCCTGAACCGGGGGCCGTCACCATCGTCGTACCGACGTTCAACGAGGCCGCGAACATCGGGGAGTTGCTGCACCAGATCACCGAGTCGGTGCCCACGCGGCTGCCCTGTGAGGTCGTCTTCGTGGACGACTCCACGGACAACACCCCCGAGGTGATCCGGGAGGCCGCGCAGGACTGCCCGTTCCCCGTCACCGTGCTGCACCGCGCCGAACCCGTGGGCGGGCTCGGCGGCGCCGTCGTCGAGGGACTGAAGGCGGCGACCTCCGACTGGATCGTCGTCATGGACGGCGATCTGCAGCATCCGCCTTCGCTGGTACCGGAGTTGGTCGCCACCGGGGAGCGTTCCTCGGCCGGGCTCGTCGTCGCCTCGCGCTACATCAAGGGCGGCAGCCGCGAAGGGCTCGCGGGCGGCTACCGCATCGCCGTCTCGCGCGGCGCGACCTGGCTGACCAAGACGCTCTTCCCGCGCAAGCTGCACGGCATCAGCGACCCGATGAGCGGCTTCTTCGCGATCCGCCGCAGCGCGGTCACCGCCGAGATCCTGCAGCCGCTCGGCTACAAGATCCTCCTCGAACTCGCGGTGCGCAGCCGCCCCCGCGAGGTCACCGAGGTGCCGTTCGTCTTCCAGGACCGGTTCGCGGGCGAGTCCAAGTCGACCGCGCAGGAGGGTTTCCGCTTCCTGCGCCACCTGGTCGGGCTGCGGACCGCATCGCCCGTCGCGCGCATGGTGGTCTTCGGCCTGATCGGCGCCACCGGCTTCGTACCGAACCTGCTGGGCCTGTACGCCCTCACCGCCGCCGGAATGCACTATCTGCCGGCGGAGATCCTCGCCAACCAGCTCGGGGTCGCCTGGAACTTCCTGCTCATCGAGCATCTCCTGTTCCGTGAGCGCCGCAAGCACCGCAACTGGTGGGACCGCGTCGGCCGGTTCGCCCTGATCGCCAACGCCGATCTGGTGCTGCGCATCCCGCTGATCGCCCTGTTCGTGGGGCACTTCGGGATGGGCGCACTCCCCGCCACGGCCCTGGCCCTGGTGACGACCTTCGTCCTGCGCTTCGTCGGAACCGAAGCGCTGGTCTATCTGCCGCGCCGCAGCAGTGAGTCCGCGGGCGGGAGCAGCAGCCGCACAGCAAGGAGAGCCGCGTGAAACACACCGTACGACCACGGAGGAGAACCTCGCTCCTGGCGATTGCCGGCCTCGCCGCGGGCCTGCTGCTCATCTCGCCGCAGCCCGCCTCCGCCGCCAACCTCGTCACCAACCCGGGCTTCGAGACGGCCGGTACGGACGGCATGCCGTACTGCTGGGAGAAGTCGGGCTGGGGCGACAACGACTTCACCTTCTCCACGGTGGCCGGCGCCCATTCGGGCACCAAGGCCATGAAGGTCGAGCTGACCCGCCGGGTCGACGGTGACCGCAAGGCGCTGATCACCGAGTCCGCCACCTGCGCGCCGCCGGTCACTCCGGGCAAGCAGTACGACCTGGGTCTCTGGTACAAGTCGACGACCCCGGACACCTCGCTCACCCTCTTCCGGCACGACACGACGGCGGGCTGGCAGTACTGGACCGACCTGAAGACGCTGGAGATACAGGGGAGTTGGACCCAGGCGACGGTCCGTACGCCCGCGGTCCCCGTCGGCACCGACCGCATCACCTGGGGTGTCTCCGTCTACGGCACCGGCTCCGCGACCACCGACGACTACACGATGGAACAGGTCGCCGACACGCTCCCGCCGCCCACCTGCACCGGCACCGCCGAGCAGTGCGCCAACGGCAAGTGGGACGTGCTGCCCACGCAGAACCCGGTCCGCTCCATGCACTCCGTAGTCCTCAACAACGGCAAGGTGCTGCTGATCGCGGGCTCCGGGAACAGCGAGGAGCAGTTCAACGCGGGCACGTTCACCAGCGCGGTGTACGACCCGGTGGCCGGCACGTACAAGACGATCCCGACGCCCAAGGACATGTTCTGCGCGGGGCATGTGCAGTTGCAGGACGGGCGCGTGCTCGTGATGAGCGGCAACAAGGCGTTCCCGGTCGTCGGCGGGCACGGGTACGAGGGGTACAAGGACTCGTACATCTTCGACCCGGTCACCGAGACGTACAGCAAGACGAACGACATGAACGACGGCCACTGGTATCCGTCGGCGACCGAGCTCGGCAACGGTGACATCATCTCCTTCGGCGGTCTGCGCGAGGACTCCACCGGTTCGGTGACCGCCGAACTCTGGTCGGACGACGAACAGAAGTGGCTGCCGCTCTGGCAGGTCAACCAGACCTGGTCGTACTGGGGTCTGTACCCGTCGATGATCCTCATGCAGGACGGCCGCCTCTTCTACTCGGGCAGCCATGTGTTCGGCAACGGCACGCCGGGCACGGGCTCGGCGATCTACGACTACGGCGCGAACACGGTGACATCGATCCCGGGACTCCAGAACAAGGACGAACGCGACCAGTCCGCAAGCGTGTTGCTGCCCCCGGCCCAGGACCAGAAGGTCCTGACCATCGGCGGCGGCAACATCGACTCGAACCCGGACGCCAACCGCCTGACGGACATCATCGACCTCAAGGCCGCCAACCCGACGTACACGGTCGGCCCGCCGCTGCCGCAGGGCACGGTGGACCTGGGCGCCGGTCAGGTGGCCCAGACGGGCAACCAGGGCAAGATGTACGTCTCCGCCGTACTGCTGCCCGACGGCAAGGTCCTTGAGACGGGCGGCGCCCTGCACAACCGGGCCAACCCGGTGTACGAGTCGTCGATCTTCGACCCGGCGACCTCGACGTTCGACCCGGTGGCTCCCGACCCGGAGGAGCGCGGCTACCACTCCTCCGCGTTCCTGCTGCCCGACGGCCGGGTGATGACGACCGGCGACAACCCGGGCAACGGCACCTGGAACCACGACGTGTCCATCTACACCCCGCCGTACCTCCTCAAGGGCGCCCGCCCCACGATCACTTCGGTGATCGACAACGAGTGGGTGTACGGGGACACGCAGCGCATCACCGTCGACCGGCCCATCGCCAAGGCCGAGTTGATCCGCCCGGCCGCGGTGACGCACTCCTCCGACCCGAACCAGCGGTTCGTGGACCTGCCGCTGTCCGTCGACGGCAACAACGTCGACCTGAACGTGACGAGCAACCCCAACCTCGCGCCGCCCGGCTGGTACATGCTCTTCGCGGTCGACGCCAACGGGGTGCCGTCGGTGGCCAAGTGGGTGCATCTGCAGGGCCCGTCGGCGATGGCCGCCGAGTCGAGCGCCGACGCGCACGTCCACTCCTTCGCCGACTCCCTTCAGGGCAAGGTCACCGAGCCCGGCAAGAAGCGGGCCTCGCAGCCGGTCAGCCCGACGATCTCCGGGTGCGACCGGCACTACGGCTCGATCAACGTCTGCGTACCGACCGTCTTCCCCGACGAGGTGAAGAAGACGACGGCCGCGCGCTGCGCGTGGCTCAAGACGAACGACTACGGCCGCCTGAAGGTCAACGGAAAGGACGATCCCCTGAAGCTCGACCCGAACAAGGACGGGGTGGCCTGCGGGGCGAAGGATCTGAAGAAGCGGTAGGAATCTGTAGGGATCTGATGGGGGGCGGGGCGCCAGCAGGCCTCCCCTCAGGTCCCGAACTCGGCAAGGGCGTGCTCCACGATGGCCTCCAGGCGGTCGTGGTGCGCGCCCTTCCAGTAGGCGCGCTCGCACTCCTCGCACCGCGCGAAGACGTCGTACGACCGCTGGGTCCCGCTCTTCAGCCGGTCCGCGACTTCTTCCTTGCTGGCCTCCTTGAGCAGGCCGTTGCACGCCGTGCACCGTGTCCAGGGCTTCAGTTCGGGTGCGAACCGGCTCAGTACGTCACGGAGTTGGTCGTCCGGCTGGGTGCTGTAGATGAAGGCGCCCGCCCACAGTTCGCGGCGGTGGAGCAGTCCGCGGTCGCGGCTGAGCATGACGCGCCGCTCGGCGGCGGATCGGGCGGCGAGGGCCGGGTCGCCGATGTCTGTCGACTCGTACGCCGTGTCGACCCCGAGCAGGCGCAGCCGACGGGCGAGGGTGCCGAGGTGGACGTCGAGGAGGAAGCGCAGGGGAGCGTCGGGAACCCGCTGGGGGCGCTCGACCGGTCGCACGTGGACGGACTCGCCCGCCGCTGGGACATGGGACACGGGCACCTCGCGGCCGTCCACGACCAGCGAGCCGACCTCGGTCAGCGGGACGCCGAGCGACTCGACGACATGGCCGAGGGTCGAGACACCGTCGGTGACGACCTGGGTCCCGCCGCCTTCACGCCGTCCGCGCGGCACGAACATCCCCAGCTCCGGGGCGAATTCGACGTGGATCTCCGGTCCGTTCACCAGCCCAGGATGCCACGGACGTAGGCCGCGACCTCGGGGATTTCTGGGCAGGGCGGGCGGTCAGAGGCTTAGTTGGGGCGGTATGCGCGGTGGGCGCGGAGCGCGGAAGTCATCTCATCAAGGGAGACGGAACCGTCGCTCCCCTCGGACCCCGCCTCGTCGGCCAGCTGGTACAGCCATGCCTCTTCGGCCTTCTCCGGGAGCGTACGGTGGCGCTCGCTGTCGCCATTGTCCACGGCCGGCTCCTCCTGTCCGTCGTTCGTCACGTCTGCTTCGAAGCTCAGGGCGTCAGCCCCTTCTCCATGACGTCCAGGGCCCGGTCGACGAGGTCGGCGAGGTTCTCCTCGTGGCCGCTCTCGGCCCAGTACATGGAGGTCTCCATCAGGCCGCCGATCAGGGACATCGCGTAGACGCGTACTTCGAGGCCGTCGGGGTCCTTGCCGGTGCGCTCCGCGAGGACGCGGCACAGCATGCGGCCGGTGACCGACATGCTCTCCATCATCCGGGAGCGCACGGCGGGCACCTGGACCATCAGGTGGGTCCGCAACCGCGTCACCTCGGGCTCTTCCGTGTTCCCGGGGCCGACGGCCTTGCGCAGGATGTGGCGCAGGGAGTCCATCCACGGCTCGTCGGCGGGCCGCGCGCGCAGCTCCTGCTCCAGGATGGGGTCGAACTCGTCGGTGAGGACGATGTCCTCCTTGGCCGGGAAGTAGCGGAAGACCGTGGACGGGGACACCTCGGCCGCCTCCGCGATCTGCTCGACGGTCGTCGCGTCGTACCCCTGTTCCCTGATCAGCCGGTATGTCGCGTCGCGGATCGCGATCCGCGTCTTCTGCTTCTTCCGCTCGCGGAGTCCGAGCCGGGGCTCCGTGGGGGAGGCGGAGCTGTGTGCGGTGGCGGCCATGGGGCTCATTGTCCGGCATCGGCGGCGGCCGGGGCCATGTCGGTGTCCCACCCGGGCGCGGGGCGGTCGGTGGGCCCGGCCGGCTTGGCGTTCGGCAGCAGCGCCGCCGCCAGCAGCACGGTGACGAGCGCCGCGACACCGCTGACCAGCAGGACCAGGTTCATGCCGTGGACGTATGCGGCGTCGGCGGAGGCGGCGAGCGGTACGGCGCTGTCTTGAGTGGAAGTATCGATGAAATGAGAGTAGCTGTCAAAAGATGGTGTCTGTCAATAAAAAGAGAGTGTGTGTTGTCGGGGCGGGTGCATTGTCAGTGCGGCATGTCACTCTGAGGTGGGGCTGATTCACGTTCTGTGAGGCGGAGGGGGGAGGTGGGGTTCGTGAGGGGCAGCTTCGAGGTGCCGGCGTTCGTGGTGGCGTTGCTGTGCGTGGCCGGATATCTGGTCGGCGGTGCGGCTGTCGTTCTCGGAGTCGTCGTGGTGGGCGTCGCCGCTCTGACATGCAGAGTGGCCGCGGCTTCGAAGCCACGGCCACTGAGGCGGAGTCGGTGGAGAAGGTCGAGACGGCTGAGAGGGTTGAGCGGGCCAAGAGGGTCGAGAAGGCCGAGAGGAAAGGCGCGAAGTGCTTCCTTGAAAGGGGGGTGGTGGGAGACGGCCGGGCGATCAGCCGTGCTGATAGGCCACCAGCGAGATCCCGACGTAGTGCACGACGAACGCCCCGACGGTGAGGGAGTGGAAGACCTCGTGGAATCCGAACCAGCTGGGTGACGGGTTGGGCCGCTTGATGCCGTAGATCACGCCGCCCGCGCTGTAGAGCAGCCCGCCGACGACCACCAGGACGAGTACGGCGATCCCGCCCGCCCGCATGAAGTCGGGGAGGAAGAAGACGGCCGCCCAGCCCATCGCGATGTAACAGGGGGTGTAGAGCCAGCGGGGGGCGCCGACCCAGAACACCCGGAAGATGATGCCCGCGGCGGCCGCGGCCCAGATGCTCCACAGGAGCCACTGCCCCTTGGCGTCCGGCAGCAGCAGCATCGTCAGCGGTGTGTACGTGCCCGCGATGATCAGGAAGATGTTCGCGTGGTCGAGTCTGCGGAGCACGCCGTCCATGCGCGGGCTCCAGTTGCCCCGGTGGTAGAGCGCGCTCACTCCGAACAGGAGGCAGGCGGTCAGGGCGAAGATCGCGCAGGCGATGCGGGCGCGGGTCGAACTCGCGAGCGCCGTGAGCACCAGTCCCGAAACGAGGGCGGCCGGAAACATGCCGAGGTGCAGCCAGCCGCGGAGCTTGGGCTTGATCTCGTCCGGCACGTGCGGGTGCGGCAGGGACAGGTGCGACGGGGACGAGTGCGACGCGGAGTGCGCGACGGAGTCGTGGCCGGTGGCCGGTGAGTCCGTGGGCGCGTCGGGGACGGACGCAGTCATGGGCCGAATTCTACCTACGGAACCGTAAGTTACCTATCAGTGTGGCCAGATGACCGGTCAATAGTGGCCATGGTCTCACGCACGCCCGGGGTGCGGTACGTCGCGGCACGTCGCGATATCGAGGGTGAACCCGAAGTGGCGCGGAGAAAACCCGGAGAGGACCTGGAGGTGAGTGGCGATGGTCACTCCGCTCAGCTGTGAGGCCCTCTGGACATATGCGCGGTCTAGTCGGATGATCAAATGAGTGCGGTCGGCACCGGATGAGCGCCAGGGCATGAGCATCGTGAAGCATCCGGGTCGCAGCCCCCACGGGGCACAACAAACAAAATCCCTCATTTAGGAGCAATCGTGGCGCGCGACATCGCGGCTCCCACCGTCGTACCCACCAACCACAAAGCACTGATCTCGTGGGTGAACGAGATCACCGAACTGACCGAGCCGGACAGCGTGGTCTGGTGTGACGGATCCGAAGCCGAGTACGAGCGACTGAGCGAGGAACTCGTCCGTAAGGGCACCTTCAGGAAGCTCGACCCGATCAAGCGCCCCAACTCCTACTACGCCGCCTCCGACCCGACCGATGTCGCGCGGGTCGAGGACCGGACGTTCATCTGCTCGGAGAAGGCGGAGGACGCCGGCCCGACGAACCACTGGAAGGCGCCCGCCGAGATGCGGGAGATCTTCCAGGGGACGGACGGCAAGGGCGGTGTCTTCCGCGGCTCGATGCGCGGCCGGACGATGTACGTCGTGCCCTTCTGCATGGGCCCGCTCGGCTCGGACCTCTCCGCGATCGGAGTGGAGATCACCGACTCCGCCTACGTCGCCGTGTCCATGCGCACCATGACCCGCATGGGACAGCCGGTCCTCGACGAACTCGGCACCGACGGCTTCTTCGTGCGTGCTGTGCACACGCTCGGAGCGCCGCTGGCCGAGGGCGAGGCGGACGTGCCGTGGCCGTGCAACTCCACGAAGTACATCTCGCACTTCCCGGAGTCCCGCGAGATCTGGTCGTACGGCTCGGGCTACGGCGGCAACGCGCTGCTCGGCAAGAAGTGCTACGCGCTGCGCATCGCCTCCGTGATGGCGCGCGACGAGGGCTGGCTGGCCGAGCACATGCTCATCCTCAAGCTGACCCCGCCGCAGGGTGCCTCGAAGTACGTCGCCGCCGCCTTCCCGAGCGCCTGCGGCAAGACGAACCTCGCCATGCTGGAGCCGACGGTCGGCGGCTGGACCGTCGAGACGATCGGTGACGACATCGCGTGGATGCGGTTCGGCGAGGACGGCCGGCTGTACGCCATCAACCCCGAGGCCGGTTTCTTCGGCGTCGCGCCCGGCACCGGTGAGCACACCAACGCCAACGCGATGAAGACGCTGTGGGGCAACTCCGTCTTCACCAACGTGGCGCTGACCGACGACAACGACATCTGGTGGGAGGGCATGACGGAGGAGACTCCGGCCCACCTGACGGACTGGAAGGGCAACGACTGGACACCGGAGTCCGGCACGCCCGCCGCCCACCCGAACGCACGCTTCACCGTGCCCGCCGCGCAGTGCCCGATCATCGCGCCCGAGTGGGAGGACCCCAAGGGCGTGCCGATCTCGGCGATCCTGTTCGGCGGCCGTCGCGCCACGGCGGTCCCGCTGGTCACGGAGTCCTTCGACTGGAACCACGGCGTCTTCCTCGGCGCCAACGTGGCGAGCGAGAAGACCGCCGCCGCCGAGGGCAAGGTCGGCGAGCTGCGCCGTGACCCGTTCGCCATGCTGCCGTTCTGCGGCTACAACATGGGCGACTACATGGGCCACTGGATCGACGTCGCCAAGGACAAGGACCAGGCGAAACTGCCGAAGATCTACTACGTGAACTGGTTCCGCAAGGACGACGCGGGCAAGTTCGTGTGGCCGGGCTTCGGTGAGAACAGCCGTGTCCTGAAGTGGATCGTCGACCGCCTGGACGGCCGGGCCGAGGGCGTCGAGACCCCGATCGGCATCCTGCCGGCCAAGGGTGCCCTCGACACCAACGGTCTCGAACTGTCCGAGTCCCAGCTCGACTTCCTGCTCACCGTCGACAAGGACGTGTGGCGCGAGGAGGCCGCGCTCGTGCCGGAGCACCTCAACACGTTCGGCGAGCACACCCCCAAGGAACTGTGGGACGAGTACCACGCGCTGGTTCAGCGCCTGGGCTAGGTCCTGGCAGGAGAGCTCCGCGGCCGGTCTGACTTGCCCTGACCTGCGACGTCGTCAAGGCCGGCCGCGGTGACGGCAACACGAGAGGGCCCGGGTGCCCGCACAACGGCGTGCGGGCACC
>NZ_JBHXWK010000021.1:53037-81182 GCF_042671685.1 Streptomyces sp. NPDC127595 | reverse complement strand
CGGAGACGGGGTATCAACAAACTTGGCGTTGATTTTTGGCACGCTGTTGAGTTCTCAAGGAACGGACACTTCCTTCGTACTCACCCGAGAGACTCCTCAGGCTTTCCTCCGGGCGTTTCCCTTCGATGTTTCAAACTCTATCAGTGAATTTCCGTCTCTCTGACCACGGTTCTGCGGACATGCAGAACCAAACCCCGAGATAGGATCTGACAAGTTGAGTGCTGCCGGGCAAGGACACTTGATCGCGTCGCTCGGCCCCAAGCAGGAGAACGACTCTACATGGGGCGTTGGAGCGGACGCAAA
Organism: Streptomyces sp. NPDC127595; assembly: GCF_042671685.1. Taxonomy (NCBI): domain Bacteria; kingdom Bacillati; phylum Actinomycetota; class Actinomycetes; order Kitasatosporales; family Streptomycetaceae; genus Streptomyces; species Streptomyces sp. NPDC127595. The sequence goes on along the minus strand of NZ_JBHXWK010000021.1, from coordinate 80,879 downwards.
TCGTTTGCGCCCTGCTCTACGACCGCCAACCGGGTCCTCTCGCAGGGAACCTGCACTTCATATGACATACCCTGCTGAGCAGTGCGCCGTCCGGGACAGGTAGTGACGGCCCATATAAATCTCCGCCCCTGGGAGGCTTCCCATGACCACCGTGACGTCCCCTCTTGCAGGACGCGCCATCGGACTCACCGAGGTACCGGATCCCGTGTTCTCCGGGGCCATGGTCGGCCCCGGCATGGCGATCGACCCCGTGCGTGAACCCTCGGAGGCTGTCGCCCCCGTCGACGGAGTGATCGTCTCGCTTCATCCGCATGCCTTCGTCGTCGTCGACGGCGAAGGCCATGGTGTGCTCACACACCTCGGCATCGACACCGTGCAGCTCAACGGCGAGGGCTTCGAACTCCTCGTCAACAAGGGTGACACCGTGACGCGCGGCCAGGCCGTCGTTCGTTGGAACCCGGCTGCTGTCGAGGCAGCCGGCAAGTCGCCGGTGTGCCCGGTCGTGGCGCTCGAGGCCACGGCCGAGTCCCTCTCCGACGTCCGCGAGGATGGCGATGTGAAGGCCGGAGACGAGCTCTTCGGCTGGCAGTGACGTCAACGCCGACGTAGACGACAAGTAGGGCAACCACCGCAGCGGCGTTACCCCGCCGCACTATCGGAGACGGGTGAGATGGAGACAACGCTGCGAGGCGTCGGCGTGAGCCACGGGGTGGCGATCGGCGAGGTTCGGCATATGGGAACGGCGGTTCTTGAACCGCCGGCCAAGCAGATCCCGACGGAGGACGCGGAGCGCGAACAGGGGCGCGCCCGCAAGGCCGTGGAGGACGTGGCAGCGGACCTGGTTGCGCGCGGCAATCTGGCGGGCGGCGAAGCTCAGGCGGTGCTCGAGGCGCAGGCCATGATGGCTGAGGACCCCGAGTTGATGGCGGACGTGGAACGCCGGATCGCTGTCGGCAGCACCGCCGAGCGTGCGGTCTATGACGCGTTCGCTGCCTATCGCGCGCTGTTGGCCGCCGCCGGCGAGTACCTCGCCGGTCGTGTCGCCGACCTTGACGACGTGCGGAATCGTATCGTCGCCCGGCTGCTCGGGGTGCCCATGCCCGGTGTGCCGGACAGCGACGAGCCCTATGTCCTTATTGCTCGTGACCTCGCCCCGGCGGACACGGCGCTGCTCGACCCCACTCTGGTGCTCGGTTTCGTCACCGAGGAGGGCGGACCGACCAGTCACAGCGCGATCCTGGCGCGGGCGCTCGGCGTTCCGGCCGTGGTCGCGCTGCCTGGTGCCGGTGAGCTCGCGGAAGGCACCGTGATCGCCGTGGACGGCAGCACCGGTGAGATCTTCGTGGAGCCGAGTGCCGAGAAGAAGGCAGAGTTGGAGGCCGCTGCGGCAAAGCGCAAGGCAGCGCTGTCCTCCTCCACCGGTCCCGGAGCCACGTCCGACGGGCACAAGGTGCCGCTGCTGGCCAATGTCGGGGGCCCGGCTGACGTGCCTGCCGCTCTTGAGGCCGGTGCCGAGGGTGTCGGTCTGTTCCGTACCGAGTTCCTCTTTCTCGACGACAGCAAGCGGGCGCCGTCCGAGGACAAGCAGGTCGAGGCGTACCGGCAGGTTCTCGAGGCGTTTCCTGAGGGTCGTGTCGTGGTGCGTGTGCTCGACGCGGGCGCGGACAAGCCGCTCGACTTCCTGACTCCGGCCGACGAGCCGAACCCGGCACTGGGTGTGCGGGGTCTGCGCTCACTGCTCGACCACCCCGATGTGCTGCGCACGCAGCTGACCGCCCTCGCCAAGGCTTCGGAGGGGCTGCCGGTCTACCTCGAGGTAATGGCGCCGATGGTCGCGGACCGCACGGACGCGAAGGCGTTCGCGGACGCGTGCCGTGACGCCGGGCTGCAGGCGAAGTTCGGCGCGATGGTGGAGATTCCGTCGGCCGCGCTTCGGGCGCGCTCGATCCTTCAGGAAGTCGAGTTCCTGTCCCTGGGGACCAACGACCTCGCGCAGTACACTTTCGCCGCCGACCGGCAGGTGGGTGCGGTGTCTCGTCTGCAGGATCCGTGGCAGCCCGCGCTGCTCGACCTCGTCGCGCTGTCCGCCGAGGCGGCGAAGGCCGAGGGCAAGAGCTGTGGGGTCTGCGGTGAGGCAGCGGCGGACCCGCTCCTCGCGTGTGTGCTGACCGGTCTGGGGGTCACCTCCCTGTCGATGGGTGCCGCGTCGATTCCTTATGTCCGGACGACGCTCGCCAAGTACACGCTGGCGCAGTGCGAGCGCGCCGCCGCCGCTGCCCGTGCGGCGGACACGGCCGAGGAGGCACGGACGGCGGCGCAGGCGGTGCTGTCCGGCGAATAGCCGGACCACGTCGTCGGTCGACCGTTGCCGAGGGGCGCTCCACCTGATGGTGGGGCGCCCCTTTCGCGTTCAGTGCGCGTGACCCGTCATTCCTCCTCCTTCTCCGAGGTCGGGTGGTGCGCAGTAGTCGACTCCTGATTCCGGGGAGACCAGGTCTCCGGAATCCACGTCGGTGCAATAGGCGTCGAAGACCTCGGCAGCGGTGAGGGGATCCAGGCTCTCACCGCGGAGTCGCCACCCGTAGACACGGTCGGTCCTGTCGTGGGCGGTGATGCGCATCACGAGTCCCCCGGCGCTCCGGGTGGCGATGCCGAGGGCCAATACGGTGGTGAATTCCAGGGCTTCTGTTTCGTCGAGGTGGATGGTGCCCGCGTCGTCGTCGGCTCGGAGCGCGGCGACGAGCAGTTCGGGCGCGGCCGAGACACTGCACACGAGATGGAGGTGGCCGGCTTCCGCGGTTTCGAGAATGCGGCTGAGAAGGCGGGCGGCGTGGGCGAAGGATGCGCGTCCGATGTCCTCGCCGCAGGATGCGCAGTTGCCGATACGGGCCAGGAGTGTGGTCGCGTACTCCCATGTCGCCTGGCGGACGGCCTCGTCGACGAGGTCGGGGACGAGTTCGTCGAGGGGCTGCCCCTCGTACATGACGGTGGGGCCCGACGCGGCCAGTTCCGCCGTGAAGCGGGTGCGGCTCGACGAGGCGTCGGGTTCCAGGCCGCTCTCGGCGCAGAACTCGGCGTATTCCTCGGGGTCGAAGAGCGCCACTGTGGTGTGGCCGCCCTGGGCGGCGAGGGTCCTGAGCAGGGATTCCACTTGCTGGAGGTAGGTGGTGTGGTCGTCGAAGGCGAACGTGCGGTAGCGCCGCATCGCCGTGAAGTCCTGTTCGTCGGTCAACAGGCCGATGGTGCCCGCGATTTCGCGGCGCAGGACGCGTCGCGTGCTGTGGTGCCGGGTGTGCGCCATGTTTCCCCCTGTGCGCAGTCGATCAATGCTCACTCACAGTAATCGGTGGCACTGACAACGCCGGCGGGCGAGGGTGGTTCGCTGCGTCGCGGGGTGGAGTGGAGTACGTCCGTCAGGCGCGTTTCTGGGCCAGGTCTTCGTAGAAGCGCAGCAGTTCGACGTCGTCCACCGAGCCGAGGTTGACCGCCTTTGCCAGGGAGGTGCCTTGGAGGAGGCGTTTGATCGGGACTTCGATGCGCTTGCCGGTGAGGGTGTGGGGGACGCCGGGGACTTCGATGACCTCGTCCGGCACGTGCCGCGGCGAGAGCTGCTCGCGGATGGTCTGCTTGATGCGGGTCAGGAGGGCCTCGTCGAGTGTGGCACCGGGGGCGAGATGTACGAAGAGCGGCATCCAGTAGCCGCCGTCGGGCTGTTCGATGCCGATGACGAGCGACTCCTTGATCTCGGGGAGGCGTTCGACGGCTTCGTAGATGTCGGCTGAACCCATGCGCACGCCCTGGCGGTTGAGCGTGGAGTCCGAGCGGCCGTGGATGACGACGGAGCCGCGCGAGGTGACGGTGATCCAGTCGCCGTGGCGCCACACTCCGGGATACGTGTCGAAGTAGCTGTCGTGGTAGCGGCTGCCGTCGGGGTCGTTCCAGAAGCGGATGGGCATGGACGGCATCGGATTGGTGACCACGAGTTCACCGACTTCGTCGATGAGGGGCTTGCCGCTGGGGTCCCAGGACTGGAGGTCTGTACCGAGGCCAGGGGCCTGGAGTTCGCCGATGTACACCGGCAGTGTCGGGACTGCGCCCGCGAAGCACGAGCACACGTCAGTGCCGCCACTGACGGAGGCGATCCACAGGTCGTCGCGGACCTCGTCGTGGAGGTAGCGGAAGCCGTCGGGTGGCAGGGGCGAGCCGGTGGTGGCGACGCACTGCACGCGCGCGAGGTCGAAATCGTTGGAGGGGCGGACGCCTGCCTTACGACACGCCATGACGTACGCGGCGGACGTGCCGAAGAGTGTCGCTCCCGTCCGTTCGGCGATGCGCCACTGGGCGCCTGTGTCCGGGTACCCGGGGCTGCCGTCGTACAGGACGATCGTGGTGCCCGTGAGGAGCCCGGAGACCAGGAAGTTCCACATCATCCAGCCTGTGGACGTGTACCAGAAGAAGCGGTCTTCGGGGCCGAGGTCGCAGTGCAGACCGAGCTGCTTGAGGTGCTCCACGAGGATGCCGCCCTGGGACTGGACGATCGCCTTGGGTAGGCCGGTGGTGCCCGAGGAATAGAGCACCCACAAGGGATGGTCGAAGGGGACCTGCTCGAAGAGGGGCTCCACCTCGGCGGAGGTCAGGGCGGACCATTCCAGGGCGTCCTGAGGAGCTTCGGTGCCCAGCAAGGGGATGTGTACGACCGCGCGCAGGGTAGGCAGTTCGCGGCGCAGCTCGGCGACGGTGTCGCGGCGGTCGTGCTCCTTGCCTCCGTAGCGGTAGCCGTCGACCGTGAAGAGCACCACGGGTTCGACCTGCTGGAAGCGGTCGAGGACACTGCGGGCGCCGAAATCGGGGGCGCAGGACGTCCACACACCGCCCACGGCGGCTGTGGCGAGGAGGGCGGTCACGGCCTGCGGAACGTTCGGGACGTAGCCGCAGACCCGGTCGCCCGGGCGTACGCCGAGCGCGCGGAGTTCGGCCGCCAGGGAGCCGACCTGGCTCCGCAGCCCGGACCAGCTGATGGGGGTCGGCTCATGGGTCTCGTCGACGTACAGGAGCGCCGGTTCGTCCGAACGGGTGTCGGCCGCGCGTAGAGCATGCTCGGCGTAGTTGAGGGTCGCACCGGGGAACCATTCGGCGCCTGGCATCGAGCGGTCGCCGAGCACGCGCGCGTAGGGGGTCGAAAACCGTACGTCGAACCATTCGGTGACGGCTTTCCAGAAGGTGTCCAGTTCGTCCACGGACCAGCGGTGCAGTGCCGCGTAGCCGCCCTCGGCCGGGGCGCCGTGCCGCTCGGCCGCCCAGGTCTGGAACTTCGTGATCTGTGCCTGGGCGATGCGTTCCTCGGTGGGCTGCCAGAGCGGTGAGGGGTTGGAGGTGGACATGGGGCGGCTCCCGGGCTGTGCGCGTCGTGGGCGTCTGTCGCGCACGAGCTGGGGTGTGCGCGTCACGCGGCTGTCATGGACGATGCCATGTGATCGACTTCGGCACCAGGGTGCGCCGCACATAGTCGCCGACGTGAAGATGTGGTCTGACCACGGGTGAACGGCAGTTGAACGACTCACACTTATGGCCTCGTCAATGGCAGGCTGAGCAGCATGAACGGTCGTGACCTGGTGCGTTCGGTGAAGGCGGTCGGTTCGGCGGGAGCGACCCAGGGGTTGCGTACCGTGCGAGCCGCGTGGCGCAGGAAGCGTGCCGATGCCGTGGGGCTGCCCAAGCGGGGCGCCGAGCGCGCGCGGGTGCCAGGGCCGGTGCGGGGCGTGGACCCGGGTCCCGGCGGTGGAGTCGTCCGGTTCACCCGCTCCGAGCTGAGGATCACGGTCACGGTGAACGGGGCGGTTTTCTGGGGGTGGGACGGGGCTGACCCCGAGCCGTCGTACGCGCTCGGGGGCCACCGTCCGGAGCCGGATCCGCGGGCGGTCCTGGAGCCCGACAAGGACGGCGGTTGGCGGGTCGTCTCCGAACGGGCGACGGTCGTGGTGTCACGGCACGGAGCCGTAGAGGTGCACACCCCGGGCGGCGTGATGCTGCGCCGCGATCTGCCGCCCCGTTGGTGGGAGCCGGTCGACGGCGGCGTGGCGCGCTGGATGCAGCGCTCCGAGGTGGCCGCCGACGCGCGGTTCTTCGGCCTGGGCGGGCGCGCGGCCGGCCCGCGGCTGCGCAACGGGAGGTACCGGCTGTGGAACACGGATCCCGGGAGGGCCTTCGGGCCCGGCGACGATCCCCTGTACATCACCATGCCCGTGCAGTTGGTGGTCGCCGACGCCGCCACCCATCTCGTGTTCCACGACACCTCGTGGGACGGCACGGTGACGTTGCGCGAGGGTGAGGAGGGCGCCGGTTCCGGGCACGACAGGGCCGGGTCCTGTGAGCTGCGAGTGGACGGCGGCCCACTGCGCTGCTGGGTGATGGTGGGCACCCCCGCGCGCGTGCTGCACGCCTGGGTCGCGCTCACCGGGGCGCCCGCGCTGCCGCCCGGGTGGGCGCTGGGGCATCATCACGCGCGGTGGGGTTTCGGCAGTGCCCAGGAGGTGCGGCGGATCGTCGCGGGCTACCTGGAGCGTGGTCTTCCGCTCGACGCGGTCCACCTGGACATCGACCACTATGACGCGAACCAGGTGTTCACGGTCGACCGGGAGCACTTCCCGAAGATGCCGGAGCTCGCGGAGGAGCTGCGGCGCGACGGCGTCCGGCTGGTGTCGATCGTCGACGCGGCGGTCAAGGCGGAGCCGGGCAACGCGGTGTACGACAGTGGCATCGGCGCGGACGCGTTCGTCCGGGATGCCTCGGGGCGGCTCGTGCGAGGTGTCGTATGGCCTGGGGAGTCGGTCTATCCGGACTTCACGGACCCGCGCGTACGACGGTGGTGGGGCGGGCTCTACGAGGAGCGGCTCGCGCTGGGATTCGCCGGGTTCTGGCACGACATGAACGAGCCGACGTCGTTCACGGCCTTCGGGGAGTCGACGCTGCCGCGTTCGGCGCGGCACTCCCTGGAGGGCCGCGGTGGTGACCACCGTGAGGCGCACAACGTGTACGCGCTGGGTATGGCCCGGGCCGGGTTCGAGGGGCTGCGTGAACTTGCGCCCCTGGAGCGGCCGTTCATCTTCTCGCGCTCCGGGTGGGCCGGAATGCAGCGCTACGGAGGGACCTGGTCCGGGGATGTGGCCACCGGCTGGCCCGGGCTGCGGGCGTCACTGTCGCTCGTGCTGGGGCTGGGGCTGTGCGGGGTGCCGTACTCGGGGCCCGATGTCGGCGGCTTCGACGGAAGTCCGTCGCCCGAGCTGTATCTGCGGTGGTTCCAGCTCGGTGCCTATCTCCCGCTGTTCCGGACGCACGCGAGTCTGCGGGCGGGGCGCAGGGAGCCCTGGGAGTTCGGTGACGACGTCCTGGAGCACGCGCGCGTGGCGCTCGTCGAACGGCGGCGGCTGCTCCCGTACTTCATGACCCTGGCGCATCTGGCTCGTCGTACCGGCGCACCCTATGTGCGGCCCGTGTGGTGGGGCGCGCCCGAGGACCGGGCGTTGCGTGACTGCGAGGACGCCTTCCTGCTCGGTGACTCGCTCTTGGTGGCGCCGGTGCTGGACCCGGGGACGGACCGGCGTGCGGTTCAGCTGCCACGGGGGCGCTGGTACGACACGGTCACCGAGGAGGCCTATGAAGGGCCGGCCCAGGTGCTGATCGACGCGCCCCTGTCGCGGATTCCGGTGCTGGCGCGTGCCGGTGCCGTTGTGCCCGTTCGGGGTGCCGATGGTGGACTGGAGCTTGAGGTGTGGGCTCCCGCGCGGGGTCGTGTCGGGGGCGGGCTTGTCGTGCCGGACTCGGACAACGGGTGGGACGAGCCGGAGATCGAGCGCTATGTGACGCGCTGGGAGGGAGCGCAGGTGGTCGTACAGCGGGATGGAGAGGGCGGCCCGAGCGAGCCTGCGTATCCGGTGCGGGTGCGGGGGCTCCGGGCGCTGTGACGGCTCGCTGAGCGCCCCCGCACACCTTCAGGCGGGGCGCCTCAGATGTACCGCCCCTCGAACCATCCGTGCACCGCCAAGGTGTGCAGTGGGAAGGCGAGTTCGGCCGGCCGGCGCAGCAGGTGCCAGCCCGCTGTCTCGTCGGTGGCGGCGGGCGGCGGGAGTTCGGCGGCCGGGCGTTCGGGGAGGAGCCCGAAGAGCAGCAGGTGCCCGGCGGGGGAACTCATCGCGTCGGCGAGCCGTACCTCCCGGCTCGCCACGTCGATGCCCGTCTCCTCCCTCAGCTCTCTGACGACGGCGTGCCGCCAGTCCTCACTGCGGTCGATGAACCCTCCGGGCAGGGCGGTGCCCCCGCGCGCGGGGTCGATGGTCCGGGTGATCACGACCAGGGAGGTGCCTTGGGCGTCGTACACGGGTTGGAGGGCCACCGCGACCGGCAGCGGATTGCGGTAGGCCACGGTGGAGCAGACGCGGCAGGTGCGGGGCCAGCCGGAGACGCCCCCTCCGTAGGGCGCTCCGCAGCTCGAACAGTGGGAGTCCGGCGCGAAGTCGGCGGGCGGGTGCGGGGAAGGGGTTGCGGACACGCCGCGGACTGTATCCGATCACTTGAGCGACATCTTCAGCGCCCGGTTGCCTGGCCGCGAACCCCGGTCGGACGGAGGGGCGTTGGGGCGACACTTCGTGCGTGGCAGGCAGCGAGGGGCGGCCGGAGCCACCCCCGTGGGCTCCGCCCGCCCCTACGGATACCCCGACGCCGTGGAGGCCTCTGTGGTTCTCCTCCGCGCCCTGCCCAATTTCCGTTGCCCGTGGCACACTTCTGACGTTCCGTCAGATCCAGCGTCATGGAGGGGTCTTGTCGCGTTCACGCACACCTGTGGTCGCCGGATGGTTCTCCGGGGACGGCGACGACTTCCGTCTTCTCGGTACGCGTTGCTCAGCATGCTCCTCGGTCTTCTTCCCCCGCGAGGACACCAGCTGCCGAAACCCGGGCTGCTCGGGCGATGGTGAACTGTCCGAGGTGCCCTTGTCGCGGCGCGGCCGTGTCTGGTCCTACACAGACAGCCGGTACCGGCCACCGTCACCGTATGTGAGCGATCCGGAACTCTCGTGGGAACCCTACGCGTTGATCGCTGTGGAGCTGGAGCGCGAGCGAATCATCGTGCTCGGTCAGGCGGTTCCCGGGATCACCGTCGCCGATCTGGCGGTGGGCATCGAGGTCGAGGTCGTCCCCGGTGTGCTGAACGAGGACGAGGAGACGACCTGGACGACGTGGCACTGGCGGCCGACGGTGGTGGCGCGGTGAGAGGCGTAAGGCGTACGGGGGTCACGGTATGAGCGGTGAGGTGGCGGTGCTCGGCGTGGGTATGCACCCCTGGGGCAAGTGGGGCCGCGGCTTCGTCGAGTACGGGGTCGTGGCGGCGCGCGCGGCGCTCGCGGACGCCGATGTGGACTGGCGGGATGTCGGCTCGATCGTGGGTGCGGACACCGTGCGCGGCGGGTATCCGGGGTACGTGGCGGGGGCGACGTTCGCGAAGGCGCTCGGCTGGCAGGGGGCGCGGGTCGCGAGTGTGTACGCGGCGTGTGCGTCGGGAGCGCAGGCTCTCAATACGGCGCGGGCGCAGATACTTTCGGGTCTCGCGGATATCGTGCTCGTGGTGGGGGCGGACGCGGCGCCCAAAGGGTTCTTCCGCCCGGCGAACGGCGACAGACAGGACGATCCGGACTGGCTGCGGTTCCGCGTCCTGGGGGCGACGAATCCGACGTACTTCGGGTTGTACGCGCGGCGGCGGATGGCCGTTTACGGGGACACTCTCGAGGACTTCGCGCAGGTCAAGGTGAAAAACGCCGCCCTGGGGGCACTGAATCCGAACGCGAGATACAGGAAGAGGGTCACCGCCGAGGAGGTCGCCGGTTCTGCGGTCGTCGCCGATCCACTGCGGCTGCTCGACATCTGCGCCACCTCCGACGGAGGCGCGGCCGTCGTACTGTCCAGCATGGCCTTCGCACGACGACACGGTGCCGCGGACCCCGTGCGGATCCGAGCGGTGTCCACGGTGACGCCGCGCTACCCCAGCACCGTGCTCGACCTGCCGGACATCGCCACGGACTCCGCGATCGCGGTGGAGCCCTCGGCCGACACCTTTCGTGCGTCCGTCGCACGGGCGGCGTACGAGGAGGCGGGCATCGGTCCCGAGGATCTCTCCCTTGCCGAGGTGTACGACCTCTCCACGGCACTGGAGTTGCAGTGGTACGAAGATCTGGGGCTGTGCGCGGAGGGCGGGGCGGCCAAACTGCTGCGGGAAGGCGCCACGGCGCTGGGCGGGCGCATACCGGTGAACGTGAGTGGCGGCCTGGCCTCGTTCGGGGAGGCGGTTCCGGCACAGGCCATCGCCCAGGTGTGCGAGCTGACATGGCAGTTGCGGGGCACCGCCGGCGACCGGCAGGTCGCGGGGGCCCGGGTGGGGATCAGCGCGAATCAGGGGCTGTTCGGACACGGTTCATCGGTCGTCGCCGTGCGGTGATCCCGGCAGCCGCACGTACCCACTGTGACGAGCTGGAATTCCTGCGTGAACAGCTCGTGAATCGCGCCTGGGCGCACGCCACGGGCGCGATTATTCTCCCGTGCCCTCCTGGTCGGATACGCTCCGCTTCGCCTTTCAGCCGGTCGTCAATCTGACGACCGGAGGGGTTGCCGCTCTGGAGATACTCGCCCGCCCGGAAGCCGGTGACATCCTGGCCCAGGCCCGCCGCGACCCCGAACTCGACGGCCGGCTGGCCGCGTTCGCGATCCGGGCGGCCGCCCGCAAAAAGACTCTCCTGCCCCTGCACGTCAACGTGTTCGCCGGGACGCTGGCCGATCTCGGCGGCCTCTCGGCCCTGCGCGACGCCGTGCGCGAGGCCGGGCGGCTGCCGTGGGAAGTGACGGTCGATGTCGGACCGCCGTACACGCACGTGCCGCAGCACGCCCTGCTGGACGCGGTAGCCGCCTTGCGGGACGAGGGCTTCCGGATCTGCGCGGACGGGGTGGGCGACGGCGACGTACCCCTGCGGCTGCTCACGGACCTCGCGCCCGAGCTGATGAAGCTCGATGTGTCCCTGCTCGCGCGACCAGCGGCGGTGCGGGCGATGCGGACGCTGTGCGAAGAGCTGGGCGCGCTGCTGTCCGTCGAAGGGGTGGAGACCGAACTGCAGTGCGCCGCGGCGGTGGCGGCGGGCGCGCAACTGGCTCAGGGTGACCTGTTCGCGCCCCCCGCGCGGCTCCCCGCGGCAGACGTATACGTTCCGGCGCTCTCCCCCGGTGTCACCGAGACCCCCCGGTCGGGGCCGTCCGTACGGCAGTTCGTGCGGCCCGCCGCGCTGCTGCCCGCCACGGCGTCCGCGGGGCAGGTGCGGGCGCTGCTCACCGGATCGTCCGACGTGTCCGGGGTGCTGCTCGTGGACACCTCGGGGGTCCCGGTCCGGTCGGTGCACCGGTCGCGGTTCCTGCTGTCCATGTCGGGGCGCTACGGGCACGCGCTGTACGCCGACAGGCCGGCCGCCAAGCTCGGCGATCCGCCGCGTACGGTCGGGGTCGACGCCACCGCGTGGGAGGTCCTCGACGTGGTGGCGGACGGGGACCGGGACCGGACGTCCGACGATGTCGCGGTCGTCGACCGGTCCGGGAGGTGTGTGGGTGTCGTACGACTGGCCGATCTCGTACGGGCGTTGTCCGAGAGCCGGGTCGAGGAGGCGGCGGGGCTCAATCCGCTGACACGGCTGCCCGGTTCGGACGCGATCACCGGGGAGGTGGACCGGCGGATCGCGGACGGCCGGATGTTCGCGCTGAGCTGGCTGGACGTCGATCACTTCAAACAGGTCAACGACGGGGCCGGGTTCGCGGCGGGTGACGATCTGATCCGGGCTGTCGGGCAGGCGCTCCAGCGCGCGGCGTCCGGAGCGACTCGGGTGGGGCACATCGGCGGGGACGACTTCCTGGTCCTCGCGGACCCTGACACTCTCGATCCGCTGGCCGCCTCGGTGCTCGACACCCCCTGGACGGCGGGCGGACGGACCGTCACGCTGTCACTGGCCACGGTTCTGTGCGCACCCGGCAGCGTGACCGACCATCGACAGGCTGCCGCCTGCCTGGCGCCCCTCAAGCAGGCCGCGAAGGCCCTCAACGGGGCGAGTTGGGTGCTGGGGCGCGCAGGGCTGGCGGGGCACGAGATCCGTCGTGGGGCCGGTGCGGCGCCGACGGAGGACGGATTCTGGTGGGCGGGACGGTCCGGGAGTGACCGGCTGAGCAGCTGATGGACGGACCGGTTGGTGGTTCGCCGGCCGGCCTGCCGGTGCCCCACTGCCGATCTGCAGAAACTGCAGCGGCCGTAAGTCGGCCTCCTGGGGGCGTGGGGGACGGCAGCCGGCGCCTGTCCGACGGCGCTTAGATCGATGCGAACGCCGACCGGCTGCAGCACGCCATTTCGGTCAGGAGCGACCGCCGTGCTGCCACCCCGCAGCGCCCCACCAACCGTTGCTGTCCGCGACCTTGACGCCCTCTGGGCGCCGGTGAACACTTCCGGGTGTCAGTCGGTATCGCCGCATTCGGGCGTCTTCACGCACCGCGCCGCTCGGGTTTCCGACCTGCACCAAAGGGCCATCCCCATGGGCGATTCCGCTGCCACGGCACGCTCGTCACGGACGCCGGGCGGGGAGCGGGACCTTCCTGCCCTCGGCTGAAGTAGCCATGGGAAACGTGGGAAACGCATCCTGCACGGTGGCCCGGAGCCGATTGCTCCAGGCCAGGCCTAGGAGCCGCCATGAGCAACGCAGACATCTTTGTCGGCGAGTTGATCGGCACCGCCATTCTGATCCTGTTCGGCGCAGGAGTGTGCGCCGCGGTCACGCTCAGCAAGTCCAAGGCCCGGGGAGCGGGCTGGGTTGTCATCGCCTTCGGATGGGGCTTCGGCGTCCTCGCCGGCGCGTACACCGCGGCGCCGCTGTCGGGCGGGCAGATCAACCCGGCGGTGACGATCGGATTCGCGATCGAGGGCACCACGAAGTGGGAGGACGTGCCCTTCTATGTTCTTGGGCAGTTCGCCGGAGCCATCGTCGGGGCCGTGCTGTGCTGGCTGCTGTACCTGGGCCAGTTCAACCTCAACGCCGAGGAGAGCGAGTCCATCGAGACGCTGGGGATCTTCTCGACCCGGCCCGAGATCAACAATCCCGTGCAGAACCTGATCACCGAGTTCATCGCCACCGTCGCCCTGATGCTGCCCATTCTGGCCATGGTCGGCGGCGACAAGCACGTGGCGGGCATCGGGGACGCGGGCCTGCCCGTCCTGCTCATCGCCCTCCTCGTCGTCGGGATCGGCCTTTCGCTCGGCGGCCCCACGGGATACGCCATCAACCCGGCCCGCGACCTGGGGCCGCGACTCACGCACGCGCTGCTGCCGATACCCAACAAGGGCACCTCGGAGTGGAGTTACTCCTGGATTCCGGTGGTCGGCCCGATCGCGGGCGCCGTCGTCGGTGCCCTGATCTACGTCGCAGCGTTCTAACGCAGCTCTCCAACGCAGCCTTCTGACGAAGGGGACGTCATGACGGACCATGCCGAGAAGTACGTCGCCGCAATCGACCAGGGCACCACATCGAGCCGCTGCATCATCTTCGACCACGGCGGCGCGATCGTCGCCGTCGATCAGCGCGAACACCGCCAGATCTTTCCCAAGCCGGGCTGGGTGGAACACGACGCCACCGAGATCTGGTCGAAGGTGCAGGCAGTGGTCGCCGGTGCGATCGCCAAGGCCGGGCTGCGCGCGGAGCAGTTGAGCGCGCTCGGGATCACCAACCAGCGTGAGACGACGGTCCTCTGGGACCGCGCCACCGGAAAGCCCGTGCACAACGCGATCGTCTGGCAGGACACCCGTACTTCCGCCCTCTGCAACGAACTGGGCGGCTCAGACGGGCAGGACCGCTTCCGCGAGCAGACCGGACTGCCGCTGGCCAGCTACTTCTCCGGGCCCAAGGCTGCCTGGCTCCTCGACAACGTGCCGGGCCTGCGCGCGCGTGCCGAGCGCGGTGAGATCGCCTTCGGCACCATCGACTCCTGGCTGATCTGGAACCTGACGGGCGGCACGGACGGCGGGCGGCACGTCACCGACGTGACCAACGCCGGACGCACCATGCTCATGAACCTGGAAACGCTCCAGTGGGACCAGTCCATCCTCTCCGCTATGAACGTCCCCGAGGCGATCCTCCCGGAGATCAGGTCCTCCGCTGAGGTATACGGCCCCGCTGTGGGCCAACTCGCGGGCGTCCCGGTCGCGTCGGCGCTCGGCGACCAGCAGGCGGCGGTGTTCGGGCAGGCCTGCTACGACGTGGGCACCGCGAAGAACACGTACGGCACGGGCAGTTTCCTGTTGCTCAACACGGGGAACCGGCCCGTTCCTTCGAAGAACGGGCTGCTGACCACCATGGGGTACAAGATCGGCACCGAGGCGCCGGTCTACTGCCTCGAAGGGTCGATCGCGATCACCGGCGCCCTGGTGCAGTGGTTCCGCGACCAGCTCGGCATCATCCGTCACGCCGACGAGATCGAGACGCTGGCGGCGAGCGTCGACGACAACGGCGGCGCGTACATCGTGCCCGCGTTCTCCGGTCTGTTCGCGCCCTACTGGCGTTCCGACGCGCGCGGGGTGGTCACCGGGCTGACGCGGTTCGTCACGAAGGCGCACCTGGCCCGCGCTGTTCTGGAGGCGACCAGCTGGCAGACGCGTGAGGTGGTCGACGCCATGTACCAGGACTCCGGGGTGCAGATCACCACGCTGAAGGTGGACGGCGGCATGACCAAGAACAATCTGCTGATGCAACACCAGGCGGACGTCCTCGGGGTGCCGGTGATCCGACCGAAGGTCTCCGAGACGACCTGTCTGGGCGCCGCGTACGCGGCCGGTCTCGCCACCGGCGTCTGGAACGACCTCGACGAGCTCAAGTCGCACTGGCAGAAGGACGTCGAGTGGACTCCGGCCATGGAACCCTCCGTGCGTGACCGCGAGTACCACAACTGGCGCAAAGCGGTGGAGAAGAGCTTCGGCTGGCACGAGGAGGGCCTGAGCTGAAACAGGGGTCCACGCGCGCGTGCCTTTCGCACGAGCCACGCGCGTCCATGACCACGGCCCGTACCCCGGTCGGCGGGGGTACGGGCCGTACTCGCGCGCAGGCGGCGGAAAGCGAGTGCCGTACGTCAGGTCGTCGTGACGGGTTGGCGCTGTCCGGACGCCGACGCCAGCGCGTGCTCGACGACGCCGATGAGGACCTCCTTGGCCGAGTCGCGGTCCCGCGCGTCGCAGAGGACGACGGGCACGTCGGGGTCGAGATCGAGGGCCTGACGGACGGTTTCGGCAGGGTAGCGGGCGGCGTCCTCGAAGCAGTTGACACCGACGACGAAGGGTATGGACCGCCGCTCGAAGTAGTCGACGGCGGCGAAGCAGTCCTCCAGGCGGCGGGTGTCGGCGAGCACGACGGCGCCCAGCGAGCCGGTTGCGAGCTCGTCCCACAGGAACCAGAAGCGGTCCTGCCCGGGGGTTCCGAAGAGGTACAGCACCAGATCCTCGCGGAGGGTGATGCGGCCGAAGTCCATGGCGACGGTGGTGGTGTGCTTGCCCTCCACGCCCCTGGTGTCGTCGACGGGACGGCCGGCCTCGGTGAGCACCTCCTCGGTGCGCAGTGGTTTGATCTCGCTGACCGCGCCGACGAGGGTCGTCTTGCCCACGCCGAATCCGCCGGCCACGAGGATCTTGAGCGTGACGGGCTCGACCGGAGGCTTGCCGCGCTCAGAACGCCCGAAGATCATCGATCTCTTCTCCTGCTTGATGGGGGTCGTGCGACGGTGGGCCGTAGCCTCCGCCGCCGGGGGTTTCGATGACGAGTACGTCGTCGGGGCCGACGTCGGCCGCATCACTTCCGCCGAGTTCGGTGACCGTGCCGTCCGCGCGCTCCACCCGGTTGGCACCGAGCGCCCCGGGTTTGCCGCCCGCCATGCCGTAGGGCGGCACCCTGCGGTGCTGGGAGAGCGTGGACACGGTCATGGGCTCCCGGAAGCGGATACGGCGCACGGCGCCGTCCCCGCCGCTCCAGCGCCCCGCGCCGCCGCTTCCACGGCGGACGGCGAACTCGTCGAGCTGTACCGGCAGTCGCCACTCAAGGACCTCTGGGTCGGTGAGCCGCGAGTTGGTCATATGGGTCTGGACGACGGACGCGCCGGGGAAGCCGTCGCCCGCGCCGGACCCGGAGGCCACGGTCTCGTAGTACTGGTACCGCTCGTTGCCGAAGGTGACGTTGTTCATGGTGCCTGATCCCTCGGCCTGCACGCCCAGTGCTCCGTACAGGGCTCCGGTGATCGCCTGGGACGTCTCGACGTTCCCCGCGACGACGGCGGCCGGGGGCTCGGGCGCGAGCATCGAGCCCGGGGGCACCACGATGTCGAGGGGGCGCAGGCAGCCGTCGTTGAGCGGGATGTCGTCGTCCACCAGGGTGCGGAAGACGTACAGGACAGCCGCGTTGACCACCGCGAAGGGCGCGTTGAAGTTCGTGGTGAGCTGCGGGGACGTACCGGTGAAGTCGACAGTGGCGGAGCGTTTTTCACGGTCTACGGAGACGCGGACCCGGATGACGGCCCCGGAGTCGGTCTCGTATGTGAACTCGCCGCCTTCCAGGGTGTCGATGACGCGGCGTACCGCTTCTTCGGCGTTGTCCTGGACGTGCTTCATGTACGCCTGTACGACATCGAGGCCGAAGTTGTCGATCATGCGGGCGACTTCGTCGACACCCTTCTGATTCGCGGCGATCTGGGCGCGCAGGTCGGCGAGGTTGGTCTTCGGGTTGCGCGACGGGTAGGGCGCCCGGGTGAGCAGGGTGAGGGTCTCGGTCTCGCGGAACCGGCCGTTCTCGGCGAGCAGCCAGTTGTCGAAGAGGATGCCCTCCTCGTCGATGGTGCGGCTGTTGGCGGGCATGGAGCCCGGGGCGATGCCACCGATCTCGGCGTGGTGGCCGCGCGAGGCGACGTAGAAGAGGATCCGTTCACTCTCCGTGTCGAAGACGGGGGTGATCACGGTGACGTCGGGGAGGTGGGTGCCGCCGTGGTACGGATCGTTGACCGCGTAGGTGTCCCCGGGGCGCATCCCGTCTCCGCGTCGCCGGATGACCTCCTTGACGCTGGTGCCCATCGAGCCCAAGTGCACCGGAATATGGGGGGCGTTGGCGACCAGGCTGCCGTCGGGGTCGAAGAGGGCGCACGAGAAATCCAGGCGCTCCTTGATGTTGACCGACTGGGCGGTGGACTCCAGGCGGGCGCCCAT
Organism: Streptomyces sp. NPDC127595; assembly: GCF_042671685.1. Lineage (NCBI taxonomy): Bacteria > Bacillati > Actinomycetota > Actinomycetes > Kitasatosporales > Streptomycetaceae > Streptomyces > Streptomyces sp. NPDC127595. Next base: position 63,583 of record NZ_JBHXWK010000021.1, on the reverse strand, counting down.
TTGCTCCGCGATGGACATGAAGAGGTTGTTGAAGACCTCAAGGAGGACGGGGTCCGCTTCCGTGCCGAGATCGGAACTCTGCGTAATCGCCGCGCGTTCCATGACCAGATGCCCGTCGTCGGTCGTCGCGGCCTGCCAGCCGTCGTCGACGACGGTCGTCGAGCCGGCCTCGGTGATGATCGCGGGTCCGGTGACCGTGTGACCGGGAGGCAGTTCCTCTCGACGGAGGAGGGGTACGTCGCGGCGGGCGCCGCCGGTATGGAGTGCGGCCGTCTCCGGTGCGGCGGAGCGGTTCTCGAAGACGGCGAGGGCGGAGAGATCGGGGGGTTCGGTGAGACCGGTGGCTTCCACGGAGAGGGCTTCGACGACGACCGGACGGTCGAGGATGAAGGAGTAGGTGGCGCGATGGCGTTCTTCGAAGGCGTGGGTCATGGTGTCGGGCTGGGTGAGTTCGACGGTGAGTGCCGTGTCCGTGCCGTCGTAGCGGAGTTGGGCGCGGCGGGTGACCCGGATGCGGTCCTCGGGCACGTCCTCGGCGAGGAGTTCGGCTCGGGCGGCGCCTTCCAGGTCGTCCGCGGTCTTCAGGACGCCGGGCATCGCGGAGGCGTCCAGGGGCACCTCGACGGACTGTTCGCGCATGGCAGTCGTATCGGCGAGTCCGATTCCGAGGGCGGACAGCACACCGGCCATGGGCGGCACAAGGACGGTGCGGATGCCGAGCGAGTCCGCGACCATGCACGCGTGCTGGCCGCCCGCGCCGCCGAAGGTGGTCAGCGCGTACCGGGTGACGTCATGGCCCTTCTGGACCGAGATCCGCTTGACGGCGTTGGCGATATTGGCCACGGCGATCTGGAGGTAGCCCTCGGCGACCTGCTCGGGGGTACGGTCGTCGCCGGTCCGCTCCCGGATCTCCCGGGCGAGGGCCGCGAAGCGGTCGCGGACCAGCGCGTCGTCGAGCGGCTGATCGCCGCCCGGACCGAACACCCTGGGGAAATGGGCCGGTTGGATGCGCCCGAGGGCGACATTGGCGTCGGTGACGGTCAGCGGGCCGCCGCCGCGGTAGCAGGCGGGTCCGGGTTCGGCGCCCGCCGAGTCAGGGCCCACGCGGTAGCGGGAGCCGTCGAAGTGGAGCAGCGAGCCGCCGCCCGCGGCGACGGTGTGGATGTCCAGCATCGGCGAGCGCAGCCGGACCCCGGCGATCCGGGTGGTGAAGACCCGCTCGTACTCTCCGGCGAAGTGCGAGACGTCGGTGGAGGTGCCGCCCATGTCGAAGCCGATGACGCGGTCGAAGCCGGCGAGCTGCGACATCCGGGCCATGCCGACGATGCCGCCCGCCGGACCGGACAGGATGGCGTCCTTGCCGCGGAACTGGCCGGCTTCGGTCAGACCGCCGTTGGACTGCATGAACATCAGCCGCACGCCCCGGAGTTCGTCGGCGACGTGCTCGACGTAGCGGCGCAGTACGGGCGACAGGTAGGCGTCGACCACGGCGGTGTCTCCGCGCGGGACGAGCTTCATCAGCGGGCTGACCTCGCTGGAGAGCGAGATCTGCGGGAAGCCGGTACGGGCCGCCAGTTCGCCGACGGCCTCTTCGTGGGCCGGGTGGAGGTGGCTGTGCATGCAGACGACGGCGACGGCGCGGATTCCGGAGTCGTACGCCTCCTGGAGGGGGCCGGCCAGGGCTTCCAGGTCGGGGGCGCGCAGCACGGCGCCGTCGGCGGCGATCCGCTCGTCGACCTCGACGACACGCTCGTACAGCAGTTCGGGCATTTCGATCGCGCGGGCGAAGATGTGGGGGCGGTTCTGGTAGGCGATGCGCAGGGCGTCGCGGAAGCCGCGGGTGATGACCAGGAGGGTTCGCTCGCCTCTGCGCTCGAGCAGGGCGTTGGTGGCGACGGTGGTGCCCATGCGCACGGCGTCGATCTCCGCGCCCTCTTCGAGGAGCGCCCGCACGCCCGCGACCGCGGCGTCGGCGTACTTGGCCGGGTTCTCGGACAGCAGTTTATGCATGAGCAGGCTGCCGTCCGGACGTCGCGCGACGACGTCGGTGAAGGTACCGCCCCGGTCGACCCAGAACTGCCAGCCTGTCACGTCTGTTCCCCGCTTCCGCCCTGCTCAGAGCGCCCGGAGGCCGTTGATCACGTCGCGCAGAATACTCTCGTCCGGCAGCTCGGCGGGGGGTACCGGACGGCTCACGTGGACCATTTCCTCGTCCACGAGGTCCCCGATGAGGACCCGGACCACGCCGACGGGAAGGTCGAGTTCGGCGGCGAGTTCGGCGACCGACTGCGGTGCGTCGCGGCAGAGTTCGACGATGTCCACATGCTCCGGGGACAGCGACTGGTCCGCCTCGGGGTCGTCGGCGTACGACTCCGCCACGACCACCGCGATCAGGTCGAGGCGGTGTTGGGCCGTACTGGTGGTGCGGCCGCGTGTCATGGCGTACGGCCGGACCACCGGTCCGGCCTCGTCGTCGAACCAGCGGGGTCTGCCCTGGCTGTCTCCGCTCACGCTCACACTCATGTCGTCCCACTACCCGCCGGAGGGCGGATCGGTGCGTGGAGCGGCGGTCAGATGTACGCCGACCCGCTTGACCAGGAGTGTCATTTCGTAGGCGACCTGCCCGACGTCCGAGTCGGCGTCCGACAGGACGGCCAGGCAGCTCCCGTCGCCCGCCGCCGTGACGAACAGGAAGGCCTCGTCCAGTTCCACGACCGTCTGGCGGACACTGCCCGCCTCGAAATGACGGCCCACGCCCTTGGCAAGGCTGTGGAAGCCGGAGGCGACGGCGGCCAGGTGCTCGCTGTCCTCCCGGGACAGGTCCTTGGACACGCCTATGGGCAGGCCGTCGCCGGAGAGCACGACCGCCTGGCGGATGCTGGCGACGCGGTCCACCAGGTCGTCGAGGAGCCAGTTCAGCTCCCCCGACACCTTGCTGATCGCGGTGGGCCCTGTCGCCTTCGGTGCGGTCATCAACCGTCCCCCTCTGTCGTTCCTGGTGCTGTGCCGTCGTGGGGCTCGTCGCCCGCGGCATTCTCCTCGCGGCCACGCTGCCAGCCGCGCTGGAGCGAGGCCATCCGGCTGCGTACCTCGTCGGCGTCGCGTTCGGCGGGGTCCGCGCCGTTGCCGGCCCCGCGCTTGTCCCGCTCGCTGCTTCGCTCGAGGTCGTTCTTCAGTTGCGGGGCCAGATTGGCCTGGCGGACGCGGCGGGGTAGCGGGCCCGCTGCCGATTCCACTGCCGCCGTCGGGGCCGCGGGGCGCGGATTGGTCTCGCCCGCGCCGGGCGACGAGGCGGTGCGGCGACTGCGTTGGGGAAGGGCAGGGGCCTCTCCCTGCTCGTCGGCACCCCGAAGCTCAGGAGCCTGTCGGAGGCCGGAGGACTCGCGCCGTCCGAGGGCCCTTCTGAGACCGATGGAGTCCGAGAAATCGGCTCCGTCCCTCTCCGGGGTCTCGAGGTTCTCGTCCCCGCGCCGTGCCAGGGTCTCGGCGCGCGCGCCGCGCCATCTGGCCGCGAGCGGCTGCATGGCGTCGGTCTCCGCCAGGCCACGCCGTTCCCCCTGCTCGGGCCCCTCCGTGGGCTCGGGACCGGCTGCCGGATCGAAGTCCTCCGCGGGCCCCTCGTCCGTCCCGCCGCGGCGGGACCGCGTCTGGGTCACCGGTCGGCCGTGCGAGCTGACCAGCTTCGGCGCCCTGCGTCGGGGCAGCGGGACAGCCCCGTCCGGCTGGCCGTCGTCGCCGGACCGGGAGAGCTCGTCCCGGCTGTCACGGGTCTCGTGGTGCTGGTCGTCCGAAACACCGGTGATCGAGCGCCGCGGCCTGAACAGACCGCCGCGTTCGCCTTCGTCGTCGCCGAGGGCGCCGGGGAAGCCGCTCAGGGTGTCGAGGTCGACCGGTGCTTCCAGCTCGACGGGTCCGTCAAGAATCGAGGCGGGCAGACCTGGGATCTGGACCGGCGTCTGGGAGAACGCGGCCTTGCGATCCGCTTCGACCTCGCCCTCCCGCGTGGGCAGCACACGGTCGAGGCGGAAGCCGACGCCGTTGGTGTCCGGGACCTCCTCCGTGAGCAGCGCGTCGGGGATGAAGACGACCGCGGTGGTACCGCCGTACGGGGACGGCTGGAGGGAGACGCGGACGTTCTGCCGCTGCGCGAGCCGGCTGACCACGAAGAGCCCGAGGCGGTCGGTGTCGGACAGCTCGAACTCCGGGGTTTCGGCGAGCCGCAGATTGGCGTCGAGGAGCGCCTCGGCCGCCATACCCAGGCCGCGGTCGTGGATCTCCAGAGTGAAGCCGTTGGCGACGCGCTCACCGTGAACGTGCACGGCCGTGTGCGGAGGCGAGAACACCGTGGCGTTCTCGAGGAGTTCGGCGACAAGGTGCGTGAGGTCGGCGACGGCCGGCCCGGTGGCGGCGACCCGCGGCAGGCGGCGTACCTCGATGCGCTCGTAGTCCTCGACCTCGGCGACGGCGGCGCGGACGATGTCCATGAGCTGGACCGGCTTGCGCCACTGCCGGGACGGGGCGGCCCCGGAGAGGATGACCAGGCCCTCGGCATGGCGGCGCATCCGGGTCGTCAGGTGGTCGAGGCGGAACAGGTCCGCGAGTTCGTCGGTGTCGTCGGTCCTGCGCTCCATGGTGTCCAGCAGGGTGAGCTGCTTGTGGAGCAGGACCTGGCTGCGGCGGGCGAGGTTGACGAAGACCTCGGAGACGCCGTCGCGCAGTTCGGACTGTTTGACGGCGGCCTCGACGGCGGCGCGCTGAAGGGTGTTGAGGGCCTGGCCGACCTCGCCGATCTCGTTCCGGTCGTACTCCAGGCGCGGAACCTCGGTCTCGACGTCGACCACTTCGCCCGCGGACAGGCGGCGCATGACACTCGGCAACCGGACGCCGGACGCCTCGTGGGCCTCGACGCGCAGCCGGCTCAGGTCGCGTATGAGGCCGCGGCCGATGCGTACGGACATGAAGAGCGAGAACAGCAGGGCCATGAGCCCGAGGACGCCCGCGATGACCGCCTTCAGGATGACGCCGATCACGACCGGCTGGACCCGGTCCTGGTAGCGGTCGGCCGCCTGGTCGTTGAGCGTGCCCAGTTCTTCGAGGACATGCCCGGCCGCGGTGTCCCAGTTCTTCGCGGTGACGCCGCTGGGTGAGTCGGCCTCGGAGGTGACAACAGCCTGCTCGGCCACCCGCAGAGGGGCGGTGTCGGCGTTCTTCCAGTAGCGCTCGAAGCGCTCGCGGTCCGCGGAGGGCAGCAGCGGCAGGCTCATCTCGTACATCAGTGCGCGCTGGGCCATGAGATCGGACGCGTCACGGATCTCGTCCTTGGTGATGCGGCCGGCGACCAGCGCGGAGCCCAGGAGGGCGTCCTCGCGGGAGAGGAACTCACGGGCCCTGGCGAGGTTGACCAGCGCGCGGCCCTGCTTGTCCATCTCCACGTTGTTGAGCAGGTGGATGTTGGTCATCAGGACATAGCAGGGGTCGACCAGACGGTTGTAGAGGTCCAGGGACTGGGCCCGGTTGACCGTGCCCTCCTCGACGCTCTGGCGCAGCGAGTCGATTCCGTCGAACGCGTCCAGGATGGTGTTGAGGCGCTCGGAGGGGATCTCCCCCATGTACTCGCGCACGTCCTCGTCCTTGGCGTTCTCACGGACCTTCGCCACGGCGTCGTCGGTGGCGGTGCGGCTGCGTTTGAGCGCCGCGAGGGCGTCGGAGGCGCGGGGATCTGCCAGATAGACGAGAGTCTGGCGGCGCTCCTGCTGAAGGACGCGGACAGCGTCCTCGGTGGGGTAGCCGATCTTCTCCACCACGTCCGACATGTTGAAGAGGTTGTTGGCCTCGCGCCCGGTGAGTACCGTCGCGAACGCCCAGATGGCCGTCAGGGACACCAGCGGCACCAGGAGCAGCGCCACGATCTTCCGGCGGATCGACTTCCCGCGAAAGCGCATGGCCTCCCCCAGCTCAACCCCCTCCGGCCCGGGGGTACACATGTGCGTCAACAAACGGCGTGAGCCTACTACCGACCCACCAGGAACTCGAAGACCCGTCCGGGAGCAGACGTCCCATTTGGGGAACGGAACATGGGGAGTTGTCCGTTCATTGAGGGAGATTGCCTCCCGGAATCCGGCAAGGGCGCCGGACCACATCGGAGCGGTGAACTCCGTCAGTTGGCCGGATTTCTTCGCTCCTTGGGAATCTTCGAGGCCCGTTGTTCGTCTTTCTATACGGGAGACGGGGGCGGAATCGGCCACAGGAGCCGCATGCCGCGCCCAGGCGGCGTAATACAGCGCAAGCCGGGCAGCCAAAGGGGAGCCGGAGTCGTCTGACACCGGTGCGACAGGTCTGCTGGGCGGTGGGGAGTGACGAGTTGATGGGCACGGCGGAGCGGAGCGGAGCGCCGGGGATCAGCGTTGCGGAGCCCGAGGCGGCACAACGAGCCACGCAGGCACCGGATCGCGACACTCGGGCATACGGGCACGATCGGTTGGACGAGCGACACGGACCGACGGGCGGGTACATCGTGGACGGGCAGGGCGTTGCCGTGGCTGCGCGCAGCGATGCGGACGGACCCGACGTGACCGCGGAAGGGCGCAACCACACGGAGGCGCTGGGCGGGAGCGCGGGCGGGCGCGGCCCGACGCGAGGACAGGAGCAGGCCCCCGGCCCCGCCGAAAGGCAGGGCTTCGCGGCGGGAGCGCCCGGGTTCCCGGAAGCGCGGGGGCTCGCGGCGGAGGAGACGGAGGAGGAGTACGAAGAGGAAGAGCGCGTGCACTACCGGCCGTTGTGGGTCGAGGAGCCCGCGCGCAGGCGCCGGTTGCCCGACCCGGTGCGTACGGCGGCCGTGCGGGCGCTGCTCATCGTCTCCGTGACCCTGATACAGGCCATGGTGGCCTTCCTGTCCACGCTCGCGGGATCCTGGCTGGCCTTCCCGATGGTCCTCAGCAGTGTTGCCAGCACTGTGGTGGCCACCTGGGCCGCCCTCGATGTCTGGGTGACACGACAGGTGTGGAACCAGCGCAACGGAGTGGTGTCGGTACCGAGCAGCACGGCACGGGCATTGCGGCGCGAGCGGCGCAGGGCCCGACGCCAGGCACGGACGGACGAGCGCGCCCAGGAGCGGATACGCCGCCAGAGCGCGGCCAGTCAGCTGTCGCACTCCTAGGCATCCTCAGGTGCCACCAGTGACCCGGTGGCACCTGAGGCACCTGAGGCACCTGAGGCACCTGAGGCACCTGAGGCACCTGAGGATCGCGCCCCCATGCGCCGCCCTACGTCCAGGCCCGCCCGCTGGGCGGACCGGCGACACCGCCACCGACCGCCCCGCCAAGCCCGCTGAAGGGTCAGGGCGTCACAGCGGCGCCGGCTCCACCGGACCTGCGCTGCGGGCGAGTTCACGACGCGCCCGCATGAACGGACGTGGGCGGTCGACGGAGAGGACGGCTGTCGTACGACCCTCGCGTTCGTAGAGGGCCAGGAAGCCGCCCTCCGCCGGTGCGCCGTCCTCGATGGCGCCCTCGGCGATGCGGACGGTGTCGGCCTCGTGCCGCCGGCCCGCGAACTGGATGCGTGCGCCGTACTGATCGGACCAGAAGTAGGGCAGGGGTCGCACGGTGTCCACGGTGCGACCGGCGAGCAAGTTGCGTACGGCGACCCGGGGTTGCTCGGTGGCCGAGGTCCAGTGCTCGGCTCGGGTTCCGCCGACGCGGGCGACGTCTCCGACGGCGACCACCTGGGGAAGTCCGGTCACGCACCCGTCGTCGCACAGCACGCCGTCGTGCAGGGCAAGCGTGGAACCCGCGAGCCAGCTGGTGTTGGGGGTGGCGCCGATGCCGACGATCACGACGTCCGCGGGGAGGGTCCGGCCGTCGGTGAGCCGCACACCGGTGACGGTACGCCGCGGCGCGCGGTTATCGGCGGCCTCCGGTCCGGCAGCGCGGCCATCGTGCGAGGGCGTGGTGCGGTCGGCGTGTGAGGCCATGGTGCGGTCAGCCCGCGTCGTGGCGCGGCCATCGTGCGAGGCCGTGGTGCGGTCCCCGTGCGTCGCGGCGCGGTCCCCGTGTGCACGCGCGGCGCGGTCCCCGTGTGCACGCGCGGCGCCGCTCCCCAGCAAACCGGCGACACCGGTGCCGGCGATGAGGTCGACGCCGCCTCGGCGGTGCAGCGCGGCACACACGGCGGCCATGTCGGGGCCGAGTTGGGGGACGAGGGGCAGCGGCGCAGCCTCGACGACCGTGACGTCGTGGCTCAGGGCTGCGCACGAGGAGGCGGTCTCGGCGCCGATGAAACCGCCGCCGATGACGACGACGTGGAGCGGGCCCCGGGTGAGCTCGTCACGCAGGGCACGGGCGTCGTCGAGGGTGCGCAGGGTGTGGACTCCGGCGAGGTCGTCGCCCGGGAGGCGGCGGGCCGAGGCGCCGGTGGCGATGACCACGCCGTCGGTGGAGACGGTACGGCCGTCGTCGAGGAGGACGGTGCGACCGCGGGCGTCGAGGCCGCGGGCACGTACGCCGAGGAGCCACTCGGCGTCGAGTTCCGCACTCTCCTCGTCGTCGGTGAGGGCGAGTTGGTCCTCGTCGGCGCGGCCGGTGAGGAAGTCCTTGGACAGGGGCGGGCGGTCGTACGGTCGGTGGGGCTCGTCCCCCACGATCACCAGCCGTCCGTCGAAACCTTGGGCCCGCAGTTCGCGGGCGGCGTACACCCCGGCGAGGGAGGCACCGACGACGGTCACGGTCCTCATGAGGTGCGCCTCCGGACCCGTACGACGGGGACGGCGGCGACTGCGGGGACGAGGAGCACGACGGGTTCGCCGGGCAGGCCGGGCACAACGCCGGATTCACTCGCGGTACGCCGCGAGAGCCGGTGCCCCGTAAAAGCAACCCGCTCGTCGTCGGCAGTGGTCTCATACGTCATGCGGCGGTGCCCTCCTCCGCGGCCAGATGGACGTGGATGACGCCGTCGTCGACGCTGACGCGGTGGGTGCGGACGGGGCGGCGTGCGGGCAGGCACGTCGGTTGCCCCGTGCGGAGATCGAATGAGGCGGCGTGCAGCGGGCATTCGACCAGACAGCCCTCCAGCCAGCCCTCGGAGAGGGAGGCGTCCTGGTGGGTGCAGGTGTCGTCGATGGCGTACAGCTCGCCGTCGGCGTTGAACACGGCGATGGGCGGCGTGGCGTCGATACGGACGGATTCGCCAACGGGGAGGTCTTCGAGGCGGCAGACGGGAATCATGGGCCCCCCTCTCGGTCCGGACAGATTGTCCGACCGCTCAGGTCCAGGCAGTCCGGTTGACCGAGCTTGAGGTGCTCGCCTTCGAGCCCTGGCCGGTTCCGGACGCTTCGGTAACATGATGTTTCGTATGGCGCATGAGGGAGCGCTATGCGCAACAGAATCCGTGCGGGAGTCCCGTCACGTCAAGGGCTTCCCGCAGATGCGGCCCAAACAGGGCCGCCAGGTGGTGAGAGTTGAGCTATGACCCGCACTCAGAAGCAGGCTGAGCCGAACGAGGGGAACGACGCCAACGGAGCGACGGCGGAGAAGCAGGGCAGAGGGGCGGGCAGCGCGGTCCAGTCGGTGGACCGGGCCGTGAGCGTGCTGGAGATCCTCGCGCGGCTCGGCGAGGCGGGTGTCACCGAGATCGCCGACGAGCTGGAGGTGCACAAGTCCACCGCCTTCCGGCTGCTCGGCGTCCTGGAGAACCGCGGTCTGGTGGCGCAGGCCAAGGACCGCGGGAAGTACTACCTGGGCGCCGCCGTACTGCGCCTCGCGGGAGCGGCGGCGGTGCGGCTGGACATCTCCCAGGAGGGCGTGCCGGTCTGCCGCGAACTGGCCGACGAACTGGGCGAGACCGTCAACATCGCGGTCCTCGACGACGACGCGGCGGTCAACATCATGCAGGCCCGTGGCGCCGCCTCCGTCACCGCCCAGAACTGGCTGGGCAGACGCACCCCCCTGCACGCCACCTCCAGCGGAAAGGTCCTCCTCGCACACCTTCCGCCCACGCTGCGCGAGGGCCTGCTAGCCCGCCCGCTGCGGCGTTTCACCGAGCGCACCATCACCGGCACCGCCGCACTGCGCTCCGAACTGGAGGCGGTCGTCGAGCAGGGCTACGCCTACGCGCTGGAAGAGCTGGAGCTGGGCCTCGCCGCGGTGGCCGCCCCGGTGCGCGCCCACGACGGCAAGGTCATCGGCGCGATCAGCACCTCGGGGCCGGTGTACCGGCTGGACTCGGACCGGCTGCCGGATCTCGCCAAGCGCACGGTCGCCTCCGCGGCCGAGCTCTCACGCCGGATGGGCTACGGCTTCTGACGGAAGCCGCGGCGGACACACGGCGGGCAGCGGACACGTAACGCGGCCGGAAACGGCTCCGTACAACCGGCCGAGTGCGCGGCCGGGGGACCCGCACCGCACAGGAACACGCACGCGAACACGCACGCGGACAGAGGCGCGGGGGGGGGGGGGGCCCCCCCCCCCCCCCCCGGGGGGGGGGGGGGGGGGGGGGCCCCCCCCGGGCTTGGACCCGGTGTTACCCCCCCCCATCTCGACCCCAACACAGC
>NZ_JBHXWK010000021.1:0-53027 GCF_042671685.1 Streptomyces sp. NPDC127595 | reverse complement strand
GGGGGGGGGCCGGGGCCCCCCCCCCCCCCCACCACCCCCCCCGCCCCCCCCCCCCGCGCCCCGGCGCCGGCCGCCTGACCCCCGGCCCCCCCCCGCCTCTGTGTGTCGGGCAGGTTTCGTGCCGCCCGTTCCTTTTGCCAAGGGTTAACCCCCACCTCTTGACGACCCCATGACGGCGTTCTCAATATGTTCCTCATAGCGCAACCCATCGTGCATTGCGCAACAGCAGAGGAGCTTGTCGTGCCACACGAGGTCCGTGCCGTAGTCGCCGTCAAGAAGGGCGCACCCGTCGAGGTGCAGACGATCCTCGTCCCCGATCCCGGCCCGGGTGAGGTGCTCGTCGCCGTACAGGCATGCGGGGTCTGCCACACGGATCTGCACTACCGGGAGGGCGCGATCACCGACGACTTCCCCTTCCTGCTGGGCCATGAGGCGGCCGGCACGATCGAGTCGGTCGGCGAGGGTGTCACCGACCTGGTCCCCGGCGACTACGTCGTCCTCGCCTGGCGCGCGCCCTGCGGAAGCTGTCGCTCCTGTCGCCGTGGCCGCCCCTGGTACTGCTTCGACTCCCGCAACGCCACCCAGCCGATGACGCTCCTCGACGGCACCCCGCTCAGCAACGCCCTCGGCATCGGCGCCTTCGCCGAGAAGACCCTGGTCGCGGCCGGACAGGCGGTGAAGATCGACCCGGCCGCCCGTCCCGAGGCCGCGGGCCTCATCGGCTGCGGGGTGATGGCCGGGTACGGCGCCGCGGTCAACACCGGCAACGTCGGCCGGGGTGACACGGTCGCCGTCATCGGCTGCGGCGGTGTGGGCAACGCGGCGATCGCGGGCGCCTGCCTCAACGGCGCAATGAAGGTCATCGCCGTCGACATCGACGACAAGAAGCTCGACCAGGCCGAGAAGTTCGGCGCGACCCACACGGTCAACTCCCGTGGCACGGATCCCGTGGAGGCCGTACGCGCGCTCACCGACGGTTTCGGCGTCGACATCGCCATCGACGCGGTGGGCCGGCCGGAGACGTACAAGCAGGCCTTCTACATGCGCGACCACGCCGGTGTGCTCGTCCAGGTCGGCGTCCCGGACCCCGAGATGAAGATCGAGATCCCGCTGATCGACCTGTTCTCGCGCGGCGGCGCCCTGAAGTCGTCCTGGTACGGCGACTGCCTGCCGAGCCGCGACTTCCCGTTCCTCATCGACCAGTACCTCTACGGTCTGCTGGACCTCAACGCCTTCGTCAGCGAGACCATCTCGCTCGATCAGGTCGAGGAGGCGTTCGCGAAGATGCACCGGGGCGAGGTACTGCGTTCGGTGGTGGTCCTGTGACCCCCGACGGCACGCGCCAAAGCGACGGCGTGCGCGTCCAACGCCTCGTCACCTCGGGCACGTTCAAGCACGGCTTGCGCGCCCAACACATCGTCCCCCAGCGGCCCGACGTCCCCACGCCCTGAGCGCGTCCGCTCCCCACCCCGGCAAGGAGGGGCATGTCCAGCACACCCGAAACCCATCCCCGTGTGGTCATCGTGGGCGCCGGCATCGTCGGCTGTTCACTCGCCGACGAGCTGACCGCCCGCGGCTGGACCGACGTCACCGTTCTCGAACAGGGGCCGCTGCCCGCCCCGGGCGGCTCCACCTCGCACGCACCGGGGCTGGTGTTCCAGACGAGCCCGTCCAAGACGCTCACGGCGTTCGCCCGCTACACGGTCGAGAAGTTCAACTCACTCCAGGTTGACGGAGTTTCCTGCTTCAACCAGGTCGGCGGTCTGGAACTCGCGACCACGCCGGAGCGCCTGGCCGACCTGCACCGAAAGGCCGGCTACGCCGCTGCCTGCGGTGTGCGCGGCGAGGTCGTCAGCGCGACCCGCTGCAAGGAACTCTGGCCGCTCATCGACGAGTCGACCGTCCTCGGCGGCTTCCACACGCCCGACGACGGCCTGGCCCGCGCCCTTCTCGCAGCCCGTGCCCAGCTGGCAAGGGCGACCGAAAGGGGCGCCCGCTTCCTGGACCGCCACACGGTCACCGGGATCGAGCAGGAGGACGGCCGGGTCACCGCCGTCGTCACCGACCGGGGCACCTTCCCCGCCGACCATGTCGTCTCCGCCGCCGGATTCTGGGGGCCGGTCATCGGCCGTATGGCCGGAGTCGAGGTCCCACTGCAACCGCTCGCGCACCAGTACGCGAAGACGAAGTCACTACCCGAGCTGGCCGGCGCGGAGTCGGAAGCCTCCAGGCCCATCCTCCGCTTCCAGGACCGCGACCTCTACTTCCGTGAGCACAACGACCGTATCGGCATCGGCAGTTACGCCCACAAGCCGCTCCCCGTCGACCCGTTCGCGATCCTCCCGTACGACGAGGCGCGCGCGAACGACCTGGAGATGCCGTCCTCGTTCCCCTTCACCGAGGAGGACTGGGCGCCGAGTTGGGACGACTGCCGCCAACTGATGCCGGCCCTGCGCGAGACGGAGATCGAGGAGGGCTTCAACGGCGTCTTCTCCTTCACGCCCGACGGCATGCCGGTCCTCGGCGAATCACGGAAACTCCGCGGCTTCTGGCTGGCCGAGGCCGTCTGGGTCACCCACTCCGCCGGGGTCGCGAAGGCGGTCGCCGAGTGGATGGTCGACGGACGCGCCTCCATCGACCTGCACGAGTGCGACCTCACCCGATTCGAGGATGCGCAGCGTTCACCCTCGTACATCCTTGAACGCGGTTCACAGCAGTTCGTCGAGGTGTACGACGTCCTGCACCCGCTCCAGCCGATGGAGCAGCCCCGTCCGCTGCGTGTCAGCCCCTTCTACGCCCGGCAGCAGGAACTCGGCGCCCACTTCCTGGAGGGCGGCGGCTGGGAACGCCCGCACTGGTACGAGGCGAACGCCCCGCTCGTCGACGCCCTCGGGCCGCTCCCCGAGCGTGACGCCTGGTCGGCCCGCTACTGGTCGCCGATCGCGGCCGCCGAGGCGAAGGCGACCCGCGAGAAGGTCGCGCTGTACGACATGACCCCGCTGCGCCGCCTCGAAGTCACCGGCCCCGGCGCCCTCGCCTTCCTCCAGCGGATGACCACCAACAACCTCCGCAAGAAGCCCGGCGCGGTCACGTACACACTGCTCCTGGACGAGACGGGCGGCGTACGCTCCGACCTCACCGTCGCGCGCCTCGCCGTCGACCGCTTCCAGGTGGGCGCCAACTCCCCCACCGACCTTGACTGGTTGATCCGGCACGCACCCGCCGACGTACACATCCGGGACATCACCTCCGGCACCTGCTGCATCGGTGTCTGGGGCCCGCTCGCCCGCGACCTCGTCCAGCCGTTGACCCGCGACGACTTCTCGCACGAGGGCTTCGGCTACTTCCGCGCGAAGGAGGCCTACCTCGGGCATGTCCCGGTGACGGCGATGCGGCTGTCGTATGTCGGCGAGCTGGGCTGGGAGTTGTACACCAGCGCCGACCTCGGGCTCCGGCTCTGGGACACGCTGTGGGAGGCGGGGCAGGAGCACGGCGTGGTCGCGGCCGGGCGCTCCGCCTTCAACTCCCTCCGCCTGGAAAAGGGTTACCGCGCCTGGGGCGTCGACATGACCGACGAGCACAACCCCTACGAGGCGGGCGTCGGTTTCGCCGTCCGTATGGACAAGGACGGCTTCGTCGGCCAGGAGGCGCTGCAAGGACTTGCTCAGGCCGAGCCGGCGCGCAGGCTCACACCGCTGCTCCTCGACGACCCGGCCGCCGTCGTCCTCGGCAAGGAGCCGGTGTACGTGGACGGCACCCCCGTCGGCTACGTGACCAGCGCCTCGTACGGCTACACGCTGGGCCGCTGCGTCGCGTACGCCTGGCTGCCGGCGCTGGCGAGCGGCACGGGCGTGCACATCGAGTACTTCGGCGAGAAGATCCCCGCGACCGTCGCCGACGAGCCGCTCTTCGACCCGAAGATGACCCGCATCCGGCGCTGACACACCTGCCGTCGACACACCCTCAGGAGGCTTACTGTGTCCCCGACTTACGACGTGATCGTGATCGGTCTCGGCGGTATGGGCAGCGCCGCCGCTCACCACCTCTCCGCGCGCGGCGCCCGTGTGCTCGGCCTGGAGAAGTTCGGCCCGGTGCACAACCGCGGTTCCAGTCACGGCGGTTCGCGGATCACGCGCCAGTCCTACTTCGAGGACCCGGCGTACGTACCGCTGCTGCTGCGCGCCTACGAGCTGTACGACGAGGTGGAGCGGGCCACCGGCCGGGACATCGCGACGCTCTGCGGCGGCGTGATGATCGGCCCTCCCGACTCGCTGACCTTCTCCGGCTCGCTCCGCTCCGCCAAGGAGTGGGACCTGCCGCACGAGATCCTGGACGCGGCCGAGATCCGCCGCCGCTTCCCCACGCTCAACCCGCACGACGACGAGGTCGCGCTCTACGAGGCCCGCGCCGGGTTCGTCCGCCCGGAGAACACCGTCGCCGCGCACCTCCAGCTCGCCACCCGTCAGGGCGCCGACCTGCACTTCGACGAGCCGATGACGCGCTGGGAGCCGTACAAGGACGGTGTACGGGTTCACACGGCCGAGAACACTTACACGGCAGGCCAGTTGGTGATCTGCCCGGGGGCGTGGGCGCCGCAGCTGCTCACCGATCTGGGGGTGCCGTTCACGATCGAGCGGCAGGTCATGTACTGGTTCCAGCCGAAGGCCGGCGTCCGGCCGTTCCTGCCCGCCAACCATCCCATCTACATCTGGGAGGACGCGGCCGGAGTACAGGTCTACGGCTTCCCCTCGATCGACGGGCCCGATCTCGGCGCCAAGGTCGCCTTCTTCCGCAAGGGCGTCGAGTGCACCCCGGAGAACATCGACCGGACCGTGCACGAGGACGAGATCGGGGCCATGGCTGACCACATGTCCCGCTGCATCCCCGACCTGCCCGGCACCTTCCTCAAGGCCGCCACCTGCATGTACTCCAACACCCCCGACGAGCACTTCGTCATCGCCCGGCACCCGGCGCACCCGGAGTCCGTCACCGTGGCCTGCGGGTTCTCCGGGCACGGCTTCAAGTTCGTGCCGGTCGTCGGCGAGATCCTCGCCGACCTGGCACTGAACGGCAGCACCGAACACCCGATCGACCTCTTCGACCCCCAGCGCCTCGCCGCCGCGCCCGCCTGAGGAGTACGCACGTGACGACGACCCCCATCTCCCCGAGCCCCCTCTCCCCCAGCCTGATCGCCACCCTCCCCGGGCGCTACTACACCGATCCGGAGATCTTCCGCGCGGAGCAGGAGCGGCTCTTCGAGTCGATGTGGTTCTGTGCCGTCCGCTCCGCCGATCTCACCAAGCCGGGCGCCTTCCGCACGGTCCAGGTCGGCCGCGAGAGCGTTCTGGTCACCCGTTCGCGCACCGGTGAGCTGCGCGCGTTTCTCAATATCTGCCGCCACCGCGGGGCCCGGCTGTGCACGGAGGAGGCGGGCGAGGTCCGCCGCAATCTTCAGTGCCCGTACCACGCCTGGACGTACGACCTCGACGGCAAGCTGGTCGCCGCACCGAATCTGATCAAGATGCCGGACGTCGACCGCGTCGAATACGGCCTGGTCAAGGTCGCCCTGCGGGAATGGCTCGGCTACGCCTGGGTATGCGTGGCCGAAGAGCCGCCCTCCTTCGAGGAGACGGTGATGGGCGCGGCCGTCGAACGGCTCGGCAACGCGGCGGCCATCGAGCACTACGGAACGGAGAACCTCGCCCTCGGCAAACGCATCACCTACGACGTGAAGGCGAACTGGAAGCTGATCGTCGAGAACTTCATGGAGTGCTACCACTGCGCCACGATCCACCCCGAACTCACCGACGTACTTCCGGAGTTCGCGGAGGGTTACGCGGCCCAGTACTACGTCGGTCATGGCGCCGAGTTCGGCGAGGAGATCAAGGGATTCACGGTCGACGGCAGCGAGGGATTCGCCAAGCTGCCCGCGGTAGCGGAGGATCAGGACCGTCGTTACTATGCGATAACCGTCAAACCGACCGTATTCATCAATCTCGTCCCGGACCATGTCATCCTGCACCGCATGTTCCCCCTCGCCGAGGACCGCACGGTCGTGGAGTGCGACTGGCTCTACGCTCCAGATGTCGTCGCATCGGGCGCCGATGTGTCGAAGTCCGTGGAACTCTTCCACCGGGTCAACACCCAGGACTTCGAGGCCTGCGAACGTACGCAGCCCGCGATGGCGTCCCGCGCCTACCGGCGGGGCGGGGTCCTGGTGCCCACCGAGCACCACATCGGGATCTTCCACGAGTGGCTCATAGGCATGCTGGGAGGCATGGATGGCTGATCTTTATATCGACGGCGCATGGACGAGTGCCCGGGAGAAACGGACCCGGGAGATCCGCTGTCCGGCGGACGGCTCGCTGGTCGCCGAGGTGGACGAGGCGGGCGGCCAGGACACGGTCGACGCGATCGCGGCGGCGCGCCGCGCCTTCGACGAGGGCCCCTGGCCCCACACGCCGGCGAACGAGCGCGGCGACCTGCTGCTGCGGGTCGCCGACCTCCTGGTACGCGACAAGGACGCACTCGCCCGCGCGGAGTCGCTCGACACCGGCAAACGCCTGGTGGAGAGCGAGTACGACATCGACGACATCGTGAACTGCTTCCGCTACTTCGGAAAGCTCGTGACGAGCGAGTCCGGCCGGGTCGTGGAGACGGGTTCGGCGGGCGTCGACAGCCGGGTCGTATACGAACCGGTCGGTGTCTGCGCGCTGATCACCCCGTGGAACTATCCGCTGCTCCAGACGGCATGGAAGGTCGCCCCGGCCATCGCGGCGGGCAACACCTTCGTCCTCAAGCCGAGCGAGCTGACCCCGCACACCGCGATCCATCTGATGCGCCTCCTGGAGGAGGCCGGGCTGCCCGCCGGCGCGGGCAACCTGATCCTCGGCGCGGGGCCCGAGGCCGGCGCGCCGCTGGGCGAGCATCCGGACGTGGACCTGGTGTCCTTCACCGGCGGTCTGCAGACCGGCCGCAGGCTGATGGCCGCGGCGGCCGGGACGGTGAAGAAGGTCGCCCTCGAACTCGGCGGCAAGAACCCCAACATCGTCTTCGCGGACGCCGACTTCGACACGGCCGTCGACATGGCACTGACCGCCGTCTTCCTGCACTCCGGACAGGTGTGTTCGGCGGGCGCCCGCCTCCTGGTCGAGGACTCGCTGCACGACCGCTTCGTCGACGAGGTCGTCCGCCGGGCCCAACTGATCAGGCTGGGCGGGCCGTTCGACGAGCGGGCACAGACCGGACCGCTGATCTCGGCGGCGCACCGGGCGAAGGTCGAGGCGTATGTCGCCAAGGGCCTGGCGGAGGGCGCGGTGCTGCGCTGCGGCGGGGAGCGCCCTGCCGATCCTCCGCACCCGGAGGGCTTCTACTATCCGCCGACCGTGCTCGACGAGTGCTCCGGCGGGATGTCCGTCGTACAGGAAGAGTCCTTCGGTCCCGTACTGACCGTGGAGCGGTTCACCGACGAGGCGGAGGCCGTACGACTGGCCAACGCCACCATCTACGGTCTCGCGGGCGGGATCTTCACCTCCGACGAGGCGAAGGCCCAGCGGGTCGCGTCCGCGCTGCGCATCGGCACCGTGTGGATCAACGACTACCACCCGTACGTCCCGCAGGCCGAGTGGGGCGGTTACAAGCAGTCCGGGTTCGGGCGGGAGCTCGGGCCGGCCGGTCTCGCCGAATACCGCGAGACGAAGCACATCTGGCGTACGACGAACCCGAGTCCGCAGGGCTGGTTCGACTGATCCGACCAGTTCCGGCCGTCGGAGCCGTGAACCCCGGCAAGCGCTGATCCGCTGATCCGGCACCCACGGACCGGCCCTATGATCCAGCACCCACACACCTACGACCCCGCACGAGCCGCACTCCCCCTCCCGCCCGGGAGAACTTCCCCCTTTCCAGGAGGCCGCTCATGACCACCACGGCTCAACCACCCGAGAAACACAGTCACGACGACTCGGAGCTCAACGAGTTCGGCTACAAGCCCGAGCTCAAGCGCACGCTCGGCAACTTCCACACCTTCGCCGCCGGCATCAGCTACATCTCCATCCTCACCGGTACGTTCCAGCTCTTCTACTTCGGCTACGGCAGCGGCGGACCCGCCTACTGGTGGTCCTGGCCGATGGTCTTCATCGGCCAGTTCATGGTCGCGCTGTGCTTCGCCGAACTCGCCGCCCGCTATCCCGTGGCCGGCTCCGTCTACAACTGGTCGAAGAAGGTGGGCAACCCGCACGTGGGCTGGCTCGCGGGCTGGACCATGCTGCTCGCCTCGATCGTGTCGATCGCCGCCGTGGCCCTTGCTTATCAGTTGACGCTTCCTCAGATCTCTTCCGTGTTCCAGTTCGTGGGCGACGGCACCGGCAAGTACGACGTCGCCACCAACGCCGTGCTCCTTGCCTCCGTACTCATTGTCTTCACCACCCTGGTGAATGCCCTCGGCGTGAAGCTGATGGCCAGAATCAACACGGCGGGCGTCTTCATCGAGCTGATCGCGACCGTCGTACTGATCGTGCTGTTCGCGGTCCACATCACGCGCGGTCCGCAGGTCGTCATGGAGACGAACGGCACGGGAGCGGGCATGCCCGGCGGCTACCTCGGCGCGTTCCTGGTGGCGTCGCTCGCGTCCGCGTACGTGATGTACGGCTTCGACACGGCCGCGTCGCTCGGGGAGGAGTCCGTGGACCCCTCGCGCAACGCGCCGCGCGCCATCCTCCGCGCCATCATCGCCTCGTTCGTGCTCGGCGGACTCGTCCTGCTGTTCGCCCTGATGAGCGTCTCCAGCCTGAAGGGCGAGCAACTCTCCACGGACGGCCTGCAGTACATCGTCCTCAACGTGCTCGGTGAGAACGCGGGCAAGGCCATGCTGTGGTGCGTGTTCATCGCGGTCACGGTGTGCGCCCTGGCCGTGCATACGGCGGCGATCCGGCTGGCCTTCGCGATGGCCCGCGACAACAATCTGCCCGCCGCCTCCAAGCTGGCCAAGGTCAACCCGCGGTTCCAGACCCCGGTCCTGCCCGCGGTGATCATCGGCATCCTGGCGCTGGCGATCCTGGTGGTCAACATCCGCCAGCCGCAGATCTTCACCGTGGTCACCAGCATCGGCATCATCATGATCTACCTCGCGTATCTGGGGGTCACCGTGCCCATGCTGGTCGCCCGGTTGCGCGGCAAGTGGCAGCCCGCGGGCGACGGCAAGTTCTCGCTCGGCCGCTGGGGCCTGGTCGTCAACATCGTCGCGGTGCTGTGGGGCACGGCGATGACGGTCAACCTGATCTGGCCGCGCTCCGCGGTCTACAACGCGACCCCTCCGTTCCACTGGTATCTGCAGTGGGGTGCGCTCCTCTTCGTCGGCATCGTGATGGGAGGCGGCTTCGCCTACTACTGGTTCGTGCAGCGGCACCGGACCGGGGTGCTCGCCGAGCACCAGTTCCAGCAGGCCCCGTCCGTCCCGCCCGAGGCAGCGACGGCGGCCGAGTAAGCGCACCGAAGTCAACAGCGACCGAGTAAGCGTCTGACTCAAGGAGGTCAACTCCCCATGAACGCAGATGAGTTCGACTACGTCGTGGTCGGTGGCGGCACCGCCGGCAATGTGGTCGCGGCCAGGCTCTCCGAGGACCCGTCCGTCACGGTGTGCGTGCTGGAGGCAGGGCCCAGCGACGTCGGCGACGACGACGTCATGAAGCTGGAGCGCTGGATGGGCCTCCTTGAGTCCGGCTACGACTGGGACTATCCGATCGAGCCGCAGGCCAGCGGCAACAGCTTTATGCGGCACGCCCGCGCCAAGGTGCTGGGCGGCTGTTCCTCGCACAACTCCTGTATCGCCTTCTGGGCACCCGCCGAGGATCTGGACGACTGGGCCGCGGCGGGCTGTACGGGGTGGAGCGCGGCGGAACTCTTCCCGCTCTACCGGCGGTTGGAATCGAACGACGCTCCCGGCGACCACCACGGCCGCACCGGCCCGGTGAAGCTGCGCTCCCTGAAGGGCGAAGACCCTTGCGGCACCGCCCTGCTGGAGGCGTGCGCGCAGGCCGGCATTCCCACCACCGCCTTCAATTCGGGCCGGACCGTGGTCCGCGGCGCCAACTGGTTCCAGATCAACTCCGACGAGAACAACATCCGCCAGTCCTCATCAGTGGCGTACCTGCACCCGATCATCGGGAAGCGGCCCAACCTGGAGGTACGCACCGGAGTTCGGGCCAAGAAGCTCGTCCTCGACGGCCGTCGCTGCGTCGGCGCCGAGTACCTGGACCCGGACCTGATCCACACCCGGACGGTACGCGCCCGCCGCGAGGTCATCGTGTCCTGCGGATCCATCGACACGCCCAAGCTGCTCATGCTGTCGGGCATCGGGCCCGCCGAACAACTGCGCGAGGTCGGGGTCGAGGTGGTGGTGGACTCGGCGGGCGTCGGCGAGAACCTCCAGGACCACCCCGAGGGCGTCATCATGTGGGACGCCAAGCAGCCAATGACCACCACCTCCAGCCAGTGGTGGGAGGCGGGCATCTTCTACGACACCGAACCGGGCCTGGACCGGCCGGACCTGATGTTCCACTACGGCTCGGTGCCGTTCGACATGAACACCCTGCGCTGGGGCTATCCGACGTCGGAGAACGCCTTCTGCCTCACCCCGAACGTGACCCGCGCCAAGTCGCGCGGCACCGTGCGGCTGCGCACCCGCGACTACCGCGACAAGCCCGTGGTCGACCCTCGCTACTTCACGCACGAACACGACGTGCGCGTGATGACGTACGGCCTGAAGCTGGCACGGAAGATCGCGTCACAGCCCGCGCTCAGCGGCTGGGCGGGCGCGGAGCTGGCCCCCGGACCAGATGTCCGCACGGACGACGAGCTGCTCGACTACATCCACAAGACCCACAACACCGTCTACCACCCGTCCTGCACGGTGAAGATGGGCGCCGACGACGACACCTCGGCCCCGCTCGACGCCCGTCTGCGCGTCAAGGGGATCGAGGGCCTGCGGGTCGCGGACGGCTCGGTGATGCCGGACCTCATCTCCGTCAACCCGTGCATCACGACGATGATGATCGGCGAGAAGTGTGCCGACATGCTGAAGGAGGACGCGTAAAGCGTCCCTTCAGGGGCGCGGGGAACTGCGCGACCAGCCACAACCGGTCCGCAGGTTCCCCACAACCGTTCGTCTACGAGACGCTCGGCGCCGGGCGCTTGAACATCCGCGTCGCCGTGATCTCGGTATGCACAGCTTCCCCGGCGGGAGCCTCGCGCGGCAGCCCCGGCCGGAGATGTTCCTCCACGCTGATGTACTTGAGCCCCGCGCGCAGGTCGGCGTCATTGCGCAGCCGGATGACGAGCGGGAACTCCGCGAGCGCCGTGGTGTCGAACAGCCCCGTCGTGTAGAGGAGTTGGACACCGAGCGCGTCCGACACAGCGCGCTGGAGCTCCAGCAGATACGTCGCGTTGGCGCGCCCGATGGGGTTGTCCAGGAACAGCGTGCCCGCGTGCCGGTGCCTGTCGCGCCCCCGGTCGTTGCTGCGCAGCGCCGCCATCGTGCAGTACAGCGCGATGGCGGCGGTGAGCAGCTGCCCACCCGAGAACACGTCGCCCATCTGCCCGACGGGCACACGCTCGGCGCGCAGCACGGCGTCCGGTTTGAGGATCTCGACGGCGACGCCCTTCGGCTGGAGCGCGGCGCCGACCCCGCGCAGCAACAACGACATCCCGTCTCGGCGCATGTCCGAGTTCTTCTTGACCGCCGCCCGGGTGGCCTCGTCGACGACCTCGCCCAGCCGCTCGGCGAGCGTGGCCTGGTCGGGCTCCTCGAACCGGATGCGCAGGAACTCCTGCCCGGACCACTCGCCGAGCCCCTCCGGCAGGCGCGACAGCCGCTGCGCGGACCGCAGGGTGGCGAGCGCCGACTCGACGAGCCCGCGCAGCCGGTCCACGATCGAGTCCCGGTTGCGCTCCAGCTGCGCCAACTCGTCCGTCAGGACCCGCAGTCGGGGCGCGAAGGCGTCCGCCCACTTCTGGGCGTGCTCCGGCAGCGCGGACGCGGGCAGTTCACGGATCTGCTGCCGCGCCGGGGTACGGACCTGCTCGTACCGCGTGGAGTTGGCATGCCGTACGAGGATGTCCGAGGCCTCGCGCACAGCGGCCTCGGCGGCGGAGAGGTCGGCGGCGCAGCCGCGCAGCGAGCGGCGGGCCTCGGCGGCCGAGTGCCGTGCCTCTTCGAGGCTGCCGGGGTAGGGCTCGGTCTCCTCGTGCTCCTCGTCGGAGTGTTCGCGCAGCAGGTCCCTGAGCAGAGCGGCCGTCTCGTCGAAGCCGCCGCCCGCGTCCTCGGCGGCCCGGTGGGCGGCGAGGAGTTCGGCGTGGGCCTCGCGCGCCCGGCTCAACGCCTCGGTGCGGGAGGCGAGTTCACCGGTGGCCGCGCGCAGCAGCACCTGTGCGTGCTCGGCGTCGCGCGGGACCAGGTCCTCCGACAGCTCGGTGTGGGCCTCGCCGTCCTCGGGCGCGTGCCGCTCGGCCTCGCCGCGCAGCCGCCCGAGCTGCTCGCTCGCGGTCGACATCCGGGTCTCCAGGAGCTGCACCAGCTCCTCGGCGCGGGCGGCCGCGGCCTGCCGGGAGGGCCCGTCGGAACCGTCCGTCGACTCCAGGAGCTGCCCCGCGCGTGTACGCACTTTGTTGCTGAGCCGGTCCCATTCGGCCAGCGCCGAGCTTTCCTCGCTCTCGGCCCGCGCCTGCTCGGCCCGCAGATCGGCGCCGACGCCGACCTTCTCGTACAGCTGCGACGCCGCCCGGTACGCCTCGCGGAGGGCAGGCAGGGACGACTTCGCGGCCGTCGACTCGTCTTCCGGTACGTCGTCCGGGGCGCCCGCGATCTCCGCGCGCTCGGCGCGCAGTGCGCGGGCGGTGCGGCGTGCGTCGTCGGCGGCGCGCTGGGTGGCGCGGCGGTCCTCGTCGGCGGCGCGGGCGCGCTCCAGGCAGACTTGGGCCCGGGTCTCCGACTCCGTTGCCTCGTCGGCGAGTTCGCGCACCTTGACCTGCCAGCCGGCCCGCTCGCGCAGCCGGAACGCGAGCCCGGCGAGAGCGTCGGCGGCGCGCCTGGCGCGCTGGGCGGCCTCCTGCCGCTCGTCCCGTACCAGGGCTGCCTCGGCCGCGGCCTCGTCGGCTTCGGCCCGTACGGTGCGCGCCTCGGTCAGCTCGGCCTCGGCCTCCTCGGCGAACGCGCGCGCGTCCCGTGCCGCGGCGGCGAGTTCGACGAGCCGCCCCGCGGGACAGCCGGTGCGCCAGGACGCGAGCCGCGCCGCAAGCTCACGGTCCTTGGCGAGCCGTCCTGCCAGCTCACGGATCTCCTCGTCCCGCCGCGTCGCGCGCGTGCGCAGCGCCTGCCGCTCCTCGTCGGCGGCGTGCTCGTCGTGCATGGCCGGGTTCGGCGGTACGAGGAAGACGTCACCGTCGCCCGCGTCGGGCGCCGGAGTCGGGGCGAGCAGCGCGGCGGCGGTACCGACGGCCACCGCGGACCTCGGCAGCAGGGCGGCGTCGGTGAGCGCCTCGCGGGCCCGGGCGTGTGCGGCCGGGTCGGTGATGATCACGCCGTCGACCAGTTCGGGCCGGGCGGCCAGCACGCGCGCGTGGTCGACGGGGTCGACGGCCTGCGCGAGGTAGCGCCAGCCCGGAAGCGCCGGGATCCCGTGCTCGCCGAGGAACTCGACGGTGGCGAGCACGTCCGGGCCGGGTGGCAGCAGCCCCCCGTCTCCGAGCGCCCCGAGGATCCGCGCGTCGTCGGCCGCGGCGGTGCGCAGGTCGAAGAGCTGACGCTCGGCGGAGGCGACACCGTCGTCGAGCAGCTCGCGCAGTTCGTCGGCGTACTGGTCCAACTGCTCGGGGGCGAGAGCGTGTTCTTCCGTCGGCCACGTCTCGGTGAGAGCCTTGCTCGCCCCACCGGCCGCGCTCCCCGAGCGGGCAGCCGCCGCGCCACCGTCGCCGCCTTGCGCGCCAGGTCGCCTGCGCGCCGTACCGCCCGTGTCGGCGCCGATGCGGTCGGAGTCGTCGCCCACCGCCCCGCGGCCCGCGGAACCGTCCGCTCCGGCGCGGGGCACCGGCACCCCACCGCGCCCTCCCCCGGAGACACCGGAGACACCGGGCAGGCTCAACAACTCCGCCAGCCGCTCCTCCCCCGCCAGCCCCTCAGCGGTCCCCCGCTCGGCCTCGTACGACCGCTCGGCCGCCGTCGCCGCGTCCGCCGCGCGGGCTGCCGTCAGCTCCGCACGGGACGCCTCGGAAGCCGCCTCGCGGGCGTGCTCCGAGGCGTGCCGCGCGGCCTCCCGTGCGGTGTCCCAGGCGGCTACGGCCGTCTTCTCGGCGTCGCTGGCGGCGAGCGCGGCCCGCGCCGGGTCGGCGTCGGGGGCGCTGTCGTCGAGCCACCCGGCCCGCACCGCCTCGGCGGTCTCCTGCTCGACCTCGCTCAGGCGCTGACGCAGATGCCCGACCTCACTGCGGGCACGCTGCGCGGCGGTGGCGGCGGCCGTCGCGTCCGCGTGGGCCGTCTCGCCGACCTCCTGGAGCCCGGCGGACCGCTCCTCCTCCTCGTTGGCGTGCTCCTCGGCGCCCTCGGCGGCGCGGTGCAGGGCCCGTACGAGGTCCACGGCGGCCTTGGCCCGTGCGGCGAGCGCCGGCGCGGCATCCCGCTCGGCCTCGCGGATCGCGGCGGCCACGCGCGCGGAGCGGTCGGCGGCCGAGCGATGGCGCAGCACGGCCTCTGCGGCCTGCCAGGCGGAATGCAGCGTGCGCGCGTCGGCCAGCTCACGCTTCTGCGCGGCAGCGGCCTTCTCGGCGCCGGCGAGTGCCAACGAGGCGTGACGGTAGGCCAGTTCCGCCGAGATCAGCGCGCTCGTCGAGCGGGCGTGCTCGGCCTCGGTGACGGTGTGCGCGGCGCCGGTGACCCCCTGCGCCAGCTCGCCTGCCCGGCCCCGCTCGCGTACGGCACGCGCGGACAGACGCCTGGCCAGGGTCCTCGTACGCCGCTCGGCCCCCGCGTGGATGTCACGCGCGCGTGCCCGTCCCTCGGCGGCTTCCACGATTCGCCCGAGCAGGTCCACGGAGCCGGCCGTGAAGTCCCGCTCGGCGATGAGTTCGGCGCGCCGGCCCAGCTTGTTGCCGAAACCGCCGACCAGGTCGGCGAGTCCGTCCGTGTCCCGGGTGTCGGTGACCGCGCGCAGCAGCAGGTCCGTGAAGTCGGAGTCCTTCTTGACCGCGAAGAGACCGGCGGCCTCACCCTCGTCGGCGTTCATCTCCCGCTGGTAGCGGAAGAGTTCGGGGTCCAGGCCCAGGTCTCCGAGGTGTTCGTTCCAGCGGTCGTGGATCTCCTCCCAGTGCACTTCGAGGTGCGGGTACGCCTTGCCCGCCTCGGTGATCGCGTCCCGGAAGCCCTTCATGGTGCGCCGTCGCCCCTGCGCCCCGGACGCGCCTTCCACGGGCGGCCGTACGGCGGTGGCCTCGGCGACCGGCAGATTGTCCAGGCTCAGTCCAGGGCCGGGCCGGAACGAGTACCAGGTCTCGGCGAACTTCCGCGGGTCGTTGGAGACCTGGCGCCCCCGCCACTCGCTCACCTTGCCGACGACCACGCACTCACCGGTCAGCGTGTGCTGCCACTCCAGCGCCACATGGCCGCAGTCGTCGGCGAGCAGGAACTTGCGCAGCACACCGGAACTGGCGCCGCCCAGCGTGTTCCGGTGCCCCGGCAGCATCACCGAGAAGATCAGCTTGAGCAGTACCGACTTCCCGCCGCCGTTCTCCAGGAAGAGCACACCCGCGGGCGCCGGGCGACGCGGCGGCCCGACGGGTTCCACTTCGAAGAACTCCGCCTGGGTGGGCGCGGGGTCGGGCACCGGCTGACCCACTCCTCGCAGGTCAAGCACGGTGTCGGCGTAGCGCGCACCGGCAGGCCCGATGGAGTAGAGGCGGACCCGGGACAGCTCGTACATGGCGGCGAACTCTCGTAGTCGTAAAGGGAGTTGTGACGGTCGGTCGGTACTGACTTGGTCGGTTGTCGAGCGGCTCGGTCAGGAGTGGAAGGGCAGTCCGGCGCCCACCGCCAGCTCCACGTCGTCGGTGTCCTCGGCGGGCATGAGAGTCGCGGTGCCGTCGGTCACCGGGACGATGCCCAGCTCGAGGAGCTCGGCCATGGCCGCGCTGCCGGCCATGTCACGGACCTGGAGCTGATAGCGGGCCGTCGTCCGGTACGTCCCTCCGGAGTCGTCCCCGGTGCGCTGCAGAAACCCGGAGTCTGTGAGGAACGCGACGGCCTTGCCGATGATTCCGGTGGTGGAACCGGCCAGTCTTCGCGCGTCCTTGGTGGCCCCGGTGGAGCTGCGCCGGGCCCAGATCCGCCAGGCCGCCTCCAGTCCCGGCGCGTCCGTCGCCGGATCGCTGTTCTGCCCCTGCTCCTCGGCCCGCTCCTCCAGCCGGCGGCAGGCCTGTCGTACGAACGCGTCGACTCCGTTGACCGAGACCCGTCCGATGTACCCGTCGTCCGCGAGGTCCTCGGGGCGGGGAAAGGACATGGCGGCGACGGCGAGATGGGCGAGCCCGTGCAGGAACCGGTCTCCCGAGTCGGTCGAAGCCCGACGCGCGTAGTCGCCCATGCGGACGGCGAACACGGAGTCCTCGGCGGCGGTCACGGCCATCCCCGCCCGCGGGGACACCTCCAGGACGACCAGCCCCAGCCCGGCCGCCACGGCGTCCGCGAGCCGCGCGAACGGCGGGTCCTCGCGGTACCGCCGCAGCAGCTCCGCGTACTCCTGGTCGCGCGCGGGCTGCAGCTTGGGCTGCAGCCCGAAGGCGACCAGCCGCGCGGCATCGGCGGCGTCGGCGGGCGTGATGGGCGCGTTGGCCGGTACGGCAACGGCCTCCGGCTCACTCCACTCGACGTGCTCGGTCACGGTTGAGACTCCTTGATCTGACAAACGAAGCTGCGGAGAAGCGCCCCCTCAGGGGCGCGGGGAACTGCGCGACCAGCCACAACCGGCCCGCAGCCAAAGGACAACCCACAGATCACGCCGCCTCCGACCTGCCCGCTGCCATCCCGACCGCATCCAGCAAGGCCATGCCCACGATGAGATCCGCCCCGCCGAACTCCGGATCATCCAGCTCGGT
Source organism: Streptomyces sp. NPDC127595 (assembly GCF_042671685.1). Lineage (NCBI taxonomy): Bacteria > Bacillati > Actinomycetota > Actinomycetes > Kitasatosporales > Streptomycetaceae > Streptomyces > Streptomyces sp. NPDC127595. The sequence goes on along the minus strand of NZ_JBHXWK010000021.1, from coordinate 35,894 downwards.
CCCGTCGTCCACGGCGAACAGCAGCTTCGCCTCACCCTGCCGGTAGGCGGTCCCGACCGGCGGGCTGGCCGCGTGCACGGCCAATAGGGCAACCAGGTAAGGCAGTTCGGGATCCCGCCGCCGGGCGTCCGCAAGCAGCCCGGACAACCGCCGCGGCGCATCCGCGGGCAGGTCGAGAAGCTCCATGGCGCTCGCCAGCTGCTCCTCGCTGAACCGGCTGTCGTCGGGCGTGGCGATCAGATCCGGCTCGGGCATCTCCGCGCCCAGGTGCTCCCGCTCCATGGGAGGCGTCAGCAGTATGTCCACGAGGTCCCCGACCCGCACCGACACCGGCGTACGCAGCCCCGTCCCGCGGGCGAAGAACGCGTCCGTCACCCGCAGCGCCTGCTCGACCGGCAACGGCAGCACGGGCGCGACGAGATGACCGTAGAGATCTATCCCCGAGGTCGTCATCGGCGTGGCGAAGGCCTGCCGGTCCTGCTCGGCGCGGAACAGCGGCCCGGCCTCCAGGAGCCGGGACTGCAACTGCGTGTGCCTGCGGATGCAGTCCTTGACGATGTCGACGAGCTCGGCGGCACGCCGCTTCTGTTCGGGGTCCTCGGAGCCGTCGCGGGCCTTGCGGATGTTGGTGAGGATCGCGTTCTCGTGGCGGTACCGGTCGGCGACATGGTCGAGGGCCTCCGCGATCATGTCGGGCACGGCCTCCAGCCAGTCGACGGCCCGCACATTGCGCCGCGTCGCGTCCAGCGCCCTGCGGAGCGTCTCCGAGAACTGCACGGTCCGGTATCTGGCCTGCTCGGCGGCGAGTTGGGCGTCGGCGAGCCGGCCGCGGCTGATCAGCACCTCCAGCTTGACCTCTGCGGCGATCTGCGCACTGGTGACGTCGGTGTCGAGGGCACCCACGAGCACGTTGACCGCTTCATCCGTCGTACGGAGATACACACTTCCGCCGTATCCGGGGACTTCCTCGATCAGCTTGAAGTCGTAGTCCCGGCGTACATAGGAGCCGTCCGGCGCGAAGGTGCCGTATACGGCACGGAAGCCGCGGTCGACGCTGCCGACGTTGATCAGGTTCTCCAGGACCCAGCGGGCGACGCGCTCGTGCTCGGCCACCGGCCGCTGCGGAGCCTGCGCGGCGATGCGCGGGATGAGCCTGGCCACTATCTGGTCGTGGTCGGCGCCCGTGTCGAAGTCCATGTTCAGCGTGACGAGGTCGATGGCGGCGAGGGCCACCTCCGCCATCCCGTAGACCGAGTACTCGCCGGCGAGATTCGCTTTGCGTACGTCGAGGTCGTGCAGCGGCGCGGTGCAGGCGAGCGCGCGCAGCCGCCGCGCCAGCCCCTCGTCGGCGGCCGGGCCCGGAGCGGGGCGCGGCCCCGCGCTGAGCTGGGGCGGAACGCTGTCCGTCGATGCAGGCGAAGTCACGTTGCACAGACTAGGTCCTCGGTCTGACAACGGTCGAAACGACGCAGAAGCGACCCCCGTCACATCGGCCATGACCACGCGGAAGGACACCAGCCGCGCCCACGCAGAAGCAACCACCGTCACAACAGCCGTACCGCCCGATCCCGCCGCTCTCAGTCAACCCCCTGCGCCCCGTCACCCACCCGCCGCCCGTACACAGCCACAAGACCCTCGCGCGAGTCGTCGAGATAGACCGCGAGCAGTCGCTCGGCCCCGTCCCGGTCGCCCTTCTGGAGGGTCTGGAGGATCTCGCGGTTGCGCGCGAGATACGGCTCGTGGAGCCGGCGCGGGTCGTCCACCACGTGGAACGCGAGGCGCAGTTCGGCGAAGACGCTGCGCATCAGCTCGTCGGTGCGGGCGCTCCCGGCGAGCGCGACGAGCTCCCGGTGGAAGTGGATGTTGGCCGTCGAGACGCCCGTCCACTCGCCTTCGCGCGCCGCCCGCTGCCCGTTCGCCACGGCTGCCGCGAGGCCGTCCACGGCGTACGGCGGCTCACCGAGCCCCCGGACCACGGCGCACTCGACGAGCGTGCGGGTGCGGTAGATGTCCTCGACGTCCTCGACGGTCAGGACCCGCACAAAGACCCCGCGGTTGAGCTCGTGGACGAGCAGCCGCTCGTGTGTGAGCAGCCGGAACGCCTCGCGCAGGGTGTTGCGCGAGACGCCGAGCGCTCCGCCGATGCTGTCCTCGGACAGCCGGGTGCCGGGCGGGAAGTACCCCTCGGCGATGCGACTCCTGAGGATGTCCGCGACCCGCTCGGCGGTGCTGGTACGGCCCAGCAGGGCCCGATCGTCGGCCAGTCCGGTCAGCTCTGCCATGTCCGGAATTCAATCGCAGATACAAGAACGAAACAACATGGGTATTGAGGGATTGTTCAACGATCCTCTACCTTGTCGGTCAGGCGCCTGTCGCATGGCTGCGAAAACACGGCGCCCACGCGCTTCCCGCACGGCACGGCTCAGTCCAAGCACCCTCCGTCCCTCATTGCGAGGTGCCCATGAGCACGACCCCTCCACCCCAGGCCCTGACCGCCGAAGACCGCTCCGAGGCGGCTGAACCCACCACCCAGGACGGCCCGTTCGCCTGGCTGCAGGCTCTCGGTCCCCGCGGCCGCCGCGCCTTCGCCGGTGCGTTCGGCGGCTATGGCCTCGACTCGTACGACTACTTCACCCTGCCGCTGAGCATGGTCGCGCTGGCGGCGTACTTCGGCCTGGACAGCGGCCAGACCGGCCTGTTCACCACCGTCACGCTGGTCGTCTCCGCTGTCGGCGGCGCCATCGCGGGCGTGGTCGCGGACCGGATCGGGCGCGTCAAGGCCCTGATGATCACCGTGATCACGTATGCGGTGTTTACCGTGGCCTGCGGTTTCGCGCCCAACTACGAGACGCTGCTGGTTTTCCGCGCCCTTCAGGGGCTCGGTTTCGGCGGCGAGTGGGCGGTCGGCGCGATCCTGGTCGCCGAGTACGCGAGTCCCAAGCACCGTGGTCGTACGCTCGGCGCGGTCCAGAGTTCGTGGGCCGTCGGCTGGGGACTGGCCGTGATCGTCTACACGGTGGTCTTCCAGTTCCTCGACGACGACCTCGCCTGGCGCGTGATGTTCTGGACCGGCGCGCTGCCCGCGCTGCTCGTCGTCTGGGTGCGGCGCAGGGTGGAGGACGCTCCGAAAGCGACCGCCGTGCGTGAGAAGAGCGCCAAGAAAGGCTCGTTCACGGCGATCTTCAAGCCCGCCACGGCCGACGCTCCCGGCCTCCTGCGCACCACGTTCTTCGCGGTCCTGCTGTCGACGGGTGTCCAGGGCGGCTACTACACGCTCGCCACCTGGGTGCCCACCTATCTCAAGACGGAGCGCGGACTATCCGTCGTCGGCACCGGGGGCTACCTCACGTTCCTGATCTCCGGGGCCTTCATCGGCTACCTCACCGGCGGTTACCTCACCGACAGACTGGGCCGCAAGCGCAACATCCTGCTCTTCGCGATCCTCTCGGCGGTGTGCATCCTCGCGTACGCCAACATCCCGAGCGGCGCCAACACCCTTGTCCTGGTGCTCGGTTTCCCGCTCGGCTTCTGTATGTCGGCCATCTTCAGCGGCTTCGGCTCCTTCCTCAGCGAGCTGTACCCGACGGCGGTGCGCGGCACAGGACAGGGCTTCACGTACAACACCGGGCGCGCCGTGGGCGCCGTCTTCCCCACCACGGTCGGTTTCCTGGCCGACAGTTGGGGCGTGGGCGGGGCGCTGGTCTTCGGCGCCATCGGATACGCCCTCGCGGCGCTGGCGCTGATCGGGCTCCCCGAGACACGCGGAAAGGAACTCCTGTGACGGCCACGTCCGCTGTGCTCCATACCCCCCAGGACCGCCCGTTGAGCCTCCTCGACAGCCACGCGCACGCGTGGACCCCCAAGAAGGCGCGCGCCAGGTTCCGTTCGGGCGTGTCGGGTCCCACCGCCGGAGTCGCCGCGGGCCACACCCAGGCGAACCTGATCTCGGTGCCCGCAGACTGGGCGTACGACATGCTGCTGTTCTGCCAGCGCAACCCGAAGCCCTGTCCGGTCCTCGACGTCACCGACGCCGGTTCCTGGACCACTCCGCTCGCCGAGGGCGCGGACCTGCGCACCGATCTGCCGCGCTACCGGGTGTGGGAACACGGCGAGTTGGTGGCCGAGCCCACGGACGTGGTCGGTCATTGGCGCGGCGACCTGGTCTCGTTCCTCATCGGGTGCAGCTTCACCTTCGAGTGGGCGTTGAGCGAGGCGGGCGTCCCGATGCGCCACCTGGAACAGGGCCGCAACGTCTCCATGTACGTGACGGGCCGCCAGTGCCGTCCGGCCGGGCGGCTGCACGGCCCCATGGTGGTCTCGATGCGTCCGGTTCCGCCCGAGCATCTGGCCGCGGCCATCCGGGAGAGCAGTCTGCTGCCCGCCGTGCACGGAAGTCCGGTGCACTGCGGTGAGCCGTCGGGTCTTGGCATCGGGGATCTCGCGCACCCCGACTTCGGCGACCGGGTGGACGCCGAGCCGGGCGACATCCCGGTGTTCTGGGCCTGTGGAGTGACACCGCAGGCAGCCGTGATGGCGTCCCGCCCGCCGTTCGCCATCACCCACGCGCCCGGCCAGATGTTCGTCACGGACACTCGTGACGAGCAGTATCGCGTGGCCTGAAGAGGAGAGACAGCACCTGATGACACCGATCGATCTCAACGCCGACCTGGGCGAGGGCTTCGGCCGCTGGCACCTGACCGACGACGAACAGCTGCTGTCCGTCGTCACCAGTGCCAATGTGGCCTGCGGTTTCCACGCCGGGGACGCGATCACCATGCGGCGGGTGTGCGAGCTGGCGGCCGAGCGCGGTGTACGGATCGGCGCCCAGGTCTCCTACCGCGACCTGGCGGGTTTCGGGCGGCGCGCGATGGATGTGCCGCCCGACGAACTGACGGCCGAAGTGGCGTACCAGATCGGCGCCCTGGAGGTCTTCGCGCGTGCGGCGGGCTCGCGCGTGTCGTACGTGAAGCCGCACGGCGCGCTCTACAACCGTGTCGTGCACGACGAGGAGCAGGCGGGGGCGGTCGTCGAGGGCGTACTGCTCGCGGACGCCTGCCTGCCTGTCCTCGGTCTCCCGTCCTCCCGTTTCCTGAAACTGGCCGAGCGGGCGGGACTGCCCACCGTCACCGAGGCGTTCGCCGACCGCGCGTACACCGAGGAGGGCACCCTGGTGCCACGCTCCCAGGACGGCGCGGTGATTACGGACCCGGACAGCGTTCTCGAACGCTCGCTGGGCCTGGCCCGCTTCGGCGTCGTGACCTCGCACTCCGGGGAACGCGTCGCGGTCCGGGCGCGGTCGCTGTGCCTGCACGGGGACACCCCGGGCGCGGTGGACATGGCCCGCCGGGTCCGCGCCGGGCTCGAGTCCGCGGGCGTCCGCGTGGAGGCGTTCGTATGAGGGCACTGCCGGTCGGCGACCGTGCCCTGCTCGTCGAGGTCTCCTCCGGCGACGAGGCACAGGCCCTGCACGCCGAACTGCTGCGCCGCCGCGCGGAAGGCTCCCTCTCGGTCACGGAGATCGTCCCCGCGGCCCGTACGGTCCTCCTGGACGGCCTGGACGACCCCGTGCGCCTGGCGGCCCGCCTCGCCTCCTGGGACATCCCGGCAGTGCCCGCGCGCGCGGAGCAGGCGATCGAGATCCCCGTACGGTACGACGGTCCCGACCTGGCGGACGTCGCGGCCCTGTGGGGCGTGCCTGAGCACCGGGTGCCCGAGATCCACGCGGCCGCCGAATTCCGGGTCGCCTTCTGCGGGTTCGCGCCCGGCTTCGGCTACCTCACGGGCCTGCCGTCCGAGTACGACGTCCCCCGGCGGGCGACCCCGCGTACGACGGTTCCGGCGGGTTCCGTGGCGCTCGCGGGCCCGTACACCGGCGTGTACCCGCGCTCCTCGCCGGGCGGCTGGCAGCTGATCGGGACGACGGACGCGGTGCTGTGGGACCACGCGCGCGTGCCGGCCGCGCTGTTGGCTCCGGGCACCCGGGTCCGTTTCGTACCGACGAGGCGCTCATGACGGACCGGGCTCTGTCCGTCGTACGTGCCGGGGCCCTGACCACCGTCCAGGACCAGGGCCGCCCCGGCCACGCCCACCTCGGCGTACCGCGCTCGGGCGCGCTCGACGGGCCGGCTGCGGCGCTGGCCAACCGGCTCGTCGGGAACGCCTCCGACGCGGCCGTCCTGGAGACGACGCTCAACGGATGTGCTCTGCGCCCGCGTTCGCCGGTCACCGTGGCGGTGGCGGGCGCACCCTGCCAGGTCACCGTGGACGGCCGTCCCGCGCCCTGGGGAGCGGCCCTGCGCGTGCCCGCCGGCGCACTGCTGGACGTCGGTCCCGCGCGCGCGGGACTGCGCAGCTATGTGGCCGTCTCCGGAGGGATCGCCGTGGATCCCGTCCTCGGCAGCCGCTCGACGGACCTCCTGTCGGGCCTGGGCCCGCCTCCCCTGACGGACGGCATGGTGCTGCCCCTGGGCCGCCCCGAAGCCGTCCACACGCGCGTGGACGTGGTCCCGCACCCCGCGCCGCCGTCCGAACTGGTCCTGCGGGTGACGCCGGGCCCGCGCGACGACTGGTTCACGGCATCGGCGCTGCGCACCCTGACCGCCGGTTCCTACCGGGTGTCGTCGGCGAGCAACCGCATCGGCCTGCGTATGGAAGGGCCCTCATTGGAGAGGGCCGTTTCCGGCGAACTCCCCAGTGAGGGCATGGTCCTGGGTGCCGTCCAGGTACCGCCCGACGGCAGACCGGTCGTCTTCCTGGCCGACCACCCGACCACCGGCGGGTACCCGGTGATCGCTGTCGTCCGCCCGGCCGGCCTCCCGGCGGCCGCTCAGGCCGTCCCCGGCACACCGGTCCGCTTCGTGGCCGTACGCCGGCGTTGAAGCGGACCCGGGGGAAGCAGAGCCGTCATGCCGGGTCCGGCTGGTGCTCGGTCACCGACAGGGCGGCCAGCGCGGCGGCCACGGCGTGCGAGGCGCTCAGGTCGAGGCGTGAGCTGGTACCGCGCGCCTTGTGGCGTACTTCGGCGGCGGCGAGGGTGAGCAGTTGCGGCAGCAGGTCAGTGCACCGGCGCGCGACCCACCCGGTCCCGGCGGTGGCCAGCCACCACATGCTCGCCGACCGCGTGGGCGCGGGGAACTCGGGCTCGGCCGAGGGCCGGCCACCGGTGGCGATGCCCTGCTCGGCGAGCAGCGCGTGGAACCGGAGCGCGAGCGCCCGGTGCCCCTGCTCCCCCGGGTGCAGTTTGTCCGCGCTCCACATCGCGCGGTCCTTCAGCCAGTCCTCCTCGGCGGCGTGCAGATGCAGCGCGCCGTGCCGCTCGGACAGTGCGTGCACGACCGCGTTGACGGCCCGCTGCCGCCGGGCCAGCGGCCGCGCCAGCGCGCCCGGCAGCCCGAGCATGTAGCCGGGGTCCGGGAGACAGGCCGTCATCACCACGGCTCCCTGGGCCCGGAACGCGGCGTACACCTTGTCGAGCCGTGCGGCCACGGAGTGGATGTCGAAGGTGTACCGCAGGGTGTCGTTGACTCCTATGACGACGGAGACCACGTCAGGGCCGAGGGCCATCGCCTCGGGCGTCTGGCGCTCCAGCACGTCACGCGTCTGGGCGCCGCTGACCGCCAGGTTGATGAACTCCACGGGTGCGTCCGCCGGGGCGAGCCCCTGCGCGAGCAGTGCGGCCCACCCCCGCCAGGTTTCCCCGACGGGGTCGCCCACCCCTTCCGTCAGCGAGTCCCCGAGGGCCACGAAACGAAGCGGTCTCATCCCACGCCCTCCTGAAGGCGCGGCCGCACCTCGACCACCGCGTCATGCGCGGCGAGGAAGCCCTCGACGGCGGTGTTCCATCCGAAACACTCGGCACGCGCGCGTGCGGCCTCCCTGCGCTCGCCCTCGGGGCGGCTGAGGAGCAGCCGCACCGCGTCCGCGAAGGAGTCCCCGTTGTCCGCGGCGGTCGCTCCGGCGGACCCGATGACCTCCGGCAGGGCGGACAGGGAGCTCGCCACCACCGGCGTACCGCAGGCCATCGCCTCCAGGGCGGCGAGGCCGAACGTCTCGGCGGGCCCGGGGGCCAGGCAGACGTCGGCGGAGGCCTGGAGCGCGCCGAGCGCGGCGCGGTCCGCCAGGTGGCCGAGGAAGGTGACGGGCAGCCTCCGCTCCCGGGCGCGCTGTTCGAGCCGGGCCCGCAGCGGTCCGTCCCCGGCGACGACGAGGACCGCACGCTGTCCGCGCCGCAGCAGCGCCTCCAGCCCGTCCAGCGCCGTACCCGGCCGCTTCTCCACGGACAGCCTGGAGCACATCACGAGCAGTGCCTGGTCCACGCGCGCGTAGCGGGCACGAACCGCGGGATCCCGCAGCGAGGGGTCCCGTCCCACCAGATCGACGCCCAGGGGAGCGCGTACGACATTGCGGGCGCCGATCCGGACGAACTCGCGCTCGGCGAATTCCGTGGTGCACACGACACGCGAATAGGTGTGTGCGGTACGCACGTTGAGGGCGTCGGCGGTGCGCCGGGCCATTCCCTCGGGGAGCCCCCAGGTCCGCAGCACGCCGTCGGCGGTCTCGTGGGAGACCATCACGGCGGGCACCCGGGCCCGCCGCGCCCAGACGCCGGTCCAGCGCAGGGTGGTCCGGTCGGAGACCTCCAGGCGGTCGGGTGCGAGCGACTCCAGGAGCCGCGCGACCCGCCGCTTGTCGGTGAGGACGCGATAGCCGCCGGTGCCGGGCAGCACCGGCCCGGGCAGCGTGATGACACGCCCCTGCTCGGTCTCCCGGTCGGTGGCGCGCTCGCCGGGGACGATGAGCACCGGCTCGTGTCCCGCGTGCAGGTAGCCGGTGCCCAGCTCGCGCAGCGCGGTGCGCAGGCCTCCGGAGGCGGGGGCGACGAAGTTGGCGAGCCGTACGATGCGCAGGCTCATGCCGCCACCACCATCCGCGCGGAGAGCACATCGTTGTAGTGCCCGATGAGCTGATCGCCGACGGCGGCCCAGGTGCGGCCCTCGACCATGTTCCGCGCCGCGGCACCATAGGCGGCCCGGAGCTCCGGATCGGCCGCCAGGGCCCACACCGCGTCCCGTACGGCGTCCGCGTCGCGCGGTGGCACCAGCAGTCCGGTACGCCCGTGGGCCACCAGGTCGAGCGGTCCGCCCGCGGCCGGTGCGACGACGGGCACCCCGCTGGCCATGGCCTCCTGCACGGTCTGGCAGAAGGTCTCGAACGGACCGGTGTGCGCGAAGACGTCCAGCGAGGCGAAGATCCGGGCGAGTTCGTCGCCCGTGCGACGCCCGAGGAAGACCGCTCCGGGCAACTGCTCGGAGAGGCTGGCCTGGCTCGGCCCGTCCCCCACGATCACGAGACGCACGCCTTCCAGGCCGCATACCCCGGAGAGCAGTTCGACCTGCTTCTCGGGGGCGAGCCGCCCGACGTAGCCGACAATCAGTTCGCCGTTCGGCGCCAGCTCGCGGCGCATCGCCTCGTCCCGGCGGTCGGGACGGAAGCGCTCGGTGTCCACGCCACGCGCCCACAGCTTCACCCGCGGCACACCGTGTGCCTCCAGGTCGTTCAGGGCCACGCTGGACGGAGCGAGCGTCCGGTCGGCGGCGGCGTGCACGGAGCGGATGCGCCGCCACGCGGTGGCTTCGCCGGCACCCACGTACGTACGGGCGTATCCGGCGAGGTCGGTCTGGTAGACGGCGATGGCCGGGATGCCGAGCCGGGCGGCCGCGGCCATGCCGCGGACGCCGAGGATGAAGGGGCTGGCCAGGTGAACGATGTCCGCGCGGTGTTCGGTGATGGCCGCGGCGACGCGTCGGCTGGGGAGAGCGACGCGGACCTGGGGGTAGCCCGGGAGCGGAATTGAGGGGACTCGGATGACAGGGCACGGCGCGGTGGCGTCGGGCCCGCTCCCGGCGGCGGTGGCCGGGGCGACGACGAGGGGAACGTGACCGCGATCGACGAGGTGCCGGGCGGTCTGAAGCGCGCAGTGGGCCACGCCGTTCACATCGGGGGGAAAGGATTCGGTCACGATGACGACACGCATACCCGTGTTCTCGCCCCGCTGGACGTGGCCGGGTCAACGTGGATCTTTCCGTACGGGGAACGTCCCATGAGCGTTGGGCTCCGCACCCGTCCAGGTCAGTCCGTGTCCACGACTTCCTGACTCATGAGTCACCGAACGTTCATACGGCGGGCATGTCCGGACCGATTCTGCTCCGTACCGCTGTCTGTACTTCGGCCTCTTCGGCCGGATCCGCCGCCAGCCTGCGCAACTGGTCCACCACCCGCGCATCAGCGGTCTCCGCATGCCGCGCGGCGACCTCGCGGGTGGTCTCCTCGCAGTCCCACAGGCACTCGACGGCGAAGCCGGCGGGGAAGGACGGATCGGTGGCGGCGAGCGCGCGGGCGGCGCGCCCGCGCAGATGGGACGAGGCGGTCTCGCGGTACACATGCCGCAGGACGGGTGCGGCGCAGATGATGCCGAGCCGTCCGGCCCCGTCGACCAGGGTCCACAGTGTGGGGGCGTCGGGGCCCTCGCCCCGTACGGCCTCGCGCAGCGCGCCCAGCACCAGTTCGCTGTCCTGCGTACCGCCCCGGCAGGCGAGCATCCGGCCCGCGGCGGCTCCCAGGGGGTCGGGCCGGTGGGCCCAGCTTCGCGCCCGGTCGACGGCGGCGATGCTCCGCATCCGTTCGAAGGCGTCTACGGCGGCCTCGGCCACTGCCGTCGAACCGGTGGCGGCGGCGCCCTCGATCAGGTCGAGAGCGTCCGGGTCATTGCTGTCGGCGAGATAGCGCAAGGCGGTGCAGCGCGCTCCGTCGCCGCCGTCTCGGGCGGCCTCGATAATCTCGGGCCGGTCCTCGGGACCTGCGACGGCGCTGAGGCAGCGGGCGGCCGGGACATGGAGCGCGGCTCCCCGTTCGATGCCCTGCTGGGCCCACTCGAAGACGGCCTGCACGCTCCAACCCGGGCGGGGCCCGGCCGGTCGCATCTGGCGCTGCCAACGATCGAAGGAGCCCTGTTCCTGGGCGGCACGCACGCGCGTGCCGATGGATTCGCGCGGATCGTCGGCCCACAGCCGCCAGGGCCGTGGTTCGAACGCGTCGCGCACGGTGGCGGCGAGCGCGGCCTCGCCCTCTGCGTCGGCCGGGAAGCGGGCGAGCACGGGGGCGGCCAGGGCGCGCAGGCCGGCGTCGTCGTCGCGCAGGGCCAACTCGTCCAGGGCCCAGGCCCAGTTGGTGCCCGAGGCGGCGTACCTGCGCAGCAGTTCGAGCGCGTCCTGCCTGCCGTACGAGGCGAGGTGCCCGAGGACCGCCAGCGCGAGCCCGGTGCGCGACTCGCAGTCGTCGATGACGTCCTCGGAGTCGAAGAGGTGCCGCTCGATCTCGTCGAGCTCACCGCTCACATCGAGGTAGAGACGGGCGTAGTAAAGGGAGCGGTTCTCCACCTGCCAGTCGTGGCGGGGGTCGCGCAGCACACAGTGGTTCAGCGCCGCGAGCGCCTCGGCGCGCGGTGCGGTGAGCGCGTGCAGCGTGCCGTCGCCGCGACCCCTCTGAAGCAGGCCGAGCAGCGTACCGCTGGGCGCTATGACCGGATCGAACATGGGAAACAGCCTCACATCAAGCGTCGACGCAACCGGGATCCTGCATTACCTGGCCACGTGACAACACGTCGGAGCGCCCGCCGTCTCTTGCTTGCTGTAGACCATCTTCCTCTGCCTCTCGTCGGTGGCCCATGCGGGCCGCATCACGGCCCGCGCGGTGCGGCAACACCTGCCCAGCCATCGCGTCCGTGAATCACGACGTCATGATGACCCAGCGGTTCTTCCCGCCGCGACCGCATTTCCGGCGGCCCCGCTCCGCCTCCCCCATTTTCTTCGTTTCGCCTGTTCAGGGCGTTGAAGTCATCGTGTACCGAACAACTCGAGCAACTCGGTCTTGCCGAACATACGCGCCGTGTCGACGGCCGAGGGAGTGCCCGCGGCCGGATCGGCGCCGCCGTCCAGGAGCGCCCGGATCACCGCCTCCTCGCCCTTGAAGACGGCACCCGCGAGGGGTGTCTGCCCCCGGTCGTTGATGCGGTCCGCCTCGGCTCCCCGCGTCAACAGAGCGCGTACGGCGTCGGCATGGCCGTGATAGGCGGCGAGCATCACGAGCGAGTCGCCACGGTCGTTGGTGAGGTTGGCCGGAACGCCTGCGTCGACGTACGCGACGAGCGCCTCGGTCTCGCCACGGCGCGCAAGATCGAAGATCTTGGTCGCCAGCTCCACGACCTCCGGGTCGGGGGCTTCACTCATCGGCCGGACCACCTCTCACTGCAACCGTTCGGGTGAATCGCCAGAGTACTGGCTCCGCCAGCACATGACCGGCACCCTCTGCGGCAAAGATCACAACGGATTTCCAGGGTGCAACGAGCCTGTTCAGGCTGCCCGAATGGCTCCGCCACTCGGGTGAAATTCGCCGAACTTCACCCCATTGCACCTTTTGTCGTATGGATACATGCTGTGATCCTGGAAGAACTCATGGTGACTGTCCCCCGCGAACCAGGAGAGCTCAAATGATTCTGTCCATCTCAGGCGTCGTCCTTCTCGGCATCATCGTCTTCCTCTTCTTCAAGAAGGACGGGCTCAAGGGGTCGCATGCCTTTGTCGCCGCGCTGTTCGGGTTCTACCTGGCGAGCACGGCCATCGCTCCGAGCATCAAGGCCGGCGGGGAGAGCCTTGCGGGCCTCCTCGGCGGGATCAAGTTCTGACGTCCCTCCCTCTCGTACGCACCATCAGGAGACAGCAGTGGCCCGGCGCCCTCTCCCCCGCATTCTGAGCAACGGCAGCGCGCAGATCGCCCGAAGCCGGGATCTGGCCCGGACGGCAGCCGACAGTGCCACCGACGTCCTCCACCCGCTGATCACGATCACTCGTGGACTGCGCCGGCTGGCGGCTGCCGGGCGGCGCAGGTGGGCCGACACGCCCAAGGACCGGCGCGGGCCACTGCTGTTCCTGGTGGCCTCCGTGGTCCTGGTCGTGGCACTGGTGCCGTACGGACCGCTGCTCGCCGTCATCACACTGATGGCGGCGGCAGCCTGGGCGGGCCGCGAACGCGTCGCGCCTGCCCCCACGGGCCCCGACGAGCCGCAGACCCAGCGCCTCCAGTCGCTGTACGAGGCCCTGGTCCCGTACTTCTCCGCCGCCGAGGACCCCGCTCCCCTCTATGCCCACGGCGGCGACTGGGAGAAGGCCTTCTCGTCGTACGACTTCGACGACGACGGACGCGTGTCCCAGCTCCACCTCCGCTACCCGGCGTACTTCACCGACGGAGAGACGAGTTCGCGCGCCCGGATCGAGCAGCTTCTGCACGCCAAGTCCGGCCGTGGACGGGAGTACCACTTCGAGTGGGACGAGGAGGGCAACGAGCTGAGGATCACGGTCCTCCCGCCGCTCCCCACCGACATCGCCGCCCAGCGGTTCGTGACCGCACCCGGTGAGACGGTCCTCGGCTTCACCGACCCCGCCGACGTCCAGCGCACGCTCCCCCTCACCTACGGTGAGGAACTGCGTGACGTTCCCCCGGTCGTCTGGCGCACCGGGGGCCGCTCCACGGAGCCGCATCTGCTGGTCGCCGGCGAACCGGGCAGCGGCACCACGACACTCCTTCGCTCGATCGCCCTGCAGTGTCTCCAGTACGGCGATGTCGTGATCGTCGAGGGCGCGGGCACCGGCGAGTACGCGTGCCTGACCGGCCGTCAGGGTGTCCTGGCCGTCGAGTGCGGGCTCGCCGGGGCGCTCGCGAGCCTGGAGTGGGCCGCCCATGAGACGGAGCGGCGCCTCATCGCCGCCAACCGCGCCCGGCAGGCGGGCCAGGCCGCGCCGGACGACACCAAGCACCCGCTGTGGATCCTGCTGGACCGCCCGAGCGCCTTGGGGCACTTCGCCGCCGTGGACGGCCGCAACGACCCCCAGTCACTCCTCCAGGTCCCGCTGCGCCATGGCCGCGCGGCCGGGGTCACGGTCGTCGTCGCCGAGCATTTCGAGAGCCTCGACTCCCTCAGCGACGCCGTCCGCCAGCACACCCGCGCGCGCGTGGTGCTCGGTCCCGCGTCCCCCGCCCAGCTGGAAGCGGTCCTCGGCGCACCCCCGCACACCACTCCCACCCGCGACGTACCCCCCGGCCGCGGCTACGCCCGCCTCGGCACCGGACCCGTCCTCCGCCTCCAGGTCCCGGCCACCCCGGACCCCTACGACGACGCGACCAGCGAGACCCACCGCAGGGCGGTCCTGAACCTGCTCCCGGAGCGGACAATCCCTGCGGAGGCCGAGATCAGCCCGTCCGGCGTTTGAGAACGAGGCCGTGTCTGGGGCGAAGCCCCCAGACCCTAGGGACGGGCAGGGGCGGAGGGGCGAAAACCCTCCCTGGCTAAGCCACAAACGTCCGAGGCGCCTCGCTCCCCGAGGCACCCCCCGTCTCCACCAACCGCGCCGCCGCAGCGAGCCGCACCGCCGCCTCCTCCGCCACCGCGCCCCCGACTGTGAACGGCAACCGCACATACCCCTCGAAGGCACCGTCCACCCCGAACCGCGGCCCGGACGGCACCCGGATCCCCACCCGCTCGCCCACCTCGGCCAGCCGTGACCCGGAAAGCCCACCGGTCCGCACCCACAACGTGAGCCCGCCCCGCGGCACCGAGAACTCCCACTCCGGTAGCTCACGCCGTACAGCGGTGACGAGCGCATCCCGGTTCTCCCGGGCCTGCGTCCGCCGGATCTCCACCGCCTGCTCCCAGCCCCCGGTACTCAGCAGCCAGTTGACGGCCAGCTGCTCCAGCACGGGCGTGCCCAGGTCGGCGTACGCGCGCGCGGCGACCAGGCTGCGGATCACATCCGGAGCGGCCCGCACCCATCCGATCCGCATCCCGGCCCAGAAGGCCTTGCTTGCCGATCCGACCGTGATGACCGTGGACCCGGAAGGGTCGAAACTGCACACGGGACGGGGCATGGCGGAGACGTCGTCGTCCAGGTGGAGTTCGCTCATCGTCTCGTCCACGACGAGCACGGTCCCCGCGGACCGGGCCGCGTCCACCAGCACGCGCCGCCGGTCCTCGTCGGCAAGGGCGCCCGTCGGGTTGTGGAAGTCGGCGACGACATACGCGAGCCGGGGGGCCGAGTCGCGCAGGACCTGCCGCCAGCGGTCCATGTCCCAGCCGGCGAGCCCCTCGGCCATGGCGACGGGCACCAGCCGGGCCCCGGCCTCACGCATCAGTTGAAGGATGTTGGCGTACGAGGGGGACTCGACGGCGATCCGTTCGCCGCGCCCGGCGAAGAGATGACAGATCGCGTCCATCGCCCCCATCGCCCCGGTGGTCACCATGATCTGTTCGGGCATGGTCGGGATGCCGCGCGCGGTGTACCGCTCGGCGAGCATCGAGCGCAGCGCCGGCAGCCCGGCGGGATAGTCGCCGTGGGTGTGCGCGTAGGGCGGCAGTTCCTCCAGAGCGCCCTGCACAGCCCGGGTGAGCCATGGCTCGGGTGCGGGCAGCGCCGCGCAGCCGAGGTCGATCATGGATCCGAGGGCCTCGGGAGGCAGCGGCTCAAGTCCGCGCGCGGGCAACGGATTACCCGCGGGTACGGCGGTCCAGCTGCCCGCTCCGCGGCGGGACTCCAGGAACCCTTCGGACCGCAGCGCCTCATAGGCCGCGGCGACCGTCGTACGGCTGACGGACAGGGACACCGCGAGCTCGCGCTCGGCGGGCAGCCGCGCGGCGACCGGTACCCGGCCTTCGAGTACGAGCAGCCGGATGCCGTCGGCGAGCGCGCGATAGGCGGGCGGGCGACGGGAGCCGGGCCCCGCGGGACGTTCCTGCTGGGAGCTGAGCAGCCGGGCGAGCTGAGCGGCACCCACCGCCGAAGTCCACTGAGTCATGATTCCCAGTCCACCTTCCCAGAATTGGCCATGGATGCGATGACTTCTCAAGCCACAGAGTGTCATGTGTCAGGCCACGACGACCACTGCAGGGGGCTTCTCTTGTCCACGCGCTCCACCCGCCCGGAAACCGGACTCCTCACCTCCGGACAGCTCCCGCGCCGACTCGTCCAGCTGTACGCCGGCCTGGCGCTGTACGGCGCGAGTTCGGCCCTGCTGGTGGAGTCCGGCCTCGGCCTGGAGCCCTGGAACGTGCTGCACCAGGGTCTCGCCGAGCTGACCGGCCTGACGATCGGCGTGGTGTCGATCTTCGTGGGCGCGGCGGTGCTGCTCCTGTGGATCCCGCTCCGCCAGCGCCCGGGCCTGGGCACCGTCTCCAACGTCTTCGTGGTCGGCATCGCCATGGACGGCGCCCTCACCCTCCTGCCCGACGCGCACAGCCTGGCCGTACGGATTCCCCTTCTTGTGGCGGGCATCGTGCTGAACGGCGCGGCCACCGGCCTCTACATCGCCGCGCGCTTCGGTCCAGGGCCGCGCGACGGCCTGATGACGGGCCTCCACCAGCTCACCGGCCGCTCGATCCGCCTGATGCGCACGGCCATCGAAGTGGCGGTCGTGGCGACCGGCTTCGCCCTCGGCGGGACGGTCGGTATCGGCACCGTCCTGTACGCGGTCGCCATCGGCCCGCTCGCCCAGTTCTTCCTGCGCGTGTTCGCCGTCCGCCCGGCACCGGGCGGCAGCACGGTGGTTGCCACCGGTCAACCGGAGCGCGCCATACTTCCCGGGTGAGCACGCGTATACGTCACCCGTATCTCGACCACCCCGGCCCGATCGCCTTCGCACACCGGGGCGGGGCGGCGGACGGCCTGGAGAACACCCTGCTGCAGTTCCGGCGGGCGGTGGAGACGGGCTACCGCTACATCGAGACGGACGTGCACGCGACGGCCGACGGCAAGCTCGTCGCCTTCCATGACTCGACCCTGGACCGGGTGACGGACGGGGCCGGCCGGATCGCGGACCTCCCGTGGGAGGACGTGCGCCAGGCACGCGTGGCCGGCAAGGAACCGATACCCCTCTTCGAGGAACTGCTCGAAACCTTCCCCGAGGTGCGCTGGAACGTCGACATCAAGGCCGAACCAGCCCTGCATCCCCTGCTCAACCTGATCGGCCGCACCGACGCCTGGGACCGCGTCTGCGTCGGCTCCTTCTCCGAGGCGCGCGTCTTCCGCGCCCAGCGCCTGGCCGGACCGCGCCTGGCCACCTCGTACGGCACCCGGGGCGTCCTGGGACTGCGACTGCGCTCGTACGGCATACCGGCCGCGGTGCGCGGTTCGGCGATCGCCGCCCAGGTGCCTGTGTCCCAGTCGGGCGTGCCCGTGGTCGACCGGCGGTTCCTGCGTGCGGCCCACGCGCGTGGGCTGCAGGTCCACGTGTGGACGGTGAACGACGCGGATCGGATGCACCGGCTCCTGGACCTGGGAGTCGATGGCATCATGACCGATCACATCGACACGCTGCGCAGCGTCCTGGAGGACCGGGGCACTTGGGTCTGAGCCCCGCCGCGCGGTCCATTCAGGGGAAGCGAGGAGCACGGGTGGGCACTGACACCGTGCGCGCGGAGGCGGCGGACTCAGCAGGCGGAGACGCCGGGCGGCGGCGCGAGCAACACGGCTGGTACATGTACGACTGGGCGTGCTCCGTCTACTCGACGAGCGTGCTCACCGTGTTCCTCGGCCCCTATCTGACGTCGGTCGCCGAGGCGGCGGCGGACCCGGACGGTTTCGTGCATCCCCTGGGGATCCCGATCCGCGCCGGTTCCTTCTTCGCGTACGCCGTCTCGGCGTCCGTCATCCTGTCGATCTTCGTGATGCCGATGGCGGGCGCGGCCGCCGACCGCACGGGCCGCAAGAAGCCGCTGCTCGCGGCCGCCGCCTACGTGGGTGCCGCGGCCACCACCGGCATGTTCTTCCTGGAGGGCGACCGCTATCTGCTGGGCGGGCTGCTGCTGATCATCGCCAACGCCTCGGTGGCCGTGTCGATGGTCGTCTACAACTCCTACCTGCCGCAGATCGCCCCGCCCGCGGAGCGCGACGCGGTCTCGTCCCGGGGCTGGGCCTTCGGCTACGCGGCGGGCTCACTCGTTCTGGTGGCAAACCTGGTCCTGTTCACGGCGCACGACAGCTTCGGCCTCTCGGAGTCGATGGCGGTACGCATCTGCCTCGCCTCGGCTGGCGTCTGGTGGGGTGCCTTCACCCTCGTACCGCTCAAGCGCCTGCGCGACCGCAGTACAGCTCCCCCCGGGACGACCTCCGTGCACGGATGGCGGCAACTGGCGGCCACCGTGCGCGACATGCGCGGCAAACCGCTCACCCTCTCCTTCCTGCTCGCCTACCTCATCTACAACGACGGCATCCAGACGGTCATCTCCCAGGCCTCGGTCTACGGATCGGAGGAGCTGGGCCTCGGCCAGTCGACGCTGATCGTCGCCATTCTGCTGGTGCAGGTGCTGGCGGTCGGGGGCGCCCTGGGCATGGGTCGTCTGGCGCGCAGATACGGCGCGAAACGTACGATCCTCGGCTCGCTCGTCGCCTGGACGGTGACCCTCTGCGCCGGGTATTTCCTGCCCGCCGGCGCGCCCGTCGGATTCTTCGTCCTGGCCGCCGGCATCGGGCTCGTCCTGGGTGGCAGCCAGGCACTCTCGCGCTCCCTGTTCTCCCATCTCGTGCCGAGTGGCAAGGAGGCCGAGTACTTCTCCGCCTACGAGATGAGCGACCGTGGCATGAGCTGGCTGGGCCCGCTTCTGTTCGGGCTCACCTACCAGCTGACCGGAAGTTATCGGGACGCGATCATCTCGTTGGTGGCCTTCTTCGTCATCGGGTTCGTGCTGCTCGCGAGGGTTCCGGTGCGCCAGGCGATACGCGACGCGGGGAATCCCGTACCCGACAGGATTTAGCGCCGGAGGCCAAAGGCCGGTAGTGTACGCGTTTGGCCTGCCAGGCGTACCGTTACTGCGCGTCAAGATACTGAAACGCCGGGTTATATCTGCTCTCAGATGTGACAAAGCGGGCGCAGGTGGGTACAACAAGGGGCGGCTACGACGGCGACGCATGACCCGGAACGGGAATCTTTACCGCCGACCGGACGTTGACCGGATGACGACGACAGCGACACCTGTCCTGTGGGCGACAAGCCCGGGAGGCACGATTCATGAGTGAGCGAGCTCTTCGCGGTACGCGCCTCGTGGTGACAAGCTACGAGACGGACCGCGGCATCGACCTGGCCCCGCGCCAGGCCGTGGAGTACGCATGCGAGAAGGGACATCGCTTTGAGATGCCCTTCTCGGTCGAGGCGGAGATCCCGTCCGAGTGGGAGTGCAAGGTCTGCGGGGCGCAGGCACTCCTGGTGGACGGCGACGGCCCTGAGGAAAAGAAGGCCAAGCCCGCGCGTACACATTGGGACATGCTGATGGAGCGACGCACCCGAGAGGAACTCGAAGAGGTCCTTGAGGAGCGTCTGGCGGTTCTGCGCTCCGGCGCGATGAACATCGCGGTACATCCGCGGGACAGCCGCAAGTCCGCGTAACCCCCGCCGGGGTTGGGTGGCATACACGAACGCACGCAGCCGCGGGCGCCGTACCTGACGGGTACGGGGTCTGCGGCTTTGTGCGTTTCGGGGACGGCCGGGGTGCGGGGCGTGGGGGCCCCGGGGGGGGGGCCCCGCGCCGCACCCCCACGCGTGGCCGGGGGGGGGGGCGCCCCCGCGCCGAGGGGGCCGCCCCGGCGCCGCCGCGCCNNNGCGTGCGGGGGGGGGGGGGGGGGGGGGGGGGGGGGGGGGGGGGGGGGCGGGGGGGGGGGGGGTGGGGGGGGGGGGGGTGGGGGGGGGGGGGGGGGGGGGGGGGGGGTGGGTGGGGGGGGGGGGGGGGGGGGGGGGGGGGGGGGCCCGCGGGGGCCCCGCCCCCCCCCCCCACGACTCAGCCGTTGAGCGGCGGGCGCGGACCCGGATCCTGCTGCCGGCCATCCTGCCGGCGGCCCGCGTCGTCCCTGATGACCTCGCCCTGGACGACCTTGCCGTCGGGACGGCGCATCCGCGCCTGCTGGAAGGCGTCGCCCAGCGTGCCGGGGGGAGCCGCCGCGATCTTGCGCTCGATGGTCCGCTCGGCGTAGCGGCTGAGGGCCTTCTGCACCGGCGGGATCAGCAGGAGGAGGCCGACGGCGTCGGAGATCAGGCCGGGGATCATCAGGAGGAGGCCGCCGAGCATCATCAGCCCGTTGCCGTCACCCTTACCGGTCCCCACCGCGGGCGCCACCCCGCTCTGCTGCTGTTGCAGCGTCTCGCTGAGGTTGCGGAAGGCACGGCGTCCGGCCCGCTTGATGACCACGGAGCCGAGGACGAAGGCCCCGACCAGCAGCAGGAGCACCGTGAAGCCGCTCGCCGCCCCCGCGACCACGGTGAGCAGCCAGATCTCCAGCACCAGCCACACGGCGACGCCGAGGGGCAGGAAGGTGCGCAGCCGCGAGCGCCGCGGGCGGGCGGGGTACGTGGGAGTCGGAGCGCCAGTCGTCATGTTCCCAGTGTGCCTGGAGGCGGCTCAGTACGGGATAAGCGGATGATCAACAGCACCTGTGGACCGGGGGCGGAACCTGTGAGAGCCAGCGCAGGAAGCCGTGCACCGGTCGACGTGAGACCAAGGGAAGCGCAGAGAGCCGTACGCCGGTCGATGTGCACGCCGGGGCAGCGGGAAAAGCCGTACGCCGGTCGACGGGAAGGCCCCGGGGCGCAGAAAGCCTCACGCCGGTCGACGGGCAAGCTGGGGAGCGCAGGAAGCCGTATGCCGGTCAACGGGAAAGCCGCGGCAGCGCAAGGAGCCGTACGCCGACCGGATCGCCTCAGAGGGACTTGCGCCCCGTGATCCGCCCGACCCGCTCCCCCACGCCCCACGTGGTGACCCGCCACAGGGCCTCCACCAGGATGTCGCGGCTCATCTTGGAGTCGCCGAGCTCTCGCTCCACGAAGGTGATCGGAACCTCGACGACGTGATAACCGGCCTTGACGGCGCGCCGGGCCAGGTCGACCTGGAAGCAGTACCCCTGGGAGGCGACCTCGGTGAGGCCGAGGCCCTCCAGGGTCTCGCGGCGGAAGGCGCGGTAGCCGCCTGTGACGTCGCGGATCGGGACGTCCAGCAGGACGCGGGAGTACAGGCTGCCGCCGCGCGAGATGAACTCGCGGGACTTGGGCCAGTTCACGACGCGCCCGCCCGGCACCCAGCGCGAGCCGAGTACGAGGTCGGCGCCCTTGAGGGCGGTCAGCAGACGGGGGAGTTCCTCGGGCTGGTGGGAGCCGTCGGCGTCCATCTCGACGAGTACGCCGTAGCCGTGCTCCATGCCCCAGCGGAAGCCCGCGAGGTAGGCGGCGCCGAGGCCTTCCTTGCCCTTGCGGTGCAGCACCTGGACCTGCTCGTCCTCGGCGGCCAGCTCGTCGGCGAGTTTCCCCGTGCCGTCGGGGCTGTTGTCGTCCGCCACCAGAACGTGCGCCTCGGGCACAGCGGTGCGCACCCGGCCGACGATCTTCTTGATGTTCTCGGCCTCGTTGTAGGTCGGAATGATCACCAAGGCCGTACCGAGCGGGCCGAACTGTCTCCCCTGGGCTTCCGCGGCCAGGGTCCCGTCGCCGTCGTTCACTGCTGCCCCTTCGAGTACGTACGCAGAGGTCCACCATAGTGGCCGCAACCTGCGCTGCCACGCCGTGGCGGTAGTACGGGGGTGTCGATTCTCCAAGAGGCGGGTAAGACGTAAACCCGCCCGGCGCAGCACGCGTGCTGCGGATCGGGGCCCGGCGCCCTTCGGGCCGACCAGGGACCCGCTGGCTGCGGGTCGACCGAAAGCCGTTGTCTACTGAACGTCCGGGCCCCACCCGGGTCGCACCTGCCGACTTGTCGGAACGTTCCCTCGCCTCTCGCTGCGTGGGTGCTGGGCCTGGCTCCCAGTGGTGGTGCGCCGGTGCGGCACACCGCCCCTGACCCAGCGGCGCTTCGAGGCCGCGCGGAGGTTCCCCGGTCGGACGTCCGGTGGTGGACCCGGCCGAACCTACCCGCCACCGGCGGCCAACTGTCAACAGCCGTTTGACCTGCGATTTCTTCCTCAAACGCCTGGTCAGTGCAGAGGATGCGCAGGTCGCGCGACGGGGCGGCGGGCGGTGATCCGAGGCGCGCCACCCCGGGACATCACTCGTTAGGCCGTACGAATACCGTCCGACCGCCCACCACGGTGCGCAGGCAGACGGGCAGGTCGTTCCCGGGGGTCAGATCCGGCAACCCAGGGGTGCCGGAGCGCGGATCGGTGGACCAGCGCGCGACCCGGTCGTCCGGGGCCTGCACGACGAGCTCCTCGGTGCGCCACACGGCGTAGTCCGCGGGCGCGCCCGGCACCAGGACACCCGCGTCGTCCCGTCCGACGGCCCGCCATCCACCGCGCGTATGCGCCGTGAACGCGGCGCGGGCGGACACCCGGTGCTCGGGCGTGCGGTGGAAGGCCGCGGCGCGGACGGTGCCCCACGGGTCGAGCGGCGTCACGGGGCTGTCGGAGCCGAAGGCGAGCGGCACGCCGGTGCGCAGCAGGGCCGCGAACGGGTTGAGCGTGCGGGCCCGCTCGGCGCCCAGACGCTGGGCGTACATGCCGTCCTCGCCGCCCCACAGCGCGTCGAAGGCGGGCTGCACGGAGGCGGTGAGGCCCAGTTCGGCGAAGCCCGCGATGGTCTCGGGGGTGAGCATCTCGGCGTGCTCGACGCGGTGCCGGGCGGCGCGTACGCGGGCGAGGCCGACCTTCTCGGCGGCGGAACGGACACCTTCGACCACGGAAGCCACCGCGGCGTCCCCGATGGCGTGGAAGCCCGCCTGGAGGCCCGCCTCGGTGCAGGCGACGACATGGGCGGCGACGGCCGTCGCGTCGAGGTAGGCGGTGCCGCTGTGCTCGGCGTCACCGTACGGCTGGTGCAGACAGGCGGTGTACGAGCCGAGGGAGCCGTCCACGAAGAGGTCGCCGGCGGCGCCGACCGCGCCCAGGGCCCGCACCTTGTCGACGTCCTGTTCGGCCCAGTAGCCCACGACGCGGGGTCCTGCCTCCTCTGCGGCGAGCCGCAGCAGCCCGGTGAAGTCGTCCTCGGAGGAGATGTCCGGGCCCGCGCACTCGTGGACGGAGCCGATGCCGAGCGAGGCGGCACGGGCGAGCGCGGCGCGCTGGGCCCGGGTGCGCTGCTCCGCGGTGATGGCGCCGAGGGCGGCCCCGCGGACGGCGTGGTGGGCGTCCCGGGTCAGCGGACCGTCCATGTACCCGGCACGTTCGGTGACCCCCGGCACGAGGTCCAGGAGCGCGGTGGTGACCATGGCGGAGTGCACGTCGATGCGGGAGAGGTAGAGCGGGCGTCCGCCGGTCGCCTCGTCGAGTTCGGTACGCGCCGGGGGGCGTCCACCGGGCCAACGGGCCGCGTCCCAGCCGTGTCCGAGCAGGACCCGGTCGGCCGGGCGGGCGGCGGCGAAGTCCCGTACGAGGGCGAGTGCCGCGTCCAGCGAGGGGGCGTCGGACAGGTCAAGGCCGGTGAGTGCGAGGCCGGTGGCGGTGGTGTGCACGTGTGCGTCGGTGAACGCCGGGGTGACCAGGGCGCCTTCGAGGTCCACGACCTCGTCGACCCCGTCGGCGAAGGCGTCTGCCGCGCCTTCCGAGCCGACCCAGGCGACCTGCCCGCGTTCGACGACCATCGCGGTGGCGAAGGGATCGGCGGGGCTGTGGACTTCTCCACCGCGCAGCAGCACGGTGTCCGACGAGGCGGTGCTCTCACTCATGGGGAACAGTCTCGCCCCTGCCGGCACGCGTCCCGTGCCGGGGTCCGTCAGATCCGGGGTGGCCGCGCCTCGTACGGCGTCGACAGCACCACTGTCGTCCGTGTCGACACCCCCGCCTGGCCGCGCAGCCGTGCGAGGAGTTCTTCCAGCTCGTGCGGGGTTGAGACGCGCACCTTGAGGATGTAGTTCTCGTCGCCCGCGACGCTGTGGCAGGCCTCGATCTCGGGCACGTCGGCGAGGCGTTCGGCGATGTCGTCGGGGGCGCTGGGGTCGAACGGCTTCACCGAGATGAAGGCGGTCAGGGGCAGTCCGACGGACTCCGGGTCCACGACCGCCGCATAGCCGCGGATGACCCCGCGTTGCTCCAGTCGGCGCACCCGCTGGTGCACGGCAGACGTGGACAGGCCCGTGGCCTTGCCCAAGTCGGTGTAACTCATCCGCCCGTCCGCGACGAGCAGCTGCACGATCTGTCGGTCCAGCTCCTCCATGGCGCAGAACCTACAGGGCCCTTGATCCCCTCGGATACCTGAGCGGCGCAGGTCATACCCGGTTTGTGATGTGGCAGAGTGCGACTGGTGAGTCGGCCGGGGGACAAACCCACCGGGCCGGGCACCTGCGGGCGGCATGTGACGAACGCCACATAGTCGGAACCGGGTCCGTGATGTTCTCGTGATTACCGCAGAGACGGGGCGGGAAGTGCTTGCTGTGGTCGAGGTCGCAGCGCCTTGTCGGCCCACCCAAGGGGGAGAAGCCCATGCAGAGTCTTAAGCGCCCTGGTCGTACCGCACCAAAGCGGCAGCAGCCGGTCGTCGACCCCGAGCCGGAGGGCGTCGAATCGGACGCCCTGGACGGTGAGGAGTTCGACGCGTACGACACCTTCGAGATGTACCGGGTGATCTGCCCGGACTGCGCGCAGCCCATCGCGCTCCTGGCGGACGAGGAAACGCTGCCCGAGCACGCGCTGTGCGCCTCGCCGTGGAATCCGTTCGGGCTCACGGTCTGCACCGGCACGGGCCGGGCCGCGGACGACGCAGAGCCCGCGGACGAGACGACGGAGCTTCAGGAGCAGGACACCGCCCTGCTGTTGACGCTCCCTCAGGGCCTCGACTGGCGGACCCAGCCGTTCTCGCACGTCGGCGGCCCCAGCTCGCGCCCGATGCGGGTCCCCGACATGCGGCGCCTGGCCGCCTGACCGTCTCGCGCCCGCACCGCGACTGACGCCCGGTCAACTCCGTTAGCTGCCCTGCACCATGGCCCGCAGGCTGCCGTGGTGCAGGATCAGTGTGTCCGGGGCAGGCGGTCCCCGTCCCGCAGGGTGACGTACGCGTCGATCACCCCGACGTTCGGATACACCCCGAGCCTCATGATCAGGAGCGCCCGGCCCTGGTGTCGAAGACGTGGAAGATGCAGCGGGCGTAGGCGTTCCGGTCGCCGGTCGCGACCTGCTTCATGGCCATGGGCACCTGGTGAACGGGGTACTCGTCGTGGGCAACGGGGCGGTCGTCGGGCATCGCAAGCCCCCCTGGGCGCGCGGCAGTTGACGTCGCCCGGAGGGGTACGGCCCCCGGCTGCGCATTTGACGGTACGTCAGATGTGAGGCGTGGGCCAGATGCCGGAAGCCGGCCCGAGCCCCCCACATGGGCCCGTCGCGAACGCACGGGCGATTCCAGGGGCCGGTGACCTGCCCGCCCGCCTACGCGTTGCCCCGGTATGACCCCCACATATTCAGCGACCGGGCGTCGGCGCAGGACCGTCGTACCGGCGACCGCAGAATCGGTTCAGCGGCCGGTTCAGCAGGCGCCGCCACTCCCGGATCCCCCCATCTACCGCGCCCTCATCCGCACCTGGGCCGATCGCGGCCGCACGCTGCCGGGGCGGCACGACCCGGAGTGGGTACGGCTGGTGTCGCCATCGGTGATGTACGGCCACGGGCAGTTCAGCGTGACTCGGGACCCGCGAGGTGACGGGCGATGACCATCCGCTGGATCTGATTGGTGCCCTCGACGATCTGGAGGACCTTGGCCTCGCGCATATAGCGCTCGACGGGGAAGTCGGCGGTGTAGCCGTACCCGCCCAGGACCTGGACGGCGTCCGTGGTGACCTTCATCGCGGTGTCCGTGCACAGCAGTTTGGCCATGGCCGCCTGCTTGGAGAACGGCCGGCCCGCGTCGCGCAGGCGTGCGGCGGTGACATAGAGCGCCCTGCCCGCCTCGATCTGCGTCGCCATGTCCGCGAGCATGAAGCGCAGCCCCTGGAAGTCCGAGATCGGCCGCCCGAACTGCTGCCGCCCGGTGGCATAGCCCAGAGCCTCGTCAAGGGCCGCCTGGGCCACGCCGATCGCACAGGCCGCGATGCCGAGCCGCCCGGAGTCGAGCGCGGACAGGGCGATCGCGAAGCCCTGGCCCTCATCGCCGATCCGCCAGCCCTCGGACACCCGTACGCCGTCGAAGTGGACCTGCGCGGTGGGCGAGCCCTTCATGCCCATCTTCTTCTCGGGCGCCGCGGCGCTCAGTCCCTCGGCGTCGCCGGGCACCAGAAAGGCCGTGATGCCGCGGGCGCCCTCGCCCCCGCTGCGCGCGAGCACCGTGTAGAAGTCGGCGACTCCGCCGTGGGTGATCCAGGCCTTGGTGCCCGTGATCACCCAGTCGTCACCATCGCGAACAGCTTTGGTACGGAGTGACGCGGCGTCCGAGCCCGAGGACGGTTCGGAGAGGCAGTACGCGCCGAGGAGGCCGCCGGAGAGCATCGCGGGCAGGTGCTCGGCCTGCTGTTCCTTGGTGCCGTAGTTCGCGAGGGCGTGGCAGGCGAGGGAGTGCACGCTGACGCCGAGGCCGATGGTGAGGCGGGCCCCGGCCAGCTCTTCGAGGGCCTGGAGATAGACCTCGTACGGCTGGTCTCCGCCGCCGAACTCGGAGTCGTACGGCAGTCCGAGCAGTCCCGACTCGGACAGCAGGCGGAAGACATCGCGCGGGAAGTGCCCCGCCTCCTCCTGCTCGGCCGCCTGCGGGACGATCTCGCGCTGCGCGATGTCCCGGACGAGCGAGATCAGATCCCGGGCCTCGTCCGTGGGCAGTTGACGGTCCACCGGCTGCGGGGCGCGGTCGGGCATGGCGACGCTCTCCTCCCTGTTGGGCACTGGCGGGCGCGCACCTGGGTGGGGTGACTCCCGCCGGGTCTCACTGGCCTCTGCCGATGCTGCCGTCCCGGGTTGCGGAAGCGGCTGATCAGCGGCGGTGGCGCTGTAAGCATGCCCGATCGGAGGCATCGAGTCACCAGTTAACGACCGCTTACTAAAAGAAAGGGAAATTGGTCCGAACCATTGACCGCACTGGTCTAGTCCTCCTAGGGTTCCTTCCACGTCACCGCGTTCATGCCAAACGGACATGTGCGTCTGGCAGTGCTCAGCAGGTCCCAGCACCACGCCCCCCGGCTCCCCTCCCCCACGAGGAGACATCGATGCGCAGACCGCACCTCCCCCGCGCGCCCTTCCGCGCGCTCCTGTCCGCCGCCTGTTGCGCCGTTCTCGGCGCCGGGCTCCTGGCAGGCGCGGGTACCGCGACCGCCACCACCGAGTCCGCGCCCGCCGTGGCCGACACCCAGACCGGCGCCGTCCAGGCCGCCGCGGCCGGTTCCAAGGTCGTCGGGTACTTCACCGAATGGGGCACCTACGACCGGAAGTACTACGTCAAGAACATCGAGACCTCCGGCTCGGCGGCCAAGCTCACCCACATCAACTACTCCTTCGGCAACGTCGTCGACGGCAAGTGCGCGATGGGCGACGCCTACGCCGCGACCGACCGGACGTACACCGCCGCGGAGTCCGTGGACGGCGTCGCCGACACCTGGGACCAGACGCTGCGCGGCAACTTCAACCAGCTCCGTGAGCTGAAGAAGCTGCACCCGAACCTCAAGGTCCTCTGGTCCTTCGGTGGTTGGACCTGGTCGGGCGGGTTCGGTGCGGCCGCCGCGAACCCGACCGCGTTCGCCCAGTCCTGCTACGACCTGGTCGAGAACTCCAAGTGGGCCGATGTCTTCGACGGCATCGACATCGACTGGGAGTACCCCAACTCCTGCGGCAACACCTGTGACACCAGCGGCAGGGAGGCGTACAAGAACCTGCTGGCGGCACTGCGTGCGAAGTTCGGCACGAGCAACCTCGTCACCTCGGCGATCACGGCCGACGCCACCACCGGCGGCAAGATCGACGCGGCCAACTACGCGGGCGCCGCACAGTACGTCGACTGGTACAACCCGATGACGTACGACTTCTTCGGCGCCTGGGCCACCACAGGACCGACGGCCCCGCACTCGCCGCTGACCTCGTACACCGGCATCCCGACGGCCAACTACTACACCGACGCCACGATCGCGAAGCTCAAGGGCCTCGGCATCCCGGCCTCGAAGCTGCTGCTCGGCATCGGCTTCTACGGGCGCGGCTGGACCGGCGTCACCCAGTCGACACCGGGCGGCACGGCGACCGGAGCGGCGGCGGGTACGTACGAGGCGGGCATCGAGGACTACAAGGTGCTCAAGACGAAGTGCCCGGCCACCGGCACGGTCGCGGGCACGGCGTACGCCAAGTGCGGTACCAACTGGTGGAGTTACGACACCCCGGCGACCATCGCGACCAAGATGACGTACAAGAACGCGCAGGGCCTGGGAGGCACCTTCTTCTGGGAGCTGAGCGGTGACACCACGAACGGCGAGCTGATCAAGGCGATCAACTAGCCCTACTGGTACGTCACTAGGGGCGGAGGTCCGGCGGCCTCCGCCCCTTCTTCATGTGTCCCGACGGGCCGGCGCCGGAGCCACGTACGAGGGGTCCAGCTCCTCGACCGCCCGCATGGCGCCGCCCAGCATCTTCACCAGCAGCTCGCGCATGGTGTCGCGGGCCAGCACCTGGTCCTGGTGGCCGATCCAGTCGAGGGTCGCCCCCTCGACGCTGCAGAGCCAGCCGAGCAGCGCCATCCTCGGCAGCGGGGCGATCTTGCGCCGCCCGTACGCCCCTTCGGCGATGGTCTCGACGATGACCTCGCGGACGCCGTCCCGGATGGCGTGCACCTCGGCGTCGAAACCGACGCCGCCGCTGATGATCGTGCGGTACGCGGACTGGTTGTGCTCGGCATAGCGCAGATAGCCGTCGATGGTGCGGTGCACCCGCTGCGCCGGGGGGAGTTCGAGGCCGCCCGCCGCCCGGGAGACCAGCTCGGTGACCGAGTCCTCGATGATGGCGAGGTAGTAGCCGCGCTTGGACTTGAAGTAGTAGTAGATCAACCCTTTGGCGACATGCGCGTGCCGCGCGATGTCGTCCATCGACAGCGCGTCATAGGACGTGTCGGCGAACAACTTCCGTCCGATGGCGATCAGTTCGGCGCGGCGCGCCAGGGAGCGATCGGTACCGCGAGCCCGTGGGCGCTCGACGCCGCGCTGTTGACTACTATTCAATTTCGATCCTGGTCTCCGGCTGCCGGCGGGACATCCGCAGTATGGCAGACCGGCACCACCTGCTCGTTCGACTCTCATCGACCTCACAGGCGCCCGCTGGAGGCGCCGACCGGGGTCAGCTCACAGCAGGCCGAGCTGGGTGACGAGCATGGCCAGAACCACGACGAGGGTCCAGCCCGCGAGGTGCTCCAGAATCCTGGGGCCGTCGTCCTTGGGGCCGCCCGTGCGGGCGCGGCTGGCGGTGGCGGAGGTCGTGGTCATGGCATCTCGCAGACGTAGTGGTGCGGTGGACTCCCCCGCCTCCCGTCGGCTCCCCACCGACTCGACCACTTTGCCACCGGAAACAGTTTCAGTGGTAGAGACCTTGGTCACGCCCGACGGCCCGACACTTCGATCAGCTTCGAATCCCACGGTTCCCACAACTGTGCACGCGCTGTGTGCGTCTCCTCACACGCAAGTGGTCAGCCAACCGAAAGGTTCTCGATGAGCACGTTCCGGACGCCGCGCCGCAGCGCCCGCCTCGCCCTCGCGACCGCCATCACCGTGGCTGCCGCCCTGACGGGCCCGGTCTCCCAGGCCGCCTCCGCCGGCTCCGGGGCCGCGTCGCCGGGCGCGGCAGGGCTCGGCGACCCGATCTTCCCGCTGGACGGCAACGGCGGCTACGAGGTGAGCCGCTACACCCTCGACTTCGACTGGCAGGCGCCGAGGACACCCTTCGAGGCGTCGACGACGATCAAGGCCACCGCGACGCAGGCCCTGTCCCGCTTCAACCTGGACTTCGCGGGCAACACCCTGCACACGGTGACCGTGGACGGCAAGACCGCCAAGGCCGTACGCGAGGGCGACGAGCTGGTGATCACACCGGCGAGCGCCCTGGCCCGCGGCAAGGCCTTCACCGTCAAGGTCACCTACACCGCCGACCCGACCCAGATCCGCCACCGCGACGACGCCATCGAGGACTACGGCTGGATCCCGACGCCGGACGGCACGGTGCTCTACCCGCAGCCCAACGGCGCCAAGATGATCTTCCCGTCGAACGACCACCCCAGCCGGCGGGCGCCGATCACCTTCCACATCACCACCCCCGCGGGCCTGTCGGCCGTCGCCAACGGCAAGCTCACCGGCCGCACCGAGCAGGCCGACGGACGCGTGCGCTGGACGTACGACTCCGAACAGCCGGTGGCGGCCCAGCTCGCGCAGCTGGCGATCGGCAAGTTCACCTTCGAGGACAGCACCGGCCCGCACGGGCTGCCGATCCGCGATGTGGTCCCGGACGACCTGGTGGCGCCGACCGAGCAGTACCGCAAGCTCACCGCCGGCCACATCGCCTGGCTGGAGGAGCGGCTCGGCCCCTACCCCTTCAACCGGTACGGCCTCCTCGTCGGGGACACCGACCTGGGCGTCGCCCTGGAGACGAACACGATCTCCCTGATCCCGAAGGCCGACCTGCTCGGCGACCAGGTCAGCGCCGAGCGGAACCTGGTGCACGAACTCACCCACCAGTGGACCGGCGACAGCATCGGCATCAAGACCTGGTCCGACCTGTGGCTGAGCGAGGGCCACGCACGGTTCTACGAGCGGCTGTACTCGGAGGAGCACGGCGGCGTGAGCTTCGAGGGAACCATGAAGACCGCGTACGAGAACCACGACCAGTGGCGCCACGACTACGGCGCCCCGGCCGAGCCGACCGAGCCGAACCTCTTCAAGCGGATGCGGTACGACGGCTCGACGCTCGTCCTCTACGCGCTGCGTGAGCAGGTCGGCCAGGAGACGTTCGGGAAGATCGAGCACGCCTGGGTCACCAAGTACCGCGGCAAGACGGCGAGTACGCAGGACTTCGTCGATCTGGCGTCGAAGGTCGCGGGCGAGGATCTGGACGGTTTCCTGCACCCGTGGCTGTACGGCGCGAAGACGCCGCCGATGCCGGGCCACCCCGACTGGGTGGTCAATCCGGTGCAGAGCTGAACCGACGGGCGGCCCCTTCACGGGGGTGAGGGGCCGCCCGTCCCCTCAGCGGACGCCGACCGCCGCGAGCGCCGCGAGCTGCATCGCCGACAGCTCGGCCGGGAAGTACAGGTAACAGACACCGCCGCTGCCCGAGGCGACTTTCCCGTTGGCGTTGTACCGCTTCGTGCGAAGCCAGACGTTCTCGAACTCGCGCCGCTTGTAGACGCGACGCACCGCGCTGTCGCTGGCCGACGCCGGGTCGTTGGCGATCACGTCACCGTCGGCGGTGAACCCGATGACGGCCATCAGGTGGCCCGAGGTCCCGTAACGCGACCCCGCCAGCTCGGACTTGAGGTACGACTGGGACGTCATGGCTGGGATGCCGGCGGCGATCAGCGTCTCCAGCTCGGTGAGCGAGCCGAGCCGGGTCACCACGCCCTGGAGGTTCTGGTACGTCGCCGCGTACGCGGCGTTGAAGGGCCAGTTGCCGCAGCCTGCGTACTGGTAGTCGTAGGTGGAGCGGGCCGCGTGACACACCTGCGGGTTCGTGAAGTCCGGGTCGACCCAGGCCAGTTGGGCCGCCGTCGGCTTGTGGCCCCAGTACTCGACGATCATCTGCGAGGAGGTGGGGCTGCACCAGGCCTCACCGCCGTTGTCGAACTGGGGGTACTGGCCCGCGTGGGTCTCCTGCGAGTAGCGCGGGACCTTCAGCTCCTGGGCGAGACCGGGTGTGGAGGCCGGGACAGTGAACCGGTCCGGAATGTCGGAGCCCATCGCGCCCAGGCGCCACACCGTGGGCGTGACCTTGGTGCCCGGAGTGCGGTACAGCGTCAGCCGCAGCCGGTACGAGACCAGGCGCAGGCCCGAGGCCGCATTGTCGATGGAGAAGGTGTCGGTCCAGACGCTGCTCTTGCCGTCGCTCTGGCCGTCGACGGAGGTCCGCTTGATGTCCTGGTCGCCGGCCGCCCAGCGGCCCAGTACGTACCAGGGGGTGCCGGTGCCGTCCGAGTAGGTGCCCGTCAGCTCGACCTGGAGCCAGGTCCCGGCCGGGGTGTCCGCGTTCCAGGAGGCGACGGCCTCGGTGGCGGGGACCGCGAGCTCATGGACGGGAGAGGTCCAGGTCGCGTACTCCCACAGGGCGGTCTTCTTGGTGTGCGGATCGGTGTACGTCCTGGTGCCGGCCGCGGCCGCGATCACCAGACCGGGACGGACGCCGGTCACGGCCCGCGTGCCCTGCGCCGCGCCGCCGCGCCAGTCGGTGTACGAGAGCCAGGCGCGGTTGTCCACGAGGCCGGACGGCGCCATCGACGGGGCCGCCGACGACGCTTTCGACCAGGCTCTCGCCGGGCGCTCGGGTGAGTCCGCGGCGGCCGCCGGACTGGCGCCGCCCGCCGCGGCCGCGGCCACTGCCGCGGTCAGGACGGTTCTGCGGGACGGTTGTTCAGCGCTGGGCATGGGTGGGTGACCCCCGGGTGTCCGATTCGAAACGGGCGAGTCCAATGCGCGGGTGTGCGCCAACTATGAATGGCTCCCCGGCCTTCTGCCAGCGCTTTTGACCTCGCGGCGCGCCTCGGAGTTCTTTCTCGGCAATAATCCGATAAGACACCGGATCCACCCGTCTCATCCCTCTCAGGAACTCCCATTCACCACCTCGTCTCACATCTGCGCCGACTGCCGCCCTCCTGCGGCCCGGTCCGCATGGTCGGCGTCGACGGGCACGCCGGCTCCGGAAAGACCACGTTCGCCGGGCGGCTGGGCGCGGAACTGGGCGGTGCTCCCGTTCTGCACCTCGACGACATCGCGACGCACGAGGAGCTCTTCGCCTGGACCGGGCGACTGCTGAGCCAGGTGGTCGAACCGCTGCGGCACGGCGAGACGGCGCGCTACGTCCCGTACGACTGGACCGCCCGGGCCTTCGGGCCGGTCCGTGAGCTGCCGCCCGCCCCCGTGGTCCTCCTGGAGGGCGTCGGCGCGGGACGCCGCGCGCTGCGGCCGTACCTCGCGCGGCTGCTGTGGATGGAGTTGCCGAAGGAAGACGCGTGGACGCGAGGGCGGCGGCGGGACGGGGACGCGCAGGACGAGTTCTGGGACGAGTGGGTCTCCGCCGAGCGCCGGCATTTCGCCGAGGACCCCTCAAGGCCCTATGCCGATCTTCTGGTGCGGCAGTGCTCCGAGGGCTACGAGGTGCTTCCGGGGCCCGCCGGAACCCCTGGACCGGACCAGGGAATCACTCACGGTGACGGACCATCCGCAGTGTGCTGAACTTGTGAAGACCCTTGCGTGAGAACTTTCTTCAGTGCCTCAACTCGGCTTGACCGGGGGGCCGTACAGGTCTTACGTTCTGAATGTGCGGCCGTTCGAGGCCGCCCCGCAGACGCGAAGCCCCCGGTTGTTCCCCCGTGATCGGGGGCTTCGTTCTGCCCCGGACATGTTTTCCGGACGCTGCGAGGCGTGATTCGCTCACCCTCGGTCACCAAGCTGAGTGCGCCCCATCTGCTCCCACCTCGTGGAACGGGGTGTGCCGCACCCTTCGGCCCGGCCCTCCCCCGCAGGTACGATGCCTCTCGGTGCGATAGTCGGACGGCTGCTCGGCGCACCAGTGCAACTCCCGTCCGCGGCACAGGGGTTCGACCAAGGCTGCCGACGGGCACCGGCCCGGCGGAGGACCATCGGGGGCACGGTTTGTGGGGGGACGTGATGGACTTCGGCACGCAGGGCCCGGAGGCCCCGGCCGACCTCGCCTGGCTGCGGGGGGTGGATGCCTACACGATGGGCGCCTATCCGCAGGCGGAGGAGGAATTCCGTATCGCGGTACGGATGGACCCGGGCATGGCGGACGGCTGGCTCGGACTGCACGCGCTGCGGGTGGACACGACGACCGCGCTGCTGAGGATGTTCCGGCACCGGGAGCGCTTCGGGGAGCAGCGCACCCGCCATCGCCGCACGCTCAACTCCTGGTACTGGCTGGGCTGGTGGGTACAGCCGGTCCTTGAGAGTCCGCGCGACCTGCTGCTCGCGCACGCCTCCCACTGGCTGGACGGCCGCCATGTCCCCGAGCTGGACCGGGCGTTGGCGGGACTGCCGCCGGTCGACACCGATCCGCAGGTGCGCTTCCTGCACGCCTGCCGCGCCTATCTGGTCAAGGACTGGGAGCAGTTGGTCCGGCACACGGATCCGCTGATCCACGATCCGATGCTGGGCATCGAGGCCGGTCTCTTCGGCGGCATGGCCCGGGTGCGCCTTGAGATGTTCGGACAGGCCGAGCCGTTGCTGTCCGCGGCGCTGATGCGCTGTCGCAGCGAGCAGCCGCAGCGCAAGGAGCTGCGGTACTGGCTGGCGCGAGCGCACGAGGGCACCGGGCGTTCCGCCGCCGCCCTGCCGCTGTACCGGGCGGTGCACCGGGTCGACCCCGCCTTCATGGACACCTCGGCGCGGCTCGCGGCGATCTCGGAGGGCGACGGGTACGACGAGGTCAGCGACCTCGCGGCGATCACTCTCGCCGGGGTCGGGCAGGACATGATGGAGGGGCCCGACGGTATCGATCCGCTGTTCGGTCCCGAAGGGCGGGACCTGAAGCTCTCGGAGCCCGGTTTCGTACCGCCGGGCTCGCTGCCACCGGAGAGGGACCCGGTGCGCGAGAAGGCCATGGTGCCGGTGCAGCCGCTGCCGCCGGGGCCGACCGACCCCGCCTTACTCGACGAGGCGCTCGCCGAACTGGAGCGCATGGTGGGCCTGGAGCCCGTGAAGCGCCAAGTGAAGGCGCTGTCCGCGCAGTTGAACATGGCGAGACTGCGCGCCGGGCAGGGCCTGCCGGTCCAGCCGCCCAAACGGCATTTCGTCTTCTCCGGCCCCTCCGGCACCGGGAAGACCACCGTGGCCCGCATTCTCGGCCGGGTCTTCTACGCGCTCGGGCTGCTCGGCGGCGACCATCTGGTGGAGGCGCAGCGGGCGGACCTGGTCGGCGAATACCTCGGCCAGACCGCCGTGAAGGCCAACGAGTTGATCGACTCGGCCATCGGCGGTGTCCTCTTCGTGGACGAGGCGTACTCGCTCTCCAACTCCGGTTACGGCAAGGGCGACGCCTACGGCGACGAGGCCCTCCAGGTGCTCCTGAAGCGGGCCGAGGACAACCGCGACCACCTGGTCGTCATACTCGCCGGCTACCCCGAGGGCATGGACCGCCTGCTGACCGCCAACCCCGGCCTGTCCTCCCGCTTCACCACCCGCGTCGACTTTCCCTCCTACCGCCCGCTCGAACTCACCTCCATCGGCGAGGTGCTGGCCGCCGAGAACGGTGACGCCTGGGACGGGGAGGCGGTGGACGAGCTGCGCTCGATCGCCGGGCACGTCGTCGATCAGGGGTGGATCGACGAGCTCGGGAACGGGCGGTTTCTTCGGACGCTGTACGAGAAGAGCTGCGCGTACCGCGATCTGCGGCTGTCCGGCTATCCGGGGGTCCTGTCGCGCGACGACCTGTCGACGCTTCGGCTGCCGGATCTGATGCAGGCGTACGGGGAGGTCCTCTCGGGGAGAGGGCCACAGGATCCTTCGGCCCTGTGAGCGGGGGTTGCGCCGGGCAGTTTTTCGCCCCCGCCGCCCCTACCCATTCCCGTCCCCTGGGGGCTGCGCCCCCAGACCCCCCTGGGTGGTTTTTATTCACTGCCGCGCGGTGGGGGCCTGTCGCGCAGTTCCCCGCGCCCCCGCCGGGGGGCGGGGGCCGGCCCGGGGGGGGGGGGGGGGCCCCCCCGCGGGGCGGGGCCGGGGGGCG
>NZ_JBHXWK010000020.1:0-81338 GCF_042671685.1 Streptomyces sp. NPDC127595 | reverse complement strand
GGGGCTCCGCCCCCAAACCCCCGCTCCTCAAACGCCGGAGGGGCTGAACCCCCTCAGCCCGTCCGGCGTTTGAGGACGAGCGCGTTCAGCGCGACAGCGGGGGTCTGGGGGCGGCAGCCCCCAGGAACAGGGACGGGCAGGGGCGGAGGGGGCGAAGAAAATCCCCCGGTCACGCGGACGGTGCCGGTGTCGGGTCCGTCGCCGGGACGCGGCGCCGGCGGCGGCGCTTGAGGAGGGCCCAGGGCCCGCGAGGCCCGGTGGGCATCGCGGCCGTCACCTCGGTGCCGGGCTCGGAAGCGGCCTCCGCAGCCGCACGGGCGACCGGCAGGAAGCCCTCGCGACGCGAGGCGTCCGGCCGCTCCTCCTCCGCCGGCCAGAGATTGAGGGCAGCGCAGACCGTGGGAAGAAGCGCCATCGCGGCGGTGGCGTATCCCTCCGCCGAGGGGTGGTAGTTGTCGGGGCCGAACAGCTCCCGCGGATTCGCCTCGAACTCGGGCCCCAGCAGGTCGCCCAGCGACACCGTACGACCGCCCTGCTCGACCGTACCGATCGTCTGCGCGGCGGCAAGCTGCCGCGAGGCCCGGCGGGCCAGCCACCGCAGCGGCTGCTGGACCTGCTCGACCGTGCCCAGGTCGGGACAGGTACCCACGACGACCTCCGCACCGGCCGTGCGCAGGCGACGTACAGCCGAGGACAGATGACGCACGGACCGCGTCGGCGGCATCCGATGGGTCACATCGTTCGCGCCAATCATGATGACGCAGATATCGGGTACCCGGGAGGTGTCCGCGAGGGCCAGCGCTACCTGGCGGTCCAGGTCGTCCGACTGGGCCCCGGGCAGCGCCACGTTGCTCAGCTCCACCGGACGCTCGGCGACCGCCGCGAGCCCGGACGCGATGAGCGCCCCCGGCGTCTGCCGGGCCCGGTGCACACCCTGGCCGGCGGCCGTGGAGTCCCCGAGCATGGTCAGCCGCAGCGGCGGACCGTCCTGCCCGGCGTATCCGTACCCGTACAGGCCCTCACCGCGCGGCGCGTGCGGTGTGTGTCCGTTGCCCACCACACGCTTCGCCATCTGCACCTCGGCCAGCAGCACGCCGACCGCGGCCGCGCCCACCAAGCCGATCCCGCCACCGCCGTACGCAGCGCCCGCCGCGATCCGCCGGGCCACCCTCGCCCTCGACATACCCGCCATGCGTCGCCGTCACCTCCTCATAGCCGTACATCCAGTGCTTGCCCCGTGAAGGCCGTTCTCCAATCTCAACGGTGCGTGAACGGTCATCCGACGCCTTACGCTGACGGGACCATCCCATTTGAAACAAAGCTCCGGAGACAACGGTGCAATTCCACGACTCGATGATCAGTCTCGTCGGCAACACCCCGCTGGTGAGGCTCAACAACGTGACCGCGGGCATCCAGGCGACCGTCCTCGCGAAGGTTGAGTACTTCAACCCCGGCGGGTCCGTGAAGGACCGCATCGCCCTGCGCATGATCGAGGCGGCGGAGGAGAGCGGAGCCCTCCAACCGGGGGGCACCATCGTCGAGCCGACCAGCGGAAACACCGGAGTCGGGCTCGCCATCGTGGCGCAGACGAAGGGGTACAAGTGCATCTTCGTGTGCCCCGACAAGGTGAGCACCGACAAGATCAACGTGCTCCGGGCGTACGGCGCCGAGGTCGTCGTCTGCCCCACCGCCGTCGACCCCGAGCACCCGGACTCGTACTACAACGTCTCCGACCGGCTCGTGCGCGAGACGCCCGGCGCGTGGAAGCCCGACCAGTACTCCAACCCCAACAATCCCCTCTCGCACTATCACTCCACCGGCCCCGAGCTGTGGGAGCAGACGGAGGGGAAGATCACCCACTTCGTGACGGGTGTGGGCACCGGCGGCACCATCTCCGGCACCGGGCGGTACCTGAAGGACGTCAGTGACGGCAGGGTGCAGGTCGTGGGCGCCGACCCCGAGGGGTCCGTGTACTCCGGCGGGTCCGGGCGGCCGTATCTGGTCGAGGGCGTGGGCGAGGACTTCTGGCCCACCGCGTACGACCGGTCCGTCGCCGACGAGATCGTCGCCGTGTCCGACAAGGACTCCTTCCAGATGACGCGCCGCCTCGCCAAGGAGGAGGGGCTGCTCGTCGGCGGGTCCTGCGGCATGGCCGTCGTCGCCGCGCTGCGGGTGGCCGAGCGGCTCGGGCCCGACGACGTCGTGGTCGTCCTGCTGCCCGACAGCGGCCGCGGCTACCTCAGCAAGATCTTCAACGACGAGTGGATGGCCGACTACGGGTTCCTGGAGGACACCGGGCCGAGCGCACGTGTCGCCGACGTCCTCGACGACAAGGAGCACGGCCACATCCCCACCCTCGTCCACATGCACCCGGAGGAGACGGTCGGCGAGGCGATCGAGGTGCTGCGCGAGTACGGCGTCTCGCAGATGCCGATCGTGAAGCCGGGCGCCGGGCACCCGGACGTGATGGCCGCCGAGGTCATCGGGTCCGTCGTCGAACGCGAGCTGCTCGACGCGCTGTTCACCAAGCGGGCCTCCCTGGAGGACCCGCTGGAGAAGCACATGTCGGCGCCGCTGCCGCAGGTCGGTTCCGGTGAGCCGGTCGGCGACCTGATGTCCGTGCTCGGCGGCGCCGACGCCGCGATCGTCCTCGTCGAGGGCAAGCCCACCGGGGTCGTCAGCCGCCAGGACCTGCTGTCCTTCCT
This sequence comes from Streptomyces sp. NPDC127595, assembly GCF_042671685.1. Lineage (NCBI taxonomy): Bacteria > Bacillati > Actinomycetota > Actinomycetes > Kitasatosporales > Streptomycetaceae > Streptomyces > Streptomyces sp. NPDC127595. The sequence goes on along the minus strand of NZ_JBHXWK010000020.1, from coordinate 78,633 downwards.
GGCCAAGGGCGGGTCGAAGCAGTAACAGACCGGGCAGGCGTCCGGGCCGAGCTGCGGGAATGCTTCTGAGCGGCGCCTTCGAGAGGGAACTTCGCGGAAGTGGTACGAACGCGTCACGTCCGCGCAGCACCGGCTTAACACGGATCCGGCACATTGGTGGATGTCGGCAAGGGCGGGAGCGGCTCCCCGCCCCGGCCGACACCAAAACGGCGTCAAGGACCTTCGGAGCGGCTCCCGGACCTCCATGACGCCACGGACGCGTAAGCCCGGCCCTGACCCGGCTCGCGTCCCTCGCGGGGATCGCCGTCGTCCCGCCCCCCGGTATCGGGGGTGCGGCGGTCCCCGCGCAAGCTTCGAAGGGCCCGGCACCTGTCACAGGTGCCGGGCCCTTCGCTTGTGTTGCCGCGACTTTCGCCTGTGTTGACGGGACTTTCCCAGTCTTCCCAGTCTTCCCGGTCTTCTTCCTAGTCTTCCCAGTCCGACTTCGACTTTCCCCTGCGCCTGCCGAAGAAGTCCGGGTGAAGACGCACGGCCTGGACGATGTTGACCCCCACGATGCCGCCCCAGGCGACCAGGAGGCCGGGCAGGCCCGAGACGCCGCCGCCGATCCCGGACAGGGGGACGGCGAGGACGAGGGAGACGATCCCGAAGCCGAAGCGCTCGCCGAACGAGTCGCTGGACTGGGGTGTGCGCTCGCCTCGGGCCACCACCATCTGCTGTTCCGCGAGCTGGCGCCGCACCCGGCGGTCGACCACGCCGTCAAAGCGCTGTTCGACCTTCTCCAGGAACGAGTCGACCAACGCGGACTCGTACTCTTCGCCCAGCTCCTTGCGTGCGTGCAAGGTGGCGTCGAGTTCCTTCTTCAGTTCGGCGTCGCCGCGGGCTTCCATACCGGTCATGGTGCCTACGTTAGGGATTCGACGGCGCCGGGGCACTGGGGTTAGCCCCCCTGTTCGGAGTGGGCCGCACCCCCGCCCGATCCGGAATGTGCACCGTGTTGCGCCGTACGACAAGGCCGTCTCTTGCGCGGCCTGTATATCGTCATGCAAAGTTCTGTATACCTGAATAGGTTGTCAATGGTCCGGCAGCGGTTGCCGGTTACTCATGGCCGTCCAGGCGAGATCCGCTACCCGGACTGAGGGGATTTTGCGCTCTATGTCGTCTCGGAATGTTGACGTGCCGAGTGGGGTGAACACCGGTCTCGTGGTGCTGGACGGCTGCAGCACCGGTGTCGCCGACATCGTCCGGCTCGCCGACGGGGCCGCGCGGCCGGTTCCCGGCACCGAAGCGATGAAGCGCGTCGAGGAATCCTGGGACGCGGCCCGGCAGATCGCCGCGAGCGGGCGCGTGTACGGGCGGTCCACCGGCGTGGGCGCCAACCGGAACGAGGACGTGCCGACGGCGTCCGCCGCGGGGCACGGTCTGCGTCTGCTGCGCAGCCACGCCGGGGCGATCGGCGAGGAACTGCCCGCCCGGCAGGTCCGCGCGATGCTCGCCGTACGGGCCAACCAGCTCCTCGCGGGCGGGGCGGGACTCCGGCCCACCGTCGTCACGGCACTGTGCGAGGCACTGGAGACCGGGGCGTACCCGGCGGTGAACGAGTTCGGATCCGTGGGCACGGGGGACATCGCGGCACTGGCCCAGGTGGGGCTGGCGCTGGCGGGGGAGCACCCTTGGCGGTCTTCGGGGGTGGGTGCGGGGTGGTTCCCCGAGGGGAGGGCTTTCGAGGGGCGGTCCTCGGAAGGGCGGTCCTCGGAGGGGCGGTCCTCCGGGGCGGGTGCCGGGCCGTCACCCGAAGGGAAGGCTTCCGAGGGGAACGCTTCCGCGGCGGGTGCGGGACGGTCACCCGAGGCGGGTGCCGGGCGGTCGGTCGAGGAGTGGTCCTCCGGGGCGGGTGCCGGGCGGTCGGTCGAGGAGTGGTCCTCCGGGGCGGGTGCCGGGCGGTCGGTCGAGGAGTGGTCCTCTGGGGCGGGTGCCGGGCGGTCGGTCGAGGAGTGGTCCTCCGGGGCGGGTGCCGGGCGGTTCCCCGAGGGGCGGTCTTCCGAAGGGCGCCCCGTTGAGGGGCTGGGACCCGAGCCGCAGCCCCTCGACAACAACGACGCCCTCGCGCTCATCAGCAGCAACGCGCTCACCCTCGGGCAGGCCGCCCTGGCCCTGGACGAGTTGCGCGGGCTCATCGGGGCCACGCAGGTGGTCGCCGCCCTCTCGCTGATCGCGGTCGACGGCTCGCACGAGGCGTACGCGGCACCCGTGCACGCCGCCCGTCCGCACCGCGGTTCGGTCGAAGTGGCGCGGCGGATGCGGGAGTTGATCGGCGCGGCGGACCGGCCGGTGCCGCCGCTCGGACGGATCCAGGACCCGTACGGCTTCCGGTGTGTGCCGCAGATTCACGGGCCCGCGCAGGACGCGGCGGACGCGCTGGAGAACGTCCTCACCGTCGAGATCAACGCCGCCGCCGAGAACCCCCTGATCTCCCCCGAGGACATGGCCGCCTACCACCACGGCGGCTTCTACCAGGCCCAACTCGCCCTCGCGCTGGACCACTTCAGACTGGCCGTCACACAGGTGGCCCGCCTCTCGACCTCCCGGCTCTCCACCCTGAACGAACCCGCCTACACCCGCCTGCGCCCCTTCCTGGCCGACAGCGAACCCGCGTCCTCCGGCGTGATGATCCTGGAGTACGCCGCCGCGGCCGCCCTCGGTGACCTTCGGGCCTTCTCCGCGCCCGCCTCGCTCGGCCACGCTGTACTCTCCCGGGGCGTCGAGGAGCAGGCCAGCTTCGCCTCGCTCGCCGCACGGCAGACCCTGCGGGCGTGCGGTGCGTACCGTCTCGTCGTCGGCTGCGAACTCGTCGCCGCCGTACGGGCCTTGCGCCAGCGCGAGCTGCGGCCGGACCCGGAGCTGCCGGCCGGGCGGGCGCTGGAGCTCGCCGAGTCGGTGCTCGACCCGGAACAGGCCGACCGGCCGCTCACCGACGACGTGGGCGCCGCGGCCGCACTGCTCGACCGTTTCACGGACATCTGGAGGGGGAGCGCGTCATGAGCGGTGCGGACACGAGTGCGGACGCAGCTGCGGGCGGGATTGCGGGCGGGGCTGCGGACTCAAGTGCGGGCGGGGATGCGGGTGTTGATGGGACTACGGGTGTTGGCGGGAGTATCGGTATGACGACGGACAGTCCCGCTGCGCGGCTTCAGGCGCTCTTCGAGGGGCACCGGCTGACACCGACCCAGCGGCGGATCGCGCACAGCATGGTGCGGCGCGCCTCCGACGTGCCGTTCCTGTCGAGCGTCGAACTCGCCGAACTCGCCGGGGTCAGCCAGCCGTCCGTCACCCGCTTCGCGGTCGCACTCGGCTTCGACGGCTATCCGGCGCTGCGCAAGCACCTGCGCGAGGTCGCGCCCGCCGAGCAGAGCGCGGGCTCCGGCTCGTACAACGAGTACCAGCAGGCCGTCGAGGCCGAGATCGAGAACCTGAAGCACCTGGCGGAGGTGCTGGCCGACCCTCGCCCGGTGGCGCGTGCCGGGCGGCTCCTCGCTGCGAGCAGACCGCTGCCCGTGCTCGGTCTGCGCGCCGCCGCCTCCCAGGCGTACGGCTTCGCGTACTTCGCCGCCAAGGTCCACCCCGACGTACGGCTGCTGCACGAGGGCGGCACGATGCTCCAAGACCGCATCGACGCCGCCGTACACGCCGGGGCCACCGCACTGCTCTGCTTCGCGCTGCCCCGGCACCCGCGCGAGGTCGTGGACTCGCTGGCGTACGCCAAGGCTGCCGGGCTGACGGTGGTGACGGTCGCGGACTCGGCGTTCGCACCGGTGGCGAAGGTGTCCGACCTGCTGCTTCCGGCCGCCGTCGGTACCGGCCTCGCCTTCGACACGGCCTGCGCCCCGATGCTCCTCGGTCGCGTCCTGCTGGAGGCGATGTGCGACGACCTGCCGGACGCACAGGCGCGTCTTGAGGAGTTCGACGCGCGGGCCGCCGCACGGGGGCTGTTCGTGGAGTAGTGGAGTAGTTATGAGCTCGTGGCTGGTCACTGGTCACTATCACTAGTCACGGTTTGGTTGAGCCGCCGTACTTCTCAGCTTCGTCTCACCTTCGCTCGCTAGCGTGCTCGCCCGGAGAACTGGGACGCACAAGGAGGCGGAACGTGGGGCGCGGAGGGCAGGGACTGGCCCGGGTGGCTGTCGTCGTGAGAGCGGGCGCCGCACCGCTGTGGTGGTGCGGGGTGTTCGCGGCGGCCATCGGGGTGGTGTTGCCGGGTATCACCGGCCGCCGGATCGGGGTCATGGCCGGGGCGGTGCTGTTCATCGTCGCGGCCGTCGTGGTGGCGTACAGGCGCAGGAAGCGGTACGCCGAACTGGCCCGCTCCGCCGCGCGCGCCAGCAAGCACGATGTGCTCCAGGACCGCGCGGTGACGGTACGGAACTGGCGCCGGGGTCACCGCTGGTGGCTGCTGCTCGCCTTCGTGGCCGCGCTGGGCAGCTCGTTCGCGGTGCCTGCCGCGGGTGGCATGCTGCTCGCCGGCGTGGGCGTCGGGCTGTGGCTGAAGGCCGGCTGGCTCGGCCGCCGCGAACGCGCCGAGCAGGAGCTGATCTGGGTGCGCGTCGACTGGCTCGGCAGGGGCGCGGGCGCCCCTGCGGGCAAGCCGGTCAAGGCCTGCCGGGCCACCGGTGTGGCGGCCGGGGACGCCGCGCCCGGCGGAGCGCGGCGCCACTGACGGCGGCCTGGCTGCATCGGCCGTTGGCCAACGGCCGTTGGGCAACGGGTGTCGGCCAACGGGTGTCGGCTGACCCTCACTGGTCAGCGGGTGTTGGCCAACCTGCATTGGCAACCGTCACCGGTCAACGGGTGTTGGCCAACCTGCGTTGGTCAACGAGCGTTGGTCATCCTTCGTGGCCATCAGCCGTTTGTCATCGGCCGTTTGCCATCAGGCGTTGTCCGCCGGCTCGGCCTACACCTCCAGGTCTGCCTCGATCCTGCGCAGCTGGTGGCGGGCCATCGCCAGGTTGGACCGTTTGACGTCGAGCACCAGATACAGGAAGAGACCGTTGCCGCCGCGGCCCTTCATCAGCCGGATCAGGTGGTACTGGTCGGACAGCGTGATCAGGATGTCCTCGATCTCGCCCTTCAGCCCGAGGTGCTCCATGGTGCGCAGCTTGGCGCGTACGACGTCGGTGTTGCCGGCCGCCGCGACGTTGAGGTCGAAGCCCTTGCTGCCGCCGATGGTGCCCAGCGCCATGCCGCTGGTGTAGTCGACGAGGGCGGCTCCGGTCGCGCCCTCGATGGAGGCGAGCGCCTCTTTCAATGCGGTTTCGGTATTGGACATGGTGTGGTGATTCCTTTCAACTTTCCGATGTGGTTGGGGTGTTGGGGGTAGGGGTGGTGACGGCGCGGGAACCTGCCGCGCCGCGCGCCGTGCGGTTGCGCGAGGGGGCGGAGGCGGGCTTCGCGGGCGCCCTCGCCGAGCCGACGGCCGGTTCGCCGCGTGCGGTCGCGGCTGCCACCAGCTCGCCGATCCGGGTGCCGGCGCGGCGCCCCTCCAGGTGCAGCCGGCCGACATTCACCCGGTCCTGGGCGAGCAGGGTCAGCACGGCGGAGGCGCCCGCCGCGTACGTCGCCACATAGCCGTCGACGCCGCGCACCAGCAGCTCACGGAAGTCGCCCTGACCGGTGGCGTCCGCCATCCGTACGGCGACACCCAGTGCGGCCGCGGTGAGCGCGGCCAGGCCGTCCGGCTCCACGCCGGGGGTGTCGTGGGCGAGGACGAGACCGTCGGCGCTGGCCGCGAGCGCCCCGGTCAGCTGGGGTACTCGGGCTCTCAACCGGTGGAGTTCGTCAAGGACTTCGGGCTCCGCCGCCATCAGCAGTCTCCTCTCGGCACGCTGTCGTAGCGCGCGGATCACAAGGCCTCCCGCGGGTCGGGGCTCACAGGGCCTCCAACGCGTCTCTGAGCCGCCGCAGCAGGGCCACGTCGGGGTCGGCCGAGGTCTGGGTGAGCACGCTGGGAACGGGAGGCGGCTGCGCCGGGGGCGCCGCCGTCACGAGCCCGGCGGCGGCCAGCCGGCGCAGGTCGACCAGGGTGTGGAAGGCGGGCCGCCCCAGGGCGAGAGAGACGTCCGCTGCGGTGCGTACGCCGTCCACCCGGCCGAGTACGGCCTCCTGGCGCAGCGGGACCGGCGGGCCGGCGGCGAGGTGGGCGCGCACCAGCGGTGCGGTGTCCGTTGCCGGGTCGGGCCAGATGCGGTGCAGCAGTTCGCGGCGGCGCACGGTCTCGCGCTCCAGCGCGGCCACGGGCACCGGGCGGACGGGGCCGAGCCAGTGCGCGGCCCCGTACCGGAAGCGGCTCGGGGTGCTGCTCGCCCCGAGCACGAAATACGCCGCGTCGTACAGCGATCCCAGGTGGCACAGTTCCAGTGCGCCCTCCGCTATTCGGCCGCTGTCGACCAGGAACCGGCCGACCCGGTGGCGCGCCCCGGCGGCGGCGACGGCCTCCCGCCACACCTCGGGGTCCAGGACCCCGCGGGCGGCGAACAGCACGTCGAGCCCCGGTGTGGCGGGGCTCTCCGCGTGAACCACCTCGCCGTCGGCGAGGTAGAGCGTGCCGCGCTCGCGCACCAGTACGCCGGTGGCCCGCTCGGCGGCGAGCCGGCTCAGCATCGGCGAGACGCCCCCACCGCCACCGGAGTCGGCCGCCTTGTCCCGCACGGGGAGGTGGGGAGGGGGAGGTGTCCTGACCGTCGTCATCCGAGCACCAGCCGTCCGGCCAGCTCGCCGAGGCGGATACGGGCCAGCGCCAGGTTGCCCTCCGCGCGGGCCAGCCACAGGTGCAGGAACACGCTGCTGTCGAAGGTCGTGCTCACGAAGCGCAGCAGGTGGTAGCTGTCACGGTTGCTGATGATCAGGTCCTCGACCGGGGTCTCCCGGTCCGACCAGTCGGAGCCGTCGGCCGGCGCGAACGCGCGGTGTTCCGCGGCGAGCCGGGCCAGTTCCGCCGCCTCCGCCGCGGTCGTCTCGTGGTCACCGCCCGGCGCATCCCCGGCCGTGCCCAGGGCCAGGCCGCTGGTCCAGTCGACCACCGCGGCACCCCGGGCACCGGGCAGTGTCATGGCTTGCAGTAGGCACTCGTCGATTCCGGGCACCGTGTCTCCCCTCCCGCCAAGGGTTCGGCCGAGTGACGCCGAAGTTACGCAACGTGTGCGCCGAGAGTGAGGGTTCTGGCATTTTCCTGTGGAACATGCCTCGCGGTGACTAAGGTGGGTCAACTGACCATATTTTCCGTCCGGTTCGGGCCGTCGCGAAGGCTTGGACGAGGGCGCGCACGGGTGCGCCGGGGCGCGCGGGAGGGGTCGCGCGCCGGGGCCAGGTGTCGGGTGCCGGGTGGGGGTGACGGGCGCGAGTGCCTGTGAGGGTGCCAGGGTGTGCCGTCGGTCGTCTGCGGCGCCGGCGTCGCTGGTCGCGCAGTTCCCTGCGCCCCTTCAGGGCGCTGCCGAACGGCAGGGGACTTCCCCTGCCCTGCTCAGAGTCCCGTGAGGGCCGACGGGCGGCCCCCGCCCGACTCCGCGACGATCTCGTCGAGGGTCTGCGGCTCTCGTACGACGGCGAAGCGGACGCCGCCCTCGCCGTCCGGCGCGAAGCCGTAGATACCCGGCCGGGCGAGGGAGTTGTACGCGTAGTGGTGGGCGAAGTAGTACGCGCCCGTGTCCAGCGCGGCCGCGTAGTCGCCCTGTTCGAGCAGCGGCAGCGCGCGCCCCTCGGCGAGGAGGTCGCCCGCGAAGCAGGCGGGGCCCGCGATGTCCTGGACGACGTCCGGGCCCGCCTTGGGGCGCCCCTTCGCGTCGTACGCGGCGATCCGCAGCGGCCAGGACGCGGGCGCGTACACCGTGCGGGCGGCGATCTGCACGCCCGCGTGAGTGACCGCGACCGCCCGGCCCCCGGCGGACTTCGTGTACTCGACCCGCGCGAGCACCGTCCCGTGCTTGGCGAGGAGTGACCGCCCGAACTCGGTGACCAGCCCGTACCGCCCGTCGAACAGTCCCGGCACCACTCCGGCGAGCAGCCGCGCGTACTGCGCGTACGTCGGGGCGGTGGCGTCGGAACCGAAGTTGACCGGCAGGCCGCCGCCGATGTCGATCGTGTCGATCTGGCGCCGCCCGAGGTGCTGGTTGATCTCCTCGGCCAGCGCGTACGTCTCCGCCACGCCCTGCGCCATCAGTGACAGCGGGATGCCCTGCGACCCGGTGTGCGCGTGCAGCCGGGTCAGCCAGGGGCGGTCGGCGTACGCCCGGACGATCCACTCCCGCGCCCCCTCGTCCCGCAGCGCGACCCCGAACTTGGAGGTCGCCGTGGCCGTCGAGAGCGCCTCGATCGAACCCCCGCCGACCTGCGGGTTCACCCGGATTCCGAGAGGGGATCGGGTCACCCCGGACCGCACGAGGGCGTCGAGACGGCCCAGCTCCTGCGGGTTGTCCGCGTTGACGGCGATGCCCAGCGCCAGCGCCTCCCTCAGCTCGGCGGGTGTCTTGGCGGGGGAGTCGAGGACCGTGTGCGCGGGCCTCACCCCGGCCGCCCGGGCGAGGGCGAGCTCCCCGGGGCTCGCCACCTCCGCGCCGATGCCGTGCTCGCGCAGCAGCCGCAGCACGGGCACGAGCGGGGTCGCCTTCACCGCGAACGCGTGCAGCACGGGTGTGCCGGGAGCGGTCACCGCGTCGAAGGCGGCCCGCAGGGCGGCGGCCGAAGCCCGGATGCCGGGGACGTCGAGGAGGGCGACGATGGGGGTTCCCGGCGTGAGGAGACCCTGCTCCACTGCGGCCCGGACGGCATCGTCGCGCCGCAGGACACGATCGCCGTCCGCGTCACCCGCATCGCCCGCGTTGTCCGAGGAGTTCGCCACCGTGTCCCTGTCTGCGCCCATACGTACCAGCCAAACATCCACGACGGGGCCGCGCTGGCCTATGGGGCTATTGACTAGCTCTATTCAAGAAGTCAGGATGTGAATATCTACTGCAACAGTCCGCTTAGGAGGCAGACCATGTCAGGACCCCGCCCCGTACGAGCGCCGCGCGGTACGGAACTGAGTGCCCTGGGATGGCAGCAGGAAGCCGCCCTGCGGATGCTGCAGAACAACCTCGACCCCGAGGTCGCCGAGCACCCCGACAAGCTCGTCGTCTACGGCGGCACCGGCAAGGCGGCCCGCGACTGGCGCTCCTTCGACGCGATGGTGCGCACCCTGCGGACCCTGAAGCAGGACGAGACGATGCTCGTCCAGTCCGGCCGCCCCGTCGGCGTCATGCAGACCCATGAATGGGCCCCGCGCGTCCTCATCGCCAACTCCAACCTGGTCGGCGACTGGGCGAACTGGGAGGAGTTCCGGCGCCTTGAGGCCCTGGGCCTCACCATGTACGGGCAGATGACCGCCGGTTCCTGGATCTACATCGGCACGCAGGGCATCCTCCAGGGGACGTACGAGACGTTCTCCGCCGTCGCCGCGAAGAAGTTCAACGGCACGCTCGCGGGGACGATCACGCTGACCGCCGGCCTCGGTGGCATGGGCGGCGCCCAGCCGCTCGCCGTGACGATGAACGACGGCGTCGCGATCTGTATCGACGTCGACCCGCGTGCCATCGAGCGCCGCATCGAGCACCGCTACCTCGACGTGAAGGCCGACTCCCTGGAGCACGCCCTCCAGCTTGCCGTCGAGGCCCGCGACGCCCGCCGTCCGCTGTCGATCGGCCTGCTCGGCAACGCCGCCGACCTGCTCCCGCGCATGCTCGCCGAGGGCGCCCCCATCGACATCGTGACCGACCAGACCTCGGCCCACGACCCGCTGGCCTACCTCCCCGTCGGTGTCGAATTCGACGACATGGCCTCGTATGCGGCGAAGGACCCGGCCGGGTTCACCACCCGCGCCCGTGAGTCCATGGCGCGTCACGTCGAAGCGATGGTCGGCTTCATGGACGCCGGTGCCGAGGTCTTCGACTACGGCAACTCCATCCGCGGCGAGGCCCAACTCGCCGGGTACGAGCGGGCGTTCGCCTTCCCCGGCTTCGTCCCCGCCTACATCCGGCCCCTCTTCTCCGAGGGCAAGGGCCCCTTCCGCTGGGCGGCGCTCTCCGGTGAGGCCTCGGACATCCACAAGACGGACAAGGCGATCCTCGACCTCTTCCCGGAGAACGAGTCGCTGCACCGCTGGATCAAGCTGGCCGGCGAGCGCGTCCACTTCCAGGGCCTGCCCGCCCGTATCTGCTGGCTCGGCTACGGCGAGCGCGACAAGGCCGGCGAGCGCTTCAACGACATGGTCGCCTCCGGTGAGCTCGCGGCTCCCCTCGTCATCGGCCGCGACCACCTCGACTGCGGTTCCGTCGCCTCGCCGTACCGCGAGACCGAGGCCATGCTCGACGGCTCCGACGCGATCGCCGACTGGCCGCTGCTGAACGCCATGGTGAACGTGGCCTCGGGCGCGTCCTGGGTGTCCATCCACCATGGCGGCGGCGTCGGCATGGGCCGCTCCATCCACGCCGGCCAGGTCACCGTCGCCGACGGCACCGCGCTCGCCGGCGAGAAGATCCGCCGGGTGCTGACCAATGACCCCGGGATGGGAGTCATCCGGCACGTGGACGCCGGCTACGACATCGCCGAGTCTGTCGCGGACGAGCGCGGCGTGCGGATCCCCATGCGGGAAGGCGAGTCCGCGTGACCCACCGAGAAGGCGCGCCCGCGGCGCGAGGCGGCAACCCCCCGGTGGGGGCGCCCGCCCCGCCGCCGCCCGCGGGCCCGGCTGTGCCCACCCGTTCCGCCCAGCGGAACGCCCGCCCACAGCCTGGAGCGGCCGAGCCGGCGCCCGACACCGACAGCTCCGCACAGCCTGCGCCCGGTGACCGCTCGCTGCCGGTGGCGTCAGCAACCGTTGACCGCGTGCAGCCCGTTGCGTCAGCAACCGACGGGCTTCTGCAGCCTGTGGCGGCGGCGCCCGGCGACCACCCGCTGTCTGTGGCGTCAGCAACCGGCGATCGCGCGCAGCCCGCTGTAGCGGCAGCCGCCGGCACCCCGCAATCCGGGCGTCCTGTCCCGGCCGGTGACGGCCCGCAGCCCGCGCCGGCAGCGCCCGGCGACCGCCCGCAGCCCGCCGCAGCGGCAACCGTCAACGCCCCACAATCCGGACGTCCCGGGCCGCCCGGTGATCACCCGCAACCTGCGACAGCAGCATCCGGCGACGGCCGGCGCCCTGCGCCGGCACCGCCCGGCGACCGCCCGCAGCCCGCCGCGACAGCGCCCGCCGGCTCCCCGCGATCCGGCCCGCCCGGACCAGCCGGTGCCGACTCCTTTCACCAGATGTGGCGTGAGCTGAAGCCCATCGGGCGGCATTCCGTCTCCGGTGGCTACCGACGGTTCGCCTGGACTGGTGCCGATGTCGAATGTCGGGGCTGGTTCCGGGCGCAGGCCGAGGGCCGTGGGCTGGCCCATGAGGTCGACCGGAACGGGAATCAGTGGGCCTGGCTCGGCGACCCGTCGGCGGGGGATGCCGTCGTCACCGGGTCTCATCTCGACTCCGTGCCGGACGGCGGGGCCTTCGACGGGCCCCTCGGGGTCGTGTCGTCCTTCGCCGCGCTGGACGAACTGCGCGCACGCGGCGTGGAGTTCACCCGGCCCCTCGCCATCGTGAACTTCGGTGACGAGGAGGGCGCCCGGTTCGGGCTCGCGTGTGTCGGGTCGCGGCTCGCCGCCGGGCAGCTCACCGTCGAGCAGGCGCACCGGCTGACGGACGCCGAGGGCATCACGCTGCCGCAGGCCATGGAGCGGGCCGGGTACGACCCGGACACCCTCGGCCCCGACCCCGAGCGGCTCGCCCGCATCGGCGCGTTCGTGGAGCTGCACGTCGAACAGGGCCGCGCCCTCGACCTCTCCGGCGACCGCGTGGGCATCGCGAGCGCCATCTGGCCGCACGGCCGCTGGCGGTTCGACTTCAGGGGCGAGGCCAACCACGCCGGCACCACCCGGCTCGTGGACCGCCGGGACCCGATGCTGTCGTACGCGGAGACGGTGCTCGCGGCGCGAAGAGAGGCCCAACTCGCCGGCGCCGTCGCCACCTTCGGCAAGATCGCCGTCGAGCCGAACGGCGTGAACGCCATCCCCTCCCTCGTCCGCGGCTGGCTCGACTCCCGCGCCGCCGACCAGGCGAGCCTGGACACGGTCGTCACCGGCATCGAGAAGGCGGCCCGCGAGTACGCGGAGGCGCAGGGCGTCGAACTCGACGTCGTCCGTGAGTCGTTCACGCCCGTCGTCGAGTTCGAGCACGCCCTGCGTGACGAGCTCGCCCGCATCCTGGGCAAGGAGGCGGACCTGAGGGTCCCCGTCCTGGGCACCGGCGCCGGACACGACGCCGGAATCCTCTCCGGGACGGTCCCGACCGCCATGCTGTTCGTACGCAACCCCACGGGTGTCTCGCACTCCCCGGCCGAGTACGCCGCCGAGGACGACTGCGCGGCCGGGGTGACCGCACTCGCCGACGTACTCGAAGGGCTGGTCCGCAGGTGACGCAGACGTACTGGCTGGAACACGCCTGGCTCGACACCAACGTCGAGCCGGGCGTGGCCCTCGACGTCCAGGACGGCCGCATCACCGCCGTCCGCACCGGCGTCGACACCCCGCCCCCCGGCGCCGAGACCCTCCGCGGCCTCACCCTCCCCGGGCTCGCGAACGCCCACAGCCACGCCTTCCACCGCGCCCTGCGCGGCACCGTCCAGGTCGGCTCCGGCACCTTCTGGACCTGGCGCGAGCTCATGTACTCCTTCGCGGACCGGCTGACCCCGGACACCTACCACTCGCTCGCCCGCGCCGTGTACGCGGAGATGGCGCTCGCCGGGGTCACGGCCGTCGGCGAGTTCCACTACGTGCACCACGCCCCGGGCGGCACCCCGTACGCCGACCCCAACGCGATGGGAGAGGCGCTCATCGCGGCGGCGGGCGAGGCCGGGATCAGGATCACCCTCCTGGACACCGCCTACCTGTCCGCGGGCTTCGGGCAGCCCCCGAACCGGCACCAGCTCCGCTTCTCCGACGGCAGCGCGGACGCCTGGGCGACACGCTCTTCACTTCTCAAGGACCGTGATCACGCGCGGATCGGTGCGGCCATCCACTCCGTACGGGCCGTGCCGGCCGGACAGTTGGCGACGGTGGCGCGCTGGGCCGAGGAACGGCGGGCCCCGCTCCATGTGCACCTGTCCGAGCAGACGGCGGAGAACGACGCCTGCCAGGCCGCGCACAGCCGTACCCCCACCCAGCTGCTCGCCGACCACGGCGTCCTCGGCCCGCGCACGACCGGCGTCCACAACACGCACCTCACCCGTCAGGACATCGCCCTGATCGGCCGATCCGGGACCGGGACCTGCATGTGCCCGACCACCGAACGGGACCTCGCCGACGGCATCGGCCCCGCGGTCGCCCTGCAGAACGCGGGCTCGCCGCTCTCCCTCGGCTCCGACAGCCACGCCGTCATCGACCTCCTCGAAGAGGCCCGCGCCATGGAGCTGAACGAGCGCCTGCGCACCCGCACCCGCGGCCACTGGACGGCGGCCGCGCTCCTGCGCGCCGCCTCCGCCGACGGCCACGCGGCCCTGGGCTGGGACGGCGCGGGCAGCCTGGAGGCGGGCGCGCTCGCCGACTTCACGACGATCGCCCTCGACTCGGTCAGAACAGCGGGACCGGTGCCGCGTCTCGGCGCCGAGACGGCGGTATTCGCCGCGACGGCGGCTGACGTACGACACACGATCGTCGGCGGGCGGCACGTCGTACGGGACGGCGCGCACGCCCTCGTACCCGATGTGCCGACAGCTCTCGCGGACGCTGTGGACGCCCTGCGCGCCTGAGCCCGACGACCGTCCCCCGCAGCCCCAGCTCCCACAAGGACGCCGCCATGACGACCACCGTCATCACCAACATCGCCAGCCTGGTCACCAACGATCCCTCCCTCGGACGGGGGTCCCCCCGCTCAAGCAAATTCGAGAGTGAGGGAGGATCCCCCCTCGGTCTGATCCAGGACGCGGCGCTCGTCATCGATGGCGACCGCATCGCGTGGACCGGTGATTCAAGAGAAGCACCCGCCACTGACAACCGGGTCGACGCCGGGGGCCGGGCGGTGATCCCGGGCTTCGTGGACTCCCACTCGCACCTCGTCTTCGCGGGCGACCGCACGCAGGAGTTCAACGCCCGTATGTCGGGCCGCAGCTACTCGGCCGGCGGCATCCGCACCACCGTCGCCGCCACCCGCGCCGCCACCGACGAGGACCTGGAACGCAACCTCACGCGCTACCTCCGCGAGGCACTGCACCAGGGCACCACCACCTTCGAGACGAAGTCGGGCTACGGCCTCACCGTCGAGGACGAGGCACGGGCGCTGCGTATCGCGGCGGCGCACACCGACGAGGTCACCTACCTGGGCGCGCACATCGTCTCGCCCGACTACGCCGACGACCCCGCCGCGTATGTCGCCCTGGTGACCGGCGAGATGCTGGACGCCTGTGCCCCGTACGCCCGTTGGATCGACGTCTTCTGCGAGAAGGGCGCCTTCGACGGCGACCAGGCCCGCGCGATCCTCACGGCGGGCAAGGCGAAGGGCCTGCACCCGCGCATCCACGCCAACCAGCTCTCCTACGGCCCCGGCGTCCAGCTCGCGGTCGAACTGGACGCGGCGAGCGCGGACCACTGCACGCACGTAACGGACGCTGACGTGGACGCGCTCGCGAACAGCACCACGGTTGCCACGCTCCTCCCCGGCGCCGAGTTCTCCACCCGCGCCCAGTGGCCGGACGCCCGCCGGCTGCTCGACGCGGGCGTCACCGTGGCCCTCTCCACCGACTGCAACCCGGGTTCTTCCTTCACGTCCTCGGTCCCCTTCTGTATCGCGCTGGCGGTGCGGGACATGGGGATGACCCCCGACGAAGCGGTGTGGTCGGCGACGGCGGGCGGAGCCCGGGCCCTGCGGCGCACGGACATCGGCGCGCTGATCCCGGGGGCTTACGCCGACCTCGCGTTCCTCGACGCCCCGAGCCACGTCCACCTCGCCTACCGGCCCGGCGTGCCCCTGGTGTCGGAGGTCTGGCGCCGCGGGGTTCCGGTCACCTGACCGGTGCAGCCTGACCAGTGAAGCGGGGTTGTGGTCACCCGGCGGTGGCGCCGGCCCGCCACCGCTGTTCGTCGGTGTCCACATCCCCGTCCCGGATCAGCATGAGCCGGTCGCCGAACGGCGTGACCGCGAAGCCCGGGAAGATGTCCGCGCTGATTTTGCCGTGCGAGTCCACCGTGAAGTGCAGGTTCTTGCCGTTGGGTTCGTAGTCGTCGGCGGCCGTGCACTCCCAGACGCCGATGCCCTTGTCCGTGCCACCGCGGCTGTCCAGGCAGAAGCGGCCGTCGGCGTACGACTGGAGGACGCCGCGCCCGGCGACCACACGCCACAACTGGGTGCGGGACGAGGTGCAGCGGGCCGGGACGACGTCCGCGCCCAGGCTCATGGCGCCGTCGCGGACGTCCAGGCAGCGCCCGGAACCGACGTTCACGACCTGGGCGTAACTGCCGTTCGGGGGGTGCGGGGTGGGCGACGGCTTCGGCGTCTTCGAGGGCGTGGGTGTCTTCGACGGAGTCGAAGTGGGCGCAGGGGACGGGGACTTGGACGTGGGAGTGGGGGACGGTGACGGGGTCACCGAGACCGTCGCGGTCACCGTCACCGGGGGTGGCGCCGCCGGTGTGCTCACCGCGCTCACCGCCTGCTCCGGCTCCGATCCGCCCGAGGTCAGCAGATACAGCAGCAGCGGCGCCAGCGCGACGCCGAGCGCGGCCGAGGCGAGGACGAGGCGCCGGGAGGGCGGCCAGGACGCGGAAGCCGCGCCGCGAGCGGCCGGGGCCCTGCCGCGCGCCGCGCCCAGGACATACGCGGCGCCGCCCCACGGCAGCAGCCCCTCGGCCAGCGCCGTGCGCGGGGTGTCGCGCAGGGCGCCCAACTCCTCGTACGCGGCGGCGCAGTGCTCGCAGTGCGCCATGTGGGCGTTCAAGTCCGGGCTGTAGCGCGGGTTCTCGGGGTGCGCCGCCTCCTCGATCAGCCGGCGGAAGTCCTGGCAGCGGGGGTTGCCGGAGCGGGCGAGGCGGGTCTTCAGACAGGCCTGGCGCAGGGCTTGGAACGCGGGCTGCTTGCCGTACGTCACGTCCTGCGGCACGGCCCCGATGAGCGCCGTGGTCCTGGCGTCGGGCTCCTCGTCCACGATGCCGTACCAGATGAGGCCCTGGACGCGGCTCGGGAGCGACTGGAAGGCGTCGAGCATCGGCGGTACGGGACCGTCGGGGCCGCCCGATTCGCGGAGCCGGTCGAGCAGACCCGGATCGAGGCGGCTCGTGCGATGGTCCAGGGGAGCGGCCCAGGAGGCGGCCACCCGGCCGGTCAGGAGCAGCAGTTGGTGGCGCCAGGGCCCTCGCGGGTCGATGCCGCGCGCCGTTTCGCGGGCGGCGAGCGCGAACGCCTGGGCCGTCAACTGCCGTGCGGCGGACTCGCCGACGGTGCACAGACGGGCGTACGAGAGGACCGCGGGCCGGTGGCGCAGGCGCAGTTCGCGCAGCGCGGGGTACGCGGTCGGGGTGTCGGCGCGCAGCAGTTCGGTGAGCTGCGCGTCGGACACCGTGGAGTACATTCCACCGCTCCCGGAGTCGGACCCGTCGTACGTGCCGTCTTCGTCAGACCCGTCGGACGCGCCGTACTCGTCGAATCCACCAGACTCGCTGTACCCGCCGTGTCCGTCGGTCCGGCCGGACCCAGCCATCCCCGTGCCTCCTCGCACCCCGCTCGCTCGGCCCGCCGGGATTCTGGCGTACCGGCGGGCAAGGGGATGCTCATAGTGGTGGAAGGCAACTGGTGGGGAAAGAGGTTCCCGTGGGTAACCACGGCCCGCAGCCAAGCTGTGACTACGGCCCGCGCCCCCGACTACCGCGGGCGCGGGCCGTAGTCACAGCTGCCGGACGCGGATGTCGGCTGCCGTAGTTACAGCTGCCGGACGGGGATGTCGGCTGCTGTAGTTACAACTGCCGGACGCGGATGTCGGCTGCCGTAGTCACAGCTGCTGGACGCGGCTGACGGCTGGGGCACCGTCACTCCTCCACGGTCAGCCCCTTGCGCAGCCGCACCAGCGTGCGCGAGAGCAGCCGGGAGACATGCATCTGGGAGATGCCGAGTTCGTCGCCGATCTCGGACTGCGTCATGTTGGCGACGAAGCGGAGCGAGAGGATCTGGCGGTCGCGGGACGGGAGTTCGGCGATCAGCGGCCTCAGGGACTCCACGTACTCGATGCCTTCGAGCCCGTGGTCCTCGTAGCCGATGCGGTCCGTGAGCGCGCCCTCGGAGTCATCCTCCTCGGGCTGGGCGTCCAGCGAACTCGCCGTGTAGGCGTTCGAGGCGGCCATGCCTTCGACGACCTCTTCGTTGGAGAGGCCCAGGCGCTCCGCCAGCTCTCCCACCGTCGGGGCGCGATCGAATTCCTGGGCGAGCTCGTCGCCCGCCTTGGCCAGGTCGAGGCGGAGTTCCTGCAGCCTGCGCGGTACGCGCACCGACCACGACGTGTCGCGGAAGAAGCGCTTGATCTCGCCGATGATGGTCGGCATCGCGAAGGTGGGGAACTCGACGCCGCGGCTCATCTCGAAGCGGTCGATCGCCTTGATCAGGCCGATGGTGCCGACCTGGATGATGTCCTCCATCGGCTCGCTGCGGGAGCGGAACCGAGAGGCGGCGAACTTGACCAGCGCGAGGTTGAGTTCGACCAGCGTGTTGCGAACGTACGAGTATTCGTAGGTGCCTTCCTCGAGGGACTCCAGCCGCTCGAAGAGAGTCTTGGACAGGGCCCGTGCGTCCACCGGCCCCACCTGGTCGAAGGGGGGGATCTCCGGAAGTCCCTCCAGCCCCACCAGGGAGCGAGAGCGTTCCGGAAGGGATGCCGACGTCGCCGTCTGGGTATGCGATTCGTCGAGCCGGGGTGACATGGTGTCCTCCATGGTTCTCGGCATATGGCCGCCGATGCCAATGCGTGCACTGCGGTGTGCGGCGCCTCCGAAGCCGGTCGTGTCGAATAGGTGTGGCTACTAGCCCTACCCGCTCCCACTCGATTGTTGCAAGTGTGCTTAGTTATGAAATGTCCGATTCGTGGCGGTTGTTCGGGTGTCGGGGTGTGTAGAGAAGGCGTAGTGTTCGAGTGCCTATATCAACAGTCACGACGCTCAGGAGAGAGACGGCATGGACCGCGGGACAGTCGGCAGCGCCCAGTCGGGCCGACTTCTTGTCGAAGTGCGGGAAGAGGGCCTCAGTGCCGTCGTGACTCCCGCGGGTGAGCTCGATCACCACACGGCCGATTTGTTGCGTGAGCCACTCGATGACTGCCTCGAAAAGGGATACGCGCGGCTGGTCGTCGACTGCTCACGTCTTGAGTTCTGTGATTCCACCGGGCTGAATGTGCTGCTCAGTGCCCGGCTGAAGGCCGAGGAGGCGGGTGGCGGGATCCATCTCGCCGCGATGCTGCCGGTGGTGGCCCGCGTCTTCGAGATCACCGGGGCGGAGGCCGTTTTCACGGTCCACGACACCCTCGCCGCGGCCTTGGCCGACTAGGGCGGGGCTGGTGGATCGCATCAACGGGCGTGTGGATCATGCCAACGGGCGGGTCGATAGTCCTAAAGTGATGCCCCGGATGTCCCAGTGTGATCGTCGGGTTACGCGCGTCACAGGTTTCGGGTCGAATAATTGGGTGTTCGGACGGTTCGACCGGGCAGGAGACATCCTGGATATGTCGGCCGTCACAGTGGCGGCCACGTCGCGGACCGGTCAGGGAGCCGGTCGGTGGCGGTACGCCCTCGATCAACGTACTGAGTGCTGAGTCTTGATTTGTGAACTGGTGAATCGGTGAGGTGAAGCGCTGATGAGCACCACCCGGCCTTACCCGCCGGGAGACCGCGGCCCGGAGTCGGGCGACGGCGGCGCTTCCGCGGTGTCCGGCATGGGCGCGTCCCCAGGCGACGCTCCCGCCTCCTCCGCAGGCACCGACGGCAACAGCGGCACCAGAACTGGCACCGGCGCGGGAACCGGCACCGGCACGGCGATCGGTCCGGGCCGCCAGGTCCGCAGGCTGAGCTTCGAGGACCAGAGCGGCGTCGTACCGCTCGCCCGCGACTTCGCCCGCCAGGCGCTGTACGCGTGGGGCTGGCTGCCCGCCGAGAGCGCCGACCGCCGCGCCGCCGCCGAGGACGTCCTCCTGGTCGTCTCCGAACTCGTCACCAACGCCTGTCTGCACGCCGAGGGCCCGGACGAGCTCCGGGTCGCGTGCGACAAGAAGGTGCTGCGTATCGAGGTCTCCGACCGCGGCGCCGGCCAGCCCGCACCGCGCACCCCGCATCGCGCCGGGCGCCCGGGCGGCCACGGGATGTTCATCGTGCAGCGACTGTGCCTGGACTGGGGGGTCGTGCGGACCCCGGGTGTCGCCGGCAAGACCGTCTGGGCCGAACTCGCGGCCCTCGCCTAGCTCTGCGGCCCGCCCGGTAACTCCGACCTTGGGTTACCGGCGGTTCGAACCCTCATCCGCCCCCTGTCTCGTACGGCACCGCCCGCGCGCCGGATCTCCTCATATCCGGCGCGCGCTTTGTCTTCCCTCCACAAGTCCCCGGGCGTACCTTGACGGCCGATCTGATGTTCCGTCAGATTTCCTGTCAGGAATGAGGCCCCGAGGTGTCGTACCGGACGTACCAGAAACGAACCGCCGCGCTCGCGTTCGCCGCGGCCCTGGCCGGCTCCGCGGTGCTGATGGCCGCCCCCGCCGCCCACGCCGACGTGGTGGACGTCAACTACCAGTGCAAGACGCCGATCGGCGACAAGAGCGCCGTCTCGCCCATCGACATCAAGAGCGTCAGGAGCGGCAGCGCCTACAAGCTCACCATGTCCTGGCAGAAGGGCGTCTCGTCCAGCCCGGTGGAGCTGGGCAAGGGGGCGATGAGCCCGAGCGCCGTGATCGATGTGGGCGGCGCGGACAGCGGCACGGTGGCCGTGAGCGGGCCGGCCAACGCGGCCGCGATCCCCGCCAACACCCCCATCAAGATCAGTGACTTGAGCGGCACGTACACCCCGAAGGAGAGCGGCGAGGTCACCTTCACCGCGGGCGTGCTGACCATCAAGGCGCTGGGTACGACGACCACCTGCACCCCCTCGAACGACCCCGGGCCCTCACTCACCCTCGACGTCATGGCCGCGAGCGGAAGCAGCGGCGGTTCGGCCTCGGGCGAGTCCCAGAGCGGCACGGGCTCCGGCAGCGAACTCCCGCAGACCGGCCCCGAGGACTCCGCGATAGCCCTCGGCACGCTCGGCGGCACGGTGCTGCTCGCGGGCGCGGCGGGCGTGCTCTGGCTGACACGCAGGAACCAGGCGGTACGCCGCTGAGAACGCGTACGACAACCAGGAGCCGCTGATGCCGTACGCCGTAACCCGTCTACTGGGCCTGACCGCAGTGCTGTTGCTGGGCCCGGCACCCCTCGCCGTGGCCGACGACGGCTGGTCCGTCGTGCCCTCGGCGAACGCGCCGGAGGGGCGGCCGTACGTCTACGCGGAGGGCGCGCCCGGCACGGTCCTCCAGGACTCGGTGTCCGTGCTCAACCCGGGCGCCGAGCCGGTCACCGTCCGGCTGCGCGGCGCGGACGCGGACAACACGGCGGGCGGCGGGTTCACGATCCGGGAGAACCCGGCGGACGCGGGCGCGTGGATCAACTTCGCGGGTGAGACGAACGGCAGGCGGACCCCCGCGACTTCGCTGTCCGTCCGCGTCCCCGCACACACCCGCGCCGACGTCCCCTTCACCCTGAGCGTCCCGGCGGGGGCGGTGCCCGGCGACCACCCCGGCGCGGTCGTCGCAAGCGCCGACGGCGGCCGGTCCTCGGCGGTCCGGGTCCAACTACGGGTGTCCGGACCGGCGTTGTCGGCACTCACCGTCGAGCACGTCTCCGTCCGCGCGGGCCGGATCTCGTACGAGCTGGTCAACCGCGGCACCACCGTCCTCACCCCGAAACTCGCCGTCCACGCCGACGGCGCCCTCGGCGAGCTCCTCGACCGCGCCCCGCGCACCCTGCCCGTCGAACTCCTGCCGGGCCGCCGCATCACACTCAGCGAGCCGTGGCGCGACACCCCGGCGCTGGACTCGGTCGACGTGCGGCTGACGGTGACGGCGGCGGGCGGGGCCCGCGACACGGCGTCCGCGTCGGTGCGGTTCGTGCCCTGGGGCGCGGTGGCGGGGGCAGGGTGCGCACTCGTGGCGGTCGCCGCGCTTCTCGTCGTACGGCGTCACAGGCGTCGTCCGACCGATGGCGGGCGGGGTCTTGGGCGTCGCGAGGCGGTTGGCGTACGTCGTCCCGGGCGTCGAAAGCCTGTCGGTGTACGGCGGTCCGAGCGTCGCGTGGCAGGCGCTGTACGGCGTTTCGGGCGCCGTGCGCCGGTCGGTTTCGGGCGCCGTGCGCCGGTCGCTGAGGTGTGTGAACAACCGCGTACGGAAGCGGAGTTGACGGGAGCGGTGTCGTGAGCGGATTCACGGGCGGGGTCATGGGCGGGGTCATGGGCGGCAAGGTGCGGATGACGGTGCTGGCGGCGGTGCTCGCGCTCCTCGTGCTGCCCCTCGCGGGCGCGCCCGCGGCCGGTGCGGACAAACCCTCCGTCAAGCTGTCCAAGTCCCAGGCCGGGACGGGCGGTTCGATCACCGTCACCGGCGCCGGATGGCGGCCGAAGACGCTGCTGATGATGCTGATCTGCGGCCAGTCGGTGCCGTCCCGTGGCGTGATCGGCGGCACCAACTCCTGTGCCAACGCGGACGGCCGGGCCGTCACCACCGACGCAAAGGGCGGCTTCAGCAGAGAGCTGCCGGTCGCCGAACCGCCCGAGCCGTGCCCGTGCGTGGTGCATGTCGCCACGGTCACGGGGGAGAAGGCGGAGGCGGACGCCATCTTCATGGTCGCGGGGCACTCGGTCGAACCGCTGCCAGAGGAGGAGAGCGGCGCACGGCTCTCGGTGCTCACGGACACGCGGCTCGACGGATCGAGCGGGCTGCTCACCTCGTTCGGCGCCCCGCCCTCCCGCACGCTCGTCTTCACGGTCGGCAACGTCGGTACCGCCGCCGTCAAGGACCCCGTCTTCCAAGTCGGCACCTCCCACGGCGTGTTCGCCCCGCAATGGGAGGAGCAGCAGTGGCGCGGCACCATCGCGCCGGGCAAGCGGGCCCAGATCGAGCTCCCCGTCGAACTCGCGGCGGGAGCGCACGGCGACTACACGGTCTCGCTGAAGTACGGCGGGAAGATGCTCGCCGAGCAGCCGTGGGGTGTGGGCCGCCCCTGGGGCGTGACGCTGTTCTGGATCCTGCTCGGCGTGGTCGTGCCGGCCGCGGTGTTCCGCGTCGGGATGGCCGCGGTGGACCGGCTGCGGCCCCGCAGGTCCGCCGGACGCGGCATCCGTCGCCAGAGCGTACGGCTTCCCGAACTCACCCTCCGCATGCCGAGGTTGAGCCCTTCCCCGGCGCCGGGACCAGCGACGGCCCCTGAGCCCCGTACGCCTTCGACTCGGCCCCTTCCGTGGTTCACGCCGGACAGCGATCCGGGGAACCCGGCGGCCGGTCAGCTCTCCGCACCGCACGACAACAGTCCGACGACCCCACGAGGAAGGGCAACGCGTGAGTAGGCAACGGAGAGTGGTACCGCAGACGGGACGGAGAGCGAGCGCCGCCGGGGTCGCGCTGATGCTCGGCGGCGCGGGCATCCTGCTGGGGGTGGCCGCGGCCCCGGCCCAGGCCGCCGAGGTGTCGTACCTGACGGAGTGCATCCCGCCCGCGATCTCCGGTCTGCCGCCGGTCGAGGGCACGACGAAGGCGGACATCACCGCGCCCCCCGAGGCGAAGGTGGGCGACGAGGTCACCATCACCTGGAAGTCCGTCCAGGCAGCGTCCAAGAACCCGGACATCCTCGACCTGGAGAAGGACACGGTCATGCCCACCGGCACGCTGAAGGCGGCCGGCGCGCAGACCGCCGACATCGCGATGGCGGGCCCGCGCCAGAACCCGGCGATCCCCAAGAACAGCGACATGAAGCTGTCCGACATGACGGGCAAGCTGAAACTGACGACCGCGGGAGAAGTGACGCTGACGCCGGACGCGTACGCCATCAATGTCAGCAAGCCGATCTCGACGGACACCAAATGCGCTCCGAAGGAGACGGTGCCGCCGGCAGTGACGATCAAGGTGACGGAGGGTGGCGGGACTTCGGGCGGCACGACGGGCGGCGAGCCGACACCGACACCGACACCGACACCGCCCACGGGTACCCCGACGCCGACCGGGAGCGAAGGCGGCTCCACCGGCGGCTCGACCGGCGGAGACGACGACGGCCAGACCGACTTCACCGGCAAAGAGGTCTCCGTCTCCTACGCCTGCAAGACGCCCATCGGAGACAAGAACGCCACGTCCCGCGTGCAGATCAACGCCAAGAAGAACGGCGGGAGTTACGGCCTCACGGTCCAGTTCAAGGGGTCCGTGATGGACAGCCCGGCCGACATCCCCGCGGACTCGGTGAAGCCCTCCATGGAGGTCACTTTGGGCGGCTCCGACACGGGCAGCGTCCATGTCGAGGGCCCGACCAACGCCGAGGCGATCAAGACGGGCGACCCGATGACGATCTCCGACATGACGGGCACGTACAAGCCCGGCGCGAGCGGTGAGTCGACGCTGTCACCGGGTGTGCTGACGGTCGAGGCGCTCGGTACGACCACGACCTGCACCCCCGCCGAGACGGCGGTCTCGCTGACCCTGGACACCACGGAACAGGCGAGTGGCGCTGCAGGAGGTTCAGGATCCTCGGGCGGCGACTCCGCCGGAGGTACGTCGTCCAGCGGCGGCCTCGCGGAAACGGGCGCCGAGAGCCACAGCTCCCTGAAGGCCCTCGGGCTGGTGGCGGGGACGGCCGTCCTGCTCGGCGGCGCGGTGTTCACGTTCATGCCGGGGCGGCGCGTGCGCTGAGACATCCACCCCGACCGTGCGTGGGAAACACCGAAGGGCCACCGCACCAGGAGCGGTGCGGTGGCCCTTCGTACAACGAACTCGGTCGGCTCGTGCAAGGGACTCGGTCGGCGTACGTCAGCGCACGCTGCCCATCAGCTCCTTGACCTTGTTGCGGTACATCCACACCGCGACACCGGCGACCACGGCGAGCGTGGCCTCCAGGGCGACGATGCCCATCTTGTTCAGGTCGACCCCGGCGATGGAGAGCAGACCGGTCGTGGCGTCACCGGCGGTGACGGCCAGGAACCAGACGCCCATCATCTGGGAGGCGTACTTCGCGGGCGCCATCTTCGTGGTGACGGAGAGGCCGACCGGGGAGAGCAGCAGCTCACCGACGGTCTGTACGAAGTAGATCGCGACCAGCCACATCGCGGCGGCCTTGGCGCCTCCGTCGGCGATGGACAGCGGGGCGAGGAAGAGGAAGAACGACGCGCCGATCAGCACGAGACCGGACGCGAACTTCACGATGGTGCTCGGCTCCTTGCCGCGCTTGTTCAGTGCCAGCCAGAACCAGGCGAAGACCGGGGCCAGCGCCATGATCAGTACCGGGTTCACCGACTGGTACCAGGAGACCGGGAACTCCCAGCCGAAGACGGTGTTCTCGGCCGAGCCGTCGGCGAAGATCGACAGGGTCGAACCGCCCTGGTCGTAGATCATCCAGAACACGGCGGCGGCGACGAAGAACCAGATGTAGCCGGACATCTTCGACTGCTCGGCCCGGTCCAGGTCCTTGTCGCGCTTGATCCGCACCAGGACCATGACCGGGATGATCACGCCGAGGAGGGTCAGCGGAACCAGGATCCAGTTCAGCGTGTAGTGGCCGGTGGTGCCGACGATGGCGTAGAAGACGACGGCGATGCCGGCCCAGATCGCGGCCTTGCGCAGCGTCGAGGACTTCTCCGCGGCGGACAGCGGCGTGGGGACCACGGTGGAGCGCTCGGCGAGGTTGCGGCTGCCGATCAGGAACTGGCCGAGGCCGAGCGCCATGCCGAGCGCGGCGAGGGCGAAGCCCAGGTGCCAGTTGACGTTCTCACCGATGGTGCCGATGATCAGCGGCGCGGCGAACGCGCCGAGGTTGATGCCCATGTAGAAGACCGTGAAGCCACCGTCGCGGCGCGGGTCGTCCGGGCCGTCGTACAGGTGGCCGACCATCGTGGAGATGTTGGCCTTCAGCAGACCCGAGCCGATCGCCACCAGGCCGAGGCCCGCGTAGAAGGTGCCCGACGACGGCAGCGCCAGCGTCAGGTGGCCGAGCATGATGATTCCGCCGGCGACGGCGACGGTCTTGCGGGGACCCCAGACCCGGTCGCCGAACCAGCCGCCGGGCAGGGCGAGCAGGTACACCATCGACACGTAGACGGAGTAGATCGCGGTCGCGGTGGTCGCGCTCAGGTGCAGGCCACCCGGTGCGACCAGGTACAGCGGGAGCAGGGCCCTCATGCCGTAGTAGGAGAAACGCTCCCACATCTCGGTCATGAAGAGAGTGGCCAGTCCGCGGGGGTGGCCGAAGAAGGTGCGCTCGAAACCGGGGGTGCCCGGTTCTGTCGAGCCCTTCGTCAGGCTGGACGCCATGGTCGTTCCTTGCTGGTCGGGACGCGCGGGAAGTGGGGTCGCGCGCCCGGTGGGGGCGGCCGGCACCGGCGGGTTCCGGCCGTCCGTCCCCACGCCCACGGGGAGTCCGCTCCGGATTGCGGAGCGAAGGAGGCCGACCACCGGGATCCACGCCCTTCACGCTTCGGTGCGCTCGGGCCCGGCCACAGGTCATTCCTTTCAAGGCTGGCGAATACCAGCCCGCACACAAAAGAGACCTTCAGCGTCAAATGCTGGCCAAAGGTCCCCGTGGTGCTACAGGCGTTCAGTCACCATACGACATGCCAATGTGGCATATGGAAGGACTTGAGAGATGGATCACAGGTGACAATGGAACCACAGGCGCCTATTCGAAGGTTGCTGTCAAGATCACCCCCACACCCGCAGGCCACTCTGTTCGCCGGCGCGGGTAAGAATCACGGAGGCCGATCACCCCGCGAGTGTCGTCCGCGGCGGACTACCATCACCCCATGACCCGTGTACTGCTCGCCGAGGACGACGCGTCCATCTCGGAGCCACTGGCCCGCGCCCTGCGCCGGGAGGGCTACGAGGTCGAGGTGCGCGAGGACGGACCCACCGCGCTCGACGCCGGCATCCAGGGCGGCATCGACCTGTGTGTCCTGGACCTGGGCCTGCCCGGTATGGACGGCCTTGAAGTGGCCCGCCGACTGCGCGCCGAGGGCCACACCGTCCCGATCCTCATCCTGACCGCACGCGCCGACGAGGTGGACACCGTCGTCGGCCTCGACGCGGGCGCCGACGACTACGTGACCAAGCCGTTCCGGCTCGCCGAACTGCTCGCCCGCGTCCGGGCCCTGCTGCGGCGCGGTGCCGCCGAGCCCCAGCAGCCGCCCGCCACACACGGGGTGCGTATCGACGTCGAGTCGCACCGCGCCTGGATGGGCGACGAAGAACTCCAGCTCACCGCCAAGGAGTTCGACCTCCTGCGGGTCCTCGTCCGGGACGCCGGCCGCGTCGTCACCCGCGACCAGCTCATGCGCGAGGTCTGGGACACCACCTGGTGGTCCTCCACCAAGACCCTCGACATGCACATCTCCTGGCTCCGCAAGAAGCTCGGCGACGACGCGGCGAACCCTCGCTACATCGCGACGGTCCGTGGCGTCGGGTTCCGCTTCGAGAAGAGCTGAGGGGCCCTTCCACCGGGCGGCGGCGGGTGTCGGCGCCGGAGACCTTTCGGCCACACTGGTCACCGTAGGAGCCTGTGCCTGATCCTCAGCCGGATCGGCACAGGCTCTCAGCAACCCGCCCGGAGGGCCTCGTGCGTCGCCGTCTCATCCAGTCCACCCTCGCCGTCGTGCTCGTGGTGATCGCCGTGTTCGGCGTCTCCCTGGTGATCGTCGAGACACGGACGATCAGCAGCAGCGCCCAGGAGAGGGTGGATTCCGAGGCGCTGCGCCTGGCGAGCATCGTGGACAGCCGGATCATCGGGCACGAGGACATCACCGCGGAGATCCTGAAGGACCAGGTCACGGACGAGCGGTACGCCGTGATCAGGATCCCGGGCAGGGATCCGATCGAGATCGGCACCAAGCCCAGCGGTGACGTCATCCACTACACGGCCCCCGGCGAGGAGGGCGAGACGGTCACCGTCCAGGAGCCGCGCTCGTCCGTCACGAAGGAGGTCGGCCGTACGCTGCTGATCATCGCGGCGGTCGCCCTGCTCGCCATCATCGCCGCCGTCCTCCTCGCCGTACGCCAGGCCAACCGCCTCGCCTCCCCCCTCACCGACCTCGCGGAGACCG
The DNA here is from genome assembly GCF_042671685.1 of Streptomyces sp. NPDC127595. Lineage (NCBI taxonomy): Bacteria > Bacillati > Actinomycetota > Actinomycetes > Kitasatosporales > Streptomycetaceae > Streptomyces > Streptomyces sp. NPDC127595. Next base: position 51,194 of record NZ_JBHXWK010000020.1, on the reverse strand, counting down.
CGGAACGGCTCGGTTCCGGCGACCCCCGCCCGCGCCACAAGCGGTACGGCGTCCCGGAGCTGGACCGTGTCGCGGACGTCCTGGACGGCAGCGCGGAGCGCATCGCACGGATGCTCACGGCGGAGCGCCGGCTCGCGGCGGACGCCTCCCATCAGCTCCGTACGCCCCTCACCGCCCTCTCCATGCGGCTGGAGGAGATCACCCTCACCGACGACCCGGACACGGTGAAGGAGGAGGCGACGATCGCGCTGACGCAGGTCGAGCGGCTCACGGACGTCGTGGAGCGGCTGCTGACCAACGCCCGCGACCCGCGCACCGGCTCCGCCGTCTCCTTCGACCTGGACGAGGTCATCAAGCAGCAGCTGGAGGAGTGGCGCCCGGCCTACCGCAGTGCGGGCCGCGCCATCGTCAGCTCCGGCAAACGCCGTCTGCGGGCCGTCGGAACCCCGGGCGCGGTCGCCCAGGTGCTGGCCGCGCTCATCGAGAACTCCCTCATGCACGGCGGCGGCACCGTCGCCCTGCGCACCCGCGTCACCGGCAACCAGTCCGTCGTCGAGGTCACCGACGAGGGCCCTGGCGTCCCCGCCGACCTCGGCGCCCGCATCTTCGAGCGCGCGATCAGCGGCCGCAACTCCACGGGCATCGGTCTCGCCGTCGCCCGTGACCTCGCGGAGGCCGACGGGGGCCGTCTGGAGATGCTTCAGGCGCAGCCGCCGGTGTTCGGCCTGTTCCTGTCCCGTACGCCCCTGAAGAAGCCCCTGGCGGGCGAGGAGCCGGAACCCACGGTCAGGTAGCGGACCAGGTTCAGGCAGCGGCCCAGGTTCAGAGAGCCGCCCAGGTTCAGTGAGCGGCGCGGTCAGTTGCTGCGCGCCGGTGCGGCCCGCTTCCCGGGCTCGGCTTCGAGGAACGATTCCGCACTGGCCACCGCCTCGCGCGCGGGCAGTGCGCGGAACACCCAGGTGCGGTACGACCAGAAGCGGAACAGGGTCGCCACGCCGATGCCGAGGAACTTGAACACGTTGCTCTGCAGCGGGCTGTCCCAGCCGAAGCCGTACGTCGCGACGTACAGCACGCCGTTCTCGATCACCAGGCCCACCGCGCTGAACAGCAGGAACAGCGTCAGTTCCTTGGTGCGGCCGCCCTTGTCGCGGTCGCGGTACGTGAAGTAGCGGAACCCGACGTAGTTGAAGATGATGGCCACGACGGTGGCGATCACACTGGCCCGGACGACCTGCAGACCGGTCCCGTGGCGCACCAGGTTGAAGGTGATCAGGTTGACGAGCAGCCCCACGCCGCCGACCGCGCCGAACTTGACGACCTCCCGGAGGAGCCGGTCGAAACGGCGCCGCACCGCGCTGCGAGGCTGTTTGGTATCGCTATGAGGCTGCTTGGTGGAGGGCCCTGAAGAACCACTGCCCATGGTGTCGCAAGCCCCCGTCGGTCGCCGTCAGTCGGATATGTCAACCCAGCCATGCTAACCAGCGGCCCCCGTCATCGCCTGTGCAAGAACTCACAGGTAAGAAAAGTGGTCGTGACCCGGACAGTCTTTTGCCCGGAAATACCGACTCACAGGAGCGGAAACCGGCCGCCGTGGCGTGGCCGATACTCTTGGGGGGTGACGTTCCCGGTAGTCGGCATGGTCGGCGGGGGGCAGCTCGCTCGTATGACACACGAGGCGGGCATCCCGCTCGGCATCAAGTTCAAGCTCCTCAGTGACTCCCCTCAGGATTCCGCGGCGCAGGTCGTCAGCGATGTCGTCATCGGCGACTATCGCGACCTCGGCACGCTGCGTGAGTTCGCGCGGGGCTGCGATGTGATCACCTTCGATCACGAACACGTACCCACCGAGCATCTGCGTGCCCTGGAGGCGGACGGCATCCCCGTCCGCCCCGGGCCCGACGCACTCGTGCACGCCCAGGACAAGGGGGTGATGCGCGCGAAGCTCGCCGAGCTCGGTGTGCCGTGCCCGCGGCACCGGATCGTGAGCGACGTCGAGGACGTCGCCGCCTTCGCGGCCGAGGGCGACGGTTTCCCGGTCATCCTCAAGACCGTCCGCGGCGGCTACGACGGCAAGGGGGTGTGGTTCGTACGTTCCCTCGCGGACGCCGCCGACCCCTTCCGAGCCGGAGTCCCCGTCCTCGCCGAGGAGAAGGTCGACTTCGTGCGCGAGCTCGCGGCGAACGTCGTCCGCTCGCCGCACGGCCAGGCGGTCGCCTACCCCGTCGTCGAGTCCCAGCAGGTCGACGGCGTCTGCGACACGGTGATCGCCCCGGCCCCCGGCATCGCGGAGGAGCTGGCCCTCCAGGCGAGTGAGCTGGCCCTGCGCATCGCCAAGGAACTCGGCGTCGTCGGCCACCTCGCCGTGGAGCTCTTCGAGACGTCCGACGGGCGCATCCTCGTCAACGAACTGGCCATGCGCCCGCACAACTCGGGCCACTGGACCCAGGACGGCGCGATCACCTCCCAGTTCGCCAACCACGTACGCGCGGTCCTGGACCTCCCGCTGGGCGACCCGCGCCCGCGCGCCAAGTGGACGGTCATGGCGAACGTCCTGGGCGGCGACTACCCCGACATGTACTCCGCGTACCTGCACTGCATGGCCCGCGATCCCCAGCTCAAGATCCACATGTACGGCAAGGACGTGAAGCCCGGCCGCAAGGTCGGCCACGTCAACACCTACGGCGACGACCTGGACGACGTACTGGAGCGCGCCCGGCACGCAGCCGGATATCTGAGAGGCACGATCACCGAATGAGCCCTGTCGTTGGAATCGTCATGGGGTCGGACTCCGACTGGTCCGTCATGGAGGCCGCCGCGCAGGCCCTGGACGAGTTCGAGATCGAGTACGAGGTCGACGTCGTCTCCGCGCACCGCATGCCGCGCGAGATGATCGCGTACGGCGAGCAGGCCGACGGCCGCGGCATCAAGGTGATCATCGCGGGCGCCGGCGGCGCGGCCCACCTGCCCGGCATGCTGGCGTCCGTGTCGCCGCTGCCGGTGATCGGCGTCCCGGTCCCGCTGAAGTACCTCGACGGCATGGACAGCCTGCTCTCGATCGTGCAGATGCCGGCCGGTGTGCCGGTCGCGACCGTCTCCGTGGCCGGCGCGCGCAACGCGGGCCTGCTGGCCGCCCGGATCCTCGGCGCCCATGACGAGGAACTCCTCGCCCGGATGCGGGAGTTCCAGCAGGAGCTGAACGACCAGGCCACCGAGAAGGGCAAGCGGCTGCGCACCAAGGTCGAGGGCGCGGGCAGCGGCTTCGGCTTCGGGAAGTGACCGCCATGACCTCCCCGTCCCTCGACGAAGCCCTCGAACTCCTCGCCGAGTTCCCCGTGGTCGACGGCCACAACGACCTCCCCTGGGCGCTGCGCGAACAGGTCCGCTACGACCTTGACGCCCGCGACATCGCCACCGACCAGAGCGCCCACCTGCACACGGACCTGGCGCGGCTGCGCGCGGGCGGGGTCGGCGCCCAGTTCTGGTCGGTGTACGTCCGCTCGGACCTGCCGGGAGCGGTCACCGCGACGCTCGAACAGATCGACTGCGTACGGCAGTTGATCGACCGTCACCCCTCCACCCTGCGGGCCGCGTTGACCGCCGCCGACATGGAGACGGCGCGCAGCCAGGGACGTATCGCATCGTTGATGGGCGCCGAGGGCGGCCACTCGATCGACAACTCCCTCGGCGCGCTACGGGGGTTGTACGCACTCGGCGTGCGCTACATGACCCTCACCCACAACGACAACATCGCCTGGGCGGACTCGGCGACCGACCACCCCGCCGTCGGCGGCCTGTCGGCCTTCGGCCGTGAGGTCGTACGGGAGATGAACCGCGAGGGCATGCTCGTGGACCTCTCCCACGTGGCCGCGACGACCATGCGCGACGCGCTCGACACGACCGCCGCGCCGGTGATCTTCTCGCACTCCTCCTCCCGCGCGGTCTGCGACCACCCGCGCAACATCCCGGACGACGTCCTGGAGCGGCTGCCCGCCAACGGGGGAGTGGCGATGGTGACGTTCGTACCGAAGTTCGTCCTTCAGTCGGCGGTCGACTGGACGGCCGCGGCCGACGAGAACCTGCGCGCCAACGGCTTCCACCACCTCGACACCACCCCCGAGGGCATGAAGGTCCACCGCGCCTTCGAGGAGTCCAACCCCCGCCCGGTCGCCACGGTGTCGACGGTGGCGGACCACCTGGACCACATGCGCGAGGTCGCCGGCATCGACCACCTCGGCATCGGCGGCGACTACGACGGCACGGCCTTCACCCCGGACGGCCTGAACGACGTGTCCGGCTACCCGAACCTCATCGCCGAGCTGTACGACCGCGGCTGGTCCCGCGCCGACCTGGCCAAGCTGACCTGGCAGAACGCGGTACGGGTGCTGGGCGCGGCCGAGGACGTGGCCCGCGACCTCCGGGCTCGGCGGGCGCCGTCGAACGCGACGCTGGAGCAGCTGGACGGCTGACAGCCGCAGGAGGATGCCTGGTGGGGTGGGGTGCGCCGGCTACATGCCTGGGGGTGGGCCGTACCGGGGGCGGGGGCGTACCCCCAAACGCCCCATCCACCAGGAAGCCCCCCGGCCTCCGTGCAACGGTGACGGTACTGCGATCACCGTCCACCCAACGGAGCCCCGTCATGGCAGACCTGCGCGACGAACTGCACACGACCGCTGAGGTGGGCGAGCTGGACCGGCCGACTGTCTGGCCGGAGTCCGGGCCGCTGCCACTGGACACCACGGAGACCGTCCCGGAGGCCGGTTCCGACCTGGAGGCCGGCGCCGGCCCGCTGGAGCGGGCGCACGCCTTCCTCGTCGGCCACCCCGTCGCCGACGGCTACAGCGGTCTGCCCTGGGCGCTGCGCCACCTGCCCTGGTTCGACCTGGAGCTGGGCGAGAGCGCGGTGGACACCGATGTGCCGCGGATGCGGGAAGGGCACGTGGGCGCCCTGTTCTGGTCGCTGCACCTGCCCGAGGGGCTCGCCGGGGACCGTGCCGTCGGCGCGACCCTGGAACAGCTCGACCTGGTGCAGACGGTGGTCCAGGCCCACCCCGAGGGCCTGCGCATGGCCCACACCGCGGCGGAGATCACCGACGCCCACCATTGCGGCCGTGTCGCTGTCGTCCTCGGGCCCGCCGGAGCGGGCGCGCTCGGCGACTCGCTCGGCATCCTGCGCAACCTGCACGCGCTGGGCCTGCGCATCCTCACGCTCTCCGGCACGACCTGGGCGAGCGGGACGGGCCTGACCCGGTTCGGCGAGGAGGTGCTCCGCGAGATGAACCGCCTCGGCGTGCTCGCCGACCTCTCCGGCACCTCGGACGCCACGATCAGCCGCGCGCTGGCCGCCTCCAAGGCCCCGGTCCTGTTCACCCGCTCCGCGGCCCGCGCCCTGCGCCCCCACCCGGCCAACCTGCCCGACGACGTCCTCACCGAGCTGGGCATGGCCAAGGGCCTGTGCCTCGTCCCGCTCACCGCCGAGCAGACCGGCCCCTCCGTACGGGACGTCGCCGACCACCTCGACCACGTCCGCGCGCTCGCGGGCGCGGAGTGCGTCGGCCTCTCGGGGACGTACGACTCCGGGGCCGCCCACCCGCAGGACCTCGCCGACGCGTCCTGCTACCCGCACCTGATCGCCGAACTCCTCACCCGCGGCTGGACCGAGACCGACCTCGCCCTGCTCACCTGGGGCAACGTCCAACGCGTCCTGCGCAGCGCGGACTTCACCGCCCGCGCGGCCCAGCAGCGCCGCGAGCCGTCCTCGGCGAAGATCGCGGAACTCGACGGCTGAGTCCTACTGCGGGTGCTCGATCCGGCAGAGGCAGAACGGATGCCCCGCCGGATCCGCGTACACCCGGAAGTCCTCCTTGTCCTCCTGGTGCAGCGCCCGGGCGCCGAGGGCGAGCACCTTCTCCTCGGCGGCTTCGACCGCCTCCCAGGTGCTCCCGGCGTCGAGGTCGAGATGGAACTGCTGCGAGTTGCGGTCGGACCGCGGCCACTCGGGCGGGACGAATCCGGGGGCCCGCTGGAAGGCCAGCCGCGGCCCCTCCGGGACCTGTAGGACAACCCAGTCGTCGTCCTCGCCCTGAGGTGTGCCGCCCACCACGCCCCCGTAGAACTCGGCGAGCGCGCGGGGGTCGGGACAGTCGAGTACGACGGAACGCATGCGTGCCACGGGTGCCATGACGGGTCCTCTCGGATGGATGGGTTTCAGCAGGCGCACAGACAGAACGGGTGCCCCGCCGGATCGGCGTACACACGCCACCCGCGCGACCGGTCCTCCGCGTCGAGTACCCGCGCCCCGAGCGCCAGCACCCCCTTCTCGGCCGCGTCCAGGTCGCTCACGGTCAGGTCCAGATGGAACTGCTGCGAGTCGTCGCCCGCGGGCCACTTCGGCGGTACGTGTCCGGGGGCGGCCTGGAACGCCAGCGACCGTCCGCCGGGCAGCTCCAGGTCGACCCAGTCCCCCTCGCCCCGGACCGTGCCGCCGAGCACCTCGGCGTAGAACCCGGCCAGGGCGCGGGGGTCGGGACAGTCCAGGACGACGACACCGAGTTCGGCGAGAGCCATGACTTCCTCCGGGGTTACCTGTAGATGCTGTCAACCAGTAACGGTTACTGCATGCTCCCGCATTGGAGGTAACGTCGCAAGCATGAGTGAGAGAGTGCCGGCACCGGGGGGCCTGTCCCTGGTGGAGGCCCTGGTGAACACGGTCGACCTGGAGTCGGGCACCGACAAGCTGGACACCGCCGAGGGACGCGCCCGCTTCGGAATCGCGGAAGCGGAACAGGACCTGGCGGCGGCGCGCGAGCTGCGGGAGTCGCTGCGCGCCGTATGCCTGGCCCACGCGGGCCACCCCCCGCACCGAGCGGTGACACCGCTCGACGAACTGCTCGCCGCGGCCCCGCTCCTCGTCACCGTCTCCGCCGCGGACGGCTCCGCGGCCCTGAGCCCCGCCCACCCGGCCCCGCTCGCCTCCCGCGTCGCGGCGGCGATCGCGGAGGCACTCGTTGACGGCACCTGGCCGCGCCTGAAGGCCTGCGAGGCCCCGACCTGCCACTGGGCCTACTACGACCGCTCCCCGGCCGGACGCGGCCGCTGGTGCTCGATGTCGGTCTGCGGGGCACGCGCGAAGATGCGCCGGTACCGGGCGAAGTAGCCGCCCAACCGTGCCCGCCGGGCTTGGCGGACCGTCGGGCTCAGTCCTTGCCACCTGAAGTGGCCCGTCCGGCCCCACCCGGCGGCAGGACGGTGGAGAATGTACGACGACGCCGATCCGGCCGACTGAGCCTCGGCCGGATCGGCGTCTTTGAACAACTACGCGAATGACTACGCGAATGACTACGCGGTGGGCCGCCCCATCGCCCGGTACGTCCACCCGGCCCGTCGCCACACCTCCGGGTCGAGGGCGTTGCGCCCGTCCAGGACCAGCCGCGTCGTGACAGCCTCGCCGAGCACCGCCGGGTCGAGCTCGCGGAACTCGAGCCACTCCGTCAGGTGCAGTACGACATCCGCGCCGCGTACGGCCGCTATGGCGGAGTCGGCGTAACCGAGCGTCGGGAAGAGCCGGCGCGCGTTGTCCATGCCCTTCGGGTCGTAGACGGTGACCTGGCCGCCCTGGAGATGGATCTGCCCGGCGACGTTCAGCGCGGGCGAGTCCCGTACGTCGTCCGAGTCGGGCTTGAAGGTGGCGCCGAGCACGGCGACCCGCTTGCCCAGGAACGACCCGCCGCCGAGCGCCTGCCGGGTCAGCTCCACCATCTGCCCGCGCTGGCGCATGTTGATGGAGTCGATCTCCCGCAGGAAGGTCAGCGCCTGGTCGGCGCCCAGTTCACCGGCGCGCGCCATGAAGGCGCGGATGTCCTTCGGCAGGCATCCGCCGCCGAAGCCGATCCCGGCCCGCAGGAACTTCCGCCCGATCCGGTCGTCGTACCCGATGGCCTCGGCCAGCTTGGCGACATCGCCGTCGGCCGCCTCGCACACCTCGGCCATCGCGTTGATGAAGGAGATCTTGGTCGCGAGGAAGGAGTTCGCGGACGTCTTCACCAGCTCGGCGGTCGGGAAGTCCGTCACCACGAACGGCGACCCGGCGGTGACCGGCGTCGCGTACACCTCGCGCAGCAGCTTCTCGGCGCGCTCACTGCGTACCCCCACGACGATGCGGTCGGGGTGCAGCGTGTCATTCACGGCGAAGCCCTCGCGCAGGAACTCCGGGTTCCACGCGAGCTCGGCGTCCTCGCCGGCGGGCGCGAGCTCCGCGAGCCGGGCGGCCAGGCGCGCAGCGGAGCCGACGGGCACGGTCGACTTGCCGACGACGAGGGCGGGGCCGTGCAGGTGCGGGGCGAGCGACTCGAAGGCGGCGTCGACGTACGACATGTCACACGCGTACTCGCCGTGCTTCTGCGGTGTGTTCACGCAGACGAAGTGGACATCGCCGAACTCCCCGGCCTCGGCCCAGTCCATGGTGAACCGCAGCCGCCCGCTGGACCCCTCGATCCCGGCGACATGCTTGCGCAACAGCTCTTCGAGTCCCGGCTCGTACATCGGGACCTGGCCCCGCTGAAGCATCTCGATCTTCTCTTCGACCACATCCAGCCCGAGCACCTCGAAGCCGAGCTCGGCCATGGCGGCGGCGTGCGTGGCGCCGAGATAGCCGGTGCCGATCACGGTGATCTTGAGGGCCATGGGGTGCTCCTGGGGGTACGAGGGGGGATGCGCGCCCGAGCATAACCGGGGCATGTGGCGCCCCCTCAACGGGCAACTTTCCCTCTGTCGCCAAGCTCACGTATCCCTGTAGTCGGCAGACCCCTAAAATTTGGGTTACTTAACGGTAGTTAGCGTCAGTGTCACAGTGTTCAGCACCCCTGTTCGCATCCTTGGAGCGTGAGAGACCTTGGCCGGATCGGCTGATTTCGACCTGTACCGCCCGTCCGAGGAGCACGACATGCTCCGTGACGCGATCCGTTCGCTGGCCGAGGCGAAGATCGCGCCGTACGCGGCCGCGGTGGACGAGGAAGCCCGTTTCCCGCAGGAGGCCCTGGACGCCCTGGTCGCCTCCGACCTGCACGCGGTGCACGTACCCGAGTCGTACGGCGGCGCGGGCGCGGACGCGCTCGCCACGGTCATCGTGATCGAGGAGGTGGCGCGAGTGTGCGCGTCCTCCTCCCTCATCCCCGCGGTCAACAAGCTGGGCTCGCTCCCCGTGATCCTCTCCGGCTCCGAGGACCTCAAGAAGAAGTACCTGGGCCCGCTCGCCAAGGGCGACGCGATGTTCTCGTACGCCCTCTCCGAGCCGGACGCGGGCTCGGACGCGGCCGGCATGAAGACCAAGGCGGTCCGCGACGGCGACTTCTACGTCCTCAATGGCGTGAAGCGCTGGATCACCAACGCGGGCGAGTCCGAGTACTACACGGTGATGGCGGTCACCGACCCGACGAAGCGCTCCAAGGGCATCAGCGCCTTCGTGGTCGAGAAGTCGGACGAGGGCGTCTCCTTCGGCGCCCCGGAGAAGAAGCTCGGCATCAAGGGCTCCCCGACCCGCGAGGTCTACCTCGACAACGTCCGCATCCCCGCCGACCGCATGATCGGCGAGGAGGGCACCGGCTTCGCCACCGCCATGAAGACCCTGGACCACACCCGCATCACCATCGCGGCCCAGGCCCTCGGCATCGCCCAGGGCGCCCTGGACTACGCCAAGGGCTACGTCCAGGAGCGCAAGCAGTTCGGCAAGGCGATCGCCGAGTTCCAGGGCATCCAGTTCATGCTCGCCGACATGGCCATGAAGCTGGAAGCGGCTCGCCAACTGACCTACTCGGCGGCGGCGAAGTCGGAGCGCGGTGACGGCGACCTGACCTTCTTCGGCGCCGCAGCCAAGTGCTTCGCCTCGGACGTGGCGATGGAAGTCACCACGGACGCGGTGCAGTTGCTGGGCGGCTACGGCTACACACGGGACTATCCGGTCGAGCGGATGATGCGCGACGCCAAGATCACGCAGCTGTACGAGGGGACGAATCAGATCCAGCGGGTCGTCATGGCCCGCAATCTGCCGTAAGGCTCCGCGGGCAGGGAGGCGTCCTTCGGGGCGTCTCCCTTTGTTCGGTGCAGCGGAAGACATGAAACACGGAACATATCGTGTTTCATGTTCTAGGCTTTGTGTGTGTCCGGGAATCCCCGGCACGTGGTGGCTGCCGTGTGTCGCGCTAGGTTCGACGGGTGACCAGTGAGCGCGGAGACTTTGAGCTTCCCGAGGGATGGCGTGTGGACGGAGAACAACTCGTCCATGAGGCCGAGTTGCATGGCTGGAGGTTGACTGTGGTGAGTGTCCTGGGCGCACCGTGGGACGGCCCTTCCAGTCTTCGTATCGATCCTCCCGCCGATCTCGCTGCCGAGGTCGGGACGGACGGCATCACGGCGGAACTCATGCGGTCCATCTCCATGGGAGAGATCCGCAGAACTACGAAGGAGCTCCGCGCGCGACTGGGCTATGCGATCGACGGGTCCCGGGCTGGGGCCTTGCTCGACAGGGTCGAGACGGATCGCGACTATGCCCTGATGTCCCGCGAGTACGTGCGCTTGGTGGAACAGGGATACCGGAGCCCGATCACGCGATTGGCAACAGCGTGGGGGATGAGCCGGAACACCATCAGCGGCCGTATTCGGCGGGCGCGCGCCATGGGTTTCCTCGACGGACCGCCAGGTAAGCCCGCTGACCGTCTGACCAGCAAGGCCAGACGGTGTCTGGAGGGGGGAGAACATGAACCGGACCGAGGCCGACCTGATCGAGAATGAGTCACTTGTCGTGGTGTTCGAGCGATGGGCGACCACACGCGGTGTGGAAAACAGCAGCGTCAAGCAGTACAGGACGCTGCTGAGTCGGAGCGTGGCGCCCTTCTTCGGGACGAGAGCCATCAGGACGATCATTCCGTCGGACATCGAGGAATGGATCGCGTGGATGACTCACGCGCGGCAGTACAAACCGTCCACGACGAGGTTCCGCTTCAACATCCTCAGGTCGGTTTTCGCGTGGGCGATGGACGAGGGGATGACTGAGACCAATCCCTGCAAGGGGGTCCGCCTCCCGACCAGCCGGGCCAAGGTGCATCGCGACCAGCGGGCCGAAGTGCACGTCCCCACTGCAGAGGTGGTGCACGCCGTTATCGCTGGGGCGCCCGAGCGATATCGGGGAATGTTCTGGCTCATGGCGGGCTGCGGTCTCCGGCTGGGTGAGGCCATGGGTATCGGGCGTGACCGGATCCACTTCCAAGTCAGGACGATCACGGTCGACCGGCAGGTCGCCTGCGACGGGGATACCGGATCAGGCAAATACGGCAGGATGCGGCTTCGCCACATCAAGTGGCGTGAGGAAGGGGAAAGGGGGCGAGAAGTCCCGCTTCCCGAAGTCGTGTCCATGGCCGTGCGTAGGCACCTCACGGAGTATGAGCCCTGGGGTGCGGAAGAACTGCTTTTCAGCAACGTCACGCGCACCGGCCTGCTGTATCCGTACTACTGGTATTCCAGGATCTGGAAGCCCGCCTTGGCTGCAGCCGACGTCGACTACTTCAAACCGCACAGTTTCCGGCACTTCTACGCTGCGTCCCTACTGTCCCAGGGGGTACCGGTGACAGAGGTCTCCGCCTGGCTCGGTCACTCATCCGTCAGTTTCACGGAGCGGTACTACGGTGACCTCATGCCGGACGCCCCGGACCGTGCCCGACTGGCCATGGACGGCACTCTCGGACTTCTGCACCTGCCCGATGGTGAGCGTCGTAGGCCAGGGCTGTTCGGTGTGGCATGACGAGGCGTTGATGGCGAAGCTGCGGAGGGTCGAAGCAGGTGATTTCATTCGTCTCTTGCCGGGGACCCGCAGCCGTCTCTTGCCGGGGGCCCGCAGCTGGGTGACGGCCAGGGCGGCGCCGGTGATCGCGGCCAGCAGATGGGCGGCTGGACTGTCGCCGTGGCGCGAGCCGCGGGCGCTCTTGCCGTCCACCCCGAGAGTGTCCGCCCCGTTCAACTCGCTTGACGTCCCCCATGTTCACGCTAAGGTGATCACCCTCAGTAGCAATTAACTCGGGAGGCCCCATATGCGTAAGAGGCGCATAGCCGCAGTTATCACTGCCGCAGCGGGAGCTTTTATGCTCCTTTCCACTCAGGCGTCTGCAATAACATGGGAGGAGAACAGTGCCACCGCACTATCTCCATCCTCTAGCGGCCCGGCTGTTTGGGCCTATGGCCCCTATGAAGACGCAAATGCGGCGTTCCAGGAGAACGGCGATTGGTTCTTCATCTCCGACAATAGGGCAGACGGATTTTCTGCTGCCGCCCAATGGCAACTCAAAAACTCAAGTGGCACACTCGTGCGGGGTGGAACTATCTGGATGAGGCTGGGTGCTGGCGAATCCCGGTGGCAAGACAAGGATTTCACGGAAGGGTATAAGCTGCAGTTCAGGATATGCCGGGGAGTTTACGGCGGCACTTCCGTTGATCATTGCAGCAGTTGGGTTTACACAACAGCTTAATCACCAGCTACAGCTCACTCGAGTGCTGTCTTGAAGGTCGAAGAATTTCAGGATCGTCTGTGCCAGAACGGGGAGTGTAACCGTTCATGCGACCCCTCCGATTCTTTCCCGCGGTTACATGTGCCGTGGTAGACATGTGTGCTGACTTTCTTGAGTAGCCGTCAGAAGACCAGCCCGTGAACGACAATAAGACCTGAACAGGCCACCGAGCGGTAGAATTCGGCACACATGCGGCTCCTCTCGGAGCAGTTTATGAGCGCGCGCATGATCTGCATCTGAGCCCACATGGTGCTGCGCTGCGCTGAGTCCTGTCGCCGCTGCGCGGAGATGTGCCGTGAGATGGCGGTCGCCACGATGTGACCGCCGCCCGAAGCTGGTGATGGGTACCCACTGGGTGTCCATCACCAGCTGCGCTACGAGTCCGCCTCAGTCCCCCGAAACCGTCACCTTCTCGTCGTTCTTCAGTTCGTTCACCAGCGTCTTGACCTTCGCCTCGTCCCAGACGAGGTTGCTGCCGGTGGAGCCGGAGATCGGCATGTTCATGGAGGTGCCGTCGCCGCCGCTGACGCTCTTCATGGCCCAGAACATGTCGGCGAGGTCGAACAGGCCCATGTCCTTGTCGACGATGAGGCTGTCGAGGCCGGCGCCCATGGTCGGGTAGAGCTTGAAGGGGTTCAGGACCGTGCCCGGCGTCGCGACCTGGTTGGCCAGGGCCGAGAGGAACTTCTGCTGGTTCTTCGTGCGGTCGAGGTCACTGCCCGCGAGCGCGTAGCGGGTACGGACGAACGCCAGGGCCTGCTCGCCGTTGAGGGTCTGCTTGCCCGCCTCGAAGTCGGCGCCGGACTTGGTGTCCTTCATGCCGCCCTTGGGGATCTCGATCTCCACGCCGCCGACCGAGTCGACGATGTCCGCGAAGCCCGCGAAGCCGATCTCGACGTAGTGGTCGATGCGTAGACCGGTGTTGAACTCGACGGTGCGCACCAGCAGTTCGGGCCCGTCCTCCGCGTACGCCGCGTTGAGCTTCACCTCGCGGCCCGTGCCCTCGTACGTCTTGCCCGACTCGGAGCCCACGAAGGTCGGGATCTCCACGTTGGAGTCACGCGGCAGCGAGATCAGCGTCGAGCCGTTGCTCCCGGTGTGCAGGATCATCATCGAGTCCGTGCGCTTGCCCTCGGCGGAGCCGGTGTGCAGTTCCTTCTTCTCTTCCTCGGTCATGCCTGCGCGGCTGTCGGAACCGACGATCAGGTAGTTCGTGCCCTTGCCCGCCTCGGGGCGGTCGATGACCTTGGAGAGATCCACGTCACGGTTGAGCTTGGAGTCGGCCCAGAAGTACGTGCTGACGGAGACCACGACGAGCAGGGTGACCAGCGTGATGGCGGTCCACTTGATCCGGCGGCCCCAGTTCGGCGCGCGGCGCGGCCCGCGTCCGCCGCCCGGCCCGCCGGGTCCCTGCGGGCCGCCGCCGTTCGGCGTCCCGTAGACCTGGCCCGAGTTGTAGCCGCTGTTGTCGTACTGGTCGCCGTACCCCTGCCCGTCGACGTATGTCGGTTGCTGGGGCACCCCGCCGTACGGGGGCGCGGACGGACCGGGGCCCGGCTGGCCACGGCGGACCTGCCGCATGACGCGCGCGCTCTCGGGCTGCGAGCCGGCGCTGCCGCGTCCGTAACGGTCGTTGCGGTTCTCGTCGGGCCAATCGTTCATGCGGACCAGTGTGCAGTGCAGCGCTGTGCGCCATACAAGAGAGTGAGCAGATTCATGGCAGGCCTGTTGCAGATCTGATGCAAAGCGGACTTTGTGCGCCCCCGGCATAGGGTGGACGCCATGACAGACCAGGCCACCACCCCGGAATCCGATACTCCGGGCAAGCCGACCTCCGCGTCCCGAACCACCCTCAGCCACATCATGGGCCACAACGACACCAACCTTCTGGGCACGGTGCACGGTGGCGTGATCATGAAACTGGTGGACGACGCGGCGGGTGCGGTGGCCGGACGGCACTCCGGCGGGCCCGCCGTCACCGCTTCCATGGACGAGATGGCCTTCCTGGAGCCGGTCCGCGTGGGCGACCTTGTCCATGTGAAGGCTCAGGTGAACTGGACCGGCCGGACGTCCATGGAGGTCGGCGTCCGCGTCCTGGCCGAGCGCTGGAACGAGTCCACCCCGGCCCAGCAGGTCGGCACGGCCTACCTCGTCTTCGCCGCGGTCGACGCCGACGGGAAGCCGCGCCCGGTACCGCCGGTACTCCCGGAGACCGAGCGCGACGAACGCCGTTACCAGGAGGCCCAGATCCGCCGCACCCACCGGCTGGCCAGGCGCCGCGCGATCATGGACCTGCGCGAGAAGCGCGCGGCGGAGGGCCTGGACGAGTAGCACGACGTGCGCACGAGTGGTGACGACGGGCACTACACGTGGTGACGGCGAGCATCACACGTGGTGACGACGGGCACCGCACATGGTTACGGGCAAACCACCTGGTCCCCGGTAACCACCCCGAACTCCCCCTGCTGCTGATCCTCCGCCCGCACCTTCCGCACCTCCTTGAAGTCCGCCCCCGCGGTCACCTTCAGCAGCGGCCCCCGCCCCTTGACGGCGCGCAGTTCGCTGCCCCGCAGAGCCGCCGCGAGGGACTTCGCCGAGCGGTCCCAGCGCGGGTCGTACCAGACGACGGTGCGCCGCACGGTGCGGTCCTTCGCGTTCACGGGCTGCCGGGTCGTACGGAAGCCGGTGGCGGCGAGTGCGCTGTCGACGCGTTTGCCGAGGCCTGCCGTGGCCGTCCCGTTCTCGACCTGGACACGGATCTGCTGCGGGGCCACGTCGACGCGCAGGGCGTTGCTGCGCGGCTTGTGCACCGCGAGCGGCTTGTCGTCGCGCAGGGCCTGGAAGAGCTTCGCGGACTTGGCGGGGTCCCACTTCAGGGTCGAGCCGACGCCCTTGACGGCGTATCCCATCTGCCCGATGGGCACGGTCGTGAACTCGGAGGAGGAGGGCGAGAAGTCCCGCATCGCCCGCCCGAGGTCGAGCAGTTCGTCGGTGCCGAACCCCTTGTCCGCGCGGACCGAGCCGAGCACGGCTCGCGTGACGTCGCGGAACTTCATCGGGTTCAGCAGTACGCCGGAGGAGGTGGCCCGCGAGATCAGCGCCGCCAGGAACCGCTGCTGGCGCTGCATCCGGCCGAGGTCGGAGGAACCGTCGGCATGGCGGGAGCGGACGTACTGGAGCGCCTGCCCGCCGTTCAGCTTGTGTGAGCCGGCGGGGAGGTCGAGTCCGGTGTAGGAGTCCTTCAGCGGCTTCACGGTGCAGATCTCCACGCCGCCGAGCTCGTCCACCGTCTTCATGAAGCTGGTGAAGTCGACCTCCAGATAGTGGTCGATCTTCACGTGGGTCATGCTCTCGACCGTGCGCACGGTCAGCTGCGGGCCGCCCTCTGCGTACGCCGCGTTGATCTTGATGGGGTGTGCGCCGTGCTGCTTGCCGGTGGTCTGGTCGGTGTGCGCGGGCGCCTCGGCGTACGAGTCGCGCGGCAGGCTCACGACGCTGGCCCGCTCCCGGTCCTCCGAGATGTGCACGATCATGATGGTGTCGGTGCAGTGGCAAGGCGCGCCGCCCAGGCGGTACTTGCGCCGTTCCGCCTCCGTGATCCTGTCCCGCCCGTCGGTGCCGACCAGGAGCACGTTCATGCCGTGGCCCGCCTCGGGACGGTTCTTCATGTCCTTGAAGGGGTCGACCCGGGAGATGTCCGCGTCCAGGCTGGTGACCACCGCGTGCCCGATCCCCGCCGCGGCGAGCACCACCACCGAGAGCGTGGTCACCGCCCGCATGGCCCAGCGCGGCTTCTTGCGCCGTACGGGGGGACGCGGCGGGCGACGGCCTGGCGGGCGTGCGGGGGAGCGGGGCGGTGTGGGCAAGGGGGGAACACCTCCGCGAGGGCCGGCCGTGGGATCCGTGAGCACCGTAGGCCCATACGATCTGCGGCCCGGGGCGGAGGCAGGGCGGCGCGCGACCGTGTCCCCCATTCGCGGTAACGTGACGTCCGATGAGCGAGAAGTCTGACGTGCGGTCTCCCGCCGTTTCTGTGATCATGCCCGTCCTCGACGAGGAGCGGCATCTGCGCGGGTCCGTCCAAGCGATCCTGGCGCAGGAGTACGACGGCGAGATGGAGGTGGTGCTCGCCATCGGCCCGTCCTCGGACCGTACGGAGGAGATCGCCGCCGAACTCGTCCGTGAGACCGCGTCCAATGACAACAAACGCGTGCACACCGTGCCGAACCCGGCCGGCCGCACTCCCGCCGCGCTGAACGCCGCGATCAAGGCGTCCAGCCACCCCATCGTCGTCCGCGTCGACGGGCACGGGATGCTCTCGCCGAACTACATCGCGACGGCCGTACGCCTGCTGGCGGAGACCGGTGCGCAGAACGTCGGCGGGATCATGCACGCCGAGGGCGAGAACGACTGGGAGCACGCGGTCGCCGCCGCGATGACCTCGAAGATCGGCGTGGGCAACGCCGCCTTCCACACGGGCGGCGAGGCCGGGCCCGCCGAGACCGTGTACCTCGGCGTCTTCCGGCGCGCGGCGCTGGAGCAACAGGGCGGCTACAACGAGGAGTTCATCCGCGCCCAGGACTGGGAGCTGAACTTCCGGATCAGGGAGGCGGGCGGCCTCATCTGGTTCTCGCCCGAGCTGCGGGTGTCGTACCGCCCGAGGCCCTCCATGCGTGCCCTCGCCAAGCAGTACAAGGACTACGGGCGGTGGCGCCATGTCGTCGCCCGCTTCCACGAGGGTTCCATCAACCTGCGCTACCTCGCCCCGCCGACCGCGGTGTGCGCGATCGTGGCGGGTGTCGTGGTGGGCGCGGCGCTCACGCCCTGGGGGTTCGTGATCCCCGGCGGCTATCTCGCGGCCATCGCGCTCGGCTCGCTGTTCACCGGCAAGGGGCTGCCGCTGAAGGCGCGGCTCCAGATCCCGCTCGCCCTCGCGACGATGCACATGTCCTGGGGCTGGGGCTTCCTCACCAGCCCGAAGTCGCTCGCGAAGAAGGTCATCGCGTCCCGGCGCCCGGCGGTGCTCAGCTCCAACTGAGGTGATGTGCAAACGAGTTGGGGCCCCTCTCCGGTACGGCAATGGAGAGGGGCCCCAACTCGTGCGCTACCAGGTGTAGTTCGGGTTCACGTGCATGCAGGCCGTGTCGTCGGCACCGTTGAGGGCCTCCGCCGTGTCCGGAGTCTTGTTGTCCTCCGCCTCGGCCTTGTACGTCGTTCCCTCGCGCCAGTCGGCGCCGACCACGAGCGTGACGCCCGAGACGCTCGTCGACTTCTCCACCGAACTCACCGGAATCCCCAGCGCCTTGGCGACCCGCTGGGCGTCACCCTCCAGGTCGGCGCTCGGGTAGCGGATCAGCGTCTTGTCCTCGGCGGTCGCTTCCGTCTGCTCGGCCGAGGCCTGGGTGAAGCCCTTGCCGACCAGCAGCTCGCTCACCTCGCTCGCGCGCCCGCTGACCGGACCCAGCGTGTCGGTCCGTGTGCCGTTCAGCACGGCCACGCCGATCTTGTCGTCCGCGGCGGCCGGGTCCGAGGGAGGCTCCTCGGTCGCCGTCTTCTCCTTGTCCTGGCCGTCGAGCGCGATGTCCTCGCGGACCAGGCGGAACAGCTTCGTCGCGTCGTCCGTGGGCTCCACGCGCGCGCCGACGTATCGATTCGGCATGGTGGTCATCGTGATCCGCTTCGGCTCGACCTTCCGCAGCTCGTTGCTGAGGTCGTAGAGCTCCTTCACGGTGCCGAGACCCGTGTCGACGGTGAGCGCCTTGGTGGCCGTCTCGGCGAGGCTGCGCAGCTTGGTGGGGTTGGAGATCGTGGCGTTGTCCCGCAGCTCGCGCACCATCGAGTTCATGTACTGGTGCTGGGCCTCGGCGCGCGCCAGGTCGCTGCCGTCCTCGAAGCCGTACCGGGTGCGCAGCCACTGCAGGGCCTGCTCGCCCTTGACGTACGTGGTGCCCTCCTCCAGCTTCAGCCCGGAGCCGTGGCCCTGGCTGTCCTTGGAGTAGACGTTGGCGTCCACGCAGACCGGGACGCCGCCGATCGCGTCCGCCATCGAGACCACGCCCGAGAAGTCGATCTGCATGAAGTGGTCGATGTGGATGTCGGTCAGCTTCTCCCAGGTGGCCACCGTGCAGCCGGGGCCGCCGCGGCCGAGCGTCTGGTTGGTCATCGTGGGAACGGTGCTCGCCTCGTACACCTTGCCGTCGTCCGGGTCCGTGCACTTGGGGATGTCCACGAGGGTGTCGCGCGGCATGCTGACCACCGACATGTTGGTGCGGTCGGCGGAGAGGTGCAACAGCATCTGGACGTCCGCGAGCGGGGTGCCGCCGAACGTCTCCTTCGCGCCGCCGAGTTCCTGGTTCTCCTCGGTGTCCCGGGCGTCCGAGCCGATCAGCAGGATGTTCAGCGGCGTCTGGCCGGCCGCGTTCGCCTCGGACTCGGCGGCGCGGTCCTTCTCGTCGCCGATGTTCAGATCGTCCTTCTTGATGTTGGCGTTCAGGTGCTGGTAGTAGAGATAACCGGCACCGGCGGTGCCAAGTATCAGGACCGCCAGGACCATCGCCGACCAGCGCAGTATCCGGCGTCTGCGGCGCGGGCGGGCCGCGCCCCCACGTCCGCCACGGCTCCCGCCGATCCCCTGCGGCGTGAGGGCCATGGTGTCCTCGGCCGTCCGGCCGTCGCTTCCCTGCGGCGTGAGGGCCATCGTGTCCTCAGCCGTCCGGCCGTCGCTTCCCGCCGGAACCGGGGCAGTGCCGGCGCGCTCACCGGAGTCGCCGTCCGCCTCCTGAACGGGCTCGCCGCTCCCGTCGTACAGACTGTCGTCCCAGCCGTGCTCATCGGCCCCCCGGCCGCTTGAGCGTGTTCCCTCCCCGCGCACACCACTTCGCGCCATCTCCCTGCCCCTCCCCACCCTGCGCCTGACAAACGGGCCCGTCCCGCGTCCAGTTGAACGTTTCTCGCGCCCAAGTCGGACGCGCTCTCGTCCTGTTGGACGCATGACGGACCCGTTAGGTCATCAGCTGGCGCACACTGTTTTGTCCGCGGTGGACTTCTCGACCGTCTCCGGCGCCTTTGTCGGAGCGGTCATGGACACCCCCGCGCCCTTGAAGTCCTTGCCCAGGGTCAGCACGATCGCGGGCAGACCCTGATCATTCGTCTCGCTCTTGCCAGGCTTCATCGCCGAACCGGACAACCCCATGAGATCCGCCAGCTTGCGTGCCTGATCGGCCTGGTCGGGCGAGTACTCGAGGGTCGTCTTGCTGAGCGTTTCGTCGGCGTTGCCGAGCTGGCTGGACTTGAGCACGCCCTCATCATTCTGCAGCCAGTTAAGTGTTTCCTGTGCGGAGCCGGCCTTGGCGCCGCCGTTGTAGATGTTGACCCGCACGTCGGCGGCCGCGGACTGGGTGCCTTCGAGACGGGCGGCGACCGCGGCCGCCTCCTCCTTCTCCTGCGCCTTCACCTCGGTGAACGACACGTCGTCCTTGATCATGTCGAAGACCGGCTGAGCGTCCGACGGGTGGACGACGACCGTTACCGGGGTCGGCTCGTCCGGGTTGTCGATGACCGGCGTCGTGAGGAAGGTGATGTTCTTCGTCGGCACCTTCTTCAGCTCCAGGGCCACGTCCTTGAGCGTGCTGACCTTGCCGATACCGGTGTCCACGGTCAGCGCCTTGGTGGCCGCCTCGGCCAGGCTCAGCAGCTTCGCGGGATTGGTGAGGGTGTCGCTGGAGGCCATCTTGCGCATCAGCGAGGCCAGGAACTGCTGCTGGACCTTGATGCGGTCGAGGTCGCCCGAGTTGCCGAAGGCGTGCCGGGTGCGCAGGAAGGCGAGCGCTGTCTCGCCCTCGATCGTGTGTGTGCCCGCAGAGAGCTTGAGATGCGAGTCGGGGTCGTCGACGTCCTCGGCGAGACAGACCTCGACGCCGTCCACCGCGGTGGTCAGCGTCTTGACGGCGTTGAAGTCGGCCATCATGAAGTGGTTCGGCGTGATGCCGGTGACCGCCTTGACCGTGAGCATCGTGCAGCCCGCGTCCCGGCCGTACTGACCGAGGCTGGTGTTGAAGCGGACGCCGGTCGTTCCCGAGATGATCTTGGTGCTGCCGTCGGCCTGCTTCGTCGGGCAGTCCGGAATGTCGACGATCAGGTCGCGCGGAATGCTCAACGCGGTCGCGTTCGTACGGTCCTTGGAGACGTGCAGCAGGATCGTGGTGTCGGCGTGACCCACGCTGCCCGAGTCGCCGTAGTCCTCGTTGCCCTCACCGGTGCGCTTGTCCGTACCGATGATGAGGATGTTGAAGGCCTCGTCCTTGCTGAAGCTGCTGGAGGCCGCGCTGCCGACGTCCGTCGTCTGGACGTTGCCCTCGAGGTGCTTGATGTAGAAGTACCCGGCGGCGGAGACGGCGACCAGCACGAAAGCCATCGTGCCGCCGGTCCACAGCAGGATCTTCTTCGCCTTGGACTTCTTCGGCTTCGTACGCCCCCGCCGCCGCCCGGGAGGAGGTTCGGAGGGCGCAGGAGCGCCGCGGCGCCTGCGCGGCCCCGGTACGTCGGTGTCGGGAACACCGCCCGGAGCGTCACCGGGCTCCCGGACGGGCGCGGAGCGGTTGCCCGTTGGGGTGCCTCCCGCGCCACGGGCGGATCTGCGAGGACCGGGGACTGGTGGTTGCGGTGCGGAAGGCCGCAGTCGCAGTTCGTAGTCGCCGGTGTTCGGGTTGAGTACCCACTGGTCTGCGGGGTCGATATCGTCCGCCCGCCCACGGCCTTGCGCGTCCACGGTTCTTGAGTCCTCCGTCGGGGCCACGCGGCGCCTTATCCCCCTACATAAAGGCGCTCGGTCACTCGGTCCAGCAGTGCACGACCGCAGGACAGACCTGGAGGCCGGGTGCACCGGATCGCTCACACTATCCGCCCAGTTCAGCGGCAAGCGACGACAGTGACAAATTCCACCCGCCTACACCTGGGCAATCCGCCCTATTTCTCAGAGAGTTCTAAGCCGGGCCGTTCCCCGCCTTGACGTGGGTTTTACCCGCACGCGTCCTCGGCCGCCGTGTTCCCCCGAAAAGTCGGCGCCGGGTCGGGAGTCCGCGCGGCTCCGACGGGCCCCTTTCCGCCCGGTTTCCCGTCTTCGTACCAGGAGTCGAAGGCGTCCGTGTCATCGCTCCCGCCATCGCTCTCTCCATCGCTCCTGTATGAGCTGCTTGTGGCGGAATTTCCCGAATCCTCCGGAAGGCCCTTCGCGACCGCCACCGGCGCGTCCGCCCGCAGCCGTGAGAAGAGCTTCTCCGCCTCGGGCTTCACGAGCTGGTCGCGATTGGCGTTGTAGACGTACGACGTCCGGGGCACCGTCAGGAACTGGACCCGTTCCGTGGGGATGTCACGCATCCCGCGCACGAGGTCGTACAGCCCGCGCAGACTTGCCAGCGCAGGGTCCGTGGTGAGTGACGAGGTGGCCGCGTCGAGCACGGGATAGAGCTTCGTGGGATTGAGCAGGACGTCGTTGCTGCGCACCTTGTTGACGAGCGCACCGAGGAAGCGCTGCTGACGGTCCATCCGGTCGGTGTCACTGCCGTCGCCGATGCTCTTGCGGGCACGGACGTAGCCGAGCGCCTGTTCGCCGTTGAGCGTCACCTTGCCCGCGGGCAGTTTCAGCATGGCTTCCTTGTCGTCGATCGGCTCCTTCAGGCACACCCGGACGCCGTCGACCGCGTCGACCATCTCCTTGAAGCCGTTGAAGTCGACGACCATGTGGTGGTCGACGCGGATGTTCGTGAGCTTCTCGACGGTACGGATCGTGCAGGCCGAACCGCCCGTCTGGAAGGCGTAGTTGAACATCGCGAACATCGGCTCGGTGCGCGTGCCGTCCGGACGGCGGCAACCGGGCACGTCCACCATCAGATCGCGGGGGAGCGAGACGGCGGTCGCACTGCGCCGGTCCGCGGCGAGGTGCAGCAGGATCGTGGTGTCGGACCGCTCGGTGCCGGAGTCCCGCCCGTACTGCGCGTTGCCGTCACCGGCCCGCGAGTCCGACCCGATCAGCAGGATGTTCTGCGCGCCGCGCACCAGCGCGGTCGGCCGTTCCTTCTCGTACCGGGCGAGCTCGGTCGCGGCGTCGTTGTCCGCCGTGATGTTCCCGTTCAGCTTCTCGTACGCCGCCCACCCCGCCCCCGCGGCACCCAGCACCGTCACCGCGACACCGATCGCGGTGTAACGCAGCCAGCGCCTGCGACGGCGTATGAGACCGGCGCCGGTAGGAGAGGCGCCGATTTCGGGACCGAGGGTGCCGCGTCCGGAGGGCGAGCCTGCGGTGTCGGTCACGTCTGGGTCCACCCCTCATGGCGTACGAGCGTGTCCTGCTCCTACGACCATGGCGTGGGGCGGGGGCGGGGGCTGGGCGCTGATGGGCCGAACGGGGGATGCACAGGGGATGCACGGGACCTCCGGCGGCGCCCGTCCCAAAGGAGCGGCACCCGGCAAGCGCCGGCAAGCGCACCCACCCCGACGGCAACCCGCACTGAGGGTGCCGAGCAGTGGACGTACCCCCAGGGGCTACCGAGCCGTCGCCGTCACCCGCTCGCTCTCGATCCGCTTGGCGAGGGCGTCCTCACCCAGCTCCTCCAGGTGACGGCACAGCACCACGGACCCCCCGGTCGCGAGCGCCGCGTACAGCCCGGCGCTTAGCCCCTCCCACGTGTCGTACGCCAGCGCGGACAGGATCCGGGACCCGGGCCCCGTGAGCCCGAGCGCGGGCGCGTCCGCGCGGGCCCGCTCGACGACCTCCGCGCTCGTGTACTCCGCCCCGGCGACGATCAGCGCCGGCACCTCCGGGTCCACGGGCGCGTACGGCTGGAAGCGGTCCCCCTGCGTCGGCACCTCGACGGCGTAATCGGCGTACCCGGCGGGCGGCGTGGGGAAGCGCCGCCCAAGGGGGGCGAGCGAGAGTGCGATCCGGTCGCCGGAGCAGGCCAGGCCGGCCTCGAACTCGCCGGGCCCGGCGACAACGTGGTCCGCCGCGGCCGGGTCGCCCCCGACATCCGCGACGACACCCGCGGAGGAGCACGCCAGCAGCCACACCGCCGTCTGCCAGTGCGCGGGCAGCAGCAGCGCGACCCGGTCGCCGGGCTCGGCGGACAGCTCGTTCTGGAGCAGGTTGGCGGTCTTGGCCACCCAATTGGCGAAGGTGGCCACGGACAATTCGATCCGTTCGCCCGTGGCATCGTCGTAGAAGGTCACCAGGGGGCGCGCGGGATCCGTGGCGAGCGCGGATCGCAGCAGGTCGGCGGGGGTGCGGTCGGTGGCGTTCACGCGGGCAAGCGTACGCGGGGGAGGGCGTGGGGCGGGTGCGGGTCCGGCCTGCCGGGCCACCGGTTCGGACGAGTGATGCCCGACGGTCCGTCAATTCCCCGATGGACAGATATGTATGACTATGTCCAGGATCAGGGGCATGCATGGACTCCTTGCTTCCTCGGTCGGCGTCACCTGCGCTGCCGCTCTCGCCCTTCCGCTGGCCCTGTCCGCTCCGGCGCAGGCCGGCCCGTCGGCGGTGAGGTCCGAGCTCGCCGCCCCCGGCAGTACCCAGTCACTGCCGCTCGTCCCGCTCACCGGCGAGCGCGCCCTCGGCTCCGCGGCCCCCGGACAAGGGCTCACCCGACGCGACGTACGCCCCTTCTCGCTCGTCGGCATCGTCTGGGACAACCCGGACAGCGAACTGCACGGCCGGGTCCAGGTCCGTACCCGCGCCGCCGCCACCGGCAACTGGTCCGGCTGGCAGGACGTCGAGACGCACAACCACGAACACGCGGCCGACCCGGACACCGCCGAGGGCGATTCGGGCCGGGTGCGCGGATCCACGGCGCCGCTGTGGGTGGGTGACTCCGACGGCGTCGAGGTGCGCGTCGAGGCGGAGGTGGACGAGCGCGCCACGACGTCGGGCGATTCGCCGCTCCCCAGGGGCCTGCGTCTCGAACTGGTCGCGCCCGGCACGGACGCCGCCTCCGCGGGCGCGCAGCCGTCCGCCCCGCACACCGGCGCACGGCCGGGGCTTTCGCGCGCCGACGCACAGGTGCGCGCCCCACGGGCCGGCGCACTCTCCGCCGCGTACGCCGCTGTCGACAACGGCCGCCTCGACCCCACGAGCGCCACCGAGATCCCCGAGCTCGCCCCGAACGTGATCCCCGCGCTCTCCCAGCAGGAGACGGAGCGCGAATTCCTCGCCGAGCACCCGGGCGGGCAGCGCGTGAAGCCGTACATCGGCCCGCGCCCGCGCATCATCACGCGCAAGGGCTGGGGCGCGAACGAGAAGCTGCGCGAGCGCGGTTTCGTCTACTCGAAGAAGGTCAAGGCCGCCTTCGTGCACCACACCGCCTCGGGCAACAACTACAGCTGCTCGCAAGTCCCTTCGGTCATCCGCAGTATCTACCGCTACCACGTAGTGAGCAGCGGCTGGCGGGACATCGGCTACAACTTCCTCGTCGACAAGTGCGGAAACATCTACGAAGGCCGCGCCGGGGGCGTGGCGAAGGCCGTCACGGGCGCACACACTCTCGGTTTCAACACCGACAGCATGGGGATCGCCGTCCTCGGCAGCTTCGGCAAGACGAAGCCGTCCGCATCCGCCGTCAGCGCGATCGCGAAGCTCACCGCATGGAAGCTCGGTCTCTTCGGGGTCAATCCGCGCGGAAAGACATATCTGAAGTCCGGCGGTGGCAATCTCTACAAAAAAGGAAAGAACGTACGACTGAATGTGATCTCCGGCCATCGGGACGGGTTCAGCACGGAGTGCCCGGGCTGGCAGCTCTACAGCAAGCTCGGCACGGCCCGTAAGGCGGCGGCCAAGTATCAGGGCAGGTAGACGGCCGGGCAGCACGGGAGGACCGCACCGCCGGCCGTCGAAAGCGCCATCGAACGGTCTGCATACACTGGCCGGCCGAAACATTTCGGCCGGTCCCGGCAGGAAGCAGAGACGACAGGTGACAGAAGCGATCCTCCTGGTCGGCGGCAGAGGCACCAGACTGCGCCCGCTCACGGTGCACACCCCCAAGCCGATGGTTCCGGCGGCCGGGGTCCCGTTCCTCACCCACCAGCTGGCGCGGGCGAGGGCGGCGGGCGTCGAGCACGTCGTCCTGGCGACCTCCTACCTGGCCGAGGTCTTCGAGCCCTACTTCGGCGACGGCTCCTCGCTCGGCCTCCACCTCGAGTACGTCACCGAGGAGGAGCCCCTGGGCACCGGCGGCGCCATCCGCAACGTGGCCTCCCGCCTGCGCTCGGGCCCCGACGAACCGGTCCTGATCTTCAACGGCGACATCCTCACCGGGCTGGACATCCCGGCCCTGGTCCGCACCCACGAGACGACGGGCGCGGACGTCTCCCTCCACCTCACCCGTGTCGAGGACCCGCGTGCGTTCGGCCTGGTGCCCACGGACGCCACCGGCCGCGTGACCGCCTTCCTGGAGAAGCCCCAGACCCCCGAGGAGATCGTCACCGACCAGATCAACGCGGGGGCGTACGTCTTCCGCCGCTCGGTCATCGACACGATCCCCGAGGACCGCCCCGTCTCGGTGGAGCGCGAGACCTTCCCCGAACTCCTCGCCGGCGGAGCCCACCTCCAGGGCATGGTCGACTCCACCTACTGGCTCGACCTGGGCACCCCCCAGGCCTTCGTACGCGGCTCCGCCGACCTCGTCCTCGGCCGCGCCCCCTCCCCGGCCGTCCCCGGCCGCTGCGGCGACCGCCTCGTCCTCCCCACCGCCACCGTCGCCCCGGACGCCAAGCTGACCGGCGGCACGGTCGTCGGCGACGGCGCACACATCGGCGAAGGCGCCCGCATCAACGGCAGCACGATCCTCTCCGACGCCGTCATCGAACCCGGCGCCGTCATCACCGACTCCCTCATCGGCGCCCGAGCCCACATCGGCGAACGCACGATCCTGGAGGGCGCGGTAATCGGCGACGGAGCGATCATCGGCCCGGACAACGAACTCCGCGAGGGCGTACGGGTGTGGTGCGACGCCAGGATCCCGGGGGGTTCGATCCGCTTCTCGTCGGATCAGTAACGCCGGCGAGCGGTGCGGTGCGCCGTCACGATCCCCCACCCGCCCATGGGGGCTTGATTTTCCCCGCGGGGGCGGCGCTCTTCAGCTCCGGTCGGGGAGGCTATTTCAGCCCATCCGGCGCCGGAGGACGAGGCGATGCCGTCCCGATCCCCCACCCACCCACGGGGGCGGCGTTCTCAGCCCGTCCGGCGTTTGAGGACGAGGCCGTCCAGGCCGACAGCGGGGGTCTGGGATCGGCAGCCCCCAGGAGGCAAGGGACGGGTAGGGGCGGAGGGGGCGAAAAACCGCTCGGCCCCAACCCACCGCTCAGAGCCGCCCGATATCCCCGCGGGGCATCTTCGGCACACGCCGAGCCGGCGCCCGCCCGGACAACAGAATCAGCCGAGCCGCCCGATGCCGCTGCCCCGCATAGGGCGCCAGCAGCGACAGCATCACGGAGTCGTCCGCGTCACGATCACCGGCCAGCGCATACCCCACGATGCCGGGCAGATGAAGATCCCCGACGGTCACGGAATCCGCGGCCCCGTGACTGCGCTGCACAACCTCCGCCGACGTCCACGGCCCCACCCCGGACACCAACTCCAGCCGAGCCTGCGCCCGCACAGGATCGAACAGCACCGCTTCCTCAAGCCGCGCAGCAACCCGTACGGCCCGCAAAATCGTAGAAGCCCGCTTGTTGTCGACCCCGGCCCGATGCCACTCCCAGGACGGAATCAACGCCCAGGTCCGCGCCGTCGGCATGACGAACATCCGCTCCGGCGCGGGCCCCGGCGCCGGCTCCCCGTACTTCCGTACGAGCAACCGCCACGCCCGGTACGCCTCATCCGTGGTGACCTTCTGCTCCAGCACGGACGGAATCAGCGACTCCAGCACGAGCCCGGTACGCGTCAGCCGCAACCCCGGCCGCCGATGCCGGGTGACCGCGACCAGCCGGTGCCGCGGTTCGAAGGCCTCCGGGTCGTCCAGGGCGCCGAGCAGTTCCGGGAGCCGGTCGAGCAGCCACTCGCCCCCCGCTCCCCACGCCGCGCCGTGAACCACCCCGCCGCGCATCGCGACCCGCAGCGTCCCGGGCCCGGCAGGCGTCCGGCAGGCCCGCCACACGGACCCGTCCGGCGTCGTACGGAAGGTGGGATCGCCCGGCCCACGCCGCAACGGGCCGAGCACGAGCCCGAGATCGAGAGGCCAGGGCGGCGTCCACGTGCGCGTGCGCCCGGGTGCGGCCGCGGGCCGCGGCACACCACCGGGCACCACGACATGCCCGCCGCGCACAGTCGTACGCGTCGGCCGAGGAGCGAATCGTCCAGCCACGAATGAGGTCCTAGGGGTGCTTGGGATGCGTTACGAGACTAGTGCCCCAACAGGCAACGTTCGCCCCGTCGCGACGCCCGGCACGCACTCTCGCCGCACCGGGCACAAACCCAAGTACGTCCAGTACGAGGACTTGCGCCCGGCACGCCGAGAGCACGCACCGGACGCCGCTCCTTGACGGGCAAACGTTGCCTGCCGGGGCACTAGGCGCTCCGCCGGCTTCAGACGCAGGGGTCACCGCACCTCGATGAACGCCCCGGCATCCCGCTCGGGCCGCGCCCTGGGTTCCTCCGCCGCATGCCCCACGGCGACCGCTCCCATCGGGTCCCACCCCTCCGGCAGTCCCAGCACCTCCCGCACGACCTCCCGGCAGAACATCGTGGACGACACCCAGGCGGAGCCGAGCCGTTCCCCGGCCAGCGCGACCAGGAAGTTCTGCACGCCCGCCCCGGCGGCGACCACGAACATCTCGCGCTCGGCACCGTCTCGCCGTACGTCGCCGTACGTATGAGCGCCGTCCATCACCAGGCACGGCACGACGAGGTACGGCGCGTTGCGCAGGACATCCCCGCGTCGCACCCGCTTGGCGATGGACTCCTCGGCCTTCCGGTCACCCCGCAGGTCCGCGATCCACGCGTCCCGCATGGCGTCGAGCAGCCGCGTCCGGGACTCGGCGGATTCCAGGAGGACGAATCGCCAGGGAGTGGTGTGGTGCGGCGCGGGCGCCGTGACGGCCGCGGCCACGGCCCGTCGTACGGCGCCGGGGTCGACGGGCTCGTCGGTGAAGGCCCGTACGGTACGCCGCTGGGTCACCGCCTCCCGTACGGCCTCCGAGGTGCCGAGCCGGAACATGTCGTCGCGCCCGCCCCGCACCATCGCCCGCGCTCCCTCCCCGTCGTCCTCGGCCACCACATGCGGCAGCCCGCGCACGACGGCGACGGGCAGCCCGGCGGACTTGCCCTTGACCAGGTCACCGGCCGCGGCCAGTTCGTCGGCGGTGGCGACGACGGTCGCGCTCAGCGGATTGCCGTGCGCGTCCGTGCCGCCGCGCAGATCGTCGAGGACCCGTACGCCCGCGGCCCCGATGGCGACATCGGTGAGCCCGGTGCGCCAGGGCCGCCCGAAGGTGTCGGTGATCACGACACCGACGTCCACGCCGAGGGTGTCCCGCAGCCCGTCCCGAATCGTCCGCGCGGAGGCGTCGGGGTCCTCGGGGAGCAACAGCACGGTCCCGGCAGGGGTGTTGGAGGCGTCGACCCCGGCGGCGGCCATCACGAGCCCCTGCCGGTTCTCGACGATGCGCAGTGCTCCTCGGCGCGCCACGACCCGTACGGTCTCGGCGTCGATGGCGGCCTCACGGTCGGCGGCCTCGACGATCCGCCCCTCCGCCTTGGACACGATCTTGGAGGTGACGAGGAGCACGTCACCGTCGACGAGCCCCGGCTCGGCCGAGGCGACGAGCTTGGCGAGGTCATCGCCCTCGCGCACCTCGGGAAACCCGGCGGGCGCCCAGACCCGATACCCGGGCGTGGCACCAGAGGCACTCACTCCAGCGGACCCCTCCGAACCTTCACCACCCGCGAACCGCTCCCCAGGAGGGAGCCCCGTGCCGCTCAAGACGCCCGCACCTCCTCCGCCAGCGTCAGGGCCTCACGCGCCATCTGCGCGGTCGCGTCGAGGCCGGACATCATCAAGGGCACCGCCCGGCAGCGGATCCCGGCGCTTTCCACCCGCTCCACGGCGGAGGCGTCCACCGTGTCGACGAGCCAGCCGTCGAGGAGCCCCGAGCCGTAGTGCTCGGCGACCGCGGCGGCCGTGGACTCGACGCCCACCGCTGCCAGCACCTTGTCGGCCATGCCGCGCACGGGCGCGTCCCCGACGATGGGGGAGAGGCCGACCACGGGAACGCCCGCGTCGGCGATTGCCTCCCGGATGCCGGGCACGGCGAGGATCGTGCCGACGGAGACGACGGGGTTGGACGGCGGGAAGAGGATGACGTCCGCCTCGGCGATGGCTTCGAGCACCCCGGGCGCCGGCTTCGCCTGCTCCGCGCCGACCGGCACGATGGCCTCGGCCGGCACGGAGGCCCGCAGCCGCACCCAGTACTCCTGGAAGTGAATGGCCTTGCGCTCACCGTCGATCTCGACGGCTACATGGGTCTCGATACGGTCGTCGGACATCGGGATGAGGCGGACGCCCGGCTTCCACCGGTCGCACAGCGCCTCGGTGACGGCACTGAGCGGAAAACCCGCCCCGAGCATCTGCGTCCGCACGATGTGCGTCGCGAAGTCCCGGTCGCCGAGCCCGAACCACTCGGGCTCCACCCCGTACGCCGCGAGCTCCTCCTTGAGGTGGAAGGTCTCGTTGTCCCGACCCCAGCCCTGCTCCTCGTTGATGCCGCCGCCGAGGGTGTACATCACCGTGTCGAGGTCCGGGCAGACCTTCAGCCCGAAGAGGTGGATGTCGTCCCCCGTGTTGCCGATGACCGTGATGTCCGCGTCCGGCGCGGTCTGCTTGAGACCACGCAGGAACCGGGCACCACCGATACCGCCTGCCAGAACCACAATGCGCATGGGAATCAGTCTTGCAGGCGGGTACGACAACGCGGCAGGCGGTTACGAGACCTCAGCCGTACGGGACGGGTCAGCCGTACGGGACTGGGCTGCAGGCGGTCCCGCGACCTCGGCGACCGCGCAGCGGGCGGCGGCGTGCATCGGCATCTCGGTCAGGCCCGGGTAGTACACGTGCAGGCTCACCGCCGGTTCGAGGGAGTCGTTGACGACCTCGTGGACATAGCCGGGCGCGAACACCCGCTGTGAACGTGTGCCCAACGCGCGCGTGCCGCGTTCCGTGCGCTCGGTCAGTGCGCCGTCCAGGACGGTCAGTACGCCCGAGGAGCCCCCGTGGTCGTGCAGCCCGCTGCCCTGTCCGGGCACCCAGGAGAGCAGCCACACCTCGTAGCCGGGCCCGGTGCTCAGCCGGTGGTACCAGCGCGAGGTGGCGTCGTACCGGACGAGGTGCTCCCACTGGGAGCGGTCGGCGGCGATGGAGCGCGCCAGGCCGGCGAACTCGGCCACGGTGGACGGGTGCTCGGGCGGCGGCTGGAGCAGGTGCGGTACTTCGAGGATGTCGCCGGCGATCTGGAGGTCGCTGTCGCTGTTCATGGGGTGCGGTGGTTCCTCGGCGGGAGAGTGCTGGGGTGTCGCGGACCATTTCCGCCCGGGTCACGGACGGGGGATGTCGCCCGGGTGCGGGCGGGGGGTCGCTCCGTCACGGAGCGCCGGCTGGAGCGCGGTACGGCTCAACAGCTGGAACAGCAACAACAGCTACAGCGAGCGCGGACAGCACCGTGGGACCCGGCAGTGCGGGTCGAGGTGAGCGCCAAGTTCGCGAGCATGCCCACAAGCACATCGGTTCACACCTCGGCTGTCAACTTCGGGCCCGCCATGTGGGAGATGTTTCACCACATCCGGTTCATCTGTGAGGCGAAAGGTTTGTTCAGGAGCCGCCCCGGACACATGGCGCACAACCGGGCGCACAAACCTCGCCGCGGGCCCGTGATCCGAATGTGATCCGGTTCGCTTCGTCGTTCGCGTCGGAACGAGATCGAACTCCTGGGCGTCCTCCCCTGTGCAGGGGGCGGGGGTCTGGCCTGGGCACCTTGGGCTGTCAGGGTTTATGCCGATTTGAACACTTTCCGCATAGCCTTGGTTCCGCAGAGTGAATAAGGGGCCCAATAGCAGATCTCGGCTTGACTGGCCCGGATCGGCACACTTGTAATTTCACTCGTGTCGTTCAGCCGAAATCGGTAACGGCAGCATCACGGGGACGCGAAAGACAGACGAGGGGCGCACATGACCGAGCTGGTGCAGCAACTGCTGGTCGACGACGCGGACGAGGAACTCGGCTGGCAGGAGCGCGCGCTGTGCGCCCAGACCGACCCCGAGTCCTTCTTTCCCGAGAAGGGCGGCTCCACCCGCGAGGCCAAGAAGGTCTGCCTCGCCTGTGAGGTCCGTTCCGAGTGCCTCGAATACGCGCTCGCCAACGACGAACGGTTCGGCATCTGGGGCGGTCTGTCCGAGCGCGAACGCCGCCGCCTGAAGAAGGCCGCCGTCTGAGCGTGAGCGACGCTGCCTGAGGAAGGCCGCCGTCCAAGCGTGAACGACGCTGCCTGAAGACGGCCCGTTTCAGGCCAGAAGGCGCACACCCCTACGTACCGATACGTAACGAACGGCCCGTCGCAGGTGGGTTATCCACAGGCGGCGGGCCGCTGTGTTGCCCAGCCGTTAGTGTGGGCCTCCGTCCGAGACGTCCCACTGCTCCCCGCGGGCACAGGCGTCCACCGCAGTCCATCGAACCGGGGCCCGTACCTCGATGTCCGTGCACAGCCATACGGCAGGCCAACACGACGCTGCCACTCCTGAGTTCCCGCGCCACGTGGTGACCGCGGTGCTCGTCTCCCATGACGGCGCCCGCTGGCTGCCCGAGGCGCTCGCCGGGCTGCTCGGCCAGGAGCGCCCCGTGCAGAACGCGGTGGCGGCCGACACCGGCAGCGCGGACGACTCCGCCCAGCTGCTCACCGAAGCGCTCGGCGCGGACCGCGTGGTGCACCTCGCCCGGCGCACCGGCTTCGGCCAGGCCGTCGAGGAGGCCACCCGCACCGCCGGTGTGCTCACCCCGGACGATCTGCCCTACCTGAAGCGCCCCAGCGGCTGGGACCCCGTCACCCGCACCTGGCGCGACGACGCGTACGACATGCCGGACCTTCCGTACGGCGAGCCCGAGCAGTGGCTCTGGCTGCTGCACGACGACTGCGCACCCGAGCCGGACGCCCTGGCCCAGCTGCTCCGGGCCGTGGAGAACGAAGCGGAGCTCGGCAAGGAAGTCGCCGTGATCGGGCCCAAGCTCCGCGGCTGGTACGACCGCAGGGCGCTGCTCGAAGTCGGCGTCACCATCGCCCACTCCGGCCGCCGCTGGACCGGCCTGGACCGCCGCGAGCAGGACCAGGGCCAGCACGACCACGTACACCCGGTGCTGTCCGTGTCCACTGCCGGAATGCTGGTCCGGCGCGATGTCTTCGAGGAACTCGGCGGCTTCGACCGCCGGCTGCCCCTGATGCGTGACGACGTCGACCTGTGCTGGCGCGCCCAGTCCGCGGGGCACAACGTCCTCGTCGCCCCCGAAGCGGTCGTCCGGCACGCCGAGGCCTCCTCCCGCGAGCGCCGCACCGTCGACTGCGTGGGCCGCACCGCCGCCTCCCCGCACAAGGTCGACAAGGCGGGCGCCACCTACACCCTCCTCGTCAACGCCCGTACGGCGCAGCTGCCCTGGATCCTGTTCCGCCTGGTCCTCGGCACCCTGCTGCGCACGGTCGCGTATCTCGTCGGCAAGGTCCCCGGACAGGCCGTCGACGAGATCCGCGGGCTCCTCGGGACGCTGCTGCGCCCCGAGCGGATCCTCGCGGGCCGCCGCACGCGCGGCCGCCCGCAGGTCGACAAGGACGAGCTGCGCCCGCTGTTCCCGCCGCCCGGCGCGACCGTGCGGGCCACCATCGAGCAGGCCGCGAGCAGCTTCGTGGGCCGCTCGGACCCCGAGGCCCCCGGCGGCGCCGGACGGCACGGTGGCGCGGTCGAGTCCGGACCCGGCGGTGACGACGCCGACTTCCTGGAGGTCGAGCAGTTCGGCAGGGTCAAGCGCGTCGCGCGCAAGCCCGGACCCGTGCTCTTCGTCGCGCTGCTCTTCGTCTCGCTCATCGCCTGCCGCGCGCTGCTCGGCACCGGGGCGCTCGCGGGCGGTGCGCTGCTGCCCGCGCCCGGCGACTCCTCCGAGCTCTGGTCGCGCTATCTCGACGGCTGGCACGCGGTGGGCACGGGCGGCACCCAGACGGCTCCGCCGTATCTGGCGATCGTCGCGATGCTGTCCTCCCTGCTCTTCGGTTCCACCGGGCTCGCGGTCACCGTGCTCCTGGTGGCCTCCGTACCGCTGGCCGGCTTCACGGCGTACTTCGCCTCACGGCCGCTCGTCGAATCACGCCTGCTGCGCGCCTGGGCGTCCATCGTGTACGCCTTCCTGCCGGCCGCCACGGGCGCGCTCGCGAGCGGCCACATCGGCACCTCCGTCCTCGCGATCCTGCTGCCGCTCCTCGCGCGCGCGGGCATCGCCGCGAGCGGGCTGACGAACTCCTCCGGTGCGCGCGGAAGCTGGCGCGCCACCTGGGCGTACGCCCTGCTGCTGACGCTCACCACGGCCTTCACGCCGATCATGTGGCCCATCGCGCTGGTTCTCGGAATCGCACTCCTCGTGGTGCGCAGAAACGAGATCCCCGCCTACGGACTGCGTTTCCTGGCCCAGCTCGGCACCCCGCTGCTGGTCCTCGCCCCCTGGTCACTGACGCTGCTCCCGTTCGGCTTCTTCCAGGAGGCCGGTCTGGAGTACGGGAGCGGCGCGGCCTCCGCGCTCGACCTGCTCGGCGCCGGACCCGGCGGCCCCGGGACCGTCAGCGGGCTGATGCTCATCGGCGTCGTGCTGGCCGCGCTGGCCGCCCTGATGCGCACCGAGCGCCAGGCGGGGATCTGGACGGCGTGGGCCGTCGCCCTGGTGGCGCTCGTCTTCGCCGTGCTGTCCAACAGCTCCGCCTGGGCCGGCCCCGCGACCCTCGTCTACGGCCTCGCGCTGCTCGCCGCCGCCGCACTCGGCGCCGACGGGGCACGCTCGCGCGTGGCCGAACAGAGCTTCGGCTGGCGCCAGCCGGTGGCGGTGCTGATCGCGTTCACCGCCGCCGCGGGCCCCCTTCTCGTCGCGGCCGGCTGGATGATCGGCGGCGCCGACGGACCGCTGGAGCGCCGCGACCCGGTACAGGTGCCCGCGTTCGTCGCCGAGGAGAGCGGCACCCGCGACCAGGCCCGCACCCTCGTCCTCGACAGCAAGTCGACCGCCGAGGTCGGCTACACCCTGGTCCGCGGCTCCGGCGCCCGCCTCGGCGACGGCGAACTCGCGGCGGCGGGCGGTGAGAACGATCAGCTCGCCAAGGTCGTCGCCAACCTCGTGGCGGGCTCCGGCGCCGACCAGGCCGACGAACTCGGCGGCTTCGCCGTGCGCTATGTCCTCGTCCACGAGGGCGCGCCCCGCGAAATGACCAGCGTCCTGAACGCCACGCCAGGCCTGAGCCGGCTCAGCCGCCAGCAGGACGGCAGCGCCCTGTGGCGCGTGGACCGGCAGGTCTCGCGCGCCGCCATCGTCCCCAAGACCGGCGACCCGCTGTCCATCGCCGCCGGACCCGTCGAGGTGCACACCACCATCCCAGCCGGCGCCGACGGCCGCGTCCTGCGCCTCGCCGACACGGCCGACGAGGGCTGGACGGCGACCCTGGACGGCGAGCCGCTCACCCGCACCACGGTCGACGGCTGGGCGCAGGGCTTCGAACTGCCCACCGGCGGCGGCAAGCTGGACATCACCTTCGACGCCCCGCTGAGCCACACCGCATGGCTGTGGGCGCAGGGCGCCCTCGCCGTCGTCCTCGTGGTGATGGCCCTGCCCGGACGCCGCCGGGACGTCGACGACGACCTCCCCGAGGAGGAGGAAATCCTCGCGCAGGACGTCACGGGCGACGGCCGCCGCGCCCGCCGTCTGCGCGCCCAGGCGGAGGCCGAGCAGACCGCACAGGACGGCGACACCCTTCCTCCTCCGGAGGAGGAGGTCCCATTGGAGCCGGCGGCGGTCCCGCAGCAGCAGGCGTACGGCGAGTGGGACACCCCGAGCTACGCGGCCGCCGAGTACGGCAGCTACGGCGCCGAGCAGTACCAGGGCCAGCAGCAGTATCAGACGGGCACTTACGAGCAGCCCTACCAGGCGGACCCCTACCAGAGCGGCCAGTACGACCCGTACGCCTACGGGGGCCAGACGTCGTACGACCAGACGTACAACCAGGGCTACGACACGAACGGCCAGGGCTACGACCCCGCGTACGACCCCTCGGCGCAGCCTCCGATGCCCCCGCAGCCGCCGTACGGCCCTGACAGTGAGCGCCCCGACGGGAGCCAGCAGTGAACCGCACCACCCTGTCCCTGATCGTCGGCACGACAGCGCTGGCCGCCGTGACCGGCTTCGCCGTGCTCAGCGCGCCGGACGCGTCGGACGACACCGCGGTGAAGGCGGCCGCGCTGCTGCCCGTCGAGCGCAGCAGCCTGCTCTGCCCGCAGCCGAGCACCTCCGACCTCGCGGAGACGGCGTACACCTCCTTCACGCCCGTCTCCGAGGGCACGGGCGACAGCGGCAAGGCCGAACTGCAGGTCGCGACCGAGGAGTCGGCGGACGGCGGCGCCGACGACAAGGCCGAGAAGCCCGTTCTGGAGGTCAAGGAGCCCGGCAAGCCGGCCACCGGAGACAACTCGGGCGCCGAGGCACCCGCCCTGGTCGGCACCGCCGAGGGCAGGTTCGCGCCCGGCTGGACCGTCCAGGAGACCACGCAGGTCGCCGCGGGCACCGGACGTGGGCTGCTCGGCACCAACTGCACCGCTCCGGACACCGAGTTCTGGTTCCCGGGCGCCAGCACCGCCGACGACCGCACGGACTATGTGCACTTGACCAACCCGGACGACTCGGCCGCCGTCGTCGACATCGACCTGTACGGCAAGGACGGCGCCCTCAAGTCCACGCTGGGCGAGGGCATCACGGTCCAGCCGCACTCCAGCGACGCGCTCCTCCTGAACACGCTGACGGGCGACCCGCAGGCGGACCTCACCGTGCACGTCACGGTCCGCAGCGGTCGCCTGGGAGCCGCCGTACAGGCCCTGGACGACAACACCGGCGGCGACTGGCTGGCCGCCTCCACCGACCCCGCGGGCAGCCTCGTGCTGCCCGGCATCCCGAAGGACGCCACGGCGGTGCACCTGGTCGCCTTCGTGCCCGGCGGCGCCGACGCCGACCTGAAGGTGCGCCTCGCCTCGCCCACGGGACTGATCACACCCGCGGGCAACGAAACCCTGCACGTGAAGTCCGGCATGACCGCCGCCGTCGACCTCGGCGATCTGACGCGCGGCGAAGCGGGCTCCCTGGTGGTCACCCCCACCGGCACCTCGGTGCCGGTCGTCGCCGCCCTACAGGTCGTACGCGGCAAGGGCGACAAGCAGGAGACCGCGTTCATCCCGGCCACCAGCCCGGTGGGCACGCGCGCGACGGTCGCCGACAACACCTCCAAGGCCTCCACCCTCGCCCTGACCGCCCCCGGCGAAGCCGCCGAGGTCAAGGTCACCGCGTCCGCGGGCAGCGAGGGCGGTACGGCGGTGACGAAGACGTTCACCATCAAGAGCGGCACGACGGAGAACATCGAGGCGCCGGTCCCGAGCGGCCTCAAGGGGACGTACGCGCTCACCGTCGAGCCGGTCTCCGGGGGCTCCGTCTACGCCTCCCGGATGCTCACCGCCGGCGTGAA
Source organism: Streptomyces sp. NPDC127595 (assembly GCF_042671685.1). Lineage (NCBI taxonomy): Bacteria > Bacillati > Actinomycetota > Actinomycetes > Kitasatosporales > Streptomycetaceae > Streptomyces > Streptomyces sp. NPDC127595. The sequence continues at coordinate 13,866 of NZ_JBHXWK010000020.1, read as the reverse complement.
CGGCATCCCGGGCTTCACCATCCAGACCCTCCCGGACGACCACGGGACGGTGGAGGTACCGGAGGCCAAGCAGGATCTTTCGGTGCTGCAGAAGTAGGCGGGCCGCAGAAAGCGGGTGCCACGCGCACGTGGCACCCGGTCCCCGGGGAGTGTCATTCCTCGCCGTACCGCGGATCCACCGTCTCCGGAGTGAGCCCCAGCAGCTCCGCGACCTGCTCCACGACGACCTCGTGCACCAGGGCGGCGCGCTCGTCGCGGCCCTTGGTGCGGATCTCGACGGGGCGGCGGTAGACGACCACGCGCGCGGGGTGGCCCTCGCGCTCGGGGATCGTGCCGCCCAGGGGCACCGACTCGTCGGTCCAGCCGTCTCCCGAGCCCTCCAGACGGGGCACCTCGAGAACGATGAAATCGATGTCGGCGAGCTGCGGCCAGCGCCGCTCCAGCCGCTCCACGGAGTCCTGCACCAGGTCGGCGAACACCTCGGCGCGGCTCGCGGCGAGCGGCACCTGGGGAGGCGCGACGGGGCCACGCATGCCCCTGCCATGGCGGTCACGACGGCGGGGCCCAGGTGCGGCGGCGCGGGGCGGTACGGGGTTGTCCATCACTGACGAAGAGTAGTCCTCGTCAGAGGCGTGCGCCCGACCCCCACGCGGCAGGCCCGCAGCGGCGCGGGATCTTGCCCGGCGGCCGTCCGGGATCCCGGTCCGATCGAGGTCCGATCCCGGCCCGTGACGTGCCGGACGCGATGCGTGGCTGTTCGGGGCGCCGGGTGTGACCGTTCCGGATACCGAGTGCGGCCGTTCCGGATGTCGCGCGTGGCCGTCGCGGATGTTGCGCGGCGATCACTCTTGATGTCGCCGGATGACCATTCCAGCCAAGGTCGGGCTCGATTCCGTATCCCTCCAAGACCGCCCCTGACATGGCAATTGACATGGTTTGCACCAAGTGGTGACCGGTTTCAGGTCTGTTCGGCATCCCGGCACCCGATGTCGCCCCAGGTCAGGGCCGGGTGTGCGGAGGTTCATGTGGGCGTTCTCACAGCACGACACGGTGGGGTGACCTGGGAGAGAGTCGTCGCGGCCCGCTCAGGAGTGCGGTACCGTCCAACGTCGTGAGCCCTGTACGTCGCTGTTCGCGCACCGCTTGCGGCCGCCCCGCCGTCGCGACGCTGACGTACGTCTACGCCGACTCGACCGCGGTCCTCGGCCCGCTCGCCACCTACGCCGAACCCCACTGCTACGACCTGTGTGCGGAGCACTCCGAGCGCCTCACCGCGCCGCGCGGCTGGGAGGTCGTCCGGCTCGCCGACTCCTCCGGTCCCTCCCGCCCCACCGGTGACGACCTGGAAGCCCTCGCCAACGCGGTACGCGAGGCGGCCCGTCCGCAGCAGCGTGCCGCGGGGGCCGGTGGCGGCAGCGCACGCTCCGCGGACCCGATGGAGGTCGCGCGCCGCGGCCATCTGCGGGTGCTGCGCTCGCCGGACTCCTGAGCTCGTCGCTCCTGTTCGCCTGGCCGAACCCCCTTTCCCTGAGGGCAACTTCACCTCGGTGCACGTTCGGTGCACATTTCACTCGGCGGTGCAGAAGTCTTGACGCGCACTTGTCGCGGACACGACCATTCCTCCGCCCGTGAGAAACCGCTTTCCGCATCGCGGAATCGGAGGAGGCGCCCGTGTACGTCCAGGAACTGGAACCCGTGGCCGGTTCACTCGGCCTGTCCGCCCTCGTCGCGACCCTGCCCCTCGTCATCGTCCTGATCCTGCTCGGCGGCGTCCGCATGAAGGCGCACCGGGCGGGTCTGATCGGCCTGGTGGCCGCCGCGTCGGTCGCCTGGCTCGCGTACGGCATGCCGGTCGGCCAGACGCTGTCCAGCGCCGCTCAGGGGGCCGTCTTCGGCCTCTTCCCCATCCTGTGGATCGTCGTCAACGCCCTGTGGGTGTACCGGATGACGGTCCGTACCCAGCACTTCGACATCCTCCGCCGCTCCTTCGGGCGGCTGTCCGACGATCCGCGCATCCAGGCGCTCGTGATCGCGTTCTGTTTCGGCGCCCTCCTTGAGGCGCTCGCGGGCTTCGGCGCCCCGGTCGCGATCTGCTCCGTGATGCTGGTCGCGCTCGGCTTCGACCCGGTGCGCGCGGCGGTGGTCGCGCTGGTCGCCAACACCGCTCCGGTCGCCTTCGGCGCCATGGGCACCCCGGTCGTCACGCTCGCCCAAGTCACCGGCCTGCCACTGGATTCCGTCGCCTCCGTAGTGGGCCGCCAGACACCCCTGCTGGCCCTGGTCGTACCGCTCCTGCTCGTCTTCCTGGTCGACGGGCGGCGCGGACTGCGCGAGACCTGGGTGCCCGCCCTCGTCTGCGGAACCGCCTTCGCCGTCGCCCAGTTCGCCGCCTCCAACTACGTCTCCGCGCAACTCGCCGATATCGGGGCCGCCTTGGCCGGCGCGGGCGCCCTCGTCGCCGTACCGGGGGCGCGCAGGCCGGCCGCCGAGCCCGTACGGGTGGCGGTGCTGACCGGCGTACGGAGTGAGGACCTGGACGAGGAGGACCCGCGGCCCGAAGTCGTGCGTGCCTACGCCCCGTACGCGCTGATCGTTGTCATCTTCTCCATCGCCCAGATCCCCGCGGTGAAGGACTGGCTGGCCGGAGCGACCCGCGTCTTCGACTGGCCCTTCCTGAACGTGGTCAATCCCGACGGCGAACCGGTCGGCGGCAATGTCTTCACGCTGCCCCTGGTGTCGACCGGCGGCACGCTCGTGCTGCTCGCCGGGCTGTGCACCGCCGCCGTACTCGGGGTCCACGCGCGCGTGGCGGTGAAGGAATGGGCCGCGACGGTGCACGAGTTGAGGTTCGCGATCCTCACCGTGACGTCCGTGCTGGCGCTCGCCTACGTCATGAACCTCTCCGGGCAGGCCGCCACGATCGGCCACTTCGTCGCGGCGGCCGGCGCCGGACTCGCCTTCCTGTCACCGGTCCTGGGCTGGTTCGGCGTAGCCGTGTCCGGCTCCGACACCTCGGCGAACGCCCTTTTCGGCGCCCTCCAGGTGAGCGCGGCCAGGGAGTCTGGCCTGTCTCCGGAGCTGCTCGCGGCCGGCAACAGCTCGGGCGGCGTCCTCGGCAAGATGATCTCGCCGCAGAACCTGACCATCGCCTGCGCGGCGGTCGGGCTCGCGGGCCGCGAGGGCGACCTGCTGCGCAAGGTGCTGCCGTGGAGTCTCGGGCTGTTGCTGATCATGTGCCTGATCGTGGCGGGGCAGAGCACGCCGGTCCTGGGGTGGATGCTGCCGTGACCGAACGAGGGGGCGGCTGTCGTGCCGGAACGAGGCTGACGCTACGCGGTGCGTTACTGCCACGTGACGGATGAGTCCCCACAGGTGACGAAAGAAGCCCCCAGGTGACGGATACGCATCCGCTGAGCCACGGCACACCGGACTGTCAGTCCGGGCAGGTAGTTTGAGGCGACCTAAGTGGACTTCTGGAGGGTTGGCCGTGACTGCTGATCTGTCGCAGCTCGTGAAGGCGTACGACGTGCGCGGTGTGGTCCCCGACCAGTGGGACGAGCCGCTGGCCGAGCTGTTCGGGGCGGCCTTCGTCCAGGTGACCGGTGCGGACGCGATCGTGATTGGGCACGACATGCGGCCCTCGTCGCCCGGTCTGTCGCGCGCCTTCGCGCGCGGTGCGGCGGCGCGAGGCGTCGACGTCACCGAGATCGGGCTGTGCTCGACCGACCAGCTCTACTACGCGTCGGGCGCGTTCGACCTGCCGGGCGCCATGTTCACGGCCTCCCACAACCCCGCCAAGTACAACGGGATCAAGATGTGCCGGGCGGGCGCGGCCCCGGTCGGACAGGACACCGGCCTCTCCGAGATCCGCGAACTCGTCGAGTCCTGGCTCGACTCGGGGGCCCCGGCCCCCGCGGACGTCCCGCCGGGAACGATCACGCAGCGTGACACGTTGAAGGATTACGCGGCGCACCTCCGCGGCCTTGTCGACCTGACCTCCATCCGCCCTCTGAAGGTCGTCGTCGACGCGGGCAACGGCATGGGCGGGCACACGGTCCCGACCGTCTTCGACGGACTGCCCCTCGACCTGGTGCCGATGTATTTCGAGCTGGACGGCACCTTCCCCAACCACGAGGCGAACCCCCTCGACCCGGCGAACATCGTCGACCTCCAGAAGCGCGTGCGCGAGGAGGGCGCCGACCTCGGCATCGCCTTCGACGGCGACGCCGACCGCTGCTTCGTGGTCGACGAGCGGGGCGACCCGGTGCCGCCCTCCGCGATCACGGCCCTGGTGGCCGCCCGCGAGCTCGCCAAGCACCCCGGCGGCACGGTCATCCACAACCTCATCACCTCCTGGTCGGTGCCCGAGGTCGTACGGGAGCACGGCGGCACCCCCGTCCGCACCCGCGTCGGCCACTCCTTCATCAAGGCCGAGATGGCCACGTCCGGCGCGATCTTCGGCGGCGAGCACTCCGCGCACTACTACTTCCGCGACTTCTGGAACGCGGACACGGGCATGCTCGCCGCCCTCCACGTCCTCGCCGCGCTCGGCGGCCAGGATGCCCCGCTCTCCCGACTCGTCGCCGAGTACGACCGCTACGCCGGCTCCGGCGAGATCAACTCCACGGTCGACGACCAGAAGGCACGCCTCGCCGCGATCAGAGCCACCTACGAGGGCCGCGAGGACATCGCCCTCGACGAACTCGACGGCCTCACCGTCACCGCCGAGGACTGGTGGTTCAACGTCCGCCCCTCCAACACCGAGCCACTGCTCCGCCTCAACACAGAGGCCCGCGACGAGGCGACGATGGCGAAGGTGCGGGACGAGGTGCTGGAGATCATCAGAGGCTGACGGTCGCACCCTCCGGCGCTGGAGATCTTTCAGCCTGTCCGGCGCTTGAGGACGAGCGCGTTCAGCGCGATGCGGGGGTCTGGGGGCGGCAGCCCCCAGATACAAGGGTCGGGTAGGGGCGGAGGGGACGAAAAACCCGAAACCCCCACCCGCCCCCACCCCGTCGCCCCGAGCCCAGCGCACCCCCCCCCACAAGCCAGCGCCGCGCCCCCGCCCGCAGCGGTACCCTGACCAGGCCGCATCCACCTGTTCGGAAGGACACCCCATGCCGCTCGAAGCCGGCCTCCTGGAGATCCTCGCCTGCCCGGCCTGCCACGCCCCGCTCAAGGAGCAGGAGAGCGAGCTGGTCTGCACGAGCACGGACTGCGGCCTCGCGTACCCCGTCCGCGACGGCATCCCCGTACTGCTCGTCGACGAGGCCCGTCGCCCCGCGTAACGACGACCCGGCGATCGGAGGCTGCCGCACATGCTCGACGAATCGCTGTTCGACGCACCCGAGGCACTGGCCCAGGCGGACCGCCGCGGCCTGCTCAGGGGCGCCGCCGAGGCAGGCGCCCACGTGCGCACCGCCGCCCGGCACGCCGTCGAGGCCGGCATCCCGGAGCTCAAGCCGGACGGCCGCCCCCGCGCCGTCCTGATCGCGGGCCCGGGCACCGCGGCCACCTGTGTCGCCGACCTGCTCGGCACCCTCGCCGGGGCCGGCTGCCCGGTCACCCGGCTGAGCCCGACGGGCGTCGCCGCCGACGCGGGCGCCCTGCGCTGGGAGCTCCCCGGCTGGGCGGGCCCGGTGGACCTGCTCCTGATCGCCACCCCCGACGGTTATGAGCCGGGCCTCTCGCTCCTGATCGAGCAGGCCTACCGGCGCGGGTGCACCGTCGCCGCCGTGGCCCCGGCCCACTCCCCGCTGCCCGAGTCGGTGGACGGTGCGCACGGCCTGTTCGTACCCCTGGCGACCACCCCGTACGAGCGGGAGGAGGTCGCTGCCGCATCGGCCCCCGGCGTCATGTGGGCGCTGCTCACCCCGCTGCTCGCACTCCTCGACCGCACCGGCCTGCTCACCGCACCCCCGGAGGCCGTCCAGAAGGTCGCCGACCGCCTGGACCGCATCGCCGAGCGCTGCGGCCCGGCCATCGCGACGTACAGCAACCCCGCCAAGACCCTCGCAGCCGAACTCGCCGAGGCGCTCCCGGTGATCTGGACCGAGGGCACGTCCGCCGGCCCGGCGGGCCGCCGCTTCGCCGCCGCGCTCGCCGAGCTGGCCGGACGCCCCGCGCTCACCGCCGAGTTGCCGGAGGCGCTCGCCGAGCACGCCGCGCTGCTGTCCGGCGCGCTGGCCGCCGGCGCCGACCCGGACGACTTCTTCCGCGACCGGGTCGAGGAGCAACAGGCCATCCACGCGCGCGTGGTGCTCCTGCGCGACCGCCCGACAGGCGGCCTGACCGCCGCCCCGGCCGCCCGCGAACTCGCCCTCAGCCACGACACCGCGATCAGCGAACTCGAACCCGAGGAGGGCGGCGAACTGGAGACCCTCGCCGAACTGATCGCCATCACAGATTTCGCCGCCGTTTACCTGGCGCTCGCCTCAGGCGCCTGACCTTGACACACACGGTGTAGCCCGACACCGGACCTCCGCGTGGTGAGAAACGCCCGCTGAGCAGCGTATGTACGGAGAGAACGACACACTATGGACCGCCTCGGCAACACCATCCGCCCCTACGCCTGGGGTTCGACCACCGCCATCCCGCGGCTGCTCGGCGTGGAGCCGACCGGTGAACCGCAGGCGGAGATGTGGATGGGCGCCCACCCGGGCGCACCCTCGCGCACCGAACGAGGTCCCCTCACCGAGGTCATCGACGAGGACCCCGAGAAGGAACTGGGCCGCGCGGCCGTCGCCAAGTTCGGCCCCCGCCTGCCGTTCCTGCTGAAGATCCTCGCCGCGGGCGCCCCCCTCTCCCTCCAGGTGCACCCCAACCTCGAACAGGCGCAAGAGGGTTACGACGACGAGGAGCGCCGGGGCATCCCGATCGACGCCCCGCACCGCAACTACAAGGACGCCAACCACAAGCCCGAACTGATCTGCGCCCTCACCGAGTTCGACGGCCTGTGCGGCTTCCGCGCCCCCGCCGAGGCCGCCGAACTGCTCGCGGGCCTGGACGTCGACTCCCTCAAGCCGTACGTCGACCTCCTGCGCGCCCACCCCGAAGAGGCCGCCCTGCGCGAGGTCCTCACGGCGCTGCTCTCCGCCGACCGCGACGAACTGGCCCACACGGTGACCGAGGCCGCGGCCGCCTGCGCCCGCCTCGGCGGCTCCTACGCCCCGTACGCCGACATCGCCCACCACTACCCGGGCGACCCCGGCGTCATCGCCGCGATGCTCCTCAACTACGTCCAACTCCAGCCCGGCGAGGCCCTGTTCCTCGGCGCCGGCGTCCCGCACGCGTATCTGAACGGCCTGGGCGTCGAAATCATGGCCAACAGCGACAACGTCCTGCGCTGCGGCCTGACCCCCAAGCACGTCGACGTCCCCGAACTCCTGCGCATCGTCCGCTTCGAGGCGAGCGACCCCGGCGTACTGCGCCCGGAGGCGTCCCCCGACGGCGAGGAGGTCTACGAGACCCCCATCGACGAGTTCCGCCTCTCCCGCTACGCCCTGCCCCAGGACGCGGCCCCGCACGACCTCACCGCCACGACCCCGCAGATCCTGCTGTGCACGGCCGGTGCCGCGCGCGTGGACGGCAGCACGCTCGCCCCCGGCCAGTCCGTCTTCGTACCCGCGGGCGAAAAGGTCGAAGTGTCTGGCCCTGGCACGATTTTCCGGGCGACAGTAGTGGCCTGATGTGACCACTGTGACGGCCTGACGCGCTGTTGTCGGGGCAGCCTGCAACAATGACCCACTGGCAAAAGGCAGGCAAAGCCCTGGACGGCGTACGAAGGGACAGCAGGAGCACATGAGCGCTTCAGGCGGCACCAAGGCGATCGTGGCGGCACTCGGCGCCAATCTCGCGATCGCGGTAGCGAAGTTCGTGGCGTTCCTCTTCAGCGGTTCGTCATCGATGCTCGCCGAATCCGTGCACTCGCTCGCCGACTCCGGCAACCAGGGACTGCTCCTGCTCGGCGGCAAGAAGGCCAAGCGCGAGGCGACCCCGCAGCACCCCTTCGGCTACGGCCGCGAGCGCTACATCTACGCCTTCCTCGTCTCGATCGTCCTCTTCTCGGTCGGCGGCATGTTCGCGATCTACGAGGGCTACGAGAAGATCAAGCACCCGCACGAGATCGAGGCCTGGTACTGGCCGGTGGGCGTCCTCGTCTTCGCGATCATCGCGGAGTCCTTCTCCTTCCGGACGGCCATCAAGGAGTCCAACCCGCTGCGCGGCCAGAAGTCGTGGAAGGAGTTCGTCCGCCATGCCAAGGCCCCGGAGCTGCCGGTCGTGCTCCTGGAGGACCTCGGCGCGCTGGTGGGCCTGGTCCTGGCGCTGGTCGGCGTCAGCATCGCCCTGGCCACCGGCGACGGCGTGTGGGACGGCATCGGCACGCTCTGCATCGGCATCCTGCTCATCCTGATCGCGCTGGTCCTCGCCGTGGAGACCAAGTCCCTCCTCCTGGGCGAGTCCGCGGGCCTCGAAGAGGTCAAGAAGATCGAGGCCGCCATCGTCGACGGCGACACGGTCACCGGCATCATCCACATGCGCACCCTCCACCTCGGCCCGGAGGAGCTCCTGGTCGCCGCCAAGATCGCCGTCCAGCACGACGACACGGCCACCGAGGTCGCCACCGCCATCAACGCCGCCGAGTCCCGCATCCGGGAAGCGGTCCCGATCGCCCGCGTCATCTACCTCGAGCCCGACATCTACAACGAGGCCGAGGCGGCGAAGGGCCCGGATCCAGAAGCGACACCGGGCGGCCCGGCACACCCCGCCGCCGAGCACTGACCTCAACCTCTACGTCACTGGGGCCCGCCTGGAGTTCAGGTGGGCCCCTTTCCGTCAGATCTGTGAGCCCCGGCAGACCTGACCCATGCGTCTGACCTGCACGGGCCGCGGCCGGCACAGTCGGATCATGCCTTTCCCGGTCGTACGCGGACTGGGGAGGGCCGGTCTCACCGGTGTAGCTTGGTGGTTGAGCCAGACGTCGCTGCTGATGGCGGTCGGTCGGTCCTTTAGCGGGCCGGCCGAGGGAGAGAGGGCCTCCGACGGACTGCGTTGCGCGCACCGGGCACTCCTGTGCCCAGCGGGGCATGCGTATGCCCGCCGCCGCGCAGACCAGCCGTACCACCTCGCCCCAATCCCGATCCCGAGGAGCAGCTCGACATGACGACTGTCGACAACCGACAGGACTTCAAGGTCGCCGACCTCTCCCTGGCCGCCTTCGGCCGCAAGGAGATCACCCTCGCCGAGCACGAGATGCCCGGCCTGATGTCGATCCGCAAGGAGTACGCCCAGGCGCAGCCTCTCGCGGGCGCCCGCGTCACCGGCTCCCTGCACATGACGGTGCAGACCGCCGTCCTCATCGAGACCCTGGTCGCCCTCGGCGCCGAGGTCCGCTGGGCCTCCTGCAACATCTTCTCCACCCAGGACCACGCCGCCGCCGCCATCGCGGTCGGCCCGAACGGCACGCCCGAGAACCCGCAGGGCGTCCCGGTCTTCGCCTGGAAGGGCGAGACCCTGGAGGAGTACTGGTGGTGCACCGAGCAGGCCCTGACCTGGCCGAACACCCCCACCGGCGGCCCGAACATGATCCTGGACGACGGTGGTGACGCCACCATGCTCGTCCACAACGGCGTCCAGTTCGAGAAGGACGGCAAGGTCCCCTCCCTCGACACCGCCGAATCCGACGAGCACCGCGTCGTCCTCGGGCTCCTCGCCCGCACCATCACCGAGGGCTCGCAGAAGTGGACCCAGCTCGCCTCGGAGATCCGCGGCGTGACCGAGGAGACCACGACCGGTGTCCACCGTCTCTACGAGATGCACCGCGACGGCACCCTCCTGTTCCCGGCGATCAACGTGAACGACGCCGTCACCAAGTCGAAGTTCGACAACAAGTACGGCTGCCGCCACTCCCTGATCGACGGCATCAACCGCGCCACCGACGTCCTCATCGGCGGTAAGACCGCCGTCGTCTTCGGCTACGGCGACGTGGGCAAGGGCTGCGCGGAGTCCCTGCGCGGCCAGGGCGCCCGCGTGATCGTCACCGAGATCGACCCGATCTGCGCACTGCAGGCGGCGATGGACGGCTACCAGGTCACCACCCTCGACGAGGTCGTCGACAAGGCGGACATCTTCGTCACCACGACCGGCAACAGGGACATCATCATGGCCGCGGACATGGCCAAGATGAAGCACCAGGCGATCGTGGGCAACATCGGCCACTTCGACAACGAGATCGACATGGCCGGCCTGGCGCAGGTCGAGGGCATCGTCAAGGACGAGGTCAAGCCGCAGGTCCACACCTGGACGTTCCCCGACGGCAAGGTCCTCATCGTCCTGTCCGAGGGCCGCCTGCTGAACCTGGGCAACGCCACCGGTCACCCCTCCTTCGTGATGTCCAACTCGTTCGCGGACCAGACGCTGGCCCAGATCGAGCTGTTCACCAAGCCCGAGGAGTACCCGACCGACGTGTACGTGCTGCCCAAGCACCTGGACGAGAAGGTCGCCCGCCTCCACCTCGACGCGCTCGGCGTGAAGCTGACGACACTCCGCCCCGAACAGGCGGCGTACCTCGGCATCGAGGTCGAGGGCCCGTACAAGTCGGACCACTACCGCTACTGAGCTCCCCCGCCGGGCAGCGGTACCACCGCTCGGCGTACGGATGTCAGCAGGCCCTCGCCCCCGTGGCGGGGGCCTGTCCCCGATGAGGACCTGAACTCCCATGCCCCGCGGCCGTTATTCGCTTCATGATCCGCACGATCACACCCCCCTGGCTGAAGAACACTTCCACTGCGCGCCCGGCCCCTCCGGCTGGCGCTATGTCTCCCAACTCACCACCCCCTCCGGCGATCACTCCGGCTCCGTCGACCTCGCCCTCGACGACCTCGGCCGCCCCATTCGTCTCGAACTCAACGCCGCGAGCTGGCAGGTCCGCGGCGCCGCGCTCGACGGTGTCACCTGGGTCCGCACCGACCCCGCGGGCACACAGGCCACCGAAGGCAATGTCCGCGCCCACGCCTTCACCGGCTCGTCTCCCGCGTTCCTCGTCGCCACCGTCCGCCTCCTTCGCCTCACCCCCTCCGCCTCCGCGACCCGCGTACGCCTCGTCGCCTTCACCGACCCGGTCCTGGCCCCGCGCACCCTCGACCAGTCCTGGGCCTTGATCTCGAGAGAAACACACGCCACTGACAACGGCCCCCTCACCGTCGACGAATACCAGGTCACAGCCCTGGACACCGGTGAGCAGCACGCCGTACACCTCGCGGGAGACGTGGTGCTCGCGGCACCCGGCATCGAACTGGAACACCTCGAGTCACCCCCGTCGGTATTCACCTGACGAGGCACCGACAGACGGGCCCTAGGCGGGCGGTGCGAAGCCGGTCGAGGGACGGTCACCCTGGTCGTGGGGCGGTGCGGCGGGTGGTGGCGGGACTGGCTGCGGGGCGGCGGGCTGTGGTGCCATGCCCGGCGGCGGCTGAGTCGCGCGAGGGGACGGAGTTCCCGGAGCGACCGACGTATAGGGGTTGGGGTAGGGATAGGCGCCCGGCTGCATGGGAGCGGGTCCGGTCCCACCCGGCATGGCGATCATCGGTCCACCCGGGCCGCCGCCGTACGGTGTCACGGCAGCCCCGCCGCCGTAGGACCGCCGGACCTCCCGCGACTGCCTCTCCTGCACCACCGCCGCCAGATACGCGGCCGGCGGAACCCCGGGCGGCGCCGGAGTACCCGTGCGGGCGGCCAGATCCGTGGCGAGCCGCTCCGCCATCACAGCACCCACGTGCGGATCCAACTGCCGCATCCGCGTCAGGTACTGCCGGATGGCCAGCCACAAGCCGTCCGGAACAGCGGACAGATCAAGCGCGGCGAACCGCCCCGCCAGCCAGGGCGGCGGTGGAGGAACGAACGGCGTACGGCCGGCCGGGATCCTTTCCCGTACGACAAGGGTCCCCGCGAACACGTCACCGAGCCGCCGCCCGCGCGCCGAAACGAGCGAGGCGATGCACGCGACGATCCCGAACGTCATCAGAAGCTCGACCACCCCGACGGCGCCGCGAACCAGCGCATGCCTGAACCGGATGGGCCCACCGTCGTCCCGCACAACCCGCAGCCCGAACGCCAGCTTCCCGAGCGAACGGCCGTGGCTGAGCGTCTCCACCGCGATCGGCCCGCCCACCAGGACGAGAAGGAAGCACGCGATCGACAGGGCGACCTGCGCAGCTTCGTCCAGCCCACCCGTCGCAGCCACCAAGCCGATGGTCACGATGACGTACACGGCCACCGCCACGATCAGATCCAGCAAGACGGCCAGCGCCCGGCTCGGCAATTTCGCGGGGCGCAACTCCAGCGCCACCGCCTCGCCCGTCACTAGCTCACTCACGCTCGCCGTCCTTCCCCTGACCTGCTCTGCGAGTGTCCAGTCTGTCAAGCTGAGGGCACATCGCGTCGCAGTACGACAAGCTGACACTCACGACGAGCAGCCGAGGAGCAGCTAACCAGATGGACCTCGACGTCTTCGTGTCCGCCCACCGAGCCGAGTGGGACAGGCTCGACGCGCTGATACGCCGCCAACGCCGCCTGACCGGAGCGGAGGCGGACGAACTCGTGGCCCTGTACCAACGCACCGCCACCCATCTCTCCCTGATCCAGTCAAGCGCTCCCGACCCTCAGCTGACGGGCCGCCTCAGCCAGCTGGTGGCACGCGCGCGTAGTGCCGTGACAGGCACCCGCCGCGCCTCCTGGCGTGATGTCACTCGCTTCCTGACGCACGGTTTCCCGGCCGCTGTCTATCGCTCGCGCCACTGGTGGGTTCCCACGGCTCTCCTGTCCACCGTGGTCGCGGCCCTCCTGGGTTGGTGGATCGGTACGCACCCCGAGGTCCAGTCCTCGATCGCGGCCCCCAGCGACCTGCGTGAACTCACCCGCCCCGGCGGCCAGTACGAGACCTACTACTCCACCCATCCCGCCGCGTCCTTCGCGGCTCAGGTGTGGACGAACAACGCCCAGGCCGCCGCGATGTGCCTGGTCCTGGGCATCTTCCTGGGTCTCCCGGTCATCTGGATCCTCTTCGAGAACATGCTCAACCTGGGTGTCGGCATAGGCCTGATGTCCTCGGCCGGCCGCCTCGACACCTTCCTGGGCCTCGTCCTCCCGCACGGGCTCCTGGAGCTGACGGCCGTCTTCGTCGCCGCGGGCACGGGCCTGCGGCTGGGCTGGACTCTGATCGACCCCGGCCCTCGTCCCCGCAGCACGGCACTCGCGGAAGAGGGCCGAGCCGCCCTTGGCATGGCCATAGGCCTGGCCCTGATCCTCTTTGTCTCAGGCGCCATTGAAGGCTTCGTCACACCGTCCGGACTCCCCACCTGGGCCCGCATAGGCATCGGAATCGCCGCTGAACTGGCCTTCCTGGCGTACGTCTATGTACTGGGCGGTCGTACGGCACGGGCCGGCGAAACCGGTGACGTCGACGAGACCGAGCGCAGTGCCACCGTCCCTACGGCTGCCTGATGTGCGACCACCTCCGCTGAGCTGCTAGTCTCCTCTTCGCCCCGAAGGAGCCGTTGACACGGACCGAACGGGGAGGTAGATTCGAACAGTTGCCTAGAAGCTGGACAGGTCCAGTGGCAGCAGTTCAGGGTCTGCCTGCTTCTGGAAACGTCGATTTCCGAGAGGCCCCTCCCGATGATTCAGAAATGGATGCCGGTCAATCCGGCCCAAGACTTCTGATAAAGTCGGAACCGCCGGAAAGGGAAACGCGAAAGCGGAAACCTGGAAAGCGCCGAGGAAATCGGATCGGAAAACGGTCTGATAGAGTCGGAATCGCAAGACCGAAGGGAAACGCCCGGAGGAAAGCCTGAGAGAGTCTCTCGGGTG
>NZ_JBHXWK010000019.1:0-94927 GCF_042671685.1 Streptomyces sp. NPDC127595 | reverse complement strand
GTTCCCCGCGCCCCTGCAGGGGCGCGGGGAACTGCGCGGTCTGGGGGCGGAGCCCCCAGAGCGGGAAGGGCAGGGGCGGCGGGGGCGAGAAAACCCGGTGCTCAGCTCGCCAGTGCCTGGGCCTCCTCCGGGGTCCCGCTCGCCCGGGGTTCCGAAACGCGTACCGGCGGCGCCGGGACCTCCCGGTGTGCCGGGTCCCGCACTTCGCCGACCAACAGCTCCAGGACGTCCTCCAGCGCGACAAGGCCGAGGACCTTGCCGGACGCGTCGGCGACCTGCGCGAGGTGCGTCGCGGCGCGGCGCATCACGGTGAGGGCGTCGTCCAGGGGGAGTTCGGCCCGCAGGGTCGTCATGTGGTGCCAGTTCTGCTGGGGCACCGCCCGGTCCGACTCCTCCAGGTCGAGTACGTCCTTCACATGCAGGTAGCCCATGAAGGCGCCGTTCTCCGCGACCACCGGGAAACGGGAGTACCCGGTGCGGGCGGTGAGCGCGACGACCTGGCCCGGGGTGACCGAGGGGCCCACGGTCACCAGGGAGCCGGAGTCGAGGAGGACGTCCGTGACCGGGCGGGAGCCCAGCTCCAGGGCGTCTTCCAGGCGCTCCTGCTCCTCGGGGTCCAGCAGACCCGCCTGGCCGGAGTCCTCGACGAGACGGTTGAGCTGCTCACTGGTGAAGACCGCCTCGACCTCGTCCCTGGGCTCCACGCGGAACAGCTTGAGGATCACCCGCGCGCAGGCTCCAAGGCCGACGGTGACCGGCCGGCACAGCCGCGCGAACGCGACCAGTCCCGGGCTGAGCCACAGCGCCGTCCTCTCGGGCGCGGCCATCGCCAGGTTCTTCGGCACCATCTCGCCGATGACGAGGTGGAAGAAGACGACGGAGGCGAGCGCGATGACGTAGCCGAGGGGGTGGATCACGCCGTGCGGCATGTGGACCGCCTCGAAGAGCGGTTCGAGGAGCTGAGCGACGGTCGGCTCGGCGACCGCGCCGAGCGTCAACGAGCAGACGGTGATGCCGAACTGGGCCGCGGCCATCATCTGGGGCAGCCGCTCCAGGCCGTACAGCACCTGTCGCGCCCGCGCGGTCCCCAGCGGTTCGATCTGGCTGCGCCGTACGGAGACGAGCGCGAACTCGGCGCCGACGAAGAAGCCGTTGGCGAGCACCAGCAGGGCGGCGAAGAGGAGTTGGAGCACGCTCATCGGACGGCCTCCGCGACAGGCGCGGTCCGCACCAGGCGGACGCGTTCGGCGCGGTAGTGCCCGACCTGGCGCACCAGCAGCCGCCAGCCCGGCAGTTCGGCCCTGTCACCGGCGGCCGGGATACGGCCGAGCAGATCGGCGACGAGGCCCGCCACGGTCTCGTACGGGCCCTCGGGCACGTCGAGGCCTATGCGTTGCAGGACGTCGACGCGGCAGCTGCCGTCGGCCTCCCAGGCGGGCTTGCCGTCCTCGGGCGGCGCCGCCGCGAGTTCGGGCAGGTCCTGTCCGTCGTGCTCGTCGCGGACCTCGCCGACGAGTTCCTCGACGATGTCCTCCAGGGTGACGACGCCCGCCGTGCCGCCGTACTCGTCGACGACCACGGCGATCGGCTGCTCGCTGCGGAGCTGCTCCAGGAGCGGGCGCACCGGCAGTGTCTCGGGGACGAGCAGCGGGGCCTGGGCGATCCGGCCGACGGGGGTCCGCAGCCGGTCGCGCGAGGGCACCGCGAGGGCGTCCTTGAGGTGGACCATGCCGACGATCTCGTCGATCCGCTCCCGGTAGACGGGGAAGCGGGACAGGCCGGTGGCCCGGGTGAGGTTGACGACGTCCTCGGCGGTCGCCGAGGACTGCAGGGCGCTGACCTTCACGCGCGGCGTCATGACGTGCTGCGCGGTCAGGTCGGCCAGCGACATGGTGCGTACGAAGAGATCCGCGGTGTCCTGCTCCAGGGCGCCGGCCCGCGCGGAGTGCCGGGCGAGGGAGACGAGTTCGCCGGGGGTGCGGGCAGAGGCCAGCTCCTCGGCGGGCTCGACGCCCAGGGCTCGTACGAGACGGTTGGCCACCGCGTTGAGCGCGGCAATCACCGGGCGGAACGTGCGGGCGAAGATGTGCTGCGGGCCCGCGACGAAGCGGGCGACCTGAAGGGGCTTGGACACGGCCCAGTTCTTGGGCACGAGTTCGCCGATGACCATCTGCACGGCCGCGGCCAGCAGCATGCCGACCACCACGGCGACGCCGGCTACGGCGCCTTCGGGCAGGCCGGTCGCGGCGAACGGTCCGTGCAGCAGCTCGGCGAGAGCCGGTTCGGCGAGCATGCCGACGACGAGTGAGGTGATGGTGATGCCGAGCTGGGTGCCGGAGAGCTGGAAGGACAGCTCCTTGAGCGAGTTGACGACTGTCGCAGCCCGTCGGTCGCCTTCGGCGGCCGCCTTCTCGGCGTCGGGCTTCTCGACCGTGACAAGGCCGAACTCCGCCGCGACGAAGAATCCGTTGGCGAGAATGAGCAGGAATGCCGCCCCAAGGAGCAGCAGAGGGATGATCATGCCGCCGCCTCGATATGTCGGAAGGGGGCGGCGCAGGTACTACAGGACGATCCGTCCATCGCTGGAGGGAGTCACTCCTCGGGTAGCTGGGGGCCTCTGAGTACCGGCTGGTACATCAGCGGCGGAGGCGCGATGAAAACGCCTCCGCCAACAGATTAATCAAGACATGGGCCCGTGCGGCAGGGTGGAAGGCTGAGAGTCAGCCCTGATGTTCCTCGGGGTGGCCCGTGGAGCGGGCTTCGGCGAGGGCTCTGAGGGCGCGAGCGTCCTCGATCGCGCGCTGTTTGGCGATGCCCGGCTGGATGCCGAGCGCGGGCAGACTGGTGCCGTCACTGAGGTTGAGGAACACCCACGGGTCACCCGGGCGCAGGTTGACCTGGAGGATCTCCGCCCAGGCCAGGCGCCTGCTGCTGGCGATGTTGACGACGGTGACGCCGCCCTCGTCGGCGACGACCTTGGGCCGGGCCAGCATCAGCAGCACCCCGAAGATCAGAGCGCCGGTGAAAATGAAGCTGAGTTTTTCTCCCGGGCCGAGCTGCTCCAGAAGCATCACGACTGTGGTCAGGACCACAACGATCGCCACACCGGTGCCGACCAGGACAACGCGGGTTCGTGAGGGCCGGAAAGTGACGGGCAGAGCGGGAAGTTCGGACATGGTCTTGAGGTCCCTCAGAGCCGGCAGGCGTGGATGGCCGTGGTCAGGATGGCCCGCGCGCCGAGCTCGTACAGATCGTCCATGATCCGCTGGGCTTCCTTGGACGGGACCATCGCGCGGACGGCGACCCAGCCCTCGTTGTGCAGCGGCGAGATGGTCGGCGACTCCAGGCCGGGAGTGAGCGCGACGGCCTTCTCCAGGTGCTCGGCGCGGCAGTCGTAGTCCATCATCACGTACGTCCGTGCCACCAGGACGCCCTGGAGGCGGCGCAGGAACTGCTGGACCTTGGGCTCGGCGTCCGCGGAGGCGTCGGCTCCGACGCGGCGGATCACGATGGCCTCGGACTTCATGATCGGGTCGCCGAACACTTCGAGGCCCGCGTTGCGCAGCGAGGTGCCGGTCTCCACGACATCCGCGATGACCTCGGCGACGCCCAGCTCGATCGCGGTCTCGACGGCGCCGTCGAGGTGGACGACGGAGGCGTCGATGCCGTGGTCGGCGAGGTGCTTGGCGACGATGCCCTCGTACGAGGTCGCGACGGTCTTGCCCGCGAGGTCCCCGATGGAGTTCGCCGTGCCGGGCTTGGTGGCGAAGCGGAAGGTGGAGCGGGCGAAGCCGAGCGGGAGGATCTCCTCGGCGCTTGCGCCCGAGTCGATGAGCAGGTCCCGTCCGGTGACGCCGATGTCGAGGCGGCCGGAGGAGACGTAGATCGCGATGTCGCGGGGGCGGAGGTAGAAGAACTCGACCTCGTTCTCCGGGTCGACGATCCGCAGTTCCTTGGACTCCCGGCGCTGCTGGTAGCCGGCCTCATGCAGCATCTCCGCCGCAGGTCCTGAGAGGGAACCCTTGTTGGGGACGGCGATGCGCAGCATGAGGTCGGCTTCCTTTGCTAGTTGGTTCGTACGTGCGGGGTGCGGGGCTACGGCTCAGAGGTGGGCGTACACGTCGTCGAGGGAGATCCCGCGCGCGACCATCATCACCTGGACGTGGTAGAGCAGCTGCGAGATCTCCTCGGCGGCGGCTTCCTTGCCCTCGTACTCGGCGGCCATCCATACTTCGGCGGCCTCTTCGACGACCTTCTTGCCGATGGCATGGACACCCTTGCCGACCAGCTCGGCGGTGCGCGAAGTGGCGGGATCGCCGGTGGCGGCCTTGTGCTGGAGCTCGGTGAAGAGCTCCTCGAACGTCTTATTGGACATGGTGCCGCCCACCCTATTGCACGTAATAGTTTCTCTAGCGCCACGGTTCAGATACTGAGCGGAGGGTGGCCGCCGTCGCCACCGCCGCCGTCACCGCCTCGTGTCCCTTGTCCTCCTTGGAGCCCTCGATGCCCGCGCGGTCGAGGGCCTGCTCCTCGGTGTCGCAGGTCAGCACACCGAAGCCGATGGGGACGCCGGTGTCGATGGAGACCTGGGTGAGGCCCTGGGTGACGCCCTGGCACACGTACTCGAAGTGGGGGGTGCCGCCGCGGATGACGACGCCCAGCGCGACGATGGCGTCGTATCCACGGCCCGCGAGGACCTTCGCGACGACCGGGAGCTCGAAGCTGCCGGGAACCCGCAGGAGGGTCGGCTCGTCGATCCCCAGCTCGTGCAGGGCGCGCAGTGCGCCGTCGACGAGGCCGTCCATCACCTTCTCGTGCCACTGTGCCGCGATCACCGCGACGCGCAGGTCGCCGCAGTTGCGTACGGACAGTTCAGGTGCACCCTTGCCGCTCACGTCTCTCCTCAGTGCTGTTCTTGTGGTCTTACTGGTTGCCGCAGGCCGACACGGTGGTGGTGTCCAGCCAGGGCAGGTCATGGCCCATCCGGTCCCGCTTGGTTCGCAGGTAGCGGAGGTTGTGCTCGCCCGCCTGTACGGGCATCGGCTCCCGGCCGGTGACCTTGAGGCCGTGCCGGACGAGCGCGTCGGTCTTGTCGGGGTTGTTGGTCATCAGACGGACGCTCGTCACCCCGAGATCGTCCAGGATCTGGGCGCTCGCGCCGTAGTCCCGGGCGTCGGCGGGCAGGCCCAGTTCCAGGTTGGCGTCGAGGGTGTCCCGGCCGCGCTCCTGGAGCTCGTACGCGCGCAGCTTGGACAGGAGGCCGATGCCGCGCCCCTCGTGGCCGCGCAGGTAGACGACGATGCCCCGGCCCTCGGCCTGGATGCGCTCCATGGAGGTCTGGAGCTGGGGGCCGCAGTCGCAGCGCAGCGAGTGGAAGACGTCGCCGGTGAGGCACTCGGAGTGGACGCGGACGAGGACGTCCTCGCCGTCGCCGATCTCGCCGTGGACGAGAGCGACGTGCTCGACTCCGTCGAGGGTGGAGCGGTAGCCATACGCCGTGAACTCACCGAAGGCGGTGGGAAGTTGGGTCTTGGCCTCGCGTCGGACGGTGGGCTCGGCGGCGCGGCGGTAGGCGATCAGGTCCTCGATGGAGATGATCGTCAGGCCGTGCTTGCGGGCGAAGGGGATCAGTTCGGGGAGGCGGAGCATCCGGCCGTCCTCCCCCGCGATCTCGACGATCGCGCCGGCCGGGCGCAGGCCGGCGAGGCGGGCCAGGTCGACAGCGGCCTCGGTGTGGCCGTTGCGGACCAGGACTCCGCCGGGCCTGGCACGCAGCGGGAAGACATGGCCGGGGCGGACGAAGTCGTCCGCCTGGGCAGTGCCGTCCGCGAGGAGCTGGAGGGTGGTGGCGCGGTCGGATGCCGAGATGCCGGTGGTCACCCCGTGAGCGGCGGACGCGTCGACGGACACGGTGAACGCCGTTTTCATCGACTCGGTGTTGTCGTCGACCATCTGCGGGAGCCGGAGCCGGTCGAGTTCGTCGCCCTCCATGGGGGCGCAGATCAGGCCGCGGCACTCGCTCATCATGAAGGCGACGATCTCGGGGGTCGCCTTCTCGGCGGCGATGACGAGGTCGCCCTCGTTCTCCCGGTCCTCGTCGTCGACGACCACGACCGGGCGGCCGGCCGCGATGTCGGCGATCGCCTTCTCGACGGGGTCGAGGGCGAAGTCCTCGATATTGTCCCTGCTGTACCAAACCGGCGCTGATGTCATGCCGGGGCTCCTTCCAGGACGGGCTGCCCGGCCTTGCGGGAGCGCAGCCACCAGTCGCGCATGCCCCACAGGACGAGCGCGCCGTAGAGGACGTAGACGAAACCTGAGAAGGCGAATCCGTTGGCGAAGTTGAGCGGGACGCCCACCAGGTCGACCAGCAGCCAGGCGAACCAGAACTCGACCATGCCGCGCGCCTGGGCGTACATGGCGACGATGGTGCCGACGAAGATGTAGGCGTCCGGCCACGGGTCCCAGGAGAGGGTGGGATACGCCTTGAACAGGAGGCCGACCGCGAGGGTGCCCACGGCGGCGGCACCGAGCAGCGCACCGCGCTCGCGCCAGGTGGCGAACCGTACGGCGATGGAGCCGTCCTGAGCCTGCCCCTTGCCGCGGTTCCACTGCCACCAGCCCCACACGGCGACGACCATGACGACGACCTGCTTGCCGGCGCTGCCGGACAGGTGCGCCGAGGCGAAGGCCGCGAGGAGGATGACGCCGGACAGGAACTGCACCGGCCAGGTCCATATGGAGCGGCGCCAGCCGAGCGCGAGGGCGATCAGACCGATCGTGTTGCCGATCATGTCCGACCACTTGATGTGCTGGCCGAAGAGCGTGAATGCCTCGGAGTTGAGCCAGTTCACCGCGTGGCCTCCTTGCTGCCGAGGAGGCGCTCCACGTACTTGGCGATGATGTCGACCTCGAGGTTGACCGGGTCGCCGGGCTGCTTGAGGCCGAGCGTGGTCAGCGCGAGGGTGGTGGGGATGAGGCTGACGGTGAAGTAGTCGGAGCCGGCCTCGACGACGGTCAGGCTGATGCCGTCGACGGTGATGGAGCCCTTCTCGACCACATAGCGGGAGAGGTCCGCGGGGAGCGAGACCCTCACGATCTCCCAGTTCTCGGACGGCGTGCGGGCGATGACCGCGCCCGTGCCGTCGACATGGCCCTGCACGATGTGCCCGCCGAGGCGGGCGCCCACCGCGGTGGGGCGCTCAAGGTTGACGCGGGAGCCGACGGCCAGGGCGCCGAGGCTGGAGCGGTCCAGGGTCTCCGCCATGACGTCGGCGGTGAACTCGTCGCCCTCGTGTTCGACGACCGTGAGACAGACGCCGTTGACGGCAATGGAGTCGCCGTGCTGCGCACCTTCGGTGACTACAGGGCCACGAAGTCGGAAGCGTGAGGCGTCGCCGAGGTTCTCGACGGCGGTGATCTCACCCAGCTCTTCGACGATTCCGGTGAACACTTCCCGGGTCCTCCTGCCTCATAGGGCACGGACTCCGGGGCCTGTCGATGACGACAGAATGAAACGGACTGCGACACCGGGAACGATGCCGAATGAGACTCGTCCCGTCAGGACAGGTCGAAACAAACGGCAGCGCGCACGAATGCCCGCCCGCCGCGCACTGCCTCCCATCCGGACTTTAACCGTCGGTCCAGGAATTTCACCTGGTCAACCGGCCGCTGGAAGCGACCGGGTCGCGGACTGTAACCGCCGGTTCGGACTTTCACCGACCCCGGAGTGCGCTGCTTCTGGTACATGGCCAGTGTGCCACGTCTGATCGATGCCCATACGGGCGAACAACTGTGGGCTGACTCACAGGCAGTGTGAATGGACTTCCAAGGGGACACAAGAGGAGACAACACCGGTCAACTCGACCGGTACCGCGCTTACTTGGCCCTCCGGGACACCTCGCGGGGCCGAGGCTGGTACATACCTATTGACCTCACTGGTCTAGTCCTCCTAGGGTCGCGATCATGGCTCGGCGATACCGGCTGAGCGTTCACGACGTGTCGCATCCGCCCCCCGAGCGGCCCGGCGGCGGTGACGGAGGCCCTTGCCCCGCCGCCGGGCCTTTCAATCCGGCCCGTCCGGGCCGCCCGATCAGGTCGGGGCCGACGACGTGACGCCGGGCCCCGCCGGGGACCCACGGCCAAGGCGCGGAAAAACCTACCGACCCGGCGGCGCGAACAATTCGTCCTGAGCGCCCTCGCGCGCGGTCAGCAGCGCCCCGCGCAGCACCGCACTCCCGCCCAGCGCACTCGCCCGCACCTCCACGGGCAACGGCGACATCCTCGCCAGCCGCTCCTCGACGAGCGAAGCGAGTACGCCCCCGCCCGCCTGCCCGATCTCGCCGCCCAGGACGACGCAACCGGGGTCCAGCACGGCGACGACGGAGGCGGCGCCGATGGCCAGCCTGTCGGCGAGGGCGTCGAGGAAACGGGAGGCAGGGCTTCCGGCAACCGCCGCGTCCACCCGCGTGCCCACGCGCGTCCGCTCCCGCGCATCCACGACCGTTCCCACCGCCCCCCTCACCAGCGCCGCCGCATACGGCTCATGCGGTACCCCTTCCGCCGCGACGCCGTACTCCGCCGCGAGCCCCGCGATCGCCACCGCCCCGGCGAGGGAGTGGAAGCCGCCCTCGCAGTCCGTCGCCGACGGCAGCTTCACGGTCCCCGGCACCGGCAGGAAGCCGATCTCGCCGGTACCGCCGGAGGCGCCGCGGCGCAGGGAGCCGTCGAGGACGACGGCCGCGCCGGTGCCGTGGCCGAGCCACAGCAGGACGAAGGTGTCACGGTCGCGGGCGGCGCCGTCGCGCTGTTCGGCGAGAGCGGCGAGGTTGGTCTCGTTCTCGACGAGGACGCGAGCGGCGGGGAGGCGTTCCTGGAGGGCGGCGACGAGCCGGCGGTGCCACTCCGGCAGGCCGGTGGAGTCGCGGAGCTCGCCGGTTACAGGGTCGATGAGGCCGGGGGCGCCGATGCCGACGCTGTGCAGCCGCTCGGCCCCCGCCTCCTTGGCGGTGCGCTCCACCAGCGCGACCGCCTGCTCCACGGCGGGCCCGGTACCCGCGTCGTCCGTGATGGGCACCGACGCCCGCGCGAGTTCGGTGCCGAGGAGGTCGGAGACGACGACGGAGACGCCCTCGGTGCGGACGTCGAGGGCGGCCAGGTGCGCACGGTCGGCGACGATCCCGTACAACCGCGCGTTCGGGCCGCGCCGCTGCGACCCCGACTCCCCCACCACAGCGATCAGCCCGGCGACGGTGAGGCGCTCGACGAGATCGGCGACGGTGGGCCGGGACAGTCCGGTGAGCTGCTTCAACTGCCCTGCCGTCAAAGGGCCTTCCTGCTGCATGAGCTGCAGGGCGAGCCGGTCGTTGATGGCCCGGGCGGTGCTCGGAGATGCGGGCATGCCGGGATCCTTCCAGATCAGCGAGGGCGCGGAGTCCTCGTCCGGTTCCCCGGCCGCAAATTCTCTATTTATCAGGCAGGGTTCCTGATAGTTTACGACAACAGTACGGGGAGGACGTCCGGGAGGGGCAGCGGCACCATGAGTGAAGTGGTCTACGACATGCGCGAGTTGAAGCGCGCGCGATACGCCGTGGCCGCCGTGTTCGCGGTGCACGGCGCGGTCACCGGGTCCTTCGCGACCCGCGTGCCGTGGATCCAGGACCACGCGGGGCTCAGCACCGGCCAGTTGGGGTTCGCGCTCGCCTTCACGGCCCTGGGCGCGTCCGTCTCGATGCCGCTGGCCGGCCGGATCAGCCACCGTTTCGGTTCGCGCACGGCCCTGCGCGGCCTGCTGGCGCTGTGGACGCTCGCCCTGCTGCTCCCGTCGCAGGCGCCGAACCTGCTCAGCCTCTGCCTGGCGATGTTCACCTTCGGCGCCACGGCCGGCATGGCCGACGTCGCCATGAACGCACTGGGCGTGGAGGTCGAGCGCGGGCTCAACAAGTCGATCATGTCCAGCCTGCACGGCATGTGGAGCGCGGGCGCCCTGACCGGCTCGGCGGCGGGCACGGTCGCCGCGCACCTGGGCACGGACGCGCGCCTCCACCACTCCCTGGCGGCCGCGACCCTGACCGTCCTCGGACTGGTCGCCTGTCGTTGGGTGCTCGATCTGCAGGCCACCGAGGACGAGGAGCCGCCGCCGCGGTTCGCGCTGCCGCCACGCTCGGCGCTGCTGATCGGCGCGGTGGGGTTCTGCGCGGTGTTCGCGGAGGGCGCGAGCCTCGACTGGTCGGCGGTGTATCTCCAGGACGAGCTGGGCAGTTCGGCCGGTCTCGCGGCGGCGTCGACGACCGGCTTCATGCTGACCATGGCGGTGGCGCGGCTGGTGGGCGACACGGTGGTGAACCGCTTCGGCGCCGTACGCACCGTGCGCGTGAGCGGCGTCCTGGCCGTACTGGGCGGGCTGCTCATCGTCGTCGCGGACCATCCCGCGGTCGCCATGACCGGTTTCGCGCTGCTCGGGCTCGGCATCGCGGCCGTGGTCCCGCTGTGCTTCGCGGCAGCGGGTCGCAGCGGCCCCAACCCCAGTCAGGCCATCGCGGGCGTCGCCACCATCACGTACACCTCGGGTCTGGTCGCGCCGAGCGCGATCGGCACGCTGGCGCAGGCGACAAGCCTGATGGTGTCGTTCGGCCTCGTGACGGTGCTGGCGTGCGGAGTCGTCGCCTTCGCGGGTGTGCTGCGCGCCGGCGACCGGGACCGCCCGAAGGTCACTCCGCCGTCGGCCGCAGCAGTTCCCGGCCCACGGCTCTGAACGGCTCGCTCCAGGACGTCGGGCGCAGCGTCCCGGCGTCCAGCCTGACGAGGACCCGTATGCCGTGCGCGTACGTCACCGCTCCATCGGCCGAGCAGAAGCGGAAGCCGTACGTCAGTCCGGTGTTCCCGAGCCGCTCCAGCCAGAGGTGGACGGCGTACGCGCCCGGCCGCTTCACCGGGGCGTCATAGCTGATCCGCAGCTCCTTGACCGCGTTGCAGAAGTCGCCCGCCGCCTCCCAGTCGCCCTCGAAGCCGCGGAATCCGTGGTCGTTCCAGAGGGCTGTCCAGGCCCGCTCGGCCATCAGCGGGTAGCGGGCGTTGTGCAGCAGTCCGAGCGCGTCGAGATCGTCGAAGTGGACGGTGACGGGGATGAGCCGCCCGTAGGCGAGCGCGGGGGCTGTCGGGGCTTCGGCGGTCACGGGCGGGGCTCCTGAGGGTGCCGTACGGGGCGGTGGGGTCACCCCATCCTAAGCAACCGCTCAGGAACCCCTGCTCGGGGGCCGTGGACGGCGCCGGCTCAGCCCGTGATCGAGTCCAGCTGCTCGGCGGCGGGCCGCAGCGCCCACAGGTCCCCGCCGGGCGGCGTTTCGAGCTTCGGCACCGCGGCGCGCGCGGCCTTGTCACCGGCGTCGGCCGCCGCGTGCACGATGTCGCTCGCCGCGAAGCGGTAGAACTCCAGCTCCGGGTAGGCCCAGGGCGCAGCTCCCGTCGCGGCGGGCAGCAGATAGTCGACCGCCTTGAACAGGCTCTGGCCGTCCGGCCCCTGGTACGACCACAGGTTCACGCCGACGTGCCGGCCTATCGCCGCGAGCCGCGTGTAGGCGACCAGGTCGAAGGTCGAGTAGTGCCAACTGCGGGTGCGGGCCAGCTCCTGGGGCTGGCTGCCGTCGGCGGCGATCTGCGGGTCGATCCGCTTGGCCCGCGCGTCCAGGACGGTCTTCCGCGCGAGATCCCTGTCGCCGGTCGCGTACGCCAGGCCGGCGAGCAGCATGTCGTAGAAGGTGCCGTGGTTGTTCTTGGCGGCGCCCTCCTCCTTGCCGAAGGCACTGTCGGCCAGCCAGTCGCGGAAGTCGGTGTTCCAGGCGAGCATTTCGGAGCGGTCGGTCTTCGACCAGCCGGGGGCGCCCGTGTCCAGGATCGCGATGGCGTCCAGGACGCTTGTGTAGGACTGCGAGAAGTCGATGATGCCGATGGCCCGGCCGTCGTACTTGCAGGGGATGAACTGCCCGTGGTTCAGATTGGGGTTCATCCGGGTGCCGGGGGCGAGGAACCAGGTGCGCAGGACGGAGGCGGCCTTCTCGGCGTACTGCTTCTTGCCGGTGTAGTACCAGGCCAGCGCGAGGTCGTACGTGGAGTCGAAGACCTTCTCGACGTCCTGGCGGTCCGTGCCGGTGTCGACCTCGGGGTTGCGCTGGCCGTCACGCTGGACGTAGGGGCAACCCCAGGGGTTCTCAGCGGTCTTGGGCTGGGAGGGCCACCAGTAGGGGGCCTGGCTGAGGTAGTCGTGGACGTCACCGCTGGGGGCGGGTCTCGGCTTGTCGACGACCGTCCAGGGGCCCTGGTCCAGCCAGTTGTCGGCGCGGGCCGTCAAGTTCTTGAGGGTGCGCCGGAGTTGGGAGTCGCCACGGTCCAGGCGGACCTTGGTCTGCTGCAGTCGCGCCCCGTCGAGGACCGCGGTCTTCGGCACCTTCGGCGCGGCATGAGCCGCCGCGGAGGGGGCGACGACGGCCGCCAAGGTGACCACGGCCGCGAGGAGCACGCCCAGTCGAGGGCTTGCACTCATCAGTCACTCCGATCATAAATGTGAACGCAGTTCATGAGTGGGACCGTGCGAGCGTAGGGCTGCTGGCCGACCGTGACAATGGTCCGGACAGATTCACGTACAGAGAAAGTGAAGCCTCACCATGGACCTCGGTGTGCGCTGGAAACTGCACGGCGACGGGCGTACGCCTGCCCCCGGAGCGGTCGTCCGCCCCGACGAACGACTCTCCTGGCCGCGCACGTTCGGGCTAGGCGCCCAGCACGTGGTCGCCATGTTCGGGGCGTCCTTCGTCGCACCCGTCCTGATGGGCCTGGACCCGAACCTCGCGATCATGATGTCCGGCGTCGCGACGGTCATCTTCCTGCTGGCGACCCGCGGGCGCGTGCCCAGTTACCTCGGCTGTTCGCTCTCGTTCGTGGGCGTCGCCGCGGTGATCCGCGCGCAGGGCGGCACCAGCGCGACGGTCACCGGCGCGGTGTTCGTGGTGGGCGTCGCGCTGTTCCTGGTGGGCGTTGCCGTGCAGCGCTTCGGCGCCCGGATCATCCATGCGGCGATGCCGCCGATCGTGACCGGCGCGGTCGTCATGCTGATCGGCTTCAACCTCGCGCCGGTGACCGCGTCCACGTACTGGCCCCAGGATCAGTGGACGGCACTCCTTGTGATGGCGTTCACCGCTCTGGCCGTCGTCTGCCTGCGTGGTTTCTGGTCACGGATCGCGATCTTCCTGGGTCTCGTCTTCGGGTACGGGTTCTCCTGGGCCCTGGACCGGATCTTCGGCCGCATCCACTCGGTGGACGCGAGCGGCAGGCTCACCGACCATTGGCGGCTCGACCTCTCCGCCGTCGGCAAGGCCGACTGGATCGGGCTGCCCACCTTCCACGGCCCGTCCTTCCAGTGGTCGGCGATCCTCGTGGCGCTGCCCGTCGTCATCGCGCTGGTCGCCGAGAACGCGGGCCACGTCAAGGCGGTCGGCGAGATGACCGGCGACCCGCTGGACGACAAGCTGGGCACCGCGATCTCCGCGGACGGCGTCGCGTCGATGCTCTCCACCGCGGTCGGCGGCCCGCCCAACACCACGTACTCCGAGAACATCGGTGTGATGGCCGCGACCCGCGTCTACTCGACGGCCGCCTACTGGGCAGCCGCGGGCTTCGCCCTCCTCTTCGGCCTCTGCCCCAAGTTCGGCGCGATCGTGGCGGCGATCCCGGGCGGCGTCCTCGGCGGCATCACCGTCATCCTGTACGGCATGATCGGCCTGCTCGGCGCCCAGATCTGGCTCAACGCCCGGGTGGACCTGCGCAATCCGCTGAACCTGGTGCCGGCCGCGGCGGGCATCATCATCGGCGTCGGCAATGTGACCATCACCTTCACGGACACCTTCTCGCTGAGCGGGATCGCACTCGGCACGCTCGTCGTGATCATCGGCTACCACGCGCTGCGGGCGCTGGCTCCCGCTCACCTCAAGTCACAGGAGCCGCTGCTCGACGAGGGCACCTCGTCGTACGACAACGACTCGGACAAGGACTCCGGCAAGGACTCTCAGGTCGCCAAGTCGTAGGCGTAGCCGGGCGAGAAGGTCCCGGGTGCGCCCTTGCAGCCGTCCGACTCGCCCGGCAGCTTCACCCACAGATAGGCGTCGATCCGCGCCTCTCCGGTGTTCAGGGTCGGCGCTTGTCCGATCCTGCGGCCCGCCGGATCGCACCACTCACCGTCGGCCGGGGCACCGTTGCCGTTCCGGCTGGTGTCGATGACGGCGCCCAGGCTCGCGGGGCCGCCGAGAGCGGACAGCACCTCCCGGGCGTACGTGATCTCCGCGCTCGTACGGTGGAAATTGGACACGTTCGTGAAGATGCCGTCGGAGGAGGCGGCCGAGGCGGCGCCCGCCTGCTTGAGGAGGGCGGCTTGGGCGGCGGCCGGTTTCCAGGCGGAGTGGCCGGCGTCGTAGTAGACGCGGGCCCGGGGATTGGCGGCCTTGAGGACGCGGCCGGCACGGGCCAACGAGGCGAAGCGGTCGGCGCGTTGGCCCGCGGACAGGCAGTCGGCCTGGGCGACCGAGTCCGGTTCCAGGATGACGATGACCTCGCGGGAGCCGAGCCCCGCCGCGAACTTGTCGATCCAGCCGTCGTACGCGTCGAGATCGGGTGCCCCGCCCTCCGAGGCTCCGCCGCAGTCGCGCCCGGGGATCGTGTATGCCACGACGACCGGGACCCGGCCCTGCGCGGCGCCGCCCGAGGTGACCGCCCTGACCCGCGCGGTGATGTTCGACGGCGTGAAGTCGGCGAACCAGACCGCGGCCGGGCGGTCGGCTATCCGGGACTCGATGACCTGGCGCCGGGAGTCGCCGGGATGGGCCGCGACCCAGTCGAGGACCTGGGATTCGGGGTGGCGGTAGAGCCCGGCGGAGGCGGCCACGGTCGCGGGTTTCTCCTTGTCGGCGGAGGCTTTGGGACTCGGCTTCGGTGCGGGGGACGACTTCGACGGGGACGGTGCCGCCGAGGTCCTGGTCGGCGACACGGACGGGGTCGGTACGGCGGGCAGCGGCAGGAGGCTGGGCGCACGGGTCACCAGGGGTTTGGCGTCGTCGGACGGACG
The DNA here is from genome assembly GCF_042671685.1 of Streptomyces sp. NPDC127595. NCBI lineage: Bacteria > Bacillati > Actinomycetota > Actinomycetes > Kitasatosporales > Streptomycetaceae > Streptomyces > Streptomyces sp. NPDC127595. Next base: position 79,818 of record NZ_JBHXWK010000019.1, on the reverse strand, counting down.
CCCGTCGCCGATCGCGGACACCATCCCCGTGACGCTGCCGACCGCGACCACGACCGAGGCCGCCGCGACCATGGCACCGCGCCGCGCGGCTCGCCTGCGCTCGGCCTTGCGCGTGGCCGCCCGCTGGGCACGTGAGCCTGACACGTACTGCTCCCCCCACTCCCGCCACGGACGTGTTCCCCCGTTCTGGGGAAGCGTCCGGCCCGGCGGCACTCCGGTCAGCCTAGGACTGGGACGCTGCCCCCATGGCGTTGTTGGAGCACTTCACCCATCCCGTGCACACCGTGGACACAGTCGTCTCCCGGATGCGCGCCCTGGACGCGGTCCTCCCCGAGCGGGACGGGATCGCGGTGTTCAACCGCGTCTACCTCGCCGTCACCGAGGAGGTCGACCGGCGCCTGGACGCGGGGGAGTTCGCGGACCCGGCGGCCGCGATCACGCTGGACGTGCGGTTCGCGGAGCGCTATCTGCGGGTGGCCGAGGAGGGGGATCCGCCCGCCTGCTGGCGGCCCTTGCTGCAGTTCCGGCGGCATCCCGGTGTACGTCCGCTGCAGTTCGCGCTCGCGGGCATCAATGCGCACATCGGACACGATCTGGCGCTCGCGGTCGTGGACGCCTGTCGTACGCTCGGCTGCGAACCGGCCGAGCTGGAGGACGAGTTCGACCGTGTGGGCGATCTCCTCGTCGCGCTGGAGGAGCGCATCCGCGAAGAGCTGATGCCGGGTCCGGATCTCCTCCAGATCGCCGATCCGCTGACTCATCTGCTCGGCGCGTGGAGCCTGGACCGGGCCCGCGAGGCCACCTGGTCGGCCGCCCGGGCGCTGTGGGCGCTGCGCGAACTCCCGGATCTCGCCGAGGAGTTGGCCGGCCGCCTCGACACGGCGGTGGGGTTCGCCGGACGGATGCTGCTCACGCCGTTGCCGGACTGATCACTCGGTCGGCGACGTCAGTCCTCCGGAAGCTCCACCGGCGCGATCTCGTCGTAGACGTCGCCGGGCCCGGGGTTGGTCGGGTCGGTCGCGCCGCCGAGCTGGTGCATGACGCCCCAGACTGCGTTCAGCGCGGTCTGCACGGCGCCTTCGGCCCAGCCCGCGGTCCAGGAGATGTCGTCGCCGGCGAGGAAGATGCTCCGCTTGTCCTCGGGCAGCGCGTCCTGCATGAAGTGCGTGAACAGGCGCCGCTGGTAGCGGTAGTGGCCGGGCAGGTTCGCCTTGAACGCACCCATGAAGTAGGGCTCGTTCTCCCAGGACACGGTCACCGGGTTGCCGATGATGTGCTTCCTGATGTCGACCTTCGGGTAGATCTCGCCGAGCGACTTCAGCATGACCTCCATCCGCTCGTTCGCGGACAGCGGCAGCCACTTCAGGCTGTCGTCGCACCAGGTGTACGAGAGACAGATGACGGCGGGCTTGTCCGGCCCCTCGTCGAGGAGGTAGGTCCCGCGCGTCATACGGTCGGTGAGCGTCATGGACATCACGTCACGCCCGGTGTCCTCGTCCTTGTCCAGCCAGAACGGCCGGTCGACCGGCACGAAGAGCTTCGAGCTCTCCATGTAGTGAGTGCGCTCCATCGCCGTCCAGTGGTCGATCGGGAAGAGCGAGTCGTCGCAGGCGATCTTCGAGAGCAGCAGCCAGGACTGGGCGGTGAAGACCGCCGCCGGGTAGGTGCGGATGTCACCGTTCGCGTCCGTCACGGTGATCCGGTTGCCGGACGTGCGGTTCAGCCGGGTCACGGCCGGGCGCGGGGCGCCGCCGTGCAGCGAGGCCAGCGAAGTCCCGTACGCCCAGTGCACGATCTTCTCCGGCTCGCGCTCCCACAACCGCCGCGGGAGCTGCTGGGAGCCGCCCACAATGCCCCGGTGGTGGTCGTCGGCCTCGGTGTAGACGACGCGCAGGATTTCGAGGATCGAGTTCGGGAAGTCGGTGTCCCAGCCGCCCGTCCCGAAGCCGACCTGGCCGAAGATCTCGCGGTGCCGGAAGGACTTGAAGGCCTCCGAGTCGCAGAGGAAGCCGTAGAAGGTCTGGTTGTCGAGCTTCTCGACGAGCTGGGACCAGATCTCGCGGATGCGCGGGACATCGCGCTCGCGCATGGCCCGGTTCATGTCGGAGAAGTCGGCGCCCTCTTCGAGGCAGGCGTTCCAGGCGGTGGCGACGTCACGGTAGACCTGCGGAAGGTCGTCCACCGTCTCGGCGTAGTGCGACTCGCCCTTGAGGTCGACGACGGTCGAAGGCGTGCACTCGGCGAGGGGGTTGGGGAACGGCCGGGTCTCCAGGCCCACCAGGTCGATGTAGTGCTGGAGGGCGGTGGAGGAGGGCGGGAAGCGCATCGCGCCCATCTCGGCGGTGAGCGAGGGATCGCACCCGTCGAAGCCCACCGTCCGCAGCCGTCCGCCGATCTGGTCCGCCTCGTAGACGACGGGCTTGAGCCCCATCTTCATCAGCTCATAGGCGGCCACGATGCCGGACAGTCCGCCGCCGATGACCGCGACCTCCGTGCCGTGCTCGGTCGCGGGTATCTGGCCGAGGCCCGCTGGGTGCGCGAGGAAGTCGTCGTACGCGTACGGGAAGTCCGGGCCGAACATGGTGATCGGCGACTGCTGCACGTCGGCGTGCTCGACGGCGTTGGGCACGGTGGACGTCATGGGGTACGGACTCCTTGCGGGAAAGCTTGAGGGGGAAGGCGAGTGGCGGACGTCAGACGAGGGACCCGTAGAGGCCGGGGCGGCGGTCCTTCAGATACGGGTTCGCCTCGCGCGAGGCCGCGAGGAAGACAGGGTCGGCGTCGGCGAGGACCAGCTGCTCGGCTCGCCCCGCACGGGCCCGGGCAACCCCGTCCGGCCCGGCCAGCGTCGAGAGCCCGACGAAGTCGAACTCCCCCTCCTGGCCTGTGCGGTTGACGTACGCGACGTACATCTGGTTCTCGAAGGCGCGCACCGGGACGACCGACTCGGCGACGAACTGGAACGGGTGCATCTGCGCGGTCGGCACGAGCAAGAGGTCGGTGCCGGCGAGGGCGTGCGCCCGGACGTTCTCCGGGAACTCCACGTCGTAGCAGATCATGATCCCGACCCGCAGCCCGTCGAGCTCGGCCTGCACCACCGGCTGCTCCCCCGGCGTGAAGTGCTCCTGCTCGAAGCAGCCGAAGAGGTGGGTCTTGCGGTAGTTCGCGAGGCGGGCGCCCTCCGCGGAGATCAACTGCGCCGAGTTGAAGACCGCCTCCCCTGAGCGCTCGGGGTAGCCGTACGCGACAGCCACGCCGTGGCGCTCGGCGATATCGGCGATCGCGTCCGCCGAGTCGCCGTCCGCGGCCTCGGCGAGGCGCGCGATGTCGTCGCCGATCGCGTACCCGGTCAGGAACATCTCCGGCGCCACGAGCAGCCCGGCGCCCGCCGCCGCGGCACGCCCTGCGGCTTCGTCGAGGACCTTCAGGTTCCCAACGACCGACCCGGGACGGCCGGAGCTCTGGAGCAGGGCTGTGCGCATGCGTGTTCCTTGCCGGTACGGAGGGGTTTGGGGGGCCTCATAGACGGTACGGGCGCGGGCGCTCGGGGGACAAGGCGGAGCCGTTGCGCGTGCGCGGACGAATCGTTGCGTGGGGGGTGGGGGTGGCGGCGATTCGTTGCGCGGGGGGGTGGGGTAGGGGTTTTCGCCCCCTCCGCCCCTTCCCGTCCCGTTTCTGGGGGCTGCCGCCCCCAGGCCCCCGCTGTCGCGCTGAACGCGCTCGTCCTCAAACGCCGGACGGGCTGAAGAATTTCAGCCCGTCCGGCGTTTGAGGAGCGGGGGTTTGGGGGCGGAGCCTCCAAGTGACGGGAATGGGCAGGGGCGGAGGGGGCGAAAAACCCCTATCCCACCCCGAACGTCGTGATCACCGCAGCGTGGTCAGAAGGCCACGCGTTCCCCGCAACATCAGGCCACGCCCGCGGCGAGCCGCAGACAAGGGTCCGCGAGTCGAGTACGCGCAGGCCTCGGTACAGCACGTAGTCGATCCGGTCCTGCGGCTCAGGCCGCCCGCTCCCGTCCTCATGCTCGACATGAACCGGCGACCACGTGTAACCGGGGGCACGGACAGGGTCCGGATGAACCTCGCGATACGAATCACGCAGCCCCGCCTCCTCCGCAGCCTTCGTCACAGGCCACTCGACATCGGGCCAGTCCAGATGCGAAGGAGCGTTGAAATCCCCCAGCAGCAGAACAGGCGCACCGGCATCCGAAGAGTCCGCGATCCCCCGGAGAATCTCCCGCATCTGGGCAAGCCGCACACCCTCGTGGGCGATCAGCCCGGCTGCCGGAAGCCCGTCGAAGCGTGCCTCGTACGGCCCGTACGGCGTGTAGTCGAGGTGGGCGCTCCAGACGGCCACCTCCTGCCCGCCGTCGAGAAGGATCCGCGCCCCGGTGCCTCCGTAGAAGCCGACGTCCGGGTCGCCGAGACGGGCGGTGATCGGGTACCGGCTGATGATGCCGAGGTTGTCGCCGGCCCGGTGGTGGTGCCAGCCCAGCGCGTCGGCGAGTTCCTCCGCGGCGGTGCCGTACGTCTCCTGGAGGGCGACCACGTCGACGCCCGTCTCCGCGATGATCTTGAGCTGCTTCTCCCGGTGGTCGTCGACCTTCGTGCCGCCGTACCAGAGGTTCCAGGTCATCACCCGCAGCTCGGTGGGGGCGACCATGGCCCGCAGCCGCGCCGGGGTCACCTCCTCCAGGCTGCTGAGGACGGTACGTCCGAGGGCGGGGCCGATCGGCGCGAGCGAGGGGACGGCGAGGACGGCGCAGCCCGCGGCCTCGGCGGAGCTGACGCCCGTCTGGGTGTCCTCGACGGCGACGCACGCGGCGGGGTCCACGCCGAGGGCGCGGCAGGCGGCGAGGTAGGGATCGGGTGCGGGCTTCGTGTGCTCGGTGTCGTCGGCGGTGACGGAGACGGCGAAGCGTCCGGCGCCGAGGGCTGCGAGGACGGTGTCGGCGACCGCGCGCGGCGACGCCGTCACCAGGGCGGTGGGTACGCCCTCACGGGCCAGGGAGTCGAGCAGAGCGAGCGCGCCGGGGCGGGGCACGATGCCGGTGCGGACGCGGTCGGCGAACTCCCTGTGCAGTTCGTCCGCGACCGCCTCCACCGGGGCCCCCGTGATCCCGCCCAGCCAGGCCGCGGTGTACTCGACCGGGTGCCCGAGCACCTCCGGCTGGTCGGCCCCCGTCAGTCTTCGCCCGAGCCCGTCCGCCACCTGTTCCACCGCCTCCCACCACAGCCGCTCGGTGTCCACGAGCGTGCCGTCCATGTCGAACAGAACGGCTTGGAGGGGGGGTTGGGGGGTGGAACGGCGGGTCACGGAACTCTCTTTCCTTCACTCGACTGGGGCCCGTGGGGGTGGGCTCGACCGGGGTGGTTCAGTTGGTGCGCGCGGCGACCAGCACCGGTCGCTCCGGCAGGCTCACCGTCACCGCCGCCCCTGATCCGAGCGCCGCGGCCTCGTGCGTCGGCAGGTCTGCCTTGACCTCGGTGGCATCGGCGAGCCGCACGGTGACCCGGGTGGCCGCCCCGAGGAACGCGGTGGCGACGACCTGGGCGTCACCGGCGTCGTCCGCCCGGACCTGGACGGCCTCGGGCCGTACGAGCACATCCACCACATCTCCCTCGGCCACGACGGGCGCCTCTCCGTCGACCGGAAGCCGCTGCCCGAGCAGCTCGACCAGTCCTCCGGCCAGGTGTCCCGGAATCCGGCTCATCGTGCCGACGAACTCGGCGACGAACGGGGTGGCCGGCCGCCCGTACAACTCGGCCGGCGTGGCGCACTGTTCGAGCTGTCCGGCCCGCATCACGGCGACGCGGTCGGCCATGGACAGCGCCTCTTCCTGATCGTGTGTCACGAACAGTGTGGTGATGCCGAGTTCCTGCTGAAGCCGGCGGATCTCCTCACGAAGGCTGAGCCGCACCTTGGCGTCGAGGGCGGAGAGCGGCTCGTCGAGCAGCAGTACGCGCGGGCGCAGGGCGAGTGCGCGGGCCAGCGCGATGCGCTGCTGCTGGCCACCGGAGAGCTGGTGGGGGAAGTTCTCCCCCTTGTCGGCGAGGCCGACAAGGTCGAGCAACTCGGCGGCGCGGGCCCGCCGTTCGGACGTACGGACCTTGCGCATCCGCAGTCCGAAGGCCACGTTGTCCAGCGCGCTGAGATGCGGGAAGAGGCTGTACGACTGGAAGACCATCCCGGCGTCGCGGCGGTGCGCGGGGACGCGCGTGACGTCCTGGCCGTCGACCAACACCTCACCGGAGTCGGGATGTTCGAACCCGGCGAGCATGCGCAGCGCGGTGGTCTTGCCGCAGCCGGACGGACCGAGCAGGGCGAGGAGCTCACCGGGCTGCACGGTGAGGTCGAGCCCGTCGAGGGCCACGGTCGAGCCGAACTCGCGGCGCAGGCCGCGGAATTCGACGGTGGCTGCCTTCTCGGACTTCTCGGACGTTTTCTGAAGGGTGGTGACAGTCATGGGTTCATCCTCGGGAGGCCGAAGCGGATGCTTTGGAGGAGCGGCCGCCGAACACGGCGAGCGAGAGAAGCAGTGCCCACGTGACGAGCAGGCTGAGTACGGACACCGCGACGGAAAGCTGCGCCTGCGAGCCGCCGACGCTGTAGATCCACACGGCGAACGGCTGGAAGCCCAGGAGCTGCGCGACCGTGAACTCGCCGAGGACCAGCGCGAGTGTGAGGAAGGAGGCGTTGAGCAGCGCCCCGCGCAGATTGGGCAGCACGACCCGGACCAGCGCCTGCGGCCAGGGCGCGCCGCAGCTGCGGGCGGCCTCGACGAGCGTGCGTACGTCGACGGCGCGCAGCCCCGCGTCCAGCGCCCGGTACACGAACGGCAGCGCCATCACGACGTAGGCGAGGACGAGTACGAACGGGAAGCTCGGGTTCTGGATCGCCACGAAGGTCTGGAACAGCGGCGTACGGGAGAGGTGTTCGGGACCCCATTTGAGGACCGTGGAGATACCCGCGACGAACGCGATCGGCGGGACGACCAGCGGCAGCGAGCACACCACCTCGACGACCGGCCGCAGCCGGGGCGCGCCGAGCCGCAGCGCGACCATCGCGGGCACCATCAGCAGCAGCACCAAGGCGATGGTGGCGAGGGCCAGTTCAAGGGAGAGCAGCAGGCTGGAGGTGAAGCCCTCGGTGGAGACGATCTGGCTGTACGCGTCGAAGGTGACCCCCTGCCCGGGCACGTCCACGGTGAAGATCACGGACGCGCCCAGCGGCACCAGGAAGTACAGCGCGGCGAGGGCCAGCACGACCCACCGCCAGAGGTTCAGGCGAGCCATCGTGCGCTCCGTCGTTGCAGGGGCAGGTACACGGCCATCACCACGCCCGCGATCAGGACCATGTCGAGGCTGAGGGCGAGCGCCACGTTCTCCTGGCCGACCAGGACGTTGCCGGAGATGGCGTCGGCGATCTGCAGGGTGACCAGCGGGACGGCGCTGCCCACCATGGCCGCCGCGGTGGCGTACGCGGCGAAGGCACTGCCGAAGAGGAGTACGAGTCCGCCGAGCAGCGAGGGCGCGAGGACGGGGAGGGCCACGTGCCGCCAGTACTGCGTGGAGGTGGCGCCGTTGTTCTGCGCCGCCTCACGCCACTGGGCGCGCAGTCCGTCCAGGGCGGGTGTGATGGTGAGGACCATCAGCGGGATCAGGAAGTACAGGTAGACGATGACCAGACCCCAGAAGCTGTAGAGGTTCCAGCCCTTGTCGGTCAGGCCGAACTGCCGGGTCAGGACACCCGCGTTGCCGAGGGTGGCGACGAACGCGAAGGCCAGCGGGACGCCGCCGAAGTTGGCGAGCACGCCGGACGCGGTGAGCACGGCCTCGCGCAGCGCACGGAAGCGGGAGGTCACCACGGCCTGGGCGAGCGGCAGTCCGAGGACGGTCGCGATGCCGGCGGAGACGGCGGACAGCTTGACGCTGCCGGTCAGGGCGGTGAGGTAGGCGCCCTGAAGCGAGTCGGTCAGATTGGACGTGGTGTACGAAGTGGCGCCGGTGGCCTGGTCCTTGACGGTGAAGGCACCGTTCAGCATGGCCAGGGCGGGGATCCCGAAGGCGATCGCGACGACGACGAGCAGCGGGACGACGGGGAGCCAGCCGGCGACGCGGCGCCCGCGCTTCTGAGAAGCGACGGACACCGCGTCGGCCGCGGGGAGAGTGGCGGTCATCCGGAGACGGCCTTGCCCCAGCCCTGGGCCAGGACTTCCTTGGCCTTGCTCTGCTGGTCCTCGGTCGGGAAGCTGGGCGTGCCGGAGACCTCGGGGAGCTTGGCGGCGGCGGTCTTGTCGAGCGTGCCGGCCTTCTCCATGGAGGTCATCAGGACCGGGCGGGCGAATCCCTCGAGCCAGAGGTTCTGGCCCTCGGTGCTGTAGAGGTACTCCTCCCACAGGCGCGCGGCCGCCGGGTGCGGGGCGTCCTTGTTGATGGCCTGGGAGTAGTACTGGGCGTACTTGCCGTCCTCCGGGACCGTGACCTTCCAGTCGACGCCCTTGGACTTGAACTCGGCGGCGTAGCCGGCGTTCAGGTAGTCCCAGTCGATGCTGATCGGGGTCTCGCCCTTCTCGACCGTGGCCGGGGTCGACTCGACCGGCGTGTAGTTGCCGTTCTTCTTCAGCTCGGCGAAGAAGTCCAGGCCGGGCTGGATGTCGTCGAAGGAGCCGCCGTTGGCGAGGGCCGCCGCGAACACGCCGCCGAAGGCCGACCCCGACTTGGTGGGGTTGCCGTTGAGGGCGACCTGTCCCTTGTACTCCGGCTTCAGCAGGTCCTTGAAGGTGGTCGGGCAGGTCTTGACGCGCTTGGCGTCGCAGCCGATGGAGACGTAGCCGCCGTAGTCGTTGTACCACTGGCCCTTCGGGTCCTTCTGGCCCTCGGGGATGTCAGCGAAGGACGCGACCTGGTAGGGCGCGAGCAGCCCCTGCTGGGCGGCGCTCAGAGCGAAGGAGCTGCCGAGGTCGAGGACGTCGGGGGCACGGTCCTGGCCTTTGCGGGAGGTGACGGCGTTGATCTCGTCCTGGCTGGACCCGTCCGGGTTCTCGACCTCGATCTTGATGCCGTACTTCTTCTCGAAGCCGTCGATGATGGCGCCGTAGTTGGCCCAGTCGCGGGGCAGGGTGATGGCCTGCAGCGTGCCCTCCTTCTTCGCCGCCGTCACCAGGGCGTCGAGGCCACCGAAGTCCTCGGCCGAGGTCGCGGTGGCCGCGCTCTTGCCGTCGGCGGTGGTCGACTCTTCGGGGGCCGCGCCACAGGCGCTCAGGGCCAGGGCGGCGACGACGGCGAGGCCGCCGGTGAGGACTGCGGTCCTCGGCAGGAACACGGTCACGGTCTCTCCAGGATTGCGCACGAGGGTGTGGTGGGACGGATAACTTGTCTGAACAAGTTGGCCTCAGTAGGCCCGTCGTTGATGTCCTGTCTGTAAACTCTGGCGAAACCGTGCCCCCTGATTCCCTGGACAATCCACGCCCCCACCTACCACTCCAGCACCTCGACTAGGGTGATCACCCTGTGCACAGGGACCGGACCAGAGGGGAAGCATGCCTGCGCGACACGAGGAGATCGCCGAGGAGCTGCGGCGGGCGATCGACCGCGAGGAGTACACAGTCGGCAGCCTGCTCCCCACGGAGACGGACCTCGCGGCGCACTACGCCGTCTCACGCGGCACGGTCCGCCAGGCGGTCGCGGCACTGTCCGCCGAGGGGCTCATCGGGTCTCGCCAGGGAGCCCGCCGCGTGGTCCTGGCCGGCCGCCGCAGCCAGAGCTTCGCCGAACTGCGCAGTTTCGCCCAGTGGGCGCGCGCGATGGGGCGGGAGGCGACGGGCGAGGTGGTGACGCAGGAGTACCGCCGGGCGACGGCGGAGGATGCCGTACGGCTCCAACTGCGGGAGAACACCACCGTGTTGCACGTCCTGCGCGTACGCGGCCTGGACGGCGAGCCCGTCCTCCTGGAGCGGACCGTCTACGCGGACTGGATCTCCCCCGCCGTCGAGGCCATCGAACCCGGCTGCCCCTCCGTCACCCAACGCCTCTTCGAGGACACGGGTTTGGTCTTCGCGTACGGCGAACACCTCATCGACGCGGTGGCGGCGGGCGCCCAGGACGCCGAACTCCTCGGCGTCCGCCGCACCAGCCCGCTGCTCCGCGTCCGCCGCGTCACCACCACCCGCGAAGGCCGCCCGGTGGAGTGGTCCGACGACCGCTACCGCTCGGACGCCGTGAGCTTCAGCGTCCACAACTCGATAGAGAACAACGCGCTGGCGAGGAAGACCGCGGAGTAACGGCATTTTGGAAACGCCCCGGGCAGGAGCGCGCCCGTCAGGGGCGCGGGGAACTGCGCGACCAGCCCCCACTCACCCGCAGCGGAGCGACTACGTAGGCGACCCGGAAGAGAACCGGCGCAGCAAAGGGGACAGAACAAGCACGGACTTCGTCCGCTCCACGAACGACTCCCCCGCGATCCGCTCAAGCACCCGCTCGAAGTGCCGCATGTCCGAGGCGAAGACCTGCACCACGGCGTCCGCGTCCCCGGTCACGGTGGACGCGGCCACCACCTCCTGGTACCGCTCGAGCCCTCGCTGAATGGTCTCCGGCGAGGTGTTCCGCCGGCAGTAGATCTCGACGAACCCCTCGGTCTCCCACCCCAGCGCAGCCGGATCCACCCGCACGGTGAACCCCGTGATCGCGCCGCTGGAACGCAACCGGTCCACCCGGCGCTTCACGGCGGGCGCGGACAGGCCGACCTGTTGCCCGATGTCGGCGTAGGAGCGCCGCGCGTCCTCGGCGAGGGCGTGCACGATGCGTTCGTCGAGATTGTTCAGCACTGCGGGTGGTTCACTTCTCTACGGTGGCGATACGGGACCGGCGGTAGCCGTAACTGAAGTAGAACACGAGCCCGACGGCCATCCAGACCCCGAAGACCACCCAGGTCACGGTGTCGAGGCTGCCCATCATCCAGACGCAGAAGGCGAAGCCGAGGGCGGGCAGCACCGGCGACAGCGGCACCCGGAACGTACGGGGCATCTCCGGACGGGTCCGGCGCAGCACCACGACCGCGATGTTGACCAGGGCGAAGGCGAAGAGCGTGCCGATGCTGGTGGCGTCGGTGAGCTGGCCGAGCGGGATCGCGGCGGCGAGCACTCCGCAGAACACCGACACGATGAGGGTGTTGGCACGGGGCACACCGCTCTTCGGGTGAACGCGCGAGAACACCTTGGGCACGAGCCCATCGCGGGACATGGCGAAGAGGATGCGGGTCTGGCCGTAGAGCACGGTCAGGACGACGCTCGCGATGGCGATGACGGCTCCGGCGGCGAGCAGGGTGCCCCAGACGGCGTCGCCCGTGACGTCCTCCATGATCCCGGAGAGCGCCGCCTCCGAGTCGGTGAACCGCTGCCAGGGCATCGCGCCGACGGCGACGGCCGCGACCAGGACGTACAGCGCGGTGACGATGATCAGCGAGAGCATGATCGCGCGCGGCAGGTCGCGCTGCGCGTTCTTCGCCTCCTCACCGGCCGTGGAGGCGGCGTCGAAGCCGATGTACGAGAAGAAGAGCGTGGCCCCGGCCGCGCTGACGCCCGCCATGCCGAGCGGCATGAAGTTCTCGTAGTTGCCGGACCGGAAGCCCTGGATGCCGATCGCGCAGAACAGCAGCAGCGCGGCGATCTTCACCACGACCATGATCGTGTTGGCACGGGCCGATTCCCGGGCGCCGCCGAGCAGGAACGCCATCGCGAGCAGGACGACGATCAGCGCGGGCAGGTTGAAGATGCCCCCGTCACCGGGCGGTGCGGAGAGCGCGTCCGGGATGGTGACGCCGATGGTCCCGTCGAGCAGCTCGTTGAGGTACTCGCCCCAGCCGACGGCGACGGCGGCGACCGACACGCCGTACTCCAGGACCAGACACCAGCCGCAGATCCAGGCGATCAGCTCACCCATCGTTGCGTACGCGTACGAGTACGAGGACCCGGCGACCGGAATGGTGCCCGCCAGCTCGGCGTAGGAGAAGGCGGAGAACAGCGCGGTGAGGCCGGCGATCACGAACGAGAGGGTGACCGCTGGGCCGGCCTTGGGGACCGCCTCGCCCAGGACCACGAAGATGCCGGTGCCGAGGGTGGCACCGATGCTGATCATGGTCAGTTGCCACAGCCCGAGGGAGCGCCGGAGCGACCCTCCCTCACCCTGGCCGCCCTCGGCGACGAGCCGTTCCACCGGCTTGCGACGCATAAGTCGTGCGCCCATGCCCGGGGACGGCGGGGCGGACGAGGGGCGGGGCTGCGGGGGTGCGCCTTGGTCGAGCACGCGTTGGCTCCTTCATCGCTGCCGGTCGGAGGAAGCGGGAACCGGCGGCACCCCTGACAGTAGGGACCCGCCGAGCGGAGTCCCCGCCGCACTGAGTACAGCGCTTGACCCTACGAGCCCGGACTTCACGGGCGTAATGCAGCAACCTTGCGCACCTCCGCAAGATCATTGCGTTCATCGCGGCCCGGCGGGTGTTCGTTGCGCGGAGCCTTTCGATGGTTGCGCGGAGCCTTCTCTCACTCGCTGCGCGGGGCTCCGCGAGCCGGCGAACGCGCGCCCCCTCCAGCCCCTCCGGCGGCGCGGCTCCGAGACCCGGCGACCCGGAGCCCCCTTCCCCCCTGACCCCGGCTCCGCAAGCCGGTGAACCTGACCCCCGGTCACCCCTGCCCGCGCAGCTCCGCAAGCCGGTGAACGCGAGCCCCGCTCAGCGCCCGGGCGCGGCAACGAGAGCCGGTGGGGCGAGCCCCGCTCAACCCTCCTCCGACCCCCCGGCGACGGCCCGTGCCCGCGCCGCGTCCTCCTCGTCGAAGCCCAGCTGCCCGGGTTGCCCGTACGACGCCGCCTGCCCGTCGATCCAGCGCGTGTACGCCTCCCAGGCGGCCTGCTTGCTGGTGCCGAGGGCCGCGCCGATCTGCGACCAGGAGGCACCCGCCTCACGCGCCGCGCGAACGGTGAGCTGACGCCCGTACGCCGCCTTGCGGACCACCACCTCGCTCAGCGCGAGCAGCTCCAGCAGCCCGGCCCGGTCGAGCGCCTCGGCGTTGCTCCCGGCTCCGGCGAGCGACTCACGCACCCGCAGCTCGTCCAGACGGGCCACGGCCGTCAGCAGGGTGTACTGCGGCTCGATGCTCTGTGGTGTCGTCATACCACCAGCCTCGCGTCAAGCAAGTTTGACGTCAAGGTGGCCTGACGGAAAAGGAGCTCGAACGCCGACGGCCCCCGCGTTCGCCCGCACCACGGGGGCCGTACGAGAAAGAGGAAGCGCGCCGCTACCAGCTCGCGTGCAGCGGCTTGCCCTCGGCGTAGCCGGCCGCGCTCTGGATGCCCACGATCGCCTTCTCGGCGAACTCCTCCAAGGAGTTGGCCCCCGCGTAGGTGCAGGAGGAGCGGACGCCCGCGATGATCGAGTCGATCAGGTCCTCGACGCCCGGGCGGGACGGGTCGAGGAACATGCGCGAGGTGGAGATGCCCTCCTCGAACAGGGCCTTGCGGGCACGGTCGTACGCCGACTCGTCGCTGGTGCGGTTCTTGACCGCGCGGGCGGACGCCATACCGAACGACTCCTTGTAGAGGCGCCCGTCGGCGTCCTGCTGGAGGTCGCCCGGGGACTCGTACGTACCGGCGAACCACGAGCCGATCATGACGTTGGACGCACCCGCGGCCAGCGCCATCGCGACGTCGCGCGGGTGCCGTACGCCGCCGTCGGCCCACACGTGCTTGCCGTACTTCTTCGCCTCCGCGGCGCACTCCTTCACCGCCGAGAACTGGGGGCGCCCGACGCCGGTCATCATCCGGGTGGTGCACATGGCGCCGGGGCCCACACCGACCTTGATGATGTCCGCGCCGGCCTCGATCAGGTCGCGCACGCCCTCCGCGGCGACGATGTTGCCCGCCGCGATCGGCACCTGCGGGTCGAGCGCGCGCACCGTCCTGATGGCGCTGATCATCGACTCCTGGTGCCCGTGGGCCGTGTCGATGACGAGCGTGTCGACGCCCGCGGCGAGGAGCTGCTTGGCCTTGCCCGCGACATCGCCGTTGATGCCGACGGCGGCGGCGATGCGCAGCCGCCCGTTCGCGTCGGTGGCCGGCGTGTACAGCGTGGCGCGCAGGGCGCCCTTACGGGTGAGGATGCCCGCGAGCCTGCCGTCCTTGTCGACGGCGGGGGCGTAGCGGCGGTTGGCGTGGTCCAGCTTGTTGAAGGCCTCACGCGGCTCGATGTCGGCGTCGAGGAGGAGCAGGTCCTTGGACATGACCTCGGAGAGCTGGGTGAAGCGGTCGACGCCGGTGAGGTCGGCGTCGGTGACCACGCCGACCGGGCGCCCTTCCTCGTCCACCACGACGCCCGCGTTGTGCGCGCGCTTCGGCAGCAGGGCCAGCGCGTCGGCGACGGTCTGGTGCGGGGCGAGGATGATCGGGGTGTCGAGCACCAGATGGCGCCCCTTGACCCAGGAGACGACCTCGGTGATGACCTCGATCGGGATGTCCTGCGGGATGACCACGAGCCCGCCGCGACGGGCGACGGTCTCGGCCATCCGGCGGCCCGCGATCGCCGTCATATTGGCGACGACCAGCGGGATCGTGGTGCCCGAACCGTCGGGGGAGGCGAGGTCCACACCCTGACGCGAGCCGACCGCGGAGCGGCTGGGCACCATGAACACGTCGTCGTACGTCAGATCGTAGGGAACCGGAGATGATTCTACGTAGCGACCGGCGCTGGCCTCAATGAAACGCATAGACCCACATTTTCATGCGAAATGACGCAGATCACTCCCACGAAGACACAGAGAGCACTCCCCCACGGTCATGTAATCCTCCAAGGAGGTACGGGGGCTCCCGTGCCGGGCAGGAACCTGCCTTACAACAAGACGTTACCTGAGCACTTGTTCGGCCTGCGAGCCCAGGACGCCTGCGAGCGCGGCGCCGGCGGTGGTGCTTGCAGGTGTGCAGCCAGTCGGGGAACGCTGCGCGTCGTTCGGCTTCCGAGCGGTAGGGGCGGGCGCGCGGACGGTACCAGGGAGCTGATCGCGACGGCCGACGGCTACCGCGAATCGGCCGAGTCCTGGGGCAACCCGATTCGCGATGCGACCGAGGCGGGATGCGTGCCCGGTCCTGGCCGTCGGCGACGGCGCGCCCGGCAACTGGAGGGCCCTCGCGGAGGTCTTCTCCGAAGGTCGGCACCGAAAGCGCTCCGGCCGTCGAGAGCCTGAACCCGACGTGGTCTGCGAGATCGGACTCGCACCAGCGAAGGCCGGGGGGCAACGGCGAAAGCGGACGCGTCACGCTCCGGACGCCCGGGAGATCACCGTGCATACGACGGTTGCCGTGCTGCCTCCGAAGTTCACTGTGGCGAAGCGGCGTGCGTTGGGGACCTGGTATCCCTCCGCCTGATCAGTCACCTGCAGGTAGCCGTCGAGCATCATGCGAATGCCCGTCGCCCCCACGGGGTGGCCGACGCCGATGAGCCCACCGCTGGGGTTGACGGGGAGCTTTCCGTCGCGGCGCGTCACGCCACTGTCGGCCGCCTCGCTGCTGCGGCCGGGCTTGATGATGCCGAAGTGGTCGATGGCCAGGTACTGGGAGACCGTGAAGCAGTCGTGGGTCTCGATGCCGTCGGGTTCGAAGACGTCGTCGATGCCGGCCCGTGCGAACGCGTCCTGATCGTCTCCCGGACGTGCGGGAAGCCGTACTCGCTGTCGGCACCCGTGTCGAGCTTGTCCTGGAGGTGCAGCGAGGCATTGCGGTGTCCCCATCCGGCGATGCACGCGACCGGTCCCCTGACCTCGTCCGCGTGTCGGCGCAGCCAGCGGTCGGAGACCAGCAGGACGCCCGCACCTCCGTCGGCGATCCGGCTGCAGTCGTACCTACGCACCCGGCCGGCGATCCTGGGGTTGGCCAGGTCGTCGTCGCTGGAGCAGTCGGGCGAGGTGATCCAACCCCGGGTCTGCGCCTTGGGGTTGGTCCTGGCATTGGCGATACTCTCACTCGCGATCCGGCGCAGATGCCGATCCTCGAGGCCGTATCGCCGGTCGTGCTCCTCGGCGATCCGCGAGAAGGTGAAGGGCCCGGCACGACGGTGCCGACCATGGACCCCAGGTGGCCCTGCTGACGTAGAACTCGCCCATGGCATGGGCGACATGGATGACGTCGACGTGCTCGGCGGGTATACCGGCGGCGTTCAGGCTGCCGGTCGCGGTCTCCCTGACGAGGTCCCCGGTGTCCAGCGACTCCCTGGTGAGGTTGCGAGCGAAGTCGCTCTGGTAGCCACCGATGATCCACACGGGCTGCTGCGAGGCCGGGTTCGGCGTCCTGGACGGTCCAGGTCACCTCGCGGGGGTGGAGCTTGGCGTTCACCGGGACGACGGCAAGTCCGGCCCACCGAGCGGCGAAGAGCACCTCGAGGTACTCCGGGCGGTTGTTCCTGACGATCGCAACCCGCTCGCCCGGAGAGCATCCGAAGGGGGTCGTCGACACGGCCAGAGCGGCGACGCGGTTTCGCAACTCCCGGTAGCTGTAGAGCGGTTGGACGCCCGGGTAGACCGCTGTGCGGTCGGGCAGGGCGGTGGCCGCGCGGTCCAGCAGGACGGCGATGTTCACGCGGGCCCCGTGATGAGTTCCGGTTCGGTCGCCGCCCGTACGTCGGCCTCGGTGACATCGGGTGCGCACTCCACCAGACGCAGCCCGTTGTCGGTGACGTCGAGGACGGCCAGGTCGGTGATGATCCGGTGGACGACCCGTTGGCCGGTCAGTGGCAGGGTGCAGTTCTTGACGACCTTGAACGCGCCGTCCCTTGCGACGTGTTCCATCAGGACGATGACCTTGCGGGCGCCATGGACCAGGTCCATCGCACCGCCCATCCCTTTGATCATCTTGCCGGGGATCACCCAGTTGGCGATGTCTCCTTGTGCGGAGACCTGCATGGCTCCGAGGATCGCCGCGTCGATCTTGCCGGAGCGGATCATGCCGAAGCTCGTGCCCGAGTCGAAGAAGCTGGCACCCGCCCGAACGGTCACGGTCTCCTTGCCGGCGTTGATCAGATCCGGGTCCTGGTCGCCGGCGTACGGGTAGGGCCCCGTGCCGAGGATGCCGTTCTCGGACTGCAGGACCAGCTCCACGCCGGCCTGGACGTGGTTCGGGACCAGTGTCGGCAGACCGATCCCCAGGTTGACGTAGTCACCGTCGCGCAGCTCCCGCGCCGCGCGCGCTGCCATCTGTTCCCTGGTCAGCGGCATCGTCACTCTCCCAGGAACTCGGACGGACGGGGGCGGGTGGTCAGCCGTTCCACGCCCTTGTCCGCCACCTGCGCGGTCGTGAGGGGCAGGACCCGGTCGATGTAAACCCCGGGCAGGTGAATGGAGTCGGGGTCCAGATCGCCCGCCTCGACCAGGTGCTCGACCTCGGCGACGGCGGTCTTGGCGGCCATGGCGCAGACGGGGTTGAAGTTACGGGCGGCCATGCGGAACACGAGGTTGCCGTGCCGGTCGCCCTTCCAAGCCCGTACGAGGGCAAAGTCGGCGTGCAGTGCCCGTTCGAGCAAAAAGGAACTCCCGTCGAAGTCGGTGACCGGTTTCGGCGGCGAGGCGACCGCCACCGAGCCGTCCTCCGCGTACCGCCAGGGCACTCCCCCGGTCGCGACCTGGGTTCCGGTGCCTGTCCTGGTGTAGAAGGCGGGAATGCCGACGCCCGCGGCGCGCAGACGCTCCGCCAGGGTGCCCTGCGGGGTGAGCTCGACCTCGAGCTCACCGCTCAGGTACTGACGCGCGAACTCCTTGTTCTCGCCGACGTAGGAAGCGACCATGCGCCTGATCTGCTTGCGCTCCAGCAGTTTCCCGAGTCCCACCCCGTCGGTCCCGCAGTTGTTGGAGTAGACCTCCAGGTTCTTGATGCCCGCCTCCGCGATCGAGTCGATGAGGACGGCGGGAATCCCGCAGATGCCGAAGCCTCCGCAGGCGATCGTTGCTCCGTCGCCGATTCCGGCGATGGCCCGGGTGGCGGTGTAGACCACCTTGTCCAAGGTCTTTCTCCTTTTCGGGCGAGTTCCAGGCAAGTTCCCGGTCGAGTTCTCGGTCGAGTTCCCGGTCGAGTTCTCGGTCGAGTTCTCAGGCGAACTTGGCCAGTTGGGCGAGAACCTTCTCGGGCACGGCGTCGGCGGGAATGTCCGCGACGAGGAAGTCACCCGAGGGCGCGAGCACCTCGTCGGCGAGCCAGTACGTATCCGGAATCAGCGCCCCGACAACGGCGGAACCGAGGAGCTCGACGCCGTCCTGGGTGCGCCGGCCGAGCGTCCACCGATAGTGATCCGTGATGTTGGAGAGCGGCTTGTACGCCGCGTCCTCCACCTGCGGCAACGACTGCGTGCCGGGCCGGCGGTCGTCAAGGAGCAGCATCGCCACCGGCAGGGCCGACAGCCGGCGCAACCAGTCCGCGACGTACATGGCGGCGTTCTCCGCGTGGTCGGCGTCGAGGTCGCTCACGGAGCCCGCCCCGCTGAGCGTGTGAGTGCGCGCCAGCCAGCGCATGGGCGACGGGATCTGCAGGATCAGTGGCGCCCCGGACGTCTGTGCCACGACACCGGCCAGCTCGACGGCCTGTCCCGCGACCGCGTCGGCCGCGAGGAGGGTCTTGAGCGCGTATCCGGTACGTGAACGGGCGGACAGGGACGACCTCAGCGTGTCGTCGGCGGCGAGGACCTGGTCGTGGAAGGCGCCCAGGTCGAGCAGGGTCGCATCGGACCGGAGCAGGCCCTGGGCCTGTCGCGCGTACTGCGCGTAGCCGGTCGGATCCGTCCACGGGACCGGTCGGCCCCGGAGGATGACGGCCTGTGTGTAGCGGTGGTGGTCGATGACGAGCGCGGTCCGGCGGCCCGAGGGAGGTGCGGAGACGATCGACGTGAAGTCCATGGCCATGAGGGGTCCTGGAGTCGGGGAGTTCGAGGAAGGGACTCGGAGCATTGGTGGCCGCGGGTACGGCCGGATTGGAGACCGGCGGAGGCCAGTGCTTCCCAGGCGCCGCCGGACGGCCGCGGGGGGAGCGCAGGGCCGGGGCGGGGCGGGGTGCCACTGGTCCTCCGCCGGTGGTTCGGTTCGTCAGCCGTCAGCCGTCAGCCGTCAGCCGTCAGCCGTCAGCCGTCAGCCGTCAGCCGAGGATGGCCTTGAGCGCGTGCGGATGGCTCGGGGCGAGCCGAGATGCCTACGCGTTCCGAGGCATGCCGAGGGTGGAACGGGCTGGGAGTTCAGGACTTCCGGCGCACCTCTTCGCCGTGCTTGTCCTCCAGCTCGCGTACGCGGGCCTCGAGTTGTGCGACCTTCAGGTCCCGGCGGTCCGGAAGCATGACGATCGGCATCTTCTCGATCGGCGCGGTGACCCGCTGAGGGCCGTCGATGCCGAACACCGTGGCGGTGAGCTCCTCCGTGCTGTCGCCCCACGAGCCGTAGTACGGCAGGCCCTCGGCGGGCTCGTCGGTGACGAACTCCTCGACGAACTCGGCGTAGGGCTTGCCGCGGCGGAGCCGGTCCTGGCGGGCCTGCGCCCGCAGCTCCTTCGTGCCCTCGGCGTCCAGGATGAAGGTGTCGGGATCGAAGGCGACGGCGAAGATGTCGCGGGCGACCTTCTCGCTGATCCGCTTCAGTTCGACGTCCTTGACCACGGCGAGCGGATCGCGCTCCAGGACGTCGCCGTAACCGCCGCCGGCTCCCTGGCTCATCATGTACAGCTCGCCGTCCTTGGCGACGTCGAACTGCAGACCCATGTGGTCGGTCATGTACTGGCCGCCCTCGAAGGGCTGCTCGTTCA
The DNA here is from genome assembly GCF_042671685.1 of Streptomyces sp. NPDC127595. Lineage (NCBI taxonomy): Bacteria > Bacillati > Actinomycetota > Actinomycetes > Kitasatosporales > Streptomycetaceae > Streptomyces > Streptomyces sp. NPDC127595. The sequence goes on along the minus strand of NZ_JBHXWK010000019.1, from coordinate 60,006 downwards.
TGACCTTCTCGATGGAGAGGTCGAAGCGAGCGGGGTCCTTGCGAAGGACGTCGTAGACATTGATGCCCTTGACGCGGGCCAGCGGGTAGGTGCCACAGCCGTAACCACCGAACATGCCGTACACGGAGGAGAACTTGGCGCCGGAGGTCACCGTCATGAACCCCCACAGCGGTGTGCCCTCGCTGGCGACGATCATCTCGTAGCCCATGCCACCGGTGTGCTTGCCGAAGCCCATGTTGTCGCGGACCAGGCGCTTGGAGACCAACTGCATGAAGGGCACCTCCTCCTCCATGACCTCCTGCTCCGCCGTGTCGGCCATGGCGCAGAACAGCGGGGAGACGGCATCCTCCCCGTCCAGGAAGGCCTTGGCCCCGCCCGGCATGCCGTTCAGGTCCGCGCAGAGGTTGCCGACCTGGTCGCCGTGCTGGGTGACACCGCCCCACAGGAAGGTGTTGATCTGGTTGAACCAGGGGGCGATGACGTTGGAGAACTTCTCCGGGTTGGCGAACTGCAGCTTCGCCCAGGACGACTGCAGGGCGGAGAAGCCGCGGAAGGACGCCTGCAGTGACTGGCCCATCGGTGCGTCGTAGCCGGCATCGGCCCAGGTGTGCTCGTCCGAGATGATCTCGATCGGGCTCATGGCCGAGGTGCACCGCGGCAGATCCGGCCACCAGAAGGCCAGGATCGCCTGCATGAACATCGACTTCACCGAACACAGCGGGGAGTTGATGGCCCGGTTGAGGATTTCCGGCCCGGTGCCGCGAAGGTCGATCGTCATCCTGTCGCCCTTGACGGTCACCTTGCAGGCGAGCTTGATGAGGATGTTCTCCTTGAGCGTGGAGTCCATGAACTGGTTGAACCGGACCGTGCCGTCCGGCAGTTCCCTGATCCGGCGACGGACCTCCTCCTCCACGTCCTCGACGGTGACGCGCAGGGCGGCGACGAAGGTCTCGACGCCGACCTCGTCGATCAGGAGATCGATGCGCTCCATGATGCGCTGCACCGCGCCGATCTTGACCTTCAGGTCGGCGAGTTGGAGCTTGGGGTCGCGGACGGAGTGCTGCAGAAACGTGAGGAGGTCACGGCGTAGCTCACCCCGCTCCACGATCTTGAAGGGGCTCATCCGCAGACCGTCGTCGAACGGGGTCTCCGATCCGGAGGGCATGCCCCCGGGCTCGCAGGCACCGTTCTCGCCCTCGTGAATGGTGGCCGCGACCCAGGCTATGACCTCGCCGTTGCGGATGACCGGCATGATCATCGACTGGTCCGTGTTGTGGACGTTGCCGTAGCGGGCGTCGTTGTGGATGAAGCCGTCGCCGGGGTGGATGCCCACCGTGGGCTCGTCCTTCCAGTACTTCATGATGTACCGGATCGGATGGTGCAGGATCGCCGAGAAGGCGATGACGCCGTGGCAGGACAGATAGGTGACGTCACCGGAGGCCGTGTAGACGGCGGTGGTGAGGTCGCCCCACTTGGCGCCGGGTGCCGCGCCCATGGCCTCGCACATCTCGTAGCCCTCGTCGAGAGCACCGGCGAGCCGCTTGCGGATGCGGTCGATCTGGAGCGGGTCGATGCCCTCGGCGATGCACTCCTCCTCCAGCACCGAGCGGGGCGCGATGTGGTGGGAGCGCATGATGTCGCGGTCGGGGCCCAGGAAGAGGGTCGTCTCGTCCATGAACTGGTCGACCCACTGCTGCTCCTGGGCCGTCAGCCCGACGGCCGGAGACTCGTGAATGGCGGTCATTTCGCTACTCCTTGAAGTCTGTGGCGAGGCTCAGTCACGCAGGAACCACACGGCACCCTGAGGTGTGGGTTCCAGGCGCCAGCCGGGCTCGACGAGGTAGGTGGTGTTCTCGGTGGTGACGATGGCCGGGCCGGGGATGAGGTGGCGGTGCGTCAGCGTCGCGGAGTCGTAGATCGGCGTTCTGACAGGTCCCGCCTCGCCGGCGTAGTGCACGTCGCGGTGGCTGACGGCGGTCGGTACCGTGCGCTCCCCCGCGTACTCCAGGGAGTCGAACTTCACGACGTCGCCGTCGACGAATGAGGCGACGCGGATGGTCTGGACGCGGATTCCGGCCTCGGGTGCCTCGGAGCCCTCGCCGTAGCGCTGGCCGTAGATCTCGGAGAAGGTCCTGATCATCCGCAGGACGTCACCGACTCCATGGATCCGGCTGATGTCGAACACCACGGCGGTCGTGACGAGTTGGTTGCCGTAGCGCATGTCCATCTCGAGCCGGTAGCGCACATCCGCCGGATCGAAGCCCTGGCGCACCAGGTCCTCCCGGCCTTTCGCCTCCAGTTGCTCGACGATGGTGTTGAACTCGTCGTACCGGTCGTACAGGGCCCGCGTGGTGGCGTTGTACATCACCACGTGCGCGCCGCGCTCGTGGATGTGCAGTTGCTTCATGTTGCCGGCGCCCAGGGCAGAGAACACCGAGGCGAAGGGCGGCGCGAGGATCTTCCTGATCCCGGCGTGGTCGGCGATCCCGCAGGCGTGCAGTGGACCGTTGCCGCCGTAGGCGAGCATCGTGAAGTCCTCGGGGAGATAGCCCCGTACCCGAAGCTCCTTGGCGATGCCTATGGCCATCTGCTCGTCGACGCCGCGCTTGATCGCCTTGGCCACCTGGATGACGTCCATGTCGAGCTCGTCACAGAGCGTCTCCTCGATGGCGAAGACGGACCGCTTGGGGTTGAGCTTGATGAACCCGTTGGCGTAGTTGTCCGGGTCGAGGTAACCGAGCAGCAGGTCGGCGTCGGTGACTGTGGCGCGCAGACCTCCGCGGTCGTAGCAGGCCGGCCCGGGATCGGAGCCGGCCGACTCGGGGCCGAGCTTGACGCCCTTGTGGATCCGGTCGTAGGAGGCGATGGAACCGCCCCCGGCCCCTAGGGTCAGCAGGTGGATCATCGGGACCGACACCAGCCAGCGGTCGATCGTGGGCTGGAAGTCGTAGTGCTTGACGCCGCCTTCGGGGACCAGACCGATGTCGAAGGAGGTGCCGCCCATGTCGGTGGAGATGACGTGGCCGATACCGGTCTCGCCGGACAGGTGCTCGGCGGCGCCGACGCCGGCGATAGGGCCGGAGTGAATGGTCTGGAGGGCGTCGGTGGAGTTCATCTGCGCCATGCCACCGGAGTTGTGGATGACCAGCATCGGCTTGTCGTAGCCGGATTCACGCAGGTTGTTCGCGAGCTGGCTCAGGGCGTGGAACATGATCTCGTGCAGGAAGCCGTCCACGATGGTGGACGTGGCGCGTACGTACTCGCCCTTGCGGCCGGAGACCTGGTGTCCCAACAGGACGGGGATGGCGCCCAGTTCGTGCGGAGGGTACTCCTCGAGGATGATCTCCTGGATCCGCAGCTCGTGGTCGGGGTTCTCGGTGGCGTTGGTGAGCGAGACGACGAGCGCCTCGGCACCGGCGTCCACGAGTTCGCGCACCATGGTGCGCACGTCCCTCTCGTGGAGGGGGACGACGACCTTGCCCGCGGAGTTGACGCGCTCCTTGACCGAGCGGATGAGCTGCCGCGGGACGAGCGGTTCCGGACGCTCGGCGGCCGGCAGGTTCTGCTGCATCGAGGGGTCCAGGCCCTCGCCGTAGCCGCGCCCCCGGGAGAGGGGGATGGTGTCCTCGAAGCCGTGCGTCACGATGGCGCCGACCTTGGGACCCTTGCGTTCGATGAGCGCGTTGGTGCCGAGCGTGGTGGCATAGCGGACCGAGTCGACCTCGGAGAGGACCTGATCGCGGTCCAGGCCGGCCCGCGAACAGGCCAGGTCCAGGGCCTCGTTGAAACCGAGCGCCAGGTTGTGATGGGTGGTCAGTGCCTTGGCCTCGATGTACGTCTCGTCCCAGACGAAGAAGCAGTCGGTGAATGTGCCGCCGATGTCGACGGAGATGCGCTTCATGTGTCGGTCTCCCTTCCGGGTGAGAGGTCAGTGGGCATCGACGGAGTGGGTGTGCCGCTGGACGTCCTCACCCGGGCCGTACACGACGGCCGTCATCGGGTCGGTGCCGCGCTCCTGCCACTGGGCGCGGAGCGCGTCGATGTCCCAGAGCATGTCGACGGTCGGCGGGTGGCCCGGAGGCACGTACTCGGTCTCCAGCTGGGTGGCGCAGCCGGGGCAGTAGAACTCGAGGATGCGGCAGTACGACGGATCCGGGGAGAAGGTGAACTCGTAACGCTCCGGGTCGATGATCGGCTGGTGGATCTCGCGGGGATCACGGTCGTAGACCAGCGTCCCCTCCTTGTAGTTGCCGCGGGCGTCGCCGAGGTCGTGGTCGCAGACCCTGCACCCCCAGCGTTCGGTGTCCAGGTCGATGAGCAGGTACTCGGTCATGGGTACGCGCATGGTGATCCGTCCTTTCGTGAGCTGGGCGTTCCGCGGTCAGCGGGTGTCGGTGAGCAGCAGGTCGCCCCCGGCGGTGACGTGGAGCTGCCAGCCCTTGAGGACGCGGGCGGTGAAGAAGGGACCCTCCACGAGGGCGGGTCCCGTGGCGGTGGCGCCGGGCTGCTGTTCCACGAGCGAGTAGACGGGCACGTCGTCCACCTGATCCACGCTCGAACGGACCCGTCGGCGACCCGAGGCCACAGCCGGGCGGGGTGCGAGTGCCTCGTTGCCGGGGAGTTCGACGTGGGGCAGCGGGGCGGTGACCGTGAGCCTGAGCGAACCGTGCAGTGCGCCGCCGACGGCCGGGTCGTCGCCGTACTCGTACGGCCTTTCGGAGACGAGCGCGCCGTCCTGCTCCTCCACGACGACACTCCACTCCAGGTCGCACGAGGCCAGCTCATGCCCTTCCTGGAACATGTCGCGCTCGGCACGCTCCAAAAGCGTGTCGTGCACCGCGGCGGCGTCCGCGGCCGACGACTGCGGGAGTCCGGCCTCGTAGCTCTGCCCGATGTCGGAGAAGCTGATGCCGAACGCGGAGAAGACCGCCGCGAGTTTCGGAACAAGCACCGTCCTGACGCCGCTGAGACGTGCGGCGCCGCAGGCGCTCATCGGGCCGGCTCCGCCGAAGGCCGCGATCGTCGTGTCCGCGGCGTCCTCGATCACGTCGGCGAAGGCGTTCGCCACGGTGGCGAGGTACGCCGACTCCATCAGGAGCAGCGCCTCGGCGAGGCTCACGCCCAGCGGTTCGGCGACCGTCGCGGTGATGACCGCCTTCGAACGCTCCGCGTCAAGGCTGAACCCGCCGTCCAGGTAGGTCGTGGGGTCCAGGACACCGAGCAGCAGGTTGACGTCGGTGATGGTGGCGCTCCTGCCGCCGAAGCCGAAGCAGGCCGGCCCTGGCGCGGCACCGACGCTCTCCGGCCCGACCGTGATGCGGCCGTCCCGGACGGTGATCACCGAGCTGCCGCCCACACCGCTCGAGCGGACATCGCTCATGGGGAACGAGATCGGCACGCCCTTGACCGAACCGCGGCGCTCGACCGCGATCCGCGAGTCCTTGACGGACCCGACGTCGGTGGTCGTCCCCCCGACGTCGAGCATCAGAACATGGTGGAGGCCGTACGCCTTGGCCAGGGCGCGGGTCCCCTCGAGTCCGCCGCGCGGGCCCGAGGAGTACGTCTTGAGCGCCACCGACTTGGCCACCCGGGAGGAGGCTCCGTCGTTGCGGTAGATGAGCAGCGGGTTCTGGACGCGGTGCGACCTGAGCCTGTCCTCGGTGTTGTAGAGGAAGCGTTCCATCGTCGGATGCAGGAAGGCGTTGATCACGCCGGACCAGATCCGGCGCGCGCGCACCCTGTCCGCGGTGAGCTCCCAGGAGTAGAGAATCGGCACCGAGCCCAGCAGGTGCCGGGGGAACCTGCGCAGCAGGATGCTGCGCAGCAGGCGTTCGTCCTGGCCATCTGCGGCACCGACCGCAACGACGATGCGTGCCGCGCCGTCGGTCGTCAGCTTGTTGACCCGTTGCACGAGGTCGAAAGCGAGGGATTCCTCGTCGGCGCGTGGGTCGATGGTGGCGACCCGGCCGGCAACGAGGTCGTCGAAGAGACTGGCCTCACTCGGTGTCGACCGCAGCTCCGCGACGACCGCCGGGTCGTCGGTGATGAGTCCGATGGGCGGGCCCTTGCGCTCCACCAGCGCGTTGGTTCCCTGAGTGGTCGAGTACCGGATGTGCCGTGTGCTGTGCAGCAGAGCCTCGATGTCGGCGACACCGTGGACGGCCTCGGACGCTTTGGTGATGCCGTCGAAAAGGCATTTGGACAGGTCGAACGGTGTGGTCAGCGTCTTGGTGTACGTGAAGTCCTGACCGTCCCACACACAGATGTCGGTGAGCGTTCCACCGTTGTCGATGTTGATCAGACGTGGCATGAGAGGATTCCCTTACGGCTGTCCGAGGGATGTCGGTGGTGCAGGTCTCCGGTGGGCGGCTCCCAGGAGACCTGGCGACAAATGTGCTCTCTCCGCCAAAAGACGGCGTGTCCCACATTCGGACACTTGCGACAGCTCCGTTCTGGTCACGGCTCTTCCCTGGAAGGGTCCCGGTCGAGAAGATCGAGGAATCCCATCGGAAGGGATGCCAGATGGACACCGTCGACCGTCGCGTCGCCATCGCCGCCGCTCGCACCGGCTTCCTGACCTCCGGATCAGCTGTCGAGGGCAGTGTCACCGATGTCGTGGCCGCGTCCTGGCGGCGCTCCCGCACGGCTGGCGTGGACGCAACCACCGCTCAGGCGGCCTTCCACCATGACCTGGACGTGCAGAGCCGACTGGTCCGCTGCTCACAGCCGATCATCGACCGGCTGAGCGAGGAGACCGCGGACATTCCGCTCAGCATCGCCCTCACCGATGGGAAAGCCCGGGTACTGACCCGCGTCGACACCGCCCGGACCATCGGGCTGATGCTGGACAAGGTCTCGTTCGCCCCCGGCTTCGAGTACGCCGAGGGTGGCGTGGGGACGAACGGCGTCGGCACGGTCTTCGAGTCCGGGCAGCCGATCCAGATCGTCGGTCCGGAACACTTCCACGAGCGCCTGCAGCCGTTCGCCTGCTCCGGGACGCCGGTACGCGATCCGTTCAGCGGCCGTATCGAGGGCGTCCTGGACATCAGCTGCCTTACCGAGCACTCGAATCCGCTGATGCACTCGCTGGTCAGGGCCGCCGCCCACGAGATCGAGCGCAATCTGCTGATCGACCGCACCCACAACCAGCAGGCGCTCTTCGAGACGTTCGTGCGCGTCGACGCACGGTCGCGGGGCGCCGTCATAGCACTCGGCGGAACGGTGACGATGGCCAACGCCTTCGCCCATGTCCTGCTCACGCCCGCGGAACAGCAGACCGTCCAGGACCACGCCCGGCACCTCATGAGCCGCCGGGACCGCGCCGTGGACCAGCTGCAACTGAGCACCGGAAAGATCATCCGGGTCCGCGGCACCCGCATCAGCGCGGGGCACGACGTGGTGGGCATGGTCGTCGAGGTCGCGCTGATCGCGGACGGCCTTCCCGACGGACCCGTTCCTCCCGCCTCCCAGACCGAGCTTCCCGCGCTGACCGGGGACAGCGGAGCGACCCTGAGCCTGTCGCAACTGCTCACCCCTTCGACGCTGAGCGGCAGTGGCCGCTCCCCGCTGTGGCAGCGGGCCTGCAAGGACATCGGGTCGTCGCTGTCCCGCCACGAGGCGCTGCTGGTCATGGGAGAGACCGGCACCGGCAAGTTCTCGCTCGTCGCCGAGATCTATCACCGGGTCAATCCCGGCGGGCGCAGCCTGCTCTTCGACGCGGTGAACATCTCGCGCTCGAGCTATACCGATGCGGAGGTCGCCCTGGAGGCGACGGCCATTCCGACGCTGTACATCTTCCGCAACATCGACCAGTTGTCGACGGAGGGCGTCGAGCGGCTCAACACCTTCCTGCTCGCCGTGGCCGACAGCGACCGTCCGGCCTTCGTCGCCGCCACGCTGTCCGATGCCAACATCGACTCCGACCTGCCGTTCCACGACCTTCTGGTGCACTTCCAGCAGGCCGCGACGGTACCGGCACTGCGCCACCGCACCGAGGACATCCCCGGCCTGGTCGCCCAGGTGCTCGACAAGATCGCGGCGAAGCGCGACACCCGGGTCAGCCCGGCGGCCCTGCGGGTGATCTGCCAGTACTCCTGGCCCCACAACATCAAGCAGCTCGAGGAGGCCTTGTCCGCGGCGCTGCTCAAGCGGCCCGTCGGAGAGATCCAGCCGCAGGACCTGCCCGGCTACTGCCACGACGCGGCGCGGCGCCAGCTCACCGGTATGGAGGCCGTCGAACGCGACGCCATCATCAAGGCGCTCCACGATGCCAACGGCAACCGCGTCCAGGCTGCCACCGCACTCGGTATCGCGCGCTCATCGCTGTACCGCAAGCTCAAGAGCTTCGGGATCACGACGATCTGACCCGTCCGCCGCGGTGCTCGCACTCGCCCGCGGGATGAACCTCTCCGGTCAGACGCCCACGATCGGACGCCGGCGCGAGCAGCGGCTTGGCCTTCCTCTCGCCGGTTCCGGGCTAACGCGGCGACGGCCGATCACCAACCGTGATCGCCTCCGCGAGCCGGTGAGGATCGCCCACCGTGATTGGTACAGCGTGCGGCCGTGGGTGCGCAGCCGAGGACCGGGATCCGGCTCAGGTCCGGGATCGCCGTTCCCACGGTGGCCGCTGCGCGTCCGCTGTCCCGGGCGTGACAGAGCCGTGCCCCGGTCCGCGAAAGGACCGGGGCACGGCCAGGTGAGGACCGACCGGGTCAGGCAGCCCACCCTCACCCTTCTTCGCCGGCACGCTGCTCGCGAGCATCTCCTACGGGTGCAGGACGTCGGAGGTGCCCGGCCGGCGCGCGGGGAAGTCGTGGGAGACCGGGCCGTTGGCGCCCGGTCCGGTCAGGCCTCGACGAGCTCGTTGCCGTCCTCGTCGAGGTAGTCACGCCAGGAACGCTTCGGCTGCCAGCCGAGCAGGCGCTGCGCCTTGGCCGAGGAGATGCCGGAGGCGTCTGCCCGTGCCAGGTCACGGAGCTCGATCCGGTCGCCGTAGTACTTGCGGAGGATCTCCGCGAAGTCACGGCCGCCGACGTTGTCGGGCGAGGCGATGTAGAAGACCTCGTGGCCGGGCAGGTCGGATTCGGCCGCGAGGACGATCGCGTCCGCGAGGTCGTACGCGTCGATGTAGCTCCAGAGGTTCGGGCTGAGCACCGACGCGTCACGCACCTGCGGTCCGAGGTTGCGCGCGTAGTTCCCCTTGTGCTGGACCCAGCTCGGCCGGATCGAGATGGCGCGGATGTCCGAGCGCTGGACCGCCGCGTCCATCAGCTGCTCCGAGAAGAGCTTGGACAACGCGTACGGGTCCTGCGGGCGGGCCGGGTGCTCCTCGTCCACCGGCGCGTAGTCCGGCAGGAAGGGCCGCTCCGGGAAGAAGAAGCCGGGAACGGTCTCCGAGGAGATGTTGACGAAGCGCTTCACTCCGAACCGGACGGCCGCCTCGAGCACGTTGAACGTGGCCATCAGGTTGTTCTGGAAGACCACGTGCGACGGGTTGTGAGTGGGCTCGGGGATGGCCGCCACATGGACCACGACGTCATGACCGCGCACCAGCGCATACGCGTCGCCGGAGTTGGTCAGGTCGGCCATCTGGTAGTCCGGCGTGCCGGGGGCGGGGCGGTCGAAGTCCGGGCGGGCCAGGTCGGACGCGGTCACCTGGTGCCCGGCCTGGACCAGGGCCTCCGTGGTGGCGCGCCCGACCTTGCCCAGGGCTCCGGTTACGAGGATTCGCATGGTGCTTTCTCTCATTCTTTCTCTCGGTTCCGCCGAGGTACCTGGCCCGGACGTGTACCGGACAGGGCGGCGGGCGGTCTCTCAGGGGGTGTTGCAGGTCTTTCAGGGAGTGGTTGTTGCACCCGGGGGTTGGGGTCGGCCCTCGGCCCGGTTGGTGTTCCAGCGTCGGAAGAGTTCGATGAGGCTGGAGTCGTCGGCGTCGACGAGGCCCTCTCCGATGCCCATGGTGAACAGCTGGGCGGCCGCGGAGGCCAACGGCACCGGGACACGGCTCCGTTGGGCCTGTTCCACGACCAGCCCCAGGTCCTTGACGAAGAGGGACAGCGAGCTGCGCACCGGGTCGTAGTCCCGCCGCAGCATGCGTTGGCCACGGTCGTCGAGCATGAAGGACCCCGCGGCACCGCCCCGGATGGTCTGCCACACAGCGGTGGAGTCCAGTCCGAGTGACTCGGCGTAGGCGAGCGCCTCCGCCGCGGCGGCGATGTGCACTCCGCACAGCAGCTGGTTGACCAGCTTCACCGACTGTCCGTCCCCTGCGCCACGGCCGACGTGGGCGACAGTGCTGCCCAGGGCGTCGAGAACCGGTCGGCAGCGGTCGAACGCGTCGTCCGGGGCGCCGGCCATGATGACGAGGTCCCCGGTGAGGGCCCGCGCCACGCCGCCGCTCACCGGAGCGTCGACGACGGCCACCTCCCGCTCGGCCAGTGCGGCGGCCAGACTTCGCACCGCGTCTGGTCCGATGGTGCTCATCACCACCACGGTGGACCCCGGCGCCGGCACGGGATCCGTACCGTCTTCGGGGAACAGTGCCTGCTCGGCCTGGGCCGCGTCACGGACCATGACCATGATCAGGTCGGCGCCCTTGGCAGCCTGCGCCGGGGAGACGGCAACGGTGATGCCGTCCGCCCCGGCCCGGGCCCTGGCGCCGGGCGCCCGGTCGAAGGCGGTGACCGCGGCGGCTCCGGAGGTGTGGAGCCGGCGTGCCATCGGCAGGCCCATGGCACCGAGTCCCAGCCATCCGACCTTCGTCATGCGACCTCCTTGTCCTGGGCCGGGAACCGGGGAGTCTCACCGGCCGGTGGGGCTACCGGGTGGGTCACCACTGGTAGTCGTCGATGTTGTTCTTGGTGAAGATCAGCGGCTCGGAGAAGGTGATGACACCGTCCTTCGCGGTGAAAGAGCCGAGGTCGCCCGCCGTGAACGTGCTGTTCGGGCCGATCTTGTTGTCGTAGGCGAGTCGTGCGACATGCATGACCAGCTCGCCCTCCTTGGTCTCGTCCCACAACGGCGAGCAGGGGATGACGCCCGACTTCACGTACTGACGGATGGACGCGGGGTCCGACGTTCCGGTCACGAAGACCTTGCCGGCCTTGCCGAGCTTCTGGACCGCTTCGGCCGCGGCGGCCTCGGCGGCACCGTCGGGCGCGATGATGGCCTTGACGTTCGGGTAGGCCTGGAGGATGTTCTGGGCGGCGGTGAGCGAATGGGACGGGCTGGACTGTCCGTACTGCGTCGTGACGATCTTGATGCCGGGGTGGTTCGCCGAGAGATTGTCCTTGACGGCCTTGATCCACTGGTTCTGGATGGTCGCGTCCGGGGTGGAGGACAGGATCGCTATCTCGGCCTGCGAACCGGCCGGCTTGGCGACACAGTCCACCAGTGCCTTGCCCATGGCGGGCAGGTCGGTGTTCTGGACGAAGAAGTCCCGGGCCTCGGGCAGCACGTCGGAGTCGTACGAGATCACCTTGATGCCCTGCTTCCGGGCCTGCACCAGGGTGGGTGCCAGCACCGACGGGTTGTTGGCCGTCGTGGTGATCACGTTGTACCTCTGGGCGATGAGGCTGTTGAAGACCTGCACCTGTCCCTGCGCCGAGGCGTCGACCGGCCCGGTGTAGTTGAACTTGATGTTGAGCTCGGCCGCGGCCTTCTCCGCGCCCTGCTGGTTGGCCTTGAACACGGCCAGGCCCACGAGCTTGGGGACCATGGCGACCTTGAGCTGGCCGCCGGGGGACGCGGTACCGGCGCCGGTGCTGCCACAGGCGGTGGTGATGAGCATGGTGGCGGCCGAGGCCGCCGCGATGGCCGCCCATCTGGTGCGGGAGAGGATGCGGGACATGACGGTTCTGCCTTTCTGGGGGTGTGTACGGCGCTGTACCGAGCCGGCCGTCGCCGGGGAGACGGACCGGACGAAAGGGGACTTAGTGCGGGGCCTTGCCCGGCGCGACCGGGTGCGGAGTGGTGCCACGCACCATTCGGAGGCGGTTTCGCAGGCGCTCGGCGGGACTGCCCTCGGCCGAGCCGACGAACATCTTCACCGCGATGGCGGCCAGCATGACCACGCTGATGACCATGTTGCTGGTGAGCTGGGAGTAGCCGGAGATGAGCAGGCCCTGAGTGAGGTAGCCGAGGGCGAAGACGGCCACGATGACGCCGATCGCCCGGCCCCTGCCGCCGAAGATGTCCACGCCACCCAGGACGATCATGGTGAGCGCGGGCAGCAGCAGGCTGTCGCCCAGGTCGGCCCGGACCGCGCTGTAGAACGCTCCGAGCATCAGTCCGGCCACGCCGGCCATCAGCGAGGAGAACATGTAGGCCCGTACCAGCTGGGTGTTGACCTTGATTCCTGAGTACCGGGCCGCGCTCGCGCTGTGTCCGATCATGGTGATGGACCGACCGAACTCGGTGCGGGTCATGAGCAGGAGGACCACGACGGCCAGCACCGCGAAGATGATCAGCTGAATCGGGACCTGGCCGATCGTGCCGGTGCCCAGCGTGGTGAAGGACGTGGGGAAACCGTACGGCGGGGAGTTGCCGGCGACCCCGGTGGAGATGCTCGTCGCGATGAACCCGACGGCAAGGGTACCGATGAGGGGTTCCAGCCGGCCCCGTACCACGAGCAGACCGTTGGCCAGGCCCACCAACAGGGCCACCAGCAGACCGCCGAGCGCGGCGAGCCAGATGTTCGTGCCGCCCTTCCACAGTGCCGCCATCACCACGCCGGAGAGGCTCGCGGTGGAGCCGACCGACAGGTCGATGCCTCCGCTGAGCACCACCGGCGCGAGGCCGAGGGCGACGATGCCGGTCGTGACGAACTGCTGGGACAGGGAGAGCAGCCCGCTGCCGCCGTTGAAGAAGTCCGGCGAGCTGACGGAGAAGTAGACCAACTCCACCACGAACAGCACCAGGAGACTGGATTCCCAGCCACCGAACCTGCTGATCAGGCCTCTGGCGCGGACGGTTCGCCGGTGACTGGTGCCTTGAGTGGCCGCCGGAGGCTTGGGGGCGACGGACAGGTCGGTCATGATGTGCTTCCTTCCACGCCGCCGGCCGGGCGGGAGAGTCGAGCGTCGAGCAGGACGGCGATCAGGATGAGGGCGCCCTGGCCTGCGGTGTTCCAGATGGCCGGCACGCCGGAGAAGACGAGGGCGGTGAGCACCAGGGAGAGGAACAGGCTGCCGAGCACACCGCCCAGCACGCCGCCGCGACCTCCGCTGATCATGGTTCCGCCGATCAGGACCGCCGCGATGGACTGCAACTGCATGCTCTCCGCGGTGCCGGTGGTGGCGGTCGCCGCGGCGGTGTGCGCGATGTAGACCAGCCCCGCGAGACCGGCCAGCAGACCGCTGACGAGGTAGGTGCTGAACACCGTGAGCCGGACGGGGATGCCGACCGCCCTCGCCGCGGGTTCGTTGTTGCCCACCGCGAAGACGTTGCGCCCGAAGACCGTGTAGCGCAGGACGGCCCAGCACACCACGGTGAGGACGCCGAGGAGCAGCACTGGCCGGGGCAGGCCGGGTACGAGGGGGTTGTTGCCGAACGCGTCGTAGGACGCGGGCACGCTCGTGACCTGGTCGCCGTTCGTGTAGAGGAACTGGAAGCCGCCGAAGAGGCCGAGAGTGCCGAGGGTGACGATGATCGGCGGAATGCGGACCACGCTGACCAGGAAACCGTTGACGGCCCCGAGTACGAGTCCGATCGCCAGGGCGAGCAGGACGGCTGCCCCCAGACCGAGTCCGTTGCGCGTCGCCATCAGACCGGTGACCACCGCGGTGAGCCCCATGATGGGTGCCACCGACAGGTCGATGCCCCGGCTGATGATCACGAACGTCTGGCCCAGCGCGATCAGTCCGAGGACGACCGAGTTCAGCATGATGAACTCGATGTTGCCGCGGGTGAGGAACCCGGGGTGGAAGGACCCGACGAGGGCACTGATGACGAGGAGCGCCACGACGAGCTGCGCCGAGCGGTTGCGCAGGATGACCCGGACAGACTGCCTGCGCAGCGGCGGGGCCGCTGGTGAGAGATGCGTTGCTGTTGCTTGCATGAGCGCTCCTGGCGCGGGTGGGCTGGGGTACGGGGAGTGGGGCGCGCTGCTGTACGGGGAGGTGAGCTGCGCTGCGGGTGCGAGGAGTTGTGCTGTGCCGTGCTGCGGATCAGGCTTCGGGCTCGGCGGATCCGAGGATGAGTCGGCCGATGTTCGCCATGGAGATCTCCTGGCCCGTCAGCTCTCCGCGGATCCGGCCTTCGTAGACGGCCAGGACGCGGTCGCAGAGCCGGACCAGTTCCTCCAGCTCGGAGGAGATGACCACGACTGCCAGCCCCTCTTGGGCAAGGCTGTCTATGACTTCGTAGAGGTCTTCCTTGGCGCCGGCGTCGACACCGCGGGTGGGCTCGTCGAAGACGGCGGCCTTCGGGGAGGTCAGGAGCGCTTTGCCGAACAGGCAACGCTGCTGGTTTCCGCCGGACAGCGAGCGGATGGGCAGGTCGAGCGAGGCCGCGCGCACCTTCAGCCGCTGCGCCATCTCGGCCGTTTCGCGCCGCTCGCGACCGAGGTCGAGCAGCCCGAACTTCGAAGAGCGGAGGCGGTTGACGACGCTCGCCGAGACGTTCTGGGTGACCGTCATGTCCAGGAAGGCGCCGTTCTTGGCCCGGTCCTCCGGCAGGTAGACCAACCCTGCGTCGATGATCTGGTTCAGCGGCAGGGAGGACAAGGGCGTGCCGTCGATGGTCACGGTGCCGCTCGTACGGCCCCTGAGGTTGACCATGGTCTCGGCGATCTCGGTGCGTCCGCTGCCCACCAGGCCTGCGAATCCGAGCACCTCGCCGCGCCGGACCGTGAACGAGACGTCGGAGAACGCCGGGGGGCTGCTCAGCCCGGAGACCTCGATGACCGTCTGGTCGGTGGCGTGGCTGATCTCCTTGCGGCGGCCGAGATCGATGGCTCGGCCGACCATCTTGTGCACGAGGTCCGCCGGATCGGCCCCGGGGCCTTCGACGCTGCCGACCAGATGACCGTCGCGCAGCACGGAGATGCGGTCGCTGATCTCGAGCACCTCGTCCATGCGGTGGCTGATGAAGCCGAGCACATAGCCCTGTCGCTTCAGGTCACCGATGACCTCGAAGAGTCGCTCGACCTCGTGGCTGGTCAGCGGGGAGGTGGGCTCGTCGAAGAAGATCACCCGGGACTTGCGTACCAGCGCACGGGCGCATTCGAGGAGCTGCTGCTGGGCGATGGTGAGGGCGCCGACCGGGGTCCTGACGTCCACGGACAGACCGACCAGGGGAAGGATCTCCTCGGCCCCCCGCCACATCCGCGTCCAGTCCAGGAGCCGCAGCCCGCGACCGCGCTTCGGACTGTTGCCGAGGTAGAGGTTCTCGGCGACGGACAGATGCGGCAGCAGCGAGGGTTCCTGCGGGACCAGGTAGACGCCCTGTTCCAGCGCAGCGCGCGGGCTTCCCAGCGGAACGGAGGCGCCGTCCATGCTGAACTGCCCGGAGTCGGCCCGGTAGATGCCTGAGAGGATCTTCAGCAGAGTCGACTTGCCCGCGCCGTTCTCACCCATGAGGGTGTGCACCTCGCCCGGACGGAACGCGAGCGAAAGGTCGTCGAGAACGGTGACGCCCGAGAACGCCTTGCTCACGTGTTCTGCCAGGTAGCCCTGCTGGAGCGCGTGGTCGGGCGCGGGAACTGTGGCGGCGCGGCCCGTGCGGATGTCTTCGGTGGCGGCACTGGTCATGTTTCCTGCCCTCCTCGTGGCAGCCCGGCGAACAGCCGGATGCGGTCCTCGGCTGCCGCCGCGACGGAGTCCCGCGCCGCGTTCAGTACGCGCTGCAGGTGGTAGCCGTCCTCCCGGGCAGGGGCGAGGGTCTCGTCGAGGGCGCCGAAGCACGCCCGCCGCAGCTCCGCGTTGACATTGATCTTGGCGACGCCGCTGTGGACCGCCGCGCGCAGCACGTCGTCCTCGACACCCGAGGCACCGTGCAGGACGAGCGGGACCGGGACGACCGCCGCGATGTCGGCCAGCAGGTCGAGGTCGAGCCGGCCGCCGTCGGCGCTGAAGCCGTGCACGTTGCCGATCTGTACCGCCAACGCGTCCACTCCGGTGCGCTCCACGAACTGCGCCGCCTGAGCGGGGTCGGTGAACAGCGCCTCGGGTTGGGCGGACACCGAGCGGTCTTCCTCGCCGGGGATGGCGCCCAGCTCGCCCTCCACCCACACCCCGGCCTTGTGCCCGGCGGTCACGGCGGCCCTGGTGAGCTCGATGTTCTCCTCGAAGGGAAGGTGGGATCCGTCGATCATGACCGACGAGCACCCCAGGTCCAGGCATGCCCGGACCTCCGCAAGGTCGCGGCTGTGGTCGAGGTGGACGCCCAGGGAGGCACTCGACGCGCCCGCCACGTCGACGGCCAGCCGGGTGAGCACCCCGAGGTCGACGTGGCGGAAGGCACCCGCTCCCAGCTGGAGAACGGCGGGGCTGCCGGCCGCCTCGGCGGCCCGGCACAGCGCGATCGTCGTCTCCATGTTGTAGGTGGTGAACGCGCCGACCGCGCGGCGCTCTTTGCGCGCGGCGATGAGTTCGTCCGCGTTGACGCTCAGCAAGAGGTGTCTCCGTTCAATATGCGGACGGCGGCAAGCAGGTCGTCGCCGTCCCCGACGTTCCCGGCGAACACCACGTACGGAAGGCCGACGTCGATGCCGTCCTCGGCCTGCCAGACCGAGACCATCCCCGGCAGCAGCGAGCCGAGCACGTTGGCCCGGCTGCTCCTCAGGCCGTACGTGAACACGTCGCTGGACGTGATGCCGCCCTTGGCGAGCAGGAAGCGCGGGGACCTGATCCCGACGACCTGCCCGACGGTGGTGACCAGAGCCTCGGAGACCGCCCGGGCGATGGCCAGGCTCTCCCGCCCGTCACCACCGGTGACCAGCTCCCTGCTGGTGACCAGCAGTACGTCCCTGCGCTCCAGCGCGGAGACCACCTGTCGCACGGCCGTCCGGACGGCGAGGTCGGCCTCCGCCGGGTCGAGCAGCGAGCGGACGTCCAGTTCGACCTGCTCCACCTCGCCGCTGTCCCGCAGCGTCGTGACCTGCTGCGTGGTCAGGGTCACGTGGGAACCGACCACCACCAGGCCGTGCCCTTCACGGGGTCCGCTCGGATAGATCTCCTTCCCCCGCACCGGGGGGCGTTCGCTGATGCCGCCCCGGGCCCTGACGAACGAAGGGCCGGTGCGATAGAGAAAGTGCCGTCCCTCCGCCTCCACCTGAAGGAGCGCCAGGAGGACCGCTTCCAGGTCGGTGGCCTCGACGGCGTTCACCACAGCGACCCGTCCGTTGCTCAGCTCGCGCAGCAGGGCTGCGATCCGGTCCGGGCCACCGGAGCGGATGTCCTCGAGACCGATGCTGAGAACGTCCTGCGCCCTGATCCCCCCGCCGGTCACTTCCTCGACGTAGTCGGGCAGGTGTGAGGTGGAGAAGGAGAACGTCGCATCGGTGGCGTAGTGCGAGTCGGACACCGGCCTGAGCCAGTCGCCCTCGACGATCCAGTGCTCGTCCCCGGCGGTCACCCGGCCGGCCTCGAGGTACGCCGGGCAGAAGATCACGCCGTCGACGTGCTGCCCGTTCGCGCCGAGCGTCTCGATGATCGCGGACGTCTCGGCCGCGAAATGGCCCCGGAGCGTCGAGTCGCCGCGGCTGATCACGCTCACGGGTACGCCCTCGGCCTCCGCGGCCGCCAGCAGGTTCGTCACGACCTCGCCGTTGACGGCTGCGGCCGAGGCTTCGTCCAGGCTGCGGGTGTTGGTCAGGACGTAGGCCACCCGGCTGTCACGGTTCAGCGCCCAGCGCAGATCCTCCACGTTCCACCGGGTCACCACGGGAACGTCGTGGACGGTTTGCGTCCCGGTGGGGTCGTCGTCGAGGACCACGATCCGGCGACCGTCCCCCGCGAACGCCTCCCGCAGGGCGGCGTCCCAGGTTCCGGCGGCGGCCGGCCCGGGCACGCCGGCCAGTACGTCGGTGCGGCGTGCCCTGCCCCGCGCGGCCTCGTGGTGAGGCACGGTCAGGCTCATGCCGACCGCCCGTTCAGCACGTGGACCGCGTTCTCCACACCGCTGCGCGGGCTGGAGAGCACGGGCTTGCCGACGGCTTCGGCGATGGCGGGGGCCAGTCGCGCCATGGATGCCTGGGCCAGCACGATCGCGTCGGCCTGGGTGGCGAGCTTGCGCGCCCCCTCGATGACCAGGGCGTCGTGGCCGTCGCGGTCACCGGACATCAGCGCACCGAAGGCGCCTTCGCATAGATGCTCAACGACGGAGATGGAGCGCCCCGCGGCCTGGGCCTTCTCCTCGACCATCGCGCGGGTGGGCGGCAGGGTGGTGGGGACGGTCGCCATCACGCCGATGACGTCACCGGCGTCTATTGCTGCCGCGGTCATGGCGTCGTCGATCTTGATGATCGGCACGGACACCACACGCCGGGCCTCGTCGATGGCGGGCCCCAGTGAGGAGCAGGCGGAGAAAATGACATCGGCGCCGGCGGCTTCCGCGGCCTGGGCCAGATGCACCATGCGGTGAGCGCTTGCGGGCGAGATGAACCCGTCGCGCATCACGGTCGCGAGTACGTCGCTGTCGACGAAGTGCATGACCTTGGCGTCGGGCGCCAGCTCCGCTAGGTAGTTGTTGATCATTGGTTCGACGTTGACGAAGACAAAGCTGGTGTGCAGCACAGCAATCGAGGATCCGGTGGACACCGAGGGCTCCTTCGGGTGTGGGACATCGGCCCTCGTGCCGGATCGGCTCGAGGACGGGGAGGCACAGCAGGGGAAGGCACCCCGGCGGCGCGGGCAAAGAAGGAGAGATGGGCCCCCGCGCTGACGGCGGGAGCTTGCCGCCCGGCACGGCCGGGTGGACACGGTCCACCACCGGGCGTCACGCCGGCCGGGGCGTCGCGTGGCGACGTGCCGGGCCGGGCATGGCTATGCCGGTGCGGACGGAGCGGTGTTCAGAAGTCCGTGCGAGGTGGCTTCGGGATGGGAAACCATGGCCCGTACAGATATATGCGGTGGTGCCTGCTACTCGGTCGCGTCGCCCATCGGCGCTCAGACGTCGGAAGCGACGTAGCGGTCGAAGTCGTCTTCGGTCTGGCTCATGTGACCGATCATGGCCAGCCGGGCGGCTTCGGGATCCCGACTGCTCAAGGCCGCCAGGACGAGCCGGTGCTGTTCGATCGCGTGGTCCCTGATCTCCGCGTGGGAGGAGGTCTGGGTCCGCGTGACATGGAGCAGCTGACTGATGGGATCGAACAGCGCGGCGATGAAAGGGTTGCGTGACGCGCTGAGCACAATCTGGTGGAACGCGAGGTCCGCCCGGACGAAGCCCTCGACATCCGCGGCCTTGGCCGCGTCGACCATGTCGGAAAGGCTTGCTTCCAGATCCTCGAGATCCTCCTCCGAGCACCGGGTGGCCGCGAGTTCGCAGGCGGCCGCCTCGATGAACCGTCGCGCCTCGATCAGGCGCTTGGGCAGCGAGGGGTCGGAGCCGACCCGGTGGGCCAGCAGCTGCGGGTCCAACGCAGACCACTGTGATACCGGATTGACGAACATTCCCCTGCCGTGGTGCACCTGGACAACCGACTTGCTGACGAGGCTTTTGACGGCCCCGCGCAGGGTCGGTCGACTCACGCCCAGGAGAGCGGCGAGGTCCTGCTCATTGGGAAGGGTGGAACCAGCGGGGTACTTGCCCGAGGTGATGTCGCGGATCAGCGCGTCAGCCGCCGTGTCGACAAGGTCCCGTCGTTCAGCCATTCCCAGCTCCTCACACCTCAGACGTCAGAGGACTTGAGGAGGACAGTAGGTGCCGAACCGAACATAGTCAACGGTTCAACGGAAACATCTCAGAAACCCTGCCGTTTCCGACAGGTGCACCCGGAGACGGGACGAACCACCCCAGGCAAGGGCGCGCCCCCCGCACGCGACGGTCGGCCGAGCCGGACTCGGCAACGGCTCCGCACAGGCCGTCCGGAGCGCTTTGCCGGTCGACCCGGCCGACGACCCCCACGGTCGGCCGAGATCGATGGCGCGCGAATGAGCGCACCCCACACCGCAGTTGTAGTTATTTCTGCAAAGTAATCCAAAACGATATCAATCGGAATACAATGCCAAGATGGCGGGAAACCGCGCGGGCAATCACCTGTACCGAAAAGGTGATCTGCATGATCGGCTTCTGGGACGACGGGCATTTCGAGCCGAGCGCACGCACCCATGAGCGGTTCGTCACCGGGGAGCCCCTCGACGGCGGCGTGCGAGGACCCATCCTGAGGTCATGGCAGCGCTGCCAGGCTCTGGGGCTGCTGCCTGACCGGTTCGAGCTTCCGTATGTGTCGGATCTCGACCTGGGAACGCGGCTGATGGACGCGGCGGTTCCGGTGCTCGGCCGGCTTGCCTCGACGCTCGTGGGCTCCAACGCGAGCGTGGTCCTCACCGACGACGAGGGACGGCTGCTCCAGCGCCACACCGGGGACCACTCGTTCACCAAGCATCTGGACAAGATCCAGTTCGCCCCGGGATTCCGGTATTCGGAGCGCATCGCGGGCACGAACGCCATCGGCACGGCGCTCGCCGAGCGCAGACTCCACGTCGTCCTGGGCGCTGAGCACTACGCAGAATGCCTCCAGCCGTACGCGTGCTTCACGGCTCCCGTGCGCGATCCGATCAGCGGGCGTATCGAGGGCGCTGTGGACCTCACGTGCTGGAGCACCGACGCGAAGCCGGGCATGGCGACCGTCGTCCGCGACGCGGCCACCGCCATCGAGCGGCGGCTGATGGAGCGGAGCACGGAGCGGGAGCGCGCTCTGCTCAGGGCGTATATGCAGGCCAGAAAGGGCGCCCGGCCGAGCACCGGGTCCCGGCACCTCAGTCCTGCCGGAACGGACACCCTGGCCGACAGCGAGCTGGGCTGGGCCGATCAACAGATCCTGAGGGAGAAGGCCACAGAGCTGTTCTCCGTGGGTAGTTGGGGTGTCGCGGAGGTCCCGATCTCCAAGGGCCAGGTGGTCACGCTCCTGTGCCGGCCGCTGGTGACACCCTCCGGAGTCGCCGGTGCCGCCGTTGAGGCGATCCTCCCCCACGAACCCGACCGGATCGTCACCGTGCCTCCTCTCCCCGTGGACCCGGTCCCGGAACCCCCGTCGATCGCCACGGCACCGCTCCCCGCGTCGGGCCCGACGGACCCGCACCCCGAAGGCGCCGAGGCGATCGAGCAGCCCGAGCACGTCCTGCTGCGCGGCACCGGGGCCGTCGGCATGGAGCGACTGCTCCTGGTGGGCGAGCCAGCCGTCGGGAAGATCGCCATCCGGACTCGGCAGCGCCTGCAACTCCTGCATGACGCGGGCCTGCGTATGGGCACCAGCTTGGACATGTCACTGACTGCGGAGCAACTCGCCACGGTGGCGGTCCCGCGGCTCGCCGACTACGTCACGGTCGATCTGCTCGACTCGATCCTGCGCGGCGAGGACCCCGTCGACCGCGCGGAGAACGTCCACCGGATAGCGGTCAAAGGGATGTGGGAGAACTGCCCTCTCTACCCCGTGGGCGAGGTGTTCAGGTTCGCCGACGGGACGCCCCAGGCCCACTGCCTCACGAGCGGACGGTCGATGCTCGAACCGGACCTGAACGTCGCACCCGGCTGGTTGGCCCAGGATCCCGTACGCGGCGAGAGGCTTCTTCTCGACCACGGGATCCATTCCCTCATCACGGTTCCGCTCCGAGCCTCCGGAATCGTCCTGGGCCTGGTCACCTTCTACCGCTCGGGGAAACTGGACCCGTTCGAGGGGGACGACCTCTCCCTCGCCGAGGAGTTGGTGGCTCACGCCGCGGTATGCCTGGACAACGCCCGCCGCTACACACGCGAACACGCGATGGCCGAGGCGCTGCAGCGCAGCCTGCTCCCCCGCGGTCTGCCCGATCATGAGGCCGTGGAGGCTGCCTACCGCTACCTGCCCGCACGAGCCGGAGTCGGCGGTGACTGGTTCGACGTCGTCCCCCTGTCCGGCGCCCGCGTGGCCCTGGTCGTGGGCGATGTGGTCGGCCACGGCATTCAGGCCGCCGCCACCATGGGCCGGCTGCGCACCGCGATCCACAACTTCTCCGCTCTGGATCTCCCCCCGGACGAACTCCTCGCCCAACTCGACGACCTGGTCAGCCGTCTTGACGGCGAGGGACCGACCGAGGGCGGAGGACCGGGGATCACCGGCAGCACCTGCCTGTACGCCGTCTACGACCCGACCTCCGGTTGTTGCACGATGGCCCGCGCCGGCCATCCACTCCCGGCTGTCGTCGCCCCTGACGGCACCGCCACCTTCCCGGAACTGCCTCCAGGGCCGCCCCTTGGCTTGGGCGGACTGCCCTTCGAGACGGCCGAACTGCAGCTGCCCGCGGGGAGCCAGCTGGTGTTCTACACCGACGGCCTTCTGGAGGGGCACCGGAGTGACATAGACGCCGGCATCGAGATACTGCGTCGCGCCCTGACCGTCCCCGACCGGCCCGCCGAGGAGACGTGTGAGGCCGTCCTGGACACCATGCTGCCCGCACGGTCGAGTGACGACGTCACTCTGCTCGTAGTACGCACACGCACCCTGGACGCCCAGCAGGTCGCATCCTGGGATGTCCCCTCCGACCCCGCCATGGTCTCCACCATGCGATCCGCCCTCACCCGCACGCTGACCGAATGGGGCCTGGACGACCTCGGCTTTTCCACCGAGTTGATTCTCAGTGAGCTCGTCACCAACGCCATCCGCCATGCGGCCGGCCCCATCCGGGTGCGTCTGCTTCGTACCCGGAGCCTGATCTGCGAAGTCTCCGACGCCAGCAGCACATCACCCCATATGCGGCGTGCTGCTATGACCGACGAGGGCGGGCGCGGCCTGTTCCTCGTCGCGCAGCTCGCCCAACGCTGGGGCACCCGCTACACCGCTGCGGGCAAGATCATCTGGGCCGAACAGGACATCTGACGTCCGGCGATCATCCGTGCGCCCCCGGGGACGGCGGCGGCACGCGGTTCCCCGAAGGTCCATGACCCCATGACGGTCGACCGTCCACCGTCGAGCGAGCAGCCACCGACGCGGCCCCGCGCTGTGCCCCTTCGCCACACCGCACCGGCGTCGTCGCGGTCCGTGCATGTCCTCTACGGCCGGCCACGCGTATTTCCTGGACCCCACCGCCCGAGGCCGTCCGGTTACCTCCACATTTCCCGGAGCACCGCGACAACCGGCCTTTGTTGCATCCAGGTAATAACGCCATGACGTTCACGCCCGGCTACTGACGCACCCACAGGCCGTTCATAAGGTGAGGGCACTTGGTCGGACCATCGGACCAATAAGTCTCCTCACTCCCCGCGAACGAGAGGAATGCCTCCATGCGCCCCCTTCTGCCGATAACCGTGGCGTTCGCCGCATCCGCCGTCCTGCTGACGGCCTGCGATGCCGGGTCGCCGTCGAACGCCGCGGCCTCGACCACCCCCGTCTCGCCGGCCTGCAAGAAGCTGCAGTCCGCCCATCCGGAACTTGCGGGCAAGACGTTCACCAACGCGATCAATCCGCACACGCCCGGCTACGAGGCGCTCGATCCCAACGATCCGAGCAGATACGTAGGGTTCGACATCGATCTCGGCACCGCTCTGGGCCAGTGTCTGGGCTTCAAGCTGGACTACAAGCCGGTGGCCTTCCCAGCGCTGTTGCCCACGCTGCAGAGCGGCCAGGCCGACCTCGTCATCTCCGACATCTACGCCACCAAGGACCGTGCCAAGGCCGCCGACTTCGTGACCTACTCGAAGGTCTACGACGGGGTGCTGGTGAAGAAGGGAAACCCGAAGAAGCTCACGGGCATCAACACCTCGCTCTGCGGGTCGACGGCCGCGCTCAACACCGGCTTCGTAGAGGTGCCCCTGGTCCAAGACCTGGCCGACGCATGCAAGGCCGCCGGTCGCCCGGCTCCGCAGGTCCAGCTGTACGACAACAACGCCCAGTGCATCCAGGCGATCCTCGCCGGCCGCGCCGACACCTACATCAACGACGTGAACACCGTGACGGGGGCGGTCAAGGCGTACCCGAACCAACTGGCCAAGGCGACCGCCGTGACGCTGCCCTACTCCATCGGTATCGCGGTGCCGAAGGACAAGACCGGGTTCCGGGACGCCCTCAAGGCCGCTCTCGTGGAGATCCAGAAGGACGGCACCCAGACCAAGTTGCTCAAGAAGTGGTCCCTGGAGGCGGGCACTCTGGAGGCTCCGCGGCTGGTGACCGGCTGATGTCCCAGTTCCTCCACTACCTCGAACTGCCGTATCTGCTGCAGGGAATCCTCATCACCCTGGAGCTGACCGCGCTGGGGCTGCTCGGCGGTCTGATACTGGGATTCGTGCTGGCGAGCATGCAACTGTCCCGGCACCGTTCGCTGTCCGCGGTGGCGCGCGGATACACGATCATCTTCCGGGGCACCCCGCTGATCCTCCAGCTGGTCTTCGCCTACGACGCACTGCCGCACGCAGGTCTGACCCTGAGCCCTCTGACGGCGGCCGGGCTCGCTCTCGCGGCCAACGAGGCCACCTTCATCGCGGAGGTCTTCCGGTCCGGCGTGCTCGGGGTGGACAGGGGCCAGGTCGTCGCCGGGCAGGCGCTCGGTATGACACCGCTCGTGATCATGAGGAGAGTCGTTGCTCCGCAGGCGATACGCCTCATGGTCCCGGCCCTCGGCAACGAAGCCGTCACGACGCTCAAGAACTCCTCGCTCGCCTCGTTCATCGCCGTCCAGGAACTCACCCTGCGCAGCACCCAACTCGCATCGTCCACCTTCGACTTCTTCTCCGTCTTCTTCGCCTCCGGCGTCATGTACCTCGTCCTCACCGGCGGCATCAGCGCGATCCAACTGGCGGCCGAGCGTGCCCTCGATCTGGACCGCCCCGCCTCCCGTTCGTGGGCACGACGGCTGCTGCCTTTCCGCCGGGCCACCGCCGTGCCCGTACCCGTGGCCGCAGCGGTGAAGGAACCCGTGTCCGACGACGAGCCATGGGTACCTCCGACGCCACCCGAGCCGCCGGAGCGGGAAGCGCGGATGACCGCCCTCGCCTCCGCCCCGGCCGCAGTAGAGGTCCGCTCCCTGCACAAGTCGTACGGGGCGCACGTCGTCCTCGACGGGCTCGACATGACCGTGCGTACCGGCGAGGTCGTGGCGCTGCTCGGTCCGAGCGGATCCGGAAAGAGCACCCTGCTGCGCAGCATCAACCACCTGGAGGAAGCCAATTCCGGAGCGGTCCTGATCGGCGGGCGCCGCATCGGCTACCGCGACGACGGCAAGCCGCTCTCGCCCGCGAAGATCGCGAACGCCCGCGCGGAAGCCGGGGTGGGCATGGTCTTCCAGCACTTCAATCTCTTCAGCCACCTCACCGCCCTCGAAAACGTGGCGGTGCCCCTGCGACGGGTGCACCGGCTGCCCGCCGAAGAGGCGGAAGGCAGGGCGGCCGAACTGCTCGAACGGGTCGGTCTCGCCCACCGGGCGGGAGCGCTGCCCCGGCACCTGTCGGGAGGGCAGCAGCAGCGCGTGGCCATCGCCCGCGCACTCGCGCCCAGTCCCCGGGTCCTGCTGCTCGACGAGCCGACCTCGGCCCTCGATCCGGAACTCGTCCACGAAGTACTCGAGGTGATCCGCCGACTCGCCCGCGAGGACGGTCTGACCATGCTCATCGCCACCCACCAGCTGCGCTTCGCCCAGGAGGTGGCCGACCGGGTGGTGTTCATGAGCGACGGCTCCGTGACCGAGGAAGGGCCCGCCGATGAGCTCCTCACGCGTCCCAGGCATCCGGCGACCGCGCGGTTCCTGCGGGTCATGGGCGCGCAGACCATGGGAGGGGCGGCATGACTGTCCCGGCCGATGCCCCGACAGGCAAGGAGACCTTCGTCTTCTCGGCTGAGGACGGGGTGCCCCCGCAAGTGGGCCCCTTCGCGCACGCGACCCGCTTCGGGCCGATGGTCTTCGTCACCGGCCAGATGCCCACCGACCCGGCCACCGACCGGTTGGTCGAAGGCGGCGTGCTCGCCCAGGCGGAGCAGGTGCGCCGCAATCTGGAGGCCGTGCTCCGACAGTTCGGCCTCACGCTCGACGACGTGCTGATGGTCCGGGTCTATCTGACCGACTTCGCCGACTTCGGCGCCTTCAACACGGCCTACGAAACCTGGTTCGAGGGCCCGCTGCCGAGCCGTACCTGCGTCGGCGTCACCGGTCTCGCCGTGGGCGCCGCCATCGAGATCGATCTCATCGCCGGCATACCGGAGAGGAACCACTCATGAGCCTGCCCCTCCTTCAGCCCCACGAGGGGCCTCTTCCCGGCCGCCACTACCTGGCCTCGACCGGCGACACGGTCACCTGGGGATGGCTGCCCGCCGAAGGGACCGCACCGGTCGCCCGGATCGGCTCCGCGGAAACCATCACCGTGGACACGGTGTCCCACGAGGGCATCATGGAAGACCAGGGCAGGGACCCCGTGGCCTTCTTCGGCCAGTTCGGGATCGACCCCGGGTCCGTGCTGCGAGACGCCGCCGACATCGCCGCCCAGCACCCCGTCCGCGACGCCGCCGGCGACGGACCACACATCACCACCGGACCCATCGCGGTCAGCGGGGCGAGAGCCGGCGACGTACTGCGGGTCGACTTCCTCGAGCTCGTGCCGCGGGCCCCGTACGGCGTCATCTCCAGCAGGCACGGGTACGGCGCCCTGGCCGGGGAGCTCCCCCACCTGCCGCACCCCGGCTTCGTGCCCGATCCGGGCGACCCGGAGAAGGCGGGCTCCGTCTCCACGTTCTGCCGGGCCACGGCGGACCTGACGGGCAGCATCGCGGTGCCGGGAGGCCGGGAACTGCGTTTCCCCCTCGCACCGTTCCTCGGGCTGGTCGGGGTGACGAACGCGGGCGCCACTCCGCTCAACTCGGTACCCCCCGGGCCGTTCGGCGGGAATATGGACGTCAAGGACCTCGTCGTCGGCACCAGCCTCTACCTGCCTGTACAGGTGGACGGGGCCGGGCTCTACGTCGGAGACCCCCACTACGCCCAGGGGCACGGCGAAGTCGCGCTGACCGCGCTGGAGGCTCCTCTGCGCGCGACCCTGCGCGCGACGGTACTGCCGGCGGCGGAAAGCCGAGCACTGCTGGGGTTGTTGCGCCGGCCCCTCGGTGAAACGCCGGAGCACTGGATCGCGCTCGGGCTCCACCGCGACCTCAACGAGGCGGTCCGCGAAGCGGTCCGCGAAGCCCTGCGGCTGCTCGCGGATCTGTACGAGGTGCCGACGGACATCGGGTACGCCTATCTGAGTGCCGCCGCGGACTTCGTGGTGAGCCAGGTGGTGGACGACGTCAAGGGCGTCCACTGCCTGATCCGTAAGAGCGACTTCGGCGCGTGGACATGATCGTGGAAGACTGTCGGAGCCGGCGACCCCGGCCGCGGGCTGAAACCCGGACCCGACGTGATCGGGCACGGTACGCTGGCTGCACGTTCGGCAAGGAGGTAAAGGGCGTGGGGGTGGCGAAGGTGCGGCCGCTGCGGACCCGTGCTCACAGCATCAGTGACGCCCTGGTCGCGCATCTGGAACAGATGATGGCGCTGGGCGAGATCGCCCCGGGCGACAGGCTGCCGTCGGAACGCGAACTGGCCGAGTCACTGTCCGTGTCGCGGACCTCCCTGCGGGAGGCCCTGCACCAGCTGGAGGCCAAGCACCTCATCGAGCGCCGGCCGGGCCGCGGCACAGTGGTGCTGGCTCCTCCCACCCAGGTCGACGATCTCTACACGAATCTGACCGAGTTGGCCGAGGCCGACCGCGAACTGGGGAACGTCGCCGAGCTGCGGATGGTCATCGAACCGAAGATCGCCGAATTCGCGGCACTGCGCGCCACCAGCGCCGACCTGCTGCAGATGGACGACATCCTGCACGCCACGGACGAGGATCTCCTGGGTGCCAAGTCGCTCGAACTCGACATCAAGTTCCACCTGACGCTGGCCAGGGCAAGCCACAACCCGCTGCTCACCGCCCTCACCACGATGGTCAGTTCATGGACCACCCCGGTGCGCAAGGACTCCCACAGCACACCGGAAGGGCGTCGGGCATCGCTGGCCGGCCACCAGGCGATCCGTGACGCGATCGAGGCCCGTGACCCGGGCGCGGCAGCCCGTGCCATGAGCCGTCACCTCGCCGACGTCGACCAGCTCATCCGGCGCTCGCGCGACGAGAGCGCGTCCTCCTCCGACCAGGCCTGACCATCGGCCTCAGCGCCTCCCCGGCGCCGGCCGGACCTGACGTCTGACCAGGTCTGGCCTCTCTCTTCACCGCTGCGCACGACAGGACAGCGTGGCTCCTCCTGCGAGTCCCCCTCCCACCGGATCTGCCCGGGTGCTTCCCGGCCACAGCGCAGTGACGTGTTCCGGTCGTGGCGGGCCCCGATCCGACAGCAGAGCGATCCAACGACACGAACTCTGGAGTACCCGTGAACCCTTCCGCCATGGACCCGGACAACGCCCGGGAGCTGCTCATCTCCGGCCTCGGGCGCCGCGGTTTCCTCCGCGCCGCCACCGCCGTGACCACCGCGGGCACCGCGGCGACCCTGTTGTCGAACGGCACGGCGCAGGCGGCGCAGCCGACGGCCGCGCTTCCGAAGGAGATCCTCCAGCCCGGCAGAGGAACCATCCACGGCAAGCACTACGTGCCGTCCCTTCCGGAGCGGGTCCGCTGGGGGTACGTGCCCTCGGTCGGCAGTCAGCCGGTCCTGCGGATGCGATCCGGTGAGTCGGTGACCGTGGACACAGTCTCCCACGAGGGACTTCTGGAAGACCAGGGCCGCGACCCCGCCGCCTATTTCAGGAGCCACGGTGTGCCGGCCGATCAGGTGCTGGACGACGCGGTCGCCATCGCCCGCGACTACAACCGCACGGACCGCGACTTCGACGTCGACGGCCCGCACGTGGTCACCGGCCCGATCCACGTCGAGGGAGCGCGGCCCGGTGACGTACTGAAGATCGAGATTCTCTCGCTGCTGCCCCGGGTGCCCTACGGCGTCGTGTCGAGCCGGCACGGAAAGGGCTCCCTCGCCCGCCAGGCCGGTGGCTCCGCTCCGGTGGGGATCACACTCGACGAGGTCATGCCTCCGGTGGCGACGGACGGCCGGCCCACGGGCGACCCCATGCACTACGGCAATGTCTCCGTCTTCACACCGGTCCGCCGGGGCAACGGCGGCGCAGTCAACGGCGTGATGCCGTTCGGCACTTCAGGTGAGGTCGCCTTCCCGCTCAAGCCTCACATGGGCATGATGGGCGTCGCCTTCACCTCCGAGAACGACCTCACCGCACCGGCGCTCAACTCGATCCCGCCGACCCTCGGCGGTGGCAACATCGACATCAACCGGCTCCAGCAGGGCTCGACCCTGTACCTCCCGGTCTTCTCCGAAGGCGCTCTGTTCTACACCGGCGACCCGCACATGGCCATGGGCAACGGCGAAGTGGCCCTCACCGCCATGGAAGGTTCCCTGCGCACGACGTTCCGCCTCACGGTGTGTCGGCAGGGCTCCGGCGACGCCCCGTCCGTCGCGTTCCACTACCCCTTCGCCGAGACCCAGGACGCCTGGGTGGCCGTGGGCCTGTCGGATCCCGACGGAGGCCTGAACGGCCAGATCAGCGAACTGAACATCGCCATGCGGCGCGCGGTGGTCAACGCACTGGACTTCCTCGAGCACGACCTCGGAATGGACCGGGCCGTGGCCTACGCCTACCTGTCGGCGGCCGCCGACTTCGAGGTGTCCCAGGTCGTGGACCGCACCGTCGGTGTCCACGGCGTCATCCAGAAGGCGCACTTCCCCCCGCGGCACCACAAGTAGGGGTGCCGAGCGAGCATCAGATCCCCTCCCCGGCCGGCGGGACTCACCCGCCTTCGGCATCGGACCAGCCGAGGCTCTGACGGGTCGTCGGTCCCCAGCCGTCCAAGGCGCGCGCGTGCCGCCGAGGACTCGAACCATTCACACCTTGCCGCCGCCAACGGCGGTACCAGAGAGGGCCAGTGGACACATGAGCGAGCACAGCAGTCTGAACAGACGTGGTTTCATCGGCGCCGTGGGCGCCGTCGGCGCGCTGAGTATCGTCGGCGAGACCGCCGGCCCGGCCGCCGCGCAGGGATCGGCCGCGTCGAAGACCGCGGCCGCCGCGTCCGGGTCGCGGTCCGGCACGGGCGGGTTCGATCTGATCGAGGCGACGGTCGCCGACATCCACGACGCCTACCGCCGTGGCCGGCTGACGTGCCGTCAGCTGGTGCAGCTGTACCTCGACCGGATCGCCGCGTACGACAAGCAGGGACCGACCCTGAAGTCGCTCATCACCGTCAATCCACGTGCACTCGAGACCGCTGACGAACTCGACCGCCAGTACCGGCGTTCCGGCCTGACCGGCGCGCTGCACGGCATCCCGGTGATCCTCAAGGACAACTACGACACCTTCGACATGCCGACCACGGGCGGCAACACGGCGATGCGTACCTCCGTGCCGCCGACAGACGCCTTCACGGTCGCCAAGATGCGGAGGGCCGGCGCGATCATCCTCGCCAAGGCCAACCTGCAGGAGTTCGCACGGGGCGGCAACTCGATCAGCTCACTGGGCGGACAGGTCCTCAACCCCTACGACCTTACCCGCACCCCCGGGGGCTCCAGCGGTGGAACCGGCGCGGCGATCGCGTCGAACTTCGCCGTCCTGGGCACCGGCAGTGACACGGGCCAGTCGGTCCGCTCCCCCGCCTCGGCCAACAGTCTCGTCGGGGTGCGATGCACCCGGGGCCTGATCAGCCGCAGTGGTGTCATACCGGCCAGCATCACCCAGGACGAGCTGGGCCCCATCACCCGCACGGTGGAGGACGCGGCGCGGATGCTCGACGTGATGGCGGGCTTCGACCCTGCCGATCCCGTCACGGGATACGGCGTCGGCCGTCCTCCGCACAGCTATACGGACCACCTGGACCGGCACGCGCTCCGAGGCGCGCGTATCGGCGTGATGACCAACCTGTTCGGCACCGAGGCACGCCACGCGGAGGTCAACCGCGTGATGGAGCAGGTCATCTCCACCATGAAGGCACGGGGCGCGACCATCGTCCGGTTCAGCCTGCCGGAATACGACACTCTCCAGAACGTCGTGGTGACCTCCACCTGGGAAGCCCACACAGCGATGGACGCGTACTTCGAGACCCTCGGACCGGACGCCCCGGTGCACACCTTCGAACAGCTCGTCGCCTCCAAGACGGCGACACCCGATGCACAGGCGGCGATGGAACAGGAGATCGCCATCGTCGACGGACTGAACAACCCGACCTACAAGGACCACTTCGTCAACCGCGAGAAGCTGCGTCTCGCGGTCTCCGCCAAGATGGCCGAGCTCGACATCCAGGCGATCCTGTACCCGCTGCAGAAGGTGCTCGTCTCCTCGGTCGGAGTGCCCCAGCCGGAGCGCAACGGCACCCTGTCGAACGGCACAGGCTTCCCGGCCATCTGCTTCCCCGGCGGTTTCTCGGCCCCCACCTCGACGGCTCCGATCGGCGTACCGGTGGGCGCGGAGCTGCTCGGGCGTGAATTCGACGAGCCGGTGCTCCTCTCACTCGCCTATGCCTACGAGAAGGCCGCGACGAGCCGCAAGCCTCCGCGCAGCACCCCGCCTCTGGCGCGGTAACCGAGGGCCCTCGGGGCAATATCCCAAAGGGGAGGGGCCGAGGCTGGACAGTCTCGGCCCTCCTTCGGTGCAGCACTCGTTCCAGGAGATTCACGCCTCTCCTGGCCGGTCGTCCGAGCCGGCACCCCGACCCCGTGCACTGAAGCAAGCCTAGAATGGCTCAATGATCTTCATTGTTGTCAAATTTCCAGTGAAGCCCGAATATGCCGACCAGTGGCCGGATCACGTCGCCGACTTCACCGCCGGTACCAGGTCTGAGCCCGGCAACAAATGGTTCGAATGGTCTCGCAGCGTCGAGGACCCGACTACCTACGTCCTGGTCGAGGCCTTCGAAGACGGCGCTGCCGCGGCCCATGTGAACTCCGACCACTTCCGCGCGGGACTGGAGACAATGCGTCCCCTCCTCCGTCGCACACCCGACATCGTGAGTACGACGATCGAGGGCGCGGACGGCTGGAGCGCCATGGGCGAGCTCAAAATCGACAACTGAGCTCCGCGCACTCCGTCCGACGGTCATCGGCCGTTCCGCGAAGCGGAGTTCACGTACCCGCTCACCCCCCGCGGTGGGCGGACGCCGTCGTCACCACCCGCCAGGACTCCCAGCTAGCCCGCGCGGTTTCGCCTGCTCGGCACCCACCTGGCGGCCGGCTCTGGGACGGCAGTCCCGATTCAGCGAGCAGGCAACGGCTGATCACCCCTCAGGACAGGCCGAGACCGATGCCTTCGCCCAGCGGACCGGCCGCACCTCGACCGCGGCTTCCGGCTGCTGACCCGCTATACGCTGCGCAGGGGTCGGAGCCGGTCCTGACGGCGGCCACCCGGTGTGGTCGCGCTCGTGACAGACACCGCAGACCACCACGGCCTTGTACACGGGCCTTCCCAGCACGCCGTCCAACATTCCAGGGCCCACGCTGGGACCCGAACTTATTGCGGCCCATGATCTCGGCGCCGATGTTGCGCGCGCAGCCCCGCGTGAAGTAGTCGTCGAGTCCCCGGCTCCCCCAGATTCGGTACGCCTGGGCCAGCTTGCCGTGGCACCGGCCCAGGCAAACAGCCTCGCCGGGGCGACGGCGCGGCCGACCGGACTCTCCAGGCCACGAAAACTCATCGCTGCCTCCGTGACCGGTCATAAACCGGGTCACCTGCTGTCACAGACGGCGGCCGCCCAAGCAGTGACGTCATTGCTCGAGAACGTTCAGGCCGCCGTCGACCGCCATCCGGCGCCCGAACCGATGGACACACTGCCGCTTGAAACGCACGACGCCACGTCGCGGTCTTCCGCTACTTCGACGGCGTCCCGCGCGGGCCAACCTGGAGACCGGGGTGCGCCCGGTTCGCGACATCTCCGACATCGCACCTGGGGATGCTCGCTACCGGGGCCCCGCCAGCGCCATCACCACGGCCAGCGGGGTGTCCGTACCCCGCCAGTGTGCCGCCGCGTCGGCGAAGATCTCCTGCAGCACGCGCCAGTCCGCGGCCGAGGCCGCCGCGTACGCCTGCCAGTCCTGTACGAGGATCAGCCGGCCGTGCGGAGTGGGCCACCATCCGAGGTCGCCGAGGCAGTCGGCGAGGGCGTCCCAGTTGGCGCCGAACCAGTCCGGCAGGCGCAGCGCGGTGGCACACGCCGCCATCAGCCCGGTTTTGTCGGTGACGCCCGCGAGGTCCAGGACCGCGGTTTCCCAGTCGGCCTTCCGCGCGGCTTCGAGCGCACGTTCCACGGGCAGCTGGGCGGGCCAGGACAGGACACCGGCGGGTGAGCTTCCTTCGAGCACCGGCGCGAGCGGGTTGTCCGTCATCTCAGCACCGCCCTGACTGATTCGTTGTGATCATCGGTGTAGTAGATCTCGCCGCCCTGCCCGCTGACAATGCGGCACGCTTCCCGATCGCCCTCGCCGTGCGTTCCCTGCGCGCTCCCAGGGTCCCGTTCAGCTGGTCGGTCATCCCAGGATGAGCGGAAGTCTGGCGGCCAGCTCGCCCAGTTCGGCCTTCTCCGCGTCGGTCGGGGCACGTCGTCCGGTGCCGACCAGCAGCGCGTCCTTGTCGGAGACCGACGCGGGAAACGCGGCCCGGGCGATCTTCTCCAGCAGCTCGCGGGCCCGGGCGAGCCCTTCCGCGGGCGGATCCGCCGCGTCCGGGAGGTGGGCGACCAGGTCGAGGTGGTGCAGCGTCCACTCCAGGACGTAGGCGGAGAGGTAGTCGCCCGCGGTGAGAACCTCGTCGCGGGTGCCGACCCGCAGGCCCGGGTCGGCGAGTTCCGCGGCGCGCCCGGCGGCGGAGCCGACGTCGTCGAGGTGGAACTTGAGCAGCCAGGGCTCCTGATACGCGGCGGCCAGCCGGACGGTCAGCGCGTCCAGCGGGTCGTCACCGGTCGGCGGCGTCTCCGCGACCTCCCAGTAGGTCACCGCGTCGCGGGTCGGTTCCGTCTCCGCGGGGGTCACGAGGGTGATCAGGACGTCCTGGGCGTCGATCACCAGGTGGCACACCAGGTCCCGTACAAGCCAGCCGGTACAGCCGGACGGCCGCGCGAAGTCCTCGTCCGAGAGCCCGGCGACCGCCGTACGCAACGCTGTCCAGGAGCGCGAGAAGAGATCCACGACGGCACGTTAGTGCGGTGCGGCAAAGGCGGACAAGCACATGGGGAACAACCGGCCGGCGACGCCGAGAAGAGGCCGGACCGCCCCTCCCCGCGCGCGGGGAGGCATGATCCCGACCGCCGTCATGGCCACTCCTCGTACAAGTCAGTCCGTCAGACCCCGTCGGGATCCTCCCGGTTCAGCGCCGGACGCGGCGTCGCTCCCGCCGTCATCAGGTAGTCCGCAGCGGACGTGTCCGTCACCAGGCTGGTGACGAGCCCGGACCGCAGCACCGCGTCGATCGCGGCACCCTTGCGCTGACCGCCCGCGATCGCGATGACCTCGGGGATCCGGCGCAGCCGGTCCGTCTCGACGGTGATGCAGCGCTCACCGAGGTCCCGGCCGACCCGCCGCCCCTCGGCGTCGAAGAGGTGCGCGGACATCTCCGCGGCGACACCGAGGGTGGCGTAGTGGGCGCGCTCCTCCTCGGTGAGCATGTCGTGCACCGTCGAGATGCCCGCCTCCCAGGAACCGATGGAGACGCAGGCGACCGTGACCTTGTCGAAGTACTCGAAGGCGCGGGCGATCCCGGTCTGGCTGCGCAGTGCGGCCGCGGTGGCCGCGTCGGGCAGCAGCATCGGCGCGTAGATCGGGTGAGCGTCGCCGCCCGACACCTGGGCGGCCCGCCGTACCGCCTCCACCGAACCGCGCTCGGCGGTCCCGGCGTCGTACACCCCCGTCAACTGCACCACCGTGCAGGGCGGGAGCCGGTCGAGGGCCGCCGCCATGTGGATGGTGGAGCGGCCCCAGGCGAGGCCGAGCACATCGCCCTCGTTGACCAGCTCGCCGAGCAGGTCCGCGGCGACCTCGCCGAGGTTCTCGGGGTCGGGCGACTCCTGGGCCTCGGCCGGGGACTCCACCACGACCGCGTGCCTGAGGCCGTAACGGGCGCGCAGCGCGTCCGAGCGCTCCGCGTCCAACTCTGCGGGGACGCGGATCTCGATCCTCACGAGATCCCGTTCGAGAGCGGTCTCCAGGACCCGGGCCACTTTGAAGCGGCTGACGCCGAACTCCTCCGCGATCTGGATCTTGGATTTGCCCTCGAGGTAAAAGCGGCGGGCCATGGCCGCCGCCTGCACCAGCTCTGCGGGTCCCATCCGCATGGCTGACCGGCCCGCCGACATACCCGGCACGGCGATCTCCTCACTGCTGTTCACACTCTGGATTCGCCGTCCATCCTTGCAGATCCGGCGTATTTGATCAGCCCAGATGGGCGGCGTTCACGTTCCCTTCGGTCAGTGGCCGCACGCCCACGATGCCTGGGCCGTCACCTCCTGAGCCTGCGTGCGCAATGCACGTACCGCCTGGGCCGGGTCGGATGCCCCGTAGACGGCCGATCCGGCGACAAAAACGTCGGCTCCGGCCTCCGCACAGCGCTCGATCGTCGACGCCGAAACTCCTCCGTCGACCTGGAGCCAGAGTTCGAGACCGTGCTTGCTGATCAACTCGCGAGTGCGCCGGATCTTCGGGAGCATGATGTCGAGGAAGGCCTGACCGCCGAATCCCGGCTCGACCGTCATGATCAGCAGCATGTCGAGCTCGGGGAGCAGATCCTCGTACGGCTCGATCGGCGTCGCGGGCTTGAGCGCCATGGAGGCACGGGCACCCATGGCCCGGATTTCGCGGGCGAGCCGCACGGGCGCGGCGGCCGCCTCCACATGGAAGGTGACGGAACCGGCACCCGCTTCTACGTACTGAGGTGCCCACCGATCGGCGTCCTCGATCATCAGATGGCAGTCCAGCGGCGTATCCGTAGCACGGGCCAGGGACTCTACGACCGGCACACCAAGCGTGAGGTTCGGTACGAAATGGTTGTCCATGACGTCCACGTGGAGCCAGTCGGCCCCCTCCACCGCCTTTGCCTCCTCGGCAAGGCGGGCGAAGTCGGCGGACAGGATGCTGGGGTTGATCTGCACGGCCATGCCCCAAGACTGCCATGCCACGGGCCGGTCGCTCGCCTCGGTCCAGACCTAGGCCGTTCTGCGGATGTTGTGCCACGGCGCCACATGCCATGCTGGGCGGCCCACAGGCTCCAGGAGCGGCTACGGGGGTGGCCATGAGGGACCAACAGGGAACGCAACGGCGGGGAATCGCCTGGCTCGTCTGCGGTCGGCGCAGCAAGTGGGCGGTGGTGGGCCTGTGGCTGGTGCTGCTGGTTCTCACGGCACCGTTCGCCCAGAAACTCGCCGACGCCCAGGACAACGACGCGGCCTCCTGGCTGCCCGGCTCCGCCGAGTCCACCCAAGTCCTGCAGCTCTCCGAGGACTTCAGGCCGGAACAGATCCCCGCGGTCGTCGTGTACGCCCGTGCGGACGGTCTCACGGCACAGGACCGTGCGCAGATCACCGAGGACGCGGACCGGATCAAGCAGCTGACCGCGCACGGCATCCGCGGCGCGGAGACCCGGGGTCCGGTCTACGACCGGGAGACCGACCCGCGCGCGGCCCAGATCCTCGTCCCCATCACGATGGACGAGAAGGGCTGGGAGGAGATCGCTCCCGCGGTCGACTCGATCCGTGAGGTGACCGGCAAGGGCGGCGAGGGGCTCGCGGTGCATGTCACCGGCCCGGGCGGTACGTCCGCGGACTTCTCCGATGCCTTCGAGGGCATCGACTCCACCCTGCTGCTCTCCGCGCTGGGCGTCGTCATCGTGATGCTGCTGCTCACCTATCGCAGCCCCACTCTGATCATCGTCCCGCTGCTCGGGGTGATCGCCGCGCTGTTCACCGCGCAGGCGCTGATCTATCTCCTCGCCGAGCACGCGGGCCTGACGGTCAACGGCCAGAGCGCGGGGATCCTCACGGTGCTCGTCTTCGGCGCGGGGACCGACTATGCCCTGCTCCTGGTCGCCCGCTACCGGGAGGAACTGCGCCGCCACGAGGACCGCCACGAGGCGATGGCGCTGGCCCTGCACCGCGCGGGGCCCGCCGTACTCGCCTCGGGAGCCACCGTCGTCCTGAGCATGCTGGTGCTGCTGGCGGCCGAGATGAACTCCACTCGCGGCCTCGGCCCGGTCGCCGCGATCGGTGTCGCGGTCGCGCTGATCGCCATGGTGACCCTGTTCCCCGCCCTGCTGGTGATCTTCGGCCGCTGGATCTTCTGGCCGGTGATCCCGCACTTCGGCTCCGCCGATCCGACCGAGCGCGGCATCTGGGCACGCATGGGCGGCCGTATCGCCCGCCGCCCACGCATGATCTGGGGCGTCACGGCGGCGGCGCTCGCACTGCTCTCGCTGGGCCTGATCCAGCTGCGCGCGGAGGGCATCAGCAACGCGGACGCCTTCACCGGCAAACCCGACTCGATCGTCGGCCAGGAGGTGTCCGCGCGCTACTTCCCCGCGGGCAGCGGCGATCCGCTCGTCATCGTCAGCAACCGCGCCCAGGCCGAGGAGGTCGGTCAGGCGGTGGCCGCCACCTCCGGTGTCGTACCGGACTCCCTGGGCCTGCCACCCGGCACGAAGCCCGAGTTCGAGGGCAAGGTGCTGTTCGAGGCGACCATGACCGCCCCCGCCGACAGCGAGGCCGCGAAACAGACGGTGGAGCGGGTCCGGGACGCCGTCCACGCGGTCCCCGACGCCGACGCCCAGGTGGGCGGCGGCACCGCGTCCCTGCTCGACATGGACAAGGCGACGACTCACGACAACATTCTGATCATCCCGCTGGTGCTGGTCGTGGTGCTGCTGATCCTGTGCGGGCTGCTCCGTGCCCTGATAGCGCCTCTGCTGCTCATCGGAACGGTGGTGCTGTCCTTCGCGGCGGCGCTCGGCATCAGCGCCCTGGCGTTCCGGCACGTCTTCGACTACGCGGGCGAGTCGACCGACTTCCCCCTCTTCGTGTTCGTCTTCCTGGTAGCCCTGGGCATCGACTACAACATCTTCCTGACCACCCGCATCCGCGAGGAAGCGGCCCACCACGGCACCCGCAAGGGCGTGGTGACGGGCCTGACCGCAACCGGCGCCGTCATCACCTCCGCCGGCCTCGTCCTCGCGGGCACTTTCGCCGCGCTGGGCACACTGCCGATGGTGGCCTTCGCGGAGCTCGGCTTCACGGTGGCGCTCGGCGTCCTGCTCGACACCTTCATCGTGCGCTCGGTGCTGGTCACGTCCCTGTTCCTGGACGTGGGACCGAAGGTGTGGTGGCCGCACCGGCTGGCCCACGAGGACGACGGGGAGCCGCCGCCCGCGGTGGCTCCCTCGGAGGCACCGCAACCGGCCTCGCGGCCGGACTGACTCATCCCCTGGACCGTCGCCACGGGGGCGGTAGTGGCCCGCGCGAGCAGCCCGTCGACGAACGCGCGCACTCCCTGCCCGGGGCTGCCCGGGCCGAGAGTTCACACGGTCATCCCGTCCGGCGGATCAACGCCAGATACATCGCGTCCGTCCCGTGCAGATGCGGCCACAGCTGTACGTCGGGACCGTCGCCCAGGGCCGGTACGCCGGGCAGCAGCGGCCGGGCGTCGATGAGCTCGGCGGCGTGCTGCTTGACGACGTCGTCGACCACGGCCCGGGTCTCGGCGAGGTGCGGCGAGCAGGTCGCGTAACCGACCACTCCGCCGACGCGCACGGAGTCGAGCGCCGTGCGCAGCAGCCCGCGCTGGAGCGGCGCGAAGCCCTCCAGGTCCTCGGGGCGGCGCCGCCAGCGGGCCTCGGGACGGCGGCGCAGGGCGCCGAGCCCGGTGCACGGCACATCCATCAGCACCCGGTCGAAGGTGCCGGACCGCCACGGCGGACGGGTCCCGTCAGCCGCGATGACCTGGTACGGCCCGGGGTTCCCGGCGAGCGCCTTCGCCACAAGACCGGCGCGGTGCGGCAGCTTCTCGGAGGCGAGCAGCAGGGCACCGCGTTCGGCGGCGAGCCCGGCCAGCATGGCGGCCTTGCCACCGGGACCGGCGCACCCGTCCAGCCACGCCTTGTCGGGCCCGTCGAGCGGCGCGTTCGCCAGGGCGATCGCGACGAGCTGGCTGCCCTCGTCCTGAACACCGGCACGGCCTTCCCGTACGGCGTCGATGGCACCCGGTTCGCCGCCTTCGGAGAGCCGCACGGCGTACGGCGACCAGCGGCCCGGCAGCGCGGACTCCTCGCCGAGCACGTCGAGGAGTTCACCGGCGGTGGACCGCCCTGGCCGGGCGACGAGCGTCACCTCGGGCCGCTCGTTGTCGGCTTCGAGCAGATCCTCGATCCCGGCGCGGCCTCCGCCGAGCGCGTCCCACAGCGCCGAGACGACCCACCTCGGGTGCGAGTGAACGATGGCGAGATTGTCCTCGGGGTCGTCCTCGTACGGCGGCGCGACCTGCTCGATCCATGCGTCGAGGTCCTGCTGCGAGATCTTCCGCAGGACGGCGTTGACGAACTTGGCCCGTCCGTCGCCGAGCACCACGCGGGCGAGCTCGACTGAGGCGGAGACAGCGGCGTGGGTCGGGATGCGGGTGCCGAGCAGCTGATGAGCACCGAGGCTCAGCACATCGAGCACCGGCGGATCGACTTCGCGGAGCGGCCGGTCGACACACGCGGCGATGACTGCGTCGTACGTCCCCTGCCTGCGCAGCGTCCCGTACACCAGCTCGGTGGCCAGCGCCGCGTCCCGCCCGTCGAAGTCGCCCTTCTCGCGCGCCTTCCTCAGCAACGGGGGCAGCACGAGGTTCGCGTACGCGTCCCGCTCGTCCACGGCCCGCAGCGCCTCGAAGGCGAGCATGC
This sequence comes from Streptomyces sp. NPDC127595, assembly GCF_042671685.1. NCBI lineage: Bacteria > Bacillati > Actinomycetota > Actinomycetes > Kitasatosporales > Streptomycetaceae > Streptomyces > Streptomyces sp. NPDC127595. The sequence goes on along the minus strand of NZ_JBHXWK010000019.1, from coordinate 19,945 downwards.
GGACCGGGTCCTTCTGGGGGCGGCGATAGGGCTTGCCGGGCTTGCGCGGCCGACGGGACTGCTCACTCACGAAAAGGTGCTCCGGATTCGGGAAAAGGTGCGTCTGCCAGCGTACGCCGCGGGGCTGACGCCGGGCCCCCGACGGTGTCTCGGGGTGGTGCCAAGAGCCGGTATCACGGCCGGCGTCAAGAACCTCATCGGCGTCTCGACAGGGTGCCAGGACCGGCCGCGGGATCCCGGCGGGGTGCCACGACCCGCCCTCGGGGTCCCGGGGTGGTCCCGGGGTGGTCCCGCGGTAGTGCCGGGACCCACTCGGGTGTTTCGGCGGGGCCCAAGACTCGCCCCCCTGCCTCGGCATGATGCCAGGACCCACACCGGCGTCCCGGCGGGTCCCACAACCCGCCGCCCGTCTCGGCATGATGCCAGGACCCGCTCCAGCCTCCCGGCAGGTCCCACAACCCGCCGCCCTGCCTCGGCTGATGCCTGGACCCGCCGGCGTCCCGGCGGGCGCCGGGTCAGGCCCCGACCCGCTCCCCGGAGTCGATCCGCACCCCGCGCGCCCAGTCGGCGGCGCGCATCGGCTTCTTGCCCTGGGCCTGGACCCACAGCAGCTCGACGGCGTACGAACCGGTCCCCACGTGCACGTTGTTCTTGCCCACGGACAGCTCGCCCGGGGCGAGGTCGGTGCGGTCGGCGGCCGGGGCGACCTGGATGAGCTTGAGCCGCTCGCCCCGGAAGACGGTCCAGGAACCGGGCGCGGGGGTGCAGCCACGGACGACCCGGTCGACGCGCAGCGCCGGGGCCGACCAGTCGACGTGGGCGTCCTCGACGCTGATCTTCGGCGCCAGGGTGATGCCGTCGGCGGGCTGGGGGACGGCCTTCAGGCTGCCGTCCTCGATCCCGTCCATGGTCGCGGCGAGCAGCCCGGAACCGGCGAAGGCCAGCCGGGTGAGCAGGTCCCCGCTGGTGTCGGTGGGCCGGATCTCCTCGGTGACGGTCCCGTAGACGGGTCCGGAGTCGAGCCCCTCCTCGATGAGGAAGGTGGAGGCGCCGGTGATCTCGTCCCCCGCCATGATCGAGTGCTGCACGGGTGCAGCGCCGCGCCAGGCGGGCAGCAGCGAGAAGTGCAGGTTGACCCACCCGTGGACCGGGATGTCCAGCGCCACGCGAGGCAGCAGCGCACCGTACGCGACCACGGGACAGCAGTCGGGCGCGATCTCCCGAAGCCGCGCCAGGAACTCCTCGTCCCGCGGCTTCACCGGCTTCAACACCTCGATCCCGGCCTCCTCCGCGCGCTCGGCGACCGGACTCGCGACAAGCCGACGCCCCCGCCCGGCCGGCGCGTCCGGCCGCGTGACAACGGCGGCCACCTCGTGCCGCCCGGAGGCGATCAGGGCGTCCAGAGCGGGAACGGCGACCTCGGGGGTACCTGCGAAGACCAGCTTCATGGGTGGCGGTTGACCTCTCGGACGGGAGTGCTTCAGACCCTGCACGCACGCAGGGAGCGGCGGGGTTGCGGGGCAGCGCACCAGTCTATGCGGGGCGGGCGGTCGGGGGCGCGGGGGCGCCCGACCCGCGGAAGGCCGCGTATCCGGCCAACCGACTCGCACAGAGATCCCGGGAGGGAACACACGTACCGGTGAAGTCCCTTGTCGAGTCAACAATCCACCGGGGGCGTACGCCCCACGTCGCGCCCCGTGCATATGCCCTTACGCCCCCGCAGCGTTACCACTCACCCCTCAACGCGTTGGTCAAGAAAGAGTTGACACAACGGGCCGCAATCGCGGCCCGATCCTTTTCAACGCCTGTTCGAGAGGCTTGTTCATGGCCGACCACGCAACCCACGACGCCCAGGCTCGGGCCAGCCTGCACTTGCTGGTGCGGGACATCGAGCGGGTCCGCCGGCAGGTGGACGCACTGCGCACGCTGACCGCCCAGCTGGGCAACGTCTACCGCCCGCGCCGCTCCGGCCCCTCCGCGGGCTTCGTCGTCTACGGACGCGCCCCCGCCCCGACCGTCCGCCTCGCCCAAGAGCTGCGGGACAGCGTCGAGACCCTGGTCACGGCCGCCGTGGACTTCGACCGCTCACTGGGTTTCTCGTGGGATGCGGTGGGCTCGGCCCTCGGGGTCACCAAGCAGGCGGTGCACCGCCGCTACGGCGCCCGCCGGGCCACCACCCAGGCCGCCGCGGAGGCGGAGCGCGCCACGGAGCCGGCGGGCAACCACACCGTCGCCGTCAACACCGGCATCCCCGCCCTGCCCGTACCGACGGTTCCCGCCGCCCGCTCCATGCCGACCCAGCCGACGGCGGGCAGCCCCACCCTCCGCGAGGAGGTGCGGCCCACCGCGTTCCCCGGGCCGCGCAACGGCTGACCCCTTGCCTCGTCTGCCTCCCGGCGCCACCAGGCCTGGGAGGCAGCCCGAACTGACACACCCTCCCCCAGCCCTCACCCGATGTCCGGCGGATCGATCCGGATCCGTACGGGCTCGCTCCCCCCACGAGCCATCCGGGTCGCCTGTGCGGTCTTCAACGCCGCGGCGAGCGCGGCCCCGCTCCCGGGCGGCACCCGAATGAGGGCCCGCTCCCAGTGCTCGCCCGGAGGCGCCCCCCCGGCCTGCCGTGGACGCCCCACCTGCGTGACGTGCATCGGAACGGGCCCCAACACCTCGGCGTCACCGGGCAGTTCGGCCGCGGCGAGGAATCCCGCCAGCGCCTCGGACGTACCGGACACGGCCGCCATCCGCGACACCGGGGGAAAACCGAGCTCGGCGCGCTCGGACAGTTCGCGGACGGCATGCCCGACGGGATCCCACCGTACGAGCGCCTGCACGGGCCGCAAGGTCGGCTCGGCGACGACTACCACGGTCCCCCCGGCGCTCTGCGGCCGCACCAGCGATGCCGCGCCGATCCAGCGCCGCAGCGCCTCTTCCCCGGCCCGCAGATCGGGCCGCCCGAGCATCGCCCAGCCGTCGAGCAGCAGTGCGGCCGCGTATCCACCGTCGGCCACCGGCTCGGCGCCCGGCGTGCTCACGACGAGTGCGGGCGCTCCCGCCACGGTGTCGAGGATCTGCTCCCGACCGGACGTCCGCACGGGTACGGCCGGAAACGCCCGCCCCAGTTCCTCCGCGGTCCGCCGCGCGCCCACGATCTGCGCCCGCAGCCGGAAGCCACCGCACTCGGGACAGTGCCAGGCCGCTTCGTCCCGCCCACACCACGTACACCGCAGCGCCCCCGCATCCTGCGCCTCCAACGGCCCCGCGCAGTGCCGACACCGCGCGGCGGCCCGGCACTGGGCACAGGCCATCCGCGGTACGTACCCCCGGCGAGGCACCTGCACCAGCACGGGCCCGTTGCGCAGCCCTTCCCGGACCACCTGCCAGGCGATCGTGGGCAGGCGCGCGGCCCGGGCCGCCTCGTCCCGCGCGAGATCGCCGTCCCCCACGGTCCGCACCAACGGCGCGGCCCCCCGCACCTGTTCGCGCTCCGCGACCAGCGGCAGCGCCCAGCCACTCTCGACGAGCTGCGCAGCCTCGACCGTGCAGCTCCAACTCCCCAGCAGAAAGGCACACTTGTCATGAGCGGCCCGCAGCTGAAGCACCTCCCGGGCATGCGGCTGCGGCGCGTGCAGCTCGCTGTGGCTGCCGTCCCCGTCGTCCCAGATGGCGACGAGCCCCAGATCCCGCACGGGCGCGAACATGGCGGCCCGCGTGCCCACGACGGCCCGTACGGACCCGCGCCGCACGGCAAGCCACTCCCGGTACCGCTTCTCCGGCCCGGCCTCCGCGGTCAGCACGGCGTGCCGCCCCTCCCCCAGCACCGAGGTCAGCGCTGCGTCGACGCGCGAGACGGCCCGCCCGTCCGGCACGACCACGAGCGCGCCCCGCCCCGAGGCGAGCGTCGCACCCACGGCCCGCGCCAGCTCCTCGGCCCAGCCGGGCCCGGGCAACGCGTTCCACACCGCGCGCGGCGCTCCCCCCGCCGCGAGCGCCTCCAGAAAGGCCGCCCCCCGCCCGTACCGCGCCCAGGACCCCACCTCGGGCACCCCGGGAACCGGCAGCGGCGCGGGCGAAGCCTTGCCTTCCGCCCGAGCGTTGCGCGGCGGCACAGCCAGTTGCAGCACATCGGCGAGGCTGCCCGCGTACCGGTCGGCGACAGCACGCGTGAGCCCCAGCAACTCCGCGCTCAACACCGGCTCGGGCGAGACGACTTGAGCCAGCGCGGCCAAGGGCCCCGCGTACTCCGACTCGGCAAGCCGCTCGACGAGAAACCCGTCGATCAGCCCCCCGCCCTCACGCCGCCCCTCCCGCACCCGATGCCGCCCGGCCCCGAACCGCACCCGCACCCGCACCCCGGGCTGCGCCTGCGCGTCGAGCTCCTCGGGCACGGCGTAGTCGAAGTACCGGTCGAGATGCAGCACGCCCTTGTCCACGAGCACGCGCGCGACGGGCAGTTCCCTGGCCAGCGCGGCGCCCCGCCACGTCCGCGGCTTCGCCTTCGGCGCCGCGGCCTTCCGCACACTCTCCCGAATCAACGCAAGCTGCTCGGGCGGCGCACCCTCCGCACCACCCTCAGACTCCCCGTCCGCGCTGCTCACAGCAACATTCCTACCAGACCCCACCGACAGCGCCACGCGCCCGAGGACGAGTGACACAACACCGGGAAACACCGAGGCCCGGCACCCCCAAGGGCACCGGGCCTCGCCACACAACAGGCCCTACAGGCCGACAGCCTTGCGCAGCGCTTCCACTCGGTCCGTCCGCTCCCACGTGAAGTCGGGCAGCTCGCGTCCGAAGTGACCGTACGCGGCGGTCTGGGAGTAGATCGGGCGGAGCAGGTCGAGGTCGCGGATGATGGCCGCCGGGCGGAGGTCGAAGACCTCGGTGATGGCGGTCTCGATCTTCTCGGCGTCGACCTTGGCGGTGCCGAAGGTCTCGACGAAGAGGCCGACGGGCTCGGCCTTGCCGATGGCGTACGCGACCTGGACCTCGCAGCGGGAGGCGAGTCCCGCGGCGACGACGTTCTTGGCGACCCAGCGCATGGCGTACGCGGCGGAGCGGTCGACCTTGGACGGGTCCTTGCCCGAGAAGGCGCCGCCGCCGTGGCGGGCCATGCCGCCGTACGTGTCGATGATGATCTTGCGGCCGGTGAGGCCGGCGTCGCCCATCGGGCCGCCGATCTCGAAGCGGCCGGTCGGGTTGACCAGGAGGCGGTAGCCGTCGGTCTCCAGCTTGATGCCGTCGTCCAGCAGGGCCTTCAGCTCCGGCTCGACCACGAACTCGCGAATGTCGGGGGCCAGGAGCGATTCCAGGTCGATGTCCGACGCGTGCTGCGAGGAGACGACGACCGTGTCCAGGCGGACCGCCTTGTCACCGTCGTACTCGATGGTGACCTGGGTCTTGCCGTCGGGGCGCAGGTACGGGATCGTCCCGTTCTTGCGGACCTCGGAGAGGCGGCGCGCGAGGCGGTGCGCGAGGTGGATCGGGAGCGGCATCAGCGCCGGGGTCTCGTCCGTCGCGTAGCCGAACATCAGGCCCTGGTCGCCCGCGCCCTGCTTGTCGAGCTCGTCCTCATCGCCCTCGACCCGCTGTTCGTACGCCGTGTCGACGCCCTGCGCGATGTCGGGCGACTGCGAGCCGATGGACACCGATACGCCGCAGGACGCGCCGTCGAAGCCCTTCTTCGAGGAGTCGTAACCGATCTCGAGGATCTTGTCGCGGACGAGCTGCGCGATCGGCGCGTACGCCTTTGTGGTGACCTCTCCGGCCACGTGCACCAGGCCGGTCGTGATCAGCGTCTCCACGGCGACCCGGGACTTCGGGTCCTCGCGCAGAAGCGCGTCGAGAATGGTGTCACTGATCTGGTCAGCGATCTTGTCGGGGTGACCCTCGGTCACAGACTCCGAGGTGAACAGGCGACGGGACACAACGCTCCCTGAGGTTGCAGCGGCTGCTGGCTGATCATTGGTGGACGGCCGGGGGCTGCGCCCGGCGTCGTCCGAGAACAGTTTATCGGTCGCACTCGCCTATAGGCCCATCTGTCTCGCTTCGCGGAAGCGCTGTGACCTGCGGCACGGGCATTCTCCGCCATGACGCTCGGTCTCCGCCAGGGTCGCCACGCCCGTTTTTCGCGCGTCTTGCGGCGCCTGTTGAGGCATTTTCAGCGTTCCCCATGGCTGAGATTTCACGTGACTGAGACGTTCCACTTTCACCCGAGACGCGGCATCACCTCCACCCGGGCCGGGGAACCACCCGAGCCCGAGCCCGGGCATCCTCCTTCACCCGAGCCGCGGCACCACCAGATCCCACACGATGTCGGCCAGCGCCTCCTTCGGCCCGTACGGCACCGGGGTCTCGCTGCCGTCGGCGCCGAGCACCACGGCCTCGTTCTCCTCGGCGCCGAAGGTCCTGCGCTCCCCCACCTCGTTCACCACGAGGAGGTCACAGCCCTTGCGCCGGAGTTTCGTACGTCCGTTGGCCAGCACGTCGTCCGTCTCGGCGGCGAAACCGACCACCACCTGGCCGGGCCGGGGCCGGTCCGCCGAGATCTCGGCGAGGATGTCCGGGTTGCGGACCAGCACGATCGGGTCCGGCTCCCGGCCGTCCTGCTTTTTGATCTTTCCGGTCACGTACGTCGCCGGGCGGAAGTCCGCCACGGCCGCGGCCATGACCACCGCGTCGGCGTCCGGGGCCGCCTTCAGCACCGCCTCGCGCAGTTGCACGGCGGTCCCGACCTGTACGACGTCCACACCGGCCGGGTCCGGCAGTCCGGTGTTGGCGGCGATCAGTGTGACCCTGGCGCCCCGCGCGGCCGCTGTACGGGCGAGGGCGTAGCCCTGCTTCCCGGAGGAGCGGTTGCCGAGGAAGCGGACGGGGTCGAGCGGCTCGCGCGTGCCACCCGCGCTGACGACGACATGCCGGCCGGCGAGATCCGGCTCGGCCACGCCCCGCGCGAGCACCCGCCGGCAGACCTCGAAGATCTCCGCGGGTTCGGGCAACCGTCCCTTGCCGGTGTCGACGCCGGTCAGCCGCCCCACGGCGGGCTCGATGACGACGGCGCCCCTGCGGCGCAGCGTCGCCACGTTCTCCTGCGTCGCCGGGTGCTCCCACATCTCGGTGTGCATGGCGGGTGCGAAGACGACCGGGCAGCGGGCGGTGAGGAGGGTGTTGGTGAGGAGGTCGTCAGCCAGGCCGTGGGCCGCCTTGGCGAGCATGTCGGCCGTCGCGGGGGCCACGACGACCAGATCGGCGTGCTGACCGATGCGGACGTGCGGCACCTCGTGGACGTCCGACCAGACCTCGGTGGAGACAGGATGGCCGGAGAGGGCGGACCAGGTGGCGGCGCCGACGAAGTGCAGGGCGGACTCCGTCGGTACGACCCGTACGTCATGACCGGACTCGGTCAGCCTGCGCAGCAGCTCACAGGCCTTGTACGCGGCGATACCGCCGCTGACTCCCAGCACGACCTTGGGCTTGTCCACCGGGTCTCCCCACACTCGAGAACGTACGACGCCGAACGGCTCAGGCCGAAAACCCCGTGCCGGACGACTCCATGACACACCACAGGCCCGACAGTCGCGCTGCCGGGCCTGTGGATGAAGAGAAACAGTGTGACTACTGAGCGGGGCCCTCAACGGCCTCGGACGTCAGCAGGCCCGCGTTGATCTCGCGCAGGGCGATAGAGAGCGGCTTCTCATGGACGTGGGTGTCCACCAGGGGACCGACGTACTCAAGGAGACCCTCACCGAGCTGCGAGTAGTACGCGTTGATCTGACGGGCACGCTTGGCCGCGTAGATCACCAGGCTGTACTTCGAGTCGGTGGCCTCGAGGAGCTCGTCGATCGGAGGGTTGATGATGCCCTCGGGAGCGGTGATGGAAGAGGACACGCTCTGCCTTCCGAAAAGGGAAAAAGACCTGAAAGATCAAACAACTTCCACCAAGGCTAGCAGCTCACGCGCTACATCCTCGACGGAGGTGTTGACAAGGGTGACATCGAACTCGGTCTCGGCCGCCAGTTCGATCTTGGCGGCCTCCAGACGGCGCTCGATCACCTCGGGCGGTTCGGTGCCCCGGCCGGTGAGTCTGCGCACCAGCTCCTCCCAGGAGGGAGGGGCCAGGAACACCAGCAAGGCCTCCGGCATGGACTCGCGGACCTGCCGGGCGCCCTGGAGATCGATCTCCAGGAGGACCGGCACACCCGCTTCCAGGTGCTCCAGGACCGCCGCACGGGGCGTCCCGTAACGGTTGCCGGCGAATTCCGCCCACTCCAGCAGCTCACCATTGGCGATCAGCTTGTCCATCTCCTCGTCACTGACGAAGAAGTAGTGGACTCCATGCTTCTCACCGGGGCGCGGCTTACGGGTCGTCGCCGACACCGAGAGCCAGACCTCGGGGTGTTCCTTGCGCATATGAGCGACGACCGTGCTCTTGCCGACCCCTGAGGGGCCGGAGAGCACGGTCAGCCGCGGACGTTCACTCATGCAGCGATTATTCCAGCAATCACGGGGTGCCCAGAACTCAGGCGCCCGCGCCGCCGAACTCACGCTCCAAGGAGGCGATCTGGTTCGAACCGAGGCCGCGTACACGACGGCTCTCGGAGATCCCCAGTCGCTCCATGATCTGCTTGGCGCGGACCTTGCCCACGCCCGGCAGGGACTCGAGGAGAGCGGAGACCTTCATCTTGCCGATGACGTCATTCTCCTGGCCCTGCTTGATGACCTCGTGAAGGGAGGCGCCGGAGTGCTTGAGTCGATTCTTGACCTCGGCCCGCTCCCGGCGAGCCGCGGCGGCCTTTTCGAGCGCGGCTGAGCGCTGTTCAGGGGTAAGGGGCGGAAGAGCCACGCCTACGTCACCTCGGATGTCGAACTGTCGGATACGGACCGGTGAGGAACCTAGTCGCCCCACACCTGGGGAGCTACGAGCAACACGCTTGCCCGAACACTCTCGACGGAGACTAGCGGGCAACCGCGCCAGAGTCAGCGAGAACAGCGGAAAAGTCCTGGTCAGCCTCCCTGGAGCTAGACATTTCCGACATATTGCCCTGGATTTGAGAATGTATTCAGGCTCGGCGCCCTCCGAAGCCCCTCGTCGGAGAGCCTCCGAGGCCTCTAAACGTGCTCCCACAGAACGTCGCAAGGCCTTCGGACGCTCAGACGGCCGCCACAGCGACCCGGATCTCCTCCGCGAAGCCCTCCGCGACCTCCCGCAGCGCGACGACATCGGGACCGTGACACAGAACACCCCGGCTGACGTTCGGGACGACATTGCGCACCGCCGCGCCGAAGACACCCGCGAGATCGGCCGCGGTGGCCCCCTGAGCGCCGATCCCGGGCGCGAGGATCGGCCCGTTGATGTCCAGGTCGTACGAGGAGAGGTCGCCCAGGGTGGCGCCCACCACCGCGCCGTAGGAGCCCAGGGGTGTCTCTCCCGCGTTCTCGGTGGCGAGATGGGCCAGCATGGTCGCTCCGACGTTCCGGCCGTCCGCCCGGACCGCGTGCTGCACCTCGCCGCCCTCCGGGTTGGAGGTGAGTGCGAGGACGAAGAGGCCGGCCCCGCTCTCGCGGGCCAGTTCGACCGCGGGCTTCAGCGAGCCGTACCCCAGATACGGCGACACGGTGAGCGCGTCCGAGAACAGCGGCGCGTCCTTGCACAGGAAGGTCTCCGCGTACGCGGCCATGGTCGAGCCGATGTCGCCGCGCTTGGCATCCATCACGACCAGCGCGCCGGCCGCCCGCGCCTCCTCGACCGACCTCTCCAGGACGGCGATACCGCGCGACCCGAAGCGCTCGAAGAACGCGCTCTGCGGCTTCAGCACGGCGACCCGGTCGGCCAGCGCCTCCACGACGGTGCGGCTGAACCGCTCCAGGCCCGCGATGTCGTCACCGAGGCCCCACTCCGCGAGCAGCGAGGCGTGCGGGTCGATGCCGACGCACAGCGGACCGCGGTCGTCCATGGCACGGCGAAGACGCGCGCCGAAGGGTTCCAGGCTCATGCGGACTTCCTCACGTCGGCGCCGACCGCGTCGGCGAGGGTGGCGTACGGGCTCGTGCGGAGGCGCGCGACGAGCCCCTTGTGGATGGCGCGGCCCCAGAAGGGGCCCTCGTAGATGAAGGCGCTGTAGCCCTGGACCAGCGTGGCGCCGGCCAGGATGCGCTGCCAGGCGTCCTCGGCGTTCTCGATACCGCCGACGCCCACCAGGGTGATCTGGCCGCCCACGCGCGCGTAGAGGCGGCGCAGCACCTCCAGGGAGCGCGATTTCAGCGGCGCTCCCGAGAGCCCGCCCGTCTCCTTGACCAGCGTGGGTTCGGACTTCAAACCGAGTCCGTCGCGCGCGATGGTGGTGTTCGTGGCGATGATCCCGTCCAGGCCGAGTTCGACGGCGAGGTCGGCGACGGCGTCGATGTCGTCGTCGGCGAGGTCGGGCGCGATCTTGACGAGGAGCGGCACCCGCCGGTCGGTGACCGCGCGGTCGGCGGCTTCACGGACGGCGCTCAGCAGCGGCCGCAGCGCCTCGGTGGCCTGGAGGTTGCGCAGGCCCGGGGTGTTCGGCGAGCTCACGTTGACCACGAGGTAGTCGGCGTGGCGGGCCAGTCGCTCGGCCGACTTCACGTAGTCGCCGACGGCCTCCGCCTCGGGGACGACCTTGGTCTTGCCGATGTTGACGCCGACGACGGTCCTGAAGACGGGTGTACGGGCCGCCAGGCGCTCGGAGACGGCCGCGGAGCCCTCGTTGTTGAAACCCATACGGTTGATCAGCGCCCGGTCCGGCACCAGGCGGAACAGCCGCTTCTTGGGGTTCCCGGGCTGCGGCTCACCGGTGACCGTGCCGATCTCGATGTGGTCGAAGCCGAGCATCGACATCCCGTCGATGGCGACGGCGTTCTTGTCGAAGCCGGCGGCGAGCCCGAACGGGCCGTGCATCCGCAGGCCGAACGCCTCGGTGCGCAGTTCCTCGTGGCGGGGCGCGAGGGCAGCCGCGACGAAGGTCCGGAGCACGGGGATGCGGGCGGCCAGGCGGATCCAGCGGAAGGCCAGGTAGTGGGCCCGCTCGGGGTCCATCCGTTGGAAGACGAGCTTGAAAAAGATCTTGTACATGGGTGTCCTCACGAAGAGGGGGACACCGTTTCCGGTGTCCCCCTCAGGGCTGCTAGTCGCGGGCCGCGGTCAGATGCTCGGCGTGTTCCTGCAGTGAACGCACGCCCACGTCACCGCGGTTGAGCGCGTCGATGCCCTGGACGGCTGCGGCGAGCGCCTGAACCGTCGTCAGGCACGGGACGGAGCGCGCCACGGCCGCCGTACGGATCTCGTAGCCGTCGAGGCGGCCGCCGGTGCCGTACGGCGTGTTGACGATGAGGTCGACCTGGCCGTCGTGGATGAGCTGGACGATGGTCTTCTCGCCGCTCGGGCCCACGCCCTCGCTCTGCTTGCGTACGACGGTGGCGTTGAGGCCGTTGCGCCTGAGCACCTCGGCCGTGCCTGAGGTGGCGAGCAACTCGAAGCCGTGGGCGACGAGTTCACGCGCCGGGAAGATCATCGAGCGCTTGTCGCGGTTGGCGACGGAGATGAAGGCGCGGCCCTTGGTCGGCAGCGGACCATAGGCGCCCGCCTGGGACTTGGCGTACGCCGTGCCGAACACCGAGTCGATTCCCATGACTTCACCGGTGGAGCGCATCTCCGGGCCGAGCACCGTGTCGACGCCGCGCCCGTGGATGTCGCGGAAGCGCGACCACGGCATGACGGCCTCCTTGACGGAGATCGGCGCGTCGAGCGGAAGCGTGCCGCCGTCGCCGTTGGCGGGCAGCAGCCCCTCCGCGCGCAGTTCGGCGACGGTCGCGCCGAGCGAGATGCGGGCGGCGGCCTTGGCGAGCGGCACCGCGGTCGCCTTCGAGGTGAAGGGGACGGTCCGCGAGGCACGCGGGTTGGCTTCGAGGACGTACAGGATGTCCCCGGCCAGCGCGAACTGGATGTTGATGAGTCCGCGCACGCCAACACCCTTGGCAATGGCCTCGGTTGACGCCCGCAGTCGCTTGATGTCGAACCCGCCGAGCGTGATCGGCGGCAGCGCGCACGCCGAGTCGCCGGAGTGGATACCGGCCTCCTCGATGTGCTCCATGACGCCGCCGAGGTACAACTCCTCACCGTCGTACAGGGCGTCGACGTCGATCTCGATCGCGTCGTCGAGGAACCGGTCCACCAGCACCGGCCGGGAGGGGCTGATCTCGGTCGACTCGGCGATGTAGGAGGACAGTCGCGTCTCGTCGTACACGATCTCCATGCCGCGCCCGCCGAGCACGTACGACGGCCGGACCAGGACCGGGTAGCCGATCTCGTCGGCGATGGCCTTGGCCCCGGCGAAGGTGGTGGCGGTGCCGTGCTTGGGAGCCGGCAGGCCGGCCTCCTCCAGGACCCGCCCGAAGGCGCCGCGGTCCTCGGCGGCGTGGATGGCCTCCGGTGAAGTACCCACGATCGGGACGCCGTTGTCCTTGAGCGCCTGCGAGAGGCCCAGCGGGGTCTGGCCGCCGAGCTGCACGATCACACCCGCGACCGGACCGGCCAGCGTCTCCGCGTGCACGATCTCCAGCACGTCTTCGAGCGTCAGCGGCTCGAAGTACAGGCGGTCGGAGGTGTCGTAGTCCGTCGAGACGGTCTCCGGATTGCAGTTGACCATCACGGTCTCGTAGCCGGCGTCGCTCAGCGCGAAGGAGGCGTGGACGCAGGAGTAGTCGAACTCGATGCCCTGGCCGATGCGGTTGGGTCCTGAGCCCAGGATGATGACCGCGGGCTTCTCGCGCGGGGCGACCTCGGTCTCCTCGTCGTAAGAGGAGTAGAAGTACGGCGTGTTGGCCGCGAACTCGGCGGCGCAGGTGTCGACCGTCTTGTAGACCGGGCGGATGCCGAGCGCGTGCCGCACCTCGCGGACCACGTCCTCGCGCAGGCCGCGGATCTCGCCGATCTGGACGTCGGAGAAGCCGTGCCGCTTGGCCTCCGCCAGCAGCTCGGGATCCAGCTTGTCGGCGGCGGCCAGCTCGTCCGCGGTCTCCTTGATCAGGAAGAGCTGGTCCACGAACCACGGGTCGATCTTCGTCGACTCGAAGACCTCCTCGGGAGTGGCACCCGCGCGGATGGCCTGCATGACGGAGTTGATACGCCCGTCGGTCGGCCTGGCCGCCTCTTCCAGAAGAAGGGCCTTGTCGCCGGGCTCGCCGACGAAGGTGAACTGGCTGCCCTTCTTCTCCAGCGAGCGCAGCGCCTTCTGTAGCGCCTCGGTGAAGTTGCGGCCGATCGCCATGGCCTCGCCCACCGACTTCATGGTCGTGGTGAGGGTGGAGTCGGCGCTCGGGAACTTCTCGAAGGCGAAGCGCGGGGCCTTCACGACCACGTAGTCGAGTGTCGGCTCGAAGGACGCCGGGGTCTTCTCCGTGATGTCGTTCGGGATCTCGTCGAGCGTGTAGCCGACGGCGAGCTTGGCCGCGATCTTGGCGATCGGGAAGCCGGTCGCCTTGGAGGCGAGGGCGGAGGAACGCGAGACACGCGGGTTCATCTCGATGACGATGATCCGGCCGTCCTCGGGGTTCACCGCGAACTGGATGTTGCAGCCGCCGGTGTCGACACCGACCTCGCGGATGATCGCGATGCCGATGTCGCGCAGCCGCTGGTACTCGCGGTCGGTCAGCGTCATCGAGGGCGCGACGGTGATCGAGTCGCCGGTGTGCACGCCCATCGGGTCGAAGTTCTCGATGGAGCAGACGACCACGACGTTGTCGTTCCGGTCGCGCATCAGCTCCAGCTCGTACTCCTTCCAGCCGAGGATGGACTCCTCCAGGAGCACCTCGGTGGTCGGCGAGAGCGTGAGGCCCTGACCGGCGATGCGGCGCAGCTCCTCCTCGTCGTGGGCGAAGCCGGAGCCGGCGCCGCCCATGGTGAAGGAGGGGCGGACGACGACGGGGTAACCGCCCAGCGTCTCCACGCCCTTGATGATGTCGTCCATGGTGTGGCAGATCACCGACCGGGCGGACTCGCCGTGCCCGATCTTGGCGCGGACGGCTTCGACGACGCCCTTGAAGAGCTCGCGGTCCTCGCCCTTGTTGATCGCCTCGACGTTGGCGCCGATCAGCTCGACGCCGTACTTCTCCAGGACACCCTGCTCGTGCATGGAGATGGCGGTGTTCAGGGCCGTCTGGCCGCCCAGGGTGGGCAGCAACGCGTCCGGCCGCTCCTTGGCGATGATCTTCTCGACGAACTCCGGGGTGATCGGCTCGACATACGTGGCGTCGGCGATCTCCGGGTCGGTCATGATCGTCGCCGGGTTTGAGTTGACGAGGATGACCCTGAGGCCTTCGGCTCGCAGGATGCGGCAGGCCTGGGTGCCGGAGTAGTCGAACTCGGCGGCCTGGCCGATGACGATCGGGCCGGAGCCGATGACCAGGACGGACTGGATATCGGTGCGCTTAGGCACGCTGGGCTCCCTTTTCTGCCATGAGCTCTACGAAGCGGTCGAACAGGTAGGCCGCGTCGTGCGGGCCCGCCGCCGCCTCGGGGTGGTACTGGACGCTGAAGGCCGGCTGGTCGAGCAGCTGAAGTCCCTCGACGACCTGGTCGTTCAGGCAGACGTGGGAGACCTCGGCGCGGCCGTAGGGGGTGTCGGACACCTTGTCGAGCGGCGCGTCGACGGCGAAGCCGTGGTTGTGCGCGGTGACCTCGACCTTGCCGGTCGTCCGGTCCTGCACCGGCTGGTTGATGCCGCGGTGGCCGTACTTCAGCTTGTACGTGCCGAAGCCGAGCGCGCGGCCCAGGATCTGGTTGCCGAAGCAGATGCCGAAGAGCGGGGTCTTGCGCGCCAGCACCGCCTTGATCACGGTCAGGTCCACGGTGGACGGGTCGCCCGGGCCGTTGGAGAGGAAGAAACCGTCCGGATTCACCGCGTACACGTCCTCGACCGTGGCGGTCGCGGGCAGTACGTGCACCTCGATGCCGCGCTCGGCCATCCGGTGCGGGGTCATGCCCTTGATCCCCAGGTCAAGGGCGGCAACGGTGAACCGCTTCTCGCCGATCGCGGGGACGACGTACGACTCCTTGGTGGCAACCTCCTCGGAGAGGCTGGCGCCGGCCATCTCAGGAGCCTGGCGCACCTCGGCGAGCATGGTGCCCTCGTCGGGCAGCGCGTTGCCGGAGAAGATGCCGACGCGCATGGCGCCACGCTCACGCAGGTGGCGGGTCAGCGCGCGGGTGTCGATGCCGCTGATGCCGACGACACCCTGGTTGCGCAGTTCTTCGTCCAGCGAGCGCCGGGAGCGCCAGTTGGAGGAGACGCGCGCGGGTTCCCGTACGACATAACCGGCGACCCAGATCCGCTTCGACTCGGGGTCCTCGTCGTTCACGCCGGTGTTGCCGACGTGCGGGGAGGTCATCACGACGACCTGGCGGTGGTACGACGGGTCGGTGAGGGTCTCCTGGTAGCCGGTCATGCCGGTGGAGAACACCGCTTCGCCGAAGGTCTCCCCCACGGCCCCGTAGGCACGGCCGCGGAAGACGCGGCCGTCCTCCAGGACGAGTACGGCGGGAACCTTCGCGGCTCCCTTGGTGGAGGTCGTCATCGTGCGCCTTCCGTTTCCGTCGTTTTGATCATGTCGTTCAGGGTCTGGACCCATGTGGTGTGCTCTGCCGCGCGGTCGGAGCGGAACCCCGAGTCGATCAGCCGTTCGCCGTGCGCCCAGGTGACGACGAGCAGACCGCCCTCGGTGAGGACCTTGCCCGCGATTCCCTTGTCGAGCCTGGCCTCGCGGAGCTGCGCGGCCGGGACGAAGAAGTCGGCCGCTCCAGGGCGTACGACGTCAAGGCCCGCGTCCGTCAGCGTGAGCTCGACCCTGCTGCGGGTGCCCAGGCCGTGCGCCACGATGCGGTCCAGCCACTGCCCGGCGGTGGTGGAGCCGTGGTAGCGACCGGTCAGCTCAAGTCTCACCGGACCGAGGTCTTCCGGCGCGGTGGGCAGCTCGGGCAGGTCGCCCTGGAGGGTGCCGCGCCACTTCCAGCCCTCACGCATCAGCCAGTAGAGAAGCGCGACGAAGAGGGCGAGGCCGACGAGCCAGCCCACGCGGGCGGCCCAGTCGGTCACTTCCGCCGACTTCTGTTCGGCGGCGATCATCATCTGAGGTGTCACGCGAGCTTCCCGTCCACGAGGGTGGCCTTGCCCCGGAGCCAGGTGTGCGTGACACGGCCCGGCAGCTCACGGCCCTCGTACGGGGTGTTGCGGCTGCGCGAGGCGAAGCCCGCGGGGTCCACGGCCCCACGGTATTCCGTGTCGACCAGCGTGAGGTTGGCGGGCTCACCTGCCGAGACAGGACGGCCGTGACCGGTGGCCCGGCCGATCGCGGCGGGTTTGGCGGACATCCGGTCCGCGACGCCGGCCCAGTCCAGCAGTCCGGTCTCGACCATCGTCTGCTGGACGACGGACAGTGCGGTCTCGAGCCCCACCATGCCCATGGCGGCCGCGGCCCACTCGCAGTCCTTGTCCTCGTGCGGGTGCGGAGCGTGGTCGGTGGCGACGATGTCGATCGTCCCGTCGGCGAGCGCCTGACGCAGAGCCAGCACGTCACGCTCGGTGCGCAGCGGCGGGTTGACCTTGTAGACCGGGTTGTAGGTACGCGCCAACTCGTCGGTGAGGAGCAGGTGGTGCGGGGTGACCTCGGCGGTGACGTCGATACCGCGGGACTTGGCCCAGCGGACGATCTCGACGCTGCCGGCGGTCGACAGGTGGCAGATGTGGACGCGGGAGCCGACGTGCTCGGCGAGCAGGACGTCCCGGGCGATGATCGATTCCTCGGCCACCGCCGGCCAGCCGCCGAGCCCCAGCTCGGCGGAGACGACGCCCTCGTTCATCTGGGCGCCCTCGGTGAGCCGCGGCTCCTGCGCGTGCTGCGCGACGACCCCGCCGAACGCCTTCACGTACTCCAGCGCTCTGCGCATGATCACCGCGTCGTCCACGCACTTGCCGTCGTCCGAGAAGACCGTGACCCCGGCGGCGGACTCGTGCATGGCGCCCAGTTCGGCGAGCTTCTTGCCCTCCAGGCCGACAGTGACGGCGCCGATGGGCTGTACGTCGCAGTAGCCGTGCTCCTGGCCGAGCCGGTAGACCTGCTCGACGACACCGGCGGTGTCGGCGACGGGGAAGGTGTTGGCCATGGCGAACACGGCGGTGTAGCCGCCGCTCGCCGCCGCCCGCGTGCCGGTCAGCACGGTCTCGGAGTCCTCGCGGCCCGGCTCACGCAGATGCGTGTGCAGATCGACGAGCCCCGGCAGCAGCACCTTGCCCTCGGCCTCGACCACCTCCGCGCCCTCGGCCGAGAGCCCGGTGCCGACCGCCTCGATGACCGGGCCGTCGACGAGTACGTTCTGCGGCTCGCCGCCGAGCACCCGCGCACCACGGATAAGGATCTTGCTCATGTACTTACTTCTCCTCGGTACGGGTGTGGGTGACGGCGGGCTCGTTGCCGCCAAGGAGCAGGTAGAGGACGGCCATTCGGATCGATACGCCGTTGGTGACCTGCTCGACGACGGTGCAGCGGTCCGAGTCGGCGACCTCGGCGGTGATCTCCATACCGCGGACCATGGGGCCGGGGTGCATCACGATGGCGTGCTCGGGCATCCGCGCCATGCGGTCGCCGTCCAGGCCGTAGCGCCGCGAGTACTCGCGCTCGGTGGGGAAGAACGCCGCGTTCATCCGCTCACGCTGCACACGCAGCAGCATCACGGCATCGGACTTGGAGAGCGTGCTGTCGAGGTCGTACGAGACCTCGCAGGGCCACGCCTCGACGCCGACCGGGACCAGGGTGGGCGGGGCGACGAGGGTGACCTCGGCGCCGAGGGTGTGCAGCAGGTCGACGTTGGAGCGGGCCACACGGCTGTGCAGGATGTCGCCGACGAGCGTGATCCGCTTGCCGGCCAGGTCCTGCCCTATCCCCGCGTCCCGGCCGACGAGCCGGCGCCGCATGGTGAAGGCGTCGAGCAGCGCCTGGGTGGGGTGCTGGTGGGTGCCGTCCCCGGCGTTGATGACGGCCGCGTCGATCCAGCCGGACGTCGCGAGCCGGTAGGGGGCTCCGGAGGCGCCGTGCCGGATGACGACGGCGTCGACGCCCATGGCTTCGAGTGTCTGGGCGGTGTCCTTGAGGGACTCGCCCTTGGAGACGCTCGACCCCTTGGCGGTGAAGTTGATGACGTCCGCTGAGAGGCGCTTCTCGGCGGCCTCGAAGGAGATCCGGGTACGGGTCGAGTCCTCGAAGAAGAGGTTGACGACGGTGCGGCCGCGCAGAGTCGGCAGCTTCTTGATCGGCCGGTCGGCGACCCGGGCCATCTCCTCGGCGGTGTCGAGGATCAGGACGGCGTCGTCGCGGGTGAGGTCGGCGGCCGAGATGAGATGACGCTGCATCTTTCAGGCTCCGTAAGGAAGTTCAGTTCGCGGGAGAATTCGGGCGCGCGGCCGTGCAAGGGCACACGGCAGAAGCACTGTGCGAGGGCGCACGACAGGGCCGTACGTCCGCGCGTGGCTACTGCTCGCCGCCCGTGGAGGTCCGCTTCGCACCCAGCAGGACGGTGTCGCGACCGTCCTCCTCGGCGAGCTGGACCTTGACCGTCTCCCGCAACGACGTGGGGAGGTTCTTGCCGACGTAGTCGGCGCGGATGGGCAGTTCACGGTGACCGCGGTCGACGAGGACCGCGAGCTGCACCGCGCGCGGGCGGCCGATGTCGTTCAGCGCGTCGAGCGCCGCGCGAATGGTGCGGCCGGAGAAGAGCACGTCGTCGACGAGGACGACCAGGCGGCCGTCGATGCCGTCGGCGGGGATCTCGGTGCGGGCCAGCGCTCGTGGTGGGTGCATGCGCAGGTCGTCGCGGTACATGGTGATGTCGAGGGAGCCGACCGGGATCTTGCGTCCGGTGATCTCCGCCAGCTTCACCGCGAGCCGCTGGGCGAGGAAGACGCCCCGGGTCGGGATGCCGAGAAGGACCACGTCGTCGGCGCCCTTGGCGCGCTCGACGATCTCGTGGGCGATGCGGGTCAGCACCCGCGCGATGTCGGGGCCTTCGAGAACGGGCCGCGCATCGGCTTCGTATTGCTGCTTGTCTTGCTCGGTGTCCATATGAAACGGACCTCCTTCTCCGCCTCACGGGACGGATCATTAAAGGACGTCGGAATTGCGCCAACCACGCTACCAGCCCGGCAACGCGCCTGATCACCCCCCTTCAAGCCATCGCCGGTGAATCCCACTGAAGGGTCGGTCCGGACCATTCGGCTTGACGGGGGAGAGTAACGCTGCGTAACCTCACAGTGAGTCACCAGAGTCACCAGCCGCGCGGCCGAGCCGCACGTTGATACAGCGTCCGGGGAGCTATATGTCCAGCGAATACGCCAAACAGCTCGGGGCCAAGCTCCGGGCCATCCGCACCCAGCAGGGCCTTTCCCTCCACGGCGTCGAGGAGAAGTCCCAGGGACGCTGGAAGGCGGTCGTGGTCGGTTCGTACGAGCGCGGAGACCGCGCCGTCACCGTGCAGCGTCTTGCCGAGCTCGCGGACTTCTACGGGGTTCCGGTGCAGGAGCTGCTGCCCGGCACCACTCCGGGCGGGGCCGCCGAGCCGCCGCCGAAGCTGGTCCTGGACCTGGAGCGGCTGGCCCACGTGCCGGCTGAGAAGGCCGGTCCCCTGCAGCGCTACGCCGCGACGATCCAGTCGCAGCGCGGTGACTACAACGGCAAGGTGCTGTCGATCCGCCAGGACGACCTGCGCACGCTCGCCGTCATCTACGACCAGTCGCCCTCGGTCCTCACCGAGCAGCTCATCAGCTGGGGCGTCCTGGACGCGGACGCACGCCGCGCGGTCTCCCACGACGAGGGCTGATTCCAGACCGCACTTCAGCAGAAACGTGCCGCCGGGGTGGCCGGAACACATCGTTCCGGCCAC
>NZ_JBHXWK010000018.1:0-119537 GCF_042671685.1 Streptomyces sp. NPDC127595 | reverse complement strand
CCGCTCCCCGGCCCCCCCCCCCCCCCCCCCGCCCGGGGGGGGGGGGGGGGCGGGGGCCCCCCCCCCCCCCCCCCCGACCCACCCACCCGGACGCCCCACCCACCCGCACACGCCCGGCCCAGCGCCCGCGCCTACGCGTCGATACGAGACCGATCCAACGTAGCCGCCGAGTTGGAAATGAACTCCTTACGCGGAGCCACGTCATTCCCCATCAGCAGATCAAAGACCTGCTCGGACGACTCCAGGTCGGAGATGTTGATCCGCCGCAGCGTCCGATGGCGAGGATCCATCGTGGTCTCGGCCAACTGGTCGGCATCCATCTCGCCGAGACCCTTGTACCGCTGGATCGAGTCCTTGTACCGCACGTTCTTGCGCTGGAGTTCGAGCAGCGTCTCCCGCAGCTCACGGTCCGAGTACGTGTAGATGTACTTGTCCTGCCCCTTCCTGGGCTGGCTGAGCTCGATCCGGTGCAGCGGCGGCACCGCCGCGAACACCCGCCCCGCCTCGACCATCGGCCGCATGTAGCGCTGGAACAGCGTCAGCAGCAGACAGCGGATGTGCGCACCGTCGACATCGGCGTCGACGAGAAGAATGATCTTCCCGTAGCGCGCCGCGTCGATGTCGAAGGTCCGGCCGGACCCGGCTCCTATGACCTGGATGATCGCCCCGCACTCGACGTTCTTCAGCATGTCCGTCACGGACGACTTCTGAACGTTGAGGATCTTGCCGCGGATCGGCAGCAGCGCCTGGAACTCGGAGTTCCGGGCGAGCTTGGCCGTACCGAGCGCGGAGTCGCCCTCGACGATGAACAGCTCGCTGCGCCCCACGTCGTCGCTGCGGCAGTCGGCGAGCTTGGCGGGCAGGGACGAGGACTCCAGGGCCGTCTTCCGGCGCTGCGCGTCCTTGTGCTGCCGGGCCGCGATCCGCGTACGGGCCGCCGCGACGGCCTTCTCCATGACGACCCGGGCCTGCGCGGCAGCGTCCCGCTTCGTGGTGGTCAGGAACTCCTTGAGCTCCTTGGACACCACGTTCGTCACGATGCGCCGGGCCGCCGAGGTGCCGAGGATCTCCTTGGTCTGGCCCTCGAACTGCGGCTCGGCGAGGCGCACGGTGACGACGACGGTCAGGCCCTCCAGCGCGTCGTCCTTGACGATGTCGTCCTCGGCGACGCGCAACAGCTTCTTGGCCCGCAGGACCTCGTTCATCGTCTTGGCGACTGCCTGTTCGAAGCCTGCGACGTGGGTGCCGCCCTTGGGCGTGGCGATGATGTTCACGAACGACCGCAGAGTGGTGTCGTACCCGGTGCCCCAGCGCATCGCGACATCGACACCCAGCTCTCGGGTGACCTCGGTCGGCGTCATCTGCCCGTGGTCGTCAAGGACCGGGACGGTCTCCTTGAAGCTGCCCTGTCCGGAGAAGCGGAGGACGTCGCAGACGGGCTTGTCGTTGGCCAGGTACTCACAGAACTCACTGATGCCGCCGTCGAAACGGAAGGACTCCTCGCCCTTGCTGCCGCCCTCGCCGAGCCCGTACTCGTCGCGGACGACGATGGTCAGCCCCGGCACCAGGAAGGCGGTCTGCCGGGCGCGCTGGTGCAGGTTGTCCAGGGAGAGCTTGGCGTCCTTGAGGAAGATCTGGCGGTCAGCCCAGTAACGCACGCGCGTGCCGGTGCGGGTCTTGGGGATGCGCTTGAGCTTGCGCAGCCCGCTCGCCGCCTCGAAGGCGCCGTCGGGGCCGCCGGTCTTGAACTCTCCCGGGGTGCCGCGCCGGAAGCTCACCGCGTGGGTGTGGCCGCTGCGGTCGACCTCGATGTCAAGGCGGGCGGAGAGCGCGTTCACCACGGAGGCGCCGACGCCGTGCAGACCGCCGGAGGCCGCGTACGAGCCGCCTCCGAACTTTCCGCCGGCGTGCAGCTTGGTCATCACGACCTCGACACCGGAGAGGCCGGTCTTGGGCTCCACGTCCACCGGGATGCCACGGCCGTTGTCCCGCACCTCCACCGAGGCGTCGTCGTGCAGGATCACCTCGATGTGGTCGCAGTAGCCGCCCAGGGCCTCATCCACCGAGTTGTCGATGATCTCCCAGAGGCAGTGCATCAGACCGCGGCTGTCAGTCGACCCGATGTACATGCCCGGGCGCTTGCGTACGGCCTCGAGCCCCTCGAGGACGAGCAGGTGCCGCGCGGTGTAGTTGGAACCGTCCCGGTCTGCTCCGGTCAGCAACGCTGTGGACGGCACGGACGTCTCGGCGGTCACGCGGTTCGCTCCTCGCTGAATTTCAGATGGGGCCCTTTTGGGTAAGGCCGGGCTTCGGTCGCCGCTCAGAGGGTACCGAGGCCTGGTAGAGCCGTTGTAACGCCACCCTCGCATGAAAACACCCTAGTCCAGGGTCGCATGGGTGTTCGATCCCTCGATGGAGTGAAGTACATATCACGTTCCCTTCGGGGCATGAACCATTTAGGCTCCGGGCACGTCCTCAAGAACAACCGGCAAGCCAGCCGGGAGGACCGACCCTGACAGACAGCGCGAACCCGTAAGACACGAAGACACGCAATACGGCCCATTCGCCGCCACCTGGCAGCAGACAGCCGCCCTGGAGAGAAATTTTCGAGGAAGGGCCCCGAGCGGGAACGTTTTCGGCCTGGTTGGATGTTGACCCTGGTACGACAGCTCGTCGAGCTAGAGAAGAGGCGACGTGACTACTGTTCTGACCCCCGCGAGCCCGCTGACGGCCGCTGACCGCTGCGACCGTTGCGGCGCCCAGGCATATCTGCGCGTCGTCCTCCTGAGCGGCGGAGAACTGCTCTTCTGCGCCCACCACGGTCGCAAGTTCGAGCCGGAACTCAAGAAGATCGCCGCTGAGATACAGGACGAGACGGAGCGACTGACGTCCGTTCCGGAAAGCGTCAACGACGAAGAACGCTGACACTTCGCATCAACGACGAGCGGGTGCCGGCATAGGCCGGTATGCGGGCGGCCACTCCCTGGACACAGGGAGTGGCCGCCCGCATTCGTACCGCCTGACAGGTAACGCTCAGCGGGACGGCTCTGCACCCGGCCGCGGACTCAGCGCGCGCCCCGCCCAGCACCCGTCCAGGCGCTCAGCTGGACCCGAAGAGCACCCGTCGGCCGGCCCCACGCCCCCAAGAACACCCGTCGGCCGGCTCAGCGCTCGCGAAGAGCCACCCGCAGAGCGCCCACAGAGGCTCACCGGGGCGCGTCGAGCGACCGAGCGACATCAGAGACCCGCGTGTAGACACCGGGGCTTCCAGCGCGTCCACAGCCGCTCCCCCACGACACCAGGCCGATGAGTCGCCCCTGGGCGACCAGCGGTCCGCCGCTGTCCCCCTGACAGGCGTCCCGCCCGCCCGTGAGCTCCCCGGCGCACAGCATGGACGTCGCCCGGTAGGTGCCGACCGCACTGCCCGGGTAAGCCCCCTCACAGGCGGTATCGGGGAGCACGCTCACACGCGCCGCCCGCAGACTGCGCGCATAGTCGCCGCCACCCGTCGTATCGCCCCAGCCGTAGACCGTGGCGGCCGTACCGGGCTCGTACGCGGCGTCCCCGGAGGGCGCCATACCGATGACCGAGCTCTCCGGAAGCGGGGACGCGAGGGTGAGCACGCCGAAGTCCCCGGCGTTCGTATCGCTGTCGTAGTCGGGATTGACCCAGATACCGCTGACCGGGATCTCCTTGCCGCCGCTCGACAGCAGGTCTCCCCGGCCGGCGATGACCTTCAGGTCGCGAGCCTGCCGCGGGGGCGCCCCCAGCACGTCCGCGCCCAGGCAGTGGGCCGCGGTCAGGATCGTGGACGGGCCGATCACGACGCCTCCGCAGAACTGACCCGCGCGCGTACCCCCGAACCGGTCACGGCTGGACAGCGCCACTGTCCAGGGGGCCTCGGAGATCTCGACCGGAAAGCCGCCGATGATGATGCTGTCGGCCGCCGCCGGGGCGGGGGACGCCAGTGGTATCGCGACCGCGGCGGCCGCAAGGGCCAGTGCCGAGGCAAAGGGACGGCGCATGCGCGCTCCTCACTCTGGGATGGTCATCGAAAACCCAGAGTGATCCAGCACGCGGGGGCTCGCACTCCGCGCGCACACGAAAGGGCCCGGCTCCCCCGTGGGAGCCGGGCCCTGCGTGACGAACTTCCGAGGCCTAGTCGAGGTAGTCGCGCAGCACCTGCGAGCGCGACGGGTGACGCAGCTTCGACATCGTCTTGGACTCGATCTGGCGGATCCGCTCGCGCGTCACGCCGTACACCTTGCCGATCTCGTCGAGAGTCTTCGGCTGACCGTCGGTGAGACCGAAACGCATCGAGACCACGCCGGCCTCGCGCTCGGACAGGGTGTCGAGAACGGAGTGCAGCTGCTCCTGGAGGAGCGTGAAGCTGACCGCGTCCGCCGGGACCACGGCCTCGGAGTCCTCGATGAGGTCACCGAACTCGCTGTCACCGTCCTCGCCCAGCGGGGTGTGCAGCGAGATGGGCTCGCGGCCGTACTTCTGGACCTCGATGACCTTCTCCGGGGTCATGTCGAGTTCCTTGGCCAGCTCCTCCGGGGTGGGCTCGCGGCCCAGGTCCTGGAGCATCTGGCGCTGCACGCGCGCGAGCTTGTTGATGACCTCGACCATGTGCACCGGGATACGGATGGTGCGGGCCTGGTCGGCCATCGCGCGGGTGATCGCCTGACGGATCCACCAGGTGGCGTACGTGGAGAACTTGTAGCCCTTGGTGTAGTCGAACTTCTCGACCGCGCGGATCAGACCGAGGTTGCCCTCCTGGATGAGGTCCAGGAAGAGCATGCCGCGGCCGGTGTAGCGCTTGGCCAGGGAGACCACCAGACGGAGGTTGGCCTCCAGGAGGTGGTTCTTGGCGCGGCGGCCGTCCTCGGCGATGATCTCCAGCTCGCGCTTGAGCTTCGGCGCCAGCTTGTCGGCGTTGGCCAGCTTGTCCTCGGCGAACAGACCGGCCTCGATGCGCTTGGCGAGCTCGACCTCCTGCTCGGCGTTGAGGAGGGGGACCTTGCCGATCTGCTTGAGGTAGTCCTTGACGGGGTCGGCGGTGGCACCGGCGACGGCGACCTGCTGGGCCGGCGCGTCGTCCTCGTCGTCGTCGGAGAGGACGAAGCCCTTGTTCTCGGCTCCCTCCTCTTCCTCCTCGCCGGGCTTGGCACCCGGGGTCTCCTCGGCCGCCTCGTCGTCGACCAGCTCCGCGTCGTCCTTCTTGGCGGTGGTCTTCTTCGCGACAGCCTTCTTGGCGACCGTCTTCTTCGCGACGGCCTTCTTGGCGACCGTCTTCTTGGCAACGGCCTTCTGCGCGGTCGCGTCCTCGGCCGACTCGTCGGCGGCGGGCACTGCCGGGGCAGCGGTGGCGGTGGCCTTCTTGGTGGTCACCGTCTTCGCCGCGACCGTCTTGGTGGCGGTTCGCTTGGCAGGACTCTTCGCTGCGACGCTCTTTCGGGGGCGCTTTGGCTCCGCGGCACTGACCATCAGCGTCACACCCTCTTCCTCGAGGATCTGGTTGAGGCTGCGCAGTACGTTCTTCCACTGAGTGGCCGGAATCTGGTCAGCTTCGAAGGCCCGACGCACGTCATCGCCGGCGATCTGCCCCTCAGCCTTTCCCCGCTCGATGAGCGCCATGACAGAGACGGACTCGGCGATCTCCGGCGGGAGCGTACGGGATGTGCTGGCCGACACGAACAACCTCTCGGAACGTTGGAAAACGGCTTCCGGCCCCGTCCGGTAAGGACAGGAGCCGACGACCGCCGACTTGGGGATGGGCCGACGGCGCGGGCGGGGGCCGGGAAGATGCACAGCGCCGCAAACGGCGTCTGTATTCCCTCCTCGGCTGCCACCTCTTAGGTCATCGCGCTGCCTCGAAGAGCGTTACGCCCAATCTGCGTGGCCCGAGTCACACCCCGTAAGCGAGCAAAAGCGGCCAGATACGGTCAGAGGAGGTCAGCCGATGGGCCCACCGCCCCATCACACCGCCGGACCCCGCCAGGTCCGAGGAGGATCCGACGGGGTCCCGCGGCAGATGGTTCGCCGGCCAGGCGATGCCACGAGAGGGCACACACCCCCGACCGCGTCGCCTTCGGTGCGCGGTCAGTGCTCGCGCGGCGCGGGCACCACGCGCTCCACCTCGGGATGCACGGTGAGCAGTTGGCGCATGGCGGCTTCGGCGGCGGCACCATCGGCTGCGGCAAGGGCGTCGACGATCCGGGCGTGGTGCCCCAGAGAAGCCTCGTTCGGCCGGTCGCAGCCGGTGACGGGGTTTCCGGAGACCTGGAGCGCGGCCGACACAATCCCGGAGAGGTGCTCCAGCATCCGGTTCCCCGCGAGCTGGATGAGCAGCGCGTGGAACTCCGCGTCGGCGCGCGAGAAGGTGAGCGAATCACCCTGTGCCATGGCGTGGCCCATGATCTCGACCATGTCGCCGAGCCGCTGCTGGACATCCTCGCGACCGTGCCCGGCGGCGAGCCGCGCGGCGAGCGGCTCGATCGTCCAGCGCAGCTCGCTCAGCTCACGCCGCTGATCGTCACGCTGCGGGCCGAAGGCACGCCATTCGATGATGTCCGGGTCGAGGAGGTTCCAGTCGCTGACGGGACGCACCCGCGTACCGACGTTGGGGCGGGCGCTGACCAGCCCCTTCGCCTCCAGGACGCGGAGCGATTCACGAACGACGGTCCGGGAGACCTCGAACCGCTGTCCGATCTCCTCGGGAACGAGCGGGCGGTCCGCGCCGAGGTCGCCGGAGACGATCATCTGGCCGAGCTGCTGGACGAGTTGACCGTGCAGCCCGCGCCCACGGCTGCCCGCGGCACGCCGGCCCACGCGGCCGAGCTCGGGGTCCGCGCCCTCCCACGCGGGGGGACCCACACGGCCGGCGCCAGGAGCCTCGGCATAGGGGTAACGGTTGAGTTCGCCCGGGCCGGTCAGGCCGGAGTCTGCGGAGCGGGCGGCGGTCATCATGGTCTGCGCAAGGGTACTCACGGATCCTTTGTCGGCGCTGTCTCCAACTCCCTTGAGGTCTTTGGTGAAAAGCACACGAAAGGGTGATCGCTCACCCCGTCGCAATTGACGCCTTATCGGAAAGAAATGGGCGTTATCCGGGGAGTTGTGCGCACCACGGAACCGGAAGGGCGCCGGCGGTCGTCATCGGACCCTGCTTCGCAGGGTCGTGAGCAGATATGCGCAGAGCAGAGCGGTCAGCGACAACATCAGCGCGCCGCCCACGGGTTGGGCTACCGTCCGCACCCCGGCCGCCAGATACCGCTCTCCACCGAACGGCCACTGCATCAGCACCAGCTCACGCATCCTCCCGGAGAACCCGGCCGCGGTCCGCACAGACGGCCCCTCCAAGACCTTTTGTACGAGCGGTACGACGACGATCGGCACGGCGAGTACCGCCGCGAGCCCGGCGGTCGTGGACCGGAAGATTCCCGCGGCCAGCACGCCCGCCCAGGCACAGCCCACCACCAGCCCGAGCCAACTCGCACCCAGGGGCAGCCAGTCGGCGGGAACTCCGGTGAGCTCCCGTCCGTAGACGAGATAGAGCACTTCGAGGTCGCATCCCACGGTGAGAATGGCCAGCATCAGCGCGGTGACCGAGGCGACGAGGAGTTTGGCGGTGAGCAGTCCCAGGCGGCGGGGGACGGTACCGCGGTCCGCGGCCAGGGCGGGGTGGCGGAACTCGTCGCCGAAGGCGATCGCGCCGAGCAGCCCCGCACCGAGCGCGGCGGGCGGCAGCGGGAGTTCCTGCGGCCACGCGGCCAGCAGGCGCGGCTGGGGCGTGTGACCGACTCTGGCGAGCAGTACGGACAGCAGGGCCGAGACGGCAAGCACGGCCACGGCGGTGAGGTAACCCGTGCCCACGCCCGCGGCGCGGCGCAGTTCGTAGCGCAGAGGGCGCAGCGGGCTCGGTGCCTGACGGACGGCGATGGGCGGCGGGAGAGGTGAGTGTGTGTCCAGGACCGGCTTCTCGGCCGCGCGCGGGGCGTCGCCCTCTTGCGCACCCCCCTCCGCGGGCGGCTGGGCGGCAGGCCCCATGTCGCCGATCTCGTCCGCGAGTTGGTGTACGAGGATGCCGTGCCGGAAGGCGGTCTCGCCGACCTCGGCACACGTGCTGCCGTACACGGAGAGCCGGTTGCCGTCCTCGCGCACGATCTCGACGGAACGCCGCGCGGTGCGGGCCTCCTTTGTCAGCAGGGCACCGAGCCGGGCGGCGTAGGGGCTGCGGACGGCGACTCGAGGGCGCAGCCGAGTGCGGGAGAAGTCCGCGACTTCCTGATCGGCGACAAGGCGGCCCCCTTCCAGCGTGACGACCCGGTCGGCGGTGTGCGCGGCCTCCTTGAGGTCGTCCGTGGTGAACAGCACCGTGCCGCCCTGGGCCGCGTGCGCGCGCAGAATCCCGTGCAGCCAACGGCCTTCGCGGGCGGAGAGACCGTCGGCCGGATCGTCCAGGAGGAGGGTGTGCGGGTCGGACAACAGTGCGCATGCCAGACCGAGGCGGCGGTCCATGCCACGCGACAGCGTGCCCAGCCGCTCGTCGCGCAGGCTGACGAGCCCGACCACTTCGAGGACTTCGTCCGCGCGCCGTACGGGCACGCCGGCGGCGGCGCACAGCATGCGGAGCTGTCCGCGGACGGTCCGCGCCGGATGGCCGGGCACCTCGCCCAGCAGTACCCCGACTTCGCGCGAGGGATGCGCGATCCGGTGCAGTGGGCGGCCTCTGAAGTAGGTGATTCCGCGGCCTTGTTGGAGTTCGAGCATGAGCTTCAGCGCCGTCGTCTTGCCCGCGCCCGGGGCTCCGACGATCGCTGTGACGCGACCCCCGCGCGCCTCGAAGGTCACGTCGTCGAGGGCGGGCGGAAGCTCCTTGCGGGGGTTGCTGGTCAGTCCGATGGCCTGGATCACCCAAAGCAAGATAGCGCTATATGTCCGGTTTTTCGGGCAACTTGGGCCTCGCCTCGGACAAGGCTCAAGTTGCCCACGGACACACTCCGGCCCCCGAGCCCGGACCTGTGTTCCGGGCTCTTCGTCAGACCTCGGGGCGCAGCATGGGCGGATTGAGCAGCGTGGCACCGCCCGCGTGGAAAAGCTGGGCCGGGCGACCGCCCTGGCGTGTGGTCGTACCGCCCGTGGGCACCAGGAAGCCCGGTGTCCCCGTCACCTTGCGGTGGAAGTTGCGCGGGTCGAGCGCCACACCCCACACAGCCTCGTACACCCGGCGCAGCTCGCCGACGGTGAACTCGGTCGGGCAGAAGGCGGTGGCCAGCGAGGAGTACTCGATCTTGGACCGGGCACGCTCCACACCGTCCGAGAGGATCTGCGCGTGGTCGAAGGCGAGGGGCGCCGCCTGCTCGCCGTCACGGCCATAACCACCCTGTTGCAGCAGCTCCTCGACGGGCGCCCAGCGCGCGCTGTTGGCATCGCCGCCGGCCCGGGGTGCGGGCAGATCGGGTGCCAGGGCGAGATGGGCGACGCTGACCACCCGCATCCGCGGGTCGCGCTTGGGGTCGCCGTACGTCGCGAGCTGCTCCAGGTGTGCGCCGTTGTCCTGCGCGGGAACGGAGGGGTCGTGAGCTCGCAGCCCGGTCTCCTCGACCAGCTCGCGCGCCGCCGCCTGCCCCAGATCCTCATCCGTCCGCACGAAGCCGCCCGGGAGTGCCCACCGCCCCTGGAACGGCTGCTCGCCCCTCCGCACCGCCAGCGCGCACAGAGCGTGGCGGCGCACGGTCAGCACCACCAGGTCCACGGTCACGGCAAAGGGCGGAAAGGCCGATGGGTCGTAGGGCATGCCGCGATCATAGTCGTCTGCCTGACGATAAACACGCCCTTCGGTCGCTTCCACGGCTGATCCACTTCCCTCCGGTACGGGTCTCGACGGCCGTTGCCGATCACCATCCAGTACGGATCTCCGCGCCATGGCCGATCGCCTTCGGTACGGGTCTCCCCGCCGTGACCGACCACCTCCGCCACCGGTCTCCTCGCCGTGACCGACCACCTCCGCCACCGGTCTCCCCGCCGTGACCGACCACCCACCGCCACCGGTCTCCCCGCCGTGACCGACCACCCACCGCCACCGGTCTCCCCGCCGTGACCGACCACCCTCCGAAGGCTTGTCGCGCAAGGTCACACTCCCAACTGCAGCCCCTCGGCCGCTTCCTCGACCATGGCCAGGCCGAGCCGGCTGACGCGTACGGCGAAGGGGGCGCCCGCGATGCGCAGTCCCGTGAGTCCGATCTCGCCCAGCGGAGCGCTGCGGACCGGGCGCAGGGTCACCGTGCCGGCCGGGGCGTCGGGGCGGATCCCCGCGAGCGAGGTGAGGAGCAGCACTCCAGCGGCAGCGGCCGTGGCCGCCGGTCTGCAGGCCGCGGGATGAGGCAGCGGTGCGCTGCCCTGCGCGCGCTGCTCCCCCGCGTACATCTCGGGCAGCCGGTGGCCGAAGGCCTCAGCGGCCGCCAGCACCCCCCGCAAGAGGGAACTCGCCTCCTTCTCGTAGCCGGCGGCTGCCAGCCCCGCGACGGCGACCGCGCTCTCCTGAACCCGCACCGCACCCGCGCGATGCCCGAACGGGTTGTACGCCGCCTCCTTCACCCCGAGGCTGCGCAGCCCCCACCCGGAGTCCATGGCGGGGCCTCCGAGCAACCGCGCAAGCTGCTCGGTCTGCACCTTGTCGAGCAGTCCGGGTGCCGTCGCGCCGGAGCCGAGCAGACCGGTGTCAAGGAGATGGGCGGCACCCGCGGCGAGGTGCGGCACGAGGCGACCGTCCGGGGCGCGGGCGGCCGCCGGTCTGCCGCCGCCCCGGTCTTCGACCCAGAAGTCCTCGCGGAACGCGGTCCGTAGTGCCTGGGCCCACTGCCGCAGTCCCGCACCACCCGGCCGGCCATGGGCGTCGAGCAGATCGGCCCCCAGCAGTGCGGCCCGATGGGCGTGCGCCTGGGTCTCGGAGCGAAGCGGCCCTCCGGGGTAGGAATCGGGGAGGTAGGGGCCGTCGCCGACGGTCACCCGAAGCCAGTCGAGGCATCGCTCGGCCACGGGTAGAAGATCCTCGGTCTCCGCTGCCGCGAGCCCCCAGCGCCGGGCCTCCGCGAGGAGCACGGGGAACAGCAGAGTCGCCTCGGTGGCCGTGCAACCCGGTGGCAGGTGCGGGCCCGCGTCCCTGCGCGGTCCAGGAATCAGGCCGGACCGCGAGCCCGCGAGCTGGGTACGCGCGAGTGTCCGCAGCGTGCCCAGGGCAAGTCGGGTGCCCAGCGGCAACGTCATCCGCGCTGCGGCAAGCGCCTCGGCCGGGGCCAGGCCGCACCTCCAGGGAGCCCCGGCCGCTAGGTGCGCGTCCGTCGGGTGCCCGGGGTCGCGCAACAGCAGAGCCCGGAGATCCTCGACGCAGGTGTGCAGGAGCGCCTGGGCTCTTGGGTCGTCGCCCGCTGCCTGAGCCTGTGCGATCGGACTTGCCGCGCTGCCGCGACCCACCGTCCTGTTGGCGCCCGCGCCGTCCGGCCGCACACGCAACTCCACGCTCCGACTGCCGCCGGGAGCCAACTCGAACTCCCAGCGCAGCAGTCCGGCAGAGGCCAGCGCGTCGACGGGCGGAGGATAGGCGGTGACGGCCGAGTGCCCCGTGGCGCAGGACCAGCGCAGGCCTGAGTCGTGAACGCTGGCGGGCAGTTCGGGCCCGGCTCTGCCCGCGGCGACCGAGCTCAGTTCCGCGAGATCCGTGCCGAGAGCGACCTCGACAGGCAGCCGCAGCGTACGAGAGGCCGCGCTCCGCAGGGTGATCCGCTCTGTGCCGTCCGCGTGCCGTGTCCGCTCGACGACAACGTCCGGATCCGGGCCTCCGTCGGCGGACGCGCGCAGCGTCCCCACGAAGCGGGCGCGGTCGGCCGTGAGCATTCGGGCCTGAACCGCGAGCGGTTCGCGTCCCGCGACACGCACCTGGCAACGGGAGAGCATCCGCCGTCCCGCGCGATAGAAGCCCTCCAGTCCCTGGCCGGTCAACTGCCCCTGATCCGTGGAGATCGCCAGTCCTGGCAGGGCGACACAGATCAGGGCCGTGTGGGCAGGTGGCAGGTCCACGGTCCGGGGCGGCAAGGCTGCCGAGGCCTGCGGAGCCGCCGGGCCGCCCGCCCCCGCGAAGGAGGGCCGGGCGCTGTCCCTTGCGGCGCGCGGGTTCGAAGGGCCGCTTCGGCTCATGAGGGGCTGCCCGGTCATGCGAAGAGGCGGGCGATCGCCGTCGAGGGGCGAGGGCGGAGTGGGCAGGGACATGGGGCGGTTTCCTCCGCGCTCGGCGCGCCTTGGCGCGCTCGGCGCCGGGTGGGGGGCTCCGGAGGGGCGGGGACGTCGCGGCGGCGCGGCCCGGCCACGGTTCCGCCACTCAGGTGAACGGGGCGGCCCCGCCCGGGGTCACGCCCTCGACGGGGGAAGCCGACCGAATGGCGGTGGGGAGCCGGGCGGGAGGCGACCCGACACGGGGGCGCGCCGTGAGCGTGCTCGGCACGGTTGGCGGCGTTGGCACGACTGGCACGGCTGGCACGGCTGGCACGGCTGGCACGGCTGGCGGGGCTAGCGGGTCTGGCAGGGGTAGCAGGGCCAGGCTGGGTGGCGGCGCAGTGGCCGTGGTTCACCCGGTCCACCTGGGTCACGCGGTCCACCCGATCCACAAAGTCCACCCGGTCCACCCGGTCCACGCAGTCCACCCGGTCTACCCGGTCGGCACTCTCGCCCACAGCTGCGCGTCCGTTCGCGTCTGCGTGACAGAGGTGCCGTGCGCCGTCGGTTCGATGGAAGCCGGCGCTCACGTGTCCTCCTCCGCGCCGCGCCGACCGCAGTCACGGCGGGCCCGTGAGCGGTCGGTCCCGCCCTCGGCGGCACGCCCTGGTCCATCTCCTGCCGGCGAGACACCGTCGATGGGCCGACGCCTTCGGGCACTCCCCGCTGCCGGGGCACGTCGGCTCTGACGTGTTTCGCTGTTCGCCGCCGAGCGCGCTCGGCGGCGACGCCGGCCGACGGTCCCCAAAGACTGAGCCATGACTCCGACCGATCCTGAGCCGACCGATTCGGATTTGACCGATTCGGAGCCGACTGAATCGGAGACGCCCGACTCAGCGCCGACCGATTCCGACTCGGCCGAGGGCGCCATCACGTCGGGTGACTGCGCCCGGGCCACAGGGCTGGACGGCCTCGAGTCCAGCACCGCTTCAGCTACCCCGAACGGCGCCGAGAGATCCCTCGGCTCCTCCGTGTCCACCGCGACACGGCCGGTGCGCTCCGCACGCAGACAGCGGCGGACCGATTCCGGATCCAGTCCCTCATTGCACGCCTGGTGCAGAAGGCGGGCGAAGAGATAGTCGGGATCGACGCCGAGCGCCATGGCCAGGGCCTCCCGCGCCTCCAGCTCGTCACCGGTCGACCAGGAGACCCATCCGGCGAGCGTGAGGGGTGCGGCGGCATGCTCGTGATAGGAGCCGACGCAACGGCGTGCCAACGCTCGCCACAGCCGCAGGGCTGGGCCGGCCTCGTCGCCCTCCATCCACTCCGCGGCGCGGTCCCGGGTCGTGCGGTCCTGAAGACCGAGGATCAGGGTGGCCGCCTCCGCATGCTCCAGCAGACCGTCGTCGCGCAGGTCCGCCGGACGCGTGCCGGACACCGCTGGAGCGTCGGCGAACCGAAGCATGACCTGCTGGGCGAGTGCGAGGGTCTGCTGGGCAACAGCGGCGCGGCTCTCGTCGTCCAGAATCCTGGGAACGAGAGCCGAGTTCGCCCTGTCGAGTGCGACTTCCTGCTCCACGAACTCGGTCTCCCACGGAAGGAGCCTGGCCGTCAGTTCCCGCAGGCTGCCGCGCACCTGGAGTCCCGCGTAGGTCGCGGCGGCGGCGAGAACCGACGTACCGGGCAGGCCCATTGACTGGCCCTCAGGCGAACAGCACCCCTGGCCCGGGCAGCAGTACGACCAGAAACGACCGTCGGAGATGCAGAGGGCCTCCACCACCGGCACATCGAGGCGGCCGCAGGCTGTACGCAGCAACTGCGCCAGCGAGCGCAGCCGTTCCATGACCTCCTGCCCCGACTCGCCGCGCGCCGGTTCCTGGCAGAGGTAGGCGACGATGCTCTCCGGCGGGGCGCCCCTCCGTACGCTTCCCTTCACCAGCCCCTGGGCCAGTTGTTCGGCCACCGACGGCCAGTCGTCCGCGTTGGCGGGGATACCGAGCCGCGCTCGCCCGCCGAAACGGCCGCGCCGCTCGCCGTCGTGCAGGGCGACCAGCACGATGCTGTCCTCGGGCCGATACCCGAGCAAGTAGGGCAAGGCGTCGGCCAGTTCCGCCGGCGTCCGCAAGGTCACCTGGTGCTCCTCGGCCGGGCCGCTGGGTGCGTTGCGTCCCGCACCCTGCCCGGAGAGTCCCGACTCGTGCCCGCGAGCTCCACGCTGTGCGTCCTGCCCGAAGGGGCCGTGCCCCGCCCACAGTCCGGTCCCGCGATGGCCCACGCGACTGTCGGCGCCGTCAAGCCCCACCTGCCCGGTGAGCTCGCCTCGCTCCTCTCCCTCCCCCGGCTCATCCCTTCCGGCGTACGCGGAGCGCTCATCGGCCCCTTCGCTGGGCCCGATGCCGAACCTGTTGCTGTCGGATGCTTCGCCGGACCAGCCGGCCGCTTCGTTGTGATTCGTCATGCCGAGACCATCCCGCGGATTTCAAAATTCCGCTTTGCCCTGTGGACAACTATGACCATGACCACGACAGGAGTTGTCCACAGCCCATCGCTCTCGCACGAGTCATGTCCGACCCATCGGATTACATGGAGCCATGAACGCGGAGCCGTGCGAATACCGCACACCGATTGGATCGGGTGGACTGAATGGACCGACTGGATGGAAGTGGCGACACACTGGAATCCGCGCCGGAACGGAATCGACTGAGCCGATCGCCTCAACAACCCACACTCCCGCTAATTCGGCGAGAACACCGGCCGCGGCCGAGTCACCTCGGTCAGGCAGCTCCGGATCGCCCCGGAAAAACCGGGCGGCCTCGAACAACCGTTTCAACCCCTCCGCATTCCACGTTCATCTCGGCGACAACTCACGTCGGCTGCAACTCCCCTTGAGTGACAGCGACTGCCGGCTTCCGCCTCCCCGCCACTATCGGCGGAGAAAGTAACGGACCGTCACCAGCTAGTGGATGCACCCGCTGCCACCAGGGCTTGGGAGGCGAAGGGCAGAGAAGGTCGGCGACGTACAGACGGCGTACATACTCCGTCCAGTGATGCCCTTGCAGAATGGCAACGCCCGCCGTCCATGCGGAAATTCAGCCCGACCGATGACACAAGGAAGGGCAGCGTCAAAAGGGGGAGCGGAGTCGGATCGTACTCTTTCGGTTCCGCCCCCGTGGAACAACCTCCCGCACCGCAGGGACGGCAGGTAAGGGTTTCGTTCGCAGCTTGACACGAGACAGGGGAAGGGAGTTCGAGGCCCGTGAAAGGGAGCTTCCCGACCCGCTGCCGGAAATCGTTGGGTGCGAGGCCCGTCCTCCGTCGTCGTTGCGGATGACGGTGCAGAGACTTTCGTGACGGAAATCCGATTCGTTCAGTGAATCCAAGGGGGAAGACATGGCAGAAGTCGGCGGCTCCAAGGGTCTGACTGTATCCAGTGATTCGTTTCTGTCCACCGTGGACAGAATTCGCGCATTGCTCGATTCCGCACCTGAGAAGGTCGATTCCGACCTGTCGGGCGGCGAGAGGACCCGCGTCCTGGGCGAGGTGGCCGACATCAACGCCGCTGCGGCCGCGGGCGACAGCGGCGCTTTGTACGCACAGCAGTTTCTGCTCGACCGTATCTACCAGCTGTACACGAAGATCCCTCAGCAGCAGAACGCCGAAGGATCCGTCGTCGTGTACGAGATATCCCGTCTCCTCGAGACAGCCACCGCGGCCGCCCAGGACCAGTTGATCGAGCCGGGACTGCTCGAAGAAGCGCCCACGGAGCCGCGGGAATACCTGTCCTGGCTCAAGAAGACCGCCCGCGAGCACCGGGTGTACAAGCACCCGTACTACCACGAGTTCATCCGCAACACGGCCACCGAAAGCGACCTGCGGAACTACGTGATGCAGGAGTCGGTCGTGGACGGCCGCTTCGACGACCTGCTCGCCATGATGCAGGTGGGTACCGCCGGCGCGGCCAAGATGGAGATCGCCGCCAACTTCTGGGACGAGATGGGCAACGGCGATCACGCCGAGGTCCACACCCATCTCTTCAACAAGATCTTCGAGGTCTTCGAGATCTCGGAGGAGGAGCTCGGTCGCTCGCTCACCGGCACCTCGCTGCTCAACGGCAACCTCGCGGTCATGCTGTGCCGCCACCGCTCGCTGTACTCGGAGGCCGTCGGCTTCCTGGGGATGACCGAGTGGATGGCACCGGACAGGTTCGTCCAGGTCGTGCACGCCTGGGAGCGCCTGGGTCTGCCGGAGGTCGGGATCACCTATCACCGGCTGCACATCACCATCGACTCGCAGCACGCCCAGGGCTGGTTCCACAACGTGGTGCTGCCC
Source organism: Streptomyces sp. NPDC127595 (assembly GCF_042671685.1). NCBI lineage: Bacteria > Bacillati > Actinomycetota > Actinomycetes > Kitasatosporales > Streptomycetaceae > Streptomyces > Streptomyces sp. NPDC127595. The sequence continues at coordinate 102,998 of NZ_JBHXWK010000018.1, read as the reverse complement.
GCTGCCGAATCCGCGTACATGCGCCGTGCCATCGCCCGCGGCATCCTGTGGCGGCTCAACTCCTCTGCCGCCTACCTGGACGAGCGCATGCCGACCCTCGCCGTCTGAAGTCCCACGACGCCACCCATCCTGGAGGAGAGTGACCATGCCACTCGGCAGCGAAGGCTTCACCATCATCGAACTGTCGGACGTTTCGCCCGACATCGTGCCCAGCTACGACGACTGCCCGGTCGACGAGTACATGGGCAACGGCACCCGGTTCAAGCGGTTCTCGCAGTACCGCATCACCCCTCAGGGCAGCGACGACTGGTCGTTCGACCGTCTCCCGCACCGCAACTACACGACGTACAAGAAGTTCAACTCGGTCGGTGGCGGCATTCGTCGGGTCTACGAGCCGATCAAGGTGGACTTCACACCGCTGATCGAGGCAGGCATCCGCGAACTCGGCCTCGACAGGTCCGAGGACTGGCAGATCAACGTCCACCAGAACAGGACCCGTGCGGACGGCGGCAAGCCGGGCCCCCTCACCCCCGAGGGGGTGCACCACGACGGGCACGAGTTCGTGATGATCGCGATTCTCAACAAGGTGAACGTCGCGGGCGGCACCACGCGTCTGTGGAACCCCGGGGCCGACGCGCCCTTCTGGAGCGGCACGCTCGAACCGGGACAGGCGGTCCTGCTGGACGACCAGGCGCTGGCCCATGACGTCACCGACGTGCTCTCCGCCGACGGCGGCCCCGGTCACCGGGACATCGTCATCGTCGCGTTCTCGCGGTGGGCCGAGAAGTGGTACGGCGAGGAGCACGACTCCGCCGCTCTCGCCGAGCAGTGAACCGGGGTGCCGCCCCGAGGTGAGGCACGAAGCCTCGGGGCGGCACCGCGCCCAGCAGCCCCTGGAGATCAGCTGTGATCGACTTCTTCAAATATCAGGCAGCAGGCAACGACTACTTGGTGATCGACCCCCGTTACACCAACTTCCGCGTGACCCCTGAAGCGATCCGGCTGGTCTGCGACCGGCACCGCGGCATAGGGGCGGACGGTGTCCTCTACGGGCCGCTGGAAACGCCCCGTGCCGGTGTGCCGGTCTCCCTCGACCTGTACAACTCCGACGGCTCCGACTGCAGGAGGAGCGGCAACGGGCTGAGGATGTTCGCGCTCCATCTCGCCGAGCAGGAGCGCGACACCTGGTCCGACGGAAGGGAGTTCACCCTCCGTACGGCCGCCGGAGACTGCCCGGTGCGGGTGGTCGACGCGGACGAGGGGCGCGTGGAGGTCGGTATGGGGCAGCCCAGCTTCGAGGCCGCCGATCTGCCTCTGCTCGACGAGCACGGGGCGCCGTACAGCGGCCGTGCGGTGGGCGTACCGCTGTCCGTGGACGGCGACGAACTCGTCGTCACCTGTGTGTACAACGGCAATCCGCACACCGTGGTGCTGGTGGACGAGCCGACTGCGGAGCTGGCCCGTCGGCTCGGCCCGAGGATCGCCCGGCACATCCGGTTCCCGGACGCCACCAATGTGCAGTTCGTGCGCATGGCGAACCGGGCCGTGATGGAGCTGGAGGTTTTCGAGCGCGGCGCCGGATATGTGACGGCGTCCGGGGCGAGCGCCTGTGCCGCGGTGTCCGCGGCCCGCGAACTCGGGCTGTGTGACGGCAAGGTCGAGGTCAGGATGCCCGGTGGCAGCGTGGAGATCACCGTCGCCGACGACGGACATGTCACCATGACCGGCGACGCCGAGCAGGTGGCCGCCGGATCCTTCGCACCCGCTCTGCGCGCACGGCTGGACCGGATGGCGTCAACAGGGAGCCGACGGTGACCACTTCCTCGCAGCAGTCGCGCGACTATCCGATCCAGCGGTGGGTTTTCGAGGACGCCGTGGGGCGCTTCGACATAGACCTGGGCGACAGCAACATGGTCCCCGGACGGCTCGACGCCCTCAAGGTGCCGCCCGGACTGGAGCTGGACTACGGACACGACCGGGGCCTCGGCGCCCTCCGCGAAGCGGTCGCCGGCCTCTACGGCGGGGCGGCCGACTCGATCCTCATCACCCAAGGCGCCCAGCAGGCGCTCTACCTGGTCTACACGGCGCTGCTGACACCCGGATCCCGGGTGATCGCCTTCCGGCCCGGCTGGCAGCAGTCCTGGGATGTGCCTCCCGAGCTGGGCTGCCGTGTCGAACTCGTCGGGTTCCGCCCCGACCTCAGCTTCGATGTCGAGGCCGCCGAGGCGGTGGCCGGGCCGGATGTGCGGCTGATCGTCGCCAACAGCCCGTGCAATCCCACCGGTCGGCGCATGACGGAGGAGGACCTGCGCGGCCTGCTGGCCCTCGCGGAGCGCACGGGGGCCCATCTTCTGCTCGACGAGGAGTACGCGCTCGACCTCTCGCGGTCCCCCGCCCTGGGCAGCGATCGGGTGATCTCCGTGTCCAGTCTGTCCAAGGTGTACGGCTTCCCCGGACTGCGGGTCGGCTGGCTCTACGGTCCGCCGGACGTCGTGGAGAGCTGCGCCCGGCGCAAGTTCCTGTCCACCATCTCCAACTCGGTGCTGTGCGAGACCCTGGCCCTCGACGTCCTGGCCAACCGGGAGCACCATCTGCGCGCGTACCACGACCTCACCCGCCAAGGGCTGGACCTGGTCCGGGACTTCGCCCGGCGCAACGCGGACGCGGTGACCCTCGTGGAGCCCGAGGACACCCCGTTCGCCTGGCTCTGGCTCAACACCGGGGAGGAGCCGCTGGCGATGTGCCGCAGAGCGCTGGACCTGGGCGTGCTGCTCATGCCCGGCGAGACACTCGGCGCGACCGACGGCTTCCGTATCTGCTTCGCACGCTCGCCCGAGGCCGTCGCCGAGGGGCTGCGCCGCGTGGAGCGTGTGCTCAGGCCCGCCTCTCCCACGGCCGGCTCCGCCGAGGCCCGCTGAACCCCGGCGCTACCCCAAACCCCCAGGCCTGCTGACCCCGGCGCTGCCCCCAAACCCCGGGGGCTCTCAGCCCAGGCCCGCTGACCCCGGCGCTACCCCAAACCCCTGGGGCTCCGCCCAGGCCCGCTGACCCCGGCGCCGCTGCCAAGTCCCCAGATCGCAGGTCCCGGATCCCGGATCCCAGGTCCCGGATCCCGGATCCCAGATCCCAGATCCCAGATCCCAGATCCCAGATCCCGGTTCACCCTCCGTGCTCCTCCCTTCCCTGCCTGCTGTCGCCCCCGCTCTCCGGGGCTCGCTTCCTGCCGCCCCGGTGCGCCGAGCCCGGGCTCCCCGGCCCCTGGGAAATCACCGTGAACACCCGAATGGAGTCCTGAGACGATGAGCTTGCACACCGCCGACGCGCGCATCCAACTGTCATTCGGGCAGGAACAGTTGTGGTTCCTGTCCCAGATGAGTCCCGGTGAGACCACGTACAACGTTCCCGTGGCCTACCGGCTGCGCGGCCCGCTCGACCCGCTTGCCCTGGAAGGCGCGCTCAACCTGCTGGTGAAGCGCCACGAACAGCTGCGGGTGACCTTCCACGCGCAGGACGGCGTCCCCTACCAGGTCGTCTCGCCCGCGGAGGACCGGCCACTGGCGGTCCGGGACCTCTCCGGGCTGGCCCCCGACGACGCCGAGAGCGCGCTGCGCGAGGCGCTGCAGACCGAGGCGGACACCCCGTTCGACCTGGCCGCGGGGCCGATCTCCCGGTTCCAGCTGTTCCGGCTGGCCCCCGAGGAGCACGTGCTCAGCCTGAGCTTCCACCACATCGTCACCGACGGCTGGTCCGGGGGTGTGATCAGCCGCGAACTCTCCCAGGCCTACGGGGCCCTGGCCGCGGGCACCACTCCGTCCCTGCCGGAACTGTCCATCGGCTACGACGACCACATCAAGCGGCAGCGCAAGCAGCGGGCCGACGGCGTCTGGGAGGAGGAGCTGAAGTTCTGGGAGGAGCGGCTGGCCGGCCTCGACGCGCTCGAACTGCCCGCCGACCGGCTCCGCCCGACGGAGCCCACGCAGAACGGCGAGACCTTCGTGGTCGACTTCCCGGCCGAACTGCTGGTAAAGGCCCGCGCCCTGGCCCACGAACAGGGCGCGTCCCTCTACATGGTGGTCGCCGCGGCGCTGAACGTCGTACTGAGCCGCTACAGCGGGCAGGACGACATCGCCCTCGGCGTGCCCATGCTCGGCCGCACCGACCCGGAACTCGAAGACGTCGTCGGCCTGTTCATCAACATGACCGTGCTCCGTTGCGACCTGTCCGGCGGTGTCACCTTCGCCGAGCTGCTCGAACGGGTCGCCGACGCGAACCTCGACATGTACGACAACCAGGACGTGCCGTTCGACCATGTCGTGGACCGGGTGCAGACGACCAGGGACGCGGGACGCAACCCGTTGTTCCAGATCGCCTGCCAGCTGCTGGGCGAGGCGAGCACCAGCGACACGCTGGAGCTGGCCGGTCTGACGTCCGAGTCGATCACGGTGGCCGGCTCCCGCTCCCGTTTCGACCTCTCGTTCAGCTTTGTGGAGGGCACCGAACGGCTGCGTCTGATCGTCGAGTTCGCGACCGACCTCTACGACCGCTGGCGCGTCGAGGCCCTGATCGGGCACTTCCGTACGGTGCTGGCCGCCGCGGCGGACGCCCCGGACACCCCGGTCTCGGCGCTGCCGCTGCTGTCCGAGGAAGAGCGGCGCGAGCTGCTCGAGGTGGGGCGCGGCGCCGACTTCGACTACCCGACGGAGCCGGTGCACGCGACCATCGCGCGGATCGCCGAGGAGAACCCGGAGCTGGTCGCGGCGGTCTGCCGTGGCGTGGAGCTGACGTACGGCGAACTGATGCGCCAGGCGGGCAAGCTCGCCCGGTACATCCGCTCCCGCGGAGTGCGGCGCGAGGAGGTCGTGGCCATCGCGATGGACCGCGATCTGGACGCCCTGGTGGCGATCCTGGGTGTCATGGTGTCCGGTGCCGCCTACACGATCATCGACCCCTCGCACCCCAACGCCCGTCTGGACCACATGCTGCGGGACACCAAGGCCCCGCTGGTCATCACCCGGTCGGCCTCGGTGGGCGACCTGCCGGACTCGTGCGGCTGGGAGAGCATCCGGATCGACGCCGACTGGGAGCTCATCGAGGCGCAGCCGGACGACGAACCGCTGGAGGAGTGGGCGCACCCGACCTCCCTGGTCTACGTCCTCTACACCTCCGGGTCGACCGGGCGCCCCAAGGGCGTGATGATCGAGCAGCGCGGTCTGCGCATGTTCATCGAGGCGTACCGGCGCACCTTCGGCGAGTGGACCACCGAGGACCGGCTCCTGCAACTGCCCGCGCTGACCTTCGACATGTCCGAGGGCGAGATCTTCGCCGGACTGATCAGCGGTTCGGCGCTGGTCCTTGTGGCGCCGGAGGACGCCTCGTCCCCCGAGTCGCTGGGCGCCCTGATCCGTGACCAGCGGGTGACCTACGCCGGACTGTCTCCCGCGATCCTCTCCGTGGTCGACGCGGGACCGTACCCGGACCTGAAATACATCATGGGCGGCGCCGAGGCGCTGCCGGCCGAGCTGGTCAACAAGTGGAATCTGCCGGGTCGCAAGTTCGTGAACCTCTACGGACCCACCGAGGCGTCGGTAGCCACCACCGAGTACCTGTGCGAGCACAAGGAATGGCAGTCGTCGCCGCCCATCGGCAGGCCCGAGTTCAGCCGTCTGCACTACGTGGTGGACAAGGAGTTCAACCTCGTGCCGGTGGGCGTCCCGGGCGAGTTGCTGATCGGCGGCGACGAGGGCCTGGCCCGTGGTTACCTCAACCTGCCGGAGCTGACGGAGGAGAAGTTCGTCCCCGACCCGTTCCTGGGTGAGGGCCGGGTCTACCGCACCGGGGACCTGGTGCGCTGGAACCGCGATCTGCAGATCGACTTCATCGGGCGGCTCGACAACCAGGTGAAGCTGCGGGGGCTGCGGATCGAGCTCGGTGAGATCGAGTCAGGGCTGCTGACGCACCCGAAGGTCCGGCTGGCCGTGGTCCTGCTGCGCGAGGACTACGGGGAGAAGCAGCTCGTCGCGTACTACACGGTGCTGGGCGACAGTTCGCCGACCGTGGCCGAACTCCGTGAGCACCTGGGCCGCACGATGCCCGAGTACATGGTGCCGACGGGCTGGGTGGAGCTGGCGGAGTTCCCGCTGACGGCGGCGCGCAAGATCGACCGCGCCAAACTCCCTGCTCCGGTGGCCGGTTCGGGCGACGGGACGGCGAGCTTCGTCGCCCCGGTGACCGCGACCGAGGAGAAGGTGGCCGAGGTGTTCGGTGCCGTACTGTCCGCGCCGCAAATCAGTGGCGACGGCAACTTCTTCGAGCTGGGGGGCAACTCACTGCAGGCGATGCGCGTCGTGAGCCGGCTCAACAAGCACTTCGCCGTCAAGGTCAACGTCCGCCTCCTGTACGGCGGTGCCACGGTTGCCACGGTCGCCACGGCCATCGACGCGCTGACGGCGTCCAAGGAGGCGACGGGTAGCCGTGCTTGAGACCTCACGGGTGTCACTCCCGTCCCAGGACCTCCGACCGATCGGCTCCCGCTTCGGGTCCGCCGTCGACACCGACTCCGCGCAGACTCTGCTCCTGCACCAGGGAGCAACGCTGCTGAGCCGGACCGATCCCGAACTCGCCCTGGTCCTCGACCGTGAAGTGGGCGAGCAGGCCGGCACCCTGGCCATGGTGGCGTCCGCCAGCGTCGCGAACCCGGCTGTCCTGGCGGCCGGGGGAGCCGCCCTGTCGAACGTGACGGCCGAGGGTTATCCGGGGGCCCGCTACCACCCCGGTGCGGCCCGGTTCGACGCGGTGGAACGCCTGGCCGTGGAACGGGCCAAGGATGCCTTCGGCGCCCGCTACGCCAATGTGCAGCCGCATTCCTGCTCCTCGGCCAACCAGGCCGTACTGGCCGCGCTGCTGCCCCCGGGCGGTGTGCTGCTCGCCCTCGACCTGGACTCCGGCGGCCATCTCACCCATGGATCCACCGCCTCGGTGACCGGGCGTCACTACCGGGCCGTCCACTACGGCCTCGACGAACAGGGGTTCATCGACTACGAGCAGGTGGCCGAGCTGGCCCTGGCCCACCGTCCCAAGGTGCTCATCGCGGGAGCCAGCGCCTATCCGCGGACCCTGGACTTCGCGCGTTTCCGCGCGATCGCGGACTCGGTCGGGGCCTATCTGGTGGCCGACATCTCGCACATCGCCGGTCTGGTCGCCGCGGGGGAACACCCCAGCCCCATCGACCTGGCCCACATCACGACCACCAGTACGTACAAGCAGCTGGGCGGGCCGCGCGGAGGGCTGATCCTCATCGGCCAGGAGCACCGGACTCCCGGCCCGGACAGTCGCCGTACCCCGCTCGAACGGCTGATGCAACGCGCGGTCTTCCCCCAGTCCCAGGGGACGCCGAGCCCGGCGTCGATCGCCGCCAAGGCACATGCGCTCAAGCTGGTTGCGGAACCGGCGTTCAAGGCGACCATGCGGCTCGTCGTCGACAACGCGGCGGCGCTCGCCGAGGATCTGGCCGGACTCGGTTACCGGGTCCTGGCCGGAGGCACCGACAATCACATGGTGCTACTGGACATCCTCGACCGCGGCATCACGGGTGTGGTCGCCGAACGCGCCCTGGAGGACTGCGGAATCCTCACGAACCGGAACCGCATCCCCAAGGACACCAAGGCCCCTCTCGTCGCCAGCGGTCTGCGGCTGGGCACGAACGTGCTGTCGCAACGGGGCATGGGGCCCGCCGAGATGCGGGTCTGCGCCGGTCTGCTGGACGAGGTGCTCAGGGCAACCACGGTGCTCGGCGACGCCGAGTACCGCACGGATCCCGTGGTGCGCGACCGGGTCGCGGCCGAGGTCGCCGCCCTGTGCCGCACCCACCCACTGCCCTTCGGCGCCGGAGCCGACACCGCCGAGGTCTCCGACCGCGACCGAGGAGCGAGGTCTTGAGCCGGAACACAGCCCCCAGGACATCCCCCGTGCCGGCACCGCCCGCGCTGTTGCCGGCCGACCGGCCACGACTGCCCGGAGCCACGCCGGAACGTACCGGCACCGCCCAGGTGCCGCTCGGCCCCTCGGCGGGAACCGCCACGGAGGAGATGCTCCTGGCCGGCTTCACCGCGCTGCTCCACCGTTGGACCGGACAGTCCGCATTCGGCTTCGCCGTGCGGACGCCCGGGTCGGGCGCGGCCCGCCTGAACCGGACCGTCACCGGGACGGCGACCCTGGCCGAGCTGGCCCGCGACACGGGTGGCGGGCCGGAGCCGGTCGCGGAGCCGGCGCAGCCGGACGAGTTCGAGCTGGTGCTGCACACGCCGGGCGACGACGGCGTTCCCACTGCCGAGCTGCGCTACGCCCCCGAGCTCTTCGACCTGGCCACCATCCAGCGTCTCCTCGTCGGCTACCGCACTCTGCTGGAGGACGGGCTCGCCGATCCGGACCGGCCGGTGTCGGGGCTGCGGCTGCTCCCGCGGGACGAGCTGCGCCGGATGCTCGTCGAATGGAACGACACGGCGGCGGATCTTCCGCACGACGTGTGCCTGCACACCGCGTTCGAGAACCGCGCCGCCGAGTCACCCGACGCCGTCGCCCTGGTAGGCGGCGGCAGGACATGGACGTATCGCGAGGTCAACGAGGCGGCGAACCGTCTCGCTCATCATCTGCGCGACCTGGGCATCGGTCCCGACCGGCGGGTCGGCATCTGCCTGGAGCGGTCCGCCGAGTTGCTGGTCGCTGTCCTGGGCGTGCTCAAGGCGGGCGGTGCCTATGTGCCGCTCGACCCCGACTACCCCCAGCAGCGCCTCACCACGATGGTGACCGGTACTTCCTGCACGGTGGTGGTCAGCCGGACCGGTCCGGCAGCGAGCCTCTCGTTGCCGGACACCGGTACGGACACTCCCGTGGTCCTCCTCGATCAGGTCGAGGAGCTCCTCGCCGAGCGCCCGCACCACAATCCCCCGGGCGGCGCCACCCCCGAGGATCTCGCGTACGTCATCCACACCTCGGGGTCCACCGGCGCCCCGAAGCCGATCGCCCTGCGCCATCGCGGGGTGATGAACAACATCGCGGATCTCAACTCCCGCTTCGGCGTGGGCGCCGACGACCGGGTCCTCGCGCTGTCGTCGCCCAGCTTCGACATGTCCGTGTACGAGTTCCTCGGGCTGACGGCCGCGGGTGGCACCGTGATCCTGCCGGAGCCGGGGCGGGCCAAGGACCCTGAGCACTGGGCCGAACTCCTCGCCGCCCACCGGGTCACCGTCTGGAACTCGGCTCCCGCTCTCCTCGATCTGGTCGTCGACCACCTCGACAGTACGGGTGCGCAGCCTCTCGGCGACCTTCGCCTTGCCCTGCTCGGCGGGGACTGGATCCCCGTGTCGCTGCCCGACCGGGCACGGGCGATCGCTCCCGCCCTGCGCTTCATCGCCCTCGGTGGGGCCACCGAGTCGTCCATCCACTCCACGCTCTACGAGGTGACGAAGACCGACGACCGCTGGACGAGCATCCCGTACGGGCGCCCCATGGCCAACCAGCGCACGTACATCCTCGACGAAGCTCTCCAGCCCGTGCCGCCGGGCGTCCCCGGCGAACTCCATCTGGCGGGAATCGGGCTCGCCCGGGGCTATCTCGGCCGGCCGGAGCAGACGGCGGAGCGCTTCTTCGAGTGGTCGTTCGGCGAGGTGTCGGGCGAGCGGCTCTACCGGACCGGCGATGTGGCCCGCTACGGGCCCGACGGTCTCATCGAGTTGCTGGGCAGGGCGGACTTCCAGGTCAAACTGCACGGCCTGCGGATCGAACTCGGCGAGATCGAAGCCGTGTTGCGCGCCCACGACACCGTCCGGGAGGCGGTCGTCACCGCACACCCCGACGGGGCGGGCGACCGGCGGCTGGTCGCCTATGTCGTCGCCGAGGCCGGCCGGACGGTACAGCCAGGGACGGTCGGCGAGCACGCGGCCCGCTCCCTGCCCCGTTTCATGGTGCCGAGCACGCTGCTCGTCCTGGACGAACTGCCCCTGACGCCCAACGGCAAGGTCGACCGCAGGGCCCTGCCGGCGCCGCCCGAAGACATCGGCGGGCCCCCGGAGAGCCTGGCCGCGCCGGCGACGGCGACCGAGCGGACCGTGGCCGAGATCTTCGCGGCCGTGCTCGGCGTGCCCAGGATCGGCACGGACGGCGACTTCTTCGCGGTCGGCGGCAACTCCTTGCAGGCCATGCGTGCGGTGACCCGGCTCAACAAGCACTTCGGGATCAGGGTGAACGTCCGTCTCCTGTACGGCGGGAGCAGCGTCAGCGGTATCGCCTCCGTCATAGACGAGCGGCTCGCACAGCTCGCACCCACTTCGAACGGAGCGTCGGCACAGTGATCGAACCCAGCGTCGACAGTCTCGTCCCCCTCCGGGAGGCAGGCGACCTGCTCCCGCTCCACTGCGTCCACCCGGTCTCGGGTTCGCCCTACTGCTATTCGGCGATGGCGCACCAACTCGACGCCGGGCACCCGGTGTTCGGATTCGAGGCACCTGGTTTCGACGGTGTCTCCGAGCCCGCCAAGTCGATCGACGAGCTGGCCCAACTGCACACGGCCTCGCTCAGGGCGGCCCGCCCCCACGGCCCCTACCAGCTGCTCGGCTGGTCGCTCGGCGGCGTCGTCGCCTACGAGATGGCACGGCTGCTGGTCGCCGCGGGCGAGGAGGTGCCGCTGCTCGTCATCGTCGACGCGGCGTTGCCCGGGACACAGTCGGTGCCGCCCGACGAGCAACTGGCCCGCTATTTCCTGTACGACTTCCTCGGCGTGACCCGTGACCGGGCACCCGAAGTCGACAGGGCTCTGGCAGGCATGCCGCCGGGCGCGGAACCGGCCGAGATCTTCGCCGCGGCGGAGCACCACGGCGCCGTACCCGAGGAGTTCGACGTGGAGTTCCTGCTGGAGCGCTATGCCCTCTTCCGTACGGGCGTTCTGGCCCTGCGACGGCATCGGCTGGATTCCGTCCACCAGGGGCCCGCTCTCCTGATCAAGGCCGCGGAATCGGAGGGAAGGCTGCTGGACTGGCGCCCCTATGTGAGCCGTCTCACCGAACACACCGCACCCGGTGACCACCACTCCGTGTGGCAGGGCCAGGGGCTGGGTGTCATCAGCGGCGTCGTCAACCAAGCCCTACGAGAGGCAAGTCCGGCATGACGGAGCACGGCACGCCCACCGCACCGGCCACCGCGGCCGAGACGGAGGACCCACCTCGGTCCCTCTGGCACAACAGGGACTTCATGGTGTTCTGGACCGGCGAGGGGCTCTCCCTCTACGGCACCCAGATCACCCTTCTCGCACTCCCCCTCACCGCGGTACTGGTCTTCGAGGTGGGGGCCGAGGAACTGGGCCTGTTGCGGTTCGCCCAGCTGGTTCCCTTCCTCGGGCTCGCCCTGCTCTTCGGCGTATGGGTGGACCGGGCCCGCAAGCGTCCGATCATGCTGGGCGCCAACCTGGCCCGCATGGTGCTGATCGGCCTGGTGCCCCTCCTCCACCACTTCGACCTGCTGACGCTCCCCCTCCTGTACGCCCTGGCGCTCGGTATCGGGGTGGCGTCGGTGCTCTTCGACGTGAGCTGGATGTCGTACGTCCCGGTGCTGGTGAAGGACAGGCGCAGCCTGCTGGAGGCCAACACCAAGCTCAACGCCACACTGTCGTCGGCGGACATAGCCGGGCCGGGGCTGGCGGGAACGCTGGTCAGCGCGTTCTCGGCGCCGTTCGCCATGACCGCCAACGCCTTCTCGTACGCCCTGTCGGTGCTGTCGCTGCTCCTCATCAGGAGGCCGGAGCCCGTCCCGGAGGCGCCCAAGGCCGAACGCCGGCTGCGCGCCGAACTGGCCGAGGGCCTGCGCTGGGTGTTCGGCAACCGGCTGCTGCGGGCGATGGGCCTGGTCGGCTGCAGCTGCAACTTCCTCCTGACCATGGTGCAGACGCTGTTCCTGCTGTACGCGGTGCGCGACAAGGAACTGTCCGCGGCCGCAGTCGGTTTCATCATGGGCGCGGCCGCCGTGGGCGGTCTGCTGGGCGCGCTGGTGTCCGGCATGGTGGTGCGCCGGCTGTCGGTGGGCACCGCCTACCGGGTGTCGGTCTCGATCATCTTCCTCGGCCCCTTGCTCATACCCGCCGCCGGCGGTCCCCGCTGGCTGCTCCTGGGCCTGTTCGTCGCCTCGTTCTTCCTGGAGTACTTCGGCAGCAGCGTCTCGAACGTCCTCATCGTGAGCCTGCGCCAGACCGTCACTCCGCAGCATCTGATGGGCCGGATGACGGCCGCGATGCGCATGCTGCTGTACGGCGGCGGTGCGCTGGGCGGACCCGTCGGCGGCCTGCTGGCCGCGCTCGCGGGCCTTCACGGTGCCCTGTGGATCGCGGGCCTGGTCTCCGCCGCGATGCTGGTCCCGATCATCCTGTCCCCCGTCGGCAGGCTGCGCAGCATGCCGACGGGGCCCGAGGACGGTGTCCTCACCTCGGTGTGAGATCCCTCGGCGGACTCGGAACAGGGCGGCACTACGCGAGTACGACCTCGCCGGCCACCTCCCTGTTCTCGTCCGCGATCCGCTCGCGCGGAGCGGCCAGGCTCGCCGAACCCAGCCGGGCCAGGGCCGCTCTCCTGTTCAGCATCGGCTCACGTTTTGCGCACTCGGCCGCGTAGATCCCCAGGAGGTCGTGGAAGCGGTACTGATGCCCGTGTGTCTCGAGGAGGTGGTTGGCGGCCAGCAGGTCGAGCAGCCGGCGGGCGGTGTCTGGGTCCGTGTCCGTCAGTGACGCCGCGACGGGAACCGTGATCGGGCCGTCCTTGGACAGCCCCAGGAAGCGGAACATCCGGGCCGCTTCGCCGGACAGTGCCTGGTAGGAGGTCTCGAACGCGTCGCGGACACTGGCCAGGCCGTCGTCCTCCATGGTGAGGCGGTCCAGCCGGCCGCTCTCCTCGGCGTACTGCTCCACCAGCGTTCCCAGTGGGACACCGGGGTTCGCGGTGAGCTCCTCCGCGGCGATGCGCAAGGCCAGCGGCAGTCCACCGCACAGTGCCGCCAGTCGCCGGGCTGCCTGCGGCTCTCCGGTGAGCCGTCCTGCGGACAGGTTGGTGAGCAGGTGTGCCGCCTCGGTGTCGGCCAGCGGTTTGACGGTGAACGTGCGAGCGCCGTCCCGTGCGGCCAGTCCGCCGAACCGCTGCCGGCTCGTGGCCACGACACACGATTCGCCGCGCGGTATCAAGGGCCTCAGCTGATCAACGCTCAGGGCGTCGTCCAGCACCACCAGCATCCGTTTGCCGTACAGCAGGCTGCGATAGAGCGTGGCACGGCCGGTCACGTCCCGCGGTATCCGCGCGGTGTCGGCCCCGATGCTGGTGAGCAGTTGCAGCAGTGCGTCCGAGGCACTCAGCGGCCGGCCGCGCAGCCCGTTGCCGCAGAGGTCCACATAAAGCTGGCCGTCCGGGAAGCGGTGCGCGAGCCGGTGCGCCAGTTCCAGGACGAGTGCCGACTTGCCGACGCCCGCGGCCCCGTCGACAACGATCACCGGGGTGCCGCGCTGTGCGAACTCGTCGTCCAGGAGGCCCTCCAGCTGCCTCAGCTCGCTGTCGCGCCCCGTGAACCCGCGTGCCATTGAGGGGAGTTGAGCGGGCTTGGGAACACCGGCGCCAAGTCCCTCCCGAGTCCTGCGGGACATACGTCCGCCGAGAGGCCGCAACTCCTGCTGTCCGGCGAGGATCCACCGGTGGAGGTCCTGCAGTTCGGCCCCCGGCTCGATGCCCAGTTCCCGGCGCAGCAGTTGCCGGGTCTCCGTGTACACCGAGAGGGCGTGTGCCTGACGGCCCGCGTGGTAGAGCGCGAGCATCAGCAGCCAGCGGAGCTTCTCGCGCAGCGGCTCCTCCGACACGGCGCGCGAGAGCGCGTCGACCGCCTCGGCGTACTGTCCGGCCTCCAGCATGACGGCGGCCCACTCCTCGACCGCGGTCAGCCTCATGTCCCGCAGCCGGACACCTTCCATGGCGGCGAAGGGCCCCGGCACTCCGGAGTACGCCTCGCCCCGCCACAGGGCCAGCGCGTCCTCGTACATCTGCAGTGTCGTTTCAGCGCTACCGCCCTCGCGTGACCTGCGCGCGTGACCGTGCCGCTCGACGAAGAGTGTGGCGTCCACCGATACCGGCTCCACGCGCAGGCAGTAGCCCCCGGGTTCCGAGGAGAGAACCGTACTGGCGCCCCTGCTGCCGCGCCCCGGCTCCAACGCGCGGCGCAGCCGGGCCACATAGGTGTGGACGCCGTTGGCCGCGGTCTGCGGAGCGTCGCCGCCCCAGAGGGCACTGGTGATGGTCTCCCCGCTCACCACTTCGCCCGCCCGGCTGGCGAGCAGACTGAGCACCGCACGCTGTTTGGGTGAGCCGAGCGCCACCTCCTCGTCCCGTCGCCAGGCTCTTATCGGTCCTAAGAGCTGGATGCGAAAAGGGTCCCCCGTGCCGTTCATGGTCCCGTTCCCCCTATGGGTCGTGTGCTGTTCACGTCCGTGCCTGATGTGGCCGTTCGGGCCACGGGCTGCACGAAGGCGACGAGTTGCGCCGCGTATCGCGCGTCTATGAAGAGCCGGAGCGTCCGCCGGTGATGATCGGCGGCGGACTCGGCGAACTGGTCGGCGGAGAGGAGTGACACCGAGCGCGTTCCGAGGAACGCGGAACGCAGGCCCGGGGTCGCGAGGAAGGTCAGGAGCCCGGGGCGCCAGGACAGGCGAGGGTGGCAGCACCGGGCCGGAGGCCTGTCCGGGGTTCAGGACGTCGCGGAAGGCCGAGGCTGGTCAGGCCGGCCGTGGCGGTCACCCGTGACAGGCGTCAGCAGGAAGAACCGCGCCGCGTGTCGTGACACCCCGACAGGAAGGTGCCGCCAGTTCGCGCCCCGAGGGACACCGGCTCGTGTCACTTGCGAATCGATGGTCAACATCGCCGCTCTTGTGCGTCTCGCAGAGCGTCACTTGAGGCATGCCTGCGAATGTAATCCGGACGCCGGGCCGACACCAGGCCTCTGAAGGAGCATCGGGCATGCTCCTAAAGGAGTACGGGGACCGGTTGCGCGACGTGGCCGACGCGTCGGTGACCGGGGGGTCACCTGCCCTTTCTCGCAGGCTCGATGAGCCGGGCGTCCACGGCCTTGTTGACGGCTTCGATACGTGAGGCCGCGCCGAGTCTCTCGAAGATGTTCCGTAGGTGTCGCTTCACCGTTGCCTCGGTGATGCCCAACTCATGGGCGATCTGGCGGTTACTCAGCGCGTCGGCGACATGGGTGAGGACCTCTCGTTCGCGAGGCGAGAGGGACTGCCCGGCTCCACGGAAGGCGGTTTCCGGAATCAGGCTGCCCTGGAGAGCCACCATGACCTGCGGGTTGGGGGCCACCGCACCGCGGATGGCGGACAGCAGCGATGCGCGGGGGGTGCTCTTGTGCAGATATCCGTGGGCGCCGCAGGCGAGCAACTCGTGGACGAGCGGCCCGTCGCCGTACATCGACAGCATCAGCACCCGCAGACGCGGGAAGCGCGCGGTCAGCTCACCGACCACGCTCGGCGCGTGGTGGCCGGGTATCTCCACATCGAGCAGCACGACATGGGCTCCGCTGCTCTGCACCAGGTCGCCGAGCCCCTCGGAGGTGTCGGCCTCGCCCACGACGCACAGGTCGTCCTCCGCGTCGAGGAGCTGGCAGAGGGCACCGCGCAACAGTGAGTGGTCGTCGACCGCGACGATGCGAATGGGCTCGCCCGCCCTCAACAGCCGTTGCTCATCAGCCGACCGCATGCCAGGCCTCGCCCATCGGTACCGAGAACTCTAGGGTCGTGCCGCGCCCGGGAGCACTCCTGATCTCCATCCGGCCGCCGAGTGACTGGATCCGTTCCGCCATGGAGGCGAGGCCGTTGCCAAACTTCCGCTCCGCGGGGAGACCTACTCCGTCATCGGTCACGGACGCCCGTAGTCGACGCGCGTCACTTCGCACGGAAAGGGTCACGCGGGAGGCCCGGGCATGCGCCAGGGCGTTGCGCAGACATTCACGCAGGACGAGGAAGACGTTGTCCCCGATGGCATCCGGCAGAGGTTCGTGGAAATCCTCGATCCGGATGTCCACGACGGTTTCCTCGATCGCCATGGCGGTGACGAAGGCGGACAGCGCCGTCTCCAGAGAACCGACGCAGCGCACGCTGGTACGCAGTTCGGTCACGATGTCCCTGGTGCCGTGCATCGTCTCCAGGATCGCCTGCTTCAGGCTGTCCAGCCGGGGGTCCGTCGCCGAGGAGACATTCCGGGCGAGTTCGTAGAGCTCCAACTGACGCAGGGCAAGGCTGGCCGCGCTGCCGATGCGGTCGTGAACCTCCCGCGCCATTGAGCTGCGGCTCTGCCTGGCGGCTTCCGGTGTGACGTCGAGCAGGGTCGGGGCGTACCCGCCTGCTCCTTCACGTCCGTCTCCTCCTTCTCCGCATTCTTCGAAACGGCACGTGATCGCCGTCTGGAGCATCGCCATCAGTCTCATCAGACTCCGGCCGCTGTACGGGCGGCCTGTGAGGGGCGACCCCTCCAGGAACTCCGCCACAAGCTGGACCAGCAGGGACCCCGCATGCACGGCTTGGACCGGCACGGTTCCCTGAGTGATCCGAACTCTCCTCGCAAGACGCGGACGCTTCGGGGAACGCTGATCGCGCGCAGCCGCGGCATCGCTTTCCAGCGCGGAGCGGCACTCGGACAGGACTCCACGGGCCTGGTCACGGCAGGAATCCCAAGCTTCAGAATTGATCCCCAGCGGATTCCGCTGCTCGATGAGTCTGCTCCGATAGACATCGAGCAACTCAGGCTCACAGGCAAGTAATTCCGCGGCCAGCCTCGTGTCTTCGACGCGAGGATCTTTCCGTCGCTTTTCCCGTACCGACGTGTCGGACACGCCTCCCCCTCCCCCGATTCCCCTGGCCCGGCTCCCTCGTCGCCCGGACGATAAAAACAAGGAGAAAGGCCGGAGATTCGGCATGATCCTGCCGCACTGCCTAAAGAACGTCAAGCGACTCCATGCAAACCTCTCGCACCATTGAGCAGCCACACAAATCCACCGAAAGGAATCAGACAGCCACAGGCGTCCGATATATCGACTTCCGGTCGACACCGAAGACGTCCGAGTACAAACCGAATGACGAGTGAACGTAGCCGGACGCCGCGGCAAGGACTCCACGACTCCGTCGAAGCGTACGCAGGATTGCACCGGTAAATGATTTCCTCAATGACGGCGAGCTTTCACACGCCGCGACGCACAAGGCAATGGTTTCCGACCCGGCGCCCGGCCCGATCACCTACTGGGGCCGACGGGCGGCCCCGGCAATCCGGCCCGACGCCCCTCGGCCGGGCCGCGATCGCCTGCACTGACCCTGGACATCCACAGCGACTGTCTACAGCGGGATGATGATCAACAGTGCGACAAATGACGTAGTTGCGGCACATCTGTTCGTAGAACGGGCTGAAGATCGCTAGCTTCCTCTCAACCTTGTTCGCACCGGGAAGGACCTCTGTGAACGCATACCGTCGAAGAGCCACGGCCACTCTGGCCGCGGTCACACTCTCGATACCGCTCCTGATGGCCTCGACCTCGCCCGCTTCGGCTCACAAGGACGACCCGGGCAAGGACGCAGCCAAGCTCTCGAAGGCGCTCGTTCGTGAGGCGTCCGCCAAGGACGCCTACAAGTACCTCCAGAAGTTCCAGCAGTTAGCCGACTCGACGGGCGGCGATCGCGTCGCCGGCTCCGCGGGGCACGACGCGGCGGCGGCCTACGTGTACAAGCTGCTGCAGAAGGCCGGCTACCGCGTCTCGTACCAGCAGTTCGAGTTCGTCTACACGCAGACGCTGGCCGAGAAGGTCTCGGTCCTCTCCCCCACGCCGGGCGACGTCCAGATCAAGGCGCTGACGTACACCAAGTCGACGCCCGTGGGCGGCATCACGGCCGACCTGGCCGCGGTCCCCGTCGACGCCGACGGCACTACGGGCTGTGAGTCCGGCGACTACGCCGCCGGCGGCTTCACCGGCAGGATCGCCCTGATCAGGCGCGGCGGCTGCTCCTTCGCCGCCAAGCAGGAACAGGCCGCCGCCGCGGGCGCGGTCGGCGCCATCATCTACAACAACATCGACGCCGGGTACGGCCCGTTGGCAGGCACTCTCGGCGACCCGGCCGCCGCCAGGATCCCGACCGGCGGGATCAGCAAGGCGGACGGCGAGAAGCTCGCCGCGGACATCGCCCGGGGCCCGGTGAACATCTCCTTCGAGATCCGTCAGTTCCAGGAAGTGCGCTCCACGAACAACGTCATCGCCGAGACCCCGGGCGGCAACGCCGCCAACACCGTGATGCTCGGCGCGCAGTTGGACACGGTGCCGGGGAGTCCGGGCATCAATGACGACGGCTCCGGCTCCGCCGGGCTGCTCGACGTCGCCCTGAAGCTGGCCAAGAAGGAGAAGCACCCGCGCAACAAGGTGCGTTTCGCCTGGTGGTCGGCCACCGAAAGCGGCCTGGTCGGTTCCCAGAACTACGTCACGAACCTGACGCCGCTCGCGAAGCAGGAGATCAAGCTCTACCTCCACTTCGAGATGCTCGCCTCGCCGAACTACGGCCTGTTCGTGCTGGACGGGGACGGCTCGGACGGCGCCAACTCGCAGGACGTACCGCCGGGCTCGGCCCAACTCGAGCGCGGGATCACAGAGTTCCTCGACAATCGGGGCCTCTCGCACGAGGGCACGCCGTTCGTCAGTCGCTTCGACTACGGCCCCTTCGTCGACGCCGGCATCGCCTCCGGCGGTACGTTCAGCGGCGCTGAGGCGATCAAGACCCCTGCCCAGGCCGCGAAGTTCGGGGGTACGGCGGGTGTCGCCTTCGACGTCAACTACCAGAAGGCCGACGACACCATCGAGCACATCAACATGAAGGCGTTCGACATAAACACCGACGTCATCGCCAACTCGGTGGGCACGTACGCGCACGACCTCAGCTCCGTGACGGGGCCGGCCGTCTCGGCGCAGACGGACAGCGGCCGCGCGGGCGCCGGCGCAACGGCCACGAAGTGACCGAGTAGTCCCACTCACGTCCCCCGAGGTCGGCGTCCCGGTCGACGGGCCCGGCCTCGGGGGTCAGCGACACCCTCCCCGAGCTGTGTGTCACAACTGCCCGCCACGGTCGGCGCAGTTTGCGCGTGCGCAGGTCGGGGACGCGGACAGCGCGCTCGCGGTGACCGGGGCGTGGACCGACGGACGCGCGGACCACCCCGCAGCACGGACATCCCGGCATACCCGTCCGTCACCTCGCCGGACCTCGTCCACCAGCCGACCTGGCCGAAATCATCCGGCTCTGCGGGGCCACGACCGTGAAGCGAGCGGCGCCACGGACGGAGCGAGGACCCACCGGGCGGGGCAGGTTTCCAGCACCACCCGCCGCTGTATGTACGCAATATGTCCGCAGTGTTGCCCACCATGAATTCGCCTTGATCCTCCTTCCCCTCCCTCATCCGCCGGTGGCAGGATTCACTGCGCCCCCCGAGCGGAAATGGGGGAACTCCGGGGGACGAGAGCCCTGCTGGTGGACCGCTACGAGTCCCACACGTTCGACCTGCTTCCATCCTTAGCAGGAGTGAACGATGGAGAGCGACTGTTCCCCCGGTGGCAACTCGCGCCAATGGAGCGGTCCGGCGCCGTCGACGCCGGAGCCTCGGTCCGGGATCCGGTGGCGTCGCTATCCCATCGCGTGGAGTGTATTCGCCGAATTCCACAGGGATTCGACGCCGTCCGCTCCACTGACTGAAGGCCTCCGGGACTTTCCGGAAAACCTCAGGGACGGCAAGTACTGCCAACAGCGCCGCAATAACCCCTGGCACATGCCCGAGTGCCTCATTGAAGTGTGCAATTCCATCCGGATTCCACAGCGCCCGAATGCCGTCGCCCACGGCGCAACTCCCGTGCGGGAAGCTCAGCCCGCCGCGGCAAGCACCAGGGGAAGGACCTCCCCGCCGCCTGCCCGGCGGAGCAGCCGGGCAGCGACTGCGAGGGTCCAGCCTGAGTCGGTGTAGTCGTCCACGAGCAGCACCGGGCCCTGCGAGCCGGCCAGGGAAGCCGCCAGCTCCTCCGGGACGGTGAAGGCGTCGGACAGCGCCCTGAGACGTTGGGCGGAGTTGCTGCGGCGTACCACGTGCGCGTCGCTCGGCCCGCTATACGTCAGGGCGCCCAGGAACGGAAGGCGGCCGACGGTCGCGATCCCCTGTGCGAGGGAACCGACCAGCTGCGGACGGGACAGGGACGGCACAGCGACGACTCCGATCGGCCGGGCCGTGGCATCCGACGTGTTGGACGCCCAGCCCCCCGGAGAGCGCGCCCAGTCGGCAAGGACCGCGACCGCGGCCCGCAGGACATCGTCGGGGACCGGTCCGTCCGGCGCGCTCTCGGCCAGCAGCGGGCGCAGCCGGTTGCCCCAGCCGATGTCCGAGAGCCTCCCCAGGGCACGCCCGGTGGAGCACTGCTCCTTGGCCGGGATG
Source organism: Streptomyces sp. NPDC127595 (assembly GCF_042671685.1). Classification (NCBI taxonomy): domain Bacteria; kingdom Bacillati; phylum Actinomycetota; class Actinomycetes; order Kitasatosporales; family Streptomycetaceae; genus Streptomyces; species Streptomyces sp. NPDC127595. The sequence continues at coordinate 82,479 of NZ_JBHXWK010000018.1, read as the reverse complement.
CGCCCCTTGAGGTCGATACCCAGTGCGGGCATCCCCGTCGGCCACATCCGGCGCGGCTCAACCTCCACCCCGGGGCGGTCCAGTTCCTTCGTCGCTCCTGTCAGCGTCTCCGCCGAAACGGAGGAATCGACCCAGGCTCCCGCGCAGTTGTCGCAACGGCCGCACGGGATCGCGCCCTCGTCGTCGAGTTGTCGGCGAAGGAACTCCATCCGGCACTGGGACGTGCTCACGTAGTCGCGCATGGCCTGCTGCTCGGCCGCCCGCTGCTTGGCCACCCAGGCGTACCGCTCGGCGTCGTACACCCAGTCGGCTCCCGTGGCGGTCCAGCCGCCCTTCACCCGCTTCACCGCGCCGTCGACATCCAGGACCTTCAGCATCGACTCCAGGCGGCTGCGCCGAAGATCCACGGCCGCCTCCAGGGCCGGCACGGACAGTGGCCGTCCCGCGTCGGCAAGGGCCGAGAGGGTCTGCCGGACCTGCGCCTCGGGCGGGAAGGCCGTATCGGCGAAGTAGCGCCAGATGGCTTCGTCCTCCCGCCCCGGCAGCAGCAGCACATCGGCGTGGGCCACGCCACGACCCGCACGTCCGACCTGCTGGTAGTACGCGATCGGCGAGGACGGCGAACCAAGGTGCACCACGAACCCGAGGTCCGGCTTGTCGTAGCCCATACCCAGCGCCGATGTCGCGACCAGCGCCTTGACCCGGTTCTCCTGGAGGTCGACCTCGGCCTGCAGCCGGTCGGCGTTCTCCGTCTTCCCCGTGTACGACGCCACGCGGAAGTCGCGCTGACGCAGGAAGGCGGTGGCTTCCTCGGCCGCGGCGACGGTGAGGGTGTAGATGATCCCGGACCCCGGCAGCTCGTCCAGGTGCTCGGCGAGCCAGGCCAGACGGTGTGCGGCGTCCGGCAGCTTGACCACACCCAGGCGCAGGCTCTCCCTCTCCAGCGGGCCGCGCAGCACTAGGGCCTCACCGGCGCCCGTACCCAGCTGCTCGGCCACATCAGCGGTGACCCGTTCGTTGGCGGTCGCGGTGGTGGCCAGCACCGGCACGCCGGCGGGCAGCTCGGCCAGCATCGCGCGCAGCCTGCGGTAGTCGGGGCGGAAGTCGTGGCCCCAGTCCGAAATGCAGTGCGCCTCGTCGACCACGAGCAGTCCGGTCGTGGCCGCGAGCTTGGGCAGCACCTGATCGCGGAAATCAACAGAGTTGAGACGCTCAGGACTGACGAGGAGAACGTCGGTCTCGCCGCGCTCGACCTCCCCGTAGATGGTGTCCCACTCCTCCGGGTTGGCCGAGTTGATCGTGCGTGCCTGGATCCCGGCCCGCGCCGCCGACTCGACCTGGTTACGCATCAGTGCCAGCAACGGCGAGATGATCACCGTGGGTCCGGAGCCACGCCGCCGCAGCAGTGCGGTGGCCACGAAGTACACCGCCGACTTGCCCCAGCCGGTGCGCTGCACCACCAGCGCACGCCGACGCTCCTCCACCAGGGCCGCCACCGCCTGCCACTGGTCCTCCCGCAGCCGCGCCGACCCCCCGGGGCCACCCACCAGCTCGGCGAGGATGGCATCGGCTTCTGCGCGGAGCTCCAGGTTGTCCATGCCCCCCATGCAACCCGATGGCACTGACAATCGGCGAACTCACCCAGCGTGACACCTGGCTCGCAGGCCGGGCAGTCCCGCATTACTTACGGTTGCTTACGGTTACTTCCGGACGCTGTGGCGGAAACCGGCTGGACACTCACCCCGGCCGCGCGCATGCTTCGACGAGCTGGTGCGCCGGGGGTGTTGCCGCTGGTCCTCGCCATGCAAGCGTGGCTCTTGTGTCGCTGCCAAGAACAGTGGGCAGGGATATACGCGACCTATCGCCGGAATACGGTCGGTGGCCCCAATTGCTCGTTGCCGCATCCCAGTTCGACAGGAAGAATTGGGATCGCTCCCCGCATGCCTCATCGGTGGTCCGGTAGGGCTGTGCCGCGGCGCGCTCCCTCAAGTCCGACCCCCGCCCGCAGTGTGGGCGCGTAGCCGAAGGGAGGAACGTGACCTTCGGATTCGCTCCGTCCTCGGCGGCATCCATGTCGACGTCTGCCGATCTGTCCGCCGCTTCCGCCGACCCGCTGGCCCGAATGCTCGAACCCGCCGAATGGGCCTCTGCCGGGATTCCGCTGCTGCGCAACCCACGTGAGGTCGTCAGCGGACTGCACGCGCGGCACCGGCCACGGCCCGCGACCGCGATCGTGGCCGTCCTCGACCCGGACGAGCGGCTGACGGCAAGCGCCTCGTTCACCCGGCGGTCGGCTCCGGCCGACGGCTGGATGTTCCGCAACGCGCTGCTCGCGCAGCTGCGCCGGGTCATACCGCACGACCTGCGGCGTCGTACTCCGGTACGGACGGCGGTGCTGCTCTACTGCCGTGACGGCGACGCGCGTTGGACGGAGGAGGACGGGGCGTGGATGTGGGGGCTGCGGGACGCCTGCACGCTCCATGGGCTGCGCTGCGGGGCGTACATCACGCTGACGCGTGACGGCTGGCAGGTCCTCGGCGAGGGCCGCGGCGGACGCCGTCCGAACACGGACTCCGCCCCGGAGTCCTTCACGGCGACGGAGGCACTGCCACCCCTGCCGCGCACCGGCGGCGCCGCCTCGGAGATACTGCGCCGGGCAGCCGCCCGCTGAGACCGGGACAGCCACACACCGAGACCCGGGACAGCCGCCCCCCGACGTCCGGCCGAGCAGGGGCGTGACTTCCCCCTCCCGCCGCCTACCGACGTCGGTCCAACCCGGGGCGAAAGACCTCCCCAGCGCGCCGGCAGCCGACGGCCGTCCAAACAAGGGCAAACGAACTCCCCTGCCCGCCGCCTACCGACGTCCGTCAAACCCGGGTGAATGACCTCCCCAGCGCGCCGGCAGCCGACGGCCGACGGCCGACCAAACAAGGGCTAACGAACTCCCCTGCCCGCCGCCTACCCACTTCCGTCCAACCCGGGGCGAGAGACCTCCCCAGCGCGCCGGCAGCGGCGTACGGCAAGGCATGCACAAGGAAGACCCGGCAGAACCGGCCGAGATGGGACGACGTCCCGAAACACATCTCAAAAACAGGCCCCGCAGAGGCGCACAGCGATCATCGGCGCACGTCAGGATGACCACCGGACAGGTGCCGCCGCAGCGGCACCCTCAGCGTCCCCCCGAGCGGGTGTCCCCCGAGCGAGCCCCGGACGGCGTCCGGAGCGTGCTCAGACCCCCGCGCCCAGCGCCGAGTTGATCGTCTGCGGGTCACCGCAGACGATCAGCAGGGCACCGGCCCGGCCGAGGGCCAGGGGCAGCGCGGTGGTGGCGACAGTGTCGGAACCGCCGTTGACGGCGACCACGACCACGGGACGGGACGCGGCCCGGCCCACGGCTGAGGCGTCGGCGTAGAAGACGTCGTCGCCCGCGTCGTGCTGCGCCCAGTATGCGGTCTCGCCGAAGGAGAGTTCGTGCGCGGCCCACGGGTGCGGTTCGCCGGTGGTGATCACCAGCACCTCCCCGGGGGCACGGCCCGACTCCAACAGCAGGTCGACGGCTTCTTCGGCGGCGTCCAGCGCGCCCTCGGCCGAGGCCGGGATGAGCTGGATCTGCGGGGTGGCGGCGGCAGCGGGAGCAGCCGCCGGGGCGGACGGCCCCGGAGCGGCCACTACCGGCTCGCGCGGGGTGCGTTGGGCCGGCATCGGCCGGACAGGACCCGGACGGCCGGGACGCGGCGGAGCCGCGGGACGGGGGCCGGGTACAGGACGGGGGGTCGGCGCTGTGCGGCCACTGGCCGGAGTAGCGCGGGGACCCTGGGCACTCTCGTGAATCTGAGGCTCCTCGGGAATGAGAGGCATGAGCTGATATCTATCAAACGCCGGTGCGACTCGCGTCGGCGGGTGGCACATTAGTGCGAGCGGAATCGTCAGAAATCGAAGCCGAGCTGGCCCTCGATCTCCGGAACGCTTCCGTCCGCCCAGCTGCGAACCTTCTTGAGGTGCCGCCACTGGGGCAGCGCATCAAGATACGCCCACGACAGCCGGTGGTACGGGGTGGGGCCCCGATCCTCCAGCGCGGCCTTGTGCACCGGAGACGGATACCCGGCGTTGGCCGCAAAACCGAAGTCTGCATGGTCGATACCCAGTTCGGCCATCATTTTGTCGCGCTGAACCTTGGCGATCACCGAGGCCGCCGCGACGGACACGCAGGACTGGTCGCCCTTGATCACCGTACGAACCCGCCAGGGCGAGCCGAGGTAGTCGTGCTTCCCGTCGAGGATGACCGCGTCCGGCCGTACCGGAAGCGCTTCCAGTGCGCGTACGGCGGCGAGCCGCTGGGCGGCCGTCATCCCCAGCTGGTCGATCTCCTCCGGAGAGGCATGACCGAGGCCGTACGACGTCACCCACTTCTCCAACTCGCCGGCGAGCGCCGTACGGCGCTTGACGGTCAGGAGTTTGGAGTCGGTGAGTCCCTCGGGAGGACGGCGCAGACCCGTGACGGCGGCGCAGACGGTGACCGGGCCGGCCCAAGCACCGCGCCCCACCTCGTCGACACCGGCAATGATCTTCGCTCCGGTCGTGGCGCGGAGGGAGCGCTCGACGGTGTGGGTGGGAGGTTCGTACGGCATGGCGCACTCAGACTACGCCGCCCGAACCGCCTCGCGACACCCCAGTCCCCCGAGCGGCCACGGCCTCCCCGGCGAGGCCGGACGGACACCTTCCGCAAGACGGGACGAAGACCTGACGCGAGGCCGGACGGACACCTGGCGCAAGACCGGACGAAGACCCGGCGCGAGGCCGGACGGACACCTGAAACAACGCCGGTCGGACGCCTTCCGCAAACCCGGACGGACACCTGAAACAAAGCCGGTCGGACACCTCGCGCAAGACCGGTCGGACACCTCGCGCAAGGCCCACGAGCCCCCTCGCCCGACGCCCGTCAGACAACCGTCCGCCGCAGCAGCGGGACGACCAACTGGTCGATCATCTCCTCCAGATCCCGGTCGCTCCATTCGCTCGCGCACACCTTGGAGCGGTACATCATCATCGCCGGGATGGCATCGAAGACGTACGGATTCGCAGCGTCGGGCCGCACCTCGCCGCGCTCGATTCCCCGGTGGATGACCTCTCGTAGGATCTGCAGGGTCGGTTCGACGACCCCGCCGAGGATCACGGCATGGAAGCGCTCGGCCTGAGCGACATCGCACTCGTAAAGCACCGACCGAAGCGCGAACCCGGGCTGCGAGAACATCGCGTTACGCACACGCCGGCACAGTTCCAGCAGATCCTCCCGTACGCCCCCGAGGTCGGGCGCCTCCGTCAGGCTCGGCAGCCCGGCCTGGAGCGCGTCCGCGACAAGGTCCTCCTTGGAGGGCCAGCGCCGGTAGACGGCGGCCTTGCCGGTCTGAGCGCGCGCCGCGACGCCCTCCATCGTGAGGCCGTTCCAGCCGACCGTACTGAGCTGCTCCAGGGCGGCTTCGAGGATCGCCCGTTCGAGCACCGCACCGCGTCGACGCGGGGAGGCCGTCTGAGCGGGTGCGGCCGTCCAACGCGAAATGGTCATCTGAGTGTCTCCGTTGAGCATGAAGGAGGGGGACGTACGGGGAGGGAGAGCAGTCGCGTGACGCCACTCGGCAGAGACTTCAGTGAACGCTTGCGTTCACTGTCGGGGACTCACTACCGTTGACGCAACAGTGAACGCGAGCGTTCACTAACGCACTTGTGGGGGACCCATAGTGACAACCTCTCAGTTGATACAGGACGGCCCAAAACCAGGAGCGGCCCGCCGGGAGGGACATCCCGGCATCGCACTCACCGTCATCGCGGCCTGCCAACTCATGGTGGTACTCGACGCGACGATTGTGAACATCGCCCTCCCGCACATTCAAGACGCGCTCAACTTCAGTACGACCGACCTCACCTGGGTGGTCAGCGCGTACACCCTCACCTTCGGTGGCCTGCTGCTTCTCGGCGGGCGTGCGGGGGACATCCTCGGTCGGCGCCGGGTCTTCCTGACCGGCATCCTGCTCTTCACACTCGCCTCGCTGCTGGGCGGATTCGCCCAGGAACCCTGGCAGTTGCTGGCCGCGCGCGCTCTCCAAGGGGTCGGTGGCGCAATCGCGTCGCCCACCTCGCTGGCCCTCATCACCACGACGTTCCCCGAGGGCCCCGAGCGGAACCGGGCCTTCGGTGTCTTCGCCGCGGTCTCGGCCGGCGGCGGCGCCATCGGACTCCTCGCCGGCGGCATGCTCACCGAGTGGCTCGACTGGCGCTGGGTGCTCTTCGTCAACGTGCCCATCGGCGTCCTGATCGCCGTACTCACACCGCTGTACATCAGCGAGTCCGAACGTCATCCCGGGCGCTTCGACATCTCCGGCGCGCTCACCTCCACGCTCGGAATGGCCGCCCTGGTGTACGGGTTCATCCGCGCCGCCGAGGAAGGCTGGCGCGACAGCCTCACCATCGGGTCCTTCGGCGCCGCGGTGGTCCTGCTGTCGGCCTTCGTGTTCATCGAGATGCGGGCCAAGGAGCCGATCACTCCGCTGAAGATGTTCGCCGACCGCAACCGGTCGGGCACGTACGTGATCATGCTCAGCCTGGCGGCCGCCATGTTCGGCATGTTCTTCTTCATCGTCCTGTTCGTGCAGAACGTGCTGTCCTACACGCCGATCGAGGCAGGCCTCGCCTTCCTTCCGGTGACGTTCGCGATCGCGATCGGGGCGGGCCTGTCCCAGCGGTTCCTGCCGGTCCTGGGGCCCAAGCCGTTCATGATCGTCGGTTCGGCTCTCGTCGCACTCGGACTCGGCTGGCAGACCTTCATCAACCCCGACAGTTCGTACGTCGGTGGAGTGCTCGGCCCGATGCTGCTGTTCGCCTTCGGCATGGGGCTGAACTTCGTGACGTTGACCCTCACCGCGGTCTCCGGTGTCGCCGCCCACGAGGCCGGCGCGGCCTCGGGCCTGCTCAACACCACGCAGCAGGTGGGCGGCTCGCTCGGACTCTCCATCCTGACCACGGTCTTCGGCACGGCCAGCCGGAACGAGGCGGAGAAGCAGATCCCGGACTTCATGGCGAATGCCTCCGCCGAGCAGAAGGCCGAGTTCGCCAAGACACAGCAGCTGCCCGCCCCATGGGGACACGAGGTGCTCGCCAACGGCATCTCGACCGCCTTCATCCCGGCCGTCGCGATGGCCCTACTGGCGCTGGCCACCGCCGCGTTGGTGATCCGGGTCCGCAAGAGCGACCTGGACGCCCTCGCCGGTACGGCATCCACAGCGGGACCCGCCGGAGGCTGACGCGGGCTGCGAAGGCCGGACCGGGGCCAGGGGATCGAAGGCGAGGACACCCCGGTCCGGCCATCAGCAGCCGCAGCCGGCCCTACCCGTACCTGGCTCACCGGTACGTGAGGTCGTCACCCAGTCCGTAGCAGATACTCCCGTCCGCGTCCTTCGACACCGGCCGGTCACGGAGGATGTCCCGGGCACGCGCCTCGCCCCAACTGGTCGCGTACCAGGGTGCGTCGCCATCCTCCAGGTCGGCGGCGATGAACCGCAGCGCGCATGACCGCAGTGGCTCCTCCAGCGCGTCCAGGGCGGGTACGGCGTCGGCGGACAGCCCCTGCGCGTAAGCGAGGTCGAACTTGCCGGTGTCCTCGTACCGCTGGACGTTGCGCTCGGCGATCAGGCCGTCGGGCGACAGCAGCCCGAACGCGAGGACGACCGCGGCCGCACTCGCCGCGACCACACGCGGCAACCAGCGAGCACCCCATACCCCGGCCGCCATGATGAGAACGATGACCAGGCCCAGCCAGAGCTCCACGGCGACCACGGAGACCCTCAGCCGTGTCAGTCCATAGGCGTCCACATACATGTCCATACGCCGCACCGCCGATGCCACGACAACGAGCGCCAGCGCGCACAGAGTTCCCAGCACACCGCGCACCAGTTTCCGGTCGCCTCCGCCGTCGCGCGGCGCCCAGCGCAGGGCGAAGACGATGACGAGCAGGGTCAGGAGCGTGACGAGGAGCAGCTGCCAGAAGCCCTGGCGCGCGTATTCGGCGTACGTCTGGCCGGTCTTCTCCAGTACGGCGTCGTATCCGCCGAAGAGCACGGCGAGTTGGACCGCGTTGAAGGCCGCGAACAGGGCTGTGAGCACGACCAGCGGCAGCGCCCACTCGACCCGGCCGCGGGGCCGGCCCGCGGGCACCTCGACCCGGTCCCACTGGATCGGCGCGGCAGCCGTGTGGGCCACCGCGAGCGCGCCGACCAGGCCGAGCAGCAAAAGCAGGAGGCGCCAGGGTCCGCCGGAGACGGAGGTGTCCGGCACCAGATCACCGAGCAGATCCGCGAAGGCCGCGTCGGCGCCCGCGAACAGCGCCCCGAAGACCAGCAGCAGAACCGCGGTCACGGCGAGCGCGCGCAGTACCGCGCCCACGTTGCCGCGGGTACCACCGGACCGTTCGCGCAGCCCGCGCCAGCCCCAGGCAGGGCCGGTGACCAGGGAGTTGAGCACGCCGATGGGGCCCAGCAGGACTGCGGGCCAGGTGCGGCCGCCGTGCAGCGCCAACGAGCCCAGCGCGACCGCGGCGACGATGGCCAGGAACGAGGGCCAGCCGGCGTCGCGCAGAGCGGGTACGAACAGCAGCGCGATTCCGCCGAGCCCCCAGACGAGCGCCCACGCGCGCGGGCGTCGCCCCGCGGCCTCGGCGGCGAAGTACGCGGCGAGCGACGCCGGGATCGCGACCAACACGAGGTTGAGCGCCAGTCCGTCGCCCAGGAGCAGCATGCTGGCCAGTCCGGTGGCCAGCACGGCCCACAGGGTGGCCGTACGCACCGGGGCAGGTGCCTCCACCTGGAGTTCGGGCAGCCAGGGGACGGGCAGCGGATGGCCCCAGTCGGTGTCCTCGTCGTCCTCGGCCGCATCATCCTCGACGGTGGACTTTGCGACGGACCTGACGACGGGTTCAGGAGCGTCCTTGGAGGCGGCCTTGGGAGCGGCCTTGGACGCAGATTCCGGGACGGCGTCTTCAGGCTCGCGATTTACGGCCGCCCCGACGCTTTCCGGCACATCGGGCTCGCCATCTCCCGGCCGCGCGGTCTCCTGCTCCCTCGGTTCGGACGTGGACGGTATGTCGGACACGAAACCCCCTCCCTGCCGGCCCTGACACAGCCCACGACACGCCGCCTCGGCGGGGGGCTGGTGAGACTGGTGACCGGTGTCTTGTCGGCACGCGCCCGGCATGATCAACAGGCGGCGTGGCGGAAAGGGTAACCACGGGCCATCCGCTCCAGGTCGTGCCAGCGGCGCTGTAGCAAGCCTGTGACAGAGGCGACGGCTGGGGCTGCGGCCGCCAAAGGGGGCCAACGCGCCCCTGACGCCCAGTGCACCCCTGACGTGACCACCAGGGTCCCCAGTGCACCCTTGACGGGACCACCAGGGTCCCCGGGGCTCTCCGCAGCGGATCGTCTTCAGAGGCTCACGCGGCAGGCCGCACAGGCCCACGCAGCCGCACAGGCCCAGGCAGCCGCCCCGATCTCAGGGCCACACCCGTCAGGAGCCCCACGGACCGCCGCTACGCCCCGCGCGTCGTCCCGCGTCCGTACGCCGCCCCCGGCATCCAGTCCGGAAGGCCTTCCGTCCGCTCCAGCCACGCCCCGGGCGGCGCTCCCGCCTTCGCGGAGGCGACGACGCCGCCCACGATGGCGCAGGTCGTGTCCATGTCGCCGCCCACCTGGGCAGTCGCCCAGAAGGCTCCTTCGTAGTCACCCAGGGTCCTGGCCGCCGACCAGAGGGCGAAGGGAACCGTGTCGTGGGCCGTAGTACGCCGACCACAGCCGAGGACGGCGGCGACGGTGGCGGAGTCTGCGTAGTCGAGCATGTCCCGGGCGCGCCGCAGCCCGGCGCCGACGGCGCTGCGCGGGACGAGCGCGATGACGCCGTCGAGCAGGGCTTCGGGGCTCGGCGGACCGGCCGGGCCGGCGGCAAGGGCCGCGGCCGCCGCGACGGCCATGGCGCCGACCACGGCCTCCCGGTGCTGGTGTGTGGGGTACGCGGAGATCTCGGCCTGGTGCGTGGCCTGCTCCGGATCATCGGCGTACCAGGCACCCAGAGGAGCGATCCGCATCGCGGCGCCGTTGCCCCAGGACCCCTGCCCGTTGAAGAGGGCGGCCGACAGTTCACGCCAGTCGCCGCCCTCCCTGACCAGCCTCAGCAGCCGGTTGACCGCAGGCCCGTAGCCCCGGTCGAAGTCATGGTGCTCGGCGAAGGACCGGGCCAGCTCGTCCTGGTCGATGCGGTCATGGGTGGCCAGAACGGCCACCACGGAGCAGGCCATTTCGGTGTCGTCGGTCCATTGCCAGGGCCTGGGCGGCAGCTCACGGCGCTTCAGCAGCGGGTAGTTCGCGGGCACGAAGAACTGCGAGCCCAGCGCGTCCCCCACCGCGAGTCCACGCAGGCTCGCCATGGCACGGTCAAGGCGTCCGGGGAGAGAGGAGTCAGCGATCATCGCCCTGCCACTCTATCCGGTGATTCCGTACGGTTCCGGATCGCGCCAGCGTTCGAAGGGCCGGTCAATGGTGTATCTGCCGTCCTCGCCGAGGACGAGCATCCGCGTCTCGCCGTTCCCCGGGTTCGACAGCGATTCGAATTCCGCGACCGTCCAGTGGAACCAGCGCATGCAGAACAGCCGCATGGCGAGGCCGTGTGTCACCAGGAGCACGTTCGGAGGGTGGTCGGGCGCCTCGAAGCTCCGGTAGAGGCTCTCCAGGAACCCGCCGACCCGGTCGTACACATCGGCGCCGGACTCCCCCTGCGCGAACCGGTAGAAGAAGTGCCCGTACGCGTCCCGGTATGCCTTCTGAAGGCGTACGTCGTCACGGTCCTGCCAGTTGCCCCAGTCCTGCTCGCGCAGCCGCGGCTCCTCGCGCACCCGTACGAACTCCGGGTCCAGGTGAAAGGCGCGGAACGTCTCATGCGTGCGTCGGTATGGAGAGACGTAAACGCTTACCGTCTCGCTCCCGAACACCTCCCGCAGCCGTTTCCCGGTCTCTTCCGCCTGCCGCCAGCCCAGCTCGGTGAGCCCCAGGGCATGGTCGGGCTCGCGTTCGTACACGGTGTCATCGGCGTTGCCCACTGACTCGCCGTGCCGGACAAGGACGATGCGCCGTGGTCGAACCATGCCAAGACCCTAAATGGGGTGACCCCAGATCGAGCACTCGTACGGGCTCCATACGGCGTAGGTCACACAAGACCGGCACACATCGGGGTGCACGACAGGTGGCCCCGTCAGACCGTCCAGCCGGGCTCCAGCTCCACGATGTCGCCCGCGAGGGCGGACACGTCGGCCTCGGTCTGCGCGCGCAACGCGAGCCGTTCCACCCGTTCGGAGCGGTATTTGCCGTGCTCGGCGGCCGACTGCCACATGGAGAGGATCAGGAACTCATGGCCTGGCGCCTCGCCGAACAGGCCCCGCACCATGCCGGGCGAGCCCGCCATCGCCGGATTCCAGACCTTCTCCTGCATCAGCGCGAAGTGCTCGGCCCGTTCCTCGTGGATGCGCAGGTGGGCCACCCGCACCACGTCGGCGTCCGTAAAGCGCGGCTCGAATCCCGTCTTCACATCGAAACGGTGATCGAACAACTTGACCTGGGAATCCTTGAAGGTGCCCGACTGCGCCGCAGCGAGCCTGTCATGGGAGCGGGCCATGAAGGAGTCGTAGAAGGCACGGCTCTCCCAGAAGGCGAAAACGTGCGCGACGCCGGACCGCTCCCGGCTCCATCCTCCGCCCTGTCCCCGGAATCCCGGCTCGCCCAGAAGCCCCGCCCACTTTCGCTGCCCCCGCTCGAAACCGCGGCGGTCGACCACGGTGCAGCGAATCCACTTGACCAGCACCGCGCCATCGTAAGGCCACGGAACGTGGCGTTGGTCACGCTCCGGCGCAGGACATCCGCGCGAGCGCCCCGGCGCGCGTGGCACGATGGACAACCAGCCCTGATTTCGCAGCAGTTGAGTCGGGAAGCAGATGGGGAACGGGGAGGAGAGATCCGGTGAACGGTCTCAACAAAGGCATCCGCAAGGTCGAGCTCGCGGTGAAGTGGGACCCGAGTCCCGTAGGTGAGCCCTCGACCGATCTGGATATCGTCGCGGCGACGTACACGACGGACGACCCCGGAAAACCCACCTACGTAGTCCACTTCGACAGCCGCTCCCCGGACGGCACCATCTATCTGAACCGGGACAGCAAGGACGGCAAGGGCTTCGGCTGGGACGAGGTCATGACGCTGGAACTGAACCGCCTCGACAGGCGCTTCGCCCGCGTGGTGGTCGGCGTGCTCATCCAACAGCGCGGCGGCCACAAGACGTTCGTCGGCGTGGCGAACCCCGCGCTGCGCATGCGCGAGGGCTATACCGTCCTGGCCGAGGACCAGTTCGGCGGCGTCCTGGGGTCCACGGCGGCGACCGTCGGGGAGTTCGTGCGCGACGACTCCGGAGAGTGGACCTTCCACCCCGGCATCCGCGGCTACGACACGGACCCGGCGACCTTCGCCAAGGTGATGGGCAACCCCGAGGAATCCTGAGCGCTGAAGATCTGAAGCACGCGAAGGGCGGCACGGCTTGTGGCCGTACCGCCCTTCATTGCTTCAGACCTTCAGCGTTTCAGACCTTCAGCGTTTCAGACCTTCAGGCCTTCAACGCTGAGATCAGCTGCAACCGCTCGTCGAGCCGCAGCCCTCGCAGATGTAGCAGGAGCCGGCCCGCTGCATCTTCGTGCCGCAGGAGAAGCACAGGGGGGCGTCCGCCTGGATACCGAGCTGCATCTCCACCAGTTCGGCACTGGTGTGGACCTCCTGCGGGGCGGGCTTGACCGCCTCGACCGCGACCTCCGCCTTGGGGGCGGCGACCGCCTTCAGTTCCTGCGCACGGGGCGCCGACTGGGCGAGGCCCTCCACGTCCACGTCGTCGTCGGACGGCTCGTACGACCCGGTCTCCAGGTGACGCTGACGCTCGTCGATGGAGTGGATGCCGAGCGCGGAGCGCGTCTCGAAGGGCAGGAAGTCGAGCGCCAGGCGGCGGAAGATGTAGTCGACGATCGACTGCGCCATCCGCACGTCCGGGTCGTCCGTCATACCGGCCGGCTCGAAGCGCATGTTCGTGAACTTGGAGACGTACGTCTCCAGGGGCACGCCGTACTGCAGACCGACCGAGACGGCGATGGAGAAGGCGTCCATCATGCCGGCGAGGGTCGAACCCTGCTTCGACATTTTCAGGAAGACCTCGCCGAGACCGTCGTCCGGGTAGGAGTTGGCGGTCATGTAACCCTCGGCGCCACCCACCGTGAAGGAGGTGGTGATGCCGGGACGGCCCTTGGGGAGACGCTTGCGGACCGGGCGGTACTCGACGACCTTCTCGACCGCGGTACGGATGGTCTCCTCGGCCTTCGCCGTGACCTCGGACTTCTCCTTGTCCTTGGTCTTGGCGGAGAGGGGCTGGCCGACCTTGCAGTTGTCGCGGTAGATCGCGAGCGCCTTGACGCCCATCTTCCAGGCCTCGAAGTAGACCTCTTCGACGTCCTCGACGGTCGCCGTCTCCGGCAGGTTGACCGTCTTGGAGAGCGCGCCGGAGATCCACGGCTGGATCGCGGCCATCATGCGGACGTGGCCCATCGCGGAGATGGAGCGCTCGCCCATGGCGCAGTCGAACACCTCGTAGTGCTCGTGCTTGAGGCTCGGGGCGTCGATCACGTTGCCGTTCTCGGCGATGTGGGCGACGATCGCCTCGATCTGCTCCTCCTGGTAGCCCAGGCGGCGCAGGGCCTGCGGAACGGTGCCGTTGACGATCTGCATCGAGCCGCCGCCGACCAGCTTCTTGAACTTGACCAGCGCGAGGTCGGGCTCAAGACCGGTGGTGTCGCAGGACATCGCGAGACCGATGGTGCCGGTCGGGGCGATGACCGAGGCCTGCGCGTTGCGGAAGCCGTTCTTCTCACCGAGGTGCAGCACGTCCTGCCAGGCCTCCGTGGCGGCGGCCCAGATCGGACTGTCCAGGTCGTCCACGCGAGGCGCCACGGCGTTGGCGTCGGAGTGCTGCTTCATGACGCGCTGGTGCGGCTGCGCGTTGCGTGCGTAACCGTCGTACGGGCCGACGACCGCGGCGAGTTCGGCGGAACGCTTGTACGAGGTGCTGGTCATCAGCGAGGTGATGGCGCCGGCGAGGGAACGGCCGCCGTCGGAGTCGTACGCGTGGCCGGTCGCCATCAGGAGGGCGCCGAGGTTGGCGTAACCGATGCCCAGCTGGCGGAAGGCGCGGGTGTTCTCGCCGATCTTCTGGGTCGGGAAGTCCGCGAAGCAGATGGAGATGTCCATCGCGGTGATGACCAGCTCGACGACCTTCGAGAAGCGGTCGACGTCGAAGGACTGGTGTCCCTTGTCGTCGTCCTTCAGGAACTTCATCAGGTTCAGCGAGGCGAGGTTGCAGGACGTGTTGTCCAGGTGCATGTACTCGCTGCACGGGTTCGAGCCGTTGATCCGGCCGGACTCCGGGCAGGTGTGCCAGGCGTTGATGGTGTCGTCGTACTGGATGCCGGGATCGGCGCAGGCCCAGGCCGCCTCGGCCATCTTGCGGAAGAGCGACTTGGCGTCGACCTCCTCGATGACCTCGCCGGTCATGCGGGAGGTCAGGCCGAACTTGCCGCCCGCCTCGACCGCCTTCATGAACGTGTCGTTCACCCGGACCGAGTTGTTGGCGTTCTGGTACTGGACGGACGTGATGTCGTCGCCGCCCAGGTCCATGTCGAAGCCCGCGTCACGCAGCGCGCGGATCTTCTCCTCTTCCTTCACCTTGGTCTCGATGAAGCCCTCGATGTCGGGGTGGTCGACGTCGAGGATGACCATCTTGGCGGCGCGGCGCGTGGCGCCGCCCGACTTGATCGTTCCTGCGGAGGCGTCGGCACCGCGCATGAAGGAGACGGGACCCGAGGCGTTGCCGCCCGAGGAGAGCAGCTCCTTGGAGGAGCGGATACGGGAGAGGTTCAGGCCGGCGCCGGAGCCGCCCTTGAAGATCATGCCCTCTTCCTTGTACCAGTCGAGGATCGACTCCATGGAGTCGTCGACGGACAGGATGAAGCAGGCGGAGACCTGCTGGGGCTGCGGCGTGCCGACGTTGAACCACACCGGCGAGTTGAAGCTGAAGATCTGGTGCAGGAGGGCGTACGCCAGCTCGTGCTCGAAGATCTCGGCGTCGGCGGGCGAGGTGAAGTACTTGTAGTCCTCACCGGCCTTCCGGTACGTCTTCACGATGCGGTCGATGAGCTGCTTGAGGCTCACCTCGCGCTGCGGAGTGCCTACGGCACCGCGGAAGTACTTGCTGGTGACGATGTTGACCGCGTTCACCGACCACTGGTCGGGGAACTCGACGCCACGCTGCTCGAAATTGACCGAGCCGTCGCGCCAATTGGTCATGACGACGTCACGGCGCGCCCATTCCACCTCGTCGTACGGATGCACGCCGGGAGTGGTGTGGATGCGCTCGATGCGCAGTCCCTTGCTGGCAGCCTTGGTTCCCTTGGTGCGGGAACCTCGTGCCGGACCGCTCGCCGTCTCTGTCATGCCGCCTCCCTGTATCGGGCTAAAACGCCCAGAAGTGCCTGGTTCTTCCCGTGGCACGGTGTGTGTCTGAAATGCTGCGCGCGCCGCATACGCGGCCGCGCGCAACAGGTCTGTGGTCGCCGTCGGCGAGCCGACCGGAGTCGGCCTTTCCGTCAGTCGGCGGCGCTGGCGGGCACGGGGACCTGAACAGTCCCTCCGGACCCGCGGTCGCTTTCCGGGCGCTCCGCGGAGGCGTCTTCGTCGTCCGCCTCGTCCGCAGCGGGGCGCTGCCTCGTCTCTTCCCTGAGTTCCACGATGGCGGCCTCGAAGTCCTCGAGCGAGTCGAACGCCCGGTAGACGGACGCGAATCGCAGATAGGCGACGAGGTCGAGTTCCTGCAAGGGGCCGAGTATGGCCAGTCCCACGTCATGGGTGGTCAGTTCGGCACTTCCGGTGGCCCGCACCGCCTCCTCGACCCGCTGGCCGAGCTGGGCGAGTGCGTCCTCGGTGACAGGCCGCCCCTGGCAGGCCTTGCGGACGCCATTGATGACCTTGGTACGGCTGAAGGGTTCGGTCACGCCGGAGCGCTTGACCACCATCAGTGAGCACGTCTCCACGGTCGTGAAACGACGGGAGCAGTCGGGGCACTGGCGGCGCCTGCGGATCGACGTGCCGTCATCGGTCGTACGACTGTCGACGACGCGGCTGTCAGGGTGCCTGCAGAAGGGGCAGTGCATGGCTCCAACCCTCCTTCACAGCACGACTCATAGAGCTCTGGAGACCCCTTGGGCCCCTCGAAGCAGTCCCCAGCATAGGCGATGGCCGAGAGGTCGGAGACCCGGGGGACCACAACTTCTGGGCTGCTGTCGCAATCCAACCACTACATGTGGGGCTTGGCGCGTAAATTCACCGATGACGCGCGTGTCGCACACGTATTGGCATGTGCCGCACGGCCATACCGATTCCAGACACGCGGAGATAGCGTGGTCACCGCAGGAAAAAGGGGGGCGGTTCCCGGTCGGCGGGACACCGGGTGGCAGACTGGGCGACGGCCCAGTTCGACCGGCCCGACTGTCGCCCCGGCGGTGGAGGGTACAGCAATACGCCCCCTCGTCCGCCAGACGCAGCGTTAGCCATACACCCAGACACATGATCAGGACAGGTAATCCACACTTTTTCACTCGAACGTGTGTTTGGCGCAACCTTTCGAAAGCAACTACCGTTGTCCAGCAGGGAGACCATCGAGAGGGGCCGACGTGACCACCACCGCAGACAGTGCCACCATCACTGCCCAGGACCGCTCCCAGGGCCGACTCGAGCCGGTGCAAGCGATGAACGAAGCTGCGAATCATGAGGGGCCCAAGCGTTCTCTACCGGGCCGACCTCCAGGCATCCGGGCGGACAGCTCGGGCCTCACCGACCGGCAACGCCGGGTGATCGAGGTCATCAGGGACTCCGTGCAGCGGCGCGGCTACCCGCCGTCGATGCGCGAGATCGGGCAGGCCGTCGGCCTGTCCAGCACCTCCTCGGTCGCGCATCAGCTGATGGCACTGGAGCGCAAGGGCTTCCTGCGGCGCGACCCGCACCGCCCGCGTGCGTACGAGGTCCGGGGCTCCGACCAGTCCTCGGCGCAGCCCACGGACACGGCGGGCAAGCCTGCCGCGTCGTACGTCCCGCTCGTGGGCCGTATCGCCGCCGGTGGGCCGATCCTGGCCGAGGAATCGGTGGAGGACGTGTTCCCCCTCCCCCGCCAACTGGTCGGAGACGGCGAGCTGTTCGTCCTCAAGGTCGTCGGTGACTCGATGATCGAGGCCGCCATCTGCGACGGAGACTGGGTCACGGTCCGCCGCCAGCCTGTCGCGGAGAACGGCGACATCGTGGCCGCCATGCTCGAGGGCGAGGCCACGGTGAAGCGCTTCAAGCGCGAGGACGGACATGTGTGGCTCCTGCCGCACAACTCCGCGTACCAGCCGATCCCCGGCGACGAGGCGACCATCCTCGGCAAGGTCGTGGCAGTGCTGCGGCGGATCTAGCACCCTGCGCCGGGCGGCACCTTCCGCCCCGCCCTTGACCGGGCCCCGGAACCAACTGCGCCGGTTCCGGGGCCCTGTGCGTTTTCTGGCCGGGGGCCTTGAGAGGGTGGGTGTCCTTGCCGGGGCCTGGAGCGCCTGCTTTTTGTCGGGGCCTTGGGAGTGGGTGTACTGACCGGGGTCCTGGACTGACGGTCCTTGCCTGGGGGCTTGGGCGGTGGGTGTCCTGGCCGAGGGCGCTTGGGCTGTGCGCGCCCTGGACGGAGGCCTTTTAGCTGGTCATGGCGCGGGCGAGGGCGCCTCGGGGATGTGTCCCTACCGGCCGAGGGCTGGGGGCCTGCTGAGCGCTTCCTGCCGGAGCCGTGGGGCCTGGCGTCCGGTACCCCGGGGCATCGACAAGCCTGTGTGGTTCGAACGCCGCCCCGAACGCAGGGCTGTCAGCAGGGGCAAGGCGCGCGGGGAGGGCGACGTACAGCACCGCCGTGTTCGCAGACCAGGCCCGACGCCTTGCCCGCCACAGCAACGCACCGAAGCCGGGCGAGGCCGGCTTCGGTGCGGCGCAGCAGCGACGCGGGCCGGCCCCGCCGCGTAGCACCCGCCCGCTCGCCGCGCAGGCGTTACGCCTCCTCCTCCGACTTCCGCGCCGCCTCGTCGATCGCGGCCAGCGACCTCCGTACCTGATTACGGTCCGTCGTGAACCAGAAGTCGGGCAGTGACGCCTTCAGATAGCTGCCGTAGCGCGCCGTGGCCAGGCGCTGGTCCAGCACCGCGACGACGCCGCGGTCCCCCGACGCTCGTACGAGACGGCCGGCGCCCTGCGCCATCAGCAGGGCCGCGTGGGTGGCGGCGACGGCCATGAAACCGTTGCCCCCCTTGTCCTCGACGGCCTTTTGGCGGGCGCTCATCAGGGGGTCGTCGGGACGCGGGAAGGGGATCTTGTCCATGACGACGAGCTGGCAGCTCGGACCCGGGACGTCCACGCCCTGCCAGAGGGAGAGGGTGCCGAAGAGGCAGGTCTTCGGGTCGGCCGCGAAGTTCTTGATCAGCTCGCCGAGCGTCTCCTCGCCCTGGAGCAGGATGGGGTACTCGGGGACACGCGAGCGCAGTTCCTCGGCGGCGAGTTGGGCGGCCCGCATCGAGGAGAACAGCCCGAGCGTGCGGCCGCCGGCGGCCTGGATCAGCTCGGTGAGCTCGTCCAGCATGTCGCCGCGATCGCCGTCACGGGCGGGGCGGGACAGATGCTTGGCAACGTAGAGAATGCCCTGCCGGGGATAGTCGAAGGGCGAGCCGACATCGACGCCCTTCCACTGCGGGAGATCCTCGCCCTC
The DNA here is from genome assembly GCF_042671685.1 of Streptomyces sp. NPDC127595. Taxonomy (NCBI): domain Bacteria; kingdom Bacillati; phylum Actinomycetota; class Actinomycetes; order Kitasatosporales; family Streptomycetaceae; genus Streptomyces; species Streptomyces sp. NPDC127595. Next base: position 63,540 of record NZ_JBHXWK010000018.1, on the reverse strand, counting down.
CGTGCCCTCCGGGGCGAGCCCCAGCGAGGCTCCCACGCCGTTGAAGTCGCCGCCGAGCTTCAGCGTCGCGGAGGTCAGGACGACGGAGCGGTCCGTGAAGAGCTTCTCCCTGAGGAGCCCGGAGACGTTCATGGGGGCCACGCGCAGTGATGCGCCGAAGCGGTCGTGACGCTCGTACCAGACGACGTCCCACTCGGAACCGTTGGTGATCCGCTCCGCCACATCGTGCACGGACTCCAGCGAGGCGAGGGCCTGCTTGCGTACCGCGTCCTCGTCCTGGACGGACTTGTCGCGCGTGGAGCCGAGCGCCGAGATCACCGTGCGGGAGGCGTCGCGCAATGCCATCAGGGCGTACCCGAGGTCCTCCGGGATCTCCTCCAGGCGCCCGGGCAGGGCCAGCTCCATGAGCCGCTCGAAGCCCTCGGCGGCGGTCTGGAGCTGGTCGGCGGCCTTCTCATTGACCAGCTTCGCTGCCCGGCGGACGGCCCGGTTGACCTGGCCGGGCGTGAGCTCGCCGGTCGCGACGCCGGTGACCCTGGAGACCAGCTCGTGGGCCTCGTCGACGATCAGCACCTCGTGCTGCGGGATGACCGGCGCGCCTTCGATGGCGTCGATCGCGAGCAGCGCGTGGTTGGTGACGATGACCTCGGCCAGTTTGGCGCGCTCGCGGGCCGCCTCGGCGAAACACTCCGCTCCGTAGGCGCATTTGCTGGCGCCCAGGCACTCCCGGGACGACACGGACACCTGGGCCCAGGCGCGGTCGGAGACGCCGGGCGTGAGGTCGTCACGGTCCCCGGTCTCGGTCTCGCCCGACCAGTCCCGCAGCCGCACCAGGTCCTGGCCGAGTTTGCTGGTGGGAGCGGCCGCCTCGAACTGATCGAAGAGGCCCCCCTCCTCTTCCTGCGGAACACCCTCGTGCAGGCGGTGCAGACACAGATAGTTCGACCGGCCCTTGAGCATCGCGAACTCGGGGCGGCGGCGCAGCAGCGGATGCAGCGCGTCCACGGTCCGTGGAAGGTCCCGCTCCACGAGCTGCCGCTGGAGCGCCAGGGTGGCGGTCGCCACGACGACCCGCTCCCCGTGCGCGAGCGCGGGCACCAGGTAGCCGAGCGACTTTCCGGTGCCGGTGCCCGCCTGAACCAGCAGGTGGGAGCTGTCGTCGATGGCACCTGCGACGGCTTCGGCCATGGTCACCTGGCCAGGGCGCTCCGTACCACCGACAGCAGTGACGGCGGCATGCAGGAGTTCGGGGAGTGAGGGCTGTGTCATAGCTCTGCCACCCTAAGGGTCGGCACCGACAACCGGGCGATCAAGGCGGGGACGACGGTCGCGATCAAGACGAGCACCGGACGCGACTCAGGCCGCGAATCAGGCCGCAACTCCGGCTCCGGCCCCCGCTCCGTCTCCGGCTCCGGCTCCGGCTCCGGCTCCGGCTGGACGATCGGCCCGTACGAGAACTCGCCGATCATCTTGGCGAGCAGGCGGTGGCCGGCCTGCTCCCACCGGCCTTTGCCCAGTTCAGCGGGGTCGTACAGAGCTGATGGCTCCCCGGAGCCCGGGGTGGCGGATGAATTCGGCACGGGGACTCCTCGACAGGGAACCTGAACGGGACGAGCGGTGTACCACATGTGACGGCGCTACAACACATCGCGCAGGGCCCGGTCTCGGACCATGAGGGCTGCCCGCTTGTCGGGCAGGTCGACCTCGGCGGAGAACCGGAAGCCGGCGCTCAGGAAGGCGGAGACGGAGGGGGTGTTGCGAAGGTCCGGTTCCGCGACAACGCGAGCGCACGAGGGGCGCTTGTCCAGCACGAGGTCGGCGACAGCCCTGAGCAGGGTGGAGCCGAGACCTCGCCCACGGTTGGCGACACCACCGATGAGGAGGTGGATTCCGGTGTCGTGCGGTCGGGCGGGGTAGTGGCGCGCCAAGAGATCCAGGTCCGCGCGGTAGATCTCCCAGTAGCTCATGGGCGTGCCGTCCAGCACGCCGAGGCAGGGAACGCTTCGTCCGTCGCCTTCGAGCTGTCGGCGTAGGTGCTCCTCGGCCACGGACTGGGCACCCGCCAGTTCCCAGAACGCGGCGACGGCAGGGTCGTTCATCCAACGGGTGACGAGCGGGAGATCGCGCTCGACGTGTACGGGGACGAGGTGGAAGGCGCCCGCGGGAGTATCGGTCGGCCCCCAGCCGCCGACGCGGTCGAGCAGGTCGTCACCGGCCGGGGCGAGGTCGGCTTCCTCCGCCGTGCTCTTCCGCTCTTCCCTGGTGTCGCCGTGTGCCCTGGCTTGCTCCTCCCTGGCTTTCTCCGCGAAGAGCGCGATGAAGTCGTCTGGCAGGCGAAGGTCCAGGGTGTCCTCGCAGTCCGCATTGGCGCCGGCGCTCGAACCAGGCCGCGTTCGGACGGCGAGTTCGGTGACGGGTCCGGTGACGGGTCCGGTACCGGCGTCGGTGCTCGCATCGGCAGGGGGCACGGCGACGCTCCTCTCAGGAGACGTGGTGGGTCATGTTCCTCAGGAATGAAGGGGGTTGGTGATGGTGACGTAGACGGACTGGGTGTCGACGGGACCGACAAGTTCGTCGAGGCCGTGCAACCGAGTGAGCAGGTTGGCCTTGCAGCGCAGGACGCGGGAGTCGAGGAGGTGGGCGGGCAGAGACGTACGCAGCCGAGCCGGGCCGACGGCCACGTCAGCCAGGAAGCGGCGGAACGCCGCGAGCAACAGCTCTTCGTCCGCGAGGTGCTGGGAGCCGAACGCGCCGACGAGGCCGAGCACGTTGTTGATCGCGAGGTAGTAGGCGAAGCGTTCGTCGGTGACCTCGTCGGAGACGAACGTGTCGCTGCGCTCGCCGATACCGGGCAGCCGGGCGTCGAGTTCCGCGCGCCGCGATTCGCGGAAGTAGTAGCCCTGGTTGTCTCGGTAGCGGCCGCCCGTGGGCCACCCCTCCGGGTCCAGCAGGAGCAGCGTGTTCTGCTGGTGCGCTTCCAGAGCGATCCCCGCCTCGCCGTCCAGCCAGAGCACGGGCCGTACGACCTGCTCCAGGTAGCGCAGGAACCACTCGGCGGCGACGGCTCCGCGGGGGCGACCGGTGCGGCCGGCGAGACGGGTGACGATCTCGGCGAGCCGGGATGGCATCAGGGGCCTGTCCTCTGCCTGGTCCCGGGGGCCGGGTCGGGCGTAGGGCCGGGGCGCGACGAGTCCCGCGATGCAGCCGGCGTCGTCCGTCGGGCTGAACGGGTTGTGGCGGATCATCACGTCGAGTCCGGGCAAGGGGGTGCCGTCCGGGCCGTCGACGGCCAGCCAGGCGGGGTCACGCACGATGTCGAAGCCCGGGTGGACGGCCTGCCACTGCTTGAACAGGCCGCTGCGCAACAGGCGGTGGACCTCCACGCCACGGTGGAGTTCCTTGCGGAGGTTCTCGCGACGGGAGTTGGTGATGCGCAGGCCCAACGACAGCTTCAGCATCGCGGGGGCACCGGAGCGGTAGAGGGTGCGGACCGAGGAGGTGGGGTGCCACACGGAGCCCAGCGGGCCGAGGTCCCTGAGCAGTCCCGCATCCAGCAGGGCCGCGGTCTCGGGACGGTGCCGGGCCTCGCCCAGCTGCCAGGGATGCATGGGCAGGGCGGCGTACCCGCCGGGCAGGGACAGTCCGGCGCCGGCCAGCCGTGCGGTGAGCTGCTCCGCGGGGACAGGGCGGCCGCGTTCCGTCCATGCCGAGTCCGTCGCCAGCAGCGAGGGAGCCACAGCCATCCAGTGCAGCGGGAAGGAGCCACGCAACTCCGGTGAGTACAGGCGGGCTTCCGCCTCGGAGAGGCCCTCACGGCTCTTCGGGGTGGGATGCAGCGGGTGGCCGAGCAGGAGCGCCTGCTCGGCGGTCAGAAAGAGGTCGGGTTCGTCGGCGGGGTGTTCCCTGCGGTCACTGATGAACACGGCGGTATGTCGAACGGAATCGGCGACACGGCCGACGAGATCGGCTCCCTCGCCGGCAGAGCTGTGCGAACCCTGCGGCTGGGGTCGGGGCGCTCTGTCTCCTCCGGCTGTTTCGCCGGGTGCAGCCGGCGTGGGATCGGTGCGGGGCGTCCTGGCGCTCCTGACCGTTTGCCGCGCAAGCAGCGCCGCAACCGTGACAGCGTCGACGGGCGGTGCCTCGTCGGAAGCGTCGGCAAAGTACGGGAGGCCGAGACGGTGCCAACCGGTGGGTGACCAGTAGTGGACGGGGACGAGCAGGGTCACGGCGCTGGCAGGGAGCGGGATGCGGAGAGTGCCGTCCTCGGGTGCGGGCAGGTTGTTCTCCCGTACCCAGCAGCGCAACAGGTTCTCGACGGCCGCGGCCTGGGCGGCGGTATCGGCGTCAGGGTGCTCCAACAGGTCGGCCGTGACGCCGCGCAGACGCTCGGACTCCCTGGCCCCTCCCTTCTGGCGGGGGACCGATTCGGCCGCGGGTACGAGTCGGCTCTGCGCGGCGTGGGCCGCTCGCTCGTGGGTGTGGGGACGACCGTCGGGTGCGGGGTTGGCGTTCAAGAGACTTCCTTGGGGGGTCGTCCTAGCTCGTGCGGCGACGAACTGGGGTTGTACGGGTGTGCGTTGGGCCTTTGGCGTTTCTGGTTGATGCGGGTGAGGCGGCGGGTGGGGGTGGATCGGAGGTCCGGTCCGGCTTGGGTGGGGTGTCCGTACGAGGGTCCGGCCTCCGCTGGGCGCCCAAGCGCCGAGCACCGGACCCCCCTCGCCGGACGCAGACCCAAGCGCGTACGCCGGATCCCCGAGCCGTACGCCGCCCATCCGGACACGCGCACCTCGTGATCCGGCGCTCGCGCCCCGTGAGGTGCCTCGGTGCCTCCGCCGCCGCGTCGCCACTCGCCGCACCAACGACCCGGCACCCTGGTGGCCCGGCAACCCTGCGCCCTGGTGCCCCAGCGCCCGAGCGCCCCAGCACCCCAGCACCCCAGCACCCCAGCACCCCAGCACCCCAGCACCCCAGCGGCGCAACGACCGATCGGCCCACGCACCCCGCCAGTGCCGCCCTATCCGGTGTGTTCGGTACACCCGGAACGCCGGCCTTGGTCAGCGGGCCCCGGCAGCTCGCGACGGTCACGAAGTCGGCCTCCGCCGGAACACCCGCCAAGGTTCACGCCCCCGTCCGGCTCCGCACGTGCCTCGCCCCCGCCACGCCTCAGGTGCCCCCGAGCCACCGCGTTCACCGCGTCCGCGAGGCGGTCGAGTACGGCGGTCGCCTGTTCGTCGCTGATGGTCAGCGGAGGGAGGAGCCGCACCACGCCGGCGTGGCGGCCGCCCAGTTCCACGATCAGGCCTCGGCGAAGGCACTCCCGCTGGACGGCGGCAGCGAGTTCGGGGGCGGCGGGGCGGGAGCCGCCGGCAGCGGGGTTCGGAGCGGCTTCGGGGTCCACCAGCTCGACGCCGATCATCAGTCCCCGGCCGCGTACGTCTCCGATGCAGGAGAACTCGTCCGCCAGCACCCGGAGTTGGGCGAGCATGCGGGCACCCAGGGTCCCGGCGCGCTCGGCGAGGTGGTTCTCGCGGACGTACGCGAGGGTCGCCGTGCCCGCGGCCATGGCGAGTTGGTTGCCGCGGAACGTGCCCGCGTGAGCGCCGGGTTGCCAGACGTCGAGGTCGTCGCGGTAGACGACGACCGCCAACGGCAGGCTTCCGCCGATCGCCTTGGACAGGACCATGACGTCCGGGGTGATCCCGCTATGCTCCACCGCCCAGAAGGCCCCGGTCCTGCCGACGCCGGTCTGGACCTCGTCCACGATCAGCGGGATGGACCGCGCTGCGGTGATCTCACGCATCCTGCGCATCCACGCGTCGGGCGCCGGAATCACCCCGCCCTCGCCCTGGACGGGTTCGACGATCATCCCGGCGGGGTGTGGCACGCCAGACTTGGGGTCGTCGAGCACGGACTCCGTCCAGCGTGCGGCCAGTTCGGCGCCCCGGTCACCGCCGATGCCGAACGGACAGCGGTAGTCCTGCGGATAGGGCAGGCGCGCGACTCGTACGTCGGTCGCGCCCGCGGATGCTTCGAGCGCCCCCGCAGTCATCCCGTGGTAGGCGCCGGTGAACGCGAGCATCCCGGTCCGCCCGGTCGCCGCGCGCGCCAGCTTGAACGCGGCCTCGACGGCATCCGTCCCGGCGGGTCCGCAGAACTGCACCCGCGCGCGGGCGGCGAACTCGGGCGGCAGTGTGCGGAACAGCTCCGTGGTGAAGGCGTCCTTGACGGGCGTGGCAAGGTCGAGGACGTGCAGCGGGGCTCCGGAGTCGAGGACCTTTCTGATCGCCTCCAGGACCACCGGATGGTTGTGTCCGAGGGCCAAGGTCCCCGCACCCGAGAGGCAGTCGAGGTAGCGGCGGCCGTCGGCACCCTCGATCGTCAGGCCGCGCGCCCGCACGGGGACGATCGGAAGGGCGCGTGCGTAGGTGCGTGCCGCCGACTCGCGCGCCGACTGGCGCCGCAGAATCCCCTCGTGTGCCGCACGCGCCCCCTCGGCGACCCGGGACCCATCTCCTCGCGCCCCCTCGGCTACCCGAGCCCAATCGCCTCGCGCCCCTTCTGCCGCGCGGAACCCACCTTCTCGCGCCCCCTCTGCGGCGCGGGGCACATCTTCTCCCGTCCCGCCGGAAGCACGGAACGCACCCTCCCGCAGCTCCTCGGGCTCTCGCCCCACCGGCACCACCGCAGACTCGGTCACGGCCACGACTTCAGGTCCTCCCGCTGTCCAGAGGCGAGTTGGCAGGGGGTTCTGAACGCATGCGTCAGGTCCCCCGTACGTACCAACGACGCTGCGCGCGCGGGGAAGCGGGCGTGGCGAAGATCCTTGCCGTGACGGAACCGTTGCTGTTCCGTCGGATGTCCCCCACAGCGACCGCATAGTCTGTGATGCCGTCCGGTGACGCCGAACGGCCAAGGCAGGTAAGGCCATACAGCCCACCGCGAGGCACCAGCACCAGCCCGTACTCGCACCGCCTCGCAGACCACAGAACACAACACCCGTACCTGCACCCGCACCCGCACCCGCAGCAAGCCAGTTCTCATATCTCCAGGGGGAGTTACACCATGCGATCGATACGCCCGCCCTTCGCCGGTCGTCGAGGGAGGGGCGCGCGGCGCAGAACCTCCCCCGTGCTGGCCGCCGTCTGTCTCACCGCGACACTCGCGCTGACCGCCACCGCCTGCGGCTCGGGCGACGACACAGCAGGCGGCGAGGCCTCCTCCGCGGCGCAGAGCGGCGACGACAAGATCACGATTCCGGACGACATCAAGGACAGGCTCAAAGAGCACGGAATCGATGTCGACAAGTGGAAGGACGGCGCCTGGAAGAACTGGGACAAGGACGACTGGCTGCGCGAGGCCGAGGACTACATCAACCCGATCATCGAGGGCCTGTGGGACCCGGACCGGATGCGCGAGGCGGACGATCCGGACGAGAACAAGGGCGTTGACGAGAGCGATCTCTCCGGTGACCAGGGTGTAACCGACCCGACCCCGGATCCCGTGACCGCGGAGGCCGTGCCGGCGCCGTACCACGACAACGCCGCCGAGGCGGGCAAGGTGTTCTTCGACTCTCCCGAGGGCACGATGGTCTGCTCGGCGACGGTGGTCGAGGACCCGGCCAACCCGGGCAAGTCCAACATGGTGTGGACCGCGGGCCACTGCGTGCACTCCGGCAAGACGGGCGGCTGGTACCGCAACATCGCCTTCGTCCCCTCGTACAACAACGACGCCGCCACAGCAGCCGAGTTGGCGTCCGCGACGAAGGAGGAGGTCGCACCGTACGGCGTCTGGTGGAGCGACTGGGCGCAGACCTCGGACCAGTGGATCGAGCAGGGCGGTGCCACGGGCGGCGACGGAGCCCCGTACGACTTCGCCGTGCTGCATGTGACGCCGGAAGAGGGCGGTAACGGCAAGTCCCTTGAGGAGACCGTCGGTTCGGCGCTTCCGGTGAACTTCAGCGCACCGGCCGTGTCGCAGGTGGCGAGCATCACGGCGACCGGCTATCCGGCGGCGGCGCCGTTCGACGGCGAGACGATGCTCCAGTGCACGGACAAGCCGGGACGGTTGTCGATCGTGGAGGCCGACCCGACGATGTACCGCATCGGGTGCACCATGACAGGTGGTTCGTCCGGCGGCGGCTGGGTGGCCGCGGGGGCCGACGGCAAGCCCGCGCTGGTGTCCAACACGTCGATCGGCCCGGTCAGTTCGGGCTGGCTGGCCGGTCCGCACCTCGGCACCGAAGCCAAGGGTGTGTACGACCAGGTGAGCGAGAAGTTCGCCGGGCAGTGACACAACGGCCGTAGCAGCGATACGCCATACGACGAAGGCCCGCCCCTCCGACAAGAGGGGCGGGCCTTCATACGCACGGACCAGGGTCCCGGCCGAAGCCCGAACACGCCCGCGCTGACACGCCTACAGCACCGAATCGGTCCGAACCGGACGGAACATCGGATACGACCCTACGAAAGCGCCGGCGTCGGAACATACGGCATGAGCTCCGCCGCCAGTTCCTCATGCACCCGCACCTTGAGCAGCGTGCCCTCCGGGGTGTGCTCCTCGGAGATGACCTCGCCCTCGTTGTGCGCACGCGCGACCAGCTTGCCGTGCGTGTACGGCACGAGGACCTCGATCTCGACCGAGGGACGCGGCAGCTCGTTGTCGATGAGCGCGAGCAGCTCGTCGATGCCCAGACCCGTACGGGCCGAGACCGCGATGGAGCGCCTCTCCATCCGCATCAGCCGCTGGAGCACCTCCGGATCGGCCGCGTCCGCCTTGTTGATCACCACGATCTCGGGCACCTTGATGGCGCCCACGTCACGGATGACCTCGCGCACGGCGGCCAGCTGCTCCTCCGGGGCCGGGTGCGAACCGTCGACCACGTGCAGGATCAGGTCGGCGTCGCCGACCTCCTCCATCGTGGAGCGGAACGCCTCGACCAGGTGGTGCGGCAGGTGCCGGACGAAACCGACCGTGTCGACCAGCGTGTAGAGCCGCCCGCTCGGGGTCTCGGCCCGGCGCACGGTTGGGTCGAGGGTCGCGAACAGCGCGTTCTCGACGAGCACTCCCGCGCCCGTGAGGCGGTTGAGCAGCGAGGACTTGCCGGCGTTGGTGTAACCGGCGATGGCGACCGAGGGCACCTTGTTGCGACGGCGCTCCTGGCGCTTGATGTCGCGGCCCGTCTTCATGTCCGCGATCTCCCGGCGCATCTTCGCCATCTTCTCGCGGATACGGCGCCGGTCGGTCTCGATCTTGGTCTCACCGGGACCACGGGTGGCGAGGCCGCCGCCCGCGCCGCCGCCCATCTGACGGGACAGAGACTGACCCCAGCCTCGCAGCCTCGGCAGCATGTACTGCATCTGCGCGAGCGCGACCTGCGCCTTGCCCTCTCGGGACTTGGCGTGCTGGGCGAAGATGTCGAGGATCAGGGCCGTACGGTCGATGACCTTGACCTTGACGACGTCTTCGAGGTGAATCAGCTGGCCGGGGCTCAGCTCACCGTCACAGATGACGGTGTCGGCGCCGGTCTCCAGGACGATGTCCCGCAGCTCATTTGCCTTGCCGGAACCGATGTACGTGGCCGCGTCCGGCTTGTCGCGGCGCTGGACCACGCCGTCGAGCACGAGGGCACCCGCGGTCTCCGCGAGGGCCGCCAGCTCGGCGAGTGAGTTGTCCGCGTCGGTCGCGGTCCCCGACGTCCACACACCGACGAGTACGACGCGCTCCAGGCGGAGCTGCCGGTACTCGACCTCGGTGACGTCCTCAAGCTCGGTGGAGAGGCCCGCCACGCGGCGCAGGGCCGCGCGCTCGGAACGTTCGAACTGGTCGCCGTCCCGCTCTTCGTCGATCTCATGGCTCCAGGCGACGTCCTCTTCCATCAGGGCATCGGCCCGAAGACCTTCGGGGTGGTTCTGCGCGAGGCTCTGCGCGTCCTGGGAAGGGGAAGAAGAGGAGGTCATTGGATCCTTACGTCTAGGGGGACAACGATGGGGCGGCGGACAGCGTCTGTCGTGGAGTAGAACGTCCCGGGCCACCGTGAGATTCCCGGATTCCGCCAGGTCAACCTCACGGGTCCGGGTCGCCGGCCCCCGAGGGACCGTTTCACCGGCCCGGAGGGGCCGTGCCGCCGACCAGAAAGATGGTCGCACGGCACGCCCCGTCTCGTCACGTGAGTTATCCGGCGCTCTGTGCCGGCGCCGGGGTGTCGCTCCTCCAGTCCGGGTGGCCCGGCATGGGCGGAGTCTTCTCGCCGTACAGCCACGCCTTGAAGAACCCACTCAGATCGCGGCCCGCGATGCCCGACGCCAGGCTCTCGAAGTCCGCCGTCGACGCGACCCCGTCGTAGTGAGCGCTCACCCAGGACCGCTCCAGCCGCTCGAAGGCCGGACGCCCGATCTCCTCACGCAGCGCGTACAGCGCCAGAGCGGCCCCGTCGTAGACGTTCGGCCGGAAGATGCTGATCTTCTGACCGGGCTTGGGCCCCTTGGGCGCCGCCGGCGGCCCTCCTGCGGCCCGCCAGCCGTCGGACGCCCGGTAGGCGGCCTTCATACGCGTCGCCATGGGCCTGTCGGCCTTCTCCTCGGCGTACAGGGCCTCGTACCAGGTGGCGTGCCCCTCGTTCAGCCACAGGTCGGACCAGGTGCGCGGGCTGACACTGTCTCCGAACCACTGGTGCGACAGCTCGTGCACCATGATCGACTCGACGTACCACTTCGGGTACGCGGGCTCGGTGAAGAGCTCTCTCTCGAAGAGAGAGAGCGTCTGCGTCTCGAGTTCGAAGCCGGTCCGGGCGTCGGCCATCAGCAGCCCGTACGCCTCGAAGGGGTAAGGGCCGACCTTCCCCTCCATCCAGGCGATCTGGTCGGGGGTCTTCTTGAGCCACGGCTCCAGCAGCTCGCGGTCCTTGGTGGGCACCACATCGCGTACGGGCAGACCGTGCGGCCCGGTCCTGTGCAGCACCGTGGAGCGGCCGATGGACACCTGGGCCAGCTCGGTCGCCATGGGGTGCTGGGTGCGGTACGTCCAGGTGGTGGACTTGCCGGCCCGCTCCGTTCCGGCCGGCAGACCGTTCGCGACAGCCGTGTACCCGTCGGGCGCGGTGACGTGGATGGTGAACATCGCCTTGTCGGACGGGTGATCGTTGCACGGGAAGACCAGGTGCGCGGCGTCGGCCTGGTTGGCCATCGCCAGCCCGTCCTTGGTCTGCACCCAGCCGCCGTCCTGGTTCGCGGCGGGGACCGGATCGCTGGTGTGCTGCACCGTGATCCGCATCCAGCCCCCGGCGGCCACCGGTTCCGCGGGCGTCACCACCAGGTCGTCCCCAGCGCTCTTGAAGGACGCGGGCACCCCATTGACGTCGACCGAGCCCACCGTCCCGTGCGCGAAGTCGAGGTTGACCTGATCGAGCGCGGCGGACGCCACGGCATCGATCGTCGTCACGGCCGCGAGCGGCTTGGTGTTGGTGCCGGGATAGGTGAAGGCGAGGTCGTACGACGCGACGTCGTACCCGGGGTTACCCAGGTACGGGAAGAGCCGGTCGCCGACGCCGAGCGGTGCGGCCGGGGAGGGCGCACTCGCGGCGATGAGGCAGACGGAGACGGCGGAGGCGAGCAGGGCCGCCTTGATCCGACGGGGCTTGGGGAGGCGAGCCCTTGGGCTGGGGGTGGGGGTGAGCGGCATGGACCACGGCTACCAGCGCGCAACCGCCGTACGGTGACGACGCGCGCCGGGTCCACCCGAAAGGGTCCTCCTACTGCGCGGCCGCCGCCTGGTGCTGCGCCCGGCTGACGTCGTACACGCCCGGCACGTTCCGCATGGCCCGCATCAGCCCGGGAAGGTGCGCCGCGTCCGGGAGTTGGAGTGTGTACGTGTGCCGTACGCGCTGCTGGCTGGGCGGTTCGACGGTCGCCGAGACGATGGCGACGCCCTCCATGGCGATGGCCTCGGTGAGATCGGCGAGCAGATGCGGGCGCCCGAAGGACTCGGCCACCAGCGTGACTCGGCACTCGGTGGTGTCGCCCCAGCTCACCCCGACCTCCGCGCGCCCCACGCCCTTCATGCTCTCCACGGCGGCGCATTCGACCCGGTGGACGGTGACCACTCCCCCGCGTACGGCGAAGCCGGTCACGGCGTCGGGCGGTACGGGCGTGCAGCAGCCCGCGAGCCGTACGGACGCGCCGGACTGCTCGACGACGGCGTTCGCGGCGCCGGGCCGGGCGGTGGGCCCGTCCGAGGCCGGGCGAGGGGCCGCGGCGGGCGCCTCGGGGGCCTCGGCGTCGCTGGGCGAAGGGTGCGCGGCGAGCCAGCGCTGGATGGCGATCCGTGCCGCGGGTGTGTGCGCGTGCTCCAGCCACTCCCTGGAGGGCTCCGAGGCCGGGTCCTGCCCCATGAGGAGCTGCACGGTGTCGCCGTCCCGCAGAACCGTACTCAGCGTCGCCAGGCGGCCGTTGACGCGGGCTCCCATGCAGGCGTGCGCGTCGTCGCCGTACTGCGCGTACGCGGCGTCCACGCAACTGGCGCCGTCGGGAAGGCCCAATGAGCCGCCGTCGGCACGGAAGACGGTGATCTCGCGGTCCTGGGCGAGGTCCTCGCGCAGCGTGGACCAGAACGTGTCGGGGTCCGCGGCACCCGCCTGCCAGTCGAGGAGCCGGGAGAGCCAGCCGGGGCGGGTGGGGTCGGCCCGCTCGCCGTCGGCGGAACGCTCCGCCTGCTCCTCGGCGGGAGCGGCGTACGGATTGCCGAGCGCGATGACCCCGGCCTCGGCGACCTTGTGCATCTGGTGGGTGCGGATGAGGACTTCGGCGATCTCGCCGTCGCCGCGCGCGACGGCCGTGTGCAGCGACTGGTAGAGGTTGAACTTGGGCACGGCGATGAAGTCCTTGAACTCCGAGACCACCGGCGTGAGACAGGTGTGCAGTTCGCCGAGCACCCCGTAGCAGTCGGCGTCCTCGTTCACGAGGACCAGGAGCCGTCCGAAGTCGGCGCCGCGCATGGGTCCGCGTTTGCGTGACACCCGGTGGACGGAGACGAAGTGCCGTGGCCGGATGACGACTTCGGCCTGCAGACCCGACTCGCGCAGGACCCCGCGCACCTCTTCGGCGATCTCCGCCAGCGGGTCGCCGTCGCGCGCCGCGTTGTCGGCGATCAGCCCCCTGGTGTGCTGGTACTCCTCGGGGTGCAGGATCGCGAAGACGAGGTCCTCGAGCTCGGTCTTGAGCGCCTGGACGCCCAGCCGTTCGGCCAGCGGGATCAGAACGTCCCTGGTGACCTTGGCGATTCGGGCCTGCTTCTCGGGGCGCATGACGCCGAGGGTCCTCATGTTGTGCAGCCGGTCGGCGAGTTTGATCGACATCACGCGGACGTCGTTGCCGGTGGCGACAAGCATCTTGCGGAACGTCTCGGGCTCGGCGGCAGCTCCGTAGTCGACCTTTTCCAGCTTGGTGACACCGTCGACCAGATAACAGACCTCCTCGCCGAACTCCTCCCGCACCTGATCGAGGGTCACTTCCGTGTCCTCGACGGTGTCGTGCAGCAGGGAGGCGGTCAACGTCGTGGTCTCCGCGCCGAGTTCGGCGAGGATCAGGGTCACGGCGAGCGGGTGTGTGATGTACGGCTCACCGCTCTTGCGCATCTGACCGCGGTGCGAGGACTCCGCGAGCACGTACGCCCGGCGCAGCGGCTCCAGGTCGGCGCTGGGGTGGTGGGCACGGTGGGCCTCGGCCACGTGGCCGATCGCGTCCGGCAGCCGGTCACGGGCCGCGGGGCCGAGTAAAGCGGCCCGGCCCAGGCGGCGCAGGTCGATCCGGGGAAGGCCCTTCCTGCGGTGCACGGGAGGTACTCCCTGCTCAGGAGCGTCCCCCCGGTCCAGCGAAGTCGCGAGCGGGGGTGAGGCCGAGAGCTTGGGGGACGGCATTACAGGGCCTGGCGTCGCGGGATTCGTCGCCTCCGCACTCATGGGCACCTCCGGCTGCGTAGACCGGCGGACGGGTGCCCCATGGCGAACACGGCTCAGGGGATGGTGTCGATCCCCCGTCCGGGCCGGTGCTTGATGCTACCGAGCCCGCCACGTGCCGCTGACCGCCTCTCGCCGAGCGTGAAACGGATCACCCATTCGAGCGAAGGTTCAGGGGTTTACGGTTTCGAACCATTCGGCAAGAAGCTCACCTTCGGCCACGATCACCGCGGGTCCCGTCATATCGATCTCGCCGTCCGGGTGCTCGGTGATCACCAGCCGCCCGCCGGGCAGATCCACGGTGTACGTCGCCGGAGTGCCGGTCACGGCCGGGTCGGCGCCGTCACGTCGGGCCGCGGCGACGGCCACGGCACACGCGCCCGTGCCGCACGAGCGGGTCTCCCCGGAGCCGCGCTCGTGGACCCGGAGGGCGACGTGCTGCGGGCCCCGGTCCACCACGAACTCGACGTTCACCCCGTCCGGGTACGCCGACTCCGGGCTGAACGGCGGTGGCGAGTACAGCTCGCCCGCGTGTGCGAGGTCGTCCACGAAGGCGACCGCGTGGGGGTTGCCCATGTTGACGTTGCGCGCGGGCCAGGTGCGCCCGCCGACGCTCACGCTGACGTCCCCTTCGGGGAGGAGCGCCTTGCCCATGCCGACGGTCACGTCGCCGTCCTTGGCGAGATGCACCGCCTTCACGCCTCCGCGCGTGGCGATCGCGATGTCACCTGCGGCCACATGTCCGGCCCGCTGGAGGTAGCGCGCGAACACACGCACTCCGTTGCCACACATCTCCGCGACCGACCCGTCGCCGTTGCGGTAGTCCATGAACCATTCCGCCTCGGCCGCCATCTCCTTGGCCTCGGGGTGCGCGGCGGACCGTACGACATGCAGCACACCGTCTCCGCCGATTCCCGCGCGGCGGTCGCACAGGGCGGCGACGACGGCCGGGGGCAGGTCGATGACGTTCTCCGGGTCCGGGATGATCACAAAGTCGTTCTCGGTCCCGTGCCCCTTGAGGAAGGCGATCCGCGCGCTCATTCCTCGATCGTACGGGTTCGGTCCGACACTCCGCACGCACGCGGGCGGGCGTCGGCGCAGCCGGAGCCCGACGCGACACCGGCGAAGCCGGATCACGCACACAGGTGCGTCAGCGCAGCCGCGCCACGCGCCCCACGGCGAGCACCACCACGGCGGCGACCAGCACGACGTACGCGATCACCACACGCCAGTCCGGACCTCGGCCCGAACCGCGCTGCGGGAAGCCCGGCCAGGTGTAGCCGACCCGGCGGGCGGCCATCATTCCCCAGCCGGCGGCGCAGGAGCAGATCAGCAGGCCGAGCATGGCGACCACGGCGCCGCCGTCGCCGAACTCGAAGGCCAGCGGGAAGGCGAACATCAGGGAGCCGATCGCGGCGAGGGCCACGATGGGCGCGAGCTGCCAGATACGCAGCCGGCGCTGCGGACGCAGTTCGACCTCGACCTCGGGCTCCGGGGACATCTCGCCCGGCCCGGGCCCGTCGGCGATCACACCATCCGGGGTGTCCTCGGGTCCGTCGGAAATCAGGGGTTCTCCGTCCGGATCGATATCCGGATCGATGTTCAGACGATCGCCGTCCGGATCGATACCGTGCTCAGTGTCTCGTGCGGTGTCACGAGGGCCGGCCTCCATCGCCACGCGCCCTCCCAACTCGGACTTTCACTGGTCGATCGAAGCTCGATGATGGCACGGCGCCAGAGGCCCGGATGACGGCCGGAGCGTCCCGATGCCATGACGTGATCAGGCTGTGACCGGTCGTTCGACCAACGCCAGCGCGAGCTGCGGGAGTTCTGTGAGATCTGCCGCAGCCCCACTGAGCCAATGCACCCGCGGGTCCCGGCGGAACCATGAATCCTGACGGCGCGCGAAGCGCTTGGTGGCACGTACGGTCTCGGCCCGCGCGTCCGTTTCGGTGCACTCCCCCGCGAGCGCCGCGAGCACCTGCTGGTAGCCGAGTGCGCGCGCGGCCGTGCGCCCTTCGCGCAGCCCCTGCGCCTCCAGTGCACGCACCTCGTCGACGAACCCCGCGCCCCACATGCGGTCCACCCGGCGCGCGATGCGCTCGTCCAGCTCGGGGCGCGCCACGTCGACGCCGATCTGGAGGGTGTCGTACACGGAGTCGTGGCCCGGCAGGTTGGCGGTGAAGGGCTTGCCGGTGATCTCGATGACTTCGAGGGCGCGGACGATACGGCGGCCGTTGCTGGGCAGGATCGCGTGCGCGGCCTCCGGGTCGGCCACCGCCAGCCGGGCGTGCAGCGCGCCGGAGCCGCGCAGGGTGAGCTCCTCCTCAAGGCGGGCCCGCACCTCAGGGTCGGTGCCGGGGAACTCGAGATGGTCCACGGCCCCGCGGACGTACAGCCCGGAGCCGCCCACCAGGATCGGCCAGCGGCCCTCGGCGAGCAGTGCGTCGATCTGTTCGCGGGCGAGCCGCTGGTACTCGGCGACGCTGGCCGTGACGGTCACGTCCCAGATGTCCAGGAGGTGGTGCGGGACCCCGCCGCGCTCCTCGGACGTCAGCTTGGCGGTGCCGATGTCCATCCCTCGGTACAACTGCATGGAGTCGGCGTTGACGACCTCGCCTCCGAGTCGCTGGGCGAGGAAAACGCCCAGATCGGACTTTCCTGCCGCGGTCGGTCCGACGACGGCGATGACCCGGGGGGTGGGGGGGTTGCTTCTCACGGTCCCAGTCTCGCAAACGTCCGGACCTCTCCTCGAACGAGTTACGTAACGGCAAAAGTCCGAGGTCGTTGCCTGTTGCGAGGTTCCAGCCGCCGGTTTCGGACGAGCGGTGACCCGGGCGGCGCAATGGGACGCACCGGGCAACGCGGAATTTCACCCTCACGAGTAACGTATGGAGTGGATATGGGCGTTTTTGCACGACTTCTCCGGAGGTCGAAGGCCACGGAGGAGGCGTCAACCGCTGAGGTGCAGGCCGACACGGTAACGGCCGAGGCGGAGGTGGCGGTGGCGGAAGAGGCGAAGGGTTCGTCCGAGACCGAGGGCGGGGCGACGGCGGAGACCGAGACCGAGACCGTCGGGGCATCCACCACGGAGGACGTCGAGATCCCCCAGCAACAGACCGCCGAAAAGGCCGCCGACAGCGAGGCCGGCGAAGGCGCCCGCACATAACCGCCCGCGAGGGAAGGTGGACCATGGGTCTTCTGGACAATCTCAAAGCCAAGCTGGCGCCTGCCAAGGACAAGGTCTCGGACCTCGCGCAGCAGCATGGGGACAAGGTCAGTCAGGGTCTCGACAAGGCCGCCAAGGTGGTCGACGAAAAGACCAAGCACAAGTACAGCGACAAGATCCAGACAGGCACGGGCAAGGCGAAGGGCGCCATGGACCGCCTCGCGCACAAGGACGGTGACGGTGGCGCCATGCCTCCGCCGCCGGCTTCTTGACCGAACTGAACCGAACAGCACGCATCGACGGACGGCCGCGGAGCACTCAGGGCTCCCGGCCGTCCGCCGTGTTCGCGGTCATGCCCCAGGGCTGCATGACAGCTGGGCGGGGCGTCTCAGGAGACCGTGGTCACGTCTACGACCAGGCCGCCACCACATACCCCACCCCGTACGGCGCGTCCTCGTACAGCAGCGCTCCGCCGAGCCCCGCTCCCTCCGCCGCGCCCGCGAGGACCTGCCAGGGCGCCCGCCCGGACACCTTCAACTCCTGCGCCAGTTCCGCGTCCAGCGCTTTCAGCGCCGCCACGTCAGCCGCCCCCAGCGCACGCGCGACGCCCTCGTCGAAGCCCGCGGCACGGTCGTCGAGATAACCGGGCGCTTTCAGCGTCCGGCACGCGCTGGAGTCGCCCATCACCAGCAGTGCCACCCGCCCGGCCCGCGCGCCGATCTCCTCCCCCACTTGGATACACCGCTCAGCCGCGAGAGGTTCCCCCACACCGAGACCCTCGACAGGGGCATCGGACCAGCCCGTGCGCTCCAGGAGCCACGCTGCGACGGCGAGCGACGGCGGAAGCGGACGCCCGGAAGCCTGCGGGCCCGACGCCAGTTCCACATTCCCAAGGCGTACGTCGAGATCCACGCCGAAGCCACGGAAGGAGCCCTCGGTGCCCTCGGGGTGCGGCCCGCGCCCGCTCTGTTCGGCGGGGCCCACTACGACCAGCAGGTCAGGGCGGGAGGCGGCGAGCACGCCCAGCGCGTCCGTGCAGGCGGCGCGCGCGTCGGCGAGTTCGGGCGCCGCGCCGGCGGCAACGTCCGGGACCAGCAGCGGCGGACAGGGGCAGACTGCGGCGGCTACAAGCATGATCGGCAGCGTAGCCCCGCTCAGCGGCGGAACGTCACTGGTTGGGCGCGCTAGGCGAACTCCACGCCGCACGGAACGCACACCAGGCACCAGGCCACGCCGCCACCCGGCACCCCTTCCCGACGCGCAGCGCGCTCAGTCGCACCCGCAGCCGCTGCCCGCCACGACCGGCAGCGGCTCAGGCGCGCCGATCTTCGGCAGGCCGAGCATGACGCCCGCCGGCTTCGCGGCCGCGGCTGTGCTTTCGACGTGTCGTTTCTCCCAAGCGTCCCCCGCGCGCGTGCGGCGCACGTCCAGGACGGCGCCCTCGGCGAGGAGGTGGTGCGGGGCGGCGTACGTGACCTCGACGGTGACGACGTCACCGGGGCGTACGTCCTCGTCGGGCTTGGTGAAGTGGACCAGGCGGTTGTCGGGAGCGCGGCCGGAGAGGCGGTGGGTGGCGCCGTCCTTTCGGCCCTCGCCCTCGGCGACCATCAGCTCCAGGGTGCGGCCGACCTGCTTCTTGTTCTCTTCCCAGGCGATCTCCTCCTGGACGGCGACGAGACGCTCGTAGCGCGCCTGGACGACCTCCTTGGGGATCTGCCCCTCCATGGTGGCCGCCGGAGTTCCGGGCCGCTTGGAGTACTGGAACGTGAACGCGTTCGCGAAGCGGGCCTCGCGGACCGCGTACAGGGTCTGCTCGAAGTCCTCCTCGGTCTCGCCGGGGAAGCCCACGATGATGTCGGTGGTGATCGCCGCGTGCGGGATGGCGGCCCGCACCTTGTCGATGATCCCCAGGTAGCGCTCCTGGCGGTATGAGCGACGCATCGCCTTCAGGACGGTGTCCGAGCCGGACTGCATCGGCATGTGGAGCTGCGGCATCACGTTCGGTGTCTCGGCCATCGCGGCGATCACGTCGTCCGTGAAGTCGCGCGGGTGCGGCGAGGTGAAGCGCACGCGCTCCAGGCCCTCGATCGCGCCGCAGGCACGGAGCAGCTTGCTGAACGCCTGGGGGTCGCCGATGTCGCTGCCGTAAGCGTTTACGTTCTGGCCGAGCAGCGTGATCTCGGAGACGCCCTCGCCGACCAGGGCTTCGATCTCGGCGAGGATGTCGCCGGTCCTGCGGTCCTTCTCCTTGCCGCGCAGCGCCGGGACGATGCAGAAGGTGCAGGTGTTGTTGCACCCGACGGAGATGGACACCCAGGCGGCGTACGCGCTCTCGCGGCGGGTCGGCAGCGTCGACGGAAACGCCTCCAGGGACTCGGCGATCTCGACCTGCGCCTCTTCCTGTACGCGGGCGCGCTCCAGGAGGACCGGCAGCTTGCCGATGTTGTGCGTCCCGAAGACGACGTCCACCCAGGGTGCCCGCTTCACGATGGTGTCGCGGTCCTTCTGCGCGAGACAGCCGCCGACGGCGATCTGCATACCGGGGCGCTTCGTCTTCATCGGGGCGAGCCGGCCGAGGTTGCCGTACAGCTTGTTGTCGGCGTTCTCCCGTACGGCACACGTATTGAAGACGACGACATCCGCGTCGCCGTCCGCGTCCTTGGGGGCGCGCACATAACCGGCGTCCTCAAGGAGCCCAGAGAGCCGTTCGGAGTCATGGACGTTCATCTGGCACCCGTACGTGCGTACCTCGTAGGTCTTGGTTTCCTGAACGTCCACTGCCTGGCTCCGGTCGCTGCTGCTCATGTGACAAGGGTAGGCGGTGCCCGGAGTACCTCTTGTCCGCCCGGGTGCCCGTGCCCCGACCCACAGGATCCCGGAGGGAACCCCCGCAACCCCCGCGGGCCCGCCCTGGTCAGATCCGCGCCCGGAATGGCAGGATCGCGCGCATGTTCCAGGCATTCCCCCACATCGGCAGGCGCCGCGCGCTGTTCGGTTCGGCCGCCGGTTTCGTGGTCTTCGGGCTGCTGCTGTGGTGGCTGCTGCCGCTGGGCGAAGAGCCTCCCGGCGGAACGATCACGTTCAGCACAGGCACGCCGAGCGGTGTCTACCAGAAGTACGGCGAGCTCCTTCAGGGCGAGCTGAGCCAGGACATGCCCAGTCTGGACGTGAAGCTTTTGAACAGCGACGGATCGCAGGAGAACGTCCGCCGGGTCGCCACGGGCCAGGCCGACTTCACCATCGCGGCGGCCGACGCGGTGGCGACGTACATTCAGCAGGGCCAGCCGGGAGCGGACCTGCTGCGGAGCTGCGCCCGGCTCTACGACGACTATGTGCACCTGGTGGTCCCGCGCACGTCGTCGATACGGTCCGTGGCCGACCTGCGCGGCAAGAGGGTCGCCGTGGGGCCGACGGGCTCCGGTGTTCGGCTGATCTCGAATCATGTGCTCCAGGCGGCCGGACTCGACCCGACGAAGGACATCGAGCCGCTGGCCGACGGCATCAGCACCATGCCGGAGAAGCTCAAGAAGCACGAGATCGACGCCTTCTTCTGGTCGGGCGGCCTGCCTACGCAAGCCGTGCTGGATCTCTCCGAGGACTACGACATCAGGCTGGTGCCGATAGGGAGCGACCTGATCGAGAAGCTGCACGAGCAGGGCGGTGCCTCCGGCTACTACCGGGCCGCCGTGATGCCCGCCGACGCCTATCCCAAGGCCCAGCTCGGCTCGTCCGTGCAGACGGTGGCGGTGGCGAACCTCCTGGTCACTCGGGAGGACACGGACGCGAGACTCACCGAGGAGATCACCCGCACGGTGATAGACAGCCGCGACGACATCGGCGGCGTGGTGCACGCGGCGCAACTGGTGGACCTGCGGACGGCCATCTACACGGATCCGCTCCAGCTGCACGAGGGCGCGCGGCGCTACTACCGGTCGGTCAAGCCGTAGCCAGGCCTTCTCACGAACTGGGCCGTGACCTCGGCACCCGCACCGTCACCTTCAGGCCGTGCGGCTCGTGGTGGTCGTACGAGATGGAGCCGCCGGCCGCGGTGAGCAGCGCGCGGGAGATGGAGAGGCCCAGTCCCGAACCCTTGATGTTCTGGTGCCCGGCGCTGCGCCAGAAGCGGTCGCCGATGCGGTTCAGGTCGTCGTCGCCGAGGCCGGGGCCGCCGTCGGTGACCACGACGGTCGAGGACTCGCCGTTCGAGGCGACCTTCACCTCCACGCTCTCCCCTTCGGGCGTGAACTTCAGCGCGTTGTCGATCACCGCGTCCAGCGCGCTGGACAGCGTGACCGGGTCGGTCCAGGCGGTGGTGGCCGGGCAGGAGCCGACGAGCTGTACGCCCTTGCTCGCGGCGACCGGCCCCCACGCCGCCACCCGCTCGGCCGTGAGCTCGCCGATGTCGGTGAGTCGCAGGTCCGCCTCGGCGTGCTCGGCGAGCGCCAGGTCGAGGAGGTCGTCGAGGACATGGGCGAGGCGCTTGCCCTCGGTGCGGACCGAGGCGATCTCCTCATTGCCCTCGGGGAGTTCGAGGGCGAGCAGCTCGATGCGCAGCAGCAGCGCGGAGAGCGGGTTGCGCAGCTGGTGCGAGGCGTCGGCGACGAAGGCGCGCTGCTGCTCCAGGACGTCCTCGACGTTGTCCGCCATCTCGTTGAACGAGTGGGCCAGGCGCCGGAGTTCCGGCGGACCGCCGGCGGCCGCGACACGGGACTTGAGGCGTCCGGTGGCGATGTCGTGGGTGGTGGCGTCCAGGACGCGTACGGGCCTGAGCACCCAGCCGGTGAGGCGCAGCGCGGCGCCGAGGGCGAGGAGCATCGCGGCGACCTCGCCCGCGCCGATGATCAGCCAGCCGTGCAGGGTCTTCGAACGCATCTGCCCGGTCGGCGAGTCGGTGACCACGACCGCTACGACATCGCCGTCCTTGACGACCGGGGAGGCGACGACGAGCCGGTGCCGTTGCCAGGGCCAGACCTGCTCCGGATCGTGGCTGCGACGGCTCGCGAGCGCCTCGTTGAAGGAATCGCGCCCTTCCCCCGTCTTGGGCAGCAACCAGCTGTCCGGGGCGTTGGCCATGGGGGCGTCGTCGCGGTAGAAGACGCCGGCCCGGATGCCGTACAGGCTGTAGTAGCGGTCGAGTTCCTTGCTCAGGGTCTCGCGGCGTTCGTCCGTGGTGCCGTCCGTGGGACCGGTCGACGGGTCGGCCACGTACTGCGCGAGGGAGGCGAAACGCGCTGTGTCGTCGATGCGGTCGACGACCACCTCCTGCTGCTGCGCGGCCGCGATGCTCGCCGCGAGCGGGACGCCGAGCGCGAGCAGCACGGCGGCCATCAGGACGATGAGCAGCGGGAAGAGACGTGTGCGCAACGGTCCCCGCTACGCCGCAGGGGCGACGAGCCGGTAGCCGACTCCGCGCACGGTCTCGATCAGCGCCGGCGTACGCAGCTTGGAGCGCAGGGACGCGACGTGCACTTCCAGGGTGCGCCCGGTCCCCTCCCAACTCGTGCGCCACACCTCGCTGATGATCTGCTCCCTGCGGAACACCACCCCGGGCCGCTGGGCCAGCAGCGCGAGAAGGTCGAACTCCTTGCGGGTCAGTTGGACAACCAAACCGTCCACGCTGACCTGGCGGGTGGGGAGTTCGATGCGCACGGGTCCCAGCCGCAACGCGTTCTCACCGGGGGCCGAGGCGTCATCGGGCACGCTGCGCCGGCTGACGGCATGGATACGGGCGAGCAGCTCTCCCGTGTCGTACGGCTTCACCACGTAGTCGTCGGCCCCGAGGTTGAGGCCGTGGATCCGGGAACGTACGTCCGCGCGCGCGGTGACCATGATCACCGGGGTGCTGGTCCGCTTGCGGATCTTGCCGCAGACCTCGTAACCGTCCTGGTCGGGAAGGCCCAGGTCGAGCAGGACGACCCCGAAGCCGTCGCTTTCCGGGACCAGCGCCTGGAGCGCCTCCTCGCCGCTGCGGGCGTGCGTGACGTGGAAACCGTGCCGCGCCAGGACCGCGGAGAGGGCGGCGGCGACATGATTGTCGTCCTCGACGAGGAGCAGTCTCATTCCGGCCCCCTCCAGCTTCATCGGTCGCACGGCCTCGAATCATCCGTCGTACGGTCCCGGATTGTAAGAACGCGAACACGTGTTGTAAGAAACAGATGATGCCTGAACACGGACCCGCACGCGTGGACCCTGTGTAGTCACGCCGATAGCCAAGGACGGCGTCAAGGGCGTTCTGGTTGCGCGCGGCTTCCGTTATCCAGCCGGTACGCGGCATGGCGGTGATCACTACGCAGCATGACGATGATCGCTACACGGAGTGGCCGCCCGCTATCGGATCGTTATGCTCAATTTCCCCTCAGATGTAATGACGCTGGTCGTACGGGGTCACTACTGTCCTCCCAAACCGCGAGGACGGAGCCAAAGAGCGATGACCGAAGTATCGGTGGCCAAGGACGCCGTGGCCGCGACCGAAGACCTGGTCGTCCTGAAGAGCGTCAACAAGCACTTCGGCGCGTTGCACGTTCTCCAGGACATCGACCTGACGATCGCCCGTGGCGAGGTCGTCGTGGTCATCGGGCCCTCCGGGTCCGGGAAGTCCACCCTGTGCCGCACCATCAACCGCCTGGAGACCATCGACTCCGGCGACATCGCGATCGACGGGAAGCCCCTGCCCGACGAGGGCAAGGCGCTGGCTCGGCTGCGGGCCGACGTCGGCATGGTCTTCCAGTCCTTCAATCTCTTCGCGCACAAGACGGTGCTCGAGAACGTGATGCTGGGCCAGATCAAGGTCCGCAAGGCCGACAAGAAGGTGGCCGAGGAGAAGGCGCGCGGGCTGCTCGACCGCGTCGGCGTCAGCACGCAGGCGGACAAGTACCCCGCGCAGCTCTCGGGTGGCCAGCAGCAGCGCGTGGCGATCGCCCGGGCGCTGGCGATGGACCCCAAGGTCATGCTCTTCGACGAGCCGACCTCGGCGCTCGACCCCGAGATGATCAACGAGGTGCTGGAGGTCATGCAGCAGCTCGCCCGCGACGGCATGACCATGATCGTCGTCACCCACGAAATGGGCTTCGCTCGTTCGGCTGCCAACCGGGTGGTGTTCATGGCCGACGGCCGCATCGTCGAAGAGGCTGTGCCGGACCAGTTCTTCAGCAATCCCCGGAGCGACCGGGCCAAGGACTTCTTGTCGAAGATCCTTCACCACTGATCGTCTTTACCTCTCGTCACCGACGGCCCGCATCCGTCCTCTTCCAAAGGATGTTCACCATGAAGCTTCGCAAGGTCACCACTGCCTCGGCCGCCGTACTCGCGCTCGCCCTGTCCGCCACCGCGTGCGGTGGCGACGACAGCAACGACGCCGGCTCGGGCTCCAGCGGCGGCGGCACGATCAAGGTCGGCATCAAGTACGACCAGCCCGGTCTCGGCCTCAAGGAGCCCGACGGTTCCTTCTCCGGCTTCGACGTGGACGTGGCGACGTACGTGGCCAAGGAACTCGGCTACCCCGCCGACAAGATCGAGTTCGTCGAGACCAAGAGCGCCGACCGTGAGAACGCGATCGCCCGCGGCGACGTCAAGTTCATCGCGGCCACGTACTCGATCAACGACGAGCGCGCGGCGAAGGTCAACTTCGCGGGCCCCTACCTGCTGGCCCACCAGGACCTGCTGGTCAAGACTGACTCCGACATCACCAAGGGCACGGACCTCAACGGCAAGAAGCTGTGTTCCGTGGTCGGCTCCACCTCGGCGCAGAACGTCACGGAGGAAATCGCCCCCAAGGCGCAGCTGAAGGAGTACGGCGGCTACTCGGAGTGCATCGCCGCCCTGCAGAGCGGCGCCGTGGACGCGGTGACCACCGACGACTCGATCCTCGCGGGCTTCGCCGCGCAGGACAAGTACAAGGGCCAGTTCAAGCTCGCCGGCCTCAAGCTGAGCAACGAGAACTACGGCATCGGTGTGAAGAAGGACGACACCGCCACCACGGACAAGATCAACGCCGCCCTGACGAAGATGGTCAGTGACGGCTCGTGGCAGAAGGCGGTCGACGCCAACTTCGGTCCGGCCGAGTACAAGAACGAGCCCGCGCCGAAGATCGGCGACATCGTCTCGTAACACAGGCTCCGGCACAGCAACGCAGGGTTCCATGGCGCGCCGCCGCCCGCAGCGATCAGGGCGGCGGCGCGTCATGCCCTCCACGTAAGCCACACACCCGGAAGCGCGGGAGATCGTGTTCGACTTTCTTGATGGTTATGACGTCCTCGGGGCGTTCTGGATGACGGTGAAGCTCACCGCCCTCTCCGCCCTCGGCTCCCTGATCCTGGGCACTTTGCTGGCCGCCATGCGGGTCAGTCCGGTCCCGCTCATGCGCGGGTTCGGCACCGCCTACGTGAACATCGTCCGGAACATCCCCCTGACCGTCATCATCGTCTTCGCCTCGCTCGGCCTCGCCGACATTTTCGGCGTGACGATGGGAGCGCCCGACAATTTCGACACCCAGGGCTTCCGCCTTGCCGTGCTCGGTCTGGTCGGCTACCACGCCGCCTTCGTCTGCGAGGCGTTGCGCTCCGGTATCAACACCGTGCCCCCCGGACAGGCCGAGGCGGCACGCGCCATCGGGCTGAGCTTCAGTCAGGTCCTGAGGCTCATCGTCCTTCCGCAGGCCTTCCGTTCGGTCATCGGCCCGCTGGCCAACGTACTGATCGCGCTCACCAAGAACACCACGGTGGCGGCCGCGATCGGCGTCGCCGAGGCTGCCGCGCTGATGAAGGAAATGATCGAGAACGAGGCCCAGACGATCGCCATCGGAGCGGTCTTCGCCTTCGGGTTCGTGGTACTGACCCTGCCGACCGGCCTCCTCCTCGGCTGGCTGAGCAAGCGACTGGCGGTGAAGCGATGACCTCCGTGCTCTACGACACCCCGGGTCCCCGCGCCAAGCGGCGCAATGTGATCTTCTCCGTGGTCTTCTTCGTCCTGCTTGCCCTCCTCCTGTGGTGGATCTGGCGGACCATGGACGACAAGGGCCAGTTGAAGTGGGACCTGTGGGACCCGTTCACCACGTCGCAGGCCTGGACGACATACCTGCTGCCGGGCCTGGCCAACACGCTGAAGGCCGCGGCGATCGCCATGGTGATCGCCCTTCCCCTGGGCGCGGTCCTCGGCATCTCACGCCTCTCCGATCACCGATGGGTGAGGGGCGCGGCGGGCACGGTGGTCGAGTTCTTCAGGTCGATCCCGGTGCTGCTGCTGATGCTGTTCGCGAACGAGGTCTACGTCCGCTACACGGACATCTCAAGCGAAGACCGGCCTCTCTACGCGGTCGTCACCGGCCTGGTGCTTTACAACGCCTCGGTCCTCGCCGAGATCGTCCGAGCCGGTATCCTCTCGCTGCCCAGGGGGCAGTCGGAGGCCGCCATGGCGGTCGGTCTGCGCAAGGGCCAGACGATGACCAACGTCCTGCTGCCGCAGGCCGTCACCGCGATGCTGCCGGCCATCGTCAGCCAGCTCGTCGTCATCGTGAAGGACACCGCGCTGGGTGGCGCGATGCTGAATTTCACCGAACTGCTCAACTCGCGCAGCACGCTGGCGGCCAACTACGCCAACGTCATCCCGAGCTTCATCGTGGTGGCGGTCATCTACATCATCGTGAACTTCATCCTCACCAGCTTCGCCAGCTGGCTGGAGGGCAGGCTGCGGCGCAGCAAGAAGGGCACGGGCGTGGTCCTCGGCGAGGACGCGGTGGAGATCAACCCCGCTGCGGTGGGGGGCGGTTTCGGGACGGGTGGCGAGGGCGGCGGCCCGAGCGGCTTCACCTTCACCGACAAGCCACCCCGATGACCTGATGTACAGTCAAGCGGCTTGAACGACACGCTTGCACGACACGGAGGCAGTGGCATGATCGCCACTGCCTCCGTCACTTGACGCAAGCACCGGCAATAGGTTGCATACGTTCTGTGATCGTGCACCCCGCTCCAACTGCCTGTTCCCGTACGTCCCTCAGGGCACCGCTCCGGGCAGGGGGCACCGCGCCGTGGACCCGGTGATCATCGTCGGAGCGGGGCCCGTGGGGCTCACGCTCGCCCTTGCGCTCGCCCGCCAGGAGGTCCCCTCCGTGGTGCTGGACGAAGGACCGGGCAAGGAAGAACAACGCCCCGCGCGAACGGTGGTTCTGCGCGAGGACACGGCCGCACTCGTCGAGCGGCTGACAGGTTTCCCCCTCTCCGAGGCCGGCCTCCGTTGGGCCGGATGGCGGTCGATGCGGCGCAAGCAGGTGATGCGCGAGATCAGGTTCGGCCAAGAGGGATCCGAGGACGCGGAGAGCCAGGGCCCCGTCGGTGCGGACGTTCCGGGTGCGGGCGAGTCCCTCGCCGCCCCCTTACATGTCGCCCAGCACGTCCTGACCGCTGCCCTGCGCGGGGCCATCGCGGGCGAACGACTCGTCAAGATCGCCACGAACAGCCGCCTCGACTCCGTCGAGCAGGAGACCTCCGGCATCACCGCGCACACCCGCGGCCCCAAAGGCACCTGGTGGCGCGGCAGTTACCTCGTCGGCTGCGACGGACCGCGCTCGACGGTGCGCAAACTCCAGGACATCCGCTTCGCGGGCCGTACCGCCGTAGAACGACACGCCGTAGCAGCGCTGCGTACGGAACTCCCCTGGCCCGGCGAGGCGTTGTTGCACCGGATGCCGCCGTGGCGGACGTCGGGCCCCTCGGCCGGAGAGGTGACCGCACGCCCCCTCCCCGACGGCGTGTGGCGGCTGGACTGGCTGCTGCCCCCGGGCAAGGACCTGGTCACGCCCGACCTGCTGGTGGCACGCATCCGGGAGACCCTAGGAGGCTGGAGCGGCGGTTCCACCCCTCCGTACGAGCTTCTCGACACCGGAGTCCACACCGTCCACCACCGCCTCGCCCGCCGGTGGCGGTCCGGCCGTGTCTTCCTCGCCGGGGACGCCGCTCACCTGCTCGGCGCGCTCGGCGCGCAGGGCCTGGACGAGGGGCTGCGGGACGCCGACAACCTCGCCTGGAAGCTGGCACTGGCCTGGCACCACGGGCCGCACGAGGCGCTGCTCGACAGCTACCAGGCCGAGCGGCGCGCGGTCGTCGCGGGCCGGCTGCGCGCCGCCGACCAGGCACTGCCCCTGCTGCGCGGCGGCGGTGGGCTGCGCTCGTACGTCCCCGGGTCGGCCCGGGGACACGACACACTCCTCACGGACGGTCACCTGGGGCGCGGTCCGCTGGGCGCGCCGGGGGCGTACGCCGATTCGCCGCTCGCGCCTCCGTACGCCGAGTCGGAGGCGCCTGTGGACACGACGCCCGGTGCGCCGGTCGTCGACGTGCAGGTGACGGCCGAGGACGGCTCGTTCGTGCCGTTGCGGGAGCGGCTCGGGCGCGGGGCACTGCTGGTCGTACTGATCGCACCGGGTACCGGCGTGTGGGAGCGCAAGCACTGGGTGACGGCCGGAATCATGCCCCGGCTCGCGGCCGCCGTGACCGCGCTGCCGCACCCGGCCGAACTGCTGGTCGCGGAGAGTTACCCCGGCGCCGCCGCGCACACCGTACTGCTCGTCCGCCCCGACGGGCACCTGGTCACCGCGCTGAGCGGAGTCCGCCCGGCCGATCTGTACGCGGCGGCCGAGGCGACACTGGGCGGCCCGGCGAAGACGGAGGCGACGGCGGAGGCGACGGCTGGTACGGGCTGATCCGACGGCCATTCAACCCATGTCGTGGGGCTGATCCAACGGTCACTCAGCCCATGTCGTGGGGCTGATCCGACGGTCACTCACGCCTGCCCGATGTGTCGGACACCAGGTGGTCCACATAGTGACTGTCAGTTGACCCTTCTCCACTGCCATGGTGTACTCCGGATCGTGACCGATACCTGTGTGCACTTGTGGCGGAGGGTCCATATGGACCTGCTCCGCTATGCAGGCTGCATCTGTCACCCGTCCTGCTGATTCGCATCCTTCTCCCGCGAGAGCCGGCTCCATGGCCGCGGGCTTCCCAGGCGAAACCCTCAGGACGGTACGTGTGTCTGTGTCACCCTCTGTTTCCGCGCCCCCGCAAGCTCCCACCCAGGCCGAGCTGCTCGACTTCGTGCGCCGTAGCGCCGCCGACCCCGAGCTGATCGCCTCGCTGCCGCTCGATCCCGAAGGCCGCACCTGGGTACGTCTCGAAGGCCCCGGAGGCAGCGAGGCCTGGCTCATCGGCTGGCCTCCCGGCACCGGAACCGGCTGGCACGACCATGCCGACTCGGTCGGCGCCTTCCTCACCGCGTCGGGCGAACTCAAGGAGTACTCGCTCGCCGCCCGACTGCCCACCGACGGCTGGAAAACCCTCGAACTCACCGAAGGGGTGGACCGCGAGCGCCGGTTGACGGCCGGCAAGGGCCGCGCCTTCGGCCGCCACCATGTGCACGAGGTCCTCAACGAGTCCACCGAGGAACACGCGATCTCGGTCCACGCCTACTACCCACCGCTGCCCCGGATCCGCCGTTACAGCCGTACCGGCCAAGTGCTGCGCCTGGAGCAGGTCGAGCGCCCGGAGGACTGGCAGTGACCGCTCAACGCCCGCTGGGAGTGGACGAGTTGCTGGACCAGGTCCGCGAGGGACTCGACCGCGTGGAGGCCAAGGAGGCATACGACGCCGAGCAGGCCGGCGAGGCCCTTCTGGTCGACATCCGGTACGCCGCCCTCCGCGAACGCGACGGCCTGATCCCCGGCGCCCTCGTCGTCGAGCGCAACGAACTGGAGTGGCGGCTCGACCCCCAGGGCAGCCACCGCGCCCCGGAGGCCACGAGCCACGATCTGCGGGTCGTCGTGGTGTGCAACGAGGGGTACGCGTCGAGCCTCGCCGCTGTGTCCCTGCAGCAGTTGGGACTGCACCGGGCGACCGACCTGGTCGGAGGCTTCCAGGCGTGGAAGGCGGCCGGGCTTCCGGTGACGGTCTAGTACGCGGTCGGTGGCCCGCGGTCCGCGGTCAGTGGTCCGCGGTCAGTGGTCCATAGCCAAGTACGAGGAGTTCTTCCCTGATGTGGTGGGAGTTCCGCACGTCGCACGTGAAGTTCTTCATCTGCGACGTGCGGTTCTTCACGTCGTACGTGGATGTGGCGCCGGGCTCGCGCCGCCCCTCCCCGCCGGATCAGAACCCCTCGTCCTCAAGGCCTTCCGTGTCCTCGCCCTCTTCCTCCAGCGCCTGGCGGACCACTCGCAGGGCCATGCCCTGGGGGTAGCCCTTGCGGGCGAGCATGCCCGCGAGACGCCGGAGTCGCTTGTCCCGGTCGAGGCCGCGTGTGGAGCGCAACTTACGGGCGACCAGTTCGCGCGCGGTCGCCTCCTCCTGCTCGGAGTCGAGCTGTCCGACCGCCTCATCGATCAGCGTCGGGTCCACGCCTTTGGTCCGCAGCTCCTGCACGAGTGCCCGTCTGGCCAGGCCCCGGCCGTGATGCCGGGACTCCACCCAGGCGTCGGCGAAGGCGCTGTCGTTGATCAGGCCGACCTCCTCGAAGCGTGACAGCACCTTCTCCGCCACGTCGTCGGGGATCTCGCGTTTGTGCAGCGCGTCCGCGAGCTGTTTGCGCGTGCGCGGGGTCCCGGTGAGCAGGCGCAGGCAGATCGCCCGCGCCCGCTCAACCGGGTCCGCTGGGGGCTCCCCCTTCTCGGCCCTCGACGAGGAAGGGGCACCTCCGTCCTGTGGGTCGCCGGACGGCTCACCGAAACCGCCACGCCTCCGACGCACTCGTGCACCGCGCGGCCCGCCGTCACCGCGTCGGCCGCCGCCCCGGCGCGAGCCCCCGCTGGGTGAACCTTCGCCCCAGGGCAGGCTTTCGCCGCCCCCTGAGCCGCTCTCCGGTGACATCCCCCTGCCGTCCGGATCGCCGCCGTAGAACCCGCCGGCGCCGGACGTCCCACCTTCGTACGCCCCGTCACCGCCGTACGCCCCGTCACCGTCTCCGGCCGAGCCACCCACGCCCCCGTCGTACCCCTGCCCTTGCCCCTCCGGGGCAGCAGGGTAGGCGTACTCGGCCCAGTCGGTTCGTCGTGTCATGGGCTAGCTCTTGGCCGCCGCGGTCTTGGGCTTGGAGACCTTGGCCGCCGCCGGAGCAGGCACCGTCTTGGCGGCCCCCTCCGAAGCGACCGAGACCGCCGCGTCCACACCCGGCTCGACGGTGGGCTTCTCCGGCTTCACACCGACACCCAGCTTCTCCAGGATCTTCTTCTCGATCTCGTTGGCGAGATCGGGGTTGTCCTTGAGGAAGTTGCGCGCGTTCTCCTTGCCCTGGCCGAGCTGGTCGCCCTCGTACGTGTACCAGGCGCCGGCCTTGCGGACGAAGCCGTTCTCCACGCCCATGTCGATCAGGCCGCCTTCGCGGCTGATGCCATGCCCGTAGAGGATGTCGAACTCGGCCTGCTTGAAGGGCGGCGCGACCTTGTTCTTGACGACCTTGACGCGGGTGCGGTTGCCGACCGCGTCGGTGCCGTCCTTCAGCGTCTCGATGCGCCGGATGTCGAGACGCACCGAAGCGTAGAACTTCAGCGCCCGGCCACCGGTGGTGGTCTCCGGGGAGCCGAACATCACGCCGATCTTCTCGCGAAGCTGGTTGATGAAGATGGCGGTGGTCTGCGACTGGCTGAGCGCGCCGGTGATCTTGCGGAGCGCCTGGCTCATCAGTCGGGCCTGCAGACCCACGTGCGAGTCGCCCATCTCGCCCTCGATCTCCGCGCGCGGCACCAGGGCGGCGACGGAGTCGATGACGATCAGGTCGAGCGCGCCGGAGCGGACCAGCATGTCCACGATCTCCAGAGCCTGCTCACCGTTGTCCGGCTGCGACAGGATCAGGTTGTCGATGTCGACGCCGAGCTTCTTCGCGTACTCGGGGTCCAGGGCGTGCTCGGCGTCCACGAAGGCCACCTGGCCGCCTGCCTTCTGCGCGTTCGCCACCGCGTGCAGAGTCAGCGTTGTCTTACCGGAGGACTCCGGGCCGTACACCTCCACCACTCGGCCGCGCGGCAGTCCGCCGACGCCGAGGGCGACGTCGAGGGCGGTCGACCCGGTGGGGATGACCTCGATGGGCTCATTCGGCCGCTCGCCCAGGCGCATCACCGCGCCCTTGCCGAATTGCCGTTCAATCTGTGCGAGTGCGGCGTCCAGTGCCTTCTCGCGGTCGGTTCCTGCCATGGGTTCCACCCGATTTGCTTGAGTCGATCGCTTCACGTCAAAGACGCTAACGCCTGCCACTGACAATGCGCCCCGACGCCCGTCCAGCCTGTGGATAACTCGGGCACATCTCCATGAAAACCCTGCCGAAATCCCCGTCGGGAACTTCGCCGGAGACTCCATGAGAATGGATGTTCGATTTTGGTGTCAAGCGCACCACGCGGCATCACCGAGAGTACGTTCGCGCTCTGACACCGGCCGAACCTCTGGCCTCGCACGTCGAACGCGGCGTCGGCGAAGGAGCCCGGGTCCGGGCTTGTCCTCACCTGCTGAACAACCGCCGCACACGCGCGGAGAGGGGGCTCGTGCCCCGTTCCCGGTGACCGTGCACCCGGGGATCGTCCGTGACGTCGTACCGCTTCACATAGGCACCCAGGAACGCCTGGAGCGTGGCGACCGCGGGGATGGCGATCAGCGCGCCGACGGCACCGAGGAGCGCGCTGCCCGCGACGACCGATCCGAAGGCGACCGCAGGGTGGATGTCGACTGTCTTCGCGGTCAGCTTGGGCTGCAGTACGTAGTTCTCGAACTGCTGGTAGATCACGACGAAGATCAGCACCCACAGCGCGTACCAGGGATCGACCGTGAAGGCGATCAGCATTGCCAGGGCACCCGCGAGATAGGTGCCGATGGTGGGGATGAACTGCGAGATCAGGCCCACCCAGACGGCGAGCACGGGCGCGTAGGGCACGCTCAGGGCTTCCAGCAGGACGTAGTGCGCGACTCCGGAGATGAGTGCCATCAGGCCGCGCGAGTACAGATAACCGCCGGTCTTGTCCACGGCGA
The DNA here is from genome assembly GCF_042671685.1 of Streptomyces sp. NPDC127595. Classification (NCBI taxonomy): domain Bacteria; kingdom Bacillati; phylum Actinomycetota; class Actinomycetes; order Kitasatosporales; family Streptomycetaceae; genus Streptomyces; species Streptomyces sp. NPDC127595. The sequence goes on along the minus strand of NZ_JBHXWK010000018.1, from coordinate 30,431 downwards.
TCTCCCACGCGCGCAGCACCTCGGCCTGCCGGGCGGGCGGCAGTACCGAGCACAGCGCGCGGCGCAGCCTCGGCCCGTCCGCGGCGAAGTAGAACGAGAACAGGGTGATCGTCAACAGTTGGAAGAGGCCTCCGAGCACCTGGGCGGAGACGTCCAGGACACCGGTGGCACTGTTCTGGACGTAGTTGCGCAACCAGTCGGAGCGGAGCAGGCCCTCTTGGACGTCGACCCGCTTCAGGTCGGTGTTGAAGTGCGCGTTGACCCAGTTGATGACGGAGTCGAGGTAGTCCGGGAAGTCCTCGACGATCTTGATGATCTGGCCCGCGAGCATCGAGCCGAGCAGCGTGACGAATCCCGCGGCGAAGATCAGCAGGCCGAGGAAGACCAGGAACGTGGCCAGCCCCCTGCGCATGCCCCGCGAGGCCATCCGGCTCACCGCGGGCTCGATGGCAAGTGCCAGGAAGAAGGCGATGAGAATGTTGATCAGCAGGCCGGTGAGTTCATGGAAGGCCCAACTGCCCAGCTGGAAAACGGCGATGAGCGCGAGGGCCAGCACCATGGCGCGCGGCAGCCAGCGCGGCATGCGTCCGCCCTGCGCGGCGGCGTCCCCGGCCGGGGGGCCGTCGGGCGGCGTCGTGCCGAACGGTGATGCCTGCTGGGCGACCTGAGAGGTCTCATCTGTCGGGGCCACGGAGCAAGTCTCGCCCACGCCACCGACAATCGAGCGCCGCCCCCGGATCTTCTTGCCCCGTCAGCGGTTCTCGTACGGAACATCCACAGCCGCACACACCACGCGCCACACGTCCTTGGCCTCCCAGCCCGCGTCCAGCGCCTCGTGAACGGTCCGCCCGCCGAGCTCCGTCATCACGTGATCGCGCGCGAAGGTTTCGGCGTACCCCGCACCGAAGTGATCTGCCATCCGCTGCCAGAAGACCGTCAACCGCATGACTCCAGTATCCCGCTCCTGAGAGTGGGCCCGAGCCGGGACCGCTTGCCGAGACCGCTTTCCGTCCTACGGTCGGACCCATGGCCGAATCAGGAGCATCCCCACTCCCCCCGACGCCCCCGGCGCACTCCCCACTCGCGCGCGCCGAGCACTTCGTTTGGCTCACCGCGCGCGTGCTCGAGCAGCGCCGCTACGAGTACCACTTCCTGAACAGCGACGCCGACGGCGCCGACGCGGTGGAAACCGCGCTGGCCGCCTATCGCAATGACGACGACGGCTACGGTCACGCGCTGGAGCCCGATCTGCGCGGCCCCGTCAGCCAGCCGCTGCACACCGGGCACGCGCTGCGCGTGCTCGACTCGATCGGGCGCTGTGGAGGACAGCGCGTGGAGCGTGTGTGCCGCTATCTGACCGCCGTCTCGACGCCTGACGGCGCGCTGCCGACGATCCATCCCAGCCAGCGCGGCTATCCGACGGCTCCCTTCGTGCCGGTTGTCGACAACCCGCCGAGCGAACTCCTCGCCACCGGGCCCGTGGTGGGCCTGCTGCACCGCAACGAGGTGTGGCACGCCTGGCTGTTCCGGGCGACGGACTTCTGCTGGCAGGCGATCGACTCCCTGGAGAAGTCCCACCCGTACGAGATCGAAGCCGCCGTGACCTTCCTGGACTCCGCGCCCGACCGCCCGCGCGCGGAGGCGGCCGCCGACCGGCTGGGCCGCCTGGTGCGCGAACACCGGCTCGCGGCGCTGGACCCGGAGCGCCTGGAGGCGTTCCCGGTAGCGCCCGGCTACGCGCCCGGTGAGCACCATTTTCCCCATGACTACGCGAAGACCCCGGGCTCGCTCGCGCGCGCGTGGTTCACCGACGAGGAGATGGCGCGCTCACTCGACCATCTGGCGAAAGACCAGCAGGAGGACGGCGGCTGGCCGATCCGCTGGCGCCAGTGGGCACCGGGCACCGCCCTTGAGTGCCGCCCCATGGTGACGATCGAGGCGCTGCGCACCCTTCGGGCGTACGGACGCGCCATCGGTTGACCGTGCGATGCCGCGCCTATGCCACGGGCATACGGACACTCCATCGGCCGACCGTGCGATGCCGCGGCTACACCACGGGCGTACGGACGCCGCATCGGCCGACCGTGGAGGTGCAGCGACAAGCCATGGGCGTACATCCCGCCACCCCCAGGGCGGTGGCCGCATCCCCAAGGCGGTAGCGGCATCCCCAAGGCGGCGGCCCGTGGGTCTGCGGTATCCCTCCCGACGCGCCGCACCTCACCCCGTCATCGCCCGCACCCCCGCCGTCACCAGCACGGCCGCGGCGACCACGAGCAGGAAGGGTGCACGCAGGATCAGTGCGACCGCAGCCGCGGCAAGCCCAGCAGCTTTCGCGTCCAGCACCAGGGCATGCCCATCGGCGAAGGTCTGCTGAGCCGTGAGGGCGGCGAGAAGGGCGACGGGCAACAGGGCGGCCAGTCGCTGGACGAGCGGCCGCTCCAGTACGCCGGCAGGGACCAGCAGCCCGATGAGTTTGACGACATAGCAGCCGACCGCGGTCGCGCCGATCGCGATCCAGATGTTCATCGGTCCTCCCCGGGTGCTTCGTCGGCGGTCCGCGCGCTGCGGCGGCCCTCTACGTAGAGCGCGACGGGAGCCGCGAGCGCGGCCACCAGGACGGGGACTCCGGCGGGCAGCACGGGCAGCAGACCGAGGCCCAGAAGGACCGCGAATCCCGCGACCACACGCTCCGTGGTGGTCTTCAGCATCGGTGCGAGCAGTGCGAGGAAGACGGCGGGCCCGGCCGCGTCCAGCCCCCAGGCATCGGTGTCTCCGATGGCCTCGGCGCCGACAGCTCCGAGCAACGTGGTCAGATTCCACAGCACGTAGAGGGTGAGCCCCGTGACGGTGAAGCCGATACGGACGCTACGGCGGGTGGGCTGGGCCAGGGCGACCGCCGTGGTCTCGTCGATGACCCACTGCGCGGCGAACGGGCGCACCGCGCGCGGGAGGGCCAGCAACTGCGACAGCCGCAGTCCGTAGAACGCGTTGCGCACCCCGAGGAAGAAGGCGCCCGCGGCCGCCGTGAGCGGGTTCCCGCCGGCCGCGAGGGCGCCCACGAGCGCGAACTGTGAGGCGCCGGTGAACACCAGCAGGCTGAGCGCGCAGGTCTGCAGCAGAGTGAGCCCGCTGCCCGCCGAGGTCACCCCGAAGGCGAAACCGGACAGTCCGACGGCGACCCCGACTCCCAGGGCGTCTCGGACGACGGCTGCGTCGGGTTTTCCAGTGTCTTCTTCTTGCGCTTCTGGGGGAGCTGTCTGTTCTGCCACACCCCGGACGGTAGGAGCAGCGGCCCGTCGCCGTCTTGTACGTTCTTGCGCTCCCGCTGGTAGGAGCCCGGGGGCACGCCCACGATCCGGGTGAAGTGGCGGTTGAGGTGCGGCTGGTCGGTGAAGCCGACGGCCACGGCTGCCTCGGCGGGTGCGGAACCGGTGTCCAGGAGGCGGCGGGCCCGGCGTACCCGGGCATCGGTCAGCCAGGTGTGGGGCGGCATGCCGTAGGCGTCGCGGAACGCACGCAGCAGCGCGAACGGACTGGTGCCGAGGTCGGCGGCGAGCCGCTCCAGGGAAGGCGGCTCGGCCATCCGCTCTTCGAGCACGGCACGCGCACGTGCGGCGATCCGGGCGCCGGCGGTGTGCACGGCCCGCTGCGGCAGCGTGCCGCCGTTCAGGCGCAGCAGCCGGGTCACGGCGACCCGCAGCAGGGTGTCGGCGGCGAGCGCATTGCCCTCCTCGGCGGCCCTGAGGACCTGGTGGACGAGATTCACGGCGTACGGGTCGTCGAGCACCGGGCTGGTGAATCCCGGGGTACCCCGGATCGTGGTGGTCTCGGCGGCTATCTCGGCCACCAGTTCCGGCGACGGGTACACCGCCCCGTACCGCCAGCCTTCGGGGACGCCCGCACGGCCGGTGTGCGGGGTGTCGGGGTTGACCAGCGCCAGGGTGCCCGGGCCCGCGTACTGGTCGGCGCCGCCGTGGTGGAAGACCTCCACCCCGTCGGCGATGGCGGCGATGACGAAGTTCTCGTGGGTGTGCCGTACGAAGATCTTCTCGACGTATCGGGCCCGCAGCAGATCGACGCCGGGCAGTTCCGCGTACCGCCAGTGCCGCGCCTTCTCCGCCGAACCCGCCATGCCCCCATTCTGCGTCAGCGGTGACGATGGCCTCATGCCGTAGGCCGGGTCGCCGGCTGGGGTCGCGCTCAGCACCCGTACGACGACGCCCTAGCGACCGAGGCGACCCATCCGACCGGCGCCACTGCCTTGTCCGACGGAGCCTCTGCCATCATATTTCCGCAGGTCAGAGCGTTTGTCAGTGGTCGGGTGCAGGATGGACGCATGGTCAGCTCCGCACACCGAGCCCTCGACGGCTTCTCCCCCGCGACCCGCGGCTGGTTCACGGGGGCGTTCTCCGCGCCCACCGCGGCCCAGGCCGGGGCGTGGGCGGCCATCGGTGCGGGCTCGGACGTCCTTGTCGTCGCCCCGACCGGCTCCGGCAAGACCCTGGCCGCGTTCCTCGCCGCGCTCGACCAGTTGGCGTCGACCCCGCCGCCGGCCGACCCCAAGAAGCGCTGCCGAGTGCTGTATGTCTCACCGCTCAAGGCCCTGGCGGTGGACGTCGAGCGGAACCTGCGGAGCCCGCTGACCGGCATCAGGCAGGAGTCGGTGCGGCTCGGGCTGCCCGAGCCCGAGGTGAAGGTCGGCATCCGCTCCGGCGACACCCCGCCCGCCGAGCGCCGCGCCCTCGCCACCCGTCCGCCGGACATTTTGATCACCACCCCCGAGTCGCTGTTCCTGATGCTGACGTCGGCCACGCGCGAGGCGCTGACGGGCATCGAGACGGTGATCCTGGACGAGGTGCACGCAGTGGCGGGCACCAAGCGCGGCGCCCATCTCGCGCTCACCCTGGAGCGCCTGGACGAGCTGCTGCCCAAGCCGGCCCGCCGCATCGGCCTCTCCGCCACCGTGCGTCCGGTGGACGAGGTCGCGCGCTATCTGTCGCCCCAGCGCAAGGTGGAGATCGTCCAGCCGCCGTCCGGCAAGGAATTCGACCTCTCCGTAGTCGTCCCTGTGGAGGACTTGGGCGAGTTGGGCGGCTCCCCGGTCGCCGATGCCAACGAAGGCGCGGAGAAACCCTCCATCTGGCCGCACGTCGAGGAGCGGATCGCCGACCTCGTCCAGTCCCACCGTTCCACCATCGTGTTCGCCAACTCCCGCCGCCTGGCGGAGCGACTCTGCAACCGGCTCAACGAGATCGCGTACGAGCGTGCGACCGGCGAGCCCCTCGATGAAGCCCACGCTCCGGCCGAGTTGATGGGCGGCTCGGGCGCGGCACAGGGCGCCCCACCGGTTCTCGCCCGCGCCCACCACGGCTCGGTCTCCAAGGAGCAGCGTGCCCTCGTCGAGGAGGACCTGAAGGCAGGCCGCCTGCCCGCCGTGGTCGCCACCTCCAGCCTGGAACTCGGCATCGACATGGGCGCGGTGGATCTCGTCATCCAGGTCGAGTCGCCGCCGTCGGTGGCCTCCGGGCTCCAGCGCGTGGGCCGCGCGGGCCACCAGGTGGGCGCGGTCTCCACGGGCGTCGTCTTCCCCAAGTACCGGGGCGACCTCGTGCAGGCCGCCGTGGTCACCGAGCGGATGCGCACCGGCTCCATCGAGTCCCTCCGGGTCCCGGCCAACCCCCTGGACGTGCTCGCTCAGCAGCTCGTCGCCATGACCGCCCTCGACACCTGGCAGGTCGACGACCTGCTGACCACGGTCCGCCGTGCCGCTCCCTTCGCGTCGCTCCCGGAGTCGGCGTTCACGGCCGTGCTCGACATGCTCGCCGGCCGCTATCCGTCCGACGCCTTCGCGGAGTTGCGTCCCCGAGTGGTGTGGGACCGCGTCGCCGGTACGGTCACCGGGCGCCCAGGGGCGCAGCGCCTCGCCGTCACCTCCGGGGGCACGATCCCCGACCGCGGGCTCTTCGGGGTCTTCCTCGCGGGAGCCGATCCCAAGAAGGGCGGCGGCCGGGTCGGCGAGCTCGACGAGGAGATGGTCTACGAGTCCCGTGTCGGCGACGTCTTCACACTCGGCACCAGCTCCTGGCGCATCGAGGACATCACCCGCGACCGCGTCCTCGTCTCCCCCGCGCCCGGGGTCCCCGGCCGGCTGCCGTTCTGGAAGGGCGACCAGCTCGGCCGCCCACTCGAACTGGGCCGCGCGGTCGGCGCGTTCCTCCGCGAGGTGGGCTCCCTCCCCAAGGAAGACGCCCGCCTCCGGCTGCTCGCCGCGGGACTGGACGCCTGGGCCGCCGACAATGTGCTCTCGTACCTCGCCGAACAGCGCGAGGCATGCGGTCACATCCCGGACGACCGCACCATCGTCGTCGAGCGGTTCCGCGACGAGCTGGGCGACTGGCGGGTCGTCGTGCACTCCCCCTTCGGCGCGCAGGTCCACGCCCCCTGGGCCCTAGCACTCGGCGCCAAGCTCTCCGAGCGCTACGGCATGGACGCCCAGGTCATGCACGCGGACGACGGCATCGTGCTGCGGCTGCCCGACGCCGACCTGATGAGCCTCGACCTGCTCGACCAGGCACCGACGAAAGCCGGCACCGAATACGACGCCGACCAAGCGCCCGTCGGCGCCGCGGACGTCGCCTTCGACAAGGGTGACGTCAACCAGATCGTCACCGACCAGGTGGGCGGCTCGGCGCTGTTCGCGTCCCGTTTCCGCGAGTGCGCCGCCCGGGCCCTCCTGCTGCCGCGCCGCAGTCCCGGAAAGCGCACTCCGCTGTGGCAGCAACGGCAGCGCGCCGCCCAACTACTCGAGGTGGCCAGCGAGTACGGCTCGTTCCCGATCGTTCTGGAGACCGTTCGCGAATGCCTCCAGGACGTCTTCGACGTCCCTGGCCTCACAGAGTTGATGGGCGACATCGAGTCCCGCAAGGTGCGCCTGGTCGAGGTCACCACACCGGAGCCCTCGCCGTTCGCCCGCTCACTGCTCTTCGGATACGTCGCCCAGTTCCTGTACGAGGGCGACTCCCCGCTCGCCGAGCGGCGCGCCGCCGCCCTGTCCCTGGACTCGCGGCTCCTCGCCGAACTCCTCGGCCAGGCCGAACTGCGCGAGCTGCTCGACGCCGAAGTTCTGACCGAGCTGGAGCGGGAGCTCCAGTGGCTCACCGAGGACCGGCGCATCAAGGACGTCGAAGGCGTCGCGGACCTGCTGCGTCTGCTCGGCCCGCTCACGGACGCCGAGCTGGCCGAGCGCGGCGCCGAGCCGCGGTGGGCCCAGGAGTTGGCCGCCTCGCGCCGCGCCATCCGGGTCCGGGTCGCCGGAGCGGACCACTGGGCAGGAATCGAGGACGCGGGCCGGCTGCGCGACGCACTCGGTACGGCGCTGCCGGTCGGTGTCCCGGAGGCCTTCACCGAGCCGGTCAAGGATCCACTCGGCGACCTCCTCGCGCGGTACGCACGCACCCACGGCCCGTTCACATCGACGACGGCCGCCGCCCGCTTCGGGCTCGGCACGGCCGTCACGGACGGCGCCCTGCATCGACTCGCCTCGGCCGGACGCGTCGTACAGGGGGAGTTCCATCCGGCGGGTATCGGTCAGGAGTGGTGCGACGCGGCGGTCCTGCGCAGGCTGCGGCGCCGTTCGCTCGCGGCTCTGCGCCATGAGCTGGAGCCGGTGCCGCCCGCCGCGCTCGCGCAGTTCCTGCCACAGTGGCAGCACATCGGCAGCGGACACGGGCTGCGCGGCATCGACGGACTGGTGCGCGCCATCGAGCAGTTGCAGGGCGCGTCCGTTCCCGCGTCCGCGCTGGAGAAGCTCGTCCTGCCGTCCCGGGTCACCGGTTACGCCCCCGCGCACCTCGACGAGCTCACCGCCGCCGGCGAGGTGGTCTGGGCCGGGGCCGGGTCGCTGCCGGGCAAGGACGGCTGGGTCTCGCTCTACCTGGCGGACGCCGCCCCGCTGCTGCTGCCCTCCCCGCACCCCTTGGAGCTGACTGCGCTCCACCAATCCATCCTGGACGCCCTCTCCGGGGGCTACGGCCTCTTCTTCCGTCAGATCACCGACCAGATCCGCGCGACCACGCACCCGGACGTCACCGATCCTCAACTGGCCGACGCGATCTGGGACCTGGCCTGGTCGGGCCGGCTCACGAACGACACGCTCGCCCCGATGCGCTCCCTGCTGGGCTCGGGCCGCACCGCCGGCTCCACGGCCCACCGTGCCAAGCGCTCGATGCCACGCGGCCGCTACGGCTCCGTGACCGGCGCCGCGCGCCCCCAGTCCCGTACCGGCCCGCCGACCGTGGCGGGCCGCTGGTCCCTGCTCCCCGAGCGCGAGCCCGACCTCACCGTGCGCGCCCACGCCCTGGCCCGCACCCTGCTCGACCGGCACGGAGTGGTGACCCGTGGCGCTGTCGCCGCCGAGGGCGTCGAGGGCGGCTTCTCCGCGATCTACCGCATCCTGTCCGCCTTCGAGGACAGCGGCCAGGCACGCCGTGGATACGTGGTCGAAGGACTCGGCGCGGCCCAGTTCGCGATGGACGGCGCGGTGGACCGCCTGCGCGCGGCGGCGAACGCCCGGGACCGGGGCGAGACCCTGTCCGACCCGGACCTCCTCCCGAACGGATTCCCGGACCAGCACGCCTTCCCGGGCGACCGCTACTCCGCGAGCACCTCAACCTTCCGGACCGACAGCGGCTCCACAAGCCCCTCGGACTCACCCGACGGCCACACCTCCGCGAGCATCCCGGACTTCCCGGGCGAAGCCACTTCCCCACCCCACGACGCCCCCTCCGGCCACCGCAGCTTCCCTGGCGACGGTGACCACGACTCAAGCTCCCCCACCAGCCCCGACCCGGCTGCCCCCCTAAGCCGCTTCGACGCCCCGAGCCACCCGGGCGCCCCCGGTGATTTTCACGACCCGGGGGCCCTCGACCCCACAAACTCCTACGACTTCCCACCCGGCCCAGCCGACTCCGGCCTCACCGCCGACCACGGTTTCTCCGCCGATTCGGCCGACTCCGCCTTCTCAGACCGCTCCGCCTCCCCCGAGGGCCCTGGATTCCCCAACACCGTCGTCCACCCGGGCAGCCGCTCCCGCCCTCGCAGCCGCGCCGGCTCCCAAGCCGTCGTCCTTGCCGCCGCCGACCCCGCCAACGCCTACGGCGCGGCCCTCCCGTGGCCCGAACCCCCGACCGGCGCAGGACACAAGCCCGGCCGGAAGGCGGGCTCCCTGGTCGTGCTGGTCGACGGCGAGCTGACGCTGTACATGGAGCGTGGCGGCAAGACCCTGCTGGCCTGGCCCGCCGACCCGGACGGCACCATCACGCAGGACGCCCGCCTCCGCGTCGCAGCCGAGTCCCTCGCGGCAGCGGCCCGCGCCGGCTCCCTGGGCACGGTTACGGTGGAGCGCGTCAACGGCACGTCCGCCCTGACCTCCCCCTTCGGCACCCTCCTGGAAGGAGCAGGCTTCATCGCGACCCCCCGCGGACTGCGCCTCCGCGCTTAGGGCCTGTCCCCAAGGCCCCCATGCCCCCGCGCAAACACCCCAAGTCACTCCCTCCCCGACATGCCACCCTGGACCCATGCCCGAAGGAGACACTGTCTGGCAAGCCGCGAGGCGACTGCACACCGCCCTCGCCGGCAAGGTGCTGACCCGCTCCGACCTGCGGGTCCCGAAGTTCGCCACCGCCGATCTCACCGGCCGCACCGTCCTGGACGTGACCCCGCGGGGCAAGCACCTTCTCACCAGGATCGAGGGCGGCCTGACCCTCCACTCGCATCTGCGGATGGACGGTTCGTGGAAGGTGTACGCGAACGGGCAGCGCTGGAGCGGCGGCCCCGCCCACCAGATCCGAGCCATCCTCGGCACCGAGGACCGCACGGCCGTCGGCTACCGGCTCCCCGTGCTGGAACTGATCCGCACCAGCGACGAGGACCGCGCCGTGGGCCACCTCGGCCCCGATCTCCTGGGCCCGGACTGGGACCCGGACAAAGCCCTGGAGAACCTGCTGCGCGACCCGGCCCGCCCGCTCGGCGAAGCCCTGCTCGACCAGCGCAATCTCGCCGGTATCGGGAACGTCTACAAGAGCGAGCTGTGCTTCCTCCTCGGCGTCACCCCCTGGCTGCCCATCGGCGCGCTCCCCGCCGACCGCGCCGCCCACCTGCCCGCCCTGGCCAAGAAGCTCCTCGAATCCAACCGCGACCGCCCGACCCGCACCACCACGACCTTCAACACCACAGCCCCCAACACCGGGACCCGTAACACCACATCCCGCAGCCCTCAGGGACCCAGCGCCCTGGCACGCGCCCGGAACCTCTACGTCTACGGCCGCACAGCCCGCCCCTGTCTGCGCTGCCACACCCCGATCCGCTCAGCCGACCAGGGCGACGGCTCCCGCGAGCGCCCCACCTACTGGTGCCCGACCTGCCAAGCCGGCCCCACGCCGCCGCCGGGCGCCGCCAAACCTCGCACAGGTCGCCGACGTACAGGCAATTGACGGCCCGTCAGAAACCCTCGTACGGTCCCTTCATGGCCCTCAAGGCGTACGACCTCACCGGACGCACCGCATTCGTCACCGGCGCGGCCAGCGGCATCGGCCGCGCGTCCGCCGTTCTGCTCGCCGAGGCGGGCGCCACCGTCCACTGCGCGGACCGCGATGCGCAGGGCCTGCATGAGACGGCGACTCTGATCAAGGGGCAGGGCGGCACCGCCCACGCCCATCCACTCGACGTGACCGACCGCGAACAGCTCAGGCAGGCCGTCGCGTCCTGCGAACGTCTGGACGTCATGGCTGCGGTCGCCGGCATCATGCACAGCAGCCCGGTCCTGGAGACCAGGGACGAGGACCTCGACCGCGTACTGAGCGTCAATTTCAAGGGCGTGCTGTACGCCTGCCAGGAAGCGGCCCGCGCGATGATCGCGACCGGTACCCGCGGCAGTATCGTCACCATGGCCTCGGGCGCCGTCGACACGGGCAGCCCCGGCCTGTTCTGCTACGGCGCGGCGAAGGCCGCGGTCGTCCAGTTGACGAAGACCCTGGCGACCGAGATCGGCCCGCACGGCATCCGCGTCAACGCGGTGGCGCCCGGCTGGATCCGTACGCCGATGACAGACCGGCACGAGGGGGAGGCACAAGCGCACACCGAGACGTTCATGGCCCGACTGGCCCCGCTGGGCCGCGTCGGCGAACCGGAGGACGTCGCCCACGCCGTGCTGCACCTGGCCTGCGACGCCTCGGCGTTCACCACGGGCCAGATCCTCCGTCCCAACGGCGGCGTCGCCATGCCTTGGTAGCCCCACTCCAGGGACTCGGCGACCCCTTTCCCCTCCCCCAGGCCGGGAGCACCCCAGCCGCCACCACACCAACCCCGGCACCGCCCCGCCCGCCTCATTCCCCCACAACAGCGCCGCGAGGCCCTGACGGCGCCCCCACGCCCCGCCCCGCCCGTACCTTCACCCTCGCCTTCACCTTCGGAACGCAGTGCACCGGCAGCAGGCTCAACCCCCATCCGCCGGCCGCGACCGCCCCCTCCAGGACCCCCGCGCCAGGCACCAGTGCGAGCCGGAGCACGCTCCACCACCACAGCCCGCCGAGCCCCAGAACCACCCCCCAGCGCACTATCCGCCCTGTCATGGCCGCCACCTCCAGCCCGAAGCTAGAACACCGCCCTCACGCCCGACAGGGCGCACCGGCGGCACACAGATGCACCCTGAGCTCCCGCAGCGGACAGGTCACCGGTTCTCCGCCTGCACGTTCTCCGCCTGGAACATCCAGTGATGCTTCTCAAGATCGGCCGTGATGCCGATGAAGATGTCCTGGCTCACCGGATCGGGGTCCCCGGTCGCCGCCACCCGTTCCCGCATCCGCGTGATCACCGCACTCAGGGCGTCCACGAGCGCCCCCACGGCGTCCGTGTCCTTGACCCAGCCGTCAGGCGTCGAGCCGATGCCACTGCTGGAGGCCACGGTCGCGGCCCGGCCGTCGGGCGAGACGCCCAGCGTCGAGGCGCGCTCCGCCACGGTGTCGGAGTGCAGCCGCGCGGTGTCCACGACCTCGTCGAGCTGGAGATGGACGGAGCGGAAGCGCGGTCCGACCACGTTCCAGTGGATCTGCTTCGCCACCAGGGAGAGGTCGACCAAGTCGACCAGTGCGCCCTGCAAGGCCTCGGCCACGGTCTTCAGGTCCGGGTCGGGCAATGAGCTCTTGACGACGTACATCTGAATCCTCCGATTCTCGCGAGATCACCAACAATGTCATATACGCACAATTTGGGTCACTCGAAGGCGAGCCGAAGCGAGCGGGGACGAGCAGCGAGAGTGATCGGGCACAAGCGGGGTAATCGAAGGCATGCAAAAGCCCCAGCCAGTTCCTCCAGGTCTCCCCGAAGGCCCCGACCGGGGCTTCCTGCACGCTTTCTCAGTTCATGCGCGCCACATCATGGGGCGTCAAGCGGCGACGACGTCGACCGCCTCCGCAGGCGCCTTGATAGTGACCCGTTCCGGTGGCACACCGGTCACCGATACGGAATTGAGCATCGGGCGACGTACCGGTGCGGGCACCGGTTCGGTGGCCGCAGCCGACCGTGCCAGCTCGGCGAGGGCGAGCTCGTCGCTCACTTCCCGCATGAGCTCGGACATCCGTACGTCCAACGCGTCGCAGATCGCGGAGAGCAGCTCGGAGGATGCCTCCTTCTGCCCCCGCTCCACCTCGGAGAGATAGCCGAGTGAGACTCGGGCGGACGAGGAGACTTCGCGCAGAGTACGGCCCTGGCGCTGGCGCTGCCGACGCAGCACGTCACCCAGCAGGCGACGGAGCAGAATCATCGGTGGCTCCCTCCTCGGACCGCGTAGCCGCATCCTTCACGCCCCACCGTACCGCCTTGCGCCGCGGCCGTGCGGGGAGCGATGTCGTGTTCACTCAGGGCTGCAAACATCAAAACCCCCCGTTCTGTTCCGTATCCTGTGCCCGCTCATTCCCGGTGTGTTCGCCCGCAAGCTCCTTCAGGAGCAGTGCGAGTACGCTCTGTGCACTCTCCATACGGATGTCCGCACGGCCGCCGTTCAACCGCAGCGGTACGACTTTCCCGCCACCGGCGGAATCGGAAGTGGCGTGCGAGGGCCCCTCGACGGCCACGAAAACCGTGCCGACGGGCTGTCCGTCCTGCGGAGCGGGACCGGCGACACCGGTCGTCGCGATCCCCCAGTCCGCACCGAGAGCCGTGCGCACGCCGGCCGCCATTTGCGCCGCGACCTGCGGATCCACCGCCCCGCGCTCGGCCAGCAGAGTGGCGTCGACGCCGAGCAGTTCGTGCTTGAGCTCGGTGGCGTAGGCGGTCACGGAGCCCCGGAAAGCCTTGGACGCCCCAGGCACCGCTGTGATCTCCGTCGCCACCAGGCCACCGGTGAGGGACTCGGCCACAGCGAGCGTCTCTCCCCTCACCGTCAGTAGTCGCAGCACTTCAGTAGCCAGGGAACTCACCGCTCCGCCTCCTCGGTGGCGGCCAGACGCTCGGCGAGCCCGCTCCTGCGCAGCACAATGGCCTGTCTCACATAGTCGAGCCCCGTGACGACGGTCAGGACGACCGCCACAGCCATCACCCAGAACCTGAGGGTGGCCAGCGGCCCCGTCAGTGCCAGGACGTACATCCCGACCGCCGTGCCCTGGACCAGCGTCTTCATCTTGCCGCCGCGGCTCGCCGGGATGACCCCGTAACGGATCACCACGAAACGCAGCAGGGTGATCCCGAGCTCTCGCCCGAGGATCACCCCCGTCACCCACCACGGCAGATCGCCGAGATAGGACAGACAGATCAGCGCCGCGCCCATGATCGCCTTGTCGGCGATGGGGTCGGCGATCTTCCCGAAGTCGGTGACGAGGTCGTAGGTGCGCGCCAGATGGCCGTCGAAGATGTCGGTGATCATGGCGACGGCGAAGGCCGCCCAGGCCCACGCGCGCATCGCGGGGTCGTACCCGCCGTCGGCCAGCATCAGGGCGACGAAGCCGGGCACGAGAACGAGCCGGAGCATGGTCAGAAGGTTGGCGATGTTCCAGAGGCTGGCCTGGTTGACTGCGGCAGCGCCCAGCTTCCCGGCCCGCACAGGCTTCGCGCCCCCCGGTGCGCCGGGAGCGCCCGCCGCCCCTTTCGCGCTGGGGGAGCCGCCCGCCGCGGATGCCGGGGCTCCGGTCATCTGCCCGCCTCCTCAGTACACGGGAGCGAGCCCAGAAGCGGCTCGGCCACCAGGTCGACACCTTCCGTACCGACCACCTTGGCCTCGACGATACGGCCGACGGTCAGACCTTCGCCGCTTGTGAACAGCACCTGGCCGTCCGTCTCGGGCGCCTGGTGCTCGGCACGCCCGAAGGCGCCCTCCGCGGAGTCCACCGACTCGACCAGGACACTGACCGTCTCCCCGACGCGCTCCTCGGCCCGCTGCGAGACAAGCTCCTCGGCCAGCCGGGAGACCCGCGCCAGCCGCTCGGCGACGACGTCCTCGTCGAGCTTGTGCTCGTACGTCGCCGCCTCCGTGCCGTCCTCGTCCGAGTACCCGAAGACACCGATCGCGTCGAGCCGCGCACCCGTCAGGAACCGCTCCAGCTCGGCGAGATCGGCCTCGGTCTCGCCCGGGAACCCCACGATGAAGTTGGACCGCACGCCGGCCTGCGGAGCCTTGGAGCGGATCGTGTCGAGCAGTTCCAGGAAGCGGTCGGTGTCACCGAAGCGCCGCATCGCGCGTAGCACGTCGGGCGCGGAGTGCTGGAAGGAGAGGTCGAAGTAGGGCGCGATGTTCGGCGTCGAGGTGAGGACGTCGATGAGTCCGGGGCGCATCTCGGCGGGCTGCAGGTAGCTGACCCGCACGCGCTCGACGCCCTCGATCTCCGCCAGCTCGGGCAGCAGCGTCTCCAGGAGGCGGATGTCGCCGAGGTCCTTGCCGTACGAGGTGTTGTTCTCGGAGACCAGCATGACCTCCTTGACGCCCTGCTCGGCGAGCCAGCGGGTCTCGTTGAGCACGTCGCTCGGGCGCCGCGAGATGAACGAGCCACGGAAGGACGGAATGGCGCAGAAGGAGCAGCGCCGGTCACAGCCGGAGGCGAGCTTCACCGAAGCGACGGGCGAACCGTCGAGACGACGGCGCAGGGGCGCCCGGGGGCCGGACTCCGGAGCGAGGCCCTCCGGAAGGTCGGAGGGGGCGCCGTGGCCGGGAAGCGCGACGTCGGAGACCGACTGCCGCTCGGCCGGGCTGATCGGCAGCAGCTTGCGACGGTCACGCGGGGTGTGAGCGGCGTGGATGCCGCCGTTCAGGATGGTCTGCAGGCGGTCGGAGATGTCGGCGTAGTCGTCGAAGCCGAGTACGCCGTCGGCCTCGGGCAGCGCCTCGGCGAGCTCCTTGCCGTACCGCTCGGCCATGCAGCCCACGGCCACGACGGCCTGGGTTCTCCCGTGGCCCTTGAGGTCATTGGCTTCGAGGAGGGCGTCGACGGAGTCCTTCTTGGCGGCCTCGACGAAGCCACAGGTATTGACGACGGCTACGTCCGCGTCCTCGGCGTCCTCCACGAGTTGCCAGCCGTCCGCCTCCAAGCGGCCTGCGAGCTCCTCCGAGTCCACCTCGTTACGGGCGCAGCCAAGGGTGACGAGTGCGACGGTACGGCGTTCAGGCATGGGCTCAAGACTACTTCGTCCCGCCGACAGCCCACGTCGACGGGGTTGGCCGATCTTGGCCAACCCCGTGACTGCCTGTCCCTTTGAGGAAACTCCCTCGAGTCGATCAGCCGACTTCGGGGTCGCCCTTCGTGTAAGTGAGGCGCTCGACCTGACCGGGCTGGAACTCGTCTTCGATTTCCTTGCCGTTCACGTGCAGCTGAATGGCGCCCGCGTCGCCGAGGACCAGATCGATCTTCTCCTGGTCCTGGAAGGTCTTGGACTGGCCGCGCTCCAGAAGGCCGTCGAAGAGCAGCCGTCCGTTGTGGTCCTTGGCCGAGATCCAGCTGCGCCCGTCGGGGGCGCTCACCTGGACGGTCACCTTGTCCTGCGGGGCGGCCGCGATGGCGCTGTCGGACGGCTCCGGCTTCGGCTCGACGGGCTTGGCCGTGGTCGGCTTGGTCGCGGGCTTGCTGGTGGTCGGCGTGGATCCCTCGGCGACCTGTGTCTTGGAGTCGTCGTCGGCGCCGCCCTTGACCACGGTGAAACCGACGAAGCCGATCACCGCGACGATCGCGGCGACCATGGCGGCGGTCCAGTTCGGCCCGCGTCGCTCGGGACGGATACGTTCCGCCTCGAAGAGCGGGGCGGCCGGCGTCGGCGCGGGACGCCCGCCGTGCTCGGCGTCGTAGCGCGCCAGCAGCGGGGCGGGATCGATATGTACGGCGCGCGCCAGAGTCCGGATGTGACCGCGCGCGTAGACGTCGCCCCCACAGGGAGCGAAGTCGTCCTGCTCGATCGAGTGAATGATGGCGATGCGGACCCGGGTGGCGTTGCTGACGTCATCGACGGTCAGCCCGGCCGTGACGCGGGCCTGCCGCAGGGCACGGCCGATCGAAGGCTGCTCTGCCGCGCGGTCGTCTTCGAACGGACGCTCGTCTTCGGGTGAGTTGCCGTCGGGGGTATTGCCGATGGACACGGGGGCGCCTTTCGAGCGTGTAGCCACCTGTGCTGGAGGTTCAGTTTAGGGGGGTGGGAAAGGATGATGCGACCGGGCGGCAGGACTTCTTACGCCATCAGAATGGCCGGTCATCCTGATGATGGGACACGTACGTGTCTCCTCGCTCAACTTGACGTACGCCGAAGGGAAACGGTTGCGCACCGATCCCTTACGGGTGAGTCACGATCAAGTACCCATCTGCCGCAAAGCCACGCGCGGAGCGGCCCGCCTGTCCCGTTTCCTCACGCTTCGGCCACCTGCCGTCCTTACGCCTCGGCTTCCCCGCGAATCACCGCGAGCACTCCGTCCAGCTCATCAGCCTTCACAAGAACGTCACGCGCCTTGGAGCCCTCGCTGGGACCCACGATGCCGCGGGACTCCATGAGGTCCATCAGGCGCCCCGCCTTGGCGAAGCCGACGCGCAGTTTGCGCTGGAGCATCGAGGTGGACCCGAACTGGGTGGAGACGACCAGTTCGGCCGCCTGGCACAGCAGGTCGAGGTCGTCGCCGATGTCCTCGTCGATCTCCTTCTTCTGCTTGGTGCCCACCGTGACGTCGTCCCGGAAGACCGGCGCCATCTGATCCTTGCAGTGCTGCACGATCGCCGCGATCTCGCCCTCGGTGACGAAGGCGCCCTGCAGCCGGATCGGCTTGTTGGCCCCCATCGGCAGGAAGAGCCCGTCGCCCTTGCCGATCAGCTTCTCGGCGCCCGGCTGGTCGAGGATGACCCGGCTGTCGGCGAGCGAGGAGGTGGCGAACGCGAGCCGTGACGGCACGTTCGCCTTGATCAGACCGGTGACGACGTCGACGGACGGCCGCTGCGTGGCGAGCACCAGGTGGATACCGGCCGCACGCGCAAGCTGCGTGATCCGCACGATCGAGTCCTCGACGTCCCGCGGCGCCACCATCATCAGGTCCGCGAGCTCGTCGACGATCACCAGCAGGTACGGATACGGCGTCAGCTCACGCTCACTGCCCTCGGGCAGCTTCACCTTGCCGTTCCTGATGGCCTCGTTGAAATCGTCGATGTGCCGGTACCCGAACGCCGCGAGGTCGTCGTAGCGCAGGTCCATCTCCCGTACGACCCACTGCAGCGCCTCGGCCGCCCGCTTCGGGTTGGTGATGATGGGCGTGATCAGGTGCGGAATGCCCTCATACGCGGTCAGCTCGACGCGCTTGGGGTCGACGAGGACCATCCGCACGTCCTCGGGGGTCGCGCGGACCATGACGGACGTGATCAGGCAGTTGATGCATGACGATTTGCCGGAGCCGGTCGCTCCGGCCACCAGGACGTGCGGCATCTTCGCGAGATTGGCCATCTCGTAGCCGCCCTCGACGTTCTTGCCGAGTGCGACGAGCATCGGGTGGTCGTCCTCGGCGGCGTCCGCGAGACGCAGTACGTCACCCAGGTTGACCATCTCGCGGTCGGAGTTCGGGATCTCGATGCCGACAGCCGACTTGCCGGGGATCGGGCTGATGATCCGAACATCGGGGCTGGCGACGGCGTACGCGATGTTCTTGGCGAGCGCCGTGATCCGCTCGACCTTCACGGCGGGTCCGAGCTCGACCTCGTAGCGGGTGACCGTCGGACCGCGCGTGAAGCCGGTGACGGAGGCGTCGACCTTGAACTCCATGAAGACGTTCTGGAGAGAGGCGACGACCGCGTCGTTGGCGGCACTGCGCGTCTTGCCGGGGCCACCGCGCTCCAGGAGGTCGAGCGACGGCAGCGAGTAGGTGATGTCGCCGGAGAGCTGGAGCTGTTCCGCGCGCGGGGGCAGCTCGCGCGCCTCGTCGGGCGCGGCCTTCGTGAGGTCGGGCACCACGGACTCGGCCTTGAGCATCTCCTGCTTGGGCCGCTTGGCCCCGGGGACGAGCTTGGCGCGCGCGGCCGGGACCGGCGTCGTCTCCTCGAACCCGTCCCGCTCCACGCCGACGCCCTGCGTCAGATCGGCGACCAGCGCCGAGGGCGGCATCCCGTGCAGCACGGCCCCGTCGAGCGCGGCAGCAGCGGCCGCGGCGACGTCCACCGCGTCCATCGGCCGGTTCATGTCGGGCTGCTGCATGGCGGGCCGCCTGGAGCGGCCACGGCGCCTCCTGAGCGCCTCCTGCTCGGCACTGTCGGGGTCGTACTCCTCAGGGGCGCGAGAGCGCCTCCTGGAGCCTGTGGGGAGCGCCTCACGCCACTGCTCGCCGTAGCGCTCGTCGTCCTCCCCGAAGCGGTCCTCGTCGTCGTCGGCCTGGATGATGCCCAGCTTCTGGCCGAGCAGCCGCAACCGCTGCGGAATCGCGTTGACCGGGGTCGCCGTGACGACGAGCAGCCCGAAGATCGTCAGGAGCACCAGGAGCGGTACGGCGAGGACGTCACCCATGGTGTACGTCAGCGGGGTGGAGGCACCCCAGCCGATGAGCCCGCCGGCGTCCCTTATGGCCTGCATGCCGTCGCTTCGCGCGGGCGCCCCGCACGCGATGTGGACCTGGCCGAGCACGCCGATGACGAGCGCGGACAGGCCGATCACGATGCGGCCGTTCGCCTCGGGCTTCTCGGGGTGCCGGATGAGCCGGGCCGCGATGACGCCGAGCAGTATCGGGACCAGCAGGTCGAGGCGGCCGAAGGCGCCGGTGACGAGCATCTCGACGAGGTCGCCGACGGGGCCCTGCAGATTGGACCAGGTGCCCGCCGCGGTGATCAGTGCAAGGCCGAGCAGCAGCAGCGCGACACCGTCCTTGCGGTGCGCCGGGTCGAGCCCCTTCGCGCCCCGCCCTATGCCGCGGAACATCGCTCCGACGGCGTGCGCGACCCCCAGCCAGAGGGCGCGGACGAGTCTGTACACGCCTGCGGTGGGATTGGGCGCCGGCGCGGGTGCGGGCTTCTTCGCCGCGGCCTTCTTGGCAGGCGCCTTCTTCGCGACGGCCTTTTTCGCGGGGGCCTTCGTCGAAGCGGCCGCCTTCTTCGCGGGCGGCTTCTTGGCTGCGGGCTGACGTGAGGCCATGTGTGTGAGGTTACCGGTGGAGACGACAGCGGACACGTGTGCTTACTGCTTCACCCGTTCGTGTCGCCCGGAGCGGTACCCGAAACTGACGCCGGCTCACCGGCCTTGCCCTGCTGGACACACGCCGACGACATATACGAACACCCTTGGCAGGTTCCCGACCCCGGGCATAGGTACGTCACCCGCGCCCCCGAAGGGCCCCGCTCAGTTCTGCGAAGGCACCGAAGCCGCCCCGTTCCCCGTGCCGGGCTCCAGGGCGTCCAGGGCTCTGCGCAGCCCCGTGAGTTTGCGTTCGAGATGGGCCGCGGTCGCCACCGCCGCCGCGTCCGCCGAGTCGTCGTCGAGTTGCTTGGACAGCGCCTCGGCCTGTTCCTCAACGGCCGCGAGCCGCGCGGAGAGTTCGGCGAGCAGACCGGCGGGCTCCTTGGCCTCGCCCAGCGCCGCCCTGCCTCCGCCACCCTCCAGCTGGAGCCGCAGCAGCGCCGCCTGCTCCCGGAGTTGGCAGTTCTTCATGTAGAGCTCGACGAAGACGGAGACCTTCGCGCGCAGCACCCATGGGTCGAACGGCTTGGAGATGTAGTCCACCGCACCGGCCGCATACCCCCGGAAGGTGTGATGCGGGCCGTGGTTGATGGCGGTGAGGAAGATGATCGGGATGTCCCGGGTCCGCTCTCGCCGCTTGATGTGCGCGGCGGTTTCGAAGCCGTCCATACCCGGCATCTGGACGTCCAGCAAAATGACCGCGAAGTCGTCCGTGAGTAGTGCTTTGAGCGCTTCCTCCCCGGACGATGCCCGCACCAGTGTCTGATCGAGCGCGGAGAGGATCGCCTCCAGCGCCAGCAGATTCTCCGGCCGGTCATCGACCAGGAGGATCTTGGCCTTCTGCACCATGGCCCGCCCTCCTCGCCCCGGCAGTGCACCGGGCGCCGCCCCAGGGGACGACTCCGTTGCGTCGCCCGCCCTTGTGCCGGTCATGGTAGCCGCACCCCGCCTGTCGCCACACCCTGTCACTGCGATGTCACTGTGCACGTAGCAGAAACGTAGCGGGAGACCAGAAGGTTCCCCGAATCCCGTACTTCTACACCGCGTCGGGCACAGTGAGTTATGCGAAAACGGGCGCCCCGACAGGCTCCCTCACAGGAGTGTGTCACCGCTCACGCATCCACTGTTCCATCACAGTGAGCAGATGATCGGGATCGACCGGCTTGGTCACGTAGTCGGACGCGCCGGACTCGATGGCCTTCTCCCGGTCGCCCTTCATCGCCTTCGCCGTGAGCGCGATGATCGGCAGCCCGGCGAACTGCGGCATCCGGCGAACCGCCGTCGTCGTCGCGTAGCCGTCCATCTCCGGCATCATGATGTCCATCAGAACGACCGTCACATCGTCGTGCTGCTCAAGGACTTCGATGCCCTCACGGCCGTTCTCCGCGTACAGCACCGAGAGGCCGTGCTGTTCCAGCACACTGGTCAGCGCGAACACGTTGCGGATGTCGTCGTCGACGATGAGCACCTTCTCACCCTCGAACCGGATCCCACGGCGCGGCTGCTGCGCCCCGTCCGGCCGGCCCGCCGGCGCCCACTGCTCCTGAGCCGCGCCCGGCTGCCCCGCCGACGCGCCCCGCTGCTCGTCCGCGGGCACCGCCCGGCGGCGCCGCCGGAAGAGCGCGGCAGGCCCGTTCTGGGTCTCCTGGTACGACTTCACCTCGGCCGGCATATGGATGCCCGCCGAGGCCAGCTCCGCCTCGGAAGCCAGCAACTCCCCGGCCTCCAGCGCCGGCGCGAGCTGCCCGTAGCCCTGGGGAGGCAGTTCACTGGGGTGCAACGGCAAATACAGTGTGAACGTGGAGCCACGTCCCGGTTCGCTCTGCGCGTGGATCTCGCCGCCCAACAGCCGCGCGATCTCCCGGGAGATGGAGAGCCCCAGGCCCGTACCGCCGTACTTCCGGCTCGTCGTGCCGTCCGCCTGCTTGAAGGCCTCGAAGATCACCCTCATCTTGCTGGCCGCGATCCCGATACCGGTGTCCGTCACGGAGAACGCGATCAGGTCGGCGTCCGCGTCCCGCAGCGAACCCGCCTCCAGGAGCTGCTCCCGGATGGCCACCGGAACCTCCGCACCGGCGGGCCGGATCACCAGCTCGACCGCTCCGGAGTCGGTGAACTTCACCGCGTTGGAAAGCAGGTTGCGCAGCACCTGGAGGAGGCGCTGTTCGTCGGTGTGCAGCGTGGCGGGCAGTTCCGGCGACACGCGTACGGAGAAATCGAGGCCCTTCTCCGCCGTCAGTGGACGGAAAGTGGCCTCTACGTAGTCGACGAGTTGGACGAGCGCGATGCGTGTCGGCGACACGTCCATCTTGCCCGCCTCGACCTTCGACAGGTCGAGGATGTCGTTGATCAGCTGCAGCAGGTCCGAGCCCGCGCCGTGGATCGTCTCGGCGAACTCGACCTGCTTCGGGGTGAGGTTCGTGTCCGCGTTGTCGGCGAGCAACTTGGCGAGGATCAGAAGGGAGTTGAGCGGCGTACGCAGCTCGTGCGACATGTTCGCCAGGAACTCGCTCTTGTAGCGCATCGAGACCGCGAGCTGCTCGGCGCGCTCCTCCAGGACCTGCCGGGCTTCCTCGATCTCGGTGTTCTTGACCTCGATGTCGCGGTTCTGCTGGGCGAGTTGCTCGGCCTTCTCCTCCAGCTGCGCGTTGGAGTCCTGGAGTGCCTTCTGCCGGCTCTCCAGCTCCGCCGACCGCTCCTGGAGCTGCTCGGTCAGCTCCTGCGACTGCTTCAGCAGCACCTCCGTCTTCGTGTTGACGGAGATGGTGTTGACGCTCGTCGCGATCATCTCGGCGATCTGGTTGAGGAAGTCCTTCTGGATCTGCGTGAACGGTGTGAACGACGCCAGTTCGATGACGCCCAGCACGGTCGCTTCGAAGAGCACCGGAAGGACGATCACCTGCGCGGGCGGTGCCTCACCGAGCCCGGAGGAGATCTTCAGATAGCCGCTCGGGGCGTTCTCCACGAGGATCGTGCGCTTCTCCTTGGCGGCCGTCCCGATCAGCGCCTCACCGGGCCGGAACGACGTCGGCATGGAGCCCATCGAGTAGCCGTACGACCCGAGCATGCGCAGTTCGTACGCGTCCTCGTCCTCGATGAGTACGTCCTTGCCGTCGACGAGCGGCATGGAGAGGAAGAACGCGCCGTGCTGCGCGGCGACGACGGGAGTCAGCTCGCTCATGATCAGCGAGGCCACGTCGTCGAGGTCGCGGCGGCCCTGCATCAGGGCGGAGATGCGGGCGAGGTTGCCCTTGAGCCAGTCCTGTTCCTTGTTGGCGATGGTGGTGTCGCGCAGGTTGGCGATCATCTTGTTGATGTAGTCCTGCAGCTCCTGCATCTCGCCGGAGGCGTCCACGTCGATCTTCAGGTTCAGGTCGCCGCGGGTCACCGCGGTCGCCACCCGCGCCATGGCACGCACCTGCCGGGTGAGGTTCCCGGCCATCTCGTTCACGGACTCCGTGAGGTCGCGCCAGGTGCCGTCGACGTCCCGCACCCGCGCCTGGCCGCCCAGCTGCCCTTCCGTGCCCACCTCGCGGGCCACCCGGGTGACCTCCTCGGCGAACGACGACAGCTGGTCGACCATCGTGTTGATGGTGGTCTTGAGCTCCAGCATCTCGCCGCGGGCGTCGATGTCGATCTTCTTGGTCAGATCACCCTTCGCGATGGCCGTGGTGACCATCGCGATGTTGCGCACCTGGCCGGTCAGGTTCGACGCCATGCCGTTCACCGACTCGGTGAGGTCCTTCCACGTGCCGGCGACTCCCGGTACGTGCGCCTGGCCACCGAGGATGCCGTCCGTGCCCACCTCGCGGGCCACCTTGGTGACCTGGTCGGCGAACGAACTCAGCGTCTTCACCATCGTGTTGACGGTGTCGGCGAGCTGGGCGACCTCACCGCTGGCCTCGACGGTGACCGTCTTGGTGAGGTCGCCGTTGGCCACCGCGGCCGCGACCTGCGAGATGTTCCGCACCTGGTTGGTCAGGTTGTTGGCCATCACGTTGACGTTGTCGCTCAGGTCCTTCCAGATGCCCGTGACACCCGGGACCCGCGCCTGTCCGCCCAGGTTGCCCTCGGTGCCCACCTCGCGGGCCACCAGGGTCACCTGCTCGGCGAAGTTGGAGAGCTGGTCGACCATCGTGTTGACGGTGGTGACGAGTTCGAGGATCTCGCCCTTCGCGTCGACGGTGATCTTCTTGGACAGGTCACCCTTGGCGACCGCTGTCGTGACCTCGGCGATGTTCCGCACCTGAATGGTCAGGTTGTTCGCCATGAAGTTCACCGACTGGGTGAGGTCCTTCCAGGTGCCGGAGACACCCTGCACCTCGGCCTGACCGCCCAACTGCCCCTC
The DNA here is from genome assembly GCF_042671685.1 of Streptomyces sp. NPDC127595. Taxonomy (NCBI): domain Bacteria; kingdom Bacillati; phylum Actinomycetota; class Actinomycetes; order Kitasatosporales; family Streptomycetaceae; genus Streptomyces; species Streptomyces sp. NPDC127595. The sequence goes on along the minus strand of NZ_JBHXWK010000018.1, from coordinate 6,421 downwards.
GGTGCCCACCTCTCGGGCCACCCGTGTGACCTGCTCGGCGAAGTTCGAGAGCTGGTCCACCATCGTGTTGAGGGTGTTCTTCAGCTCCAGGATCTCGCCGCGCGCGTCCACGTCGATCTTCTGCGACAGGTCACCGCGCGCCACCGCCGTCGCGACCTGCGCGATGTTGCGCACCTGGGCGGTGAGGTTGCCCGCCATGCCGTTCACGGAGTCCGTCAGGTCGCGCCACACACCGGCGACGCCGGGCACCTGCGCCTGCCCGCCGAGCCTGCCCTCCGTACCCACGTCACGGGCGACCCGTGTCACCTGGTCCGCGAAGGCGGAGAGCTGGTCGACCATCGTGTTGATGGTGTTCTTCAGCTCCAGGATCTCGCCGCGCGCGTCCACGTCGATCTTCTGGGAGAGATCGCCCCGGGCCACAGCGGTCGTGACCTGCGCGATCTGCCGTACCTGCGAAGTCAGGTTGCCCGCCATGAAGTTGACGGAGTCGGTGAGTTCCTTCCACGTACCCGATACGCCGTCCACGCGGGCCTGACCGCCAAGGCGTCCCTCGGTGCCCACGTCCCGGGCCATCCGCGTGACCTGGTCGGCGAACGAGGACAGCTGGTCCACCATGGTGTTCACGGTGTTCTTCAGCTGGAGCATCTCGCCGGAGACATCGACGGTGACCTTCTGCGACAGATCGCCGTTGGCGACCGCCGTCGTCACCTGTGCGATGTTGCGGACCTGTCCTGTCAGGTTCCGGAAGGCCGTGTTGACGGAGTCCGTCAGGTCCTTCCACGTACCCGCCGCACCCGGCACCGCGGCCTGCCCGCCCAGTTCACCCTCGACACCGATCTCGCGCGCCACGCGCGTGACCTCGGCACCGAACGACGACAGCTGGTCGACCATCGTGTTGACGGTGTTCTTCAGCTCCAGCATCTCGCCGGCTACCTCGACGCTCACCTTCTGCGAGAGGTCACCGTTGGCCACGGCAGTCGTCACCGCGGCGATGTCGCGCACCTGGGTCGTGAGGTTCCGGAAGACCGTGTTGACGGAGTCCGTCAGGTCCTTCCACGTACCCGCCGCACCCGGCACGTTCGCCTGCCCGCCGAGCCGGCCCTCGCCACCGACCTCGTTGGCCACGCGCGTGACCTCGTCGGCGAACGTCCGCAGCGTCTCGGTCATCTGGTTGATGGTCTCGGCGAGCTGAGCGACCTCACCGCGCGCACTGACCGTGACCTTCTGTGACAGGTCGCCACTGGCGACCGCCGTCGTCACCTGCGCGATGCCGCGCACCTGGGCCGTCAGATTCCCGGCCATAAGATTCACCGAATCGGTGAGGTCTTTCCACACACCCGCCACACCCGGCACCCTGGCCTGGCCGCCGAGCTCACCCTCCGTACCCACCTCACGCGCGACTCGCGTCACCTCGGAGGAGAACGAGGAGAGCTGGTCCACCATCGTGTTGACGGTTTCCTTCAGCTCCAGCATCTCGCCGGCCACGTGAACCGTGACCTTCCGGGACAGGTCACCCTTGGCGACCGCCGTCGTCACGAGAGCAATGTCACGCACCTGAGCCGTCAGCCGGTACGCCATGGTGTTGACCGAATCGGTGAGATCTTTCCACGAGCCGGACATACCGCGCACTCGCGCCTGTCCACCCAGCTTGCCCTCGGTGCCCACCTCACTGGCCACCCGCGTGACCTCGTCGGTGAACGTAGAGAGCTGGTCGACCAGGTTGTTGACCGTGCGCCCGACCTTGAGGAACTCGCCGCGCAGCGGATGCCCGTTCCCGTCCGCGGCCTGCGCCCGCAGGTCCATCCGCGGCGACAGATCGCCCTCCGCGACCGCGGACAGCACCCGGCCGACCTCGGAGACAGGCCGTACGAGATCGTCGACGAGCGCGTTCGAGGCGTCGATCGCGGCCGCCCAGGACCCCTCGGAGGCCCCGGACTCCAGGCGCTCGGTCAGCTTCCCCTCACGCCCGACCACGCGTCGTACCCGCGAGAGCTCACCCGTCAGATGCAGATTCCGGTCGGCCACCTCGTTGAAAACCGCCGCGATCTCGGACATCACGCCGTCGCCGGAGACCGTGAGCCGCTTGCGGAAGTTCCCGTCCCGCATCGACACCAGGGCCGCCATCAGCCGGTTCAGCGCAGCCGTATCCACCTCGGTGGTGCCGTTGCGCGGTGGGCGCCGGTCTTTCAGGGACTGTCCGCCTTTTGCGCGCGTCTCAGTGCCCCGCGTCGCTGCGCCAGACTCCACTGTGTCCCTCCCAGAAGGGTCGACCATTACTGCTCGGCGTACTCGGGTACTACTGCTCCGCGTGCCGGCAGGCACTCACCCTGCCAGGACCTTCCTCTGAAGCTTGCCCAGTGTTTCACCATGCCTGAACCCGGCCATAACAGTTCGGCAGCTTCGCACACCGTCCGCACACCCTCCGGACGGAAAGAGTGCAACCGGCATCCGCATGGACGGCGAAGGTAAGTAACCTTGCATGCGGCTGTCCAGCCATGCCGGTCCCGTCCGGCCTGGGCGGTGGCACGAGCACGAGCGGGCAGGCATCGGAGGGGCACCGCACCATGACCACCGGACTGCATCCTGGGGGACCGCCCCAGGATCCCCGACCGACGGGGAACCACGCTCTGCCCCGGCAGGAGCGGGGCGGCCATGGAGCCCCGCATGCCGACAACCGGACGAGGAGTTCTGTGATCACCGCGCGCGCGGCCGCCAGTTTCGAGCCCGTGGGGCGATCGGTCGCGACCGCCCGTTCCTTCGTCCGTGACACCCTCCAGGGCTGGGGTTTCGCCGACATCGTCGACGACGCCGTGGTCCTCACCAGCGAACTGGTGACCAATGCCGTCGTGCATGCGGGCACCGCCGCTGACGTGTTGTGCCTGCGCAGCGACGACGGCGTACGCATCGAGGTGGCGGACCGCTACCCGGAACGTGAAATTCCACTCCAGGGGACGGCTGTCAACATGGGCAGCCCGGACAACGAGGGCGGCCGCGGCCTCCAGCTCTGCGCGGCCCTGGCGAGCCGCTGGGGTGTCGAGTACACGCCCACGCAGAAGCAGGTCTGGTTCCAGCTCGAACTCCCCGAACGCGCGGTGGGCACCCGGACCGCCGGCCCGGCCCTGCCGGCCGACCTCCTCCCGCTCGCCGACGGCCGCGTCCGCGTCGCAGTCGTCCAGATCGACCGGACCGGCGCGATCAACGCCTGGAACGAGGACGCCGAGGACCTCTTCGGATACGCGGCCGAGTTGGTCATCGGCAAGCCGCTCACCGACCTCGCCGCCTGGCCGCACACCCCGGGCACCTCCACCGGCATCGTCGAGGCCCTCCAACTCTCGCGCTGGGAAGGCACGTACGGCATCCGCGGCGCCAACGGCCGGGTAACTCCCGTCTACGCCTCACATCTTCGGGTCCGCGACACCGGCGGCGAGCCCTCCACGGTCTGCCTTCTCGTACGAGACCACGAACGCGCCGTTCTCCAGACCCCGTTGCGCGTCTCGGCCACCGACACCACCACCAGCTCCGAGGGCCACGCCTCCGATCCCTTCGAGGTCTTCATCGGCTCCCCGGCGCCCGACGACCTGGACGGCCTCCTCCAGCGCACGGTGGAGCGCGCCCGCGACATGCTCGACGGCGACTCCGCCTTCCTCCTCCTGGCGACGGACGACGAAACGGAGTTGGAGGTACGAGCCTCGACGGGCCTCCCCTCCGCCCGCCAGCGCTTCGCCCGCGTCCCCGTCGAGGCAGGCCCCGGGCGCTACGGCTCGGCCCGTATGCCCGCCGTCCACGAGGACCTGACGGTCGTCCCCGGCGCCGTACCCCTCCTCAACGGCACCGGCATGCGCTCGGTCGTCACCGTCCCGCTGAAGGTCGAGGGCCGCCTCACCGGCTCCCTCGGCGTCGCCGCGGAGGGACCGGGCAGATACTCCAACGAAGAGGCCCTGCGCCTCCAGTTCGCCGCCGACCGCATCGCGCTGGCAGTGGAATCCGCCCGCCTCGGCGAGCTGGAACGCCTGCGCCGCGGCTCGCTGTCCTTCCTCGTCGAGGCCTCCGACCTCCTCGCCGGCACCCTGGACCGCGACCAGACACTGGCCCTCATGGCCCAGATGACGGTCCCGACCCTGGCCACCTGGTGCGCCGTCTACACCATCGCCGACCAGGCGTCCGAGCCGTATCTCTCGTACGTCCTGCACGAGGACGAGGAACGCATCGACGGCCTCAAGGCCCTGCTGTCCAAGATCTCCCCGCCGGACCCGGTCCCCACCCCGGGCGCCCGCGTCTGGTCCGCGCCCGCCGAGGCGGCCCACGAATCAGCCCTGCGCACCTCCATGCGCAGCCTCGGCGAACGCGCGACGCTCAGCTCGGGCATCGGCACAACTCTCGCCACCGCGGCCGCAGTCGGCGGCGAGACGGTCGTCCTCCCCCTGGTGGCGCGCAACCGCGTCATCGGCATGCTGACGCTGGGCAAGCCCTCGGACGAACACTTCCGCCAGGAAATCCTGGAACTCGCCGAGGACTTGAGCCGCAGGGCCGCCCTCGCCCTCGACAACGCCCGCCTGTACTCGGAGCGCACGGCCATCAGCCAGTCCCTCCAGCGCAGCCTCCTGCCGCCGGAACTCCCGCAGATCGAGGGCGTCGAGGTCGAGGTCATCTACCGAGCAGCCGGCGAGGGCAACGAAGTCGGCGGCGACTTCTACGACCTCTTCCCGATCCGCGACGGTGCGTACGGCTTCGCGATCGGCGACGTCTGCGGTACGGGCCCGGAGGCGGCGGCGGTCACCGGCCTGGCCCGGCACGCACTCAGGCTGCTGGCCCGGGAGGGCTTCACCGGCCCGGCCGTCCTGGAGCGCCTGAACTCCGCGATCCTCGACGAGGGCGCCCGCAGCCGCTTCCTCACGCTCCTGTACGGCGAGTTGTGGCCCCAGGAGGACGGTTCGGCGCTCCTGAAGGTGGTCTGCGCCGGCCACCCGCTTCCCCTCCGCCTGCGCCAGGACGGCACGGTCGAACCGGCCGCCGATCCACAGCCGCTCCTCGGCGTCATGGACGACCTGGAGCTCTACGAGCAGACCATCACGCTCGACCCGGGCGACGTCCTCCTCTGCGTCACGGACGGCGTCACCGAACGCCGCGAGGGCACCCGCATGCTCGGAGACGACGGCCTCACGGACGTCCTCACCACCTGCACGGGCCTCACCGCAGGCGCGGTGGCCGCCCGCATCATGCGCGCGGTCGAACGCTTCGCCTCCGACGCCCCGTCCGACGACATGGCGATTCTGGCGATGCGGGTCCCCGGCCTCCAGAAGGACTGAGGCACGGCTTCGCGACACGACGCTTCAGATACGACGCTTCAGATACGACAAAGGCCCCCGCCCGAAAGGGCAGAGGCCTTTTGTTGTTGGAGCCCCCCAACGGAATCGAACCGTTGACCTTCTCCTTACCATGGAGACGCTCTACCGACTGAGCTAGGGGGGCCGGTCACCGTTCGAGGTTTCCCTCGCGGCAACGAAATAGATCATACCCCGAACAGAAGCGTGCTCCCAACAAGTCCCGCTGGATCAGGCCCGGATCAGCCGGCGGGCTGAAGCAGCCCACCGAGCGCGTTGCACGCGGACACGATCCGCTGCATCTCCCGCCTCGTCAACGCTCCGTCCACGGGCAGCGCGAGAGTGTCATCCGCGGCCCGCTCGGTCACCGGAAGCCGTACGTCCTGCTGGAATCCGGCCATCCGGTGCACCGGTGTCTTCACCGGCACCGAGCACTCAACTCCCCTGGCCCGCACGGCCCGAGCGAAAGCGTCCCGGTCCGGCCTGCCATTGCCCGGCACCCGCACGACGTACTGCTGGTACGTGTGCCCGTCGCCACCGTCCGGTGTCCTCACCCCACGCAGCCGCGCATCGAGGTACGCGGCCCGAGCCCTGCGCTGCGCCACCTCGTCGTACGGCACCTCGGACTCACCCTGCTCCAACACCAACAGCCCGCGCCGCTGCCCGACCTCCCGCAACCGCACCACGTCCGCCGACCGCCCGAAGCGGTGTACGACGACGATGGCCGCCGTCAGCGGAGTCACGACGGCCTCGACCGCGCCGGCGTCGAGGCAGTACGTCATCGGGTCGATATCGGCGAAGACGACCGCCGCACCGGCCTGGGCGACGGCCTCGGCGACATCGGCATTCCCGAAGGCCGGCACGATGACCTCGTCACCGACTCCGACGCCTGCAGCCCTGAGCATTGCAGCAGTACCCATGCCGCGGATACTTGCCGCGCAAAGTGAATTTCAAGTAACGGTAAACAAAAAAGAGCTGGCCCCTGAACCGAAGTTCAGGGACCAACTCTCTAAAGATAGTTCGGCGGCGTCCTACTCTCCCACAGGGTCCCCCCTGCAGTACCATCGGCGCTGTGAGGCTTAGCTTCCGGGTTCGGAATG
>NZ_JBHXWK010000017.1:0-174553 GCF_042671685.1 Streptomyces sp. NPDC127595 | reverse complement strand
CGCTGAACGCGCTCGTCCTCAAACGCCGGACGGGCTGAGGGGGTTCAGCCCCTCCGGCGTTTGAGGAGCGGGGGTTTGGGGGCGGAGCCCCCAAGTAGCGGGATGGGCAGGGGCGGAGGGGGCGAAAGAACCGCCCCTGCCAATGTGCGGTCAGACCCCCCGCGGCACCCCGGCCGGCCGCCCCGACCCGCGGGTCAGCGCGTACCCCCCGATACCCGCCAACGCGGCGAGCACGCCACCGAACGCGGTCCACACCCACCGGTCGGACCACCACCCGGAGGCCCACCCGTCATCGGGTTCGAGGGACGACAACGTGGCCGTGGCCGACTCCTCGGAGTCGTCCGAGGCGTCCCCGGTCGTCGCGACACCCGGAATCAGCGGCTGCGCGAGCGCCCCGTCCACAGCCGCCGCACCGCCGATCTCCTTGGAGTCCACCTGAACCTCGGCGCTCAGCGGCAGCCCCAGATCGGAGGCCTGCAGCCCGGTCGCCGTGAGTCGGATGTAGTACGTGCCCGGCAACGGATCATCGGCCCAAGTCTCCGACCAGGCACGGACGTTGCGCAGAGTGCAGGACAGCTCCACGGACGCCGCGTCCTGCGCCGCCGTCCGCGTCTGCGCCCCGTACTGGCACGCCTGCCGGCGCCGGAGCCCGTCGTACACATCGAGCTGCCAGGTCTGCGCGGCGGTCCGCGCCGAGGCGTCCGGCAGCTTCACCGTCGCCTTCACGGTGGGCCGCTGACCGGCGTCCGCGGGGAACGACCAGTACAGGTAGTCGCCCGTGGAGCCGCTCGCGGTGGCCTGCTGACCCTGTTCGATCTCGGTCGCCGTACGGAACGACGTACCGGCCTGGGTGGGTGCGGCGCTGTCGTCCGACGGGCTCGCCGAGGGCGAGGAGTCGGCGACGGCAGGGGCGGCGGCCACCCCGAGCAGGAGCAGGGTGGTGGTCAACACTCTTCGGATACGCATCAGTTGGTCCTCCATACGGCGACCCGCAGGCGCGAGATCCAGCCCCACAGCACACCGGCGAGGAAGCCGGTGAGCACGAGGGCGCCGAGCAGCCACCAGCCGCGCCCGAGGCCGAACGAGGCCACGTCGGAGGCCTGGTCCGGTGCGTCGACGACATCGACGGTCAGCTCAAGCGGCAGTCCGGGCGTGGTCTTCACACCCCCGGCGGCCGAGAAGGAGTTGGCGACCTGGATACACACCGTCTCGGCGGTGGCGTCCTCGTCGTCGCTCTCGGCCTTCGGATAGCGCAGACCCGTCGAGATGACATCGGTCCGGCCGCTGCCGGCCGCCTCACCGCGGACGATCTCCCGTCCGCTCAGGGTGACGGCCCGCAGCAACACCCCGTAGTCCGGGTTGACTTCGCGGTCCGCCGCGACGCTCACCGAGGCACGCAGCTCCTGGCCCGGTTCGACGTCCACCCGGTACCAGCGGTGCTGCGCGAACTCCTCACGGTCGGTGAAGAGCCCCGACTCGATCGTGGGCGCCTTGGCGCACGACTCGGCGCCCTCGACGGCCTGCGGCACGACCACCGGATCGGCGGCGCGGTCCACCAACTGGTTGACCTTGTCGGTGAGTTCGTCGGTGTGCTCCACCGAGGTGTACGTACCGCCGGTGGCCTCGGCGATGCAGCTCAACTGCTCGCGCATCTTGGTGTTGGGCACCAGGCCGAGCGTGTCGATGGTGAGACCGATGCCCTTGGCCGCGATCTCCCGGGCCACCTCGCACGGGTCTAGCGGGGCGCAGGTGTCCTCGCCGTCACTGATGAGGACGATGCGCTTCGAACCGTTGCCGCCGTCGAGGTCGTCGGCCGCCTTGAGCAGCGCGGGACCGATCGGGGTCCAGCCGGTGGGGACGAGCGTCGCGACGGCGGCCTTCGCCTCGGTCCGGTCCAGCGGGCCGACCGGATAGAGCTGTGCGGTGTCCTTGCATCCCGTCTTCTGGTCGTCGCCGGGGTAGTTGGCGCCGAGTGTGCGTATCCCGAGCTGGACCTCCTCGGGCGTCGCGTCGAGCACCTCGTTGAAGGCCTGCTTCGCCGCAGCCATCCGTGACTTGCCGTCGATGTCCGTGGCCCGCATCGAACCGCTGACGTCCAGTACGAGGTCGACCTTGGGAGCGGCCTGCTCCGCCGTTTCGTCGGCGACCGCGCCGGCCGGGTAGGCGATTCCGGCCGTCAGGGCGGCGAGCAGGGCGCAAAGCCCTGTCGCCAGCCGTTGTCTTGTGATCATCGGCGGATCCTATTGACCAAAGGTGTCGCGCTTCAAAACGTGACCTCTTGATCAGGCTTCAAGACAGGGACGTCACCAGTGGGTTGGGGAGCCGCGCCCAGGTGTCCCCGGGCGTCTCCGGAGTCAGCCGCATCAAGGTCAGCGCCTTGGTGGGGAGCGGCTCGTTCCGCAGGGCCGCGAGGTCCGGGGAGTCCGGCAGATCGGGTACGACCGTTTCCAGCGCCTCGCGCAGAGCGTCCGTCGATCCCGCTGTCGCGCCCAGTGCGCCGCCGACGAGGGCGCCGAACAGCTTGCGGCGCAGGGTGGTCTCGTCGTCGGTGACGATACGGCCGGCGAGGTCCGGCACCGGGATGCCGTGGCGGGCCAGGCGGGCCGGGCTGACCCGGATGTCGGCCAGGTCGCGGTAGACCAGCCGCAGAGGGGTGCCCGTGGGGGAGAGGACCACGAGAAGGTTCTGGCCGTGCGCCTCCAGGGCCACGCCCAGTTCGAGCAGGCGCAGACCGGCGGTGAGGGCGAGACGGGTGAACTCGGCCATCCAGGCAGGCGACCGGGGCAACCCGGTGGTGGCGAGGGCCGCCACCGGGACGACCCGCTCACCGGAGTTCGCGTACATGTCCGGGGACTCCCTCAACACCGCCGCCAGGTCGGGGCTGTTGGCGGTGGCGGCACCAAGGGTCCGGGTGATGTGCATCGGCACGTCCGGACGTTCCGCCATCGCCTCCATGAACGCCGACACCGTCGCGGCCGTCTCGATCGAGTACACCGAGATGTCCCGCACCGAGGAGGTCAGCCGGGCACTGAGCGCCGTCTTCACATGCGGCCCGTCCGGCAGCGCGAGGGTACGCAGGGACATCAACGGGTGCGCGGCGAAGCCCTCTTGGAGCAAGCCTCCCCTCCCCACACCCCCCGCGCCCAAGTCGCCCCCCGTGCCCAACCCGCCTGCCACGCCCAGCACATGCGCCGCCTGCCAGGGGTGGACCGGAATCAGCACCCGCTCCCCCTCCCGCAGCCACTTCGGCCACTCGCCCGTCACCAGGCAGTCGTCCGAGGCCACCAGCCCCACCTCCACCAGCGGCCGGTGCTCGGGCCCGTACGCGAGCTGCTCCGCCGCCGAGAACCCTGGCCGCGAACGGCAGTTGGGGTGGTAGGGATGCCCGTCGACGACCCGCTGCTCCCACTCCCAGCCCGCGACCGGCTCCTGGTCGGCGGCAGGCTGACCGGCGCGGGACAGGGCCAACGACGCGACGCTGTTGCCGAGTTCGGCGGCGAAGGCGGCGGCGTGCGGGACGGCAAGGGCTGTCACGAGCCGGTCCGGACGGTCGTGCCACGTGCCGTCGAGCAGTACCTCGCTGACGTACGCGGCGGTGGCGTAGGGATCCGCGCGCGGGCCGTGCAGCCGGCGGCCGTCGGCCAGCCGCAGCGTGAGACCGTCACGCCCCGCCTCGCGGCCCGCGACCCAGGGCATCGGCTCGTACGCCAGCGCACGCCACAGCCGGGTCAGCACGGCCGCCCGCGCGCCGGGCAGTGCGGCCTCGTACGGCGCCGACAAGCCGGGCCGTACGACACTCAGTTCGTCCGCGAGGGTGACCTCGGCCTCGGGTGTGGGGGGACGGTGCACCTTGGAGCTCCTTGGGTACGGGGACGTTCGTCGCGTGGTCGCTCGGGACGAGGGTCGGTCGCCGCGGTCGCCGATGACCGACGACGCGACACATAATGATCACCAGAGCACCGTATGGAACGAATGGAACGCGTGGCCCCCATGCCCCCCATGCTCCCCCCGGACGACACGGACGACCGAGAAGAAGCCGCCGACGATTATGCCGCGGCGCCGCTCCTCAATTGTCTGCTGCGGGAGGTGGGGGAGCCCGCCGGGGCCCTTGGCACCTACCGGCTCCGTGCCAGTGGCCGCCTGATCAGGGTCCGCGGCACCCGCCGACCGACCCGGCCCGAGGTGTACACCGACGGCAGCTGGCACCGGCTCACCCACGCCGAGCTGGTCGGCCTCACCGCCGAGGAACTGCGCGCCTACACCGGTCTGGCCAACTCCGAACTGCCCGTCGAGATGACCGACAGCCGGGACGCGGTCGCCGCGATCCTCACCGCGCGCGCCCGTGCCACGCCCCCCTCGGACCCGTATCTGCGCTCCGAGCAGTCCCTGATCACCGGGCATCCGCACCATCCGGCCCCCAAGGCCCGCGGCGGCGGCCCGGTCACCGGCTGGCTGCCGTACGCGCCCGAGGCGTACGCCCGTTTCCCGCTGGAGCTGCTCGCGGTGCGCGAGGACGCGCTCGTCGAGGAGGGCGACACGACCGCGCTCGACGGCCTCGGCGACCCGCCGCCCGGCTACCGGATGCTCCCCGCCCACCCCTGGCAGCTCGCCCTGGTCACCGACCGCCCGGCCATCCGGGACGCCTTCGCGGACGGCCGCCTCGTCCGCCTGGGCCGCACGGCGCACCCGCTCTGGCCCACGGCCGCGATCCGCACCTTGTACGACCCCGAAGCCGACCTCTTCCTCAAGTTCAGCCTCGATGTGCGCATCACCAACGACATCCGCCGGCTGTGGCGCCATGACCTGCTGAAACTGCGCCGCACGGACGAGGCGACCGCCACGGCCTTCGCGGCCCTCCCCGGCCCTGCGGCGTGGCTGAGCGACCGCGGCTACCGCACCGCCGACTTCGCCTTCGAGGAACTCGCCGTCATGGTCCGCGACGGACTGCACGCCCACCTCGTCCCTGGCGCGACCCCGCTCCTCGCGGCCGCCCTCGTCGAAGGCTTCGACGGCAGTCCCCTCGACCGGCTCACCGACCCCACCGACTGGTGGACGGCGTATCTGCGCCAGGTCGTGCCCCCCGTGCTGGAGGTCTTCGCACGCAACGGCGTCGTGGTCGAGGCACACCTGCAGAACACGGTGGTCGCGGTGGACGCGGACGGCATGCCCGTGCAGGCGCTCTTCCGGGACGCGGAGGGGGTGAAGCTCCTGACGGACGTGGACCGGGCCGCCGGGTGGGAGCGGCTGGTCTACTGCCTGATCGTCAACAACATCACCGAGGTCGCCGCCCTGCTCGCGGAGGACCACCCGGGCTGGGATCCATGGCCCGCCGTACGGACCGAGCTGGCCCGGCACGACCTCCCCGAGATCACGGACCTGCTCTCCTCGCCCACCCTCCCCGGCAAGACGAACCTCCTGCTGCGCTGGACGGGCGCGGACGGGGCGGACGCCCGCTATGTACCGCTGCCGAATCCACTCACGGATCCGGCCGCCGAATAATCCCCATCGCCCAGGTGACCGGCTGATTTACAGTGGCCAGTGTGCTGCGAGACGTGACTGCTGTTCGATACGTGACCCCGCTGAGGGCGGGCGGCTCCGTGCCCGGAGTCGTCGAGGCCGATGACCTGGGGACGTACGTCGTGAAGTTCACGGGCTCCGCGCAGGGCACCAAGGCCTTGGTCGCCGAGGTGATCGTCGGTGAGCTCGCGCGCGCCCTCGGGCTGCGCTTCCCCGAGCTGGTCCTGGTCCACTTCGACCCGGCGGTCGCCGCGCACGAGCCCCACCAGGAGGTCCAGGACCTGCTGCGGGCCAGCGCCGGGCTCAACCTCGGCATGGACTATCTGTCGGGCGCGAAGGACTTCACCCCGGAGATCGCCGAGGCGTTCGCCGTCGACCCGCTGGAGGCGGGCAAGGTCATCTGGCTGGACGCCCTCACGGTCAACGTCGACCGCACGGTGCACAGTTCGAACCTGATGATCTGGCCCACGCTCGGCGTCGCACCCCCGCGCCTTTGGCTCATCGACCACGGCGCCGCCCTCGTCTTCCACCACCGCTGGGACACCTCGGCGCCCGAGAAGTCATACGACTTCAGAAGCCACGCCCTCGGCGGCTACACCCCGGACACCCGCGCGGCGGACGCGGCACTCGCCCCCCTCGTGACCGAGGAGCTGCTGCGCGAGATCACGGCGCAGGTGCCCGACGCCTGGCTCGCGGAGGAGCCGGGTTTCGCGACCCCGGACGAGGCGCGTGAGGCGTACGTCCGCTATCTCCTCGCGCGTGTGCGGGCCTCCGCGCAGTGGCTGCCCACCGACTTCCCCACCGGGGAACAACTCGCCGCGGAGGACGCGGACCGCGCGGCGAAAACCCGGCGAGGCCGGCCGAACTGGCTCAAGCAGGTCCCCGACCTGCACGGCAAACCGGCAGCGGAACAGGATTGGTCGGTGCACCTCGGATGACGGCGGAGACGGCGGAGAACATGGCGGACGCGTCGGACATGGAGCCCTTGGACACCCATCGCATCCAGATCGAGTACTGCACCCAGTGCCGCTGGCTGCCCCGTGCCGCCTGGCTCGCCCAGGAGCTCCTCACCACCTTCGAGACCGAGTTGACGGAACTCGCCCTCAAGCCCGGCACCGGCGGCGTCTTCGTCGTACGTGTCGACGACGAGGTCGTCTGGGACCGCCGCGAGCAGGGCTTCCCGGAGCCGACGGCCGTCAAGCGCCTCGTACGCGACCGAGTGGCCCCGGAGAAGTCCCTGGGCCACTCGGATAAACCGTCGGGCTGACTCAGCCCTTGAGCTGCTCGTAGGCGGGCAGCGTGAGGAAGTCCGCGTAGTCCTCGTCCAGGGCGACCTTCAGCAGCAGGTCGTGCGCCTGCTGCCACCTGCCCGCGGCGAAGGCCTCGTCGCCGATCTCGGCGCGGATGTTCGTGAGTTCCTCGGCGGCGATCTTCCGCGCCAGCTCGGGCGTCGCGGTCACATGCCTGCCATCGTGCTCGAAGACGACCCCCGCGTTGATCCACTGCCAGATCTGCGAGCGCGAGATCTCGGCGGTGGCCGCGTCCTCCATGAGGTTGAAGATGGCGACCGCGCCGAGCCCGCGCAGCCAGGCCTCGATGTAGCGGATGCCGACCTGGACGGCGTTGACCAGGCCGTCGTACGTCGGCTTGGCGTCGAGGGAGTCGACGGCGATCAGGTCTCCGGCCGCCACCGAGACGTCCTCGCGCAGCCGGTCCTTCTGGTTGGGCCGGTCGCCGAGGACCGCGTCGAACGAGGCCATGGCGATCGGGACGAGGTCCGGGTGGGCCACCCAGGAGCCGTCGAAGCCGTCGTTCGCCTCACGGTCCTTGTCCGCCTCGACCTTCTCGAAGGCGACCTTGTTGACCTCTTCGTCGCGGCGCGAGGGGATGAACGCCGCCATGCCGCCGAGCGCGTGCGCGCCGCGCTTGTGGCAGGTGCGGACAAGGAGTTCGGTGTACGCGCGCATGAACGGGGCTGTCATCGTCACCGCGTTGCGGTCCGGCAGCACGAACTTCTCGCCGCCGTCACGGAAGTTCTTGACGATGGAGAAGAGGTAGTCCCAGCGGCCCGCGTTCAACCCGGAGGCGTGGTCGCGGAGTTCGTAGAGGATCTCGTCCATCTCGTACGCGGCGGTGATCGTCTCGATCAGGACGGTCGCGCGGACCGTGCCCTGCGGGATACCGACGTAGTCCTGCGCGAAGACGAAGACCTCGTTCCAGAGGCGCGCCTCCAGGTACGACTCGGTCTTCGGGAGGTAGAAGTACGGGCCCTTGCCGAGGTCGAGCAGGCGCTGCGCGTTGTGGAAGAAGTACAGGCCGAAGTCGACGAGCGCGCCGGGGACAGGTGTGCCGTCGGCGTCGACGAGGTGGCGCTCGTTCAGGTGCCAGCCGCGGGGCCGCATGACGACGGTCGCGAGTTCGTCGGCCGCCTTGAGCGCGTACGACTTGCCGGTGCGCTCGTCGGTGAAGTCGATGTTCCGGGTGTACGCGTCCGTCAGGTTGACCTGACCGAGGATGACGTTCTCCCAGGTGGGCGCGGAGGCGTCCTCGAAGTCGGCGAGCCAGATCTTCGCGCCGGAGTTGAGGGCGTTGATGGTCATCTTGCGGTCGGTGGGGCCGGTGATCTCGACCCGGCGGTCGTTCAGGGCCGCCGGGGAGGGGGCCACCCTCCAGGAGTCGTCCGCGCGGATCGCGGCGGTCTCCGGGAGGAAGTCGAGCGTGGAGGTGCGGGCGATCTCGGCGCGGCGCTCCGCACGGCGGACGAGGAGCTCGTCACGCCGGGGCGTGAACAGCCGGTGCAGCTCGGCCACGAAGGCGAGGGCCGCGTCGGTGAGGACCTCTTCCTGCCGGGGCAGGGGCTCGGCGTCGACGATGGCCAGCGAGGACGGCGCTGGTGCGGACATGAGCTGTCACTTCCTTCAGCGAGCGTGGCACCGGGTGCCAGTCAATCTGAGTACGGCTGTGAGCGCCTGCGGAGCCGCCGGGCGCTTCTGAACAGTGGATACTAGTTTCCTCATGGTGGAAGTTCAATGGTTTGTTGACGTCGAGATTCTCTGAGTCGAGGGAAGCTGGCGCTCAGTGCCACCCCGTTCACTCAAGGTGGACCAGGTCTTCCATGGTGTCGATGTCGTACGGCCGTGCCACGTCTCCGCACTCGACGAGAGTGATCGTCTCCGCGTGCTCCTTCAGGTATGCGCGTGCCCCCCGATCCCCGGTGGCAGTCGCCGCGATGCCCGCCCAGTGGGCGGCGCCGAAGAGAACGGGGTGACCGCGCACCCCCTCATATGCAGCCGAAACCAGCGACGCTTCACCCTGGTACGCGGCAAGGACCCGGCCCACCGCCTCGGGGCCGATGCCGGGCTGGTCGACGAGCGAGACCAGCGCGGCTCGCGCCCCCGTGCGCGCCAGCGAGTCGAGCCCCGCGCGCAGCGAGGAACCCATGCCCTCCTCCCACTCCGTGTTGTCGACGAGCACACAGCCGGGCAGCGCGGCCTGGTCCCGTACGGCGTCGGCCCCGGCCCCCAGGACCACGTGGACGCGGGTGCAGCCGCCCGCGCGCAACACTGCGACCGCGTGTTCGACAAGGGGGCGCCCCCGGTGGGGCAGGAGGGCCTTGGGCCGTCCCCCGAGCCGCCGGCCACCGCCGGCCGCCAGCAGCAGCCCGGCCACCTGGTCTTTGTTCACCGTCATGTCCCCTGCATACCCGACCCGGCCGGAGCGTGCTTCGGCGCCCGGGCGGACCGCACGAATTCCAGGGGCTGAATTTCGGTCAGGGGAGTGGCGCCCACCGCGCCGGGTGGCGTTTACTGACCCGCGTCCCTCGGCGCCTGACCATCGCCACGGGGTGTTCGACGGACGTACGAAGGACTTGCGCACAAGGACGTGCGAGGGGGGGAGAGCTGTGTTGCGGAGCTTGGGGCAGAGGCCAGTGACCGGCAGCGACGAGGACCCGAGAGTGGCGGAGTTACGTACCGCCGTCGCTCGGCTGCGCCGTCAACTCGCCGCGCATCCGGCCGAGTTCCCCGACCGGGGCATCGCGGAGGACGAACTCGCGGCCCTCGCCGCCATGGCCATCAGCGGCATCCCCGAGATCCCCCGCCTACGCCGCTCCCTGCTGCTGGTCGCCGGCTCGATCGGCTCGGTCAGCGCCCTGGCCATGGGCCTCGCCGATGTCCGCACCGCGGTGGAACTGTTCGGGGAACCGCCGCGGCGGTAGGGCTAGTTGGCCCCGGGGCCCAGCGACGGTGGGTGCGGATCCGGGTAACTGCTGCCACATTTGGGCTGGTTGGCCCGGGGGAGTCGCCGTGACGGTGGGTCCGGTGGGCCCGCGGAATCGCCGTGACGGTGGGACTGGTGAATTCCGGAGATGCCGTGACGGGTGGGCCTGGTGGGCTCGGGGGAGTCGCCGTGACGGTGGGACCGGTGGATCCCGGAGATGCCGTGACGGGTGGGCCTGGTGGGCTCGGGAAATCGCCGAAGCGGTGGGCCCGAGGAGTCGCCGCGATGGTGGGTCGGTTGGGTCCAGGGAGCGCCGCGACCGCGGGTCGTGGGGATCCGGCTCAGCGGGACGCCGCAGCGGCAGGAGCCCGGCGGATCCGGCGAACCGCCCCGCGCCGCTCACGCCACCCAGTGCGGGCGCCCCGCATCCGTACCGGCCACGTCCAGCCCGCTGTCCAAGGCGGTCGCCACCCGGCGTACGGCGTCGTCGAGGACGTCCGGCGACAGTGTGTACGGGAAGCGCAGGCGCTGTTCGTGTGTGCCGGGATCGGCGCCGAAGCGGGCGCCGCCCTCGACGCGTACCCCCTGCGCCAGCGCCGCGCGGGCCAGTGCCGAGGCGATCGGGCGGCCGAGGTCGATCCACAGGGTCAGCCCACCGGGCGGCAACTGCCAGCGCCAGTCCGGGAGATGACGGCCCAGCGACTCGGCGAGCGCGTCCCGCTGGGCCCGCAGCCGTGGCAGCCGCTCGCGCAGTACGTCGTCGGTGCGCGCCAGCAGACCGAGCGCGACCAGCTGGTCGAGGACCGGGCCGCCCATGTCGGCGGGCACCCGCGCCGTCGCCAGTTCCGTGATCAGCCGGGACCCCGCCCGCACCCAGCCGACCCGCAGCCCGCCCCAGTGCGTCTTGCTCAACGACCCCACGGTCACGATCTGTTCGCCCATCCCGCGCGGCGCCAGTGACGCGAACGGCGCGGGCGACGGAACGTCCAGCGCGATCTCCGACATCGTCTCGTCGATCAGCAGCCAGGTGCCGGTCGCCCGCGCCGACTCCAGTACGGCCAGGCGCTGTTCGGGCGGCATCAGCCGCCCCGTCGGATTGTGGAAGTCGGGGATCAGATACGCGACCCGCGGCGCCGCCTGTCGCAGAGCGCTGTCGAGCAGGCTCGTGTCCCAGCCGACCTCCGTGACAGGCACGGGAGTTGTCCGCAACCCGGCGCGGCGGATCGCGTCGAGGGCGTTCGGATAGGAGGGGTTCTCCACCAGTACCCGGTCGCCGGGCCGCCCGAGCAGACCCAGCGTCAGGGAAAGGGCCTGCTGAGCCCCGGCCGTGATGAGGATCTGGTCCGGCAGCGTCGGCAGCCCGCGCCGGGTGAACCGCTCGGCGACCGCAGCCCTCAACTCCGGGATTCCGTAAGGGTGATAGCCCGGTGTCGGCGCATGACGGGCCAGCAGCGTGCCCGCCGCGGCGACCGCCTCCGCGAGCTCCGCCTCGGGCGCGCCGGGCGCCGCGAAGGCCAGGTCGATCACCCCGTCGTCGGCGGGGAACGAAGCCACGTTGGTCGGGCGGTGCCCCTCGGGCAGCTCCGTCCAGGTGCCGGCACCCCGCCGGCTGCGCGCGAACCCGCTCTCGCGCAGAAGGTCGTACGCCGCCGTCACCGTGGCCCGGCTGATCCCAAGCGCCGAGGCCAGCTCACGCTCCGCGGGCAGCCGGATGTGCAGCGCGATCCGGCCGTCGAGGAGCAGCTTGCGTACGCCGTCCGCGAGCGCGCGATAGCCGGGGCGGCCGTCGACGTGGGGTGCGGTGGACAGCAGCCCGGCGAGCTGCCGGCTTCCCAGCGTCCTGTCCACGGAGTGGACCACCGGTCCGTTCACCATGCCAACTCCCTCGTATTGGCCCTGTGGGGCAGGCCAATCAGCTTACAGACTTCAGGAAGGCACGGAATTCGGCCCGCCTGATTGGCCTGAAAAGGGGAGCAGTGCGATGAGAACCGCGAACACCCGCGTCCACGGGAAGGAAGCGACCGACGTCACCGACGCGACTGACGCCACCGACCTCACCGACCGCCTGGAGCGGGAGCTGCAACGGCGTCAGGAGGAGCGCATGTCTGGTGTGCCCCTGCGGGAGTGGGCGCGGGGCCTGCTGGTCAGGTCGCCGAGGCGAGGGGGCGAGCACTGATGGCCGCCGGCCGGGGGCGCGTCGTCGTCGGGGTCAGCGGCTCGCTCGCGAGTCTCGCCGCGCTCCGGGTCGCCGCCCACACGGCCCGCGAGAGCGGTCGTACGCTCGTCGCCGCCCTGGCCTGGGAGCCGCCCGAGGGCGAGGTCCTCTATGTCAGGAGCCCCGACAGCGCCTGGGCCGCCCAGTGCGAACGCGAGGCCCGAGGCCGCCTGGACCGGGCCTTCGACGAGGTCTTCGGCGGTACGCCCGCGGGGGTCGCCGTCCGTCGACGAGTGATCCGCGGCCGCCCGGACCGTGTCCTGTTGGCAGGGGCCGCGGACCCGGCCGACCTACTCGTCCTCGGCACCCGCACCGGCACCCGCGTCGGCCCGCGTCGGGCGGCCGTCCGCCGACGTGTCCTGGCGCGGGCCCGCTGCCCGGTCCTCATGGTCCCCACGCCCGAACTGCCGAGGCGGGACCGCCGTGCGCTGCGGCGCGCGACGGCGGAGGACTTCGAGATGCTGGCGTGAGCGGGGCTGGGTCCGATCAGGCCGCCGGGCCCGAGCTCGCCAGCGCCGCCGACAGTTCCACCGCGACCTGCTGCAGTACGGGCACGATCTTCTCGGTGGCCGCCTCGGTGACGCGGCCCGCCGGGCCGGAGATCGAAATGGCGGCGGCCGTGGGGGAGTTGGGCACCGAGACGGCGAGGCAGCGGACCCCGATCTCCTGCTCGTTGTCGTCGATCGCGTAGCCGAGCCTGCGCACCTCTTCCAGTGCGGTCAGGAAACCGTCCGGCGTGGTGATCGTCTTCTCTGTCGCGGCGGGCATGCCGGTGCGGGCCAGGAGCGAGCGCACCTCGTCGGCCGGAGTGTGCGCGAGCAGCGCCTTGCCCACGCCCGTGGAGTGCGGCAGCACCCGGCGGCCCACCTCGGTGAACATGCGCATCGAGTGCTTGGACGGCACCTGGGCGACGTACACGATCTCGTCCCCGTCGAGCAGCGCCATGTTCGCGGTCTCGCCGGTCTCCTCGACGAGGCGTGCGAGGTAGGGGCGGGCCCAGGTGCCGAGGAGCCGGGCGGCGGATTCCCCGAGCCGGATCAGGCGGGGGCCGAGGGCGTACCGGCGGTTGGGCTGCTGACGTACGTAGCCGCAGGACACCAGCGTGCGCATGAGACGGTGGATGGTGGGCAGCGGCAGCCCGCTGCTCGCGGCGAGCTCGCTCAGGCCGACCTCGCCCCCGGCGTCCGCCATCCGCTCGAGCAGATCGAAGGCGCGCTCGAGGGACTGGACACCACCGCTCGGTGAGGATGACTTGGCGGCGTCGGTGGTGCTGGCGCTGGACGACGGCACGGGCGCGGTCCTTTCGAGGCTCAGAATCAGGAGGAGCGGCCCGCAGGGCCTCGAGTAGGGCGGTGGCGGGCGACGGGCGGGCAGTGGTGCAGCCTATCGGGGAGCCGGCTGACCCCCCTCTGGTGCATAACTACGTTCTGCTTGGCGGAATTCTAATTCCACTTTGTGGAAACGTCCAGAGTCGGCGGGTGAAGGGCACAGTGGAGAAGTGTGCCCTTGACGGCGCGTGGGTCGAAGTGAAGACTCCTTCAACAGAACGTTGAATTTCGTTACGCGGAAGTAAACAGCCGCGCCGGGAGTCAACAGGGCAGAGAGAGGGGTCCGGGTGTCCGACGTCGAACTGGTGCTGCGCTCGACACGCGTCATCACTCCCGAAGGGACGCGCGCCGCCTCGGTCGCGGTTGCCGGGGGGAAGATCACGGCCGTACTCGCGCACGACGCGGAGGTACCCGCCGGTGCCCGCATCGAGGACTTCGGCGACGACGTCCTGCTGCCCGGCCTCGTCGACACCCACGTACACGTCAACGACCCGGGGCGTACGGAGTGGGAGGGCTTCTGGACGGCCACGCGCGCGGCGGCCGCCGGGGGCATCACCACCCTGATCGACATGCCGCTCAACTCCCTCCCGCCGACGACGACGGTCGACAACCTCCGTAGGAAGAAGGACGTCGCCCGTTCCAAGGCGCACATCGACGTCGGCTTCTGGGGCGGCGCGCTGCCCGGCAACGTCAAGGACCTGCGCCCGCTGCACGACGCGGGTGTCTTCGGCTTCAAGGCGTTCCTGTCGCCGTCGGGGGTGGAGGAGTTCCCGGAGCTCGACCAGGAGCAGCTCGCCCGGTCACTGGCCGAGATCGCCGGCTTCGGCGGCCTGCTGATCGTGCACGCCGAGGACCCGCACCACCTCGCCGCAGCCCCCCAGAAGGGCGGCGGGAAGTACGCCGACTTCCTCGCCTCGCGCCCGCGTGACGCCGAGGACACCGCCATCGAGAACCTCATCGCCCAGGCGAAGCGCCTCGACGCGCGCGTGCACGTGCTGCACCTGTCGTCGAGCGACGCGCTGCCGCTGATCGCCGCCGCGAAGGCGGAGGGCGTACGGCTCACGGTCGAGACGTGTCCCCACTACCTCACCCTCACCGCCGAGGAAGTCCCGGACGGCGCAAGCGAGTTCAAGTGCTGCCCGCCCATCCGTGAGGCCGCCAACCAGGACCTGCTGTGGCAGGCCCTCGCAGACGGCACCATCGACTGCGTGGTCACCGACCACTCGCCCTCCACGGCCGACCTGAAGACCGACGACTTCGCGACCGCCTGGGGCGGCATCTCAGGGCTCCAGCTCAGTCTGTCGGCGGTCTGGACGGAGGCCCGCGCGCGCGGGTACGGCCTGGAGGACGTGGTGCGCTGGATGTCCGCGCGCACCGCGGAACTCGTCGGCCTCGGCGACCGCAAGGGCGCCATCGAGGCGGGCCGCGACGCCGACTTCGCGGTCCTCGCACCGGATGAGACCTTCACTGTCGACCCGGCCGCGCTCCAGCACCGCAACCGCGTCACGGCATACGCGGGCAAGACGCTCAGCGGGGTCGTCAAGTCCACCTGGCTACGGGGCCAACGCATCGTGGCCGACGGCGAGTTCGGCGACCCGAGGGGACTGCTACTGAGCCGCCGACTCTAGCTCCCCCCACTTTCACCCGCACCCGCAGCGGCCGACCTTCGAAAGGCAGACCTGATCATCGTGACGGCGCAGCAGCAATCCTCTCCGGACCGGTTCACCGGCGACGCGAACCCCTACGGAGGCGGCGACCCGTACGCGGACTACCGCACCGCCGACTTCCCCTTCACCCGGTTCACCAACCTCGCGGACCGGCAGCTCGGCGCCGGTGTCATCGCCGCCAACGACGAGTTCTTCGCCGAGCGCGAGAACCTTCTCGTGCCCGAGGACGCCGAGTTCGACCCCGAGCACTTCGGTCACAAGGGCAAGATCATGGACGGCTGGGAGACCCGCCGCCGGCGCGGTGCCTCCGCCGAGCACCCGTGGCCGACCGCCGAGGACCACGACTGGGCCCTCGTCCGGCTTGGCGCTCCCGGCGTCGTACGCGGCATCGTCGTCGACACGGCCCACTTCCGCGGGAACTACCCGCAGGCGGTGTCGGTCGAGGGCGTGTCCGTGCCCGGCTCGCCCTCCCCGCAGGAGCTGTTGGCGGACGACGTGAAATGGACGACGCTCGTCCCGCGCACGGCGGTCGGCGGCCACGCGGCCAACGGCTTCGCGGTGTCGGTGGAGCAGCGCTTCACCCACCTGCGCGTCAACCAGCACCCCGACGGTGGCATCGCGCGACTGCGCGTCCACGGCGAGGTCGTACCGGACCCCGAGTGGCTGGCCGCGCTCGGCACCTTCGACGTCGTCGCCCTGGAGAACGGCGGCCGCGCCGAGGACGCCTCGAACCTCTTCTACTCCCCCGCCTCGAACACCATCCAGCCCGGCCGCTCCCGCAAGATGGACGACGGCTGGGAGACCCGTCGCCGCCGCGACCAGGGCCACGACTGGATCCGCTACGAGCTGGTCGCCCGCTCCGAGATCCGCGCGATCGAGATCGACACGGCGTATCTGAAGGGCAACAGCGCGGGCTGGGCCTCGGTGTCGGTGAAGGACGGCGACGACGGGAGCGATGGGAGCGACGGGGACTGGACGGAGATCCTGCCCCGCACCCGCCTCCAGCCCGACACCAACCACCGCTTCGTCCTCGGCACCCCCGCCGTGGGCACCCACGCGCGCGTGGACATCTTCCCGGACGGGGGCATCTCGCGCCTGCGCCTGTTCGGCTCCCTGACGGAGGAGGGTGCGGCACGACTGACGGCCCGCCACCAGGAGCTGGGCGGGCCTTTCAGTCAGTCCGGCGTCTGAGGACGAGCGCGTTCAGCGCAACACGGGGGTCTGGCGGCGGAGCCCCCAGAAACAAGGGACGAGTAGGGGGAGGGGGCGAAAACCCCCGCCCCTACGCCGCATGCCCCCCGTCCACCGAGAACTCCGCCCCCGTCACATACTCCGCCTCGCCCCCGGCGAGATACGCGACCATCGACGCCACCTCGTCCGCCGTACCGAACCGCTCCACCGCGGTCATCGCCGCTTGCCCGGGCCCATGCGGCCCGTCCGCCGAGGTCGACACGGGCTGTGTCGTCGTCTTCGAGGAGGGCATCCGGTACGGCGTCCAGCGCGTCGGAGGCCTCAACCGTCAGGGCCTGATGAACGCGGTCTTCGGTGGCGAGGGCCTCTCGCTCGCCACCCTGGAGGGCGATGGGCAGGTCATCCTCCAGTCCCTCACCATCGAGAGCCTCGCCAACGCCCTGAAGGCCCAGGGCGGCGACAAACAGGGCCCGACGGGCGGACTGTTCTCGACGAACGCGGGATGACGGGGGGTCTCGACAAACGGGGGATGACGCGGGTCTCGGCGCACGCGGGGTGACGCGGGCCGCCCGACCGATGAGTTGCGGGCGCCGGTGGGGTCTGCCCTGATGACGGCAGATCCCACCTCTGGAAGAAGGCACCCGCGATGGGCAAGCTCAACCTCACCACCTTCGTCACCCTCGACGGCGTGTACCAGGCCCCCGGCGGTCCCGAGGAGGACCCCAGCGGCGGCTTCGAGCAGGGTGGCTGGAGCGTTCCGTACGACGACGAGGACTTCGGCCGCTTCATCACCGGGGTCTTCTCCCGCGTGGACGCTTTCCTGCTGGGCAGGAAGACGTACGAGATCTTCGCCGGTTACTGGCCGAAGATCACCGACCCCGCCGACCCGGTCGCCTCCAAGCTGAACGGCCTGCCCAAGTACGTCCCCTCGTCGACCCTCACGCAGCCCGACTGGACCGGCACGACCGTGATCGGCGGCGACCTGGGCAAGGAGGTCACCGCGCTCAAGGAGCGCATCGAGGGCGAGCTCCAGATCCACGGCAGCGGCGCCCTCGCCCGGTCCCTGTTCGCCCTCGACCTGATCGACACCGTGCACGTGCTGACCTTCCCGGTCGTCCTCGGTGCGGGCAGCCGCCTTTTCGCCGAGGGCGCGGTCCCCACCGCGTTCCGGTACGCCGGAGGCAGCACCACGAGCACGGGCGTCACGATCAACACGTACGACCTGGAAGGCCGCCCCGCCTACGGCAGCTTCTGACCCGCCGCCAAGGGCATCACCTTCGGGCGGGCGGTGATCGTAGTGACCCTGGGGACGATTCGGTGGGGAGACGGAAGGCCGTCTCCCCACCGGATGATCGGGGGGCACCGGGGACCGGCGCCCCCCGATCATCCGCTACGCGGTCGCCTTCGAGCGGGCGTAGATCTCGTCGGGTTTCGGGAACTCCACAGCCGGTGACAGCCGAAGCCCCCCGGAATTCTCCGCCTCGTAGTAGTACAGGCCGAACTCACCCGGGTCCGGTCCGCACTGCCCCGCCGCGAAGGTGACGGAGATCCACTTGCTGCCACCTGCGGGCACGGTGTCCACGCCCCAGGAGAACGGGCATTCCGGCTTGGTGTCGGACTTCTCCGTCAGGCTGCTGAGCTGGAGCTGGGCACCTGCCGAGATGGTGCCCGTGCCGCCCTCCTCGAAGGTGATCGAGTCGCCTCCGGGGTTGCTCCAGGAGCCGACGATCTGGCCTTCCGTGGGGACGGGGAGGCTCTCTTCCTTCTCGCAGGCGGACAGTCCCGTGACGAGGACGACGGAAATGGCGGCGCCGAAAAGGGCCCTTCCGGCTCTCCTAGTTCGGCACATAGATTTCCTCGATCCAGTTGATCTTCACGGTGATGTCCGTCTGGCCCTCGGGCCAGATCTGCTTCGCGACATTCGAGCCAGCCTTCATGACCGGGTTGGAGCTGCCGTTCTTGTACCCGTCGTTCGAGAGGCTGCGTGTCGCCGAGGCTACTGTCATGGTGTTGGAGATCGACACCTTCGCCTGGCCGACCAGGGCTCCGTGGTCCCACTCCGAGTCCGTCCTGGGCGGCTCGCAGGCCACCCCGAGCAGCTCGTAGTCGAGGTTGTAGGAGCCGAGCGCCATGCTGGCGGGGCTGGCGCCGTAGATGCCCTCGGTGAGGAACCCGGTGACGTCCGTGAGGCCTTCCCAGATCTTCTCGCTGTCGGTGCGGTCGGCGTGCGACTTGTCGAACGATCCCTTCGCCGTGTACACGCCATCCCTGATCAAGCCCTGCATCTTGCGGATGAAGGACCGGAAGTGGTCCTCCGTGCGGAGCTGCCGGACGAACTCGCCGTCCGGGGGCAGCGTCACATCGGAGGGTCCGCCCTTCGCCCACAGCATGACCAGCTCCTGGGCGGAGAGGTCCATGACCTTGCTCTTCTTGCCCTCCTTGCGCTCCGGCTCGGGGTTCGGGCCCTTCTTGAAGGTCGGCTTCTTGAACACGGTGACGTCGACGGAGGTCGTCCGGCCGGCGCGGGTGGTCACCGTGGCACTGATGTAGGTGTTGGACGTGCCCGGGACCTTGGTCGTGTAGTTCTGGCTGGATTGGTAGACCCAGGTCCCGTTCGGGCCCATCGTCATGTAGTCGTGGTACGTGCCGCCCTTGCCGTCGCTGCACCCGCGTTCGCAGTCCGTGATGGGCCGCAGGCCGGTCGGGTCGGCCTTGGTGACGGGGGTGTTGTTGGCGTAGACGTAGCCGTTCATGGACTCGTGGTCCTCGGGGACCAGGACCGGGTCGACCGAGAGGAACCGTCCGGTGGCCGGGTCGTACTCACGGGCACCGACGTGGATCAGGCCGGTGTCGGCGTCCACGGGCTTGCCGAGGAAGCCCTTGTCGTCGGGCCACAACGAGGGTGTCGCGCCGCGTGCCTCGCCGAAGGGCTTGGTGTAGCGGCGGGTGACGGCCTGGGTGGTGGCGTCGACGGCCATCGAGGCGGTGCCGTGGTGGTCGTCGATCATCCAGGTCAGGCTGGTCTCCGTGCGCACGGCGGTGACGTCACCGGCCGCGTAGTAGCGCTGGGCGGTGAACTTCTTGGCCCCCGTGTCGTAGTGGAGTTCCTGGCCGGCCAGGTAGAGGACGGTCTTGCCGGGGCCGCGGCGGATCAGGAGATCGCCGTTGGCGTCGTACAGGTAGTCGGTGGCCTTGGTGCCCTCCGTGAGGCGGACGAGTTCTCCCTCGATGTCCCAGGTGAGGCTCTGCGCGACACCCGTGGTGCCGTACCGCTTGGTGGTGTTGCCCTGCTCGTCGTACGTCAGGGACTTGGCCGTGCCGCCGTTGACCGTGAGCGAGGTCAGGCTGTGCGGCCGGCCGCCGCCGGTGGCGCTCACGGCCGGGTAGCCGTAGGCGGTCGTGGTGTCACCGGCGGCCTTGTGCTCGACCTGGGTGTCACGCAGGCCGCCGGGCTTGTAGCTCCAGCTCGTCCAGTACGGGGCCGGACCGCCGAGGGCGCCGGCCGAGCGGGCGGTGGCGCAGTCGTTGGACGACGGGGTCCAGGCCTCGGTCAGGCGGCGGTAGCCGTCGTAGGCGAAGCACTGGGTGTCCTTGCCGTTGGCCTTGTCCGTGACCGACTTGACGTTGCCGGTGGCGTCGTAGACGTAGTCGACGTCGCTGGTGTGGCCGGTGTTGGTCTGGTCGACCGTGTGCATGTTGGACAAGCGGCGGGTGCCGTCCTCGTAGCGGTTGAGGACCTGGAGCTGCTTGGCGCCGGTGGAGGTGCCCAGGCGGGTCTCCTCGATCTCGCCGTACGGGGAGTATCCGATGTTCTGGACGTAGTCGGTCATGCCGTCTGTGCCGGTGAGCATGCCCAGGTCGTTGTAGCTGTAGGCGACGGCCTCGGCGGGCAGACCCGCGACCGCGGGCATCGAGGTCGACTGGACGGTGCCGTCGATGTTGTAGGCGGTGGAGGTGGTGAAGGTCTGCGGGGCACCGCCGTTGGCCACCAGGTCGTCGGAGGCGGCGATGACGGTCTTGGTGCCCTTGGAGCGGCCGAGGCTGTCGTAGCCGGTGACGGACTGGGAGTAGATCTTGCCGGTGGTGCCGCCGACGTACCGGATGGCCGCGGTTACCTGTCCCTTGGCGAGAGAGTCGTAGGTGAACTTGGTGAGCTGGTGGGCGTTGTCCTTCACGCCGTCCCAGGTGCCGATCTTGCGACCGAGCTCGTCGTAGTCCGTGATCAGCGTGCGGGTGACCTGCTCCAGGGTCGTCGTGGTGGTCAGCGGCTGGTCGGCGTCGTTGTAGGTGGTGGTGACGGTGCCCTTGTCGGGGTCGGTGGAGGTGGTCTTGCGGCCGCGCAGGTCGTAGCCGTACGACCAGACGGCGTTGTCCGGACCTGTCATCTTCGTCAGCCGGCCGGAGGGGTCGTGCTCGAAGAGGGTGCGGGTGTAGTCCGTGCCGGTCGGGACGGGCCCGCCGTACTCACGGCGCTCGACGATCCGGCCGCGGGCGTCGGTGAGGCTCAGGGTGCCGGTGCCGCCCGCTGCCGCGGTGACGGAGGTGCGGTCGCCCTGGTAGTCGGTCCTGGTGCGCCACTTCTCCTGGTCGTAGACCCGGAAGACCGACTCGGTGGCGCGGCCGGCGGCGTCGAAGACCGTCTCGGTGGAAGCGGGCACGGAGCCCGGGAAGGTGTTGGCCAGGGTGCCCGACGGCGCGAGGTTGTCGTGAACCTGCTCGTTGGTGATGTATGCCAGGCCCCGGTCGTCGTACAGCGTCTCGGAGATCACCCGGCCGCCGTTCGGAGCGGGGAGCTGCTTCTGGCGGGAGCGCAGGAGCGAGTCGAAGATCTCGTAGGAGCTGTTGTAGGTCTGCCCGTCGGCCTTGAGGGCGTCGGTGCGGATCCAGGTCTCCTTGTCGTTCTTGATGCTGTACGCGTAGACCAGGGTGGGCGCGTCACCCAGCGCGCGGGAGCGGTCCGGCTTCCAGACCGAGCGCACACGGCCGAGCGCGTCCAGGGACCACTCGGTGACATTGCCGTTGGCGTCGGTGGTCTTGGTGGCCGTGCCCCACGCCGGGTCCACCTCGGTGGTGGAGGAGTACAACTTGGGGTCGGTGGCCGTCTTCGACGTCAGCGGTCCGTAGCCGGTGTCGTCGGGGACGTAGGTCGTTCTGACCGTACGGTTCAGGGCGTTGGTCTCGGTGAGCGGGCGGCCCAGCTTGTCGAAGGTGGTGCCGGAGACCTGCTGGTAGACGGGCGCCTTCGTTGTCGGGTCGTAGCTCGCGACCCGGTAGGTCGCGGTGATGTCGCCCTTGGTGGGCGCCACGCCGGCCGCCTGGCTGTCGTAGGCCGTGGTGGCGTCGGAGATGACGTTGCCGGGGACCGTCGGAACGGCCGTGCAGCCGACGGACTGGACCTCGACGCGGCTGACCTTGTTCACCAGCCAGTCCGTCGTGTTGCGGGCGTAGTGGGTGCGCGTGCAGGTCTCGTCGCCGGCTTTGGCGGTGTCGCCGCTGTCCTCGACGGTCGTCGGCATGCCGTACGTGGTGTCGTACGTGGTCTTCTGCTTGACCGTGCGGCTCCCGGTGGACGTCTTGGTGCGGGTGACGGTCTCACCGGCCTGGACTATCCAGGACTCGGTGGTGCCCCAGCCGTAGGAGTGGCTGCCGGTCCGGTACGACCAGGGGGTGTTGATGGTGCCGCTGACCTCGTCCGTGCCGTTGTAGACGATGGTCTCGCGGACGAAGCCGGACAACTGGCGGGCGTCGTCGACGGCGGTGCCGGTGGAGTCGGTGACCTTCTCCACGCGGGCGGTGCCGTCGAGTTCCTTCTCGCCGTTGAGGCCGCGCATGTAGAGGGTGGACTTCTTGGAGCGTGGGCCCTCGGAGTCGCCGGAGGTCTCCACGACCTTGCCGTAGCCGCGCCACTGCGACCAGGTGCGGTTGGACGCCTTGGTCAGGCCCTCGTCGTCGGCGTAGCCCCAGCCGGCGCCGCCCTGGTAGTCGTAGTACGTCTCGCCGGTGTCACCGTGGCCGTAGGGGTCGTCCTGGAAGGTGGACGTGACGACGTACTTGTGGAACCAGTCGGTGACCGGAGTCGCGCCGGACTGGGACCACTTGACCGGGAAACAGCGGCGGGTGTTCTTGTCGACGGCCGCCGGGATGCTGGTGCCCCAGACGCAGTCGGGGTCGGAGTAGTTGACCGTGATGGTCGAGCCGGTCTCGGACTTGATGGTCCGCACCCGCCACTTGATGTAGCGCAGGGTGTCCGGACCGCTGCCCTCCACGTGGTTGGACAGCTGGACGCCGCCGAAGACCACCGGCGGGAGCTGGACGGTGGTGGTGTCGGCCTTGCCGGTGTTCTGGATGGACTTCAGCCACAGGCTCGGCGAGGAGGCGTCACCGGTGTCGGGGAAGTCCTGCTCCAGGTGCCAGGTGTCGACGTCCCGCTGGGTGGTGCCGCTGCCGGTCCATACCGAAGTGGTGACGTCGGTGAGGCGTTTGCGGGTGAAGAAGGACGGGCCGATCTGCGTGCTGCACTTGGTGTCGGCGGCGCAGATCATGTCGTACGGCACGTCGGGCCAGTTGGCCATGGTGTCCTTGGTCAGGCTGGAACACGAGGTGAGGCAGCGCTCGGCGTAGCTGAATCGGACCTGCTGGGCGGCGGGCTTGGAGTAGATCAGGTCGCTGCGCAGGCCGTAGTCGATGCGGTTGAGGTAGCCGCCGCGGGTGTAGCCGGTGCCGTTGACCGTGGTGTCGGCGTTCTTGGAGTAGTAGTTCGTTTCCTTGGTGTACCAGTACGTCGACGCGTTTCCGTGGGTGTCCACGACGTAATCCAGGTTCCAGCGCCAGGCCTGTGTACAGAAGGAGCCGGCGAAACCGGTGGACTTGTAGCACGGTTCGTCGGAGTCGTCGCCGAAGACCGGCAGCGTCCACACGGAGTTGGTGACCGGGTCGTCCTCGGCGGTGCCCCTGTCGCTCCAGCCGGGCAGACGGTGCTTGCCGAAGAAGTACTGGGTGCCGGAGGCGTCCGTGACCTTCCAGTACTCGGTGTTGTCGTCGCCGTTGCCGGTGGCACCGGTCAGGTGCTCGACGCGGGAGCCGTCCTCGTTCTTCACCTTCCAGCCGCCTCCGGACGCCTGCGACAGCGCGGCGGTGTCACACGCGGCCTTGTCCGCGCAGGTGTTGACGAGTTCCACGGCCTTGCCGTTGAGGACGAGCGTGGCGTTGGCGTACTTCCAGCACTGGTCGCCCTTGCCGGTCTGGCCGTCGTCCTTGCACGAGGCGTACTTGCGCTCGATGTAGGACTCGGTCATCGAGAAGCCTTCGCCGATGACCGAGGTCTGGTTGTTCTCACCGGCCGTACGGCCGTCCACCGAACCGGAGTTGTAGGAGATCGACAGGTTCGGGGACGGGCCCGCCGTGGCCGGGGGAACACGCAGCGGGTAGTTCCAGGTGAAGTCGCCCGTGCTGCCGCCGGCCTCCCAAGTCGCGGTCGGGGACAGGGAGGTGGCGCCGTAGTCGCCTCCGCCGCCCGAGCTGTCGGCCGCCGCCGCGAGCAGCATCGGGGTGCCGGCCTTGAGGGTGCCGACGGAGACCGTGCCGGTCAGGGTCTGGGACCGCGCGTCGTTGTCCGCGCCGGTCACCGGCTTCTGGGTACGGCAGGCCTTCTTCGCCGGGGTGGTCAGCGCACATGCCGGGAGCGTCACCAGGCGCAGACGGGGGCCGAAGTTGCCGCCGTAGACGTCGGAGAAGGAGGAGTAGTCCAGGGAGACGCGCAGCTTGTCGGTGTCGCCGGCGGTTTTCCCGGTGGCGGACCGGGCCGGGGCGACGGTGAGCAGGACTCCGCTGACGCCGGCCTTCTTCGCCGCTGACTGGGGGTGGACGCTGAGCGCCACCTTCTCGGCCGGACCGGTGGCCTTCACTGCCGGACCGGTCTTCGCCCTGCTCTTCGCGGCGGGCTCCTGAGCCAGCCTCACACCGAGCCCACCGACGGCGACGGAGGCCCCGCCGCTCGCCGGCACGTCGGCGGTGGCCTTCCCGGCCTTGGGCCATGCGGCCTTCTTCAGCCGCTCACGCGTCCTGTCGGTGGCAGGGGCGGCCTTGTCCTTCGGCGCCCTGGACGTGCCGGGTTCGAGCACACCCACCTTGTCGATCTTCGCGTCGGGGCGGTCCTCCAGCGGCTTGCGGGCAGCCGACGGCTGAGCCTGCGCGGCGAAGTCGTAGCCCGACGGAAGCATGACCTGAGGGAGAAGGGACAGAGAGGCGACCAGCGCGCCACGGCTGAGCCAGCGGCGTATCGCCGTCCCTGGCAAGGGCGGGCGGAAGGGTGATGAGGACAATGACTTCCCTGTTTCCTGGATAGGGGCGGAGTCGCTCGGGGACACAGGCGGTCACCCGAGGACGCCGGGTCTCGACGCCGGGTCGGTGAGAAGGGACCGTGGTGCGAGCGGAACAACGCGTGTCGGGGCAAGGGCGGCCGCGGAGGCCCGCCCTTGCCCCTGGTCGTTACCGCTGCTCGGTGTTGCGCCGGTTGGCGATGGTGTCGGTGGAGGTCGCTCCGGCCCAGACGCGGACGCTGTCGATCAGTCCGGGGAAGTAGCGCGCGGCGGCGCCGTTGATCTTCGCCCGGCCGATCTCGAACACTCCGCCGCCCTGCCAGGGGGCGGAGTACGGGACGCCGTCCTCGTCGCCCATCAGAGCGCTGTCGACGTAGAGCTTGAGCACGCCGAGCTTGGAGGTGTCGCTGTCGGGGTCGGCTGCCGTCTGGGCGTCGTGGACGACCGTCAGCATGACCGGGACGCCCAGTTGGGCGGTGGTGAAGGCGGTGGACTCGCTCTCGGTCCAGACCGCTCCGGTGCCGTCCTTGTCGGGACGGCCGTACGTCCACCGTCCCTGGGTGCTGCCGGCCGGCTGCTCATACCAGACGCCCCAGGAGGACTGGCTTGTCCCCGACTGGCCGAACACCTGTACCGCGTACGACTTGCTGGTGTCGGCGAGCTTGGCCGGGTCCAGCGTCACCCAGGCCGTCGCCGTGAACGAACCGGAATCGTCGACGACCGGACCGGTCGCGGTGGCGTACGCGCCGGTGCCGTTCAAGGTCATCGTCTGCGTGGTCGTGACCTCTTCGCCGATGTCCGGGTCGCCGGTGGTGAACTGGGTGAGCGCGGCCCCGTTGAGAGTGACGTTCCGGCCGAAGCCACTGGTGTCTTTCACCGTGGTGCCGGTCGCGTTGGCCATGTCCGTGGCGTCCCACTTGGCGACGAGCGCCGGGACCGGGTCGCCGGCGGTGCCGTCGCCGAGGTCCTCGTCCTCCAGCCAGGCGTCATGGGCGACCTCGGTGTCCGCGAGTGCGCGGGACCAGACCTTCACCTCGTCGATGGTGCCGGCGAAGTTCTCCTTGCCGGCCGCGGCGTGCCACAGCCGGCCGATCTGCAGTCCGCCGGACGCCTTCCACGGGGTCACGGGGAACGGCACCGGATCGCCCTGCGGGACGCCGTTGACGTAGAGCTGGATCGTCTGCGCCGCCGCGTCGTAGACACCGGCGAGATGGGTCCAGGCGTTCAGGACCGGCGGTTTCCCTCCGATCGAGCGAGTGATCGCCGGACTGGCGACGTCTGTCTGGTGCCGGTTGAAGATCCAGGCGTTGTAGGCCGTGGAGTAGTACAGCTGGAACCCGGAGGCGTTCGTGCCCGCCTGGGACAGGACGGTGTAGTTGACGTCCTTCTTCTCCAGACGCGCCCAGGCCGAGACGGTGAAGGACTTGGTGGTGTCCAGCACCGCACCGGAGGTGGAGAGGTACGCGGTCGTGCCGTTGAGCTTCGCCGCACCGGAGCCGCTGCGGGCCAGGGTGTCCCAGGTAGCCCCCGAGGAGGTCAGCGGGTGCTGGGTCGCGGTGGTGGCGTCGGAGAGTGCGTTGTCCAGGTGCCAGATCCCTGACGGCTGCTCGGCACCCAACACGGAGAAGCTGTAGTAGCCGGTGCGCGAGCTGTGTCCGGCGGCGTCGTAGCCCCAGACCTGGATGGTGTTCTCACCGGCCTGGTTCGGCGTGATCGTCTGCGTCGTCGCAGCGCCCTTCGCGACGTTGATCGGGGCGGAGAGCGCGCCGCTGTTCAGCTTCCACTTGTAGCTGACGACGTCCGACTGGATGCCGCCTGTGGTGGGGTTGGTGTCGGCGGGGGTGAAGGTGAACCTGCCTGCTGTACCGACCCCGCCCGCGGCCGGGTAGGTCTCGGCTGGCTTGTAGACGCCGTCCGCGCTGGTCACCACCGGTTCTGGCGGCGAATCTGTGTCGACCCGGAAGTAGCACCAGGACGACCATGCAGAGTCCAGCACACCGGTGACGCCCCGGTCGGTCTTGTAGTACGCCTGTGTCTTGACCCGCATCCGGTAATCCGTCTGCGCCGGCAACGTGCTGGAGGACGCGTCGCGGGAGGCGTTGTCGGCCACCCAGGCGCCGTCCGGGGAAGCCGTGTACCAGGTGCGGCTGGAGCCGTCGGCCTTCCACACCTCGAACAGGGCGCGCAGCTGTGACTGGCTCCCGTCCGCGGACTGCACCGTGGCCAGCATCTTCGGCGTGGTGTCACTGGTGGCGAAGGGCAGCGTGGAGGCATTGCAGACCCGCCCGGTGGTGCCCTGCCGGACGCCGTACGACGTCGGCTTGCCCGGATAGGAAACGTAAGTCACCGACAGTTTCGCGTCGTCGCGGAACCGCGCCCAGGTGCCCCCGTCGGACTCGTCATGCGCGGCCAGCGAGAAAGTGATCTGCGGGGTCTTGTTCGTGGCATACGACGCGAGGGTGGTCGTCAGGTTCTCGTTTGTTTCGTCCACGTTGTCGCTGAAGCGCACCCAGTTCGCCGGCTGCGACGGGCTGCACAGGCCACCTCGCCCGTAGGCCACGTTCCGGTCGCCCATCAGGTCCACCGCGGTGGGCCGGGACGACCAGGTGGTGCTGGAGGAGATGCCCTTGTCCACGCGGCTCAGGTCGTACCAGTGCGGATCGCAGGTGAACGTCCACTCCTGGTACACCTCCATCGTCGCGTCCAGAACCTTCTTGCCGTGGATCGACGAGAGCGGGTACTCGAAGTACATGCGCTGGGTGTACGGGCTGTTCGAGCAGAGGTAGCCGGCGTAGTTGGAACAGCGCCCCACGCCCTTGTCCCCGCTGAACTTCCAGTACTTGGCGCCGTTGGAGGCCAGGGCCGTCCAGTCGCCCAGCGCAATGCCCTTGGTCGGCGGGTCGATGTAGAGCGGGAAGACGGTGTCCTCGCCGTGCAGCAGGGCCGGATCGGGCGTGATCTCCAGGGAGGTGCCGGTGACCTTGAGCGGGAGTTCGGCCGCCGCGTCACCGCTGCCGGGGCCCTCTGTCGGTGTCGGCTCGCCGTCAGCGGCGGACAGGGGGACCCCCGGTGTCGGCTCCGGCATGCCTGCGATCGGCGTCACCGGGGCGGTGCGGGCGAGTTGAGTGGTGACGCCTGCGGTGTCACCTGCGGAGTCCCACATGCGGCCCGCCGGGCTCTCGAAGACGGGGGTGCCGTCGCCGTCGCGCGCGACGAAGCCGCCGTCGGCCGTCGGGGCGATGTCCAGGCCGCTGCCGGAGACGGTCATTCTGATGGTCGCGAGCGCCGGGTTCTTTGCCGCCTCAGCTGTCTTGACCACAAGCACCGAGGTGTAGCCGGTGCTGAGGGCGGTCAGTTTGAGGTCGACGTCCGGGAGGACTCCGGTGTAGGTGGCGGTGTTGCCGTCGAGCCGGGGTGCGGAGAGCGCGTCGGGCCAGCCGAGCTTCAGCTCGTGTCCGTCGTCCGCCAGCGTGACCAGACCGCTGCCGCTGCCGCCGCCCGAGAAGGTGACGTCCGCCGTCGTGTTCCTCGCCCGCACCGAGCCGTCGGCATCGCGCACGAGGGTGGTGTCGATGGCGGCCCAGCGGCCGTCGTCCTGCTGGGCGCGGACCGGAGCCGCGTTCATCTCCTGCGTGAAGGTGCCGTCCGGGTTGGCGAAGACCTCGGACGACTCGGTGGTCGCCGCATCCACCGTCACCCGCTCGCCCGTCTCGGCGGCGAGCGCGCTCGCTTCCGATTCCGGAGTTCTGTCAGCCGCGACCGAGGCCGCCCCGTCATCGGTGAGTGCCGGTGTCTCCGCGGCCCCCACGGCCGGAACCGCGCTCCCCAGGAGCGTGACGGCTATCGCCCCACTCAGCACCCCCTGGCGCCAGCCGTACAGCCGTCTTCGTGTAAACACGCCCCACCCATCCCCTTAATTCTTCATTACAAAAACCTGTGAGGATCATGTGTTGATTGATCATGTAGGTCAATAGTGGGGCGTATCACGTTGACCTCCTCTGATCATGCAGGTACAGGGCGCTGATTGAGCGAGGTGCCTGATCGTGCTATGGACTCTGTGGCGCCGATCCCGAAGTTAACCCCCGTAAAATTCATCGGACTTGATAGGAGAAAAGCTTTGACGTGTCCTTGACATGTCATGGTCTACGCGCGTCATCCTAGGTCCATGAGATTCCCCCCACGCACCACTCGCACGGGCGCGCTGGTCGCCCTCATGTCCGCCCTGCTCATCGGCGGCACCGCCGCGGTACCGGCCAACGCGGCCGCGACCGCCGTGGGCAGCGTCTGCTACAGCGCGCTGCCGTCGCAGGCGTACACCACGCTCCGCCTGATCAACTCGGGAGGACCCTTCCCGTACTCGCAGGACGGAACCGTCTTCCAGAACCGGGAAGGCATCCTGCCCGCACAGTCCACCGGCTACTACCACGAGTACACGGTCGTCACGCCCGGCTCCTCGACGCGTGGCGCCCGGCGCATCGTCACCGGCAACAAGACCAACGAGGACTACTACACCGCGGACCACTACGTCACGTTCAGGCTGGTCAACTACGGCTGCTGAACTGCGAGGACGATCCGGTCCGTCGCAAATCCGGAGTCCGGACTCCGGAGCCCTGGCTCCGGTCCGTGTTCAGCCGGGCTTCCGGCTCTCGGCCGCGGCGAACAGCGCGAAGGACAGTACGAGCAGGGCTACGCTCACGTAGATCTCGTAGCCGTCGAAAACACCGAACCGCTGCACGAGGCCCCACCCCCGCGGCCAGCCGGTGATC
Source organism: Streptomyces sp. NPDC127595 (assembly GCF_042671685.1). Taxonomy (NCBI): domain Bacteria; kingdom Bacillati; phylum Actinomycetota; class Actinomycetes; order Kitasatosporales; family Streptomycetaceae; genus Streptomyces; species Streptomyces sp. NPDC127595. The sequence goes on along the minus strand of NZ_JBHXWK010000017.1, from coordinate 145,333 downwards.
GAGTGCAACAGGCCCAGAGCGCCCTGGACCAGGGCGAGAAAGCCGAGAATCTCCAGAAACTGCTTCATGAGTAAGATCCTCGCCCCGCGGACCTCCCAGTTCATCGGTCGCGGGGCGAGGCCCTGTCCGACCTAAGTGCAGACCGCGGAGTGCGGGCGGGGACCAAAGTCTGAAGAGCTACGACTTTGGTCGGTGATCGAGGCCGTGGGGAGGTGGGGGCGGGCGTGGCTGCGTAGATTTGTCGACCGTGAGTGGTGACAATCCGGCGCGTGCGCCACGAGAACTTTCCGTGTCGGGGGAACTGGCCCTCGGCTCGGCCGCCGTGGTGCCGGGGGATGTGGTTCCTGGGGCGGGCGGCACTGCGGTGTCGGGGGAACCGGCCCGCGGGTCGGACACCGCCGTCGTGTCGGGGGACCTGGCCGACGCCGGGGTGTCCGCCGGTGCGCAGGCGTTGTTGGGGCGGCGGTGGCTGCTGCCGTCGGCCGTCGCCACGGAGTTCGATCAGGTGCGCGTCGGCCGGAAAGGGCGTCCACGGCGTACCGCGCGCGACTGGGTCGTGGACTTCACCTGTTTTCTGATCGCTGTCGGCGTCGGCATGCTCGGCGCGGACGCGGTGTCCGGCGACCCGAACATTCCGCACGCCCTGGAGGTCGTCGACCAGTGGCTCGGCGCCTTCGCCTGCGCCGCCGTGTGGCTCCGCCGGCGGTGGCCGGTCGGCTTCGCCGTGGCGATGATCCCCGTCTGCTTCATCTCGAACACCGCCGGGGGCGCGGGTCTCGTCGCCCTCTTCACGGTCGCTGTGCACCGGCCCTTCAAGTACGGGGCCTGGATCGGCGGAATCTCCTCCGCGCTGAGCTTCCTCTTCTTCTGGCTGCGTCCCGACCCCGACCTGCCGTACGGCTGGATGGTCGCCCTCAGCGTGCTGCTCAACGTCGCCGTGATCGGCTGGGGCATGTTCGTGCGGTCCAAGCGGCAGCTCATGCTGAGCTTGCGGGACCGGGCGCGACGGGCAGAGACGGAGGCGGCGCTGCGGGCCGAGCAGGCGCAGCGGCTCGCGCGTGAGGACATCGCGCGCGAGATGCACGATGTGCTCGCCCACCGGCTCACGCTGCTGAGCGTGCACGCCGGCGCGCTGGAGTTCAGGCCGGACGCGCCCCGCGAGGAGGTCGCGAGGGCGGCCGGGGTGATCCGGGAGAGTGCGCACGAGGCCCTGCAAGATCTGCGGGAGATCATCGGGGTGCTGCGGGCGGGGGACTCCGAGGAGGCGGGGCGGCCCCAGCCCACGCTGGCCGCGCTCGACGGGCTGGTCTCCGAGTCCCGCTCGGCGGGCATGAAGGTCGTCCTCGACGGCCGCGTCGCCGACCCGGCCGCCGTGCCCGCGTCCGTCGGTCGCACCGCCTACCGGATCGCTCAGGAGGGCCTGACGAACGCCCGCAAGCACGCACCGGGGGCGGAGGTGACGGTGTCCGTCTCGGGCGCTCCCGGAGACGGCCTCACCGTGGTCGTCCACAATCCGGCGCCGCCCGGGGAGGTTCCGCACGTTCCCGGGTCCGGGCAGGGGCTGATCGGGCTGACCGAGCGGGCGACGCTTGCGGGGGGACGGCTTTCGCACGGGGGCGTGGGGGGTGGGGGGTTCGAGGTGCGGGCGTGGTTGCCGTGGGGTGGGTGAGTGGGCCTGCTGTCGGTGTGGTCAGGCTGCGGATTTCAGCCCGTCCGGCGTTTGACGACGAGGCCGTTGAGGCCGATGCGGGGGTCTGGGGGCGGCAGCTCCCAGGTACGGGATGGGTAGGGGCGGAGGGGGCGAGGAAACTGTGCGTCACCTCCCGCGGCGCGTCACTACGGTAGGGCCATGACTGCGATCCGACTGCTGCTCGTCGACGACGACCCTCTGGTGAGAGCCGGCCTGTCCTTCATGATGGGCGGCGCCGACGACATCGAGATCGTCGGCGAGGCCGCCGACGGCAGCGAGGTGGCCGCACTCGTCGACCGCACCCACCCGGACGTCGTCCTCATGGACATCCGGATGCCGGACGTTGACGGACTGACCGCCACCGAGGAGTTGCGCGCACGCAAGGACGCCCCCCAGGTCATCGTCCTCACCACCTTCCACGCCGACGACCAGGTCCTACGGGCGTTGCGCGCGGGCGCGGCCGGGTTCGTCCTCAAGGACACGCCGCCGACGGAGATCCTCGCGGCGGTACGGCGTGTCGCGGCGGGTGACCCAGTGCTCTCGCCCACCGTCACCCGCCAGTTGATGGCGCACGCCGCCGGATCCGCCCTCGACACCCGCCGGTCCGGCGCCCGCACGAGGATCGCCGCGCTGAACGACCGCGAGCGCGAGGTCGCGGTCGCTGTCGGGCAGGGCAGGGCGAACGCCGAGATCGCCGCCGAGCTCTTCATGAGCGTCGCCACCGTCAAGACCCATGTCTCGCGCATCCTGGCCAAACTCGACCTGAACAACCGTGTGCAGATCGCCTTGTTGACCTACGACGCCGGCCTGCTTGAAGAGGACGGGCACTAGTCGACAGGTCCGGGCGTTTCAGGGGTGGAGGGGGAGGCGTATGGCGGAAGTGATCGATCTGGGGGAGTACGGGGCGCGGTTCAGGGAGGATCCGCATCCCGTGTATGCCGAGTTGCGCGCGCTCGGGCCGGTGCACCGCGTGCGCTTGCCGGTTCCCGACGCGCACCACGAGACCTGGCTGGTCGTCGGCTACGAGGAGGCGCGGGCGGCGCTCGCCGATCCGCGGCTGGCCAAGGACGGGGAGAAGATCGGGGTCAGGTTCCTCGACGAGGAGCTGATCGGCAAGTATCTGCTGGTCGCGGACCCGCCGCAGCACACGCGGCTGCGGGCTCTCATCGCGCGCGAGTTCACCATGCGCCGCGTGGAGACACTGCGGCCGCGCGTCCAGGAGATCACCGACGAGCTGCTCGACACGATGCTGCCGCTCGGCCGTGCCGACCTCGTGGATTCGCTCGCGTATCCGCTGCCGCTCACCGTCATCTGTGAGCTGCTCGGCGTGCCGGAGATCGACCGAGCCGCGTTCCGCGCACTGTCGAACGAGGCCGTCGCACCCACCAACGGAGAGCGCGAGTACGACGCCTTCGTTCAACTCGCCGCGTATCTGACCGACTTGATCGAGGACAAGAGGTGTTCCGCTCCGGCCGACGACCTGCTCAGCAGTCTCATCCGCACGACCGCGGAGGACGGCGACCGGCTCTCCCCCCAGGAACTGCGCGGTATGGCCTTCGTGTTGCTCATCGCCGGCCATGAGACGACCGTCAACCTCATCTCGAGCGGTGTCCACGCGCTGCTCACCCACCCCGGCCAACTCGCCGCGCTGCGCGCCGACATGACGCTTCTCGACGGCGCCGTGGAGGAGATGCTTCGTTATGAGGGACCGGTGGAGAACGCGACGTTCCGGTACGCCGCCGAACCCCTCGACATCGGCGGCAGGGCCATCGAGGCGGGCGACGCGGTGATGATCGGCCTCACCGCCGCCGACCGCGACGGGGTGCGGTATCCGGCGCCCGACCGCTTCGACATCCGGCGCGACACCCGCGGTCATCTCGCCTTCGGACACGGCCTCCACTACTGCCTGGGCGCGCCCCTCGCCCGCCTCGAAGCTCGCGTCGCCCTCCGCTCCCTGCTGGACCGCTGCCCGGACCTCGCGCTCGACGGCCCGCCCGGCGACTGGCTGCCCGGCATGCTGATGCGGGGCGTGCGCAGTCTGCCCGTGCGCTGGTGAGCAGCTTGCGGAGGCTTTGAGCCCGGGAGCAGGCTCGGGGTGACGAGCGAGGGCGCCCGGCTTCAAAGCCGGGCACCCGCCCATCAGTTCCGTACGTCCAAAGGGGCCGCGGTCAGTTCCGGCCGCCGGGAATCTCCGACAGCCGGACCATGCGCCGTTCGTGTCGTGACAGTTCGCAGGCCTCTGCGATGCGCAGGGCATGCAGGGCTTCGCGGCCGTCGCACGGGTTGGTGCGTTCGCCGCGTACGAGGTCGACGAAGGCGCCGAGTTCGGCCTCGTACGCGGGGCCGAACCGGTCCAGGAAACCCGTCCACGGCTTGTCGGCGGGCGGTGGCCCGGCGGGCTCCGTGGAGGCGATCGGCGTACGGTCGTCGAGGCCGACGGCGATCTGGTCCAGCTCGCCGGCGAGTTCCATGCGGACGTCGTAGCCCGCGCCGTTCAGACGGGTCGCCGTCGCCGAGGCGAGCGTGCCGTCGTCGAGGGTGAGGACGGCGGCGGCGGTGTCGATGTCGTGCGCCTCGCGGAACATCGCGGGCCCGGCGTCCGACCCGGTCGCGTACACCTCGACGACCTCTCGGCCCGTGACCCAGCGCAGCATGTCGAAGTCATGGACGAGGCAGTCCCGGTAGAGCCCGCCGGAAAGCGGGAGGTAGCCGGCCGGGGGCGGCGACTGGTCGGAGGTCATCGCCCGGACCGTGTGCAGCCGCCCCAGCCGTCCGGAGCGCACCGCCTCGCGCGCGGACGTGTAGCCCGCGTCGAAGCGGCGCTGGAAGCCGAGCTGGAGCACGGTTCCGGCCGCGTCGACCTCGGCGAGGGCGTCGAGCGTGCCGGGCAGATCAAGAGCGATGGGCTTCTCGCAGAAGACCGGGAGCCCGGAACGCGCCGCGCGGCCGATCAGTTCGGCGTGAGCGGCCGTCGCCGCGGTGATCACCACGGCGTCCACGCCCCAGGTGAAGATCTCGTTCACTCCGGGCGCTGCCGTGGCCTCCAGGCGGTCCGCGAGCTCCTGGGCCCGTACGGTGTCCGCGTCCGTGACGATGAGGGAGCCGACCTCGCGGTGGCGGCTCAGAGTCGTCGCGTGGAATGTCCCGATACGGCCTGCTCCGATGAGTCCGATGCGCATGGCTACAAAGTGAGGGCGGACCCGGCACCCTGTCAATGGTTTGTCCGGACAATCGAACTTCACAACTTCCCGTCAACATCTCCCGGAGCTACGCTCGGGGCCGTGCCCAAACCAGATGTGGACCCGACCGTGTCGCTCCAGCTCAGCGTCGACCGCAGCAGCCCGGTCCCGCTCTACTTCCAGCTGTCCCAGCAGCTGGAGGCCGCGATCGAGCACGGAACGCTGACCCCGGGCAGCCTCCTGGGCAATGAGATCGAACTCGCAGGCCGGCTCGGGCTGTCCCGGCCCACCGTCCGCCAGGCCATCCAGTCCCTCGTCGACAAAGGCCTGCTCGTGCGGCGCCGGGGCGTCGGCACCCAGGTGGTACACAGCCAGGTCAAGCGCCCGCTGGAACTCAGCAGCCTGTACGACGACCTGGAGGCGGCCGGGCAGCGCCCCGCGACCCGGGTGCTCGTCAACACCGTGGAGCCGGCGTCCGCCGAGGTCGCGGCCGCTCTGTCGGTGGCCGAGGGCAGCGACGTACACCGCGTCGAGCGGCTGCGGCTCGCCCACGGGGAGCCGATGGCGTACCTCTGCAACCACCTGCCACCCGGGCTGCTGAAGTTCGACTCCGACCAGCTGGAGGCCACGGGCCTGTACCGGCTGATGCGCGCCACGGGCATCACGCTGCACAGCGCCCGCCAGTCCATCGGCGCCCGCGCGGCCACCGAGGAGGAGGGCGAGCGGCTCGGCGAGCCCGCCGGAGCACCCCTGCTCACCATGCAGCGCACCACCTTCGACGACACCGGCCGCACGGTCGAGTTCGGGTCCCACACCTACCGGGCCTCGCGCTACTCCTTCGAGTTCCAGCTTCTCGTACGGCCCTGACGCGCGGCGGCCAGGCCGTACGCGCTTCCCGGCGGCCGTCGCTGGAAAGCACGTACCGCAACCGGAGTAGTGCGCCGCGCGCGGGACCCGCCGGTGGGGTGCATGATCCCCGTGACTGATACTTGGACGTTTGGGCTGGTGAGATGCCTGCCCCCGGGATTTGCGAGACGGCCCTCCGGGCCGGCGGCAGGGCCCGGCGCACCAAGCAGCACGGCAAGAAGGGCACGGCCTCGTGGCACGGACTCGGACCTGGGCAGTCATCGCGCTCGCAGGAGCGCTGGGGGTGTCCCTCGCGGGATGCAGCGCCACCGGCGGCAAACGCGCGGAGGACGCCCGGGAGGCGGCGGCCGCCCAGGGCAAGGCCGCGGTGAACACTCCCGAATGGACCTTCGCGATGATCACCCACTCGGGCGATGGCGACACCTTCTGGGACATCGTCCAGAGCGGCGCCAAGCAGGCCGCGGTCAAGGACAACATCAACTTCCTGTACTCGCACGACGACGAGGCACAGCAGCAGGCGCAGCTCGTGGACGCCGCGGTCGACAAGAAGGTCGACGGCATCATCGTCACGCTCGCCAAGCCCGACGCCATGAAGGCCGCGGTCGCCCGCGCCGAGAAGGCCGGCATCCCCGTGATCACCGTGAACTCGGGCTCCGAGGAGTCCAAGGCCTTCGGCGCGCTCACGCACATCGGCCAGGACGAGACGATCGCCGGTGAGGCCGTGGGCGACGAGCTGAACAAGCGGGGCAGGAAAAAGGCCCTGTGCATCCTGCACGAGCAGGGCAACGTCGGCCATGAGCAGCGCTGCGCCGGCATCAAGAAGACCTTCGACGGCACTGTGGAGAACCTCTACGTCACGGGCACCAGCATGCCCGACGTGCAGTCCTCCGTCGGCGCCAAGCTCCAGGCAGACAACTCCATCGACACGGTCGTCACGCTCGGCGCCCCGTACGCGGACACCGCGGTCAAGGCCAAGGCGGACGCGGGCAGCAAGGCCGAGATCGACACCTTCGACCTGAACGCGAAGGTGGCGACGGAGCTCAAGGACGGCACGCTCGGGTTCGCCGTCGACCAGCAGCCCTACCTCCAGGGGTACGAGGCCGTGGACCTGCTCTGGCTCTACAAGTACAACTCCGATGTCCTCGGCGGCGGCGAGCCGGTCCTCACCGGACCGCAGATCATCACCAAGGACATGGCCGGCGCACTGGAGAAGTACACCGAGCGGGGCACCCGATGAGCACTTCGGCACCCGCGCCCCGTGCCAAGTCCGATGAACGCCTCCTCAAGACCTCACCGCTGCGCAAGCTCCTGGGCCGGCCGGAGCTCGGCTCGGTGGTCGGCGCGGTCGCGGTCTTCCTCTTCTTCGCGATCTTCGCGGACAGTTTCGTACGGGCCGCCAGCCTCAGTACGGTCCTGTACGCCTCCTCGACCATCGGCATCATGGCTGTACCGGTCGCCCTGCTGATGATCGGCGGCGAGTTCGACCTTTCCGCGGGCGTCATGGTGACGTCCTCCGCGCTGATCTCCTCGATGTTCAGCTACCAGATGACCGCCAACGTCTGGGTCGGCGTCCTCGTCTCGCTGGTCGTCACGCTGGCGATCGGGGTCTTCAACGGCGTGATGCTGACCCGCACCGACCCGCCCAGCTTCATCATCACGCTCGGCACCTTCCTGATGCTGACCGGTATGAACCTCGGCTTCACCAAGCTGATCAGCGGCACGGTCTCGACCAAGTCGATCTCCGACATGCAGGGCTACTCCTCTGCCAGGGACGTCTTCGCCTCGACACTCACCATCGGCGGCGTCGACTTCAAGATCACCATTTTGTGGTGGCTGGGCCTGATCGTCGTCGCCACCTGGATCCTGCTGCGCACCCGCATCGGCAACTGGATCTTCGCCGTCGGCGGTGGTGAGGAAGCGGCCCGCGCGGTAGGCGTGCCGGTCGACAAGACGAAAATCGGCCTCTACATGGGCGTCGCTTTCGGCGCCTGGATCTCCGGCCAGCACCTGCTGTTCTCGTTCGACGTCGTGCAGTCCGGCGAGGGCGTCGGCAACGAGCTGACGTACATCATCGCGGCCGTCATCGGCGGCTGTCTGATCACGGGCGGCTACGGCTCTGCGGTCGGCGCGGCGGTCGGCGCCCTGATCTTCGGCATGGTCAGCAAGGGCATCGTGTTCGCCGAATGGAACCCGGACTGGTTCAAGTTCTTCCTGGGAGTGATGTTGCTCCTGGCGACCCTGCTCAACCACTGGGTCCGCAAGCGCGCGGAGGCGACGAAATGACGACGGACGTGAGCGGTGGGGCGACGAAATGACGACGGACACGAACGCTGAGGCCACGAAATGACGACGGACGCGAAGACGGCGAAGGACGCGGCCGCCCCGGAACGTGCGGCACTCGTCGAGCTCGACGACGTCAGTAAGTACTACGGCAACATCCGCGCCCTCGAAGGCGTCTCGCTGGAAGTCCACGCGGGCGAGATCACCTGCGTCCTCGGCGACAACGGCGCGGGCAAGTCGACCCTCATCAAGATCATCGCGGGTCTGCACCAGCACGACGCGGGCATCCTGCGCATCGAGGGCGAGGAGATCCACCTGTCGTCCCCACGCGACGCCCTGGACCGCGGTATCGCCACGGTCTACCAGGACCTCGCCGTCGTCCCGCTGATGCCGGTCTGGCGGAACTTCTTCCTCGGCTCCGAGCCGTCCAAGGGCTTCGCCCCCTTCAAGCGCATGGACATCGAGTTCATGCGCAGGACCACCCACGCGGAACTCCTGCGCATGGGGATCGACCTGCGCGACGTCGACCAGCCCATCGGCACCCTCTCCGGCGGCGAACGCCAGTGCGTGGCGATCGCCCGCGCCGTCCACTTCGGCGCCAAGGTCCTCGTCCTCGACGAGCCCACCGCCGCCCTCGGCGTCAAGCAGTCCGGTGTGGTCCTCAAATATGTGGCCGCAGCACGGGATGCCGGTCTGGGCGTTGTCTTGATCACCCACAACCCGCACCACGCCTACCTCGTGGGCGACCGCTTCGTGCTGTTGAAGAGGGGCACCATGTCCGGCAGCCATCTGCGCGACGAGATCACGCTCGATGAACTGACCCGCCAGATGGCGGGCGGGAGCGAGCTGGACGACCTGCGGCACGAGCTGGAACGCGCGACGTGAGGAGGGCGCCCCGTACGGGCGCGGGGAACGGCGCGCCCAGCCACAGCGGACCCGCGGAGGACAGACCGGCCCAAGGCACCCACGGTGTCCCGCGGTGACACCGACCGTGGCATCCACGGTGTCCCGCGGTGACACCCACCGCGGCACCCACGGTCTCCCACCGTGCAGGCCAGCGCGTACGTAGGGCAGAATCGGCGCGATGAGCACCTACCGCGACCTCGCACACCGCGGCTCCGCGCGGGCCACCGTCCTGCGGACCGTGGGAACGCGCGAGCGCCGTTCCCACCTGACGGCCCCCCGCGTCCCCACCGTCGGCATCGACATCGGTGGCACGAAGGTGATGGCGGGTGTCGTCGACGCCGACGGCAACATCCTGGAGAAGCTCCGCGCTGAGACGCCGGACAAGTCCAAGAGCCCCAGGGTCGTCGAGGACACCATCGTCGAACTGGTCCTGGACCTCTCAGACCGGCACGACGTGCACGCGGTCGGCATTGGCGCGGCCGGCTGGGTCGACGCCGACCGCAACCGCATCCTGTTCGCCCCGCACCTGTCGTGGCGCAACGAGCCCCTCCGGGACCGCATCTCCAGCCGCCTCGCCGTCCCCGTCCTGGTCGACAACGACGCCAACGCCGCGGCATGGGCCGAGTGGCGCTTCGGCGCGGGTCGCGGCGAGGACCACCTCGTCATGATCACGCTGGGCACCGGCATCGGCGGTGCGATCCTGGAGGACGGCCAGGTCAAGCGCGGCAAGTTCGGTGTGGCGGGCGAGTTCGGGCATATGCAGGTCGTGCCCGGGGGCCACCGCTGCCCGTGCGGCAACCGCGGCTGCTGGGAGCAGTACAGCTCCGGCAACGCGCTGGTCCGCGAGGCCCGCGAACTCGCCGCCGCCGACTCCCCGGTGGCGTACGGACTCATCGAGCGGGTCAAGGGCAGCATCCCCGACATCACCGGGCCGCTGATCACCGAGCTGGCCCGCGAGGGCGACGCCATGTGTGTCGAGCTGCTCCAGGACATCGGACAGTGGCTGGGCGTCGGCATCGCCAACCTGGCGGCGGCCCTGGACCCCTCCTGCTTCGTGATCGGCGGCGGCGTCAGCGCGGCCGACGACCTGTTGATCGTCCCCGCGCGCGACGCGTTCCGCAGGCACCTCACCGGCCGCGGCTACCGGCCCGAGGCCCGTATCGCCCGCGCCCAGCTCGGCCCGGAGGCCGGCATGGTCGGCGCCGCCGACCTCGCCCGGCTCGTCGCCCGCCGCTTCCGCCGCGCCAACCGCCGCCGGGTGGAGCGCTACGAGCGGTACGAGCGCTTCGTGGAGTCCCGCCGTACGTCCCAGGAGTCGCTGTGACGGCCTCGCTGCCGCGCCAGGCGTCCCCGCCGGACGAGCCGGAACGGCCGCCCGAGAACCCGCGCCACAAGTTCCGCCGCCGCGCGATCACCCTCCTGATCATCGGGCTGCTCATCGGCGTCCCGGCCGGCTATCTGGTGATCTCCGCCAACCAGAGCCGCGACGCCGGCAAGCAGAAGGAGGAGAAGTACTCGGCGACCGGCCTCACGATGGGCTGGCCGTCGCGCGTCCAGCGCCGCGTCTACCAGGTCACCATCCCGGGGTACTCGACCGACGTCGCCTACTACGAGACGAACAACTGGAAGACCAGCCGCCTGTACGTCCAGTTCGGCACCGACAGCGCGGGCCTGGACAGATTCCTGGGCTACGTCGGCACCAGCCGCGCCGCCCTGAAGCAGGACGACTTCACGATCAACGCCCGCGACCAGCAGGTCGTCGGCTGGGAGTTCACCGGCCCAGGCCCGTGGTCGGGCCTCGTCTACAAGCAGAAGAACCCGGCGCCCACCCTCGACATCGTCGTGAACATGGCCGACCCCGAGCACCCCATGGTGTACGTGGTCTCGCGCACCACTCCCTGACAGCGCCGCCGTCTGTCGGGGCCGCTGTCTCTCGGCGCCGCCGTCGAGGCCGATTGTCAGAGGCCGCCCGTACAGTCGAAGACAACTGGTCGGACTGACGGGCGGGAGGTGAGCGGGCGTATGGGGAGCAGGATGGACGCGGTGGCCGAGAAGGCTGTCCCGGTGCGTCTCGCCGCGGTTTTCCTGCCCGCGCCGGTGCCTCGCGAGGGGCGGGTCGCCTTCTGGGATCCGGATGCCGAGCCGCTGCCGTCCGACGTACCGGAGCTGTCTTCCGGTGAGCGCGCGGAGCGGGAATCGTCCGGGGAGCCGACCGAGCTGACGGTGGTACGGCGGCACGGTTCCGAAGTCCGTAGAGGCACCGTCCCCGCCGTGAGCCTGCCGATCGAGGAGGCCCTGCCGCTGCTGGCCGGGGCACGCCGCGACCCCGCCGCACATCCCGCCACGGCCTGCTGGGGCGCGGCCGCGCTGCACGCGCTGCGGCTCGTCGCGCGCGGGAGGCTGCTGCCGGGTCTGACAGCCGACGGCTTCGACGCCTGGCGCGCGGGCCCGCTGGACCCGGACGACATCGCACACCTGAGGGCGGTCGCCGCGGCCCTGCCGTACGAAGGACACGCTGTCCCGCTCCCCGGCAAGGGCCCGCTCCGGCTGCCGGAACCGGAAGCGCTGATGCGCTCCTTCCTGGACGCGGTCGCCGACACACTGCCGCGCACCCCGGCCGCGGGGTACACCTCAGGCAAACCCTTCGCCGCGGTCGCGCCCCAGCGGCTGCCCGGCGCCCACGGCTGGGCCGCGGAGGTCGCCGCGGGCATGGACGCGGGCGTGCGCATCTCGCTCCGCCTGGACCTGTCGGCGTACCAGCTCTTCGACGACGGCGAGGGAGCACGCCGCGCGGGTGCGGCTGTCGTGCAGGTGCACAGCCTCGCCGACCCCACCCTCGTCGTCGACGCCGCGGCGCTGTGGGCGGGCGAGGCCGACGCGACGTTCGGTCCCCGCGCGCGCGTGGACGCCGCCCTGGCCGTCCGTCGCGCGGCCCGCGTCTGGCCGCCCTTGGACCGACTGTCCGAGCAGGACGCGCCGGACGTACTCGCGCTCTCCGAGGAGGAGTTGTCCGACCTCCTCGGCATCGCGGCGAACCGGCTCGGCGCGGCCGGAGTCGCCGTGCACTGGCCCCGGGACCTCGCCCACGACCTGAGCGCGGCGGCGGTGGTGCGCCCGGCGCCCGGCTCTGCCACGGACGGCACCGGGTTCTTCGAGAGCGAGGAACTGCTCCAGTTCCGCTGGCAGTTGGCGCTCGGTGGTGACCCGCTCACCGAGGCCGAGATGGACACCCTGGCCGAGGCCCACCGTCCGGTCGTACGGCTGCGTGACCAGTGGGTGCTCGTCGACCCGGCCCTCGTCCGCAAGGCCCGCAAACGCGAACTGGGCCTGCTCGACCCGGTCGACGCGCTCTCCGTCGCGCTCAGCGGCAGCGCCGAGGTCGACGGCGAGACGGTCGAGGCGGTGCCGGTCGGAGCGCTGGCCACGCTGCGCGACCGGCTGACGGCGGGCGTCACTCCCGTCGAGCCACCACCCGGTCTCCAGGCCAAGCTCCGGGACTACCAACTCCGGGGTCTCGCCTGGCTGGACCTCATGACCTCCCTCGGCCTCGGCGGCTGCCTCGCCGACGACATGGGGCTCGGCAAGACCGTCACTCTCATCGCGCTGCACCTGCGCCGGGCCCGCCCCGAACCGACCCTGGTCGTCTGCCCGGCCTCGCTGCTGGGCAACTGGCAGCGGGAGATCAACCGTTTCGCGCCCGGCGTCCCCGTCCGCCGCTTCCACGGGCCCGACCGCACCCTGGAAGACCTCGACGGCGGCTTCGTCCTCACCACCTACGGCACGATGCGGTCGGCCGCGGCGCACCTCGCCCAGCAGAGCTGGGGCATGGTCGTCGCGGACGAGGCCCAGCACGTCAAGAACCCCTACTCGGCGACGGCGAAGGCGCTCCGCACCATCCCGGCCCCCGCGCGCGTGGCGCTGACCGGCACCCCCGTGGAGAACAACCTCTCCGAGCTCTGGGCCCTGCTCGACTGGACGACCCCCGGTCTGCTCGGCCCCCTCAAGTCCTTCCGCGCCCGGCACGCGCGCGCCGTGGAGAACGGCGAGGACGAGGAGGCGGTGGCGCGTCTGGCCCGGCTGATCCGCCCGTTCCTGCTCCGCCGCAAGAAGTCGGACCCCGGGATCGTCCCCGAACTCCCGCCCAAGACGGAGACGGACCACCCGGTCCCGCTGACCCGCGAACAGGCCTCCCTCTACGAGGCGGTGGTCCGCGAGTCGCTGCTCGCCATCGAGATCGCCGACGGCATCGCCCGCCGGGGCCTGGTCCTGAAACTCCTCACCGCCCTCAAGCAGATCTGCAACCACCCGGCGCTGTATCTGAAGGAGGACGCCCGGGCGGCCGCCCACGGCCCCTCCGCCCGGTCCGGCAAACTCGCCCTGCTCGACGAGCTGTTGGACACGCTGCTCGCCGAGGACGGCTCGGCACTCGTCTTCACGCAGTACGTGGGCATGGCGCGCCTCATCACCGAGCACCTCACCGCGCGCGCCGTCCCCGTGGAACTCCTGCACGGCGGAACCGCGATCCCCGAGCGCGAGCACATGGTGGACCGATTCCAGAGCGGTTCGACGCCGGTCCTGGTGCTCTCCCTCAAGGCCGCAGGCACCGGCCTGAACCTCACCCGGGCCGGCCACGTCGTCCACTTCGACCGCTGGTGGAACCCGGCCGTCGAGGAACAGGCCACCGACCGCGCCTACCGCATCGGCCAGACCCAGCCCGTCCAGGTCCACCGCCTCATCACCGAAGGCACGGTGGAGGACCGCATCGCCGAGATGCTCGAAGCGAAGCGGGCCCTCGCGGAGGCGATCCTCGGATCCGGCGAGGCCTCCCTCACCGAGCTGACCGACCGCGAGCTGTCGGACCTGGTGTCCCTTCGGAGGCCCGCGTGAACGACGGCGTGGAGGAGACCCCTGCGGTGACCGAGGGCTCGGGCACCGACCAGTCACGCCCTGCGCCGGGGACGCGCCCCGCCGACGTGGCCCGTCGGGCGCTGCGGGAGGCGCGAGAGCGCGGGTTCAGGGGGGACGAGGTGCCTGACGACTCAGGTCATCCGGATCATCCGGGTCATCGGAGTCATCGGAGTCAGGCGGATCAGCCGGATCCTTCGGATCAGTCGGCTGAGGGGGGTGCGGCCGATGCGTCTCCCAGGAGTGCGTCTTCTCCGGGGGCGCGACCGGGAGACGTGGCACGCGAGGCGCTGCGACGGGCGGCGGCGGGGAGGTCGGCCGCTGGGACCGGAGCGGTTCAAGGTGCCCGCGGCGGTGCGGCTGAGGTGTCCGACGGGGCCGTGGAGCCCGGCCGGGCAGAGTCTCCTGCCGGGGCCGAGACGTCGCTCGAGACGTCGGTCGGGGCGCCGGTCGAGACGGAGGCTGAGACGTCGGCCAGCCGGACGGGTAGTTCCGCCGCAGGGGGCCCGCGCCCTGGGGACATCGCGCGTGAGGCCTTGCGCGCCGCGCGGGGTGAGGCGAGGCAAGCGCGGACGGACGCCGGAGGAAAGCGGGTAACGGACCCCGGCAACAGGGGAGTTGTGGCAGGAGGCCGGTCCGCCGACCCGCCGCGAGCCGCCGCGTCCAGGGCCCGACGGAACCCCCGGAGCCAGAACCGGCGAACCGCGCCTCAAGACGTACGCGAGCTACTCGCCGGCGCCTTCCACCTGCCCTCCGACACAGCACCCCACGACACGACCGCAGCCGACCCCGTCGGCGCCGGGACTGTGGGACACCGGTCGGCTCTCGCGGATGACCGGCCTGAAGTGACGTCAGGTTCGGGCCGGGCGCGGCTCGGGGGCGATGGCGAGGTGGTCCCGGAATCGGGCGCTCGCGCTGTGCAGGCCGGAAACGCGGCCGGAGCCGACCCCGCCGACGCCGGGACTGCGGGACACCGGTCGGCTCTCGCGGATGACCGGCCTGAAGTGACGTCAAGTGCGGGCCGCGTGCGGCTCGGGGGCGATGGCGAGGTGGTCCCGGAATCGGGCGCTCGCGCTGTGCAGGCCGGGGACGCGACCGCAGCTGACCCGTCCGACCCCGCCGACGCCGGGACTGCGGGACACCGGTCGGCTCTCGCGGATGACCGGCCCGAAGTGACGTCAGGTTCGGGCCGGGCGCGGCTCGGGGGCGATGGCGAGGTGGTCGCGGACTCGCCCGTGGTGCAGGCCGGGGACATGTTCGGGGCGTCCCAGGGTGCGCATCCCGAGCGAGCCGCTGCTGCCGCCGCACGGGAGTCGATCCGGGACTCGTCGGTGCCACGGCCCGGAGACCGACCCGTCACGACCTCGGATACGGCTCGGGCGCAGCCTGACGGGGCGCCGGTGGCGGGTCAGGGCGCCCAGTCCGGGGCCGCAGACGACGTGACCCCGCACGCTCCGCGGGCCGATCCCGCAACCGTCGCCTCCCCGGACGCCACGCCCACGGCCCCGCGCTCCGCGGACCCTCGGCCTGTAGAGCGGTCCGCGGCCACGCGGCTCCCGCGATCCATGGGATCCCCTGGGCGCGACGGTGCGTTGCGCCGTACGTTCGAGGCCTTCCCGGCGCGGGCGTCGGGGGATCACGGCTTCGCGGAGACGTGGTGGGGGAACGCGTGGGTGAGGGCGTTGGAGGAGGGGGCGCTTGATGCGGCGCGGCTCGCGCGGGGGCGGGCGTATGCCGGACGCGGGCACGTGGACGCGGTCACCGTCACACCGGGGCTGGTGCTCGCGTACGTGCACGGGAGCCGTCCGCGGCCCTATCGCGTGCAGGTCACCGTCGGGACGCTGTCGGACGCCGACTGGGACCGTTTCCTCGACGCGGTCGCCGAGCGGCCCGGGGACATCGCAGCGCTGCTCGACAAGGAGATGCCCAAGTCGCTGGCCGAGTGCGGGGTCGCCCTGCTCCCGGGCCCCGGCGAGCTCGAACCGCACTGCAGTTGCCCCGACTTCGGGCACCCCTGCAAACACGCGGCCGCCCTCTGCTACCAAACCGCACGGCTGCTGGACGAAGACCCCTTCGTGCTGCTCCTCCTGCGCGGCCGCGGCGAACGCGAGCTGCTCGACGCGCTGTCCCGTCGCAACGCGGCCCGGATCGCCCGCGCCGCCCAGGACCAGGAACCGGCCCCGCTCCCCGGCACCCGCGCCCGCGACGCCCTCGCGCGGCGCGTGCTGTCGCCCCTCCCGGCGCCGCTCCCACCGCCCGCGCACCCCGAGCAGCCACCGACCTATCCGGACGCACCGGGCGGCCCGGACCCGTTCGCGCTGGACCAGTTGGCCACCGACGCGGCCGCCCGCGCCCACACGCTGCTCACCGCGGGCCGCGATCCGGTCGCGGGGCTGACGCTCTGGCAGGACGCGGTGCGTCTCGCCGCCGCCCGGCCCGGTTCCGGACTCACCGCCGCGACCCGCGCCCTCTACGCCTCGCTCGCCGCCGCCGCGGGACGCACCCGGGCCGACCTCGCGCGTGCGGTCGCCGCCTGGCGGCAGGGCGGTTTCGAAGGGCTCGCCGTCCTCGAAGAGCCCTGGGATCCACCGGCGGGCCGCTTCGACCGGGCCCGCCCGCTGCTCCTCGCCGCCGACCTCCCCGCCTTCCGCCCCTGGCGCAACCACCTCACCCATCCGCGGGGCCACGCCCAGCTCCGCCTCGGCCACAGCGGCCTCTGGTACGCCTACGAATCCGAACCGGGCCAGGACGACTGGTGGCCCCGTGGCACCCCCGACCTCGACCCCGTCGGCGCGCTCACCGGCCTCGGCGCACCGGGCGACCTCTGACAGAGGACGTCATGCAACACAGGCCCGGCGCTCGCAGCCCCGCTGTCCGCTGCCGATCAGTTGGTGCTCCGGAACACCGACTGCCCCGAGTTCTCGACGAGTTGGTCCTCCGGCTCGTACCCTGGCGCTCATGTGCCTCAGTGACCACCGCCCCGCCCCGCGGTCCCGCGCGTGTTCGTCGCGCGGTTGTTGTCGCTGAACCGCACCACGGACATGGTCCGTGCCTCGGCCGTCGCGGTCCCGCTGCCGACGCCGTAACCCCTCTCCTGTAGTTCAGGCACCTTCAGGCACCGCCGAGTGCCGTCCCCCCCCGCATGCTCGCGGCGCCGCCCATTCCACCGTGCCCCGCGCGTTCCCCTCCCGCTCGAACGGCCCGAAAGGCAGGCCCCTCCATGCCCCAGCCGCCCCACACGCCCGGCTCCGCATCCGAATCCCACTCCGAATCCCACTCCGAATCCGCCTACGACCGCCGCAGACTCCGGCAATGGCTGGCGGGAGATGCCAGGGCCGACGGGGTGGCCCGCCGCGACATGCTCAGGCTGCTCGCCGCGGCCGGACTCACCACGACCCTGCCCACGGCCTTCGGCGCACCCACAGCGGCCGCCGCACCCACAGCGGCCGCCACCAGCACATCGGTGACTCCCTCCGCGACGGTCCCCGGCATCGTGAAACCCCTCCCGGACGACTGGTTCACGGCTCGCGGCACGAACGCCGAGACCAAGTTCGCGTCCCTCGCGGGTACCGGCTACCACACCCCCAATGACCACTTCTTCGTACGCAACCACACCTCCACCCCCGTCCTGGACGCCAAGGCATGGACCCTCACCCTCTGGGGCGACGGGCTCGCGCGCGAGGAGCCCGTCGAGTTCACCCTCGCCGACCTCAAGCGGCTCCCCGCCACCACCCGTACCGCGTTCGTGGAGTGCGCGGGCAACGGCCGCAGCTTCTTCACGACGCAGCAGGGGCAGACGGTCAGCGGCACCGCGTGGACGCTCGGCGCGATCGGCACGGCGCGCTGGAAGGGCGTACGGCTGGCCGAGGTACTGCGCAGGGCCGGCCTCACGGACCGTGCCGTGGACGTCCTGCCCCGGGGCCTGGACGCCGAGTACATCACCGCGGACGGCACGAACCTCGGCCATGTCCGCCGCCCGCTGCCGCTGTCGAAGGCGCTGGACGACGTACTGCTCGCGTACGAGATGAACGGCGAACCGCTGCCGGTCGACCACGGCTACCCGGTGCGCGTACTCGTGCCCTCCTGGGTGGGCATCGCCTCGATCAAGTGGGTCGGCGACATCGAGGTGTCCGCCCAGCCGCTCTACTCGCCGTGGAACATCGACTTCTACCGGCTGTTCGGCGCCGCGTACCCCGACGGCGGCAGCGCGCCTCTCACCCGACAGACCCTCAAGAGCGCCTTCGAGCTCGCCTGGAACGCGAGCCTCCCTGTCGGCGCGGACCATCGGCTCACCGGCCGTTCCTGGTCCGGGGCCGGTGGCGTCCGCCGTGTCGACGTGAGCACCGACGGAGGTACGAGCTGGCGGCGTGCCCGGCTGTACGACGCGCCGAGCCGCGCGGGCTGGGTCCGCTGGTCCACCGACTGGCGTCCGAGGACTCCAGGGACGTACACACTGCTGGCCCGGGCGACCGACACCACAGGCCGCACCCAGCCGGAGACGACCGTCCTCAACACCCAGGGCTACCTCTTCGACGCGGTGGTACGACACCCCGTCCAGGTGTCCTGAGTGCCCCCTCGACTACGAGAGCTTTCCCGGGGGCGATCTCCGTCGCCCCCGCTCGGCCACCGGCGCCAGCGAGACCAGTGCGGCGCGGCGCCGACCGTCGGTGACCGAAACCCCGGCGGCAAGATCGACGTCCTCGCCTTCTGCCCTGGCAGCTACGCCACCCCGAATATCCCGAAGTCGCTCTCGGCGGTCCCGTGCTGCACGGCTTCCGGCGGGCGGCCCGCTCCGCCGTCGGGGTTCTTGTGGGGTGTATGTGATGCCCCATAAGGTGAACTGCTTTGTGTGGCACGTGAGTTCGAGGTCGTCGACCAGGGGAGAGTCGTGGAGATCAAGAAGGTTGTGATCCGCGAAGAGGAGCGCACGAACCGCAAGCCCGCCGTCATGGAGAAACGCCCGCCGACCCGTTGACCGGGCGGCAAACGTGAGCGGGACATCCAGGGGACGGTGACGGGGGGGAGAGTGGTGTGCGCGTACATCTGGTGACCATGCCGTGGCACCCGATCGATCTGCCCTCTCTCCAAGTGGGCCTGCTGCACCAACTGTTGCGGCAGGTCCGCCCGGACGACGATGTGCTTGAGTTCCACGGCTCGCTGCGCTGGGCGGAGTTCCTCCTCGAGCGGTCCGGCGGGCGGCTGCGCCCCGGTGACTACGAGGCGATCGGCAGCGATTCGATCTTCGACGGCCTCGGTGACTGGGTCTTCTCGGGTGTGCTGTACGAGGACGAGACCTGGGGCGTCGCCAGGCTGAAGGAGTACGCCGCACGTCGCGGCCTCAGCATCGACACCGCCTCCGACATGCGGGTCCACGCTGCCGAGTTCATCGCCGAGTGCGCGAGAGAGGTGCTCGCCCAGGAACCGGACGTCGTCGGGTTCACCACCACGTTCATGCAGAACGTGCCCTCGCTCGCGCTGGCCAGGGCACTCAAGCGCCGGCGTCCGGAGCTCACCGTCGTCTTCGGCGGCAGCAACTGCGACGGCCCGATGGGGCACGCCCTGCACCGCAACCATCCCTTCGTCGACCATGTGGTGCGCGGCGAGGGCGAGTACGCCTTCCCGGCGCTTCTGCGCCACCTGGATGCCGGCACGCCGCCCGCCGACGTACCGGGCCTGTGCTGGTGGGAAGGGCAGCCGGACGGCCGGGTCTCGCGGGCGAACACCGAGTCCCGGCGCACCGTGGCGCCCTCCGACATCCCCGCGCCCGACTACGACCAGTGGCAGGCAGCCCTCGACGCATCCCCCGTCCTCGAATACGTCTACCCGAAGCTGGTGGTCGAGGGTGCACGCGGCTGCTGGTGGGGCGAGAAGCACCACTGCACCTTCTGCGGGCTCAACGGCTCCTCCATGGCGTTCCGCGCCAAGTCGGGCGAGCAGCTGTGGAGCGAGATCGACCACCTCGTACGACGGCACCGCATCCTCGACGTCGTCACCGTCGACAACATCATCGACATGGCGTACTTCAAGGACTTCCTGCCCCTCGCCGCCGAGAGCGGCTGGGACCTGCGGATGCACTACGAGGTCAAGTCCAACCTCAATCGTGAACAGATCGCCCTCCTCGGGCGGGCCGGAGCCGTGCTCATCCAGCCCGGCATCGAAAGCCTGAGCAGCCGGGTCCTCGACCTCATGGACAAGGGCGTCAGCGGCGCCCGTAACGTCCGCACACTCCGTGAGTGCGAGAACCACGCGCTGACCGTCACCTGGAACTACCTGTACGGCTTCCCGGGCGAGACCGTCGAGGACTACGACCCCCTCGTCAGCCAACTGCCCGCGCTTATCCACCTGCAGCCCCCGGGCGGCGCCCACCGCATCCAACTGGAGCGGTTCAGCCCGAACTTCACGGACCCGGGGTTCGGCTTCGGCAAGCGGCGCCCGGCCGAGATGTATCACCACGTCTACGAGCTGCCCGATTCCGAACTCACCGACCTCGTCTACCTGTTCGCGACGGACGACGCGGGCATCGGCGGAGAGACCGAGAGCCGGCTCAAGCGGGCCGTAGCGGTATGGCGAGACGGACATCACGGATCGAGCCTGGTGATGGAGGAGGCGGAGCCGGAGGAGGGCGTGGACGTACTGCTCGTTCACGACCGGCGGCACGGCTGGCCCCGCCGCACCCACCGGCTGACCGGCTGGCAGGCGCAAGTGCTGCGGCGCCTGGAGGACGGGCGGACGGAGCCGGCGCTGCACCGGCTGCTGACCGGCGACGGACACGACATCCCGGCCGAGGAGCTGAGCGGGTGGATCCAGCAGGCTCAGGCGACGGGGCTGGTCTTCCGCGACGGGCGGACGTACGTGTCCCTGCCCACGTGGGACGTACCGGACCGCATCGACCCCGACCCGGCTCCGCAATCCACGGACCATCAGGAGGTGGCCGGATGACCGGGCTTCCCGCGACCGTCCCCCACCGTGTGATCGGCCGACAGGTCCACTTGGACATGCCGCTGCGCCTGGGCGGGGCGGGACGCGAGACGGCGATGGCGGTCCAGTTCCTGCGCGAGTGCCAGAGCCAACAGCTCCGTACGCACTGGGAGATCGCCTACGAAGACCGGCCGCGAGGCGACGACGCGCTCGACACGTATGACGCCCCGTACGTACGGATGCTGCACCACCTCCCACCACCAGTCGAACGGCCGGACGAGCCAGGTGAGTTGGGCGCCTGGCGCACCTCCTACGCCGCCTTCCCCGCCGGCATGCTCTACCATCGCCGCGGCCCGGACTTCATCACGGTCATGGACCGCAGAGAGCGGCCCGCCTCGGCGAGGTTCACCCTCGACCACCCGGATCTGGTCGCCACCTTCGCCACGGTCCAGGAGCCCGCGGCGCTCGGTGAACTCGACGCCGTGCAGCGGGAGGCCGTCGGCCTGCTCGCGGCCGAGCGGCTCGCTCTCGTCGCCGACGGTTGGGCGGTGGCCCTGCCGCCGCGGATGCGCCGTTGGCCCGTTCCCTGCACGGGGATCTGAGGGATGGGCGCGTCACGGGCCGAAGGGACGGTCCCCCTGCGTCGCCACCGTCCCTTCGTGCTGCTGTGCGGCGAGCAGGTCGCCAGCTCCGTCGGGCGGCAGATCACCGCTCTCGCACTGACCCTGCTGGCAGTGACCGACCTCGGCGCGGGGCCGCTCGGGGCGGCCGCGCTGCTGGCGCTGACCTATCTGCCCGGCGCCGTTCTGAGCCCGCTGGCCGGAGCGATCGTCGACCGGATCAGGCTGCGCCCTCTCCTCGTGTGGGTGACCAGCCTCCAGACCCTGGTCGTCGGCTCGATCCCGTTGGCCGGCGCGCTGGGGCATGTCACCCTGGCGCACCTGTACGTCGTCGCAGGCGTCTCGGGCACCCTGACCTTCACGCTCTCCGTCGCGCTCCAGGCAGCGCTGCCGCGCGTCGTCGGACCGGAGCGGCTCCTCGCCGCCAACTCGGCGCTGACCGCGGCCCGTACGAGCGGACAGGTCGGCGGCCCTGCGCTCGGCGGTGTCATGGTGGGGCTTCTCGGGGCCGACGCGGCGCTCCTCGCGGGCAGTGCGGCCTACGCGATCGAGGCGCTCCTGCTGTTCGCGCTGCCCGCCACGCTGAACACGGTGACAGGCTCGGGGGAGCCCGCCCGCGCGAAGTCCCTGGCCGGTTCACTGCGTACGGGACTCGTGGTGGTGCGCGCCGAGCGCCGGCTGCGCCGCATGGTCCTGGCGGGCGCCGGACTCAACCTCGGCAGCGGTGCGGCGGCCGCCCTCTACGTCTTCTACGCGACCCGCGATCTCGCCCTGCCTGCCTGGCAGTTGGGCACGACGTACGCGGCCTACAGCGCGGCCACCCTGGCGGGCGCCCTGCTCGCCGGACGCTTTGCCAGGACCTCCGGGCTGTGGCGGGCCACGCAGATCTTCGGACTCGCGGCAGGCGCTGCCGTGTTCCTGATCCCGGCCGCGTCGCTGGGCCTCGCCTTCCCTGTGCTGCTCGCGTACCAGGTCTGCTACGGCCTCTCCGGCACCGTATGGATGATCTCCATGACGACCACGCAGCAACTGGTCACCCCTGACGGTATGCAGGGCCGCGTCGCGGGACTCGTACAGGCGGTGCTGCTCACGACGGTGCCGGTCGGAGCCCTTGCAGGCGGTGCGGTGGCCGCCTGGCTCGGCAGCGTACCCATGCTCATGGGTGCGGCGGCCGTGACCCTGCTCTCCGCGGCCACCCTTTGGGCACCCATGGGGGCGGGCGTCACGGTGCCGGAACGGGCCCAGGACGCGGAGGCGGAGAGCCGCCGCTAGCCACTCACGACGGCCTCCAGCCCAACTGCCGGTTGTGGACCTCGATATGGGCGTACGCGTCCGTTTCGACTCGGTGAGCCGGTCCATGAGGGAGGGGCGGCCCGCTCCGCGTCAGGGCGTGGGAGGCCGCTGCGGGGAGCGGGGAGCGGGGAGCGGGGAGCGGGGAGCGGAGAGTGAGGAGGGTGATCTTGCTGGGGACGCGGGTGTCGCCGCCGCGTTCGAGCAGCAGATGGCGGTTGCGCAGCGGCTCCCAGCCCAGCTCGTCCATCAGGTAGACCCAGCCCTGGGCCTCGCTGTAGTACGCGGCCCCGTCCCGACCGCCAGCGACTACACCCGCACTCTGTACGGGTGCGCACCTGGCGGCCGGCTCAAGAAGACGACCGGCCGGACGGTGCCGTGCGGACGGACGTACGACTATGACCTGCGCGCGGCCGCACAACCACCTCCACCGACCCGACACGCGGTGCTGCAGGTGTCCTGAGTGCATTTCCCTGCCTGCCCCCGCTTGTGGCGGACCGGTGTGGGCGGCGTGCACAAGCAGGGCCTGTGTCCGCCCCCACAGGGACGGAAGTTAGCGTGGAACGGTGAGTGAGACGACGACCCCTGCCCTCCAGTACCGCTTCGACGGCCCGGAAGACGCCCCGGTCCTCATCCTTGGACCCTCGCTCGGCACCACCTGGCACATGTGGGACCGGCAGGTCCCGGAGCTGGCCAAGCACTGGCGGATCTTCCGCTTCGACCTGCCCGGACACGGTGGTGCGCCCGCCTACCCTGCGGGTTCGGTCGGCGAGGTCGTCGAGCGGCTGCTCACCACGCTCGACGGGCTCGGCGTGCAGCGCTTCGGTTACGCGGGGTGCGCGTTCGGCGCCGCCGTCGGGATCGAGCTGGCGTTGGGCCACCCGGAGCGGATGGCCTCGCTCGGCGTGATCGCCGCCTCGCCGCGCTTCGGAACGGCGGACGAGTTCCGGCAGCGCGGTGTGATCGTACGAACGAACGGGCTCGACCCCATCGCCCGGATGTCGCCCGAGCGCTGGTTCACGGAAGGTTTCGCCGCCACCCAGCCCGCGATCACCGAGTGGGCCGTGCAGATGGTGCGCACCACCGACCCCGGCTGCTACATCGCCGCCTGCGAGGCGCTCGCCGCGTTCGACGTACGGGCCGAAGTCGCCCGCATCGGGGTGCCGACCCTCGTCCTGGTGGGCTCCGACGACCAGGTCACCGGGCCCGCCGAGGCCCGCACCCTGGTCGCCGGGATACCGGACGCCCGGCTCGCGGTCGTACCCGGCGCCTCGCACCTGGTCCCCGTGGAACAGCCCGCAGCGGTCACGGACCTGCTGGTACGGCACTTCAGCAGCGCCTGGCAGCCCGCCTTCGATTCGGCGACCGGCCAGACGGCGATCCCGGCGGCCCCGGTGAAGCCGGTCCTCGTCCCGCCGGCTTCGGGGGCCCCGGTGGCCGAGATCGCGGCGCCCGTCGCGCGGGCCGAGACGCAGGGGCGGCCCGACCCGTACGAGGCCGGGATCAAGGTGCGCCGCGAGGTGCTCGGCGACGCGCACGTGGACCGGGCGCTGGCCTCGGCGGACGAGTTCTCGGGGGACTTCCAGGAATTCATCACCCGGTACGCCTGGGGCGAGATCTGGGACCGGCCCGGGCTCGACCGGCGCTCGCGCAGCTGTGTCACGCTCACCGCGCTGGTCGCGGGCGGCCACCTCGACGAGCTCGCCTTCCACGTCCGCGCCGCCCTCCGCAACGGCCTCACCCCGGTGGAGATCAGGGAAGTGCTCCTCCAGGCGGCCGTCTACTGCGGAGTACCGGCCGCGAACAGCGCCTTCAAGGTGGCCCAGCAGGTCATCCGCGAAGAGACCACACCCCAGGAATGACCGCCCCGTGATCTTCAGCCGGGCAGTAGGACCACCAGTCTGAGCAGGCCGTCGGGGGGCCGGCGGGGGCACGATGGAACCATGACGCTGATGAAGTTCACCAAGAAGTCGCACGCCTGCGTCCGCCTGGAGAAGGACGGACGCACACTCGTCATCGACCCGGGCGCCTTCAGTGAGGAGGACGCCGCGGTCGGCGCGGACGCGATCCTGATCACCCACGAGCACGCCGACCACTTCAGCGAGGAGCGGCTGCGGGCCGGTCTTGAGGCCAACCCGGGCGCCGAGATCTGGACGCTGAAGTCGGTCGCCGACAAGATCGCGGCGGCCTTTCCGGGGCGCGTGCACACCGTCGGCCACGGCGACACGTTCACCGCCGCGGGCTTCGACATCCAGGCGCACGGCGAACTGCACGCCGTGATCCACCCGGACATCCCGCGCATCACCAACGTCGGCTACCTCGTCGACGGCCGCGTCTTCCACCCGGGCGACGCCCTCACCGTCCCCGACCACCAGGTCGAGACGCTGCTGCTCCCCGTCATGGCCCCCTGGAGCAAGATCTCCGAGGTCATCGACTACGTGCGCGAGGTCAAGCCGCAGCGCGCGTACGACATCCACGACGCCCTGCTCACCGACCTCGCCCGGCCGATCTACGACAACCAGATCGGCGCCCTGGGCGGCTCCGAGCACGTGCGGCTCACGCCGGGGGCGTCGGCGGAGGTCTGAGCCGCAGGAGACGGGCGGGTCGCCTACGCACAAGGTCACGCACGCACAAGGCCACGCACCCGCAAGGCGCCGCCGGGCCCGTTGTCGTACCCGCCCGGTAGGTTGTGAGCCATGCGTATCGCCACCTGGAACGTGAACTCGATCACCGCCCGTCTCCCGAGGCTGCTGGCCTGGCTGGAGAGCAGCGGCACGGACGTGCTGTGCATCCAGGAGACCAAGACCACCGCCGAGCAGTTCCCCGCGGACGAGCTGCGGGAGCTGGGCTATGAGTCGGCGGTGAACGCCACGGGGCGGTGGAACGGCGTGGCGGTGGTCTCCCGAGTGGGCCTCGAGGACGTCGTCAAGGGCCTCCCCGGCGACCCCGGCTTCGACGGCGTCCAGGAGCCCCGCGCGGTCTCCGCGACCTGCGGCCCGGTCCGCGTCTGGTCGGTGTACGTGCCGAACGGACGCGAGGTGGACAACCCCCACTACGCGTACAAGATCCAGTGGTTCGAGGCCCTCAAGGCGGCGATCGCGGGCGACGCGGCGGGCAGCCGGCCCTTCGCGGTGCTGGGTGACTACAACGTGGCGCCGACGGACGAGGACGTCTGGGACATCACTCTCTTCGACGGCGCCACGCACGTCACGCCGGCCGAGCGTGCCGCTCTCGCCGCCCTGCGCGAGGCGGGCCTCTCGGACGTGGTCCCGCGCCCCCTCAAGTACGACCACCCGTTCACCTACTGGGACTACCGTCAGCTGGGCTTCCCGAAGAACCGCGGCATGCGTATCGACCTGGTCTACGGGAACGAGCCGTTCTCGAAGGCGGTCACCGACGCGTATGTGGACCGCGAGGAGCGCAAGGGCAAGGGTGCGTCGGATCACGCACCGGTCGTGGTGGACCTCGACGTCTGAGGGGAGGCGGTCGGTGAACTTACTTGGTCCGGGGCCCACTTGGAACGCAGCCCCACACAGGGGAACGTCTCTCGAACAGGCGACCCCGCGCGCCTGTGGTGCCCGGCCCGGCGTGAATGACACGCTGGGCTGATGAACATCCCTTTTCTCGGCAATTGGCGCAAGAAGCGTGGCGCAGCGTTCGGCGTCGCGGTGCTCTCCGACGGCGCGGCCGACTCCGAGGGTGTCGCCGAACTCCTCGCCGAGTGTGATCTGCTGCGCTCCCAGGCGGAGTTGGCGGGGGTCGAACTCGACGACTCCGTGGCCTCGTTGGAGGCGCTCGACCAACTGCTGCCGCGCTGGCGGGACGACGAGGAAAGCCTGCCGTGGCTCGGCAACGACGCGGGTCTGTACGTCGGCACGGTGATCGTGCGCACCGTCCCCGGGGCCGTCTGGCAGGTCTGGCCCAACGGCCATCCCGTGGTGCTTCTGCCGTCCGGCCGGGAGATCGACGTGGTCGCCTCCGGACAGACCTGGGCGTCCAGCGGCGAGCCCGAACTCTCGCAGCTCTACGCCGAGGTGTCGGAGGGCTAACCGCACAATACGGCTAATGCCTGAAAAGTGCGTGTCGAGCAATAAGTCCGTTCTTGTCCCGATAGTTTGCGGCAACTGCGACACAGCTGAGAGTGGGTAGGGCCGGGCATGGCTGTCGATCCGTTGATCGAGCTGCATGACGTGAACAAGTACTTCGGGGAGTTGCATGTCCTTCAGGACATCAACCTGACCGTCGGCAAGGGGGAGGTGGTCGTCGTCATCGGGCCGTCGGGGTCGGGTAAATCGACACTGTGCAGGGCGATCAACCGGCTGGAGACCATCGCGTCGGGGACGATCAAGCTCGACGGCAAGCCGCTCCCGGAAGAGGGCAAGGCGCTCGCCCAGCTCCGCGCCGAGGTGGGCATGGTCTTCCAGTCCTTCAACCTCTTCGCTCACAAGACGGTTCTCCAGAACGTCTCGCTCGCCCAGACCAAGGTCCGTGGCCGCAAGCGGGAGGACGCCGACAAGCGCTCCCGTGAACTCCTGGACCGGGTGGGCCTCGCCGATCAGGCCCTGAAGTACCCGGCACAGCTCTCCGGCGGACAGCAGCAGCGCGTGGCCATCGCCCGCGCCCTCGCCATGGATCCCAAGGCCCTTCTCTTCGACGAGCCGACCTCGGCGCTCGACCCCGAGATGATCAACGAAGTCCTCGAGGTCATGCAGCAACTCGCGCGTGACGGTATGACGATGGTCGTCGTCACCCACGAGATGGGCTTCGCGCGCTCCGCCGCCAACCGCGTCGTCTTCATGTCCGACGGCCGCATCGTCGAGGACCGCACCCCGGAGGAGTTCTTCACCAACCCGCGCAGCGAGCGCGCCAAGGACTTCCTCTCCAAGATCCTCAAGCACTGAGCGGGGAGCGCACCGCATGATCCGTACCTCACGTGTGTGCCGCGCCCTCACGGCGCTCACGGCACTCATCGCCACGGCGGTGGCCTGCGGCAAGGAGGGCAGCCCGCCCACCAAGGGACCCGCCGCCGGGAAACTGCCCAACTACCAGGTGACGCAAGGCTTCCAGCTCCCCTCTTCACCCACCTGGAAGCGTGCCGAGAAGCGCGGCTACTTCACCGTGGGCGCCAAGGAGGACC
Source organism: Streptomyces sp. NPDC127595 (assembly GCF_042671685.1). Classification (NCBI taxonomy): domain Bacteria; kingdom Bacillati; phylum Actinomycetota; class Actinomycetes; order Kitasatosporales; family Streptomycetaceae; genus Streptomyces; species Streptomyces sp. NPDC127595. The sequence continues at coordinate 117,541 of NZ_JBHXWK010000017.1, read as the reverse complement.
AGCCCTACCTCGGCGAGAAGGACCCGGCGAGCGGCGCCTACTCCGGCTTCGACATCGAGATCGCCAAGATGATGTCGGCCTCACTCGGATTCGCCCCGGGGACCGTCCACTTCAGGACCATCGCCTCGGCGAACCGCGAAACCGCGCTGCAGAACGGCCAGATCGACTACTACGTCGGCACGTACACCATCAACGACCTGCGCAAGAAGCTCGTCGGCTTCGCCGGCCCGTACTACATGGCCGGTCAGTCCCTGCTGGTACGCACCGACGAGAACGACATCCACGGCCCGCAGGACCTCGCGGGCAAGACCGTCTGTTCGGCGGCCGGCTCGACCCCGTACCAGCGGATCAAGGCGGACTACCCGAAGGCGAAGCTCGTCTCGTACGACACCTACTCGGTCTGCGTCGACAACCTGCTCACCTACCAGGTCGACGCCGTCACCACCGACGACGCCATCCTGATCGGCTACGCGGCGAAGGTGCCCGACGAACTCAAGGTCGTCGGCAAGCCGTTCTCCGAGGAGCCGTACGGCATCGGCGTACCGCGCGGCGACAACGCGCTGCGGTTCGCGCTCGACGACGCATTGGAGGCCCGCGAGAAGAACGGCGACTGGAAGAAGGCGTACGAGGCGACGCTCGGCCTGTCCGGCGTGCCCGCGCCCACCCCGCCCAAGATCGACCGCTACCAGGGGAGTTGAGGGCGTCGTGAACGTACTGACAGACAACTTCTCCACCTTCGGCGACGGTTTCCTCGGCACCGTCGAACTCACCTTCTATGCCTCGCTGTTGGCCCTGGCCCTCGGCTTCCTGACGGCCTCCTTCCGGGTCGCGCCGGTCGGCTCGCTGCGGGCCCTCGGCACGGCGTGGGTGACGGTTCTGCGCAACACCCCGCTCACCCTGCTGTTCTTCGCGGTGCTGCTGGGCCTGCCGCGCTTCGGACTCGTGCTGCCCTTCGAGGTGTTCGCGATCCTGGCGCTCGGCTGCTACACCTCGGCCTTCATCTGCGAGGCGCTGCGGTCCGGCATCAACACCGTCCCCAAGGGGCAGGGAGAGGCGGCTCGCAGTCTCGGGATGACGTTCAGCCAGACGCTGTCCCTGGTCGTCCTGCCGCAGGCCTTCCGGTCGGTGATCCCGCCGGTCGGCTCCACCCTCATCGCGCTCGCCAAGAACTCGGCGATCGCGGGGGCGTTCAGCGTCACCGAACTCCTCGGCACCTACAAGACCCTCAGCGAACTCGGCTACAACATCGTCTGGACCTTCGTCTGGATCGCCCTCGGCTACCTGATCATCACCCTCGCCATCAGCGCGGTCTTCAACGTCCTCGAAAAGCGCTGGGGAGTCGCCCGATGACCGCCACCGCCACCGAATCCACCGCCCTCTACGACATCCCGGGGCCCAAGACCCGCGGGCGGCACCGGATGTACGGGGCCCTGTCCACCGCCGTGATCCTCGGGCTCATCGGCTGGATCCTGTATCTCCTGTTCGACACCGACCAGTTCACGTACACCAAGTGGATGCCCTTCGAGTACAAGGGAATTCAGGAGCTGCTGCTGCGCGGTCTGGGCAACACGCTCAAGGCCTTCGCACTCGCCGCCGTGCTGTCGCTGGCGCTGGGCACCGTGCTCGCGACGGGCCGGCTGTCCGATCACGCCCCGGTGCGCTGGGTTTCGACTCTCCTCGTCGAGTTCTTCCGCGCCATGCCCGTACTGGTGATGATCTTCTTCATCTTCGTGGCGCTCAAGGTGCAGCCGCTGCCCGCGCTGGTCACCGGGCTGACGCTCTACAACGGCTCGGTGCTCGCCGAGGTCTTCCGCTCGGGCGTCAACTCCGTCGAACGCGGCCAGCGGGAGGCGGCGTTCGCGCTCGGCATGCGCAAGACCCAGGTGATGTCGTACGTCCTCGTGCCGCAGGCCGTACGGTCCATGCTGCCCACCATCATCAGCCAGTTGGTGGTGGCCCTGAAGGACACCTCGCTGGGCTATCTGATCACCTACGAGGAGTTTCTCCACGCCGGCAAGCTCATCGCGTCCAACCTGGACTACGATTTGCCGTTCATCCCCGTGGTGATGGTGATCTCGCCGATCTACATCGGGATGTGCATGCTGCTCAGCTGGTTCGCCCAATGGGTGTCCCGGCGGGAGCAGCGCAGTCCCAAGACCGAGGCCGTGGATGTGGCACCGGCCGAACCAGGGACGCTGCTGCCGGGTGGGGGTCCCCCCACAGCCCCGAGGTTGTAGGGGGAGCAGCAGCTCACGGGCCCTCAACCCGCCCGGCAGCAGCCGGAGATCACTGCTTGCGCAGGGGCACGGACACATACGACGGGTCGTGCCCCGGCGAGGAGAAGGTCAGCTGCGCGCCGGACGGGTTGTGCTCGATGTAGAGAGGGTCCACCGTGTCGACGACCAGGGCGAGCCGATGCCCTGCCGGGACGTCGTAGGCCGTGGAGAACAGCTCCAGGTCCACGCCGAACGGCTTGTCGGGCGTCTGCCCGTGGAAGGTGTACGGCGCGTTGCTGACCAGCTTGCCGAGGCCGAGCGGACCCACGTCGTAGAGGTACGCGACGAGGGTTCCGCTCTCCTTGGTGCCGGTGACCGTGGTGTGCAGTTTGACGGTGCCGCGGACCTGTTGGGCGCTCCCGTACCTCTCCGACTGCCACACGGCCGCCCAGCGGCGCGGGAGCAGCGGGATGGACGCCGTCGGGGGCAGCTGGGCGAGCTGGTCGAGGATGCTGGAGAGGAAGATGACTCCGCCGTTCGCGCCCGAGTCGACGTTCGTGCGGATCGTGGTCGTGCCCGCGAGGGCGATCTTCTGCGTGGTCGCGCCGACCGACTTCCAGTCCGGGTAGCCCTCGTAGCCGCCGGTGGAGCGGGACTTGAGCTGGACCGGCTGCTCGCCGTCGATGCCGTTGTCCTCGCCCTTGAGGTAGTGGTCGAACCAGCGGCCGGTGTCGGTCCACACGTCGTTGGGGACCCCGAGGAGGCCGGGAATCTCGGCGGTCGCGTGGTCGCCCGGGCGGAACTCCAGGCGCTTCGGGCCGGTCAACTGCTCGAAGAACCTGGCGTATTCGTTGGGCGGGAAGATCGTGTCGCCCCAGGTGTTGGCCATCATGATCGCGGCGCCGTTTGCGTTGATCTCGTCGACGTAGGCGTTGGGAGAACGTTTCTTCCCCCAGGCGATGATCTCCTGCTCCCTGGAGAGGTCGGAGGCGAAGAAGTCCTTGAACACCTGCTGGAGTTCGGCGCTGGGGCGCCCGGTGAGCGTGCCGGCGCCGTCCAGCAGGGCGGCTGCCTGGACGTGCTGGGTGCGGCCCGAGTAGATCGATTCGATCAGGTCCGCCCAGCCGCTGAGCGAGGCAACCGCCTTGATCCGCTTGTCGTGTGCGGCGGCGAGCAGACTGATGCCCGCGCCGTACGACATGCCCGCCATGCCGACCTTCCCGGCGTCGGCCGGGGTGTTCGCGAGCGCCCAGTCGATCACCTTGGACACGTCGGCCATGTCCGGTGGGCCCGCCACTTCTATCTCCCCGCCGGACTGCCAGAAGCCGCGGACGTTGTAACTGACCACCACATAGCCGGAGTCCGCCAGCTTCTGGGCCTGGGCGAGGTACTCGACCTGGGGCAGGCCCCAGCTGGTGGGCAGCACGATGAGCGGGTAACCGTGGGAGCCGGCGGCGCCCGCCGGCATGACGACGTTGGCCTTGAGGAGGGTGCCGCCGTCTCCGGTGATGTCTACGAAACGGACACCCGCCGTGCCGGAGGAGGCCTGGGCGGCGGGGGCCAGGCCGAGGGTGGTGCCGGCGATCAGGGTCGCCGAGACGACGCCGGCGGCGGTCGTACGCAGGGCTTTGCGCGGGTGTCCCACGGGCCACTCCTCACACGTGCGGGTGGAAAGTGACCCGACAGTAACCTCGGCGGCTTACCGTAAGTAACCCGCCGGTAAGTTACGCGCGAGTAACGATTGTTGAAAGGTGATGAAATTCAGGAGGCGCGGTGCGAGTTCCGTGCCGCGGTCGCCTCCGGCAGCGGGGCCTGTGCCGCGCGCGTCACATCCGCGACGAGCTCGACGACATCGGGGCCGTACGCCTGGGAGTTGATGACCTTCAGGAGGAGGACGAAGGAGTTGTTGCCGTGCTTGCGGGCCAGTCGCTCGTGGTTGCGGGCCAGGTAGCGGGTGGCCGCCTGGTTGGTGATCGCGCGCTGGCCGCAGAACAGGAAGACGGGCCGGGACAGGCCGGGCTGCCCGGCCGTGAGCCGGGCGAGCAGCACGTACTCGGTCACGCCCTTCTCCATGCGGTAGCGCTCGCTGCCGACCTGGAACGCCAGCCGGTCCGGGACCGGTTCAGGGTCGGTGTTCACGCGTACCCCGGGCAGCATGGCCTGCATATGGGCCGCCATGCGCCGGTTCGACCCGGGGCCGCCGACGCAGAACTCCGTACGCTCCCCGAAGCCCTGCCGGGCCGATTCATGAGTGATCACCTGGGCGTTGGAGCCGCAGTCCTTGATGAGCGCGGCGAGTTCCAGGAGTGCGAACACGTCGTAGCGGTGCACCGCGAGGTCGGCGCTGCCCGCGTCGCGGTTGACCACCAGCAGCGACTCGGAGTTGGCGGGCAGCCCGAAGAAGGCCTGCTTGCGGCGGAGCTTGCGCTTCCACAGATAGGTCCGTGCGACCCAGCCGAGCGCGGCGCTGATGCCGGCGGCGAGCACGCCAAGGACGATGTTGCGCACGTCGTCAGTCATGGGCGCGCATGCTAGCGGGAATGCGCAATGGTGTTCGAGGGGTTCCTGACGTGAGCACCGTGCTGAAGTTACGCTGCGCGGAAAGTTGTTGACTGGAGGTACGGATGCGTCGCCCTGTTGTGCGGAATCTGGCGGTCTTGGCGGTTTCGGCCGCGGTGGTGTCGGTCGGTGCAGCGGCGCCACCGTCCGCCACAGGCGGTGCGCCCGCCCCGGAGAAGGTGCCGGTCGCCGTCGGGTACGGCGGTGCGGTCGCCAGTGTCGACGCGGACGCCTCCGCCGCCGGGATCGAGGTGCTGAAGAAGGGCGGCAACGCGGTGGACGCGGCGGTCGCCACGGCGGCGGCCCTCGGTGTCACCGAGCCCTACTCGTCGGGTATCGGCGGGGGCGGCTACTTCGTCTACTACGACGCCAAGTCCCGCAAGGTGCACACCATCGACGGCCGGGAGACCGCGCCGCTGACGGCCGACTCCGGGCTGTTCCTGGAGAACGGGCAGCCGATCCCCTTCGCCGACGCCGTCACCAGCGGCCTTGGCGTGGGTACGCCGGGCACGCCCGCGACATGGCAGACGGCACTGGACAGCTGGGGCAGTGAGCGGCTGAGCACCGTGCTCAAGCCCGCTGAGCGCCTCGCGCGCGACGGCTTCACGGTCGACGCCACCTTCCGCTCGCAGACCGAGTCCAACCAGGCCCGGTTCAAGAACTTCCCGGACACCGCCGAGCTGTTCCTTCCGGGCGGCGCGCTCCCGGTGGTCGGCTCGACCTTCAAGAACCCCGATCTGGCCCGTACCTACCAGGAGTTGGGCAGGAAGGGCGTCGAGGAGATCTACGACGGTGAACTCGGCCAGGAGATCGTCGACACCGTGAACAACCCGCCGGTGGACCCGAGTTCCGGCTACAACGCCCGCCCGGGTGAGCTGTCCCTCGACGACCTCGCGGCGTACGAGGCCAAGCGGCAGGCGCCCACGAAGACCTCGTACCGCGGTCTGAACGTCTACTCGATCGCCCCGTCCTCCTCGGGCGGCACCACGGTCGGCGAGGCGCTCAACATCCTTGAGAAGACCGACCTTTCGAAGGCGAGCGAAGCCGAGTACCTGCACCGCTACATCGAGGCGAGCCGGATCGCGTTCGCGGACCGGGGGCGCTGGGTGGGCGACCCCGCCTTCGAGGACGTACCGACGAAGGAACTGCTGTCGCAGAAGTACGCCGACTCGCGCGAGTGCCTGATCAAGGACGACGCGACCCTGACGAGCCCGCTCGCGCCGGGTGACCCGCGGAACCCGGCGGCCTGCTCGACGGCCGGAGAGGCGGCCCCGACGACGTACGAGGGCGAGAACACCACGCACCTGACGGTGGCCGACAAGTGGGGCAACGTCGTCGCGTACACCCTGACCATCGAGCAGACCGGTGGCAGCGGAATCACGGTCCCGGGTCGCGGCTTCATCCTCAACAACGAGCTGACGGACTTCTCCTTCACCCCGGCGAGCCCGAGTGTGCCCGACCCGAACCTGCCGGGTCCCGGCAAGCGGCCGCGCTCGTCGATCTCGCCGACGATCGTCCTCGACCAGCACAACAAGCCGGTCGTGGCGCTCGGTTCGCCCGGCGGCGCGACCATCATCACGACCGTGCTGCAGACCCTGACGGAGTTCGTGGACAGGGGCCTTCCGCTGGTGGACGCGATCGCGGCGCCGCGCGCCAGCCAGCGCAACCAGACCACCACCGAACTCGAACCTGGCCTGTGGAACAGTCCGTTGAAGGCCCAGCTCGAGTCCGTCGGACAGGCCTTCCGGCAGAACCCGGAGATCGGCGCCGCGACCGGCGTACAGCGGCTGCCCAACGGACAGTGGCTCGCGGCGGCGGAGACGGTACGGCGGGGCGGCGGTTCGGCGATGGTGGTGCGCCCGGCGTCGTAGCGGCGAGGAGGCGGACGGCCCGGTCGTCCGCCTCACCGGACGTGGGTCAGCGTGCCGTCAGGATGCGCGGGCCCGAGTCCGTGATCGCCACGGTGTGTTCCGCGTGGGCCGCGCGGGAGCCGTCGTTCGTGCGGAGGGTCCAGCCGTCGGGGGCCTCGTGGTAGCCGTCGGTGCCGCCGCCGATGAGCATGGGCTCGATGGCGAGGGCCATGCCGTGGCGGAGCGGGAAGCCGCGGCCGGGGCGGCCCTCGTTCGGGACGGACGGGTCCTCGTGCATGTGGCGGCCGATGCCGTGGCCGCCGAAGCCCTGCGGGATGCCGTACCCCGCGGCGCGGCACACGGTGCCGATGGCGTGCGCGATGTCCCCGATGCGGTTGCCGACCACGGCGGCCGCGATGCCCGCCGCGAGGGCGCGCTCGGTGGCCTCGATGAGGCGTACGTCGGCGGCGCGCGGCGTTCCGACGGTGAAGCTGATCGCCGAGTCGCCCACCCAGCCGCCCAGTTCGGCACCGAAGTCCATGGAGACCAGGTCGCCGTCGCGCAGCCGGTAGCCGGTCGGGATGCCGTGCACGATCGCGTTGTTCACGGACGCGCAGATGACCGCCGGGAACGGAGTCGTCGCGAACGAGGGGCGGTAGCCGAGGAAGGGGGAACTCGCCCCCGCGTCGCGCAGGACCTGGTGCGCGATCTCGTCCAGTTCCAGCAGCGAGACCCCCACGTCGGCGGCCTCCCGCACTGCCGTCAGGGCCCGGCCCACGACCTGGCCCGCCTCGTACATCTCGTCGATCGATGTGTCCGTCTTCAGTTCCACCATGCCAATTACTATACCGGTATTAGAATGCGGTCATGGTCCGTAACCCCTTGACCCCCGAAGAGCGTGAACGCGGCGAGCGGCTCGGGCGTCTGCTGCGTGAAGCCCGCGGCGGCCGGAGCATGGCTCAGGTCGCCGCCCATGCCGGGATCTCTGCCGAGACCCTGCGCAAGATCGAGACCGGGCGGGCCCCCACCCCCGCCTTCTTCACCGTGGCGGCGCTCGCGCGGGCGCTCGGGCTGTCCATGGACGACCTCGCGGGAGAGTGCGCGTTGCTGGCCGCGATGTGACCGGGTTGGCTGTCGTCGGGCCTGTGAGGGCCCCCGACTCCCCGCCGGATCACCTCAACTCCCGGTGGGGTCACAGGACTCTGCGTCCGGTCCGAAAACTACTCGTAGCCGTTCCGTAACACGGAGGGTGTTTTCTACCGGATCAGAGCACTCCATTCTCGCGGGAGTTGTGTGATGGCTGTGGAACAACTCCCGGTTCAGGTGGGGGAGTTCGCAAGGTTTCTGAACACGCTGATGGAACGGCTCGACCAGGGCGGCGGCTGGTGCGGAGTGTTCTGGCAGCGCGATCCCGACGGTATGCGGGCCTGCCTGGGCGGGTGGGAGGTGCCGCCCTGGGACGTCGTGGAGGCGCTCCTCCAGGACGTCGCGGCTGAGTACGGCGACCGCGCCGCCGCCCGCGAGACCGAGCGGGCCCGCGCCCTGCACGGCGCCTCGCTCGCCGCGTACGACGCCAGGCCGGGCGGCCGCGACGCCCTCACTGACCGTCTCGATGTCGTCCTCCGCGAACAGCGCTACGCCGCGGAGCGCCAGGCGGAGCTGGGCCGGCTGCTCCGCTCGGCCGCCTCGCAGGAGGAGGCCGACTCGATCCGCCTCGACCTCGCCTGGGCCCACGACGACCACGAACGGGCGACCGCCCGCTGCGCGGAGATCCGCCGCCGCATGGACGACATCGACCGGAGCGCGCTCCAGCCGCACTCCCGGAACGCACCGAACCTCGGGATGTGGGAGCCCGAGGACGGGGCGGAGCCGTCCGATGGCGCCACTGCCGGGGAGGGCGCTGCGGACCAGTCGGCCGAGGCGAGCCGCGGGGGGCTGGGCCCGGGCCGGGCGGCCCGCCGTCGCGCGAGGGTCCCCGAGCAGTCGGGCCCGCGGTCGCCGTCCGCGGACGATGGGGTGCCCGGCACGAGAATGCCCGACACGAGAATGCCCGACACGGGGATGGCGGACGACGGGATGCCGGACGACTGGGCGATCCCGGGGGCGCCCTCCCCGGGCACCGCGCGCCCCACCTCGAACACCGCTGCCGGGGCGTATCCGGACGAGTACGCCCCGGAGTACGCCCCGCGCGCCCGGCGTGAAGGCGCGTACCTCGCCGACGGCTCAAGCCCCGGCGCGCACAGCCGGCGCGACGGCGCGTACGCACCCACCGCTCCCCGCGACGGCGGCATGCACGCGCCTGACGCGCACCGAGACCGCGACGGCGCGTACGCACCCACGGCTCCCCGCGACGGCGGCACGCACGCGCCTGACGCGCACCGCGACCGCGACGGCGCGTACGCACCCACGGCTCCCCGCGACGACGGCATGCACGCCCCTGACGCGCACCGCGACCGCGACGGCGCGTACGCCCCCGCCGGGCAACCCGAGGGCACTCACACGCCCGGCGCACAGTCCGACGGCCCCCAGCCCCCCGCCGAGGACCGCACGCCCCCCGCCACCAAGCAACGCTCGAAGCGCCGCTCCCGAGGCAGCGCGCGCTTCGCCGGAATGATGGAGCCGGAGGCGGAGACGGGCCCCTCGGGCGCTCCCGAGACGGTGGCGCCCGCCGCGCCCACCCCGGCCGCGAAAGGCGGCCGTACCCCCCGTGGGGCCCGTTTCGCCGGAGCCGCCACTCAGAAGGAAGCGGTGCAGCCACAGCGGGTCCCGCTGGACGACGAGGCACGCCAGGAGACCGTCGAGACCGTGCGGGCGCTCCTCCGGCTCCGGAGCGAGCACCGCAGCGGTGAGGCGCACGCCCTCCTCGTGGAGGCCGCGTACTGGCCGGCCCCCCGCTTCCCGCTGCTCGCCGCCGAGCTGCACCGCGCGGGCCTCGACGCCGACTGGGCCACCCTGCTGTGGGAGGCCGCCTCACTGCCCGCCGACCGGCTGGTCTCCGCCGCGGACGCGCTCGTCGCGGCGGGCCGCACGGCCGACGGGCAGCAACTGCTGCGCCAGGGCGTCGCCCGCCCCGCGCCGGAGATCGGCGCCGCCGTACTGGGCCTCGCGGAGGAGGGCCGCCACCGGGAGGCCCGCGCTCTCCTCGGCGCGTACGTACGGATGCGCACCCCGGAGGAGACCGCCCGCAGCGTGGAATCGGACCCGCAGCGGCTGGTGCCACTCCTCCTGGAGGCCGCCAAGGGGGTCTCCGAGGAGCGCCACCGGGATCTCGTGCACGCCCTCCGCGTCGCCGGGTTCACCACCTGAGCGGTCGCGCGCGCTCACCCACAAGAGGTGCGAAACGTGATCGACTCAGCGGGTTAACGACGATGGTCTTGGCAAGGCTGTTCAGTGGGCTTACTTTCGAGCCTCTACCGCCTTTGTCTACGGGCGTAGAAGCTCTCTGACGTCCCTGTCGAAGGAGCAGCTCATGGCCAACGTCGTACGCGCCGCTCTCGTCCAGGCCACCTGGACCGGCGACACCGCATCCATGGTCGCCAAGCACGAGGAGCACGCCCGCGAGGCGGCCCGGCAGGGCGCCAAGATCATCGGCTTCCAGGAAGTCTTCAACGCCCCTTACTTCTGCCAGGTCCAGGAGCCCGAGCACTACGCCTGGGCGGAGCCGGTGCCGGACGGGCCCACCGTCACGCGTATGCAGGAGCTCGCCCGGGAGACCGGCATGGTCATCGTCGTGCCCGTCTTCGAGGTCGAGCAGTCCGGCTTCTACTTCAACACCGCGGCGGTGATCGACGCCGACGGCAGCTACCTCGGCAAGTACCGCAAGCACCACATCCCCCAGGTCAAGGGCTTCTGGGAGAAGTACTACTTCAAACCGGGGAACCTGGGCTGGCCCGTCTTCGACACCGCGGTGGGCCGCGTCGGCGTCTACATCTGCTACGACCGTCACTTCCCCGAGGGCTGGCGTCAGCTCGGCCTCAACGGCGCCCAGCTCGTCTACAACCCGTCGGCGACCTCCCGCGGCCTCTCCTCCTACCTCTGGCAGCTGGAGCAGCCCGCCGCGGCCGTCGCCAACGAGTACTTCATCGCCGCGATCAACCGGGTCGGCGAAGAGGAATACGGCGACAACGACTTCTACGGAACCTCGTACTTCGTCGACCCGCGCGGCCAGTTCGTCGGCGAGACGGCGAGCGACAAGACCGAGGAACTCGTCGTCCGCGACCTCGACTTCGACCTGATCGACGAAGTGCGCCAACAGTGGGCGTTCTACCGCGACCGGCGTCCCGACGCCTACGAGGGGCTGGTGCAGCCGTGACCGACCTGTACGCGCGCCACAAGGCCGTGCTGCCCGAGTGGCTCGCCCTCTACTACGAGGACCCGATCGAGATCACCCACGGCGAGGGCCGGCACGTCTGGGACGCCAAGGGCAAGAAGTACCTCGACTTCTTCGGCGGCATCCTCACCACCATGACGGCGCACGCGCTGCCCGAGGTGACGAAGGCGGTGAGCGAGCAGGCCGGGCGGATCATCCACTCCTCGACCCTCTATCTCAACCGTCCGATGGTCGAACTGGCCGAGCGGATCGCCCAGTTGTCCGGCATCCCGGACGCCCGCGTCTTCTTCACCACCTCCGGCACGGAGGCCAACGACACGGCCCTGCTGCTCGCCACGGCGTACCGGAAAAGCAACCAGATCCTGGCGATGCGCAACAGCTACCACGGCCGCTCGTTCACCACGGTCGGCATCACCGGCAACAAGGGCTGGTCCCCGACCTCGCTCTCACCGCTCCAGACGCTGTACGTCCATGGCGGCGTCCGCACCCGCGGCCCGTACGCGCATCTCAGCGACGCCGAGTTCATCGCGGCCTGTGTCGCCGACCTGGAGGACCTGCTCGGTCACGTGCGGCCGCCGGCGGCCCTGATCGCGGAGCCCGTCCAGGGCGTCGGCGGTTTCACGGCGCCGCCCGACGGTCTGTTCGCGGCCTTCCGCGAGGTCCTGGACCGGCGCGGCATCCTCTGGATCGCCGACGAGGTGCAGACCGGCTGGGGGCGTACGGGCGAGCACTTCTGGGGCTGGCAGGCGCACGCGGATGCCGGCCCGCCCGACATGCTCACCTTCGCCAAGGGCATCGGTAACGGCATGTCCGTCGGCGGTGTCGTGGCGCGCGCCGAGATCATGAACTGCCTCGACTCCAACTCCATCTCGACCTTCGGCGGCTCGCCGGTCACGATGGCGGCGGGGCTCGCGAACCTCACGTACCTCCTCGAACACGACCTCCAGGGCAACGCCCGGCGCGTCGGCGGTCTGCTCATCGAGCGGCTGCGGGCGATCACCGCGCAGGTGGACGGCGTACGGGAGGTCCGCGGCCGTGGACTGATGATCGGCGTCGAGCTGGTCAAGCCCGGCACGGATGAGGCTCATCCCGAAGGAGCCGCGGCCGTGCTCGAAGCGGCCCGGGACGAAGGCCTGTTGATCGGCAAGGGCGGCGGTCACAACACCAGCGTGCTGCGGATCGCGCCGCCGCTGACCCTCACCGTCGCGGAGGCGGAGGAGGGCGCGGCGATCCTGGAGCGCGCGCTGAGGTGTATCACCCCGTAGGACCGAGTAAGGGAACGTCGCCATGACCACCGCCTTGGAACCCGCGCTTTCGGTACGCCAGGTCCTCAACCTGGACCGGGTGCTCGCCGGAGAGCCCGAGGTGGTGGCCGGGGCGAGCCAGCTCGACCGGGCCGTGCGCTGGGTGCATGTCGCCGAGGCCGCCGACGTCGGTGTGATGCTCACGGGCGGTGAAATGGTGCTCACCACCGGGGTGTTGCTCGCCGGCGACGTGGAGGCGCAGGCCGAGTACATCCGTTCGCTGCACCGGGCGGAGGCCGCGGCCGTCGTCCTCGGACTCGGCCGGGCCTTCCCCACGCCGCCGGACGTGATGCGCAGGGCGGCCGAGCGGTGCGGGCTGCCGATGGTGGTGCTCCACCGGCCCTTCCCCTTCGCCGAGTTGACCGAAGAGGTCCAATCCCGGCTGGTCAGAAGCAAGTTCGCGGCTGTGAGTCTCTCCGAGGCCGTACGGACGGCGCTGACCGGACTCATCACCTCGGGCGCTCCGCTGCAGCGGATGCTCGACGAGATCGCCGGGCACGCCGCCTGTCCCGTCGTCGTCACCAACGTCGCCCACCGGGTCCTCGCAACTGCCGGGGAGCGGTCCGCCGTGGACGACGTGCTGCGTGACTGGGAGCGCATCTCCCGGCAGGCGGGCGGCAGCGAGGGCGACGGGTGGATCAGGGCCGAACTGGGCGGACGGGGGGAGCGGTGGGGCCGCATCGTGCTGTGCGGGTACCGCGGTGACGCCGCCACCGGGCGGCTGCTCGCCGACCGGGCCGCCGAGGCCCTCGTCCTGCACCGGATGCTCTCCGGCTCCGTGCACACCTGGGAGGAGCAGTCCGCGCAGAGCCTGCTGACCGACCTGGTGAGCGGTGTCGTACCGGCCCGGCAGTTGCTGCCACGGGCCCGGGCCGCCGGGCTGCCCGTCAACCGGCGAGCGTTCGTTCCGCTGGTGGTGCGTGACGGTGACCCGACTGAACTCGACCGTCTGCTGCGCCTGTTGGGGCTTCCGGGGCTGGTCGCCGAGCTCGCGGACGGGGCCACCGCCGTGCTGCTCAGCCTCGCCCGGGACCAGGACGCGGAGGCGCTGGCCACGCACTTCGCCGTACGGCTGCGGCACGAGAGCGGGGCGCCCACGACCGTGGCCGCCGCGTCCCCCCGTACGGCATGGGACGACGTGCCCGCGGGCCTGCGTGAGGCGCTGCACGTCGTCGAGGCCGCCGCCGACGCCCCCGCCGACCAGGAGCGGCCGGTGCTCCTGCGGCTGCGGGACGTCCATCTGCGCGGCCTGGTACGGCTGTTGCGGGACGACCCGGACGTGCAGTCCTTCGCCGAACGGGAGCTGGACGGCCTGCTGTGCGGCGCCGACGCCGAGTCGGAGCTGCTGCCCGTGCTGCGGACGTATCTCGCGACCGGCCGCAACAAGTCCCGCACGGCACAGCTGCACCACGTCAGCAGGCCCGCGCTGTACCGCCGTCTGGAGGCGATAGAGGCCCGCCTCGGCGTCGACCTCGACGACTTCGAGCAGGCCGCCTCCGTACACATCGCGCTTCTCGCGCACGACGCGCAACAACGATGAAACATCGCACGGCTCAGGTGAAACATGGGACTACGAGGAGGTGACACCGTGGAACGGCAGAGCACTTCAGACGTGACACGGTGCAACTCAAACCCGGCTCCAGGACTTCCTAGGCTCCTCGCACACCGAGCGATGACCGGAGGTCCCGATGAGCAGAGTGATCCGAGCCGCCGTCTTCCAGACCGCGTGGACCGGCGACAAGGAATCGATGATCCAGGTCCACGAGCAGGCGGCCCGCGACGCCGCCGCGCAGGGGGCCCAAGTCCTGTGCTTCCAGGAGCTGTTCTACGGGCCGTACTTCTGCCAGGTCCAGGACAAGGCGTTCTACGAGTACGCCGAACAGATCCCCGGAGGCCCGATCGTCCAGCGCTTCCAGGCGCTGGCCAGGGAACTGGGCATCGTCCTCGTCCTGCCGATGTACGAGGAGGAGCAGCCCGGCGTCCTGTACAACACGGCGGCGGTGATCGACGCCGACGGCTCCTACCTGGGCAAGTACCGCAAGACCCACATCCCCCAAGTGGAGGGATTCTGGGAGAAGTTCTACTTCCGCCCGGGCAACTCGGGCTGGCCGGTCTTCGACACCGCCGTCGGGAAGGTCGGTGTCTACATCTGCTACGACCGGCACTTCCCGGAGGGCTGGCGTGCGCTGGGCCTCGCGGGCGCCGAGATCGTCTTCAACCCCTCGGCCACCTCGCGCGGTCTGTCCGGGTACCTGTGGCAGCTGGAGCAGCCGGCCGCGGCCGTCGCCAACGAGTACTTCGTGGGCGCGATCAACCGGGTGGGCGTCGAGGAGTACGGCGACAACGACTTCTACGGGACCTCCTACTTCGTGGACCCGGAAGCCCAGTTCGTCGGCGAGGTGGCCGGCGACAAGGAGACGGAGCTCGTCGTCCGGGACCTGAACCTGGCCAAGCTCCGCGAGGTGCGCGACCGGTGGCAGTTCTACCGGGACCGCGCTCCCGGGGCGTACGGGCCGCTGACGGCTCCGTAGCCGCGTCGAACTCCGCGGGCCCGGCTCACGGGGGGCCGGGCCCGCGGGACCAATTTCCGTACCAGGGAACAGCGTTGATCTCGGTTCTCGACAGCTTCGGTGTTCCCCCAGTGCACGTACGACCGGAAGGAGAGGGAGCATGAGCCGTACCGTCATCCGTGGTGGCCTCGTCGTCACCGCGTCCGACGAGATCCATGCCGACGTCCTGATCGAGGACGGCCGGATCGCCGCTCTCGCCGCCACCGGCACCCCGGCGGCCGACGCGTGGACGGCCGAGCGGACCATAGACGCCACCGGCAAGTACGTCATCCCTGGCGGCGTCGACGCACACACCCACATGGAGCTGCCCTTCGGCGGCACCTTCGCCTCCGACACCTTCGAGACGGGCACCCGGGCCGCGGCCTGGGGCGGCACCACCACCATCATCGACTTCGCGGTGCAGAGCGTGGGCCACTCGCTGCGCGAGGGCCTCGACGCCTGGAACGCCAAGGCGGACGGCAAGTGCGCCATCGACTACGCCTTCCACATGATCGTCTCCGACGTCAACCAGGAGACGCTCAAGGAGATGGACCTGCTGGTCGAGGAGGGCGTCACCTCCTTCAAGCAGTTCATGGCCTACCCAGGCGTCTTCTACAGCGACGACGGCCAGATCCTGCGCGCCATGCAGCGCTCCGCCGAGAACGGCGGCCTGATCATGATGCACGCGGAGAACGGCATCGCGATCGACGTGCTGGTGGAGCAGGCGCTTGCGCGAGGGGAGACCGATCCCCGCTTCCACGGCGAAGTGCGGAAGGCGCTCCTCGAGGCCGAGGCTACCCACCGTGCCATCAAGCTCGCGCAGGTGGCCGGGGCGCCGCTGTACGTCGTGCACGTCTCGGCGCAGGAGGCGGTCGCCGAGCTGGCACGGGCGCGCGACGAGGGCCTGAACGTCTTCGGCGAGACCTGTCCGCAGTACCTCTTCCTGTCCACGGACAACCTGGCCGAGCCCGACTTCGAGGGCGCGAAGTACGTCTGCAGTACGCCACTTCGGCCCAAGCAGCACCAGGCCGCTCTGTGGCGCGGGCTGCGTACGAACGACCTCCAGGTCGTCTCCACCGACCACTGCCCCTTCTGCTTCGTGGGCCAGAAGGAGCTCGGCCGCGGCGACTTCTCGAAGATTCCCAACGGGCTGCCGGGCGTCGAGAACCGGATGGACCTGCTCCACCAGGCCGTCGTCGACGGGCACATCTCGCGCCGCCGCTGGATCGAGATCGCCTGCGCGACCCCGGCCCGGATGTTCGGCCTGTACCCGAAGAAGGGCACCATCGCGCCGGGCGCCGACGCCGACATCGTCATCTACGACCCGCACGCCGAGCAGGTCCTGTCGGCCGAGACACACCACATGAACGTCGACTACTCGGCGTACGAGGGCAAGCGGCTCACCGGCCGGGTCGAGACGGTGCTCTCGCGCGGCGAACACGTCATCACCGAGCGGGAGTTCACCGGACGCGCGGGCCACGGCGTCTACACCCCCCGCTCCACCTGCCAGTACCTTCTCTGAACCTTCTCCGTACCTTCTCCGAGCGACCAGGAGTGGCGCCATGGACTTCGGACTCGTCCTGCAGACAGACCCCCCTGCCTCCCGCGTCATCGACCTGATGAAGCGGGCCGAGGGCAACGGCTTCACGTACGGCTGGACCTTCGACTCCGCCGTGCTGTGGCAGGAACCCTTCGTGATCTACAGTCAGATCCTCGCGAACACCGAGAAGCTGACGGTCGGTCCGATGGTCACCAACCCGGGCACCCGCACCTGGGAGGTCACCGCCTCCACCTTCGCGACCCTCAACGACATGTACGGCAACCGCACGGTGTGCGGCATCGGACGCGGCGACTCCGCGATGCGCGTCGCCGGACGCAAGCCCAACACGCTCGCCCGGATCAGCGGTGCCATGAAGGTCATCCGAGCCCTCGCACGTGGCGACGAGGCCGACCTCGGCGGCACCGTCATCAAGTTCCCCTGGGTCAGGCCGGGCGCCGAACTCCCGGTCTGGATGGCCGCGTACGGGCCCAAGGCCCTGAAGATGACCGGCGAGGAGGCCGACGGGTTCATTCTCCAGCTTGCCGATCTGTACCTCACCGAGTACATGGTCAAGGCGGTGAAGGACGCGGCCATCGGCGCGGGCCGTGACCCGTCCGAGGTCAAGATCTGCGTGGCGGCGCCCGCGTACATCACCGAGGACGACTCACCCGAGGCGCTCGCCCACGCCCGCGAACAGTGCCGCTGGTTCGGCGGCATGGTCGGCAACCACGTCGCCGACCTCGTCTCCAAGTACGGCGAGCACTCCGCCGCCGTACCCGACGAACTCACCGAGTACATCAAGGCCCGTGAGGGTTACGACTACTCGCACCACGGCCGCAGCGACAACCCCGACACCAAGTTCGTGCCCGACGAGATCGTCGACCGGTTCTGTCTGATCGGCACACCCGAGCGGCACATCGAGAAGCTGAACGCACTGCGCGCCCTGGGCGTCGACCAGTTCGCGGTGTACGACATGCACGACGCGCAGGAGGCCACCATCGACGCGTACGGGACGAAGGTCATCCCGGCCGTCAACGGTCAGTAGCACGGGGGTCCTTGCGGATCCCCCCTTGTTCTCCCCTTCCCGCTTCCCGCCGTCCCGGGAAGGGGATCAGGGCGCTCCCCGCGCCCCCCAAGTCGCCCCGCACGGCCTTTCCCGTCACTCCTCACTTGATTGGCCTGCCCATGACCGAGACCGTCCCCACCGACAGTCCGCCGCCCGCCGCCCAAGTCACTCTCCCGGACGGCCGGGTGGAGATAGCCCCCGGCGCGCCCGTGCCCAGCGGTCCCTATGCCAACGAGGACCTGCTGCCGGTTCCGATCGAGAAGCGGACCTGGACCACGTACAACTTCTCGGCGCTCTGGGTGGGCATGGCCCACAACATCGCTTCCTGGACCCTGGCCTCCGGTCTGATCGAGGCGGGCATGGACTGGAAGCAGGTCCTTTTCACCATCGGCCTGGCCAACCTGATCGTGCTCGTCCCGATGCTGCTCACCGGGCATGCGGGTCCCAAGTACGGAATTCCCTTCCCGGTCTTCGCCCGCGCCTCCTTCGGCGTCCGCGGTGCCAACCTGCCGGCTGTCGTACGGGCGTTGGTGGCCTGCGGCTGGTTCGGCATCCAGACCTGGATCGGCGGCGAGGCGATCTTCTTCCTCGCCGGGAAGCTCTTCGGTGACAGTTGGGCCAATGCCGGCCAGGTCGGCGGCTACGCCTGGACCATGTGGCTGTCCTTCGCGATCTTCTGGGTGATCCAGGTCGCCATCATCTACCGGGGTATGGAGACGATCCGCCGCTTCGAGAACTGGGCGGCGCCCTTCGTGCTCGTCGGCGCGGGCGTGATGCTGTGGTGGATGAGCGACAAGGCGGGCGGCTTCGGCCCGCTGCTCGACCAGCCGTCCAAGCTCGGCTGGGGCGCGGACTTCTGGAAGGTGTTCGCCCCCGCCCTCATGGGTGTCATCGGCTTCTGGTCCACGCTGTCGCTGAACATTCCGGACTTCACCAGGTACGGGAAGAGTCAGAGGGCCCAGACCTGGGGCCAGGCGCTCGGTCTGCCCACCACCATGACGCTCTTCGCGTTCCTGTCCGTGATGGTCACCTCGGGCTCGCAGGCGGTGTACGGCGAGCCGATCTGGAACCCGGTCCAGCTGGCCGCCAAGACGGACAACGTCTTCGGCATCATCTTCGCGCTGGTCACCGTGCTCGTCGCGACCCTGTCGGTGAACGTCGCGGCCAACCTGGTCTCACCGGCCTTCGACTTCTCCAACATCGCGCCCAAGAAGATCAGTTTCCGCGCCGGTGCCTTGGCGACCTGTGTCCTCGGCGTACTGATCTTCCCGTGGAAGCTGTACTCCGACCCGCAGGGCTACATCTTCACCTGGCTCGGCCTGGTCGGCGGTCTGCTCGGCACGGTCGCGGGCATCCTCATCGCCGACTACTGGATCCTGCGCCGCACCAAGCTCGACCTCGCCGACCTGTACAGCACGGGCGGCCGCTACTGGTACGACGGCGGCTGGAACTGGCGGGCCGTCGTCGCCTTCGTCACCGGCGGTGTGCTGGCCATCGGCGGCGCCGACTTCCATCCGCTGATCGACGGGCGGCCCATTCCGGCCCTTGAGTCGCTGGCCGACTACGGCTGGGCGGTCGGTCTCGGCACGTCGATGGTGCTGTATCTGTCGCTGATGCTGGCGCGCGGCCGGCGGAAGGTGGCTGTCTGATTCAGAGGCACTTGGGCGGGGCTGGCCCCTTTGGTGACGGTCGGCCCCGCTGTGCTTTGACGGCTTTTAGCGTCGGCTCGGCTGTGTTCTGACGGCTTCACGGGTCAGCTCGGTTGCTGCTTGACGGCTTTGAGGGTCGGATCGACTGCGCTTTGACGGCTTTGAGGGTCGGATCGACCGCGCTTTGACGGCCTTGAGAGTCGGCTCGGCTGTGTCTGACGGGTCAGCTCTGCTGTGTCTTCTCCAGTGCCGCCACCGCGTCCTTGGCGGCACTGATGGCCCCCTTGTTGATCACATCCGCGCTGGGTGACTTCTTCGTCTCGAAGTCGCTGCCGTTGTACGTGATGACAATCACGGCGTTGGACGCGCGGACGACCACCACTCCCTCGCGGGTGTCCTGCTTGTCCTCGGAGGTGAGGTTCACGACGGAGTAGGCCGTGTCGCCGACGCCGGGGACGGCCCCTCCGCCGCTCTTGTCAGCGACGCGCTCCTTGTAGGACGTCTCCGCCGCCGCGTCCGACTCCTTGATCTCGTACGAGACGTCGAGCCAGCGGTAGTCGAACCCCTTCAGCGCGTTCCAGGAGCAGGTGCGGCGGACCGACTTGTCGGTCGACGCGATCTCCTGACCGGCCGTCTTGGCACCCGGGACCAGCGCCTTGATCGTCTTTTCGGTCACGCTGACGCAGGGCGCGGGGGACGCGGCGTACGTTTTTGTGGCCGCGGACGTCGAGGGTGCGGACGCCGAATCCGTGGGCTTTTGCGACGATTTGTCCGCAGCGGCGGTCGGGGTCGCGGCAAGCGGACCGGACGTCAACGCCCAACCCGCCGAGGCGAGCAAGGCGACCGGCAGCAGGCGCGCGGCGAGAGCGAGCGGCAAAGGAAGAGAACTCACGGCGCACTTCTCGTGGGGGACGGTGCGGAGGTGGCCCGCACTGCGGACGGGGACGCCAGTGTCACACGAGTCCCTGTGGGGCGGAAGTGCGAACTCGCTCTGTGCCTGTGCGGTGACAGTGACTCACTGTCGAGGGACTGTGGGGCTCGTCACCTGTGCGTGCGCCGACGTGGCGTGCGGTGGGCGGGTTCGCAGGCTGCGCCCAACTGCCTCTGCAATACGGGAAGTCGTGAGGTTCGCCGCTTCGCCGCTTCACGGCTCGCGTCGAGGCCGCATGCCATCATCGGCGGGTGATCGCGATACGTCTGAAGCCGACCCGTGGTGCCGTCCTCGCCTGTCTGCTGGCGCTGACCGCGAGCGGGTGCGGGTTCTCCGCCGAGCTGGACCGCGAACTCAACCCCGAACGGACGCCCACGCCTTCGGAGACCCGGGCCGCGCCACCGCCCGTGTCCGCGACGCCCTCGTCCGCGCCCTCGGTATCGGTCCAGCCGGTGAGCGGCTGCCCGTCATCCGGTCTGCGTTTCGCTGCCGGTCCCATCGACGGGGCCATGGGGCTGCGGGTCATGACGCTCTCCGTGACCAACTGCGGCGAGCAGCCGTACGAGCTGAACGGCTACCCCTCCGTCAGCGTCCTGGACGAGGCGGGCGACCCGATTCCGGGCGTGCGCACGATCGAAGGGACGAAGGGCGTGCCCATGGCGTCGGAGGACTCCGGCCCCGAGCCCTTCACCCTCGGACCGGGCGAGACCGCCGAGGCGGGGCTGGTGTGGCGGATGGCGGCCGAGGACGGCACGTACCTCCGCGTCGCGCCGGACAAGGTGCGGGGCGCAGTGAACGTACGCCCTGAATGGCCCCTCGACATCGGCCCGGAGAACATACTCGGTACGCATCCGTGGGCCCCTGCCCCGAATTCGGCCTCCTGAAGGCGATGATCTACCCGGCCCCCGCCTACGGCACCCGGCTCGTCCAGTCCGGCGACCCGAACTTCGTCCGCGCCAGGTCCTCGGCGCGCGCCAGTTCCTCCGGTGTCACCTTGCCGTCCGTGAGGCCGTACCGGCCGCGGAAGGAGTCGATCATCCGCTCGATGACCGCCTCGCGCGCCAGGCCGGTCTGCCGGCGCAGCGGATCCACCCGCTTCTTCGCGCTCCGCGTGCCCTTGTCGGAGAGCTTCTCCCGGCCGATGCGCAGTACTTCGAGCATCTTGGCGGCGTCGATGTCGTACGCCATGGTCACGTGGTGGAGCACCGCGCCGGGACCGCCGCCCGGGCCGACCATCCGCTTCTGCGCGGCGCCCGCGACCTTGCCGGCCTCGGTGGCGATGTCGTTCAGCGGCTGATACCAGGCCTTGATGCCCATGTCACCGAGCGCGCCGAGCACCCAGTCGTCGAGGTACGCGTAGCTGTCCTGGAAGGACAGCCCCTGGACGAGGGCCTCGGGCACGGAGAGCGAGTACGTGATGGTGTTGCCCGGTTCCACGAACATCGCGCCGCCGCCGGAGATCCGCCGTACGACCTCGATGCCGTGTCGCTCGGCGCCTGCCGGGTCGACCTCGTTGCGCAGCGACTGGAAGCTGCCGATGATCACGGCGGGTGCGGCCCACTCCCACACGCGCAGCGTCGGCGGGCGGTGACCCGCGGCGACCTCGGCGGTCAGGACCTCGTCCAGGGCCATGTGCAGCGCGGGGGACTGGGGGCCCTCGTGGATCAGCTGCCAGTCGTAGTCGGTCCAGTCGGTGGCGTGCGCGAGGGCCCTGCGGACGGCGATGGCGATGCCCTCCGAGGACAGGCCGTACATCACCGTGCCTTCCGGGAGCGCCGTGTCGATACGGGCGGCCAGTCCTGCCGCGTCGGTGTCCGCGGGGGCGCCGTTCAGCGCGTGGTTGACGGCGTCCAGCGCCTCGTCCGGTTCGAGGAAGAAATCGCCCGCCACGCGCGCGCGGCACAGCACTCCGTCCGCTACGTCCAGATCCACCACGACGAGCTTGCCGCCGGGGACCTTGTACTCACCGTGCACCGATCCGCCTCCGTTGTCCGCTTCAAGAGCACCAACGCCGACCCTGGATGAATGATTCCGGTCATTGCGGGCGGGGTGCCCGCGGTGCCCGCGTGCCCTGTCCTCCGGGGAGCCGCAAGTGCCATAGTCGAGAGCGAGGTTGATCGTTCGGCTCAGCGAGGTGGCACGGCATGTTCACGACCCGACCGACGCTCCAGGGCACCTTCGGCATGGTGTCCTCGACGCACTGGCTCGCTTCCCAGTCGGCGATGGCCGTCCTGGAGGACGGCGGCAACGCCTACGACGCCGCGGTCGCCGCCGGTTTCGTCCTGCACGTCGTCGAGCCACACCTCAACGGACCCGCGGGCGAGGTCCCGATCATCCTCGCCCCCGCGGGCGGCGAGGTGCGGGTGCTGTGCGGGCAGGGCGTGGCGCCCGCCGGAGCGACGATCGCCCACTACAGGGGACTCGGTCTGGATCTCGTACCCGGCACCGGGCCGCTCGCCGCCGCCGTACCAGGCGCCTTCGATGCCTGGATGCTGCTCCTGCGCGACCACGGCACGAAGTCCCTGGCCGACGTCCTGAAGTACGCCATCGGGTACGCCGAGGACGGGCACGCGCCCGTGGAGCGTGTCGGCGAGACGGTGGAGACCGTGCGCGAGCTCTTCGAGACGGAGTGGACGTCCTCGGCCGAGGTGTATCTGCCGGGCGGCAGGGCTCCGCGGCCCGGCGAGCTGTTCCGCAATCCCGCCCTCGCCGACACCTGGCGACGGCTGCTCGCGGAGGTCTCCGAGGAGGCCGACCGGGTGGCGCAGATCGAGGCCGCGCGGAACGTGTGGCGTTCCGGGTTCATTGCCGAGGCACTCGTACGCCAGGCACGGCGTCCCACCCTGGACACCAGCGGCGAGCGCCACACCGGCACCCTGACGACCACCGATCTGGCCTCCTGGTCCGCGAGCTACGAGGCCCCGGCGACGTACGACTGGCGTGGCTGGACCCTGTGCAAGGCGGGCCCCTGGAGCCAGGGCCCGGTGCTGCTCCAGCAGTTGGCGCTGCTGCCGCCGGAACTGCCGCGGTACGGCTCCGCCGAGTACGTCCACCTGCTGATCGAGGGCTGCAAGCTCGCGATGGCCGACCGGGAGGCCTGGTACGGGGACGCGGCCGAGGTGCCGCTCGAGGTGCTGCTCTCGGAGTCGTACAACACCGCCCGGCGCGCGCTCGTCGGGGACAAGGCGTCGTACGAGCTGTGCCCCGGCAGCCCCGGGGGGCGGGTGCCGCGGATGAGTGGGCACGCGCGCGTGGTGGCCGCGGGGGAGCTGGGCTTCGACGCGCTCGCGGTGCCGGGGGCTGGTGAACCCACGGTGGCCCGGGCTGCCGCGGGCCCCGGGGTGGCCACGGGTGTCGCGGATCCCGGGGTGGCCACGGGTGTCGCGGATCCCGGGGTGGCCACGGGTGTCGCGGATCCCGGGGTGGCCACGGGTGTCGCGGATCCCGGCGTGGTCAGGGGTGTCGCGGATCCCGGGGTGGCTCCGGGCGGCGGTAGCCTCGCGGACCGCGAGGTGGCGCCGGACGGCGGTACCCGCGGGGACACCTGCCACCTCGACATCGTCGACCGCTGGGGCAACATGGTCGCCGCGACGCCCAGCGGCGGCTGGCTGCAGTCCAACCCGGTGGTCCCCGAGCTGGGCTTCCCGCTCGGCACCCGGCTCCAGATGGCCTGGCTGGACGAAGGGCTGCCCAACTCCCTGACGCCGGGCCGCCGTCCGCGCACCACCCTGACCCCCTCGCTCGCGCTGCGCGACGGGGTGCCGGTCATGGCCTTCGGCACACCGGGCGGCGACCAGCAGGACCAGTGGCAGACCCACTTCTTCCTCTCCGTGGCCCTGCGCGCCGAGGTGCGCGGAGGCCTCGACCTCCAGGGCGCGATCGACGAGCCGAACTGGCACAACGACAGCTTCCCCGGCTCCTTCTACCCGCGCGGAATGCACCCCGGCAGCGTCACCGTCGAGGCCCGCATGGACGCCGCGGTCGTCGAGGAGCTGCGCCGCCGCGGCCACGACGTCCAGGTCGGCGATGCCTGGTCCGAGGGCCGGCTGTGCGCGGTGGCACGGGATCCGGAGACGGGCGTGCTGTCGGCGGCGGCGAACCCGCGGGGGATGCAGGGGTACGCGGTGGGGCGCTGACCCAGCACGCGGCGTCGTGACGTAACCAGGCGTGTTGCATGGTCGCGGTATGCGGGGTGTGCGCGCACTCTGCGTAGCCGTCGGCTCCGGGAATTCATGGGTATTCCACCCGGAGTGCACCCGCTCGGTGAGGATTGTCAGAGGCGCGTGCTGTCATGGAGGCATGATCCTGGACATCGAAACCATCGACGAGTTTCTCACCCACCGCACCTCCGACGTCGAAGAAGTGGTCCGGCAGGCGGCCGCCGCCGAGGTCCTGCCGCGCTTCCGGCAGCTCGCCGCGCACGAGATCGACCAGAAGACCGGCCCGCACGATCTGGTGACGGACGCCGACCGGCTGGCCGAGGCGTACCTCACCGAGACCCTCACCGCGCTGCTGCCGGGCTCGGTCGTGGTCGGCGAGGAGGCGGTGCACGCCAACCCGGCGACCTATGAGGCGATACGCGGCTCCGCGCCGGTCTGGATCGTCGACCCGGTCGACGGGACACGGCAGTTCGTCCACGGCGACCCCGGATTCTGCATGCTGGTCGCCCTCGCGCTGGACGGCGTCGTGCACGCGTCCTGGACGTTCGCTCCCGCGCGCGACGAGTTCGCCACCGCGATACGCGGCCGGGGCGCCGTCCTCGACGGTGCGCCCCTGCGGGCGGGTTCGCCCGTGCCCGGCCGCGACCTCGACATCGCCACCTCGCACCCGGACTACACCACGGACGACCAGAAGCACGCCCTGCTCGCCCTGCGCACCGAGGGAGTCGTCACCCGCCCGTGCGGCTCGGCGGGCCTGGAGTATCTGGCGGTGGCCCGCGGGGAGTTGGACGCCACGGCCTTCTCCTGGGAAGCCGCCTGGGACCACGCGGCGGGCCTGCTGCTGGTCGAGGAGGCGGGCGGCGCCCACCTGACGCTCGCGGGTGAGCCGTTCCGTATCACCGGGGGCAACACACTGCCGTTCACGGCGGCCCGGGACGAGGCGACGGCCCGCAGGGTGGTCGGGCTCCTGGCGTCCGGAGCCTGAGTGCCGGGGGCGGCGGAGCCTGAGCGGCGAGCGGGGCTGGAGCTGTCCCACCGGGGGCGGCCGGAGTCTGAGTGCCGAGGGGGCCGGAGCCTGTTCGCCGGGGGCGGTTGTCCTCCGGCGGCACCGCAACCGCCCGCGCCGTCAAGGCTGTCGATCCTCCGGCATATCCTGATCCCAGTTGCCATCGGCTGACAAAGGAGTCCGAAGGTGCCGTCGATGCTCGATGTGGTCGTGGTGGGTGCGGGGCCGAACGGACTGACGGCTGCCGTGGAGCTGGCCCGCCGGGGCTTCTCCGTGGCCGTGTTCGAGGCGCGGGACACCGTGGGCGGCGGAGCCCGCACCGAAGAGCTGACGCTGCCCGGCTTCAGGCACGACCCGTGTTCGGCGGCGCATCCGCTGGGCATCAACTCCCCGGCGTTCAGGGCGATGCCCCTGGAGCGGTACGGCCTGGAGTGGCTGCACGCGGAGTTTCCGATGGCGCACCCGTTCCCGGACGGCACGGCGGCGGTGCTCTCGCGGTCGGTGGCGGAGACGGCCGCCTCGTTCGGGCCGCGCGACGCCGGTGCGTACCGGCGCCTGGTCACGCCGTTCCTCCCCAAGTGGGACACGCTGGCCCACGATTTCATGTCGCTGCCCCTGACCGCGCTGCCCCGCGACCCGGTCACCCTCGCCCGCTTCGGCCTCGCCGGACTGCCGCCCTCGACCTGGCTGATGCGCCGCTTCCGCGACGAGCGGGCCAAGGCGCTGTTCGCCGGCCTCGTCGCCCATGTCATGGCCCCGCTCGACGGGATCGCGACCGGCGCCGTGGGCCTGGTCTTCGCCCTCGCCGCACACGCCCGCGGCTGGCCCGTCGCCCGGGGCGGCTCCCAGTCGATCTCCGACGCGCTCACCGCGTATCTGAAGGACCTCGGCGGCGGCGTCCACACCGACTACGAGGTCAAGCGCCTCGACGACCTGCCGCCCGCGCGCGCCTACGTCTTCGACACCTCGCCCACCGCGCTCTCCCGGATCGCCGGCTTCGGCCGCTACTACGAGCGGTACCGGTACGGAGCGGGCGTCTTCAAGATCGACTACGCGCTCGACGGACCCGTGCCGTGGACGGCGAAGGAGGCGCGCACCGCCGGGACCGTCCAGCTCGGGGCCAGCCGTGCGGAGATCAGCACCGCACTGCGGGCGGCCTCCCGCGAGGGCCGGGCGCCCGACGCGCCGTTCCTGATCACCGTGCAGCCCAGTGTCGTCGACCCCTCCCGGGCACCCAAGGGCAAGCAGGTCTTCTGGGCGTACGGGCACGTTCCGAACGGCTGGACCGGGGACCTCACGGACGCGATCGAGCGCCAGCTGGAGCGCTTCGCGCCGGGCTTCCGCGACCGCGTCCTCGCCCGGGCGACGGCGGGCCCGCCCGAACTGGCCGCACGCAACGCGAACTACGTGGGTGGTGACATCGGCTCCGGCGCCGCCTCCGGGCTCCAGCTCCTCCTGCGCCCCAAGATCTCCCTCTTCCCGTACAGCACCCCGCACCCCGCCGTCTTCATCTGCTCCTCGGCCACCCCGCCGGGCCCCGGCGTCCACGGCATGTCGGGGCACAACGCGGCGAAGGCGGTATGGAGAAGACTGAGGCAGTCATGACCACGATCACCCTGGTGCAGGGCGACATCACCCGGCAGAGCGTCGACGCCATCGTCAACGCGGCGAACTCCTCGCTGCTCGGCGGGGGCGGCGTCGACGGGGCCATCCACCGCCGGGGCGGTCCCGCCATCCTCGCCGAGTGCCGCAAGCTCCGCGCCTCCCGCTACGGCAAGGGCCTGGCCACCGGACGAGCAGTCGCCACCACGGCCGGCGCGCTGGACGCGCAGTGGGTGATCCACACGGTCGGCCCCGTGTGGCAGGGCCCCGGCAGCGACCCCTCGCTCCTCGCCTCCTGCTACCGGGAGTCCCTCCAGGTGGCGGACAAACTGGGCGCGCGGACCGTCGCGTTTCCGGCCATCTCGACCGGCGTCTTCAGATGGCCGATGGAGGAGGCCGCCCGCGTCGCCGTGGAGACGGTCAGGGACACCGAGACGACGGTCGAAGAGGTCAGGTTCGTTCTCTTCGACGAGCGGGCGTACGAGGCGTTCGCGGAGCAGGTCCGCTGACCGTCCCGGCCGGGGCGGCGGACCGCGGAAATTGCCGGGCGTCCGCGACGCCTGCCGCAGTACCGTCCTGCGGTGACCGATACGGACGGGTACTTCGGAGAGAGTGTCGCGGCGACCTACGACGAGTCGGAGGCGGCCGAGTTCGAGGCGGGCGTCGTGGAGGCGGCGGTCGACGTACTGGCGGGGCTGGCCGGCGACGGCCGGGCCCTGGAACTGGGCATCGGGACGGGGCGAATCGCGCTGCCACTGGCCCGCAGGGGAGTCCCGGTCCACGGCATCGACCTGTCGCGGGCGATGGTCGCCCGGCTGCGCGCCAAACCCGGCGGCGACGCGATCGGCGTGACGATCGGCGACTTCGCGACGACGAAGGCGGACGGCACGTTCTCCGTCGCCTATCTCGTCTTCAACACGATCATGAACCTGACGACCCAGGCGGCACAGGTGGACTGCTTCCGCAACGTCGCGGCCCACCTCGAACCCGGTGGCCGGTTCGTCATCGAGGTCATGACCCCCGACCTGCGCAAGCTCCCGGCGGGGCAGAGCGTCGTGCCGTTCCACGTCAGCCCGACGCGATGGGCGTTCGACGCCTACGACGTCGCCACTCAGCAGATGAGCTCGAACTACGTCGAGGTCGTCGACGGGCGAGGCAGGTACCACTCGATTCCCTTCCGCTACGTGTGGCCGGCGGAACTCGACCTGATGGCTCAGCTCGCCGGGCTGCGGCTTTCCGAGCGGTGGGAGGGATGGACGCGGGAGCCGTTCACCAGCGAGAGCGGCCGGCATGTCTCGATCTGGGAGAAACCCGCTGCTCAGCCGCTCGCGTAGCCCGCCCGAGAGGTCCGCCCGAGAGACCGCCGGGAGTCGGCTGGACAAGTGCTGGCCCAAGCTTTACTGCGACTAGATTGCAGGTGGGAAAGCTGAGCATGAGGGTGGAGGACGCACGGCCCGCCCCGGAAGAAGAAGGTCCCCACCATGCGTCGTACGTCCCTCACGCGGCAGGAGTGGGGCCGGCTCGGCGGGATGGGGGCGTTCATTCTCGGGCTGCACGTGACCGGCTGGTTCACGCTGGTCGCCGTCGTCGCGCCTGAGCACTACAGCATCGGCGCGAAGTCCTTCGGCGTCGGGATCGGCGTGACCGCGTACACGCTGGGCATGCGGCATGCCTTCGACGCCGATCACATCGCGGCCATCGACAACACCACCCGCAAACTGATGGGCGAGGGGCAGCGGCCGCTGTCGGTCGGTTTCTGGTTCTCGCTCGGCCACTCCAGCATCGTCTTCGGGCTGGCCTTCCTGCTCTCCCTGGGTGTGCGGACGCTTGCCGGACCGGTGCGCGACGACAATTCGAGCCTGCACGACATCACCGGGCTGATCGGCACGACGGTCTCCGGGACCTTCCTGTACGTCATCGCCGCCATCAACCTCGTCATCCTCGCCGGAATCTGGAAGGTCTTCCGGCAGATGCGCTCCGGCCACTTCGACGAGGCGGCCCTGGAGGAGCAGCTCAACAACCGCGGGTTCATGAACCGCCTGCTCGGCCGTGTCATGAAGTCGGTCACCAAGCCCTGGCAGATGTACCCGGTGGGCCTGCTCTTCGGTCTCGGCTTCGACACGGCCACCGAGGTGGCCCTGCTGGTCCTCGCGGGATCGGGCGCCGCGTCCGGACTGCCCTGGTACGCGATCCTGTGCCTGCCCGTCCTGTTCGCGGCGGGCATGTCCCTGCTGGACACGATCGACGGTTCGTTCATGAACTTCGCGTACGGGTGGGCCTTCTCCAAGCCGGTGCGCAAGGTCTACTACAACCTCACCATCACCGGACTGTCCGTCGCCGTCGCCCTAATCATCGGCACCGTCGAACTCCTCGGCCTGCTCGCGGAGCAACTTCACCTGCACGGGACCTTCTGGGACTGGGTCGGCGGCCTCGACCTGAACGTCATCGGCTTCGTCATCGTCGGCCTGTTCGTCGCCACCTGGGTCATCGCCCTGGTGGTGTGGAAGGTGGGGCGGATCGAGGAGAAGTGGACGGCGGGGCTGCGCCTCCCCGACGCGGTCGAGCTGCGCCGTCCTGAGGCGGTCGAGCTGCACCGTCCCGATGCGGTCGAGCTGCATCGTCCCGACACGGACGAGTTGCACCGTCCCGACACGGACGAGCTTCGCCGCCCCGGGACGGCTGAGTCGCACCGCCCGGGGACGGCTGAGTCGCCCGGACCGGCCGGGCAATCCGCCGACCTGCGCCACCCCGCGCACCAGACCGCAGACTGATACGCCCGACCACCCCTCGGGCTGGGTCCGACTACCACCCGGGCAGCGCCGACGTACCTGACGTCGACCCTCACGCCCCGCTCCCCCCGAGGAGCTCGCGCAGGGCCGCTTCCTCCCTGGGGCTCAGCCCGGTCACGAACTGCTGGAGCACGGCGACGGAATCGGGCCCGCGGTCGAGCGCCTCGTGCATGGCCTCGGCGGTCAGCTCGGCGGCGTCCTTGGCCGGCCGGTAAGCGCCCCGCCGCCCGTCCACGTCACGCAGGACCAGGCCCTTGTCGTACAGGCGCTTGAGGATGGTGTGCACGGTGTTGTAGGCGAGGGCGCCGCCGATCTCGGCCTGGATCTCGGCGGGCGTCAAAGCGTCGTCGGTGGCCCAGAGGGCGGCGAGGACTTCGCTCTCCAGCTCGCCGGCGCCGCGCCGTTCCGCCCTGCCGTGGGGGCCTGTGCCAGCCATGGCGGCCACCTTACAGCGTGTAGGGGAGGGGAGAGTTCGGGCGGCGTCCCGCGGCACGTCCGGATGTACCACCCGCCCTGCACTCCCAGGCGGCGCGAGGTAATTTATCCGTGTTTCCTCCGATTGCGGCCTGTTGCAGATTTCCGGGCTTTCGTCGAGTTGCCCCGGTTTCCGCCTTCACCCTACGCGTTGTAGGGTGAAGAAACCCTACGGTCTGTAGGGGTGAAGGGTGGACGATGGCCAAGACGTTGAACGCGGCGCTCGTCGGCGCCGCGCGCCACGGCCCGCCCGCGGGTGCCCGCATGTCCCGACGCTCCTCCGAGCTGTGGCTCGCACTGGTGGCGGCTGCCTTCACCGTGACCCAACTGCTCCTCGTGCGCCCCGGTATGGGCCTCGGCTGGGACGAGACGGTGTACGTCAGCCAGGTGAGCGCGCACGCGCCCGCCGCGTTCTTCAGCGCGCCGCGGGCCCGTGGCGTCTCCCTGCTCGTGGCACTGATCACCTCCTGGTCGTCATCCACGGAACTCCTGCGCGTCTGGCTGGCGCTGCTCTCCGGACTCGGCCTGTACCTGGCGCTGCGCATCTGGCGGAAGCTGTTCCCGACGCCCGTACTGGCCCTTGCGGGCGCGCTGTTCGCCACGCTCTGGGTGACGGTGTTCTACGGCCCGCAGGCCATGCCCAACTACTGGGTCGCGATCGGCGCCCTCGCCTGTGCCGGCTGCTTCCTGCGCGCCCACGCCGACCCCTCCGACCGGGCGGCGCTGTGGGGAGTGGGCCTGAGCGCGGCACTGATGGCGTGGATGCGGCCCACCGACGCGGTCTGGGTGACCATGCCGCTGCTCGTCCTCGCCGTGGGTGTCCGCCGTTGGCGCCGGCCGCGGCTGCTCGTCGCACTCGCCGCGGGCCTGGTGGCCGGGGCGGCCGAGTGGGTCGTCGAGGCGTACGTCAGCTACGGCGGCCTGGTGCAGCGGCTTTCCGACGGATCGCGGATCCAGGGCGGCCTGGGCTGGAATTTCGCCGTCGGTGACCAGCTGCGCAGCCTGAGCGGGCGCACCCTGTGCCGCCCGTGCACCGCGCCGATGCCGGGCGCCGCCGTGACGATGTGGTGGTTCGCCCTGCCGCTGCTCGCCGCCCTCGGCCTCGTGTTCGCGGTCAGAGCCCGGCGCACGGCGAGCACGCTGCTGCTCCTGGCCTGCGCCGCGACGGCCGCCTTCCCGTACCTGTTCATGATCGGGTACGCCGCTCCGCGCTTCCTGCTGCCCGTCTACGCGCTCCTCGCCATCCCGGTCGCCGACGCGCTCGTCCACCTGGTCGCCGCCCCGGGCAGGGCATGGCGGCCGCTCGCCGTGGTCCTGGTGGCGCTCGGCCTGGCCGGGCATCTGGCGGTGCAGTACGTGGTGCTCGAGAGGACCGTGCACCGCACCACCGCCGCCCATCAGGCCTGGGCCCGCACCGCGACGGAACTGCACCGCCTCGGCGTACGGCCGCCCTGCCGCCTGACCGGGTACCAGGCCGTCCCGATCGCCTTCTACGCCGGCTGCTCCTCCGTCGCGACGAGCGGACCCAACGCCAACACCACCGCGGCGGACATCGCTCGGGCCGCACTGCGCGAGCCCCTCGCCGTGCTCACCACCCTCGGCGGACATCCGCCCGCGTACGCCCGTACCTGGCCGTCGTACACCATCGGTGACCTGCGCCTCCACGTCGCGCCCGGCGCAGTGGGAGGCCCGGCGACATGACCGCTCCGCCGGCCGCCCCGCCGACTTCGACCGCCGTCCGCAGGCGGGTCTCCTGGCAGGCCGGGATCTCGCTCCTCGTGATGGGGTGCGCGCTGTATCTCGCGCGGCGTCACTGGCCGGTGATCGAGACCGGAGCCGCCCGGCTGGCGGTCGCGGACCGAGGCTGGCTGCTGGTGGCGACCGCCGCCACCGTGGCGACCTGGGCGTGCTCGGCGCTCGCCCAACAGGGCGCGGTGGCACGGCCGTTGCCGGCCCGCAGGCTGGTGGCGGTGCAGTTCGCCGCGTCCGCCGCCAACCATCTGCTGCCCGCGGGTCTGGGGGCGGGCGCGGTCAACCTGCGCTTCCTGACCCGGTGCGGGCTGCCGGTCGCCCGTTCGGCGACCGCGCTCGCGGTGAAGGCGACCGCGGGGACCGTCGTACGAGGCGTCCTGATCGCCGTACTCGCGCTGGCCTGTCCCGGTGTACTGCACCCTCCGCACGTCCCGGCGATCGCGGTGACGGTGGCGGTCGCCGTGGCCGGCCTCGCCGTGCTGCTCCTGAAGGGACCGCTGCGGCGGGCCCTGCGGGCCGTACTGAAGGACGTGCGCTCCGTGCACGAACTCCCCGCGCGGGCGGCCGCGTTGTGGGGCGGCTCGCTCGCCTTCGCCTCGCTGCACGCGGCCGTGGTGATCGCGGTGACCCAGGCCCTCGATCTGCCGCTGCCCCCGGCCCAGGTCGCCCTCGCCTACCTCGCCGCGAGCAGCGCCGCCGTCCTGCTTCCCACCCCCGGCGGCCTCGGCTCCCTGGACGCCGCCCTCGCCCTGGCCCTCACCCTTGTCGGAGCACCGGCAGCCGCGGCGGCATCCGTCGTCCTCGGCTACCGGCTGCTGACCGTGTGGCTGCCACTGCTGCCGGGGCTGCTCGCGCTGGGGATGCTGGTACGGCGCCGGGTGGTGTGAACCGCCGCTCGGGCTAAGCGAGTTCGAGACGGTAGCCGTGTCCTCGAAGTGTCGTGATCAGGGGAGCGCGGTACGGCTCCGGCACGGCGTCCGTGAGCCGGCGGCGCAGCCCCGCCATGGTGACGTCGAGCGTCTTCGTCGAACCGAACCAGTTCTCGTCCCAGACGTCCGCCATCAGTGTCTCGCGGGACACGGCCTCGCCCGCGTGCCGGGCGAGCACGGCGAGCAGCTCGAACTCCTTGGGCCGCAGGCCGACTTCACGGCCGTCGAGCGTGCAGCGGCGCGCCGTGATGTCGACGACGAGATCGCCCAGCAGGATCGGCTCCTGGGGCGGCGAGGCGATGGCCCGCCTCCGTAGATGGGCCCGCAGCCGGGCGAGCAGCACGGTCATGCTGAACGGCTTGACCAGGTAGTCGTCGGCCCCCGCGTCGAGCCCCGCGATGACGTCGATGTCGTCCGTACGGGCGGTGAGGATGAGGATCAGCAGATCGGGGAAGCGGGCGCGCAGCGTGCGGGCCACGTCGAGTCCGTCCATGTCGGGCAGACCGAGGTCCAGGAGCAGGACGTCGTACGAGGACCGCGCGGCCTCCGCGAGGGCGCCCGCGCCGGTCCGGCTCCACGTGGGCCCGTAGCCGTTGCCGCGCAGTCCGGTTTCGAGATGGCGGCCGATGGTGTCGTCGTCCTCCACGACGAGAACGCGGGCGCGACTGTACCGGCTGCGGTCGGGTGCGGCGGGCGTGCTCATGGTGGGCAGCGTAGAGCCGGACGGGGTGTTCACAGATCCCGGAGTTCCTCCACGGCGGGTCGGGCGGCTCGGCGCACCCCGTTCAGGGCCGCCGCCAGGAGCGCCGCCGCGGCGGCGCAGCCGGTGAGGACCAGATAGGTGCCGGGCACGGACAGCGAGGCCGGCGGCGGGTCGAACACGCCCGTCAGCGCCTTGACCAGCATCTCCGACAGGCCCCAGCCGATCAGCGCGCCACCGGCCAGACCTCCGCCCGCCAGCAGGAGCGCCTCCGTGAGGACCATGCCGCGCAGTTGGCCGGCCCGGGCGCCGAGGACGGTGGCGATGGCGAAGGTCCGCCGCCGTTCCGCGAGGCCGAGCGCGAGGACAAGTCCGCCCGCCCCGGCCGCGAGCAGCACCGCGAAGGCCAGCTCGATCCGGGTGAGTCCGGCCAGGTCCACGGAGGTCAGACTGGTGCCGACCGCGCCCCGGGTCTGCGTGAGGTCGGTGACGGTCGCACCGGTACCAAGCTGCTTGCCGAGCTGCGCCGCGACCTGCTTCTGGTGGGTGCCGCCGGTGTCCACGAGGAACGCGCCGACCGCGTCGCTGCCGGTGGCCTTGGCCACGTAGGAGGCGTTGGCGACGAAGAAGCTGTCCTTCGGCGCGGTCGGGAACTCCTTGGCGATCCCGGCGTAGTGGAACGCCACCGTGCGCAGCGACTTGGTGTGGGCGTCCTGGATGCGCAGCCTGACGGTGTCACCGGGGGAGAGCTGGAAGTCGGTGACGGTCTCCGCGCTGACCAGCAACGCGTCCGGCTGCTTCGCGAGCCTGTCCATGAGCGAGGCGGCGGTGCCGCCGGAGAAGTACGCGTCCTGGAGCGAGGTGGCCGAGGCGATGGTGCCCGGGTTCACGCCGTACAGGTCCTGAAGGTCGGAGCCGACGTAGGCGAACCGGTGCTGCAGCGGCTCGACATGGCGTACGCCGGAGACCTTGAGGGAGGCCGCGGCGCTGGGCGGCGTCTGCGCCCCGGGGGGCTCGGTCACCGTGACGTCCGCGCCGTTGGTGAGACGCGCGTCGACCTCGGCCTGCTGCTTGTACGTCGCGTTGAAGGTCGCCGTCGACACCGCGAACGACACGGCGAGTGCCAGCAGGACCACCGAACGGGCCAGCGGACGCCGGCGCCGGGAGAGCACCGCGGCCGTCGTTCCCGCGAGAGTCGACGTCAGCGGACGCGACAGCCGGGTCAGCACCCGGCGGCCGTGGGTGAGGCCGAGGAGTGTGAGCCGCCACAGCAGCAGGGCGGAGCCGACCCACAGCAGCGCGGGCCCGAGGAACGCCCAGTACGACACCGAGATGCTCGGCACCCCTTCGGGGGCGAGGACAAGGGCGTACTGGTTGCCGGACGAGGCCCGGAACACCAGCCAGGAGGCGATCAGCAGGGCGAGGTCGAGCCCGTACCGCATCCACCACACCGAGCCCGTACGCCGCCCCGGCCTGCGGGTGTCGGCGACCGTCACCCCGCGCAGGTCGCGCAGCGCGGGGACCAGGACGGCACCCGCGGCCACGGCGGCGCCGAGCAGGAAGGCGAGGGCGTACCAGAAGACCCACGCCCCGGCGCTCGTCCCGAACGACGCCGAGCCGAAGGCGACCCGACCTGTCAGCGCGGCTGTGCCGAGTCCGGCGAGGCCGCCGGTGACCCCCACAAGTCCGGCCTCCAGGCCCGACAGCGAGGCGATCCGCCTCGGCCGCAGGCCGCGCAGCCGCAGCAGGGACTGTTCCTGGCGGCGCCGTTCACCACCACCGGCGGCGACCGCGGCGGTCAGCGCGGCGGCAAGGATCGCGCCCGGGACACCGAGGAAGAGGAAGAGGATCTGGGCGTAGGCGGCGTCCTGTCGGGCGGCGTCGAGGGCGGCGCCGAGGTTGTTCCCGACGATCGCGCCGCCCGAGGAGCGGGCCTCCAGGTTGTGGGCGGCGCGCGTCACGGAGTTGAAGGCGGAGGCGGGGTCGGCGGGCAGCCTGGCGTCGCCGGCGGTGTGGATCTGCGTGGTGACCGGGGTGTTGGCCGTCAGGGAGGCGAAGTCTGCGGACGGGAGGAGGACGACGTTGTCGGGCGGCGCGGCCGGCTGGGACTGGGTGGGCGCGCCGACCTTCTGGAACAGCGAGTCGGCCTGCGGGAGTTCGACGACTCCGGCCACCCGGACCTGGTGTACGCCGGAGCCCGGGAGCCGGATGCCGATGGTGTCCCCGGGGGCCGCGTGCAGGTTGGAGGCGGTCTGCTGGGCGAGCAGTACGCCGCTGGAGGAGCCGGTCAGCGGACGGATCTCGCCCGGGAAGAGCTTCTGGTAGCCGGCCGGGAGACCGAGCACCATGCCGGGCCCGGTCGTCTGTGTCGTGCCCTGCGCCTTCGCCGTGAACGCGCTGCTGTGGGCGAAGCCGACCGGGACGGCGGCCTGTACGCCGGGCGTCCGCTTAACCAGGGACAGGGTCGTCCCCGCGTTGGCGCCCGGCTGCACCTCGACCTGCCAGTCGACGGCGACCGAGCGGACGGCGCGCTGTGTCATGGTCGCCTTCGACGCGGTGAGGAACGAACCGAGCGAGGCGACGAGGGCGACGGCCAGGGCGATCCCGGCCAGGGCGGCCAGCAGCCGCCCGGAGCGGTGGCGGGCGAGCCCGCCGGCCCACGCGGTGATCATGACGCCTCCTCGGCTTTCCGTCCGGCGGTCAACCGGCTATCGCGCATGGTGGGTTGGGTGGTGGGGCGGTCGGCGTGGGTTCGTGGGGTTTTCGGGCCGTCTTTTCGGTCGGGCCGGCGGGTGGTCAACCGGCTCTTGCGCATGGTCGGTTGGGTGGTGGGGTGGTCGGCGTGGGTTCGTGCGGCTTTCATGTCGTCTCCTCGGTTGGCTGTTGGAGGATCAACCGGCCGTCCCGCATGGTCAGTCGGGTGGTGAGGCGGGCGGCGACGGCCGGGTCGTGCGTGGTGATGACGAGGGCCGCGCCCGTCCGTCCGGCGGCCGTCAGGAGTGCGTCCAGGACGTGCCCTCCGGTGGTGTGGTCGAGCCGGCCGGTGGGTTCGTCGGCCAGGATCAGGCGGGGGGCCCGGGCC
Source organism: Streptomyces sp. NPDC127595 (assembly GCF_042671685.1). Taxonomy (NCBI): domain Bacteria; kingdom Bacillati; phylum Actinomycetota; class Actinomycetes; order Kitasatosporales; family Streptomycetaceae; genus Streptomyces; species Streptomyces sp. NPDC127595. Next base: position 81,053 of record NZ_JBHXWK010000017.1, on the reverse strand, counting down.
AGCACGCGGGCGGCGGCGACGCGTTGCGCCTGACCGCCGGAGATCTCCTCGGGCAACCGCTCGGCCAGCTCGGAGGCGTTCACCAGGGCGAGGGCCGCGATGGCCTCCTGACGGGCGCGGTCGTCCGGCATTCCGGCGAGCACCAGCGGCAGCGCGGTGTTCTCGACGATGTCCAGGGCGGGGATCAGGCTGTCGCCCTGGAAGACGAGCCCGATGTCGCCGACACCGGCATGCAGGTCGGGCCAGGTGACGGTGCCGCTCGTGGGGCGTTCGAGGCCGGCCAGCAGATGCAGCAGCGAGGACTTGCCCGAACCCGAGGGGCCGACGACGGCGAGCCGGTCACCGGCGCGCACCCGCAGGGTCGCGCCGTGCACGGCGACCACGGCGTTCGCGCCGCGACCGAAGGTCAGGGCGGCGTCGTCGCAGGCGACGAGTACGTCGTCGGCGGTGAGCGCGGTCTCATGCGCAGCTGCCGTCTCATGCGGAGACATCGTGTGCCCTCCCGTCGTCCAGGGCGATCACCCGGTCGGCGATCCGTACGGCCTCCGCGCTGTGCGTCACGATCAGCACCGCGCAGCCCAGGGCGGCACGGTCGCGCAGCATCCGCAGGATCAGGCGCTCGGTGTCGCCGTCGAGTTCGCCGGTGGGTTCGTCCGCGAGCAGGACCCCGGGGGAGTTGGCGAGGGCTACGGCCAGGCCCGCCCGAGCCAGTTCCCCACCGGACAGTTGGCGGGGCAGCGCGTGCGCCCGCCCGGCGAGCCCCACCTGCTCCAGCAGGTCCCCTGCCGGCACAGCGGGTCGGCCCGGTGCGGCACTGTGTGCGAGCCGCACGTTGTCGCGCACGTTGAGATGCGCGACGAGATTGCGGGTCTGGAGGAGTACGCCGATGTGGCGGGCCCGCAGCCGGGCGCGCTCGGTCTCCGGCCGGTGGCTGACCCGTACGTCCCCGACGCGCACCTCTCCGCCCGAGGGCTCGTCGAGGCCGGCGAGGCACGACAGGAGCGTGGACTTGCCCGCCCCCGACGGCCCCACGACGGCGACGGTCTCACCGGGCCGCACCCGCAGGGACACCCCGCGCAGGGCAAGTGTCTCCTCCTCGCCGGCCTGGAAGAAGCGGTACAACTCCCGTGCGCTGAGCCCCGCTTCGGACCTCAGGGCGGTTTCCCGCACGACGTCCGACATGGCGTTCACCCTCACTTCCATGTGAAGGAGTCGCTGACGATGCGCCAGGGGTCCACGTTGTCGGCGTTCACGGGCCCGGACAGCGTGACGTCCACCTCGTGCCCCTGCCGGTAGAACGCGTAGCGCTCGAACGCGTCGCGCACGACCTTGCCGGTCACCGGGTCCGGGGCCGAGTCCCCCTGGTACTTCAGCAGGACGGCACTCCCGCCGTTCCGGGTCACCTGCGACACCGCGGCTCCGCTGAACTTCGGTACCTGGCTGGTGAGTTGGGGAACGACCGTGCCGGTGACGGACGCGGTGGTGGGTGCCGAGGACGCGGACACGGGGGAGACCTCGACGCGGTTCAGCTTGTCGGTGAAGACAGTGGTGCCGCCCTGCGTGCTGCGGGCCCAGCCCTCCGGGACCTTCACCGTGAACCCTCCACCGGACGGCCGGTAGGCGACGTACGCCTGGTTGTCGGGGATGTCACCGGGCGGATTGGACTCGGTGGGTGCTGCGGCGGTGCTGCTGGGCCCACCCGAGGAAGCGGCGCCGGATGAGGAACATCCCGCGGTCACCGCCGCCGCGAGTACGAGTCCGACGACACCGATGGTCCGTACGCGTGCCATGGCCATGGCCACTGCCCTCCTGAGAGACCTGCCGACCGACCGGATGCGGTCATGGCACCGACGCTAGGAAGCGACGGGTTAACGCCCCGCACGGCGAGGGTTAGACGACGGCAAAAGCGCGTGGCGGGCTTCGCCCGGCCGGGTGGGCGGCCCGCATGATGAGGGGCATGAGACAGCGCGTCGTGCGGGTTGCGGTCACCGCGGTGCTGGTCGCGCTGGTCCTCCTCGCGATCCCCCTGGCACTCGCCGTCAGGTCCACCCTGTACGCCGACCAGCGGGACACCCTCGAACGGGCGGCGCTCGCCGCTGCCGTACGCGTGAACCCGGACTACGCGACCGGCGACCCGGTGGAGCTGCCGGCGCCGGGGGCGGGCGAGCGCCTCGGCCTGTACGACCCGAAGCTGAGCCTGCGCGCCGGCAGCGGCCCCCGTACCGGCGACGCGGCGGTCAGCCAGGCGCTCGGCGCCGTCATCGCCCGTGACCAGACGGCCGGCGAGCTCGTCGTCGCCGTACCCGTCTCGCACAACGAACAGGTCATCGGCGTCGTAAGGGCCTCATCGGCCGTGTCGGCGGTCCGTGACCGTGTGCTGCTCGGCTGGGCCGCCCTCCTCGGTGCGGCCGTGCTCGCCCTCACGGTCGCCGTGCTCGTCGCCCGGCGTCAGGCACGTGCGCTCGCGGCCCCGCTGGAGGAGCTCTCCCGGCACTCCCGGGCCGTCACCGACGGCGACCTGACCGCCAGGGCCGGGCCCAGCACCATCGCCGAGATCGACCAGGTCGCACGCACGCACAACGACATGCTGCACAGCCTCTCCGAACTCCTGCGGCACGAACGGGACTTCACCGCGAATGCCTCCCACCAGCTGCGCACCCCGCTGACCGGCCTCCAGCTCACCCTGGAGGCGGGGCTCGCGCAGGACGACCCCCGGCTGCGTCCCGTGCTGGAGGAGGCCCTCGCCACCACTCGACGCCTGCACCACACGGTGGAGGAGGTGCTGCGGCTGGCCGGCTCACCCGGCCTGCCGCACCGGGCCGTACCGGACCGGCCGGTGGCACAGCTGCTCGACGAGACCGACGAACGGTGGCACGGGCTCTTCGCCCAGGACGGCCGGCGTCTAGACTGCGGTTCCCAGGACGCACCGGCCGACGTACGCGTCCCGGGCGGACCCGTCGCCGAGATCCTCGGCGTCCTGCTCGACAACGCCCGTACGCACGGACACGGCGGCGTCCGCGTCACCGTCCGGGACCTCGACGACGCCCTCGCCTTCGACGTCACCGACGAGGGCCGCCTGCGCTCCGAACCCGGCCGCGTCTTCGCCCGCGGGCACACCGGCGGCGGCGCCGGCGGTACGGGCATCGGCCTCGCCCTCGCCCGTGACCTGGCCGTCTCCCTGGGCGGCAGGCTGTTTCTGGCGAGCGGCGACCCCACGACGTTCACGCTGCTCGTCCCGGTCCGCCAGGACGAGGGGGCTGTTTCGGGTGAGGCCGCACGGTAGTCAGGATGCGTTCATGCTCCGGCTGGCACGGTCGGCCTCATGACATCCGAGACCTCTGAGACATCGGCTTCCGAGACGTCCGCGGCCTACGGCGGCGCCGGTACCGGCGCCCCCGGACACCGCCTCCGCTGGAACAAGGTTCCCGAAGTCACCGCGTACTTCTGGATCATCAAGGTGCTGTGCACCACGGTCGGCGAGACCGCGGCGGACCTCCTGAACGAGAAACTGGGACTCGGCCTGACCGGCGTATCGCTGCTGATGAGCGCGCTGCTCGCGGTGGTTCTCGTCGTCCAGTTCCGCACCAAGGCCTACCGGCCCGGCGTCTACTGGTCGGCCGTGGCCCTGATCAGCGTCGTCGGCACGCTGATCAGCGACAACCTCACCGACAACCTGGGCGTGCCGCTGACGACCAGCACGACCGTCTTCGCCGTGGCCCTCGCCGTCGTCTTCGTCGCCTGGTACCGCAGCGAGCGGACCCTGTCGATCCACAGCATCGACACCCCGCGCCGCGAGTCGTTCTACTGGCTGGCGGTGCTGTTCACCTTCGCGCTGGGCACCGCCGCCGGTGACCTGGTCGCCGAGCGGATGGCCCTCGGCTACTGGGTGTCCGCCGTCCTGTTCGGCCTGGCGATCGCCGCGGTCGCGCTCGTCCACTTCGCGTTCGGCCTGAACGCGGTGTGGAGCTTCTGGATCGCGTACGTCCTCACCCGGCCGCTCGGAGCATCGATGGGCGACTACCTGTCGCAGCCGACCGCGGACGGCGGCCTGGGCCTCGGCACCGTGATCACGAGCGTTCTCTTCCTGGCGGTCATCCTCGGCCTGGTGGTGTTCCTGTCGGTGACGCGGAAGGACGTCGCCGGGCCCGACCGGCTCACCCCGCAGGGAGGCTGACCACGAACTTCGCGCCAGGGGTGTGCCGTTCGTCGTGGTGCACCTCGCCGCCGACGGAGCGGGCCAGGCGTCGCGTAAGCGACAGGCCGAGGCCCGCTCCGCCGTGTCCGTCGCCGGGATCGGCCCGTCGGCCGGGCTGGAAGAGCCGCGCCGCGAACGACGGCGGTACGCCGGGACCGTCGTCGGTGACCTCGACGCGTATGCCGTGGGTGTGCGCGACGGCGCGGATCTCGACACGGGTGCGCGCGTACCGCAGGGCGTTGTCGAGCAGGGGGCTGACGATCCGTTCCAGGAGGGCGTCCGGCACCCCGGCCGACAGCCCGGCGTCCGGGACGGTGACGATGACGTCCTCTGTTGGACCGAGGCGGTCCGTGAGGCGTCGCAGCACAGGCAGGACGTCCGCGGTGCCGGGTGCGGTCGGCGCACTGTGGCGGGCGTCGTCGAGGAGGGTGTCGCAGATCGTGCGCATGGACCGGGCGGCGTCGGCGATGGCCGCGTGGGTGGCCGTGGTGTCCGCGGCTGAGCGGGGCCGAGCCTGCCACCAGTCCAGCTCGGCGATGATCCGGGCGAGCGGGTTGCGCAGCTCGTGCGACAACTCCCGGGTGAGCTGCTGCTCATGCCTGAGCAGCGCGCGGATACGGTCCAGGAGGGCGTCCAACGACCCGCCCAGCCGGGCGAGTTCGGTGGGGCGGGCCTCGGCCCCGAAGCGTTCCTCGGAAGCGATGGCGCTCCACCGGGTGGCGTCGTCGGTCATCGTGCGCACGGGACGCAGCGCGCGCCCCACCGCCAGCCGCGTCAGCCCATAGGTGCACGCCAGCATGGCGGCGTCCAGTGCGAGCGACGCCAGGAGCAGGGTGTCGGCCGAACTGCGGTACGGGGAGAGGTCCAGCGCCGTGACGACCGTCGCGGCGCCGGTGCCGCCCGGCACCGCTCGCGTGCACAGCCGGACGGTGCCCTGGGCGCCGGCGGTGACGCACTGCGGGCCCCCGGGCGCGGCAAGCCGCGTGGCGGCCGTAGTCAGCGCGCTGGTGGCGGTGGTGGACGGAGGCCTTTCCAGGAGCCGGTCGCCCGCGTAGATCCATACGTTCGTATCGAGGAGCTCCTCTCCGGGCGTCTCCAGGACGCGCACCTGGGAGCCGCGGGTGTCGACCGTCGCGGCGACGGCGGCGGCCCGCGTGCGCAGCACGTCGTCCGCCTGGTGCTGGAGGTGCTGCCGTACGACGGCGTTGAACGCGACGGTGAGGATCACCATCAGCAGCGTGGCGGTGGTGAGGGCGACCAGGGAGAGCCGGCCGCGCAGGGTGCGCGGCCACCAGCGGGAGGCGAACGCCGTGAGGGCAGGGGGTGGGCGACGGGAGGCGGTCGTCTTCCTGAGCGGCGGTGGTCGACGCGAGGCGAGGGACTTCCTGAGCGGCGGTGGTCGGCGGGAGCTGAGCGATTTCCTGCGCGGCCGTGGTCGAAGCGAGTTGAGCGACTTCCTGATAGGCGCCGGCAGGCGGGAGGCGAGCGCCTTCATGACAGGCGATGGCCGGCGCGAGGCGAACGCCTTCATGAGAGGCGGTGTCCGATGCCGCGCGCCGTGGTGACGGTCACCTCGCTGCCGCCGTCACGGAGCTTGCGCCGCAGCCGGGTCAGATACTGGTCGAGCGTGTTCTCACTGACCTGGGCGCCCTCGGGCCAGCCCGCCCGGAGCAGCTCGCGCCTGCGCACGATGCCTCCCGACGCCGCCATGAGTACCGCCAGCAGTCTGAACTCCGTGGGAGTGAGGGCGACTTGGGAGCCTCGGACGGTGAGGCCGTGCCGGACCGGGTCCAGGACCAGGTCTCCGGCCGTCGCCGCCGGGAGGGGACCCGCTCGCTTGAGTGCCGCCCGCAGCCGGGCGGCCAGTTCGGTCAGATGGAACGGCTTGGGCAGATAGTCGTCACCCCCGGCCGAGAATCCGGCCAGCCGGTCAGTGAGGTGGTGATGGGCCGTCAGGAAGATGACGGGGGAGAGGAATCCGTTGGCCCTGATGGCCTGGCACACGTCCCGCCCGTCCGCGTCCGGCAGGCCGACGTCGAGCACGGCCGCGTCGACGTCGTCCCCAGCAAGCCGCAGCGCGGTCGCGCCGTCCGACGCGGGCACGGTGTCGAAGCCCTCGTCGCGCAGCCCGCGCCGCAGCACGTCACGCAGGGCGTGATCGTCCTCGACGACCAGAATCCGGTGACGCATGGTCCCCGTCACCCGCTCTCGTACGATGTCGTCCCTGCGAGGTGCGGCGCGACGAGGAGCGGCCCGAGCGGCGTGGCCGTCAGCCGCCCCGCCAGCGATCCCGGGATCCTTCGCAGCGCAGTCGTCAGCAGCATCGCGACCACCGTGCCGACCAGCACACCGGCGGCGACGTCGTGCGGATAGTGCAGGCCGACCCAGACGCGGGAGACGGCCATCGCGCAGGCGGCCAGGACCGCGACGGTGCCGAGGCGACGGGACACCTGGAGCAGGGCGACGGCGGCCGCGGCGGCGATGACCGCGTGATTGCTGGGGAACGACCAGTCACCCGGCGCCGGACACGCCTCCAGTGTCGAGACGTGCAGGCTCTGACAGGGCCGGTCCTCGCGAACCGCCATCTTGAGCAGGGAGTTCACCCCGTACGCCACGACGGCGATCACCGGCACGGCGAGCGCGATCAGCGAGGCCCGCGCACTCACCCGTCGCGCCCGCCACCAGCCCACCACCATCAAGACCGCGAACAGCCCGAGCCCGTACGTCGACCACGCGGACACCAGGCTGTCCAGCCACCCGGGGGAGTCCTGGGCGAGGTCCACCACGTAGCTGTAGGCGGAGCCGTCGATCGAGGAGCCGTCGATCGAGGAGCCGTCGAAAGCGAGGATCATCCCTCGGTGCCCTTCTCCGCGGTGGAGGCCCGGCGGGAGCGGTACAGCTCGGCGCCGAGCGGGAGCAGGGACACGACGATGATCACCGCGATGATCGGGAGCAGATAGCGGTCGACGTTCGGGATCGAGGAGCCCAGTGCGTATCCGCCGAGGGTGAGGCCGAGGGTCCAGAGCAGGCCGCCGACGACCTGCCACAGGGTGAACGTCCGCGCCGGCACGTTCAACGCGCCCGCCACCGGGTTCAGCACCGTGCGCACCACGGGAACGAAACGGGCCAGCACGATCGCTTTCGCGTGGCCGTAGCGCTCGAGGAGTTCCTCGGCGCGCTGCGCCCCCGCGTGCAGCCGGGGTGAGCGGCTGCGGGCGAGCAGTGCTCCGCCCGCCTTGCGCCCGAGCAGGAAGCCGGTCTGCGAACCGGCCAGCGCACCGATCGCGGCGGCGGCCAGCAGGGGCACGAGTGAGAGCTTCAGACCGCCCTGCCCCGAGCCCGTGCACAGCAGGCCCGCCGTGAACAGCAGGGAGTCACCGGGCAGGAAGAAGCCGATCAGCAGCCCTGTCTCGGCGAACATCACCACGCCGACGCCCAGCACACCGAAGGTGGCGAGCAGGGACTGCGCACTGAGAACGTTCACCGCGAGCTGTGAGCCTGCGAGCTGTGACCCCGCGAGCTGTGAAGCTGCGAACAAAGTTGCCGCCATCGTCGCGTGCCCTCTCATACTGGACGAGCGGGTACGGCTGAGACGCACCCGACTGACTACAATGCTGTAGACGGTCTACTGAACTGTAGACGATAGCGGGGTGAGGATCGTTCCCATGACCAGCGACAAGGACGAGCGCCGTCCGGCGGGCGAGCTGGAGGCCACCGTCATGGCCGCCCTCTGGGCCGCCGACGCGCCCCTCACACCTGGCCGCGTACAACTGGAGCTGGCCTCCGGCCTCGCCCGTACGACGGTGACGACGATCCTGTCCCGGCTGCACGAGAAGGGCGTCGTCGGCCGCGAGCGTCAGGGCCGCGGTTACGCGTACTTCCCCGTCCAGGACCCGCACGGGCTCACCGCCCGGCGGATGCACACCGAACTCGACCGCGACGAGGACCGCGAGACGGCACTGGCCCGCTTCGTGGCCCAGCTCAGCCCCGACGACGAGCGCCTGCTGCGCGACCTGCTGGAAAGCGGCGAGGAACTGGCGGAGGCGGGGGCCGGCCCGGTGCAGGGTGGGGGACTGCCGGAGCCGCGTGCCGGCCTGGGTGGGGGGCTGTCGGAGCCGGGGGCCGGTCATGGCCAAGGTGACGCACTGCCGGTGTCAGGTGTCGGCCTCGGCGGACTCGGGCACGGGGATCGCCCGGAATCAGGTGACCGGCCGGAATCGGGGGACCGGTGACCGCTCTGCTGCTGCTCGTCCCGCTGCTGGTGCCCTTCGCGGTGCCGCCGCTGGCCCGCCGCTGCCTGGACCGGCTCACACCCCCCGCCGCGCTGTGGGCGCTGACCCTCGCGGTCCTCGTGCTGGCCGGTGCCTCCGTGGCGGCGCTCGGCGCGCTGGTCCTGACCGGCCTGCTCAAGCTGCCGCTCTTCGCGGGCCTCGGCGAGCTGATCCACCCGCTGCGCACCGCGTCGGACTACTTCGTCCTGCCCGCGGCCGCTGCCGCCACCGGCGTTCTCACGGTCGGAGCCTGGACCCTCGTACGCTCGGCGCTGCACCAAGTGCGCGCCTTCCGCAGTGCCCGCACCCTGGCCGGCCGCCGCCCCGCCGCGGGCGACCTGTGTGTCATCGACTCCCCGCACCCGGACGCGTACGCCCTCCCGGGCCGCCCGAACCGCATCGTCGTCACCACCGGGATGCTCCGCAGCCTCGGCGCCGACGAACGAGAGGCGCTCTTCGCCCACGAACGGGCCCACAACGCGGGCGCCCACCACCGCTTCCTCCTTGCCGCCGAGCTCGCCGCCCACTGCCACCCGGGACTGCGCCCGGTCCGTGCGACCGTCGCGCTCGCCGCGGAACGCGTCGCCGACGAGGCCGCGGCCGCCGCGGTCGGTGACCGCCGGCTGACCGCGCGCGCCATCGCCCGTGCCGCCCTCGCCACCACACGCGCCGCCGAGTCCCCCCGCCCCGGCTTCGCCCCCGCGGCGACCACGGGCCCCGTCCCCCGTCGAGTGGCCGCCCTCCTCGTTTCCCCCGTACGCCGCCCCCGCGCCGCCTCCTGGATCGCCCTGCTCCTGGCCGCGTGCGCCGTCGTCTCCGCCGGAGCCGCGGTGGGCGGCGTCCTCGCCTTCCACCACGAGGTGGAGGTAGCCCAGGGGGAGGAGTCGCGCTGACCTGCCGGCGCCGGGGGGATCTTTCAGCCCGTCCGGCGTTTGAGGACGAGGCCGTTCAGGCCGACAGCGGGGGTCTGGGGGCGGCAGCCCGCATGAACAAGGGACGGGAAGAGGGGCGGAGGGGGGCGAAAACCACTCGGCCCCAGCCCACCGTCCCTCTAAGCGCGGTCTCGTCCCCCATCTCCCGAGCGACTCCGCAGCAGCACCCCCACCACGGGCCCCACCGCCAGCAACACGGCAAGCGCCCCGTACCCGTACGTCAAGGTCGCCACCGTCGCGACCCCCGCGACCAGCAACGGCCCACCCGCGTCGCCCAGTTCGCGCCCGAGCTCAGCCGCCCCCATCGTCTGCCCGAGCCGCTCCTGGGGAGTACGGGAAGCCAGCGCGGCGAACCCCAGCGGGGTGATCAACCCCGTGCCGACGCCGATCAGCGCCGCGGCGAGCAGAACACCCGTCAGACCGGGAAGCATCGCGCAGGCCAGCCCCGCAGCGGCGAGACCCAACCCCGCACCGATGCCCACGCGGGCGCTCAACCGCCCCGCGTCCAGGGCCCGCCCGGCCCGCGGCTGGACAACCGCCGCACAGGCCGCAAGCACCGAGACAGCTGCCCCGGTCGCCACGGTGCCGAGCCCCACGACCGCACCGGAGACGGGCAGGAACCCCACCCCCACGGAGAGGGCGGCGGTCGCCCCCGCCAGCGCCGCGGTCGGCGTGAGGAAGGCCGGGTCGGCGAGGCGGCGGGCCAGATCGAGCACGGTCTGCCGGGCGCGCGGCAGCGGCGGCACGTCCGGCACGGCCGACAGGGCCCACACGGCGACGACGGCAGCGAGCCCCGCGAGCACGGTGAACAGCAGCCGCAGCCCGCCCGCCCACACAAGGACGCCGCCGAGCAGCGGCCCCATGGTGTAGCCGAGGGACTTGTAGAAGCCGTAACTCCCGTACACCCGCCCGTGCTTGGCCGCCGGATTGAGCCGGGCCACCAGTGCGGAGGCCGCGGGCGAGAACGCGGAGGCCGCCGCACCCTGACCGAGGCGGGCGGCCCATAGCCACCCGGGGCTGTCGACGACTACGTACAGAACGGACGCGGCACAGAAGGCGACGAGGCCGCCGAGCAGGACGGGCCGGGCGCCGACCCGGTCGGCGATCGTGCCGAACACCGGCTTGAGCAGCACCTCGGCGCCGTCGTAAAGGGCGAGCAGGCCACCCAGGACGAGCAGCGAGGTGACCCCGTCCTCGGACTGACCGCCGAGGTTCGCGGCGATGCCGTGCGCCCCGAACGCGGTCGTGAACCCGGCGGCGTACAGCGGCCACATCTGCTGTGAGGACGCCCCGCTCCGCGGCGAGGTCGTCCCCGCCGCCTCATTCGGGCGCGTCACTGAGCCCCAGCCGCAGGTGTTCCACGTGGTAGACCGCCTGGTCGAGGAGCTCGGCGACATGGTGGTCGTGCAGTGCGTAGACGACCGAGCGTCCACTCCGCTCGCCGACGACCAGGCCCAGGTTGCGCAGCAGCCGTAGCTGGTGCGAGCACGCGGACTGCTCCATGCCGACCTCGGCGGCCAACTCGGTGGCCGGCAGCGGGCCTTCGCGCAGCCGCGCGAGGATCAGCAGGCGCGAGGGGGTGGACAGCGCCTGGAGCGTGGTGGCCACCTTCGCGACGTTGGCCGCGTCCAGACGTACGCGCGGGGTGGCGTCCTGCGCGGTGGTGACGGCTCCATGACCCATGGGCGGCATCCTACCCGTCGTACATGAAGGAATGAATGAGTCTTCATGTGTTCCTGTATGGTGGCCGCGTGTCTCCCACTCTCGCCCCGTCTCCCGCCGCCGCCCCCTCCGCCCCGGGGCTCCCTCGTCGCCGCACGCGCGTCCTCGCACTGCCGGAGGCCCGCTGGGCGCTCGTGGCCACGGTCGCCTTCCTGCTCGCGCTCCCTCTCCACCTCGGGGGCGCGCCCGGCTGGGCGTACGCACCGCTGTATGTGATCGCGTACGCCGCCGGAGGGTGGGAGCCCGCCCTCGAAGGGCTGCGCGCGCTGCGCGAGAAGACCCTGGACGTCGACCTGCTGATGATCGTCGCGGCGCTCGGCGCGGCCGCGATCGGACAGGCGCTGGACGGCGCCCTGCTGATCGTCATCTTCGCCACCTCCGGCGCGCTGGAGGCCCTGGCCACCGCCCGTACCGCCGACTCCGTACGCGGCCTGCTCGACCTGGCGCCCGCCACGGCGACGAGAGTGACCGCGGACGGCGAGGAGCAGGTGTCCACTGCTCAACTCGCGCTTGGAGACGTGCTGTTGATCCGTCCCAGCGAGCGGATCGGTGCCGACGGGCGGGTGGTCGACGGCGTCAGTGAGGCCGACCAGGCGACGATCACCGGCGAACCGCTGCCGGTGCTGAAGACCCCCGGCGACGAGGTCTTCGCGGGCACCCTGAACGGCACCGGCGTGCTGCGCGTCCGTGTGGAACGCGACCCCACCGACTCCGTCATCGCCCGGATCGTCACCCTGGTCGAGGAGGCCTCGCGCACCAAGGCGCCGACGCAGTTGTTCATCGAGAAGGTCGAACAGCGGTACGCGGTGGGCGTGGTGGCCGCCACCCTCGCCGTCTTCGCGGTGCCGCTCGCCTTCGGCGCGGACCTCACCGGCGCGCTGCTGCGGGCGATGACCTTCATGATCGTCGCCTCGCCGTGCGCGGTCGTCCTGGCCACCATGCCGCCCCTGCTGTCGGCCATCGCGACCGCCGGGCGCCACGGCGTCCTGGTCAAGTCCGCGGTCGCCATGGAGCGCCTCGGCGAGATCGACACGGCCGCCCTCGACAAGACCGGCACCCTGACCGAGGGCGCGCCCGAGGTGACGGCCGTCCGGCCGGCGCCGGAGTCCGGCCTCGACGAGGACACCCTGCTGGCCCTGGCCGCCGCGGCCGAGCACCCCAGCGAACATCCGCTCGCCCGCGCGATCGTCGCCGCCGCCCGCTCCCGCGGCCTGCGCCTCGCGCCCGCCGACGACTTCACCGCGAAGCCCGGGCACGGAGTCATCGCCACCGTCGACGGCCACATCGTCACCGTCGGCCGCCCGGACCCGCATCCGGACGACGACACCCACCACACGGTCGTCCTGGTCGAACGCGACGGCGCCCGCGTCGGCACCCTCTCCCTCACCGACCGCCTCCGCCCCGACGCCGCCGAAACCGTCGCCGCGCTCACCGCCCTCACGGGCACCTCACCCGTGCTGCTCACCGGCGACAACCCGCGCGCCGCCGCCCAGGTGGCCACCGCCACCGGCATCACGGACGTACGCGCGCGTCTGCTGCCCCAGGACAAGGTCGCCGCCGTACTCCAACTCGCCGACCGCAAGGTGCTGTTCGTCGGCGACGGTGTCAACGACGCCCCCGCCCTTGCCGCCGCCCACGCCGGGATCGCCATGGGCCGCGCCGGGTCCGATCTCGCCCTGGATACGGCGGACGCCGTCGTCGTCCGCGACGAACTCGCGGCCATCCCCGCGGTCGTACGGCTCTCCCGCACCGCCCGCCGCCTGGTCACCCAGAACCTCGTCATCGCGGGTACGTTCATCACCGCCCTCGTCCTGTGGGACCTCGCCGGTCACCTCCCGCTCCCGCTCGGCGTCGCGGGGCACGAGGGCTCGACCGTCCTGGTCGGTCTGAACGGGCTGCGGCTGCTGCGGGACTCCGCGTGGCGGTCCGGCGGGTCGCGGCGGACGTAGGGCTGGTGCACGGCCGCAGAGGACGGAGGCCGGTTCCCAGCGCACGCGAGGTCGATGTCGGATTCCCGCCAGCTCCGGCCTCGCGCGTGCCCGATGCTTTGGGCATGCAGAACGGGATGCACACCGACACGGAGAGCTGCGTGCGCGCCGTCCAGTCGAAGGACGCGCGCTTCGACGGCTGGTTCTTCACGGCCGTCCTGACCACGCGGATCTACTGCCGGCCCAGCTGCCCGGTGGTGCCGCCGAAGCCGGAGAACATGACGTTCTACCCCAGCGCGGCGGCCTGCCAGCAGGCCGGATTCCGGGCCTGCAAGCGCTGCCGACCCGACACCAGCCCCGGCTCGCCCCAGTGGAACCAACGCGCCGACCTCGTCGCCCGCGCCATGCGCCTGATCGGCGACGGAATCGTGGACCGCGAGGGCGTACCGGGCCTCGCCGCCCGGCTCGGCTACAGCACCCGCCAGATCGAGCGGCAACTCCTGGCCGAGCTGGGCGCGGGACCGCTCGCGCTCGCCCGGGCCCAGCGCGCCCAGACCGCACGGCTGCTCATCGAGACCACCGCGCTTCCGATGGCGGAGATCGCCTTCGCGGCCGGGTTCTCCTCGATCCGCACGTTCAACGACACGGTCCGCGAGGTCTTCGCGCTGTCGCCGAGCGAGCTGCGCGCACGGCTGCCCAAGAGGAGGACGGGGGCCGCCACACCGGGAGTGCTGAGCCTCCGCCTCCCGTTCCGCGCCCCGCTCAGCCCCGACAATCTCTTCGGACACCTCGCGGCGACGGCCGTACCCGGCGTCGAGGAGTGGCGCGACGGGGCGTACCGGCGCACCCTGCGCCTGCCCTACGGCCACGGGATCGTCGGACTCACCCCGAACGCCGACCACATCGCCTGCCGCCTCACCCTCAGCGACCTCCGCGACCTGCCCGTCGCCATCAGCCGTTGCCGCCGCATGCTCGACCTGGACGCCGACCCGGTCGCGGTCGACGACCAGTTGCGCACCGATCCGTTGCTCGCGCCGCTTGTGGACAAGGCGCCCGGCCGCCGGGTGCCCCGCACGGTCGACGAGGCCGAGTTCGCCGTACGGGCCGTGCTGGGCCAGCAGGTCTCCACGGCCGCCGCCCGTACCCACGCGGCCCGCCTGGTCACCGCGCACGGCGAGCCCGTCGACGATCCCGAGGGCGGCCTCACCCATCTCTTCCCGTCGCCCGGGTCACTGGCCGCGCTGGACCCCGAGTCCCTCGCGATGCCGCGCACCCGCCGCGCCACCTTCACCACGCTCGTCCGACAACTCGCCGACGGAACCCTCCACTTGGGCGTGGAGAGTGACTGGGAGGAGGCCCGCGCCCGGCTTCTCTCTCTGCCGGGCTTCGGCCCCTGGACGGTCGACGTCATCGCCATGCGCGCCCTCGGCGACCCCGACGCCTTCCTTCCCACCGACCTCGGAATCCGGCGCGCCGCCCAGGAGCTGGGCCTGCCGTCCACCCCCGCCGCGCTCACGGCACGCGCGGCGGCCTGGCGTCCCTGGCGGGCGTACGCGGTCCAGTACCTGTGGGCGACGGACAGCCACCCGATCAACTTCCTTCCCGCGTAGGACCGTGACCGCACGAGATCACCGTTACGAGGATCTATGAGCCCGCACAAGGATGTTCCATGAAGCGCCACACCGTGACCGACAGCCCCTACGGGCCCTTGACCCTCGTCGCCGACGAAGGCGCCCTCTGCGGCCTCTACATGGCCGGCCAGCGCCATCGCCCTCCCGAGGAGAGCTTCGGCGCACGCGACGACGACACCCTCTTCGACGAGACGGCACGTCAGCTCGCGGCCTACTTCGCGGGCGACTTGAAGGAGTTCGACCTGCCGCTGCGCCTCGACGGCACGCCCTTCCAGCGCGGAGTCTGGGAGCAACTGTGCAAGATCCCCTACGGCGAGACCCGCTCGTACGGCGAACTGGCCGAAGCCCTCGGCAACTTGGGTGCCTCCCGCGCGGTGGGCCTCGCCAACGGCAAGAACCCGGTCGGCATCATCGTGCCCTGTCACCGGGTCGTCGGCGCGAACGGCAGTCTCACGGGGTACGGCGGCGGTCTGGACCGCAAGCAGCGGCTGCTGGACTTCGAGAGCGGTGCCGCCCTTTTCTAGGGCCCAATGGCCCGCGCGGTCTGGAGGCCCGGGTCCGGCCCACCTGACGAGGGGGAGTGGCCGGACCCGGGAGGCACGGGCTCCCGCACCCGTGTCCTTGCCCGTCGCCGAAAGGCGGTTGCGGGAACGGGCGGCGCCGACCCCGTCCGTCCTGTCTGCGTCCGCACCTTTCGAGAGGCGGTATGGAGACCGTACGGCGGCACGCGGACCGGGGTCGCTCCGCATTGCGCGGCGCTGTCCGGATTACGCAGGAGGTTTGTTCCCGCTCAGGTGCACACGCACCGCAGTGTCTGGGACGGCGTCTCCCCGAACCGGGCCCGATAGCGCTGCGCGAACCTGCCCAGATGCGCGAACCCCCACCGGTAGGCGACATCAGTGACACTGACGGTCCCCGGAATCGAGACCTTCAGCTGCTCCCGCACCCGTTGCAGCCGCACCTCGCTGACATACGTCATCGGGGACATCCCCAGGTTCTTGCGGAAGGCG
Source organism: Streptomyces sp. NPDC127595 (assembly GCF_042671685.1). NCBI lineage: Bacteria > Bacillati > Actinomycetota > Actinomycetes > Kitasatosporales > Streptomycetaceae > Streptomyces > Streptomyces sp. NPDC127595. The sequence continues at coordinate 65,364 of NZ_JBHXWK010000017.1, read as the reverse complement.
TCCTGCAGTGTGCGCACGCTGACCTGGGCGATGGCCGCGAGCCGGGCGGCGTCGTAGGGCTCGGCGGGCCGCTCGCGTACCGCGTCCATCACCCGCTTGACCGCGGCGGGCCGCATGGACGGCGGCGGCGCGTCCAACGCAGCCCGGTACGGGTGATCGGTTGCCAGTAACAGGCCCTCCAGCAGGGTCTGTTCGATCCGTCCGGCGAAGATCGGCTGCCGCAGCAGGCCGTTGGGCATATCTCTGTCCAGCAGGCTCCAGGACACCAGATTCAGCCAGCTCAGCCCCGGACCGCTGCCGATGTCGAAGGTCGGCTCGATGGCCGGGATGCGCTGAACCGGCCGGCCCAGGAGTGTCTCCAACTGCCCTGCCAGGGCTGCCTTGTCGATCTTCACGTTGATGGCGGCACAGTCGGGCGAGTAGTCCTCGATGCGGTTGTCGCCGCTCGCGGGATCGACGACCACCCCCCGGCGGGTGGTGGCGTACGAGATCGGCCCTCTGCCCTGCCGCACGCTGTGGGAGCCGGCGATGGGCGCCGACACGTGGTAGTAGCCAAGTTCGCCGGTACGCGCCTTGACCTCTGTCCCGTAACTGACCTTGCCGACCGTCAGTGCGCCCAGGTTGATGACCGCGAAGTCCGCGACGAGGTCGCCGGCGTCTCCCACGACGTCGAAACGAGCCTCGCTGAAAATCGTGTTCACGGTCGCCCGGACCTCGTCCACCTCGCGTGTGACGAAGCTGGAGAAATCGACGGTCTGTGGCCTTTGCACCTCCATGATTGTCCCCTCGTCATCACCAGGATGGCTCAAAGAGGCATGGCCGTCAGTAAGGACGTCAGAGTCGGCCGAGTGATTCGGGCAGGGCTGTGCAGGCGGATGGACGACTCTCGCAAATACATCCGAACCGTCACGGGGGAACGGCGCCTCGTAACAGATACCGGCGGTTCATCCTGGCTGTGCAACAGGAGAGAGCGCCAATGAACCGGCTTGCTGCGTATGCCGTTTGACGGGTTGAGATCCACAAGGAACGTCGCCGAAAGGGCACCCCGACATGTCGCTCACCCACACCCGTTCCCGTACGCTCGCCGCCGTCGCCTTCCTGGCCGCCACCGGTCTCTTCCTCACCGCGTGCGGCCCCGACGGTACTGGTGCCGCCTCCGATGCGACCACCCCTTCGGGCGCCGCCTCCGCCACGGACGCCAGTGCCGAGAACCGCGAGACGGCACGGTCACCGGCACGCTGACCTACCTGGCACCGGGCAAGCTGGAGGTCGACGGACGTCCCTTCTATGTCGCCGAGGACACGGAGATCGTGGGCGGGGAGATCTGTGGTGACCCCGAGACCCAGGCGGCGGAGACCTGCACCGCCGAGGAACTGGACGAGGCTGCCAAGACCGGGAACGTGACGGCCCAGGTGACGATCAAGAAGGGTATAGCGACCGAGGTCGTCGGGACCGGCGAGGGCACCGACGCCACGGAGGCGCCGGCCGGGCAGGACGACACTGTGCAGGACGACACCGGGCAGGACGACGCCGAGGAAGCCAGTGCCGACAACCGCGTGGACGGCACGGTCACCGGCACGCTCACCTATTTCGCGCCGGGCAAGCTGGAGGTCGACGGACGTCCCTTCTACGTCGCCGAGGACACGGAGATCGTGGGCGGTGACATCTGCGGTGATCCCGAGACCCAGGCGGCGGAGACCTGCACCCCCGAGGACCTCGAAGGGGCCGCGAAGGGCGGCAACTTGACCGTTGAGGTGACGATCGCGCAGGGGATCGCCTCGCGGGTCACCCAGGTCTAGACGCGCACGGAGTACGAGGGGCACGAGGGTGTGCGGGGTGCTAGGAGTCGCCCTCGGTGCGCAGCCGACGTAGCAGCTCGGGCAGGGCGGTGCCGATGGGCTCCCGGATGACTTCGTCGGCGCGGTCGTCGTACGGCGTCGGTTCGGCGTTGACGATGATGAGCCGGCTCCCGTGGTCCGCGGCCACCTCGGCGAGTCCGGCGGCGGGCAGGACCTGGAGGCTGGTCCCGACGGCGATGAACACCTGGCACGCCTTGGTGATCGCGAGGGCGTCACCGAGTACGACGGGGTCGAGCCGCTCGCCGAACATCACCGTCGCCGACTTGAGGATGCCGCCGCACTTCAGGCACCGCGGGTCCTCCTCACCGGCCTCGACGCGGGCGATCGCCTCCGCCATCGGCCCGCGCACGTGGCATCCGGTGCAGACGAAGCTCCGCGCCGTGCCGTGCAGTTCGAGCACCTTGCGGGCGGGCATGCCGGCCAGCTGGTGCAGTCCGTCCACGTTCTGCGTGATCACCCGCACGGGTACCCCGGACCGCTCCAGCTCCGCCACCGCCCGGTGCGCCGCGTTGGGCTCGGCCCGCAGCGTCCGGTTCTTCCGGCGCAGCTGCCAGGACCGACGCCGGATCTCCGGATCGCCCATGTAGTACTGGTACGTCACGAGCTTCTCGGCCTCCGGATCCCGCCGCCACAGGCCGTTCGGCCCGCGATAGTCGGGGATCCCGGAATCGGTGGAGACGCCGGCTCCACTGAGGAGGGCGACGAGAGGCTTGCTCATGGGCCGAGGGTAGGACGCGTGTCCGCGCGAGGCGAACGATTACTGCCGGGCCAGGGGCCAGTGATCCAGCCGGTTCTAAAGTCCAGCCATGCGCACCGCGACGCGGGACGAGGCGCTGCGGAGGGCGGACATCAAGCCGCAGGATCTGGCTGAGGGCTGAGGGCTCTGGCCTCTGGGGTGAGGGCTGATCCGGAGGCCGGTTCGCAGGGTCAGCCGACCCGGTGCCCGTTCTCCAGCTCCGCCGTCCCCGTGCCCTCCGCCAGTACGTCGAGCGCGGTCATGACGCGACGCCCCAGCGCGCCCGGGAGGTGCTCGGCCAGCTCGTCCCGTGGGACGAGGCGCCAGGACAGGAGCTCCTCCTCCTGCAAGCGGATCGCCTTGAGATCCCGCTCGGTGAGGACTCCGCCGTCGTACAGATAGGCCACCAGCGGGGGCCGTGCCGTGCCGTGCACCCAGTCCACCGCGAGCAGCCGGCCGAGTTCGATGTCGAGGCCGATCTCCTCGGCGGTCTCCCGACGGGCGCCCTGGCGCGGAGTCTCCCCCTCGTCCGACTCGACGGTGCCGCCCGGAAGGGCCCACCCGTCACGGTAGTTCGGCTCGACGAGCAGAACCCGCCCGTCGGCGTCACGGAACAGGGCGGCCGCACCGGCGAGGACGCGGGGGAGGCCCGCGATGTATGTCGCGAAGTCTTGAGTGGTCACTCACGAAGGGTATTCAAGGCGACGCCCCCGGCTCCAGTGAGCCGAGGGCGCGTCAGCGCTGCCGTCCGTGCCGCCAGCTCGCTGATCCGCACCCCGTCGAACCCGAACACCGCACTGCGTACGGTGTCCTCCAGCGGGTCCCGCCACTGCGAGGGGATCGCGGCCGCCCCGCACAGGACGCCCGCCACGGAGCCCGCGGTCGCGCCGTTCGAGTCGGTGTCCAGGCCGCCGCGGACAGTCAGGGTGATGGTGCGGGTGAAGTCGCCGTCGCCGTACAGCAGCCCGGCGGTGAGGACCGCGGCGTTCGGGATCGTGTGGATCCAGCCGAGCCCCGCGGTCTCCTCGGAGACCGTGGCGAGCGTGTCCTCCCAGGTCATCCGGGTCTCGTGGAGCGTGAGCACCCGGCGCACGGTGCGCGCGAGACGGCAGCTCGCGGGGATCACCGTGAGCGCCGTGTCCAGCGCGTGCCGCACGGTCGGCGCGGTGAAGGCCGCCGAGATCAGCGCCGCGGCCCACATCGCGCCGTAGACACCGTTGCCGGTGTGCGAGAGGACGGCGTCGCGGCGGGCCAGCGAGGCCGCACGGCGCGGCGCGTCGGGGCAGGTCCAACCGTAGACGTCGGCGCGGATGAGAGCCCCGATCCACTCCTGGTAGGGATTGTCGTACGTCGCTGTCAGCGGCGGCTTGATGCCGTTGGCGAGGTTGCGATACGTGGCCCGCTCCGCCGTGAACGTCTGCAGATACGGCAGCCGCAGCAGCCACAGGTCACCGACCTGCTCGGTGCTGAAATCGAAGCCGTGCGTCTCCAGGAGGTCGAGCCCGAGGATCGCGTAGTCCACGTCGTCGTCCCGGCAGCTCCCGTGGATACGGCCTCGTACACAACTGCGCCACTCGGGCCGCAGCTCGAACTCACCGCTCCCGCCTCCGTCGGCGGCAGGCCCGGGCAGGTAGTCGGTGAGGGGCAGGGCCGAGGCCTGCCGCAGATAGCGGTCGATCCGGTCCCGCGTCCAGTGGTCGCCCTGCTCGACCGGTTTGCCGAGCATGTTGCCCGCGATCCGGCCCAGCCAGCCCCCATGGATGCGGTCGGCGAACTCGGTGCCCACAGAGGTCATGGTTCCGGTCTACCCAATTCCGGGCGGACGCGCGCGGTGTTCCGGGGGACCGGCGGGGCATGACGGCGGGGGCTTCCTCCGGTTAAGGTCGCAGCGGCGCGACTGCCTTGACGTGAGCAAGGCCAGAAAGCAAGGGGATGCAAGGTGGCGGACGCTGCTGTGAACCGGACCCGGCAGGCGGCACGTGTGCTGATCGCCGCGGACAAGTTCAAGGGATCGCTGACGGCCGTGCAGGTCGCCGAGCGGGTGACGGCCGGGCTGCGCCGGGTCGCGCCGCAGGTCGAGGTCGAGTCGCTGCCGGTGGCCGACGGCGGCGACGGCACCGTCGTCGCGGCCGTCGCGGCCGGTTTCGAGCGGCGTGAGGTACGGGTCGCCGGGCCCCTCGGTGACGAGGTCACGGCGGCGTACGCGCTGCGCGGCGACACGGCGGTCGTGGAGATGGCGGAGGCCAGCGGGCTGCAGCGGCTGCCCGCCGGGGTCTTCGCGCCCCTCACGTCCTCGACGTACGGGTCAGGAGAGCTGCTGCGGGCCGCGCTGGACGCCGGGGCCCGGTCCATCGTGTTCGGCGTGGGTGGCAGCGCCACGACCGACGGGGGTGCGGGCATGCTGTCCGCGCTCGGGGCGCGGTTCCTGGACGCGGAGGGTGAGCCCGTCGCCCCGGGCGGCGGTGCGCTGAGCGATGTCGTGACCGCGGACCTGTCCGGACTCGACGCCCGGCTCTCCTCGTCCTCGGTGGACTTCGTGCTCGCCTCCGACGTGGACAACCCACTCACCGGTCCCAAGGGCGCGCCCGCCGTGTACGGGCCGCAGAAGGGCGCGAACCCCGACGACGTGGCCACCCTGGACGCGGCCCTCGCCCACTTCGCCGCCGTCCTGGAGAAGGCCATCGGTTCCAGGGCCGCCGAGTACGCGGCGGCGCCCGGTGCGGGGGCCGCGGGCGGTATCGGGTACGGCGCCCTCGTGCTCGGCGCGCGCTTCCGCCCCGGAATCGAGGTCATGCTCGATGTCCTCGGCTTCGGGGCAGCGCTGGAGCGGGCCACGCTGGTGATCACCGGGGAGGGCTCGCTCGACGAGCAGACCCTCCACGGCAAGGCTCCCGCCGGGGTTGCCGCCGCCGCGCGTGCCGCGGGCAAGGAGGTCGTCGCGGTCTGCGGCCGCCTGGGTCTGCGCCCGGAAGCCCTCGGTAAGGCCGGCATCCGTCGCGCGTACCCCCTCACCGAGGTGGAGCCCGACATCGTCAAGTGCATCGAGGACGCGGGGCCGATCCTGGAGAAGGTCGCGGAGAACATCGGACGGGACTTCTTGAACTGAGGGTGGGGGTGGGGGCGAAAAAACACCCCCACCCCCACCCTCCGACAGCAAAAACGCCGAAGGGCCCCGAACCAGGGTGGTTCGGGGCCCTTCAGTCACGTACAAGCGCGTTACGGCAGCTGAGCCGCGCGCGCCTCACGCCGGTTGTCCCGGAAGTTGTTCACCCTGCGGGCCGTGGCGAAGAGCGGGATCACCGCGCCCGTCACCAGCTGCAGCGCACAGCCGGTCTGGAGCAGCAGCTGGCCACCCGGGGCGTCGAAGGCCCAGGCGGCGAGCAGGGTCATGGAGACCACGATCCAGGAGAGCATCGCCACCGCGAGGGGCCCCCGCGGCTTCGGGTACTCGACCCGGCTCACCATCAGCCAGGCGGTGCCGAGGATCGCCATGAGCGTGGCGACGAACGGCAGCTCCAGCAGCACGATGGAGACTACGGTGAGCGCCCCGAAGGGCGACGGCATGCCCTGGAACGTGCCGTCCTTGACCGTGACGCATGAGAAGCGCGCGAGTCTCAGGACGACCGCGAGGAGGACCACGATGGCCCCCACCGCCGCCACCCGCTGGTGCGCGTCGTCCGCGACCATGCCGTAGACCAGTACGAAGTACGCCGGAGCGAGCCCGAAGCTGATCAGGTCGGACAGGTTGTCCAGTTCCGCGCCCATGGGGGAGGAGCGCAGCTTGCGGGCCACCAGGCCGTCGAAGAGGTCGAAGACCGCCGCGCACAGCATGAGGATGACGGCCGTTGCGGCACTGTGCCGCGCCATGCCGGTCTCCTGGCTGCCCGTGAGGTGCGGGATCAGGATGCCGGTGGTGGTGAAGTACACCGCCATGAAGCCGCAGGTCGCGTTGCCCAGGGTGAGGGTGTCCGCTATTGAGAGGCGGAGGGAGAGGGGCATCTCCTCCTCGTCGTCCGCCTCGTCGGCCTCCGGCACCCAGCCGCTGCGGGCCTGCGTCTCGGGATCAATCACGGTCAATTCGAGTCACCCCAGCCACGGTCTTCTGACCGACCTCCACGTCCACCTCGACACCCTCGGGGAGGTAGATGTCGACGCGCGAGCCGAACCGGATCAGACCGATCCGCTCGCCCTGCTCGACCTTCGTACCCTGAGGGATGTAGGGAACGATACGGCGGGCGACCGCGCCGGCGATCTGGATCATCTCGATGTCACCGAGCTCGGTGTCGAAGTGCCAGACGACGCGCTCGTTGTTCTCGCTCTCCTTGTTGAACGCCGGGACGAACCCACCGGGGATGTGCTCGACCGATGTCACCGTGCCGGCGAGGGGCGCGCGGTTGACGTGGACGTTCAGCGGGCTCATGAAGATCGCGACGCGGGTGCGTCCGTCCTTCCAGGGCATGATGCTCTGCACCACACCGTCGGCGGGCGAGATGACCCGGCCCTGGGTGATCTCGCGCTCGGGGTCCCGGAAGAACCACAGCATGCCCGCCGCGAGCGCGGTGGCGGGTACGGCCACGGCCTTGGCGGCGCCGGAGCGGCGCGCGCGTACCAGGCTGAGTGCTGCGGTGGCGACGGTCGGGAGAAGCCACGGCGATGCTCCGCGCGCGAGGCGTACGCCTGCCAGGCTGTCGCGAGGTGCAGAGGTTTGGCTGTGGGGCATGGATGACCTTCGTAGCGGATGATGCCGCGCTGAGAAAACGGGGGACGGCGGCTTTCCCGGGATCGTACCGGTCGCGGGCCACAACTGGGCAAGCCAGGAAGCCGAGTCGGCGGCTGAAGAGTGCTGACGGGGTGTGACGTTCTTCTCGAAGGAAACACCCCTAACCGGGACATCTATCCCTGCAGTCGGTACTCTTCGAGCAGCCTGCGCCCGATGATCATTTTCTGGATCTCGGCGGTACCTTCGCCGATCAGCAGCATCGGTGCCTCACGGTAGAGGCGCTCGATCTCGTACTCCCTGGAGAAGCCGTAACCGCCGTGGATCCGGAAGGCGTCCTCGACTACTTCCTTGCAGTATTCGGAGGCGAGGTACTTCGCCATCCCTGCTTCGAGGTCGTTTCGTTCGCCCGAGTCCTTTTTGCGTGCTGCATTGACCATCATCGCATGGGCGGCCTCGACCTTGGTAGCCATCTCGGCCAGCTTGAACTGGATCGCCTGGTGCTGGGCGATCGGCTTGCCGAAAGTGTGACGCTGCTGGGCATAGGAGACACCCAGCTCGAACGCACGTTGTGCGACGCCACAGCCACGCGCGGCCACATTCACGCGCCCCACCTCGACGCCGTCCATCATTTGGTAAAACCCCCGGCCGGTGGTCCCGCCGAGCACGCGATTGGCCGGAATCCGCAGTCCGTCCATGATGAGTTCGGTGGTGTCGACACCCTTGTAACCCATCTTGTCGATCTTCCCGGGGATGGTGAGGCCGGGGCGGACCTCTCCGAAGCCGGGCTCCTTCTCGACCAGGAAGGTCGTCATCGACTTGTGGGCCGGAGTGCCCTCGGGGTGTCCTTCGTCACTCTTCACGAGGACGGCCACCAGGTTCGACGTACCGCCGTTCGTCAGCCACATCTTCTGACCGTTCAGGACGTAGTCGTCGCCGTCCTTGACCGCTTTCGACGTGATGGCCGACACGTCCGAGCCAAGCGCCGGCTCCGACATGGAGAACGCGCCGCGCACGTCGCCGAGCGCCATGCGCGGCAGGAAGTGGTCCTTCTGCTCCTGCGTGCCGTGCTGCTTGAGCATGTACGCCACGATGAAGTGGGTGTTGATGATGCCGGAGACCGACATCCAGCCGCGGGCGATCTCCTCGACGCACAGCGCGTACGTCAGGAGGGACTCGCCCAGACCGCCGTACTCCTCGGGGATCATCAGCCCGAAGAGGCCCAACTCCTTGAGGCCGTCGACGATCTGCTGCGGGTACTCGTCGCGGTGCTCAAGACCGGTCGCGACCGGGATGATCTCCTTGTCCACGAAGTCCCGGACGGTGGAGAGGATTTCCTGCTGGATGTCGGTGAGACCGGCGGTCTGGGCGAGTCGCGCCATGGCTACTTCTCCTGCTCCTTGAGCTGGGGGCGGCCGGGCTGCTCGCCGCCGCGCTCCTTGATGTACGTCTCGGTGGGCACCATCACCTTGCGGCGGAACACGCAGACCAGCGTGCCGTCCTGCTTGTAGCCCTTGGTCTCGACGTGGACGATTCCGCGGTCGCTCTTCGACTTCGAGGGCGTCTTGTCCAGGACCGTCGTCTCGCCGTAGATCGTGTCGCCGTGGAACGTCGGCGCCACGTGCTTCAGCGACTCGACCTCCAGGTTGGCGATCGCCTTGCCGGACACGTCCGGCACCGACATGCCGAGAAGGAGCGAGTAGATGTAGTTCCCGACCACCACGTTCTTGCCGAAGTCCGTGGTGTTCTCGGCGTAGTTGGCGTCCATGTGGAGCGGGTGGTGGTTCATGGTCAGCAGACAGAAGAGGTGGTCGTCGTACTCCGTGACGGTCTTTCCTGGCCAGTGCTTGTAGACCGCGCCGACCTCGAACTCCTCGTAGGTGCGTCCGAACTGCATGGCGCTCAGGCCTCCGGGGCTTCGAACTTGGACGTGCGCTGCATACCGGCCGCCCGGCCCTTGCCGGAGATGACGAGCGCCATCTTGCGGCTGGCCTCGTCGATCATCTCGTCGCCGAGCATCGCGGAGCCCTTCTTGCCGCCCGCCTCGGACGTGCAGTACTCGTAGGCGTCCAGGATCAGTTCGGCGTGGTCGAAGTCCTCCTGGGAGGGCGAGAAGATCTCGTTCGACGCCTCGACCTGGCCCGGGTGCAGCACCCACTTGCCGTCGAAGCCGAGGGCGGCGGCGCGCTGCGCGACCTCGCGGTAGCCGTCCACGTTGCGGATCTGCAGATAGGGGCCGTCGATCGCCTGGAGGTCGTACGTACGGGCCGCCATCAGGATCTTCATCAGGATGTAGTGGTAGGCGTCCGCGCCGTAGCCGGGCGGCTGTTCGCCCACCACCAGGGTCTTCATGTTGATCGACGCCATGAAGTCGGCCGGGCCGAAGATGATGGTCTCGGTGCGCGGCGAGGCGGCCGCGATCTCGTTCACGTTGACCAGACCCTTGGCGTTCTCGATCTGCGCCTCGATACCGATCCGCCCGACCTCGAAGCCCATCGTCTTCTCGATCTGCGTCAGCAGGAGGTCGAGCGCGACCACCTGCTGGGCGTCCTGCACCTTCGGCAGCATGATGCAGTCGAGGTTCGGCCCCGCACCCTCGACGACCGTGACGACATCGCGGTACGTCCACTCGGTCGTCCAGTCGTTGACGCGCACGACCCTCGTCTTGCCGGTCCAGTCGCCCTCGTTGAGGAACTTGACGATGGTGTGCCGCGCCTCGGGCTTGGCGAGCGGCGCGCACGCGTCCTCGAGGTCCAGGAAGACCTGGTCGGCAGGGAGGCTCTGGGCCTTCTCCAGGAAGCGGGGGTTGCTTCCCGGCACCGCGAGACAGGAGCGGCGGGGGCGCAGACGGTTGACGGTCATGCGGGGACCTCCAGGGGGTCGAGCTTGTTCGCTTTGCGGATCTCGTCGACGATACGGCCGATGATTCCGGTGATGTCGAAGTCCTTCGGGGTGAAGACCGCGGCCACTCCGGCGGCCCGCAGCAGTTCGGCGTCGGCGTTCGGGATGATCCCGCCGGCGATCACCGGGATGTCGCCGGCGCCGGCCTCGCGCAGCCGCTCCAGCACGTCCGGCACCAACTGCGCGTGCGAGCCGGACAGGATGGACAGACCGACGCCGTGCACGTCCTCGGCGACGGCGGCGGCCACGATCTCCTCGGGGGTGAGCCGGATGCCTTGGTAGACCACCTCGAACCCGGCGTCGCGGGCCCGCACGGCGATCTGCTCGGCGCCGTTGGAGTGCCCGTCCAGGCCCGGCTTGCCCACCAGGAAGCGGAGCTTGCCGACCCCGAGGTCGCGGGCGGTCACCGCCACCTTGCGGCGTACCAGCGCCATCGCGGTGCCCTCCTCGGCGGTGACCGCGACGGGCGCGGAGGAGACACCGGTGGGGGCGCGGAACTCGCCGAACACCTCGCGCAGGGCCCCGGACCACTCGCCGGTCGTGACGCCGGCGCGGGCGCACTCCAGGGTGGCCTCCATGAGGTTCTCGGTGCCCTTGGCGGCCGCCTTCAGCCGCTCCAGCGCCTTGCAGGGGCGCGGGTGGTTGAAGGGGGGCTGGTAGCGGGTGTCACGCCAGTTCTGGAGGGCGGCGACCACCCGGGCCTCGACCGCCGGGTCGACTGTGTGGATCGCCCCGTCCAGGTCGGCCGTGAGCGGGTTCGGCTCGGTCGTCTCGAAGATGTTGACGCCGACGATCTTGTCGGTGCCGCCCTCGATACGGGCCCGGCGCTCGGCGTGCGAGGAGACGAGCTGCGACTTCAGATAGCCCGACTCGACGGCGGCCATCGCGCCGCCCATCTCCTCGATGCGGTCCATCTCGGCGAGCGACTCCTCCACCAGGAAGGCCACCTTGGCCTCGATGACGTGCGAGCCCTCGAAGATGTCCGCGTACTCCAGCAGGTCACTCTCGTAGGCCAGCACCTGCTGCATGCGCAGCGACCACTGCTGGTCCCAGGGCCTGGGCAGGCCCAACGCCTCGTTCCAGGCGGGCAGTTGCACGGCACGCGCGCGTGCGTCCTTCGAGAGCGTCACGGCCAGCATCTCAAGGACGATCCGCTGGATGTTGTTCTCCGGCTGGGCCTCGGTCAGGCCGAGGGAGTTGACCTGGACGCCGTACCGGAAGCGCCGCTGCTTGGGGTCCTCGATGCCGTACCGCTCGCGCGTGATCTTGTCCCAGATCCGGCCGAACGCGCGCATCTTGCACATCTCCTCGATGAAGCGGACGCCCGCGTTCACGAAGAAGGAGATACGCGCGACGACATCGCCCCTGCGGTCCTCGGCGATCTGCCCGGACGCGAACACCGCGTCCAGTACGGCGATCGCGGTGGACATCGCGTACGCGATCTCCTGGACCGGGGTGGCTCCCGCCTCCTGGAGGTGGTAGCTGCAGATGTTGATCGGGTTCCACTTGGGGATGTGGTTCACCGTGTAGGTGATCATGTCCGTCGTCAGCCGCAGCGAGGGCACCGGCGGGAAGACGTGCGTCCCCCGCGACAGGTACTCCTTCACGATGTCGTTCTGCGTCGTCCCCTGGAGCTGGGTGATGTCCGCGCCCTGCTCCTCGGCGACGACCTGGTAGAGCGCAAGCAGCCACATGGCGGTGGCGTTGATGGTCATCGAGGTGTTCATCTGCTCCAGCGGGATGTCCTGGAACAGCCGGCGCATGTCGCCGAGGTGCGAGACCGGCACGCCGACCCGGCCGACCTCGCCGCGGGCGAGGATGTGGTCGGGGTCGTACCCGGTCTGCGTCGGCAGGTCGAAGGCCACCGAGAGACCTGTCTGCCCCTTGGCGAGGTTGCGCCGGTACAGCTCGTTGGACGCCTCTGCCGTGGAGTGACCGGCATAGGTCCGCATGAGCCAAGGCCGGTCCTTCTGTCGCTCAGTCATCTATGTGACCTCAGACGTTCCGGAAGCGGTTGATGGCGTCGATGTGCTGGGCGCGCTTCTCCGTGTCCCGGACGCCCAGGCCCTCGCGGGGTGCGAGCGCCAGGACTCCGACCTTGCCCTGATGGAGGTTGCGGTGCACGTCGTAGGCCGCCTGGCCGGTCTCCTCCAGGGAGTACACCCGGGAGAGCGTCGGGTGGATCTTGCCCTTGGCGACGAGCCGGTTGGCCTCCCAGGCCTCGCGGTAGTTCGCGAAGTGCGAGCCGACGATCTTCTTCAGGGACATCCACAGGTAGCGGTTGTCGTACTCGTGGTTGTACCCGGAGGTTGAGGCGCAGGTCACGATGGTGCCGCCCTTGCGGGTGACGTACACGCTCGCGCCGAAGGTCTCGCGGCCCGGGTGCTCGAAGACGATGTCGACGTCCTCGCCGCCGGTCAGCTCGCGGATCCGCTTGCCGAAGCGCTTCCACTCCTTGGGGTCCTGGTGGTGCTCGTCCTTCCAGAACCGGTAGTCCTCGGCGTTGCGGTCGATGATCGCCTCGGCGCCCATCGCCCGGCAGATGTCCGCCTTCTGCGGGCTGCTCACGACACAGATCGGGTTGGCGCCGCCGGCCAGCGCGAACTGCGTGGCGTACGAGCCGAGTCCGCCGCTCGCGCCCCAGATCAGGACGTTGTCGCCCTGCTTCATGCCGGCGCCGTTGCGGGAGACCAGCTGGCGGTACGCGGTGGAGTTCACCAGGCCCGGAGCGGCGGCCTCCTCCCAGCTGAGGTGGTCCGGCTTGGGCATGAGCTGGTTGGACTTGACGAGGGCTATCTCGGCGAGCCCGCCGAAGTTGGTCTCGAAGCCCCAGATGCGCTGCTCGGGGTCGAGCATCGTGTCGTTGTGGCCGTCCGACGATTCCAGCTCGACGGAGAGACAGTGCGCGACGACCTCGTCGCCGGGCCGCCAGGCGTTCACGCCGGGGCCGGTGCGCAGGACGACGCCCGCGAGGTCGGAACCGATGATGTGGTACGGCAGATCGTGCCGCTTGGTGAGCTCGCTGAGCCTGCCGTAGCGCTCCAGGAACCCGAAGGTCGCCATCGGCTCGAAGATCGAGGTCCACACCGAGTTGTAGTTGACGGAGGAGGCCATCACGGCCACCAGGGCCTCGCCGGGGCCGAGTTCGGGCACCGGCACGTCGTCCAGGTGGATCGACTTGCGGGGGTCCTTGTCGCGGGTTTCGAGCCCGGCGAACATCTCCGTCTCGTCCTTGTGCACGGTGATCGCGCGGTATGACTCGGGGAGTGGCAGAGCGGCGAAGTCGGCGGACGTGGCCGTCTGCGACTGAATCGCGTCCAGGATTTCCTTCACGGTGTTGCCTCCGGCGACTGGCGTTTTGAGGGAAGACGCTGAGGGTTACGTCGGTGCTGCTGCTGGGTGCGAGGGGTGTGCCGTCGGTTCGGCGGAGGTGGTGCTGTGGCAGCGCTTGGTCGGCGCAGGAAGTTGCCTGTGACGCAGGCGTCCGGGCGCGCTCGCCATTGGCTTGCGGGGACAGCCGACGTACGAAAGGTCTCTGCACGCCGGCCGCCCGGACTCCTTCAAGGTATGGCACCCCGTGTCACCTGACAAGGCACGGAGTGCCAGAAGTTGCGCTCAGGTGAAATCTTTACGTAACACTTGAGCGATGATCGATCAGGTGAGGGTCGGATGGGGGCATAAAAAAGCCGGACGTGTCCAAATCGGACGCGTCCGGCGAATCAGTGAGTGCCCTACTTCGACCGCTCCCGGAGAGCCTGCTCGATAGTCCGCATGACCTGGTCCAGCGGAGCGTCGACCCGGGCGACGGTCACCAGGACGTCCCCCTCCGTGAAGGAGGACGCCGGTGCCGGCTGGGGGGCGAGCTCGCGCCCCGCGCCGATCCCGGTCCCGAAGGTCTTCCGCACGATCGAGAAGGCGTGGTCGAGCTGGGACTCGACGTCACCCTGGGCCCCCGCCCGGAGCCAGCGCCGCAGCACGTGGTTGTGGGCCGTGACGACCGCGGACGCGGCGACCTCCGCGAGCAGCGGGTCGTCGTTGGCGTCGTCGTCGTGCGCGTGCTCGTCGAAGTGGCCCAGCAGGTAGCGGGTGAACAGCCGCTCGTAGCGGGCCACGGAGGCGATCTCGGCCTCGCGCAGCGTCGGCACCTCGCGGGTGAGCTTGTAGCGCGAGACGGAGATCTCGGGCTGGGCCGCGTACATCTTCATGACTTCCTTGATGCCGCGGCACACCGTGTCGAGCGGGTGCTCGTGCGCGGGCGCCGCGTTCAGCACGGCCTCGGCCCGGATCAGGGTGTCGTCGTGGTCGGGAAAGATCGCCTCTTCCTTGGAACGGAAGTGGCGGAAGAACGTGCGACGCGCGACCCCGGCCTGGGCCGCGATCTCGTCGACGGTGGTCGCCTCGTACCCCTTGGTCGCGAACAGCTCCATGGCCGCGGCCGCCAGCTCGCGGCGCATCTTGAGCCGCTGGGCCGCCGCGCGACTGCCCGCGGCGCTCTCCGGCGCGTCGGAGGTGGCAGGTGTACGTGAGGACTTGGCGGGCTGGGACATGCCCCGAACGTACTGCATATGTGCAGGAGAGTGCGCGTGTCCGGGGATCCCCCCGCCCTCCGTGGGCGGGGGGTTTCCGGGCGGGTCGAGCAGGCCGCCCCAGTGGTCGCTGTCGCCGAACCGGTCGCCCGCTCGCTCAGCGCCGGGCATATTCGCGGAAGCCGCGGCCCGTCTTGCGGCCGAGGCAGCCCGCGGCCACCAGATGCTCCAGGAGCGGCGCCGGGGCGAGTCCCGGGTCGCGGAACTCGCGGTGCAGGACCTTCTCGATGGCCAGCGAGACATCCAGCCCGACCACGTCCAGGAGCTCGAAGGGGCCCATGGGGTATCCGCCGCCGAGCTTCATCGCGGCGTCGATGTCGTCGAGCGTCGCGTAGTGTTCCTGGACCATCTTGATCGCGTTGTTCAGGTACGGGAACAGCAGCGCGTTGACGATGAAACCGGCTCGGTCTCCGCAGTCCACCGGGTGCTTGCGGATCTTCGCGCAGACCTCGCGCACGGTGGCGTGCACGTCGTCCGCGGTCAGGACGGTCCGCACGACCTCGACGAGCTTCATCGCCGGGGCCGGGTTGAAGAAGTGCATCCCGATGACGTCCGCCGGGCGCGAGGTGGCGCGGGCGCAGGCGACGACGGGCAGCGAGGACGTGGTGGTGGCGAGGATCGCGCCGGGCTTGCAGACCTTGTCGAACGTCGCGAACAGCTGCTGCTTGATCTCCAGGTCCTCGGCGACCGCCTCCAGCGCGAGATCGACGTCCTCGAAGGCGTCGTACGAGCCCGCCGGGGTGATCCGGTCCAGCGTCTGAACCGCCGCCTCGGCCGTCAGCCGCCCCTTGTCGACGGAGCGTGAAAGCGACTTGCCGATACGGGCCTTGGCGGCCTGCGCCTTCTCCTCGCTGCGGGCGGCGAGGACGACCTCGTACCCGGCCTTCGCGAAGACCTCGGCGATGCCGGACGCCATGGTGCCGGAGCCCGCGACACCGACCGAGCGGACGGTGCGGCCGGGGGTGAGGGCGAGGCCTTCGAGGGGAGTCAGCGCGTCCCGCACGACGACCGCGCTGCCGGGAGCCTCGTACGAGTAGAAGCCGCGCCCCGACTTCCGGCCGGTCAGGCCCGCCTCGCTGAGCTGCTTGAGGAGGGGTGCGGGCGCGTGCAGCCGGTCGTGCGACTCGGCGTACATGGCCTCCAGGACCGTCCGCGCGGTGTCGACGCCGATCAGGTCGAGCAGCGCCAGGGGGCCCATCGGCAGTCCGCAGCCGAGCTTCATCGCGGCGTCGATGTCCTCGCGGGAGGCGTACTTCGCCTCATACATCGCGGCGGCCTGGTTGAGGTAGCCGAACAGCAGTCCGTCGGCGACGAAACCGGGGCGGTCGCCGACCGCGACGGGCTCCTTGCCGAGTTCGATGGCCAGGTCGGTCACCGCGGCGACGGCCGCCGGCGCGGTCAGCACCGAGGAGACGACCTCGACGAGCCGCATCGCGGGCGCCGGGTTGAAGAAGTGCAGGCCAAGGACGCGCTCGGGGTGGGCCGAGTCGGCGGCGAGGCGCGTCACGGACAGGGCGTTCGTGCCGGTGGCGAGGATCGTCCCCGGACGCACGATGCCGTCAAGCGCGCGGATGACCTGCTGCTTGATGTCGTACGACTCCGGAGTCACCTCGATGACCAGGTCGGCGTCGGCCGCGGCTGCCAGGTCGCCGGAGGTGCGGAAGTGCGACAGGACCTCGTCGCGCTCCTGCTCGGTGAGGCGCTCGCGGCGCACGGCGCGGGCGGTGGAGGCTTCGAGCGCCGTGACCGCCTGGGCGGCGGCGGCCTCGCTGATGTCGATGCCGATGACGTCGCGGCCGGCACGTGCCAGGACCTCGGCGATGCCGGTGCCCATCGTGCCGAGGCCGATGACGGCGACGGTCTTCAGCGGGCACAGAGAGGTGTCGGAAAGGGGAGTGGCCATCGCGGGACTCCAGGGAGAGGGTGACGACTGAGGACCGCACGCGGGGGCGCCGACAGGCGCACAGGGTGCGGGAGTTGGTGCGGGTGATGCCGGGCTGACGAGCGCACACGCCCGGTGGCGTCCCTGGGCGAAGCACATGAGCCCAGCGAACGGTGAAGCCGACGGGCTCTGTCCCGGAGCCATGTCGTACTGAGATACCTGAAGTACCGAACCGACTGCCTTCACGGCGGCTGCGTCACCAGGCCGCCGTGAGCAAAAACGCGAGTGGGTAACTCGCTCGTCTGAGCTTAACCCGCCAGTAACGAGCGCGCCACCCCCCGAGTTTGTGATGTACGTCCCCGTACCTCAGGGGTTTGCCTAGGCTCGGCATCATGGACGAAGAGTTGCGATCACTCACGGAGCGTCTACGGAGCGAGGCCGGGGCTTCGGCGACGTACGACCGTCTCGTGGCGACGGAGGACGTGGACGAGCTGACGGACGCGCTCACCGAGCCCGGGCAGCCGCTGTGGGCGCGGGAGTTGGTCGCCTTCCGGCTCGGGGTCGCGGGGGACCGGCGGGCCTTCGAGGCGCTCGTCCTGCTGCTCAACCACCGCGAACCGGAGCGCTGCGTCTCCGCCGCGTACGCCCTGGCCCGGCTCGGCGACCCCCGCACCGCCCGCGCGGCCGCCGCACTCGCCACCAACGAACTGCGCGTCGCCTACGCCCTGCACCCCGTACGCCTGCTCGCCGAACTGCGCGCACCCGAGGCCGCGCCCGCCCTGATCACCACACTGGAACGCAGACTGCGCCCGCACGACCCCTACCGCAGGGTCGCCCTCGCCTGCGTGGAGGGACTGGGCGCACTCGGCGACGTACGCGCGCGACCGGTCCTCAACGAGGCCCTGGCGCATCCGGCACTCGCGGAGGCGGCGGTACGGGCGCTGGCGCGACTGCCGAGAACTTAGGGGGTGCCGGCACCGGTGAGTGCGCGTACGTAGCGGACCTCGGGCACCGCGGCACCATCGGCCTCGAATGGTTCCTCGGCTCCGTCCGGAGTGAAACCGGCCCGTTCGTAGAAGCGGCGGGCCGGGGTGTTCTCCTTCAGCACCCACAGCAGCATCCGCTCGTACCCGGCGACGGCACACCGCCTGGTCGACTCCCTCAGCAGCGCGCTCCCCGCCCCGCCGCCGACGCGGTCGGGATGGACGTAGATCGCGTACAACTCGACGTCCTCGGTGCGGACTTCACCGTCCCGGTACGGCCCGTGGCAGACCCAGCCGACCACCTCGCCGTCCTGCTCCGCGACCAGGTTCACGACCTGGCCGCCGCCCCGCCCGAAGCGCTCGCGTCGCCGTGCCGTGTCCTCGGCCACGCTGAGGGCGTCGAGATACGGCTGCGGTATCAGCCCCTTGTACGCGGTCTGCCAGCCGCGGATGCGGATCTCGGAGACGCGGGGGCAGTCGGCGAGGGTCATCTCGCGGATCAGGAGGTCACTCACGCGGCCACCACCGCGTACACCTCGGTCCACATGGCGAACCCGTCGGGGGCGGGAACGCGGGTCAGTCCGCTCATGGGTCCAGAGTGGACCATGGGTCTGACAACGCCCCCGACGGGTCGGTGCTCAGCCTCGGAAACCGAGGAGGCCGTGCAGGGTCGAGCCGCGTGAGGTGGTGGATGCCGCCTTGGTGCTCAACGGCTTCGGGTCGGGCAGTGCCTCGCACACCGCGTCGACCTCGCCGCCGCTGCGCGGCACCCTGCCGTCGGTCAGATACGCCGTCAGGTACTTGTCCAGGCAGGCGTTGCCACTCAGCGAGATGCCGTGGTTTCCGCCGCCCTGCTCGACCACCAGGCTGGAGCCGCCCAGCAGGTTGTGGACGGTGACGCCGCCCTCGTACGGGGTGGCCGCGTCGTTCGTCGCCTGGAAGAGCAGCGCCGGCGGGATGGCGTCGTTGGCGACGTCGACCGGATGGAGCGAGTGCGTCGGCCAGAACGCGCACGGCGCGTTGTACCAGGCGTTGCTCCAGGCCATGAACGGCGCCTTCCCGTACACCGCCCAGTTGTCCTTGCGCCACTGGTTCCAGTCGCGCGGCCAGGCCGCGTCACGGCACTGCACCGAGGCGTAGACGCTGTAGCCGTTGTCCCCCGCGGCGTCGATGGCGGCGAAGTTGTCGTACGCCTCGACCAGCGGGTCCGCGTTCTTGTCGTTCACATAGGCGGCGAACGCCTCGGCGAGATAGGGCCAGTAGCCGTTGTAGTAGCCGCCGGGGATGAAGGTGTCCTCCAGTTCGGAGGCGCCCACCGTCTTGTCCGCGGGCTTCTTGGCGAGCGCCGCGCGCATCGCGTACCACTTGGCCTCGATCTTGGCGGGGTCGGTGCCGAGCTTGTACGTGCTGTTGTACTTGGCGACCCAGGACATGAAGGCCAGGTGCCGGTCGTTGAAGGCGTAGTCCTGGCTGAGGTTGTCGGCGTACCAGACACCGGTCGGGTCGACGATGGAGTCGAGGACCAGGCGCCGTACGCGATTCGGGTAGAGCTTGGCGTAGACGGCGCCCAGGTAGGTGCCGTACGAGTACCCGAAGTAGTTGATCTGCCTGGCGCCGAGCGCGTGCCGGATCGCGTCCATGTCCTGGACCGCGCTCACCGTGTCGATGTAGGGCAGCAGCTTCGCGTACTTGGTGGCGCACGCTTTCGCGAAGGACTCGGCGCGCGCGAGGTTGGCCTTCTCCAGCGCCGGGGTGCTGGGCACCGAGTCGGGGCGCACCGGGTCGAAGTACCCCGGCTTGCAGTCCAGGGCGGGCTTGCTCGCGCCGACGCCACGCGGGTCGAAGCCGATGACGTCGTACTGCGCCGCCACCGCCTTGGGCAGCGCGGACGCGACGTACCCGGCGAGGGTGAGCCCGCTGCCGCCGGGGCCGCCGGGGTTCACCAGCAGCGGTCCCTGGTACTTCTTCGCGGTGTGCGGGACGCGCGAGAGCGCCAGGGTGATTCGCTCGCTGTACGGGTTGGAGTGGTCCAGCGGCACCTTCAACGACGCGCACTGGAGCGTCGGATAGGTGGTCGTGCCGCACTTCTTCCAGCTGAGCTTCGCGGTCTGGACGGTGCGTGGTGCGGTCGCGGAGCCGGAGCTCGCGTCGGCGGGGATCGAGGTGATCATCCCTGCCAAGACAGCGGCAGCACCGCACAGAGCGGCTGCGCGCTTCTTCATGGGGAGCCTCCCAGGACGGAGGATTCTGAGCCGTGCACGCCACGGCCTTCGCCGTATCGTCCCGGAAAGGAGGTCCGGAAGAACCCGTTCTGACGAGACTTGACCCGATCGGGCCGCGGGATGCGCTCGGATGCCGTCAGGGGAGCGCGTTCACAGGAGGGTGAGCTGCGTCGGTTCCGGCGCCGTCGGTTCGGGCGCGGCGATCCTGCGTGGCATCCCCGCGCGCGAGGGGCCGATGCCGTACTCCTCGGCCAGTTCGTGCACCTGACGGGTGATCCGGCGCTGGTACCACTTCGGAGCGTAGGAGCCCTCCGCGTACAGCCGCTCGTAACGGCGTACGAGATGCGGGTGGTGGTGCTCCAGCCAGGCCATGAACCACTCGCGGGCGCCCGGCCGCAGATGCAGCACGAGTGGGGTCACAGAAGTGGCGCCCGAGGCCGCGATCGCCCGTACGGTGGCGCGCAGTTGGGCCGGGTCGTCGCCCAGGAAGGGGATCACCGGGGCCATCAGGACGCCGCAGCCGATGCCGTGGTCCGTCAGGGTGCGTACGACGTCCAGGCGGCGCTCGGGGGCGGGTGTGCCCGGCTCCACGGTGCGCCACAGCTCGGGGTCGGTGAAGCCGACGGAGACGGAGATCCCGACGTCGGTGACCTCGCAGGCCTGCTTCAGGAGGTCGAGGTCGCGCAGGATCAGCGTGCCCTTGGTGAGGATCGAGAAGGGGTTCGCGTGGTCGCGCAGGGCGGCGATGATGCCGGGCATCAGCCGGTAGCGGCCCTCCGCCCGCTGGTAGCAGTCGACATTGGTGCCCATCGCGATGTGCTCGCCGTGCCAGCGGCGCGAGCCGAGCTGGCGGCGCAGCAGGTCCGGTGCGTTGACCTTCACCACGATCTGGGAGTCGAAGTCGAGCCCCGAGTCGAGGTCCAGATAACTGTGGGTCTTGCGGGCGAAACAGTAGACACACGCGTGCGTGCAGCCCCGATAGGGGTTCACCGTCCACTCGAAGGGCATGCGGGAGGCCCCCGGCACCCGGTTCACGATCGACTTGGCCCGGATCTCGTGGAAGGTGATGCCCCGGAACTCCGGGGTGTCGAAGGTACGGGTGGTCACCGCGTCCGCGCCGAACAGCGCGGCGTCCCTGGCGGGATTCCCTGTGGGGTCCGCTGTGAGGTTCTCCCAGCGCATGAGGCCTCCTCGGTAGCACTGACTACAGAATAGAACACATGTTCCCTTGATCGTGCGACCTGGTATTCGGCGACCCGGGCGGCACCCTGTGGGCACCCCGATTTGGGCGGCCCGGCCGGGGGGTGGTTGGCTGGCCGCACACCCCGAGAAACCAAGTGCTGGAGGAAGTGCAATGGCGCAGGTCGAGGCCACGACTGAACGGGTCATCGCGGCGGACGCGGAGGCGGTGTTCGACGCTCTGGCCGACTACACCGGCACGCGCGCGAAGCTGCTGCCCGAGCACTTCAGCGAGTACGAGGTGCGCGAGGGCGGCGACGGCGAGGGCACCCTCGTCCACTGGAAGCTCCAGGCCACCAGCAAGCGCATCCGTGACTGCCTGCTCGAGGTGAGCGAGCCCACCGACGGCGAACTCGTCGAGAAGGACCGCAACTCCTCGATGGTCACCACCTGGCGCGTCACCCCCGCGGGCGAGGGCAAGTCGCGCGCCGTCGTCACCACCGTCTGGAACGGCGCGGGCGGCATCGGCGGCTTCTTCGAGAAGACCTTCGCGCCCAAGGGCCTCGGCCGCATCTACGACCTGGTGCTCGCCAAGCTCGCCACCGAGGTGGAGAAGTAGCCCCCAGGGCGACTTCACGGAGTGCGTCGTCCAAGGGGTGGCTCTCCAGGGCGCGTTGCCGTCCTCACCGGTTCGAGTGGATCTCTTCGTCGCGGGGCGTTACGCCGTAACTCGTCGCGCTTGCCAGCAGTTGTCGCGTAAGCGGGAATTGTGCGGGTAGGCGCGACGAGGGGAGCGGTACGTGGGCGGGATCACTCTGGTGAAGGACGAACCGGCTGCCGCACCCCCGCAGGACCGCACGCCACCGGCTGCCGAGACCGGCCAACTGGGTCCGCGCCAGATCCGGTTGGTCTTCCTCGGGCTCATGCTCGCGCTGCTCCTCGCGGCCCTTGAGCAGATGATCGTGGCCACCGCGCTGCCGAAGATCGTCGGTGAGCTGCACGGCCTGGACAAGATGTCCTGGGCGATCACCGCCTATCTGCTCACCTCCACCGTCGGACTCCCGATCTACGGCAAGCTCGGCGACCTCTTCGGCCGCAAGGGCGTCTTCCAGTTCGCGATCGTCGTCTTCGTGATCGGCTCCGCGCTGGCCGGCTGGTCGCGCACGATGGACGAGCTGATCGCCTTCCGCGCACTCCAGGGCGTCGGTGCGGGCGGCCTGATGATCGGCGTGCAGGCGATCATCGCGGACATCGTGCCGCCGCGTGAACGCGGCCGCTTCATGGGCCTGATCGGCGCCGCGTTCGGCCTCGCCTCCGTGGCAGGACCGCTCCTCGGCGGCTATTTCACCGATCACCTCTCCTGGCGGTGGTGCTTCTACATCAACGTGCCCTTCGGCCTGCTCACCCTGGCCGTCGTCACCGTCGTACTGAAACTGCCCAAGCCCCGCACCAGAGCGCGCCTCGACGTGCTGGGCGCTTTGCTGCTCGCCGCCGCGTCCACCTGCCTCGTCCTGCTGACCAGTTGGGGCGGCACCGAGTACGCGTGGGACTCGCGGGTCATCCTGGGGCTCGGCGCGGGCGCGCTCGCCACGACGGTCCTCTTCCTGGTCGCCGAGCACTTCGCCGCCGAACCCCTCATCCCCCTGCGGCTGTTCAGGGACGGCGTCTTCAACATCACCGCCCTGGTGGGTCTGATCGTCGGCGTCGCCCTGTTCGGCGCGGCCAGCTATCTGCCGACGTTCCTGCAGATGGTCGACGGAGCCTCGGCGACCGAGTCCGGGCTCCTGATGCTCCCCATGATGGGCGGCATCGTCGGCGCGTCGGTCATCTCCGGGCAGCTGATCAGCAAGACCGGGCGCTACAAGGTCTATCCGATCCTCGGCGGTGCCCTCTCGGTCCTCGGCATGTGGCTGCTGTCCCGGCTCGAAGTCGACACACCCCGGCTGCACTACAGCGTCTGGATGGCGGTGCTGGGCGCCGGAATCGGCATGGTGATGCCGGTACTCGTCCTCGCCGTGCAGAACTCCGTACGCCCGGCCGACCTCGGCACCGCGACCAGCGCCAACAACTACTTCCGGCAGATCGGCGGCAGTGTCGGCGCGGCCGTCTTCGGCACCCTCTTCGCCAACCGGCTGGCCGACGAACTCGCCCACCGCCTCCCCGCGGGCGGGGCGACCGGTGTTCCGGACGCGGAGTCCCTCACCCCGCAGCTCGTCCACACGATGCCGGCCGCCCTGCGCGACACCTACATCGGGGCGTACGCGGAAGCCATGCCGCGGATCTTCCTCTACCTCGTGCCGGTGCTCGTCATCGGCCTGCTGATCGCCTTCTTCCTCAAGGAGAAACCGCTGGTGTCCTACAACGCCCCCGCCACCGACGCCGAGTCCGCACCGCTCACCCAGATCCCGCACGCCCGCACCTCGTACGCCGCCGGGATCCCCGTCTGCGGCACGGTCCAGCACCCCGACGGCACCGTCGTACCGCGCGCCGCGCTCACCCTCATCGACATCGCCGGGCAGCAGATCGGCCGGGGCGCCAGCGGCGAGGACGGGCGGTACGCGCTCTCCACGCCCGGATCGGGGTCGTACGTCCTGATCGCCGCGGCGGGAGGCCACCAGCCGCAGGCCGTCTCGGTGACCGTCGGCGAGCGTCCCGTGGAGCTGGACGTCGTGCTCGGCGGGGCGGGACGTCTCGCCGGAAGTGTGCTGACCGCGGACGGCACCCCGGTGCGCGAGGCCATCGTCACCCTCACCAACGTCCACGGCGAGGTGGTCGCCACCACCCGCAGCGGGCGTGAAGGGGGCTATGTCATCACGGAGTTGGTGGCGGGCGAGTACACCCTCGCCGCCAGTGCGCCCGCCTTCCGTCCGGCAGCGCTACCGGTCAGCGTGCAGGCCGCCCGCGAGACCCGCCAGGATGTCGAACTCGCCGGGGGCGCCGTGCTGCGTGGCACTGTGCGCGCCGGCGGCGGACGCCCCGTGGAGGACGCGCGCGTGACGCTCCTGGACGCCGCGGGCAACGTGGTGGACACGCTCACCACTGGCGCCGACGGAACGTTCCGGTTCGTCGATCTGTCCTCCGGTGAGTACACCGTCATCGCGGCGGGCTATCCGCCGGTGGCCACCGTGCTCCAGGTCGCCGGGGGCGGCAGGACCGAACGCGACCTGCAACTGGGCCACGAGGACTAGATATTGCGAAGTCCCCGGGGTGCCGGACCTTACTCGCGAGTTCAATTCCGGTATTGCCACACATCGCGACGGGCCACCGCCGTACGGTAGTAGTGGCGGCACAGATCTTGCGGAGCCGTGGGGAGAGAGGGCCTGGGCCATGGACCGTGGCACGGATACGGGCGCAGCTCCCAGCCGCGGAGCTGGGGACGGCGCGGTGGAGCACGCCGCCGTGGGCCGGATCCCCCTGGCCGTGGTGGCCGTGGACCGTGAGGGCCTGGTCTCGCACTGGAGCACCGGCGCCAAGCGCCTGTTCGGCGCCTCCAAGGAGGACGCGGTGGGCCGCCCCGCCGTCGATCTGCTCCCGGTCTCCGGCGCACTCCCCGAGGACGAGGACATCGCGCCCTACGGGGCGTACGCGGCGTACGACGGACTCGGTCCCGACCTGGAGTCCTCCCTCGACGGGCGGCTCTCCTACCCGGCCGCCGGGCGCGCCCGGCTCACGGTGAGCGGCCGCGACCGGGTCGACGTGCTGTGGTGGGCGTACCCCCTGGTGGGCCCCGGCCCCGAGCGACTGCTGGTGCTGGCCGCCGACGCGGGCGCGATGCGGCAGGAGGGCCACGAGGCCGAGGGAGCCGCCGTCGAGCGCATCGCGCCCGGCTTCGCCCTGCACACCGACTTCCCCGGCGCCGAGGAGCTGGCTCGCGGACTCCCCGAGATCCTGCCCAGCATGAGCGTCGGCGAGGGCGCCCGGATCGTCGCGCAGGTCCTCGAACTGGGCTATCCCGTACTGGAGTTCAGCCAGAACGACCGGGTGCCCGTCACCCCCGACTGGGGCGTGCCCCGGCGCGCCGAGCGCAAGGCGCGCCGCGAGCGGGCCGCCCGGGCGGCGGCCAGCGGTGAACCCCTGCCAGGAGAGGTGCAGGACGAGGGCGAGGACCTCGAATACGTCGCCGTACGCGAGCGCCTGGAGTTCCTGAACGAGGTCAGCGGGCGCATCGGCACCTCGCTCGACCTGGCGCAGACCATCCTCGAGGTCAGCCGTGCCGTGGTACCGCGCTTCACCGATGTCGCGGGCACCTACCTCCGCGAACAGGTCGTCGCAGGTGAGGGGTTCCCCGAAGGCGTGCCCGACACGACCACCATGTGGCACCGCGTCGCGCTGGAACACACGGACGAGCCGGGCCGCTGGGACGACGTCGTGCCGGTCGGCGAGGCCATGCCCTTCCCGGCGCACACACCCTTCTTCCAGTGCATGACCACCGGCGAGCCCGTCCTTGTGCCGCGCATCAGCGAGCAGATGGGGCACATGATCGCCGCGCAGTTCGAGAAGCGCGACATCAGGCCGCTCATCACCCACCGTTCCATGCTGGTCGTCCCTCTGAAGGCCCGCAATGTGGTGCTCGGCTTCATGATCCTGCTGCGCCACCCCGAGCGGGTCGAGTTCAACGACATGGACCGTGTGACCGGCGCCGAACTGGCCGCCCGTGCCGGGCTCGTACTCGACAACGCGCGCATGTACACGTACCAGGAGAGTGTCGCCGAGACCCTCCAGGACAGCATGCTGCCGCACATCGCGCCCCGCATGGCCGGCTGTGACATCGCCACCCGCTACCTGCCCGGCACCCTCCTCGGCCGGGTCGGCGGAGACTGGTTCGACTCCGTGAAGCTGCCCGGCTCGCGGACCGCCCTGGTCGTCGGCGACGTGATGGGGCACGGTCTCAACTCCGCTGCGATGATGGGCCAGTTGCGCACCGCCGTGCAGACCATGGCAGCGCTCGACCTGCCGCCCGCCCAGCTCCTGCGCAACCTCGACGACCTCGCCCAGCGGCTCGGCGACAACTACCTCGCGACCTGCCTGTACGCCGTCTACGACCCCATCGCCGGCGAACTGCACATGGGTAACGCCGGCCACATCCCACCCGTCGTCGTGCGCGCCGCGGACGGCCGCAGCGAGCTGCTCGACCTGCCGACGGGCGCGCCCATCGGAGTCGGCGGGGTGCCCTTCGAGGCGGTACGCGTGCGCGTGGAGCCCGGCGACCGGCTCGTGATGTGCACCGACGGACTCGTCGAGGTGCGCGGCGAGGACATCGGCGTCGGCCTCGCCACGCTCTGCGAGTCCGCCGCCCACCCGGCCGCGTCCATGGACGACGCCTGCGACACCATCATCCGCGCGCTCAACACCCGCGGCGGCCGCAAGGACGACGTGGCACTGCTGATGGCCCGCCTCAACGGCATCGAACCCGAGGACGTCGCCGAATGGCGGCTCGCCCTCGACCCGGTCGAGGCGGGGCGGGCACGCGCGGTGGTCCGCGAGCAGCTCCATGAGTGGGGGCTGGCCGCGCTCACCGACCCCGCCGAGCTGATGGTCAGTGAACTGGTCACCAATGCCGTACGGCATACCCGCAGCCGCCATATCGCGCTGCGCCTGGTGCGCGGCGAGACCCTGCTGTGCGAGGTGGACGACGACGACCACACGTTGCCGACCCTGCTCAGCGCCGGTCCCGAGGACGAGTTCGGGCGCGGTCTGCGCGTGGTGAGCACGCTGGCGCGTGAGTGGGGGACGAGCCGTACGACCGCGGGCAAGACCGTGTGGTTCGAACTGACCCTGCCGCGGCGCCGTTAGCCGCCCGGGCGGTTCGGGGCGTGCGGGGCGGTCCGCGGGGCGTGCGGCGGCGCGCAGTTGTCGAGTGAGCGTGAAGGAATGTGCCACGCGCTTGTGGCCGTGACCGGGGCGCGATAGACCGATCTGGCCCCGTCTCCTTGACGGTCGGCGTCACCACCTGGGGAGTTGGGCATGAGTGTGACGAGTCGGTACAGAGAGGCCTGGGAAGGCTTCTGGCGCGAGGCCCCCGACGAACAGGGGGCGGTCTTCTGGGACGCGGAACCCGTGCTGACCGCCGGCATCCATCTCGCCCGCTTCGAACCACGCATGGTGGACTTCGAGTTGCCCCTCGTGGACCTCGGCTGCGGCAACGGCACCCAGACCCGCTTCTTCGCCGAACGGTTCACCCAGGTCGTCGGCGCCGACATCTCTGCCGCTGCCCTCGACCACGCCCGCCGCGCCGATCCGCAGGGCGCAGCCGAGTACCGGCAAGTCGACTTCGCGGAGAAGAGCGAGGTCGAGGTGCTCCACGCGGAACTGGGCGATGCCAACATCTATATGAGGGGCGTACTCCACCAGTGCGAGGCCGAGGACCGGCAGAACCTGGTCGACGGCATCGCGACACTCATCGGCGAACGCGGACGGGCCTTCATGGTCGAGCTGTCGGAGACCGCGCGCCCCGTCCTGATGGGGCTCGCCCAGGGCGCCGAGGGGCCACCGCCCAAGCTGCGGCCGGTCCTGGCGCACGGGATCGTCCCCGGCGAGGTGGCCGACGCGGCGGTGCCGGTGTACCTGGGCGCGGCCGGTCTGACGGTCCTCGGGAGCGGTGAACTCCCGCTCATCACCACGGAGTACACGCCCGACGGAACACGGATCGAACTGCCGTCGACATGGCATGTGGTGGGACGTGCGGGCTGAGGAGGCCACCTTCGCGGGCCGACGTGTGCGGGCGTGTGTGGATTCTGTGGGTTCCGCGCGCCGACGTGCACGGGCCCACCGGGCGAGAGACTCTTCTGCTGTCGCGCTGCGCCGTCCGGTTGGCTCCGGGGCGACGTCTGGCCCTGATTCGGGTGGGGTAGGAACCACCCGAAAACGGCAGACTCTGCTACGTATATTGGTACTTGGTCCCGTGGCTGACCACCCGGGCCAGGACGGGGGTCCAACCGGTGACGAATACCGGACGAGGGGTACTCGAAGGCGCGTTCGCTCTGTTGAGCGCGCTCGAAGAGGCGGGTGAGGCGAGACTGACCGCGCTCGCTTCCCGCAGCGGGTTACCGAAGAGCAGTGCCCATCGGCTGCTTGACCAACTGGTCGCGCTGGGCGCGGTGGAGCGCTCGTGGGGCGCCTACCGGATCGGCCCGCGGATCTTCCGGCTGGGCCGCGCCTGGCAGCCGTATCCAGGTCTGCAGGCGGCCTCGGCCGGGACCGTACGGTGGCTGGCGGAGACCACCGGCGCGACCGTGGCGATCTGTGTGCTGCACGAGGGGCGCACGATGGCGGCCGCCGGACTGCCGGGTGAGGTCGCCGAACTGGCGCCCATGCGGCCGGGCGAGACCTGGCCGGCGATGACCGCCGCGGGCAAGGTGCTGCTGGCGAACGCGCCTGCGGGGCTGCCGCTCGACCCGTTGCCGGGGTCCTGGCGGCGGACCGCCCAGGAGATCCGGGAGCGCGGCGCGGCCTTCGACCGTGAGGAGTTGGTCCCGGGGGTGGCCTGTGTGGCCGTTCCGCTGCACGGGCAGCGCGGCGAGCTGATCGCGTCGCTGGTGTCGATGGTGCCGGCCGGCCGGAAGCTGGAGACGTTGGCGGAGACCCTGACGCTGGCGTCCCGCGTGATCGAAGATGGTTTGCGCCGTGTTCCGCGTCAGGCCGCGCGGCCGCTCACGCGGGGGGCGTCGCTCCCTCGGGTGCGCTGAGGGTTTCGGGGGTGCCGGGAACTTACCGGAAGCCGAGCCGACCCGATGCCATGGCGACGGCACTGGTCGCCGGCGGCCGACCTGGCGCGCCCGGCCTGCGGCCCCATGCGGTCCTCGGCCGAGCGCTACGACCCCACGGCCGGCACCTGGACGCCGGACACTCCCATTCCCACCGGCCACACTCACCACCGCGCCGGCCTGCTCCCCTTGACCCCCGGTCCTCGGCGGTTCGGTCCGTGCAGGTGCCGCCGCCCGGGGGGGCCTACGAGGACGTCCTCACCAAGGCTTCGGAGACCTTTGAGGTGCAGGCCGGACGGCTCGGTGGGTCTGGCTCCGGACGGGGAACCGGAGCCGGAAGCCCCCCAGTGGGT
Organism: Streptomyces sp. NPDC127595; assembly: GCF_042671685.1. Lineage (NCBI taxonomy): Bacteria > Bacillati > Actinomycetota > Actinomycetes > Kitasatosporales > Streptomycetaceae > Streptomyces > Streptomyces sp. NPDC127595. The sequence continues at coordinate 36,243 of NZ_JBHXWK010000017.1, read as the reverse complement.
CACCGGCTCAGGCCCACGAGATGACCTGCTCGTGTTCCAGCCGGGGGAGGCGCTGGAACCAAGGGCGCTCGCTGGGATGCCCGAGGTTGACCACCAAGGTCGACCGCAGACGTCCGTCGGGGAAGAACTCCGCATCCAGCCCTGAGGAGTCGAAACCCTTCATCGGCCCGGCCGCCAGACCGAGTGCACGCACGGCGAGAATGAAGTAGCCCGCCTGGAGGGCGCTGTTGTAGCCGGCGACCGACTCCCGCTTTTCGGTGGCGGTCTCGAAGATCTCCCGCGCCTCGGGCCGGTAAGGCAGCAGCTCCGGGAGATGCTCGTGAAACCGGGTGTCCGCGGCCAGCACCGCGATGACGGGTGCCGAGGCACTCTTGGGCCGGTTGCTCTCGGCCAAGTGCTTCAGCACCCGGGCGCGGCCCTCCGGAGTGCGGACGTAAAGCACGCGCAGGGGCTGGCTGTTGGTCTCCGTGGGCGCCCATCGGGCCAGCTCCCAGATCCTGCGCAGCTCCTCGTCGCTCACCGGGGTGCCGGCGAAGCTGTTCGCCGTACGTGCCCGGGTGAAGAGGGTGGCAAGTCCGGCCTCGTCGAGCCGGGAGAGGGGCTGCGGCAGGGTCTCTGCCAAGGGTGCGGACATCATCGCTCGCTTTCTCAGGTCAGCCCAGCGGGCCCATGAAGGTCTGATCGGCGTAGGTGTCCGACAGCGGCGGCAGCACCTCGGGCCACGGGTCGGTGACCGTCCGGCGCTCGCTCTGCGGCCTGGGCTTCCCGTCCCACCCGATCTGCTCCATATAGGAGTAGAGGCAGACCAGGTGACCGTCGGGGTCGCGCAGGTGGGCCGCGTAGTCGATGCCCAGATACAGCTCGGCCGGGACGTCGTCGACGAGGGTGTAGCCCTCCTGCACCAAGTAGCGCACGGCGGCCCGCAGTTGGCTGTAGCTGCCCACTTCCATGCCGATGCTCAGACACGAGGTGTGCTCGCTCAGCCCGAGCAGGCCGCGCAGCGCCTTGTCCGCCAGGACGAAGGTGTGGTGCTCGCTCGCACTGCGCAGGTGCACTACGCGCTTGCCGAGGTACTGCGCCTCTTCGGCGATCTCGAAGCCGAGCAGCTCGGTGTAGAACGCGAGCATCTCCTCCATCCGCTCGGTGAACATCGAGACCGGACCGAGCCGGGTGATCTTGAAGGGCCGCGGCAGCAGCACGCCACCGACGTCGTACGTCTCCTTCAGATGCGCCTCGGAGGGACTCCAGCCGGAGTCGGTGTCGATGTCGCGGTCCAGCGCCTCCTGAAGCTCGGCGGCCTCCGACATCTGCGGCAGCGAGGGCACCGTGTTGAATCCCCGGTAGTGCATCGCGGCCGGCCGGGACTTCCGTGACCAGCCGATCTGCTCCATGCCGTAGTAGAGCTCGACCGTGTTCCCGTCCGGATCGAGGAAGTAGACATGCCAGTTGCCGCCTGGCATGTCACGTCCGACGCGTCCGATCTCCACGCCGCGGGCGCGCAGGAACGCCTCGGCGTCGACGACCTCCTTCAGGGTGCCCACCTGCCAGGTGATCTGGCTGAGCGTGTTGTCCTTCGCGTGCAGGTCGTTGCCGAAGAAGGTGCCGAAGGTCCGGTGCGCCAGCAACAGGGCGTGGTGGTCGGCCGAGTTGCTGGTGAAGATCAGCCGGGGGTCGGTGATGACCTTCTGCAGGGCAGGGAGTGCCTGCGGGGGTGCATCCTTGAACATGTCCACTTCGTCGGTGACGCGGAACCCGAGCTTGTCGACGTAGAAGGTGATCGCCTCGTCGAGCCGGTCCAGGTTGAAACCGAAGTGGCCGAAACGCCTGATCTTGAAGGGGCGGGGCAGCAGGACTCCGCCGACGTCGAACTGCTCGTTGTGTACTGCGGTCGCCATGACCGGTCTCCTTGCTACTTGTCCTCGTCGGAGTAGTCGGGGCCCGCCGTGACCGGGCTTCTCAGCTCACCGATGCCTGTCGCCCAACTGACCAGCGTGTCGCCGGGCTTGAGGAAGACGCTCGGACTCCGCAGCGCGCCGACGCCTCCGGGCGTGCCGGTGAAGATGACGTCGCCGGGCAGCAGCGGGCACACCGCGGAGATGCGCGCGATGAGTTCGGCGACGGAGTAGACCATGGTGGAGGTACGGCTCTTCTGCATCACCCGGCCGTTGAGGGTGCAGCCGATCTCCAGGTCGTCGGGGTCGTCGAGCGCGTCCGGCGTGACGAGGACCGGACCCATCGGCCCGAACCCCGGGAAGGACTTGCCCATGCAGAACTGCGGTGCGGGCCCCGCCATTTGTACGGCCCGTTCGGAGATGTCCTGCCCCACGGTGAGGCCCGCCACGTGGCGCCACGCGTCCCGCTCGGCCACTCGCTCGGCGCGGCGTCCCATCACGACGACGAGTTCGACCTCCCAGTCGACGTGCCGGCTGGGCAAGGGGATGGGGTCGCCCGGTCCCGAGAGGCAGCTCGGAAACTTGGTGAAGATCAACGGAGCCTCGGGAAGGGCGACTTTGGCCTCCTCCACGTGCTCACGGTAGTTGGCGCCGATGGCGAAGACCTGGCGCGGTGGCGGGACCGGGAACTGGAGGCGGTCCAGGGAGAGTTGCTCCCCGCTCGGCTCCGCCGTGGCCGCCCACTCGACGAGGGTGTCCCATACGTCGAAGAGACCTGCCGGATCGGCGGGGATCCGGCCGTTGCCGGCCCGTTCGATGTCGACGGCCGACTCGCCGTCGACCAGGACCAGCCGGTTGTCGATGATTCCGATGCGCATGCGGGCGCTCTCCTTGCGTGTTGATCGTCTACTGGTTGAGGCGCAGGCCGGGCAGCGCCTCGTCGAGGGGTACACGGAGCGTCCGAAGCGTGTCGGCCAGCATGATGTAGTGGCCCACCAGCATCGGAAGCTCGATCAGCTGCTCCGTGGTCAGGCGCGCACTCAGCTCGCGCCAGGTGGCGTCCCCGATCGTGTGGTCGTCGTGGAGTTCGTCCACGGCGGCGACGAGCAGCCGCTCGCGAGGCGTCCACGCCCGTGCGGGTCCGCCACCGGTCAGCGCGGCGAAGTCGTGGTCGGTGAGTCCCGCCCTGGCGCCGATGGCACGGTGGTTCTCCAGCTCGTAGGCGCTCCCGCACCGCCAGGACACCCTGATGATGAGCAACTCCCTTTCGCGGGGCGGGAAGACCGAGTCCCGCAGGAGCTGTATGCACAACGGCAGCCAGGCGCGGAAGAGCGCCGGGTGCTGCACCAGCGTGCTGAACAGATGCGGGACCTGATCGCCCCGGACCACCGAGAGGAGCTGCCGCTGCTCCTCCGAGTGATGGGCGGGGCCGAGTGGCGCGAGCCGGGGCTCGGCGGTCGCCAGGGGGTGGGGCGCGGCCGGATGTGGATCGGACATGGCGCGATCTCCGAAATCGTCGACGGGGTGCGGCGGAGTCGTCGGCCCTTGCTGCCGGGGCTCCTGCTGTCGGGAAACGGACTTGTGTCGATCACAGCTGGAAGAAGCGGACTTGTCGCGATCACAGCTGGAAGGACTTGATCTCCTGGAACTCCTCCAGCCCGTACCGGCCGTACTCGCGGCCGTTGCCGGACTGCTTGTAGCCGCCGAAGGGCGCGTTGGGGTTGAAGCCACCGCCGTTGATCTGCACCTGTCCCGCGCGGACGCGCCCACCGACGGCCAGCGCGAGGGCCTGTTCGGGGGCCCATACGCCGGCGGCCAGGCCGAACGGGGTGTCGTTGGCCAGTGCGACGGCCTCCTCCAGGGTTCGGTAGACCTGCACCACCAGGACCGGCCCGAAGATCTCCTCCCTGGCGATGGGCGCGTTGCGCGGTACCCGGGTGAAGACGGTGGGCCGCACGTAGAAGCCGCGCTCCAGCCCGGCCGGTGACTGCGCCCCGCCCACCAGCAGGCGTTGTCCCTCGTCGACGGCCGAGGAGACGTACGCCAGAACCCGGTCGCGCTGTGCCTTGGAGGCGAGCGGCCCGTACTGGGTGGACTCATCTCGCGGGTCACCGAGCCGCATGGCCGCGACCTCGGCCGCGAGCAGCTCTTCCACCTGGTCGATCTCATCGGCGTGGACCAGCAGCCGTGTCAGCGCGAAGCAGGTCTGCCCCGAGTTGAGGAAGGCGGCCGGAAGTACCTGGGAGAGGGTGGTGGGCAGGTCGGTGCCCGGCAGGACGATCGCCGGGCTCTTGCCGCCGAGTTCCAGGGAGACCTTCTTGATCGTGGGGGCCGCGGCCTGGCTGACCTTGACGCCCGCGGCGGTGGATCCGGTGAAGGACACCATGTCCACCTGGGGGTGCGCGGCGATCGCCTGTCCGACGACCGGTCCGTCGCCGCTGACCAGGTTGAATACGCCGGGCGGCAGCCCGGCCGCCTCGATGACCTCGGTCAGCGCCCAGATGGTCAGCGGCGCGACCTCGCTGGGTTTGAGCACGACGGTGTTGCCCGCGGCCAGCGCCGGTGCGACCTTGGCCGTGCTCTGGTGCAGCGGGTAGTTCCACGGCGAGATCGCGCCGACCACTCCGAAGGGCTCGCGCACGACGCGGGAGCTGCCGATCTGTTCGAAGGCCTCGGCGCTCTCCGCGACGGCCTGTGCCACGAACGCGAAGTTGTTGAGGGGCAGTCCGACGTGCGCCAGACGTGACAGGCCGATCGGCGTGCCGACGTCGTCGGTGGCGAGGGCGGCCAGTTCCCCGGCGCGCTCCTGGAGCCCCGCGACGATACGAGCCATCGCCGCGGCACGTTCCTTGGCGGGAGTACGGGCCCACCCTTCAGCTGCGTCACGGGCCGCGGTGACGGCCTGGTCGACATCACGGCGGCTGCCCATCGGCACGTGGGCGATGACCTCCTCGGTGGCCGGGTTGACCACCTCGGCGGACGAGGTCGCGTCCGGTGCCACCCAGCGTCCGTCGATGAAGATCTTGCTGTAGTCGGGCATGGTCACCCCTCCAGGGCGGTGTTGACGTGCGTGAGCTGGACTCGTGGGGACGGATCTTGCAGACCGTCTGCGGGGAGCCGGTCGGTGAAGGTGGGCTGCCGACAGCCCCCTGGTCACGCCCCCGACGCCGCGGGCGGGCTCTGGTCCGGGTCCTGGTAAGCGGTCGGTTCGGCCGGCCCGCCGACCGCCTCTCTGGCCGATGCCAGGGCTCGTTCCTGCCGTTGGTGCCATGCGGCGGGCTCGCGGCGCAGCCGGACTCGCCGCCGGCCGATGACGCGGATGACGGGCCCAAGTGCCGCATCGGCCGCGGCGGCCCGGGGCAGCTCCAGCTCTTCCGCGGCCAGGCGGCCATGAAAACGGCGGGTGAGCGCGTACAGCACCGGCAGCCCCACCCGGGTCGGGATGCGGGCCAGTCGCTGCAGGTCACCCGCGATGGCCTCCAGCGTGGCGGAGGCGAGACGGGACGATTCCGGGATGGCCGGTCCTGTGACGGCCTGCAGCAGTTCGTCGACCCGTTCGGCGGCGAGGTGGGACGTGATGCCCTGGACCAGGCTCGCGTCGATGCCCAGCAGGTGGGCGATGTACCACCAGTACCGGTACAGCGAGGCGGTCTCGGCGGACGTCCGGTCCCAGCCCATCCTCGCCTCGGCGCGGTAGGAGGTGAGGGTGAAGTCCATCCAGGTGCGGGCCAGATCGACCTGGTTGATCGGCGCACCGTACACCTCGGGGTCGTAGCCCTTGCTGAGCGCCAGCCGCCGTATGTGCGCGTGCAGCATCCGCACCTGCACGGTGGCCACGTAGCCGGGCTCGCCCCGCCGCAGCGATCCGGGCAGCATCGCGGTGACCACCCACTTGCCGGTCTCCTGCAGGCGGCGCGGGACGCCGTCGAGCAGCTGGCCCGTGATGGCGAGGACCTTGGCTATCGAGGGTGATTCGTAGATTCGGACGAGCGCGCCTGCGCTGAGTGAGATCGCGTGTGCGGGTGCCGGCGAGCTGAAGAACGGCAGCGACCCGCGGTCCAGCAACTCGTCATCGACGTAGCCGGGCACGCTCTCGCACTGCGCCAGCAGGGCGGCGACCGCCGGCGGGGAATCGGTCAACGAGGCGAGCCCCGAGGTGAGGCCCTTGTGCAGCGCCGCGCGCACCGGCCGGCCGAGCGCGTGCATCTCTTCTACGACGGCATCGGCCAGCGGGTCGCCCGTGGTGAGCGCCCAGCCCATCAGGTCGGCGCGCCCCTGCCCGAACTGGGCGACGATCACGTCGCGGCCGGCGCGCTCGGTGGGCCAACGGGGGCCGTCGTGACATGCCACTGACCTGGACGCGGATCCGGATCCGGCTTCCTGGTTCCTCATCTGAGGATGCCCTTCTGCCCGGCGTGAAATATCTGACGCCCGTCAGATTAGCCATAATCTGACGGGCGTCAAGTATTTGCGCAGAAGGGGTGGAGGGGCTGCGTCTAGACTCTGAAACGCGTCGCACGAGGGCCGCGCGAGCATCTGAAGGAGTACGGAATGACGGTTCGGCAGACTCGTGGGCCGGGTCGCCCTTCCGCCTCCGGGCCCACGCCACCCTCGGGGGATCAGATCCTGCGGCAGGGGCTCGAGGCCTTCGTGGAACTCGGCTACGACGGTGCGTCCATGCGTGAGCTCGCCGGCAGGCTCGGCGTCAGCCACAACTTCATCAATGACCGCTACGGCTCCAAGCAGGCGTTCTGGCGTGCGGTCGCGGACTACGCGCTCGAAGGGGCGACCGATGTCCTCACGGCGGCGCTGGATTCGAGCGACGACGACGAAGAGCGGCTGACCGCGATCGTCCGACGCTTCTACCAGGTGGCCGTCCGCATGCCCCAGCTCAACCAGCTCATGCTTGAGGAGTCCCACCTCCGCAGCGAACGCCTGGACTACGTTTTCGAGCGGTACGTCGCACCTCTCATCGCCAGTATCGAGCCCAGCGTGCGGCGCATGGTCGCGGCGGGCCGGCTGCCCGACATTCCGATGTACCTGCTGTACTCGGCCGTGATCGGCCCCGCCGCCGCCCTGACCCGCCGCCCCATGGTGGAGCGGCTCGGGTGGCCGTCGCATCCGGATGAGGCGGAACTGACCGTCATCGCCGAGGACTTGGCGCGCCTGGCCCTCAACGGGCTGCTCGGCCGTCCGGGATCGCGGACCGAACCCCAGCGCTGAACCCCGCGATCAGGAGCGGGTTCGTACGCGGCCCCGGTGCCCGGAGTGTGCGGCTGTGAACCGCGGAGGCTGGACAGGAGGCGACCGCCCCTCTTAGCTTAACGAATGTTCGATCGCGGACTGGGTGGCGGACCTTTGCGGTCGGCCTCCGTCACGTCATCGACAACACACCCTCCAGAGCCGGGAGTCCGACATGGCCGACGCAGTACTCGCCGAATTCCGTGAGGACGGCACGACCGTCATCACCATCAACCGTCCCGAGGCACGCAACGCCATCAACCGTGCGGTGGCCGAGGGCGTCGCGGCGGCGCTCGACGAACTGGACCGCAGGGACGAACAGGTCGTCGGCGTCATCACGGGCGCGGGCGGCACCTTCTGCTCGGGTATGGACCTCAAGGCGTTTCTCGCGGGCGAGGATCCGTCGATCGAGGGCCGGGGCCTCGCCGGGATGACCGAGGCCCCGCCACGCAAGCCGATGATCGCGGCGGTGGAGGGCTACGCACTCGCGGGCGGTTGCGAGATCATGCTGGCCTGCGACATGGTCGTCGCCGCTCACGACGCCCGATTCGGCATCCCCGAGGTCAAGCGCGGCCTGGTGGCGGCGGCCGGCGGTCTGCTCCGGCTTCCGCAGCGCATCCCGCATGCGGTGGCCCTGGAGCTGGCCCTCACCGGTGACTTCCTCGACGCGCAACGTGCCCACACCTACGGCCTCGTCAACCGCATCACGGAGAAGGGCGGCGCACTTGAAGGCGCCCTGACGCTGGCTCGGGCGATCGCCGTGAACGGACCGCTCGCCGTGCGGGCGACCAAGCAGGTCATGTCCGAGGCGCCGAACTGGCCCGCCGACCAGGCCTGGGAGCGCATGCGGGAGATCACGCGCCCTGTCTTCGCCTCCGAGGACGCCAAGGAGGGCCCGCGTGCCTTCGCGGAGAAGCGCGCACCACGCTGGACCGGCCGCTGAGGCTCGATGGGTGTAACGACTGACCCTGCGTCACATGCCGTAAGGGCGACCGGACTCGTAGGTCCGGTCGCCCTTACGGCGTTTCGCGCGGAGCAGCCCGGCTCCCGCCTCTGTCAGAGAAAGATGTCCCTGCGCAGCGGTTCCGTGCTCGCCGTGCTCGCCCGGTATCCGTCGAACCCGGTGACCCCGGACTCGCGCAGCACCTCCTCGTCGACGAAGGTCTGCCCGGTCGTCTGCCCTGCGGGACGGGTGAGGATCTCGTACGCGGCGTCCGCCATGATGCCCGGCGTGCGGCTGCACCTGGCGGTCTCTTCCCCGCCGTCCATGTTGACGGTCGCGGCGGTGACGATCGTGGTGGCCGGCCACAGGCAGTTGGCGGAGAAGGCGCTGTCCCGGTGCTGTTCGGCGAGGCCCAGGGTCAGCATCGTCATGCCGTACTTGCTGACGGTGTACGGAGCGTGGTCGCGCAGCCAGTGACGGTCCGGGTTGAGCGGCGGCGACAGGGTGAGGATCTGCGCGTGCGAGGACTCGTGCAGGTGGGGCAGGGCGAGGGAGCTGAGCAGGAAGGTGCCGCGGACGTTGATGTCCATCATCAAGTCGTAGCGCTTGAGCGGTAGTTCTCCTATGCCGAGCAGCGCGATGGCGGACGCGTTGTTGACGACCACGTCTATGCCGCCGAACCGTTCGGCCGTGGCCTGTACGGCGCGTTGTACATCCTCCGCCTTGCGTACGTCGCCGACGATCCCCAGGGCCTTGCCCCCTGCCGCCTCGATCTCCGCGGCAGCCGTATGCACGGTGCCGGGCAGTCTGGGGTCGGGTGCGTCTGTCTTGGCGAGCAGGGCGATGTTCGCGCCGTCGCGGGCGGCCCGCAGGGCGATGGCCAGCCCGATACCGCGGCTGCCGCCCGACATCAGCACGGTGCGCCCGGCGAGGCGGGAGTGTGCTCCGGTCATGGGGAGGAGGTCCTTTCGGCGGCGGACCGTCAGCGGGCCCGCGTGAAGCAGGTCACCCGTCCGGGACGTGGACAGGTCCTGCGCTGCGGATTACCTTAACGATCGTTCGACAAGATTTCTGCGACGCAGGCCACACCGGCCACACCCGGCGGAGCAGATCGAGGCAAGAACGAGAAGAGGCTGCCGTGCGCCGTACGGTGTTCAACGACGATCACGAGGCATTCCGCGCGACGCTTCGCGACTTCATCGAGAAGGAAGTCGTGCCCGTCCACCATGAGTGGGAGAAGGAAGGGCATCCGCCACGCGATTTCTACCGCAGGCTCGGCGAACTCGGCGTGCTCGGTATCGAGGTGCCGCAGGAGTTCGGCGGCGCGGGAGAGACCAGTTTCAAGTTCCAGGCGGTCGTGACAGAGGAGTTGACCCGCGCCGGCGTCTCGTTCGGCAGCTACTCGGTACACGCCAACCTGATCCTTCCGTACCTGATGGCGTACGCCACCGAGGAGCAGAAGAAGCGCTGGCTGCCCGGTTTCGTGACCGGCGACATCATGACCGCCATCGCGATGACCGAGCCGAGCACCGGCTCCGACCTCGCGAACATCAGCACCCGCGCAATGCTCTCGGAGGACGGGAAGCACTACGTCCTCAACGGCGCCAAGACCTTCATCACCGGTGGCGTCCTCGCCGATCTGATCCTGGTCGTCGTACGCACCACGCCGTTCAACCCGGAGGACCGCCGGGCGGGGCTGTCCATCCTGTGCGTGGAGACCGCGTCGGAGGGCTTCACGGTCGGTCGCAAGCTCGACAAGATCGGGCTGAAGACGACCGACACCGCTGAACTCTCGTTCAGTGACGTCAAGGTGCCCGCCGAGAACCTGCTCGGCGAGGAGGGCAAGGCCTTCTCCTACCTCTCCCACAACCTCCCCCAGGAACGCCTGGCCATCGCCCTGGGCAGCGCCGCCGCGGCCGAGGCCGCGCTCATGCATGCCACCGCCTACGTCAAGGACCGCACGGTCTTCGGCCGGCCGGTCGCCTCTTTCCAGAACAGCAAGTTCGTTCTCGCCGAGTGCGCCACCGAGACCGAGGCGGCCCGCCTGTTCGCGGACCGCGCGCTGGACCTCCACGACGCCGGCGAACTCACCATCGCGGACGCCGCGAAGGCGAAGCTGTTCTGCACCGAGGTCGCGGACCGCGTGATCGACAAGTGCCTTCAGCTGCACGGCGGTTATGGCTACATCACCGAGTACCCGATCGCCCGCCTGTACGCGGACGCCCGCGTCTCCCGTATCTACGGCGGCACCAGCGAAGTCATGAAGATCGTCATCGCCAAGTCGCTCGGCCTCTGAGACGCCGTCAACTCCCTGACCCCTGACCCCAAGAGAGGGAATTCCATGCGGATCGACAACTCCTCCTCCGCCCTGATCACCGGCGGTGCCTCGGGGCTCGGCCGGGCTACCGCCGAACTCCTCGCGGCGAGCGGCGCGCACGTCGTCATCTTCGACCTGCCCTCCTCCGACGGCGAGGCCGTCGCCAAGGACCTCGGCGCCACCTTCGTCCCCGGTGATGTCACCAGCGAGGCCGACGCCTCCGCCGCCGTGGCCGCCGCCGTCGCACGTGGGCCGCTGCGCATCACCGTCAACTGCGCGGGCATCGGCGACGCCCAGCGCACCGCCGGCAAGGACGGTCCGTACCCCCTGGACAAGTTCCGCAAGATCGTCGAGGTGAACCTGATCGGCACGTTCAACGTGATCAGGCTCGCCGCCCAGGAGATGAGCGGCAACGAGCCGCTCGACGGCGACCGTGGCGTCATCGTCAACACCGCGTCCGTGGCAGCCTTCGACGGCCAGATCGGGCAGTGCTCGTACTCCGCCTCCAAGGCCGCCATCGTCGGCATGACCCTGCCGATCGCCCGTGACCTCGCGAAGGCGAACATCCGCGTGATGACCATCGCGCCGGGCCTGTTCGAGACCCCGCTCCTGGGCCAACTGCCGCAGGCGGCCCGGGACTCGCTGGGCGCGCAGGTCCCGCATCCCAGCCGCCTCGGCCTGCCGGCCGAGTACGCGCAGCTCGTCGAGGCCATCGTCACCAACCCCATGCTGAACGGCGACACCATCCGGCTGGACGGCGCCATCCGCATGGCCCCGAAGTAGGCCCCACCGTGCTCTCCTTCGCCATCTCTCTTCGTACGAGCAGGAGTTCCCCTGATGCGTGACGCAGTCATCGTCGACGCCGTTCGCACCCCGGTCGGCAAGGGCAGGCCGGGCGGCGCCCTGTCCGGCATCCATCCCGTGGACCTGTCCGCCCATGTCCTCAAGGCCCTCGCCGAGCGCAACGATCTCGCCCCGGTCACCGTTGACGACGTCATCTGGGGCTGTGTGTCCCAGGCCGGGGAGCAGGCGGCCGGCGTCGGCCGGTACGCGGTCCTCGCCGCGGGCTGGCCGGAGAGCGTGCCCGGCCTGACCATCGACCGCCAGTGCGGCTCCTCGCAGCAGGCCGTGCACCAGGCTGCCGCCGGCATCATCGCCGGGCAGTACGACATCGCCGTCGCCGGCGGCGTCGAGATGATGTCCCGGGTGCCGATGGGCGCCGCCGGCGCGGACGGCCGGTTCGGCAAGCCGTACGGCCCCCTGGTCGCCGAGCGCTACGACAACTACCAGTTCAACCAGGGAATCGGCGCCGAGATGATCGCCGAGGAGTTCGGGCTCAGCCGCGAGGACCTGGACCAGCACGCCCTCGACTCGCACGCCCGCGCCGCCCGCGCCATCGACGAGGGCCGCTTCAAGGAGCAGATCACCCCGGTCACCGTCACCGGGGCGGACGGTGTCGAGCGCGTCCTCGACACGGACGAGGGCGTCCGCCGCGGCGGCTCCCTGGAGGCCCTGGCCGGCCTGAAGACACCGTTCAAGGAGAACGGTGTCATCTCCGCGGGCAACGCCTCGCAGATCTCCGACGGCGCCGCCGCATTGCTCGTCACCACCAGCGAGATCGCCGCGCGCAACGGCTGGACACCAATAGCCCGCTTCCACACGGGAGTTGTCACGGGCGTCGACCCGATCACGATGCTCAAGGGCCCGATTCCGGCGACGGCGAAGGTCTTCGAGCGCTCGGGCCTGTCCATCGCTGACATCGGCGCGTACGAGATCAACGAGGCGTTCGCCTCGGTCTCGCTCGGCTGGCAGCGGCAGACCGGCGCCGACTACGAGCGTCTGAACCCCAACGGCGGTGCGATGGCCCTCGGCCACCCGCTCGGGGCCTCCGGCGCCCGGCTGATGACGACCCTCGTGCACCACATGCGGGACAACGGCATCCGCTACGGCCTGCAGGCGATGTGCGAGGGCGGCGGCATGGCCAACGCCACCATCCTCGAACTGCTCTGACCCACTCCGTGACGGTGGGGCGGACCCGATCGGATCCGCCCCACCGTGACAACCGCATGGGGGTCACCTGGCGCCTCTCACCTCGGCGGCGTGCTCCAGGAGCTTCCGGTTGGGCGTGAACGCACAGGTCGCCTGTGCGCACAGCCGGCCCGTCGCATCGGTGATCTCCGCCCGGACCAGCGTGCGCGTGGCGCCGCTCTGCTGCACGGAGCCGACGGCCGTGTAGGTCTCGCCGGCCAGCAAGGGCCGCAGATAGTCCACGTTCAGGCTCATCGTGAGGTACGGAGTGGCCGGGTTGCTGAGGCTGATGGCCGTGACACCGCACACCTCGTCGAACGCGGCGGCGATGTACCCGCCGTGCACGACTCCCGCGGGGTTGCGCACCGCTTCGGAGGGCGTCCAGGCGAGCTTGACCCGCCCCTTCTCCACCTCGGCGAACCGCAGGCCGAGATGAGCGTGGAGAGCGAGGGAAGGCGAGTCGGCGAGGGCACGGATCCGGTCGAGCCCAGTGCCCGTCCCCCAAGTGAAATCGCTGATGATGGCCGGCTCCTCACACAGTCGCATCCGCAGGTCGGCGCCCCGCCGGGGCGAGGGCACGCGCCTTGATCCAGCGAATATAGCTTATCGATCGTTCGAGTAGGAGAGTGGGTGTGGGTTCGGGATGATGGGGCTGGATGGTGCCGTTGAGGCTCTATGCATGCCCTTCACCAGGTGCGTAGGTCAGGTAGGGGGATCGCCCGCCCTGCTCTGGAAGCATGCGGTGGGGCCGAAGTTCCAGTTCAGTCCACGTAACTCATTCAGAACGTTCGTTCAATCCATTGACAGCCGGACCCACGCCGACGATTCTCATGTCCGTCCTGAGCCGCCACCCGGTGCCTGCCGCCGCGTACATCCAGCGCCGCACCCGAACCTCCCCACCTCAAGACCTTTGCCGAAGATGGATGTTGGAGGGATCTCATGGGCCCGTTCCTGCCCGATTCTGTTCGCCGCCACGCGGTGCTGCGCCCGGACGCACCGGCCGTCACCGAGGCCGGGCAGACCCTGTCCTACGCGTCCTTGGACGCCCGCAGCAACAAGATCGCCCAGGCCCTGCTCGGCGCCGGCCTGGAGGCCGGGTCGCGGGTGGGCTACCTGGTGCGCCCGGGCCGGATGTCGGCGGAACTGCTGCTTGCCTGCGCCAAGGCCGGGCTGGTCGCGACCCCGCTGAACTGGCGCCTGGCCGAACCCGAGCTCGTCGCCGTCGCGCTCGACGCGGACCTCCGGATGGTCATCACGCAGGAGGAGTTCGAGATCGGCGCGCGTGCCGCGATGCCGGAACTGCCGCTGGTCACCACCGGGAAAGCCGGACCCGGTGAGTACGCGTACGAGTCCTGGCTGGACGCCGCACCCGCCGACGACCCGGGGCGAGGCGGCCAGGCCGACGCGGACACGGTCTTCCTCCAGCTCTACACCTCAGGGACCACCGGTCTGCCCAAGGGCGTCCAGATGACCCTCGCGAACGTGTACGCGGGGGAGCGCGAGACCGCCGACGCGCGCTGGAGCGAGGAGAGCGTCTCGCTGAACGTGCTGCCCGTCTTCCATATCGCGGGCACCGGCTGGCTGACCTCCGCGCTCAGCGCCGGCGCCCATACCGTGACGCTGCCCGAGTTCGTACCCCAACGCGTCGTCGAAGTCCTGGAGAGCGAGCGCGTCACGCACGTCCTGTTCGTCCCCGCCGTGCTGCAACTGCTCATACAGGTGCCCGGCATCCGCGAACGGGACTTCTCCGCACTGCGGTTGATCGTGTACGGCGCCTCGCCCATCACGCCTGCGCTGCTGCGTCGCTCCATGGAGATCTTCGGTTGCGACTTCTGTCAGCGGTACGGGCAGACGGAGACGACCGGCTCCGTCACCCGGCTGCTGCCGGCCGACCACGACCCCGACGGTCCGCGCGCGCATCTCCTGCGCTCGGCCGGCAACGCCTGCCCCGACGCCGAGGTCGTCATCGCCGACCTGATCACGGGAAAGCCGGTCCCGACGGGCACGGTGGGGGAGATCCTGACCCGTTCCCACCACGTCACCCCCGGCTACTGGCAGCGGCCCGACGAGAACGAGAAGCTGTTCACGCAGGAGGGCTGGCTGCGCACCGGGGACGCCGGATACCTAGACGACGAGGGCTATCTGTTCATCACCGACCGGATCAAGGACATGGTGATCACCGGCGGCGAGAACGTGTACCCCATCGAGGTGGAGTCGGCGCTCGCCGAGCACCCGGCCGTCTGCGACGTCGCCGTCTTCGGCACGCCCCACGAGCAGTGGGGCGAAGCGGTCACCGCGGCGATCGTCCTGAACGCCGACGCCGCTGACATCCGCGAGGACGAGCTCATCGAGTTCACCCGGGCCAGGATCGCCTCGTACAAGAGCCCCCGCATCATCCACTTCGTGGAGGAACTGCCGCGCAACCCCAGCGGCAAGGTCCTCAAGCGCGTGCTGAAGGAGGGCCTGACGGCCGGGGGCTCCGTCACCCGCTGACCACGGTCGACTCGGCCCGGGCCGCCGGCGAGGCGCGGTCCGGACCGAGTCGACCCCGCCCGCGCTGCCTCAGCCGCGGGCAGGCTCCCCACCTCGCCAGGGCAAGTAGTCCGGCAGGTCCTCCGGCACTCGCCCCGGGAAGCGGGGCTCCCTCCGTTCGAAGAACGACTGCACGCCCTCCACGGCGTCCGGCCCGCGCACGGTGTCGAAGACCAGCCGTGAGTCGAGCCGGTGGGTCTCCTCGGGAGAATCGGCCCACGCCATGCGGTACACCATCTGCCGGATGAGCGCGACGGACACCGGGGCGGTGTGCGCGACCAGCTCGGCGGCGAGGTCGTACGCCGCGGCGAGCACCTTGTCGGGGTCATGGAGGCTGTTGACGAGGCCCGTCCGCAATGCCTCGTCCGCAGTTATGAGGCGCCCCGACACCAGCCAGTCCAAGGCCGTGCCCGTGCCCACCAGCCTCGGCAGGAACCACACCGACGCACCCTCCGGCACGATGCCGCGGCGGCTGAAGGGGAAGCCGAACTTGCAGTCGACGGAAGCGAGGCGGTAGTCGGCGGGCAGCAGCATCGTCGAGCCGACACCCACGGCCGCACCACGCACCGCCGCGATCACCGGCTTGTTCATCGCGTACAGCACACGGGTCACGAGACCGGCGGGCTCCTGGTACGTCCCCGCCGCGATCTCGGCGAGCGTCTGCTCGTCGTCGCTTGTCGAGAAGCCTCCAGTGCCCCCGTCGGCCGCAAGATCCGCCCCCACGCAGAAGTTCCGTCCCGCTCCCGTCAGCACGACCACGCGTACGGCAGGGTCGGCCTCGGCGGCGCAGAGTGCGGCAGCGATTTCCTCGGCCATCCGCAGGGTGTAGCCGTTGCGTGCCTCGGGCCGGTTGAGAGTGACCGTGGCGACGCGGTCTGTCACGGCATAAGTGATCTGCTCGTAGGGGACCGGTGTGCTCGGTTCGCTGTGCTGTTCGCTCACGGGGGCACCTTCAGCGTGTTCGGGGCACGCCGTCGGCGCGCAGGGTGGAGTGGACGGGGTCGGAAGGAATTGAACGAACGTTAGCTAAGTGGAGGTGAGCCTACAAGGGGCGGCTGTAACATTCGGAGAGATCGGCGCCACTGTTCGAATGATCGGTCAGTTACCTGGAGCCGGAACCATGACGGAGATTGGGGAACCCGTGCCCGCTCGACCCGCAGGCCAGAGAGCCATCATCGGGGCAGCTCGCCAGGAGTTCTCCGAGCGGGGGTACGGCGCGACGTCGATCCGCGACATCGCTCAGCGGGCCGGAGTGAGCCTCTCCGCTCTGTACTACTACTACAAGGGCAAACAGGAACTGCTCGTCGCCATCCTCGACGAGGGGCTCGACACCTACTTCGAGGCTTGTGACGCCGCCCTGGCGGGTGTCGGGGACGACCCGGCGGAACGTCTGGAGGCGCTCGTCTCCGCGACCGTACGGTTCCGTACGGACCATCCCGTCCAGAGCACCATCGTTCTGACCGAGGGGCGCAGCCTGGAGCCCGAGCACCTCGAGCGCTACCGCAAGAACGGCGAGGAGCGTGCTTCGCAGCAGTTCCGGGAGGTCATCGAACGCGGGGCCGCGGAGGGCATCTTCCTCACGCCGTACCCCGACGACGCCCGTCGTGCCGTGATCGCCATGTGCAATGCCATCGCCCAGTGGTACCGGGCGGACGGTCCGGTGGATGTGGACGAACTCGTCGAGCGCTATGTGTCGTTGGCGCTCGTCGTCGTCGAGTACCGCCCGCGCACGGCGAGGCGACCGGCGCGGGGCTGACCGACACGCGAAGGCACTTCTATCGGTCGGTGTCCGGGTCGGGCGTCCCCGCCGTCAAGCCGGTGATGAGGATGTCGGCGACGGTTTCGGCGTGGCGGCGGACGGTCTCCTGGTCGGGATGTTCGGGTGCGCCGAGCAGTGCGGCCTCCACGGGGTTGGTGAAGGGCGCTCCGCCGCCCTGGGCCGCCAGGTAGTGCAGCGTGGTGTAGGGCACGGGGCGGATGCGTCCCGCCTCGACGAGCCTGGCGAGCCGGCGCTCGATGCCGGGGCGCAGTGGATCGACGAAATGCTCCACGACGAACCGCACGCGCGGGCTGTCGGTCGCGCCCTCGTGGTTCATGATCCGTCCCACCTCGGGGCACGCGGCCGAGAACAGCACCAGTTCGACGACGGTATGACGCAGTGCTTCCAGATCGTCCACGTCACCCGATTCGCCGATCGCGCCCAAAGTGCGCCGGGTGTTGGCCAGCGCATGCTCCATCGCCGCGAACCACAGCTTCTCCTTGGCGCCGAAACGAGCGGTGAGCAGGGCGTGGCTCACGTCGAGGCGCCGGGCCAGCTCGCGTACGGAGGTCCCGTCGTAGCCCTTCTCGGCGAAGGCCTCCAGGGCGCCCTGGAGCAGCGTGGACTGGTCGGGTTCGTCGCCGGCGTGGGGGCGGCCGCGCCTTCGGGAGAGCTTCGGCTGGGTCACGGCTTGCCTCGTTTGTCCGATTCTGGTGGTGGATGCATACTCGGAGGGGTAAATGTCCGTCTGGTAATTTCCTGCCATGGTGGCACCCTCACCACCCAAGGATTCGGTGATCTCGTGTTCCGTCACAACTCCGCCGTACAGCCCACCCGCCTGGCCGCCACGCCCGAGGACTACGCGCGCCTGGGTATCGAACCCCACGCGGTCAAGCCGTTCGAGGACGGTATGCGTACCGACGGCCTGCCCGGATCCTTCGAGTGGTGGTACTTCGACGCGCACCTCGCGGACGGAGCGAAACTGGTGGTGGTCTTCTACACCAAGGACGCCGTCAGCGGCCTCGGCACACAGTTGGCTCCGCAGATCCGCATCGACCTGACGCTGCCCGACGGCACCACGACGGCCAAGGTCGCCCAACTCGACCCGAAGACCTTCTCGGCGTCCTCCACGTCCTGCGATGTGCGCATCGGTGAGAACCGCTTCGCCGGCGACCTGCACACGTACACGATCAAGGCCCGTATCGAGGAGGTCTCGGTCGAGGTCACGCTGACCGGAGAGGTGCCCGCCTGGCGCCCGGAGACCGGGTACTGGCTCTTCGGCGACGACGACGAGCGTTACTTCGCCTGGCTCCCCTCGGTTCCCCAGGGGCACGTCGAGGCGACCTACAGCGTCGACGGCGACGGTCACACCACCACAGGCGTCGGCTACCACGACCACAACTGGGGCAACGCCTCCATGCTCGACCTCATGCACCACTGGTACTGGGCGCGCGGCGCGGCGGGCCCCTACTCGGTGATCGCCTCGTACATCACGGCACACGAGCACTACGGGTACACCGAACTGCCGGTGTTCATGCTGGCCCGCGACGGGAAGCTCATCGCCGACGACGCCACCAAGGTCACCTTCGAGCAATTCGGCCGCTACACCGACACCGAGACCGGCAAGCCGGTGGACAACGTCACCCGCTACACCTACACAGCCGACGACGAACGCTATGTCGTCACCTTCAGCCGCCACTTCGACATCGCCGGCGAGAAGTTCGTCGACCAGCTCAAGGGGCCGAAGAAGGCCGCCGCGAAACTGGTCGGCTTCGACGGCGCGTACCTGCGCTTCACCGGAGAGCTCCGCATCGAGCACTTCCGGGGTGAGGAGCTCGTGGACGTGCACAGCGACGACGCGCTGTGGGAGCTCATGTACTTCGGCAAGGCCCGCCCCTGAAGGAGGCCGGTGCCGACCCACCCGGCCGGTGCCGACGGACCCGGCTCCAACCGCTGGAAACACGCGGGAAACGGGTGCTTCCTAGACTCCGGCACATGCACCTGACAGTCCTTGACGCCTCCACCGAGTGGAGCCGGTTCGCCGAGGGTTCCATCGAACGCAGGATGCTGCTCGCCCTCGGCGAAAGGCTCGGCACGCCGATCCGTCCGAGGCCGCTCATGCTGCCCGACGGCAACCGCGTCGAGGTCGAGGGGATCGACGCCGCGGGCCGCCTGCTCGTCCAACTCGTCGGCAATCAGGGCGCCTACAAACCCGCCTACCGCAACAAGGTCATGGCGGACATGTTCAAGCTGCTCTGGCTGCGCGACTCCGTACCGACGGCCGAGCGTACGGTGCTCCTGGTCACCGAGCTGATCGTGCGGGCCCTCGGCGGCTGGGTGGCACTCGCGGCGGCGGATCTCGGGATCGAGATCTACGTCTTCGACGGCCGTACGGTCGCCCCTCTGCGACGCCGAACGTAAAGTCCGCGAAACACGCAGCGGCAGTGAGTCGAAACAGAAGGCTCCTACGGTCGAAGGCACCAAAGCGGATTTCCGCGTGACAGTCCCCCGCACTCGCCACGCACGCTCTCCGACTTCCAGGATCGGGCCCACGTGCTCGCGACATGGATGGGAGCGTGAAGGTGTCTGGTACGCCAGCGCTTGAACTGCGGTCGGTGCACCGGGTCTACGGATTCGGGTCGTCCGCGACGAATGCCCTCGACGATGTCCGCCTGACCGTGCGGCCGGGCCGTTTCGTCAGCCTCATCGGCCCCAGCGGCTGCGGCAAGTCGACACTGCTGCGCCTCGTCGCCGGTCTTGAGCAGCCCGACAGCGGTGAGGTCCGGGTCCATGGCGTCCCGCCGGCGGATGCCTGCGCCGCCAAGATGATCGGGCTGGTGCCGCAGAGCCCGGCGTTGCTGCCCTGGCTGTCCGTGCTCCGCAATGTCACACTCCCGCAGAAGATCAACAAAGGTGCCGCCAGACGCCGCGAACGCATCGCCGACCTCGTCGAGCGGAAGACCGCGCCGCCCGCCCCCGACATGCGGGAACTCCTGGTCAAGGCCGGTCTCGGCGAGGCCATGCACAAGCTCCCGGCACAGTTGTCCGGCGGTATGCGCCAGCGCGCCGCGATCGTACGCGCCTTCGGCCTGCGGCCGGACGTACTCGTCATGGACGAGCCCTTCTCCGCGCTCGACGAATTCACTCGCGAGAGCCTTCAGGACCAACTACTCGACCTCTGGGACGAGTTGAAGACGACGGTCCTGTTCGTCACGCACTCGGTCTCCGAGGCGGTCCGGCTCTCCGACACCGTGGTCGTCATGGCTCCGAACCCCGGCCGCATCGTGGAGAGCATCGACATCGACCTGCCCCGGCCACGCGGAGAACGCCTCTTCGGGGAGCGCCGCTTCCACGAGTACGAGGACCTGGTCAGAGACCGGCTGCGCCATGCCTGGCACGCCGAAGCCGCGTGAGCGGGGGCGAGGAGATGACCGTAGCCGAGGAACGCACCACCCTGGAAAGGGAGTTGGAGCCGCGCGTCGAGCCGTCGCGCTTCAGCCTCAGCCACCCGAGATCCCGGATCGCGTGGATCCGCCCGTCCGTCTGGCTGCCACTGCCGGTGATGCTGGTGGTCCTCGCCGCGCTCTGGAAGTGGGGAGCCGAGGAACTGCCCTACCTGCTGCCGCCGTTGTCGGACATCGGCAGCTCGCTCGGCACGGAGTTCGGCTACTACGTCGACAACGCCATGGTCACCCTGGGCGAGGCGGCGGCCGGCCTCGCGATGGGCTTCGCCGCCGCGTTCGTCCTCGCGGTGCTGACCAGTGAACTCCCCCTGGTACGCCGGGCGGTCATGCCGATCGCGGTCGTCCTCAACGTCACCCCGCTCGTGGCGATCGCTCCGGCACTGGTCGTGGCCTTCGGCTTCGGTCCGCTGCCCAAGCTCATCATCGCCGGCCTGATCTGCTTCTTCCCGATCCTCATCAACACGGCGGCCGGTCTGCTGTCCGTGCCGCAGCAGGTGCTGCAGGTGTACCAGACGATGCGCGCCGGCCGCGTCGAACTGCTGTGGCACGTGCGCATTCCCCACGCGCTGCCGTTCCTGTTCGCGGCGCTGCGCATCGTCTTCCCGCTGTCGATCGTCGGCGCCGTGGTGGCCGAGATGTCGGCGGCCGGGGCGACCGGCGGTCTCGGCACCGCGATCAGCGTGGCCTCGTCGATGAACCAGTTGCCGGTCGTATACGCCTCGATCCTCGTCCTCGCGGTCATGGGCGTACTGCTGCTGCTCGTCGTGACGCTGGTCGAACGCCGCGTGCTCCATTGGCACGACAGCGCCCACAACTGACTCACCCTCACCTCGCTCGGCCCGTGACCCGCGAAGGCGGGGCGCTCGGCTACCTACGCCCTCATCCCCACCCATCATCCCCGGCGGCCAACGCCAGTTTGGAGTCACCCATGCGGCACCGCCTCATCAGATCCGGGCTCGCTTCCCTCGCCGCCGTCGCGCTGGGGGCCGGTGTCGCGGGATGCGGCGCGGACTCCGGCGACAGCAGCTCGACGGGCTCGGAGGGTTCCGCCATCTCCGCCGAGCGCTGCGCCGAGAACAAGGCCGCCGGCAAGATCACCTACCTGTCGGGCTATCAGTACCAGTCGTCCGCGTCGATCCTCGAATACATCGCCGCGAGCAAGCTCGGCTACTTCAAGGACCTCTGCCTCGACGTCACCCTGCAACCCGGCTCGGGCGACACGGCACAGAACACCAAGCTGCTCGCCAGCGGCAAGGCGACCGTGGGCCCGGTCTCCGAACAGGACGTCATCCAGGCCCGGGCCAACGGGATCGACATCACGGGCATCTCCTCGTACTCGGACGCCGGCCTCGACATCCTGATGACGAACAAGGACATCACCGACCTGACCCAGCTCGACGGCAAGGTCGTCGGCCACAAGGGCTACGTTCCCGCCGCCGTCGAGGCAATGATGGTCAAGGCCGGCGTCAAGTGGGACTCGCTCAAGCTGGTCAAGCAGGGCTACGACCCCTCTGTACTGCCGCGCAAACAGGGCGGCCTCGAAGCGCTCACCGGATTCATCTCGAACGAGCCCAACCAGCTCAAGGCGGCCGGTGACGACATCACCGTGTGGAAGCCGATCGACTACGACGTGCCCAGCTCGCTCGGCGCGATGGCGGTGAACCCGGCGTTCGCCAAGGCGCACCCGCAAGCCGTCGAGGACATCCTGCGCGCCGCCCTGCACGCCTACGACTACTGCTCCGCCAGTGAGGCGCACATCAGCGAATGCGTCGGCTACGCGGCCCAGTTGTCCGGCCCGACGTACGACAAGAAACTGAACGCGACCATCTGGAAGACCGAGACGCAGGTCGTCAAGGACAACCCGACGCCCGGACAGCCGCTGGGCGGCCTCGACCCCGACAACGTCGCCGAACTCGTCGACATGCTGCACCAGTTCGAGATCGTGCCGAGCAGTGTGACCGCAGCCAAGGCCAAGGGGTGGTTCGACAGCTCCTTCATCAAGGACATCTACAGCGGCGACAAGCTCGTCTGGCCCGCGCCGTAAGAACGCAAGAGACCGCAGAGCCGCAGAAAGGCCCGCATCGTGCCCGCGAAAGAATACGGAATCTTCCTCCCCATAGGGAACGGCGGATGGATGCTGTCCACGACCGCACCGCATCCCGAGGCAACCTACGCGTTCAACAAACGCGCCGCCGTGCACGCGGAGACCATCGGCCTGGACTTCATCATGTCGATGGCGAAGTGGCGCGGATTCGGCGGCAGCACCGACCACTGGGGGCGCTCGCTCGAATCGATGACGATGATGGCGGCGCTCGCGGAGGCCACCAGCCGGGTCAAGATCTGGGCGACCCTGCACGCGAACATCCACAACCCCGCCCTCGCGGCGAAGATGTTCACCACCCTCCAGGACATCTCCGGCGGCCGCGCCGGCCTGAACATCGTCAATGGCTCCTACGCCGGGGAGTTCGAGCAATTCGGTGACTGGGACCCGGAGTTGAGTCACCAGGACCGCTACCGGATGACCGAGCTGTGGACGGAGGCGGTCACCCGGCTGTGGACCGAGCAGTCGGTCACCATGCGCACCCCCTACTTCGACCTCGTCGACTGCGAGTCCCGCCCGCATCCGGCCACCCGGCCGACCCTCATCAGCGCGGGCCGGTCCGAGGACGCCCGCCGCTTCCAGGCCAGATTCGCCGACGGCGCCTTCCTCGCCGCCGACAGTCTCGACGAGATGCGGACGCTCTCCGCCGACGTGCACGCGCGGGCGACGGCCAACGGCCGTGTCTGCAAGACGTATTCGATGCTCACCGTCGTGCAGGACGACACCGACGAGCTGGCCGTCAAGAAGGTGAAGGAGTGGAGCGCGGGCATCGACCGTGAGGCCCTCGCCCATATGCGGCACACCTGGGGCGTGCCCGAGGACCAGGCCCGTGCGTGGGCCGCAGGCGCCGCCGGGGAGGCGGCCTTCCAGACCCCGTACGTCGCCGGTTCGGCCCGGACGGTCACCGAGCACATCGAGTACATCGTGCGGGAGGCCGGCCTGGACGGACTCATGCTGATCTTCCCGGAGTACGACAAGGACATGCTGCTGTTCGGTGAGACCGTGCTGCCCGCGCTGCGCGCCCGCGACGAGGTGGCGGTCTGATGTCCGACCTCCGCGAGAGACAACTCGCCCACCTCGCCCGGCCCGGCAGCAGGCCCGCGCTCGTCGTGGTCGACGTACAGCGGGACTTCGCCGATCCGGAGCGCCTGGCGGGATACGGCCTGACGGCTGCCGCACTGGCCGTACTCGACCGGGTGGTCACCCGAATCGGTGAGCTCGTCGACGCCGCACGCTCGGCCGAAGTACCCGTCGTCTGGGTCGAGTTGGGCAGCGACCCGGCGCGGCCCTGGCGGTCGAGCAACTGGCTGCGAGGCGGCGACTACGACGCGCCCACCAGCCCGGACGAGCCGTGCCTCATCGCAACCCCCGGCGCCGAGTGGTACGGAATGCAGCCCGCGGAAGGCGAGTTGCGTGTGGTCAAGCGCGGCTACAGCGGCTTCCTCGGCACCGATCTCGAACCCCGGTTGCGTGCCACGGGCTGCGACTGGCTCACCGTCGTGGGCCTGACGAGCGAGTGCTGTGTGTACGCGACCGCCCAGGACGCCGCCCAACTGGACTGGCCCGTCGTCGTACCGCAGGACGCGACGGCCGCCTACGACCACCACGTCAACGCCGCCGCCCTGTTCCAGCTGGGACTCAACGTGGCCCTGCTCAGCGAAGCCGACGAGGTAGTCGAGCTCTGGAAGAAGGCCGCACGGTGACCGGCATCCACATCGGCTACGACCTCTCCTTCACCCACACCGAGGGCGCCTGGGCGCGCCAGGGCTCATGGGTCGGGCGGGACTTCCCGGACGTACGCATGTACATGGAACTGGCGCAGACCGCCGAACGGGCGGGCGTCGGCATGCTGTTCTTCGGCGACGGCAGCGGCATACCCAGCACCTGGCGGGGGAGCATCGCGCCTGCAGTCGAGTGGGGCATTCAGTGGCCGCGCCACGACATGTCGCCGGTGATCGCGGCGATGTCCACGGTGACGGAGCGGATCGGCTTCGGACTGACGTACTCCTCGACCTTCATGCACCCCTTCTACGTCGCCCGGCTGCTGAACTCGCTCGACCATGTGACCGGCGGCCGGATCGCGTTCAACGTCGTCGCCTCGACGCGCGGCGCGGACGCGGCGAACTACGGGTTCGCCGAGCTGATGGACCACGATCTGCGCTATGAGCGGATGGAGGAGTTCGTCGCGGTCTGCCGGGCGCTGTGGGACTCCGTGGCGCCGGACGCCATCGTCCGTGACCGGAGCACGGGCCGGTTCGCCGACCCGTCGAAGGTGCACCCCATCGATCACCGCGGGCGCTTCTTCACCGTCAAGGGCCCGCTCGCGTCCGTACCCGGGCCGCAGTACCACCCGCTCATCGTCCAGGCGGGCAACTCGCCCCGGGGCATCGCCGCTTCGGCCCGGTTCGCCGATCTCGTCTTCGGGTTCGGCGGCAACCTCGCCGGCCAGCAGCGCCACCGCAAGCTGCTCGACGAGGCACTCCTCGCCGAGGGCCGGGACCCGGCGCACGTGGGCATCCTCTGGGCGACCCAGGTGATCGTCGGCCGGACGAAGACCGAGGCGCTGGCGCACCGCGACTCGGTGCTCGACTTCTGGAGCGAGGAAGCCGTAGCCACCTACCTTTCGCACAACGCCGGTTACGACCTCTCGACGCTTCCCGAGTCCTTCCGTCTGGGCGAGCTGCACGACGAGATCGCGGCGGCCAACGCGAGTCCCGCGGGGCTCGTCGGGTCGCTCATCGCGGAGTTCGGCGAGGAACACACCATGAGCCGCGGGGAGTTCTTCGCGCACGGACGCCGGAGGGCGACGGGCCTGGACCATGGCATCGTCGGCGACCCCGGCACCGTCGCCGACGCGCTGGAGGAGAACTTCGCCGAGACCGGATCGCGCGGCGGCTTCATGTTCTCCAGCCCGCTGGGCATGCCCTCCGGCTTCGCCGGGATCAGCGAACTGCTGCTGCCCGAACTGCGCCGCCGCGGTGCGCTCGCGCCGACGTACACGGGTGCCACCACACTGCGCGAGAACCTGGCGGTGTGAGATGACCGGAGCAGGCGAGCGACGCCAGTGGCTCGCCCTCGGCAGCCTGTGCGCGGGGTTCTTCATGCTGCTCCTCGACAGCACCGTCACCTCGGTCGCGCTGCCCGCGCTGATCACCGGCCTGCACACCGGCGAGACCCTCGCGATCTGGGTCAACAGCGGCTACCTCATCGCCTACGCCGTACCTCTGATCATCGCGGGGCGGCTCGGTGACCGCTACGGCCACCGACGCGTCCACCTGCTCGGACTCGGAGTCTTCACGCTCGGGTCGCTGCTGTGCGCGCTGGCCCCCACCGTCGGGGCGCTCATCGGGTGGCGGGTTGCCCAGGGCATCGGCGCCGCGCTGATGACGCCGCAGTGCCTCACCCTCATCAAGGCAATGTTCCAGCCGCCGAGGCTCGCCGTCGCGCTCGGCACCTGGGGCGCGGTCGGCGGAGCGGCGGTGGCCGCCGGGCCACTGCTCGGCGGCCTGCTCGTCGCCGTCGGCGGCTGGCCCGCGGTGTTCTGGGTCAACGTCCCGGTCGGCGTCGCCGCGATGTTCGCGGTGTACGCGTTCGTGCCCGCCCTACCCCGGCAGGAGGCGGGCATCCCGGTGTGGGCGATCTGCGCGAACGCGACCGGTGTCGGCGCCCTCGTCCTCGGCATCCAGGGCACGGACGCCGCGAACGCCAACGCCTTCGGCGTGCCACGCCAGCTGCTCATCGTCGCAGGCGTGTTGACCGTCGCAGCCGTCGTCCGGCTCCAGCGCCGCGACGGGCAGCGCGCGCTCGTACCGGTCGCCCTGCTCCACAGCCGCGGGTTCGTCACCGCGGCCTGGGGTGCCGCCGCCGCGGCCTTCTGCTCCGGCTCGGCGATGATCCCCCTGATGCTCTACCTCCAGCAGGAGCGCGGGCTCGCTCCGGGCGCGGCGGCGCTCACCCTCGTACCGATGGGTGTGGTGTGCCTGCTCGGTGCACCGGTCTCGGCCCGACTCAACAACGGAATCGGGCCCCGCGCGGTCGCCGCCATCGGCTCTCTCGCGCTCGTCGTCTCCGTCGGAGCGTCGGCCGTGCTCGTCGCCACGGACGGGCCGGTCGCCGCGCTGACCGCCGTCTTCGGGCTGTACGGAGTGGCCAATTCGTTCGTCTGGTCACCGCTGTCGATCGCGGCGGTGACCGCGGTCCCCGCTGACGCCGTCGGTGCCGCGTCCGGAACCTTCAACGCCATGAAGCAACTCGGCGCCGTGCTCGGCAGCGCGGTCTGTGCCGTCCTGCTGGCGGGATACGGCTACGCGGTCACCCTCGGCGGTCTCGCCGCCGTCGGGCTACTGTGCCTCCTCGCGTCCGCGTTCCTCCGCATCGACCATCCTGGGGCCGGTTCACCCGCGGTGCCCGCCGCCGCGCCCCAACTACCCACAGGAGTCACCTGATGAAGGCTGTCGCCGTGGTCGGAAACCCCAAGACCGCCTCACGTACACGTGATGCCGCCGAACGCCTCGCCGCTGCCCTCGGGCTCGACTGCGAAGTCCTCGAAGTAGCCACCCTCGGGGCCGGCTTGCTCAGTTGGGGCGACCCCGACGTCACCGCCGCCGTCGAGAGGGTGCGATCCGCCGACATCGTGATCGCGGCATCCCCCACCTACAAGGGCACATACACCGGCCTGCTCAAGATCTTCCTCGACCGGTTCCCCACGGCGACGGGCCTCGCGGACCAGGTGGCACTGCCCCTCATGCTCGGTGCGGGACCCGCCCACGCGCTCGCCCCCGAACTCACCCTCAAACCGGTGCTCGTCGAACTCGGCGCGACCTGCCCCGCGCAGGGCCTCTACCAGCTCGACTCCACCTACACGACAGACGACTCACTCGCCCGCTGGGTCCGGCGATGGGGCCGGATCGTGCTCGGCGCGGCGAAGACGAGGGCCGCGGGATGACGGCGGGGGAAGGCTTCACGGGTCCCACAGGCTCCGTAGGCCCCACAGGCTTCACCTCGGATCCCGGCGAGATGCGGAGAGCGTTCTCCGGGTTCCCGTCGGGGGTCGCGGCCCTCTCGGCGCGCGTCAACGGCGAATCGACCGTCATGATCGTCTCGTCGTTCGCAGTCGGGGTCTCCTACAACCCGCCCATGGTCTCCTTCGCCGCACAGCACGGCTCCACGACCTGGCCGGCGCTGTCCCGCGCGGGGGTGATCGGGGTCTCCGTCCTGGGCGAGGCCCACTCCGACAAGGCCCGGCAGCTCGCGTCCCGGAGCAAGGAGGGCCGGTTCGTCGGGATAGGAACGCTGGAGGCGGCGTCCGGCGCGATCTTCCTGGAGGGCGCACCGGTCTGGCTGGAGTGCACCGTCGAGCACAGCTATCCGGCCGGCGATCACGACATCATCGTGCTGCGCGTGCTCGCCATGATGACCGACGACGATCGCAGTCCGCTCGTCTGGCACCGTCAGACGCTCAAGATGCTGACCGGCTGAGGTGACGCCGGAGCCTGGACGGTGGACGAGCTGAGGATGGTCCTTCCTGGCCGGTTTCCCCTCGGGCACGTAACGTGAGGCGGCATGAAGATCCTTATCAGCGCCGACATGGAAGGCGCCACGGGGGTGACCTGGCCCGCCGACGTGCTGCCCGGGACACCGCAGTGGGAGCGGTGCCGCGCGATGTTCACCTCGGACGTGAACGCGGCCGTGCTCGGCTTCTTCGACGGCGGCGCCGACGAGGTGCTGATCAACGAGGCCCACTGGACCATGCGGAACCTGCTGCTTGAGCAGCTCGACGAGCGGGCGGAGATGCTCACCGGGCGGCACAAGTCGCTCTCCATGGTGGAGGGCGTGCAGCACGGCGACGTCGACGGGATCGCCTTCGTCGGCTATCACGCCGGCGCCGGCATGGAGGGCGTCCTCGCGCACACCTACCTCGCGAACTCCATCACCGGGGTGTGGGTCAACGATGTACGGGCCAGCGAGGGGCTGCTCAACTCCCATGTGGTCGCCGAGTACGGGGTGCCCGTCGTGCTCGTCACCGGGGACGACCTGGCCTGCGAGGACGCGCTCGGGTACGCGCCCGAGGCGCTGAAGGTCGCCGTCAAGGACCATGTGTCGCGGTACGCGGCGGTGTGCCGTACGCCGTCCAGGACCGCCGCCGACATCCGCGCGGCGGCGAAGCAGGCGGCGCCCCTGGCGGTCCGTCAGGAACCGTTGGCGGGCGGCCCGTTCACCGTGGCGCTGGAGTTCGACGCCGAGCACCTGTCGATGGCGGCGACCGTGGTGCCGGGCGTCGAGCGTGTCGGGGAGCGGAAGGTGGCGTACACCAGCGGCACCATGTACGAGGGAATTCGCACGTTCAAGGCGGTCACGACGATCGTGTCGGCCGCGGTGGAGGAACAGTATGGCTGACGGGCAGGCGCTGGACGAGGTCGTACGGTTCACCTCCGACCTCATCCGCATCGACACCACCAACCGCGGTGGCGGGGACTGCCAGGAGCGCCCGGCCGCGGAGTACGCCGCCGCGCAGCTCGCCGAGGCGGGCCTGGAACCCGCCCTCCTTGAGCGCACCAAGGGACGTACGAACGTCGTCGCCCGCCTCGAAGGCACCGACCCCTCCGCCGACGCGCTGCTCGTGCACGGTCACCTGGACGTCGTACCCGCGCAGGCCGAGGACTGGAGCGTGCACCCGTTCTCGGGGGAGATCCGCGACGGCGTCGTCTGGGGGCGCGGCGCGGTCGACATGAAGAACATGGACGCGATGATCCTGGCGGTCGTACGGGACTGGGCGCGCAACGGCGTACGGCCCCGGCGTGACCTCGTGATCGCGTTCACCGCCGACGAGGAGGCGAGCGCCGAGGACGGCTCGGGGTTCCTGGCCGACCAGCACCCGGGCCTCTTCGAGGGGTGCACCGAAGGCGTCAGCGAGTCCGGGGCGTTCACCTTCCACGACGGGAGCGGGCGCGAGCTCTATCCGATCGCGGCGGGCGAGCGCGGCACCGGCTGGCTCAAGCTCACCGCGCGCGGCCGGGCGGGGCACGGCTCCAAGGTCAACCGGAACAACGCGGTGACGCGCCTGGCCGAGGCCATCGCGCGGATCGGGGCGCACGAGTGGCCGCTGCGGCTCACCCCGACCGTGCGCGCGGCGCTCACCGAAATGGCCGCCCTGTACGGCGTCGAGGCAGACCTCGAGGATGTCGACGGGCTGCTGGCCAAGCTGGGGCCCGCCGCCACGCTCGTCGAGTCGACCGTGCGCAACAGCGCCAACCCGACGATGCTGAGCGCCGGTTACAAGATCAACGTGATTCCGGGGGAGGCCGTCGGGTACGTCGACGGCAGGTATCTGTACGGCCACGAGGACGAGTTCCGCACGACCCTCGACCGGCTCACCGGACCGGACGTGGAGTGGGAGTTCCAGCATCGCGAGGTGGCGCTCCAGGCGCCGCTGGAGTCGGCGACGTACGCGAAGATGCGCGCCGCCGTCGAGGAGTTCGCGCCCGAGGGCCATGTCGTGCCGTACTGCATGTCCGGCGGCACGGACGCCAAGCAGTTCTCGCGCCTCGGCATCACCGGCTACGGCTTCACCCCGCTGAAGCTCCCGGAAGGGTTCGACTACCAGGCCCTCTTCCACGGCGTCGACGAGCGCGTCCCCGTCGAGGCGCTCCACTTCGGCGTCCGCGTCCTCGACCGCTTCCTGCGCAGCGCCTAGAACACCGGGAGGTGGGGATAGTGGGGGACATGGTGCAGACCCTGGCGTACGGATCGTGGCCCTCGCCCATCGACGCGGCGCTCGCCGCCGCGCACGACGGGCACCCCGAGTCCGTCGGCTTCGTCGGCGACGAGACCTGGTGGACCGAACCCCGGCCCACCGAGGGCGGGCGGCGCACGCTCGTGCGGCGGAGGGCCGACGGCACGGAGGAGTCGGTGCTGCCCGCCCCGTGGAACGTACGCAGCCGCGTCATCGAGTACGGCGGACAGGCCTGGGCCGGGGAGATGCGCCCCGAGGGACCGCTGGTGGTGTTCGTCGACTTCGCCGACCAACGGCTCTACCGGTACGAAGTCGGCGGTGAGCCGAGCCCGTTGACTCCCGTCTCGGACGTCGGCGGTGGACTGCGCTGGGTGGACCCGCAGTTGCGTGTCGAGCGAGGTGAAGTGTGGTGCGTACTGGAGGAGTTCACGGGGAGCGGGCCGACGGATGTGCGGCGGGTCGTGGTTGCCGTTCCGCTGGACGGTTCGGCCGCGCAGGACCGGAACGCCGTACGTGAACTCAGCGACGGGCGGCACCGGTTCGTCACCGGGCCCCGGCTCTCGCCCGACGGCGGGCGTGCGGCCTGGCTCGCCTGGGACCATCCGCGGATGCCCTGGGACGGCACGGAACTGATCGTCGCCGAGGTGGCCGACGACGGGACGCTCCAGGGGGCCCGCACGGTCGCCGGCGGGCCCGACGAGTCGATCGCCCAGGCCGAATGGGCCTTCGACGGCTCGCTGTTGTACGCCGGGGACCGCACCGGCTGGTGGAACCTGTACCGGGACGGTGTGCCCGTGTGCCCGCGGGAGGAGGAGTTCGGCGGGCCGCTGTGGAAGATCGGCTATCGCTGGTTCGCGCCGCTTGAGGACGGGTTGATCGCCGTCGTCCACGGCCGGGGCGCCACCGCGCTCGGCATCCTGGACCCGGAGACCGGCGAGGTCGTCGACGCGGCGGGCCCCTGGACCGAGTTCGCCCCGACACTCGCCGCGCACGGCAGCCGTGTCCTGGGCGTCGGCGCCAGTCCGCGCAGCGCGTACGAGGTCGTCGAACTCGACGCCCGCATCGGGCGGACTCGTGTGACCGGCGCCGCGCACGTCGACCCGGTGGACCCCGCGTACTACCCGGAACCGCAGATCCGCACCTTCACCGGGCCCGCCGGACGCGAGATCCACGCGCACATCTACCCACCGCACCACCCCGGCCATACCGCACCCGACGACGAACTGCCGCCGTACGTCGTCCACGCGCACGGCGGCCCCACCAGCCGCGCGCCCCTCGTACTCGACCTGGAGATCGCCTACTTCACCTCACGCGGCATCGGCGTCGCCGAGGTCAACTACGGGGGATCGACCGGGCACGGACGGGAGTACCGCAACCGGCTGCGTGAACAGTGGGGTGTTGTCGACGTCGAGGACTGCGCGGCCGTCGCACTCGCCCTCGCCGACGAGGGCACCGCCGACCGGCTGCGGCTCGCCATTCGCGGGGGCAGCGCGGGCGGCTGGACGACCGCCGCGTCCCTGACCAGCACCGACGTGTACGCCTGCGGCACCATCCTCTACCCGATCCTCGACCTCGCCGAATGGGCCTCGGGGGAGACCCACGACTTCGAGTCGCGCTACCTGGAGAGCCTGGTCGGGCCCCTCGCCGAGGTGCCGGCCAGGTACGCGCAACGGTCGCCCTCCGAGCACCCCGAGCAGATCGGCGTGCCTTTCCTGCTGCTCCAGGGCCTCGACGACGCCATCTGCCCGCCCGCGCAGTGCGAGCGGTTCCTCGCCCGGCTGGCGGAGGCGGGGCGCCGGATCCCGCACGCCTACATCGCCTTCGAGGGAGAGGGGCACGGTTTTCGGCGGGCCGAGACGACGGTGCGGGTACTGGAGGCCGAACTCTCGCTGTACGCACAGGTCCTGGGGCTGGCCCCGCCCGGTATCCCGACATTGGAGCTCGCCAAGTGAAGCCGGCGTTCGCTATCACGGGGTCCGCCCGGTGGAGCCGATCGTCCGGACCAGGGGGGGCCGCCCGAAACTGATCGTCCCGGCCAAGGGGTCCGCCCAGTGAAGCCGATCGTCCGGATCAAGGGGGTCCTCCGGTGAAGCTGATCGTCCCGACCAGGGGGGTCCGCCCAGTGAAACTGATCGTCCCGGCCAAGGGGGTCCGCCCAGTGAAGCCGATCGTCCGGATCAAGGGGGTCCTCCGGTGAAACTGACCGTCCCGACCAGGGGGTCGGCCCGGTGAAACTGACCGTCCCGACCACGGGGGTCCGCCCCGTGAAACCGACCGTCCCCACCACGGAGTCCGCCAAATGAAGCCCTTGACCCGTCCCGCGCGTCTCGTACGCGGAGCCCGCGTCGCCGTCGTCGCGCCCAGTGGGCCCGTGATCGAGGAGCGGCTCCAGGCCGGCCTCGACATCCTGCGCGGCTGGGACCTCGACCCCTTCGTGGCACCCCATGTCCTGGACCGGCACGCCGAGTTCGACTATCTGGCGGGCACGGACGCCGACCGGGCCGCCGACTTCCAGGCCGCCTGGTGCGACCCGGACGTGTCCGCGGTGCTCTGCGCGCGCGGCGGGTACGGGACCCAGCGCATGGTCGACCTGCTCGACTGGGACGCGCTGCGGGCCGCGGGCCCCAAGGTGCTCCTCGGCTTCAGCGACATCACCGCCCTGCATGAGGCGTTCGCCAACCGACTGGGGCTGGTCACGCTGCACGGGCCGATGGCGTCCGCCGTCGACTTCCTCAAGAACGCGCGGGCGCAGGAGCATCTGCGGGCGACACTGTTCGAGCCGGAGTCGGTGCGGACGATCGAGTCCGCCGGGCGCGGCGTACTGGTGCCGGGGCGGGCCCGAGGGGTGACCCTCGGCGGCTGTGTGAGCCTGCTGGCCGCCGAGCTGGGTACCCCGCACGCCCGGGCCGGCGCCGCGGGCGGCCTGCTGCTGATCGAGGACATCGGTGAGGAGGCGTACCGGCTGGACCGGATCCTCACCCAGCTCCTGCGGGCCGGCTGGCTCGACTCCGTCGCCGGGATCGCCCTCGGATCGTGGAAGGACTGCGGCCCGTACGAGGTTCTGCGCGCCGTTTTCGCCGACCGGCTGGGCGGCCTCGGCGTACCCGTCGTCGAGGACTTCGGCTTCGGGCACTGCGAGGGCGCACTCACGATTCCCTTCGGCGTCGGGGCCGAACTCGACGCGGACGCGGGGACGTTGACGCTGGACGAGCCTGCGCTCGCTTAGGGGCGGGGCTTGGCCACGCCCGGTGGCGACGTCGCCTCGCTCGGTGGCGGGCCGCGTCCGCTTGGCCGCCGGCCTCGTCTCCGGTGGGGACGGGCTTTGCGATCGCCTGGTGGCGGGCCTTGTGCTCGCGTGGGACGGGGCTCGTCTTGCGTGGGGGCGGGCCTTGCCCTCGCCCGGCGGCGGATCTCTTTCGCTTGGCGGCCGGTATCGCCTTGCCCGGCGGCGGACGTCGCCTCGCTCGGCAGCGGGCCGAGTCTCGCCCCGGCGCAGCCCCTCGCTGAATATCCGTCAGGAAACACCCGACGCGGTGATTGACCCCGCCCGGCAGGCGTCCCAACATGATTACTGGTCGGTAAGTAATGGCTGCCGTGGTCGGGTTGTCCTCAGTGTGGAGGTCCTCGTGTCCCGTCGTTCTCGTGTGTCCGGATCCCGTGCGGCGCTGGCTCTGGCAGTCGGCGCCGCGCTCACGGCGCCACTCGCGTTCACCGCGCCCGGCGCCGCGGCCACCGGTCAATACAGCGTCTCGGCCCTGAAGTTCACCGTCCGGGCCGGTGGCAGTACCTGCACGATCGACGCCGACCTGTACCGGCCCGCGGGCGTGGACCGCCGGCACACCGCTCCCGCGGTACTCGCCACGAACGGCTTCGGCGGGAGCAAGTCGGACGGCTCCACGGACGCCATCGGCAAGGCGTTCGCGGCCCGCGGATTCGTCGCGCTCGTCTACTCGGGGCTCGGCTTCGGCGCGTCGGGCTGTCTGATCTCCCTCGACGATCCGCGTGTCGACGGGGCGGCGGCGTCCCGCCTCGTCGACTTCCTGGCCGGCACCCGCGCCGCCGACGACGGAACGAAGGCCGACTACGTCACCCGCGACGGCCGGAGCGATCCCCGCGTCGGCATGATCGGCGGCTCGTACGGGGGCGCCATCCAGCTCGCCACCGCCGCCGTGGACCACCGTATCGACGCACTCGTCCCGATGATCACCTGGAACAACCTGTCGTACTCACTGGACCCCAACAACGCCGCCCGCGCCCGTACCGTGCCCGGTGCCTTCAAATGGCAGTGGACCAACGCCTTCTACCTGATCGGCGAACACCAGCCGGTGACCGCGCCCAACCTCGACCCCTCCCGGATCAACTCCATCCCCTGCCTGCACTTCGTGAGCAACGCCTGCGACACCATGCGGACCCTGAACACGGGGAGCTACCCGGCGGACAAGATGGGACCACTGCGCAGCTACGCGGACAGCGTGTCGCCCGTCTCCTACCTCAACAGGGTGGAAGCACCCACCCTCCTGGTCCAGGGGCAGGCCGACAGCCTCTTCAACCTCAACGAGGCGACAGCGACGTACAAGACCCTCAAGGCGCAGGGCACTCCGACGAAGATGATCTGGCAGTCGTGGGGGCACAGCGGCGGCCGTACCGACCCGGCCAGCGGTGAACTCAACCTGAGCCAGGGCAACTTGGAGACGAGTTACGTCGGCAGGCGGATCCTCGCCTGGTTCGACCGCTACCTCCAGCACCGCAAGGGCGTCGACACTGGCCCCTCCCTCGCGTACTACCGCGACTGGATCGCCGACCCGAACAGCACCTACGCCACGGCCTCGCGAGTGCCCGCGCTCAGCGAGAAGCTCTACCTCTCGGGAGACGGCAAGCTCGTCGACAGCCGCAGGAAGGTCGTGCCCGGCAGCCGCGAGTACCGCAACGCGCTGGTGCCCACCAGCCACTCCGAGAACTCCCTCGCCGCGGCGGCCGGGCTGCCCGATCCCGCGCCGTACGACACGGAGGGGACCTACCTCGGCTGGACGAGCGCGCCCCTGACCCGCTCCGTCGATGTCGTCGGTGCGCCCAGGGCCACGCTGAAGGTGAGCTCGCCGGCGACCGAGCTGGTGCAGAACTCCGGTGACGCCGCCGACAAGCTGGTCCTCTTCGCCAAGCTGTACGACATCGCACCCGACGGCACGAAGACGCTGGTGCACCGGCTGGTGGCGCCGGTGCGGGTGCCGGACGTGACCCGGGCCTTCACCGTCTCGCTGCCGGGGATCGTGCACCGGTACGAGGCGGGGCACCGGCTTCAGTTCGTCGTCGCGGCGAGCGATGACGCGTACTTCGGGAACAAGGGGGTGAAGCCGGTGACGATCACGAGTGCGCCCGGGCACACCGGGGTGCTGGAGCTGCCGGTGATCGGGGACTGAGGTGCCGGCCTCGAACGGAGGAGGGGCGGACGGGGGTTCGCGTAGGCTGGCCGGATGCCTGAGAACGCCCCCGACTATCTCGCCGCCGGTCCTCGCGTGGGCATTCGGCCCTTCACCTATGAGGACGGCGCGGAGTTCACCGCCAGGGCGCGGGAGAGCAAGGATCTCCACCAGCCGTGGCTGTTTCCGCCCGTCGGCGCCGGTGCCTACGCGGCGTACGCGGGGCGGCTGATCGAGGATCCGACAAAGGCCGGGTTCCTGGTGTGCGAGCTCGACGGCGGGGCGATCGCCGGGTTCATCAACATCAACAACATCGTCGAGGGCGGCTTCCTGTGCGGGGCGCTGGGGTACGGCGCCTTCGCACACGCGGCCGGGCGGGGGCTGATGAGCGAGGGGCTCGGGCTCGTCGTGCGGCACGCCTTCGGGAAGATGGGGCTGCACCGGCTCGAGATCAATGTGCAGCCCGGGAACGCCGCCTCGATCGCGCTCGCCCGGCACTGCGGGTTCCGGCTGGAAGGGTTCTCGCCGGACTTCATCTACCTGGACGGGGCCTGGCGGGATCACGAGCGCTGGGCGATCACCGCGGAGATGACCCGGTCCCGCTGACGTCGCCGGACTCCGTCGGCGGGGATGTGCGTCATGCGCGTGGGGGAGGGCGGAGGGGTGGTTTTTCGCCCCCTCCGCCCCTGCCCGTCCCGTACCTGGGGACTGCCGCCCCCAGACCCCCGCTGTCGCGCTGAACGCGCTCGTCCTCAAACGCCGGACGGGCTAAAAGATCTCTAGCCCCGGCCGGGGAAAGATTCAGCCCCTCCGGCGT
>NZ_JBHXWK010000016.1:0-196219 GCF_042671685.1 Streptomyces sp. NPDC127595 | reverse complement strand
CGGGCCGCGGTGACGGAAACACGAGCGGGCCCGGGGCCCCGCACAACGGCGTGCGGGCACCCGGGCCCTCTCGTGTTCTCCGCCATCGACTCCGCCGATATTTTTCGCATCGGCTCCGCCCCGACCGGGATTTCGCGGGACACTCAGGACATCCTGCAACGAACCCTGGAGTGAGGTGAGCGGGGTGCGTACGCCCGTCAGTGATCCCTTGAAGATCGGGCCCTACCGCATCGTCGGGCGGCTGGGCTCCGGCGGGATGGGGTGGGTGTATCTCGGCCGTTCGCCGGCCGGGCGCGAGGTCGCGGTGAAGGTGGTACGGGCCGAACTGGCCGCGGAGCACGAGTTCCGGGAGCGGTTCGCGCGCGAGGTCGCCGCCGCGCGGGTGGTCAGCGGCGCGTACACCGCGGCCGTGGTCGACGCCGACACCAGGGCCGAACTGCCCTGGCTGGCAACGATGTACGTGCCGGGCCCCTCGCTCGCCGAGGCGGTCCGCACCGACGGGCCACTGCCCGAGCCGCAGGTACGGCAGCTGGGCGCCGGCCTCGTCGAGGCGCTCCAGGCCATCCACGCCGCCCGCGTCGTGCACCGGGACCTCAAACCGGCGAACGTACTCCTCGCCTCCGACGGTCCGCGCGTCATCGACTTCGGGATCTCCCGGGTCGACGGCGTACCCGGGCTCACCCAGACCGGCATCGTGGTCGGCACACCGCCGTTCATGTCGCCCGAGCAGATCCAGGGGGCGCCGGTGGGACCGCCGACCGACGTCTTCTCCCTCGGCGGGGTGCTGGTGTACGCCCTGACCGGCCGGCCGCCGTTCGGAAGCGGGGACGCCGTGCGTTTCCGGGTCGTACAGAGCGAGCCCGAACTCGACGCCGTACCCGCGGAGACACGCGAACTGATCGCGCGCTGTCTGGCCAAGCGGCCCGAGGACCGGCCCCAACTGGACGAGCTGCTCGCCGCGTTGCTGGAGGAGACCCCGAAGCCGGCGTCCTGGCCCCCGCCGACCGTGGCCCACAGCATCAAGGTGCGTACGACTGATCTTGCCGACCGCCGCAAGGCCGCGGCAGCGGGCCGCGGTGCCGGTACGAGTGTGTCGGTGCCCTCGTGTCTGCTGCTGCACGCCCAGGCGTTGCTGGACGCCGGGCTGACCGACGCGATGGTCGCCGAGGCGGTGGGCCGTGGCGACGCCTGACTCCTCGCCCACGCGCTTCCCCGGCCGGGAGCCCGAGGCACTTGAAATCGGCGTGCACTGGCGGGGGTTGGTACAGACATGGGTGGCCGGGCGGAATTACCACACCATGACCGACACCGTTTCCGTTTCCATGCAGTTCGATCTCCAGGAAACGGGCCGGATGGTCACCGTGAGATTCATGACCACCAAACGGCTGCTCGTCGCCTTCGCGACCGATGGTCATTATCTGCGCCAGGATCAACTGGCCGTCGCCGCCGCCGCGTCGAACGCGTGGAATACCGAACAACTGAATCCCATGCTCTCCGTATGGGACGTACGGGGGCCGCGGCCCTGTCTTGCCGGGGTCTGTGATCTGCCGCTGACCTGCCGGATGACGCAAACGGATTTCGATGCTTTGGCCAGTGATTGGGTGGAACGGGCGAGGCAGATGTTCACTCGCTGCCATCAGGTGTTCAAGTTGTAGAAGTGAAACCCGTGGTGTGCCCAAACCCCTTTCGGGCGCACGCCGGTTGCCCTCACTATGGGCGAGTGCCTTTTAGGCCACGGGGGGTTGCCCATGAGGCGTTCACTGTTGTGCGCGGTGTTCTTCGGAATGGTTTTCGCTCTGCTTCCGGTGGGGGCGGTGGCGGCCGACGCATGCGACAAGGACTTCGGGGCCCGGCTCAAGTGCTGGTCGTCCTCGGTGGAGAAGGAGATCGTCCCGGTCACCCTGGACGACGAGGTGCCGTTCGACGCCAAGGACCCTTACCGAGGGGACGCCGAGAAGACCCTGCGGGACCACCGCGAGAACCTCGTGGTGGTGGTGCCCGCGCGTGCGAAGACCGGCGGGGGTGGAACGGCGCTCCTCCTGCTGGCGGGCACCGGCTGGGTGGCGGAGGATGCCACGATCGACGACCTGCCGGACGCCGCCCGGGATGATCTGGCGAACCTGTCCCTCTGCGGTTTAACCGCCCCGACCGACCTCAAGAGTCTGTGCGACAAGCTGGCGTCCGGCCCGATCAAGGGCCAGGACCTGATCGACGCAGCCGACGGCGCCTATCGCCCCCTGAAGTCGTACCCCGGCTCAACGAACGGCGAGTCCTGGTACCCCGATCCCCTCCTCATCCTCATGGCCGCCCTCCTGGTCGCCCTGCTCGCCGCCCTCGTGCTGGCCATCCGCCGTTCCTCCCGCGCGGCGCCCCGCCGCGTCCTCGCCGCGGCGGGCGGCGGCACGGTCCCCACCGCGCACACCCACACGGCCGACGAGAAGACCACCCACCTGAGGACCACGCCCGGCCCCCGGTACGGGCGTCGGGTCGGCAATGTTCCCGGCCCCGCGAGGTCCGCCGTCGTGCGCACCGAACTGCACCCGCAGGGCTACGTCGAGCTCGACCGCGTGCTGTACCGCGCGGTGTGGGCGGAGCCCGGCCGCCCGCCGCCCGCCCCCGGCGGACTCGTCGACGTCACGGACGCACGCGAGCGCGACTCCGACGTCCTCTACGCCTTCCCGCCCACCACGGGACGGCACGCCAAAGGCACCCGGCCCTGAGACCCGCATGGCCCAGAGACCCGCATGGCCCAGAGACCCGTACGACCCTGAGACCAGGAGAAGAGACACCGAGATGTACAGCGAACACCCGCCCACGATGCCGGCGGAGTACGCCGACATCGAGTTCGAGAACAACGCGCAGAGAATGCCGCTGGTGCTCTGCCTCGACACCTCCAGCTCCATGGCGGGGCCGCCCATCCAGACGCTCAACAACGCGCTGATGGAGTGGACCCGGGAGCTGCACGACGACGTCAGTCTCAGCTACAGCGTCGAGGTCGCCGTCGTCACCTTCGGCGGCCAGGGGGTCGCCGCCTGGCGCGGGCCCCAACTCCTCGACTCCCGCGCCCCGGTGAGCCCCTTCGTGCCCGCCCACATGTTCCGGCCGCCGCAGCTCACCGCCGCCGGGGTGACCCTGATGACGGAGGCGCTGGAGCTGTCGATGCACATCGTCGCGGCCCGCAAGGCCGAACTGCGCGCCTCCGGACTCCAGTACTACCGCCCGCAGATCTGCCTGGTCACCGACGGCCTGCCCACCGACGGCACGGGCCATCTCACCGACTCCTGGCACCGGTTGATCCCCGTACTTGCCGACGAGCAGAGCGCCCGCCGCTTCCGGCTGTACGCGATAGGGGTCGGCGGCATCACGGACAGGGGCGAACAGGTGCTCCAGGCGTTCGCGCCGAAGTTCAACGCCAGGCTCCAGGGATTCCCGTTCCGCGAACTGCTCCAGATGATGTCGGCGAGCGCGAACGCCGAGCAGAAGGGCGCGGGCGACGAGGTCTTCGAGAAGATCTTCAGCCAGTTCAAAACCCAGCGCCCGGCTTGGGAATCCTGACCCATGGCCGGAGCGGAGAAGCTGGACTCCTCGTGGCGCGTCCACGGCATGAGCGTCGAGGGCTATCGCCACCGGCGCCAGGGCCTGCCCTGCCAGGACGCCTGCGCGTCCAAGGTGTCGGGGCGCACGGCGGTCCTCGCGGTCGCGGACGGCGCGGGCAGCCGGCCGCGCTCCGAGGAGGGGTCGAGGCTCGCGGTCGAGCTGGCCGTCGAGCACTTCGCGCGGCGGGCCGACGCGGCGTCTGACCGGCAGCCCGGAGAGGCCGTCCACGAACTGCTCGAAGACGCCTTCCACGAGGTCAGCAAGATGTTCCTGGACACCACGGGCGCCGACGCCGCCGACTTCGCCACCACCCTCACCGTCGTGGTGCTCGCCCCGGGCTGGCTGGGCCATCTCACCGTCGGCGACGGCTTCGTCGTACTGCGAGCCGGTACGGAGGACGGGGAGCGGCAGTTCCATCTGCTGCCGCAGGCGCGGGCGGCCAGCGAGTACAGCAACGAGACGGTCTTCCTCACCTCGCCGGACGCGGCCCGCTGGGTGCACACCGACTGTGTGTCCGACGAGGGGATCGACGGGGTGCTGCTGTCCACCGACGGGCTCGTACAGGCCGCGCTCACCCGGTCCGGCTCCGGGGCGCAGTCACCCAACACCTCTTTCGCCGACGCCGTGTTCAGGTCCCTCGACACGGTGAGCGACGACTCCCACGAGGGACTCGCCACGCTGCTCAGATCGGACCGTCTCACCGCCCTGAACGCCGACGACAAGACCCTGCTGCGGGCCGTGCGCAAGGTGCGGCCATGAGCGGCCTCACGGTGTTCCTGGACGGGAAGCCCGTCGTGCTGGCGGAACTGCCCCTGAAGGGCGGCGGGCAGGCGGCCGTCTTCCCGGTCGTCGGCGACGACGGCATCGTCGTCAAGCTCTACCGCGAGCCGCCGGGTCCCGAGCAGGAGCGCAGGCTGACCCGGATGCTGACCATGTCACCGCTCGCCGCCCGCCCCACCAACGCCTCCCAGCCGCCCGAACTGGCCTGGCCCACCGCGCTCGCCCGCGGCCCCAAGGGCGAGTTCCTCGGCTACGCCATGCGCCGCTTCGGCGAACCCCAACACGTCCAGCTCGTCGGCCTGTTCACCCGCGCCCAGCGCCTCAAACTGTTCCCCGAGCGGGCCGACTGGCGCTTCCTGCTCGGCGTCTCCTGGAACCTCGCCTTCATGACAGCCCGCATGCACTACGACAACCTCGTCATCGGCGATTTCTCCAGCAGCAACGTCGTCGTGGACGGGCACGGCTTCATCACCTTCCTCGACTGCGACTCGATCGCCTTCACCGACCCGGTGACCGGGGAACTCTTCCCCTGCCTGATGCACACCACCGACTACTCGTCCCCCGAGCGCCAGGCCGGCGGCCCCGCCACCCGCGCCACCGACGACTTCGCCCTCGCCGTCCTCGTCTACCAACTGCTCACAGCCGGGAACCACCCCTTCGGGGGCGTCCCGCACGACAGCGCCTCCGAGTCGACCGTCAAGGACAACATCGCGGCGAGCTGCTCCTACGTCGTACGCCCCGAGCTCGTCGTCATCCCGCGCGGCACCGTCGACCCCTCCGTACTGCCGCCGGAACTCCTCACACTGGCCCGCGCCGCCTTCGGCCCCGGGGTGCAGGCCCCCGCCGCGCGCCCCACGGCGGAGGCGTGGCTGCGCGCCCTGGACCGGGAACGCGCGCTCGTACGGGTCTGCCAGGCCCGCCCGCTGCACGCGTACGGGGCTCATCTGCCGACCTGCCCGTGGTGCACGCGGGCGGCGGTCACGGGGCACGACGTGTTCAACGGACCGGCGCCGGTTCCGCTGCCCGTCGCGCCGCCGGTGGAGAAACAGCCATGGCCGGCGGCGCTGAAGGTAGGTCTGCTGATCCTGGCTGTGCTGATCCTGATGATCATCGTGGTGCTGAGCGACAGGACCGGCGGTTAGCTCTTTTGGGGAAACGCTCCTACTGCGAGCGCCCCCGGTCCTCCAGATACCGCGTGTGCGACTCCTGCCGCCGAGCCTCCGTCTCCCGGAGCTGAGTCGCAAGCCGCTCCGACTCCTCGTGCAGCAGCGCGAGTTGGCGCTCCAGGTGGCGTTCCGGTGGTTCGGTGCCAGGTGTCAGCCGGGTCCACCACCTCGTCCGTACGAAGGTGTCGACGGCCTCGGGAATGTCCTGCCGTACGGCACGGGACAGGGCGTGCACGCCCTCCGGGTCCTGTGCGAGGACCGCGGCGACCCAGCCGGGGTCGAGCAGGGCGGCGAGGAGCTCGGTGAGCTCGGTGAGGCGTCCGGCGGCCGCGGGCGGCAGTTCGATGCCGTCCAGGTACTCGCGCAGCTTGCCGAAATCGCCGCGCAGTTCGTCGAGTTGGGCGGACGGGTCAGGGAAGTCGGGGAGCGGCGGGCGTTCCGGCGGGGCGATCAGGGCGCCCGCTCCGTACAGACCGAGGACGACGGCGGGCCAGTACGCGCCCGCGAGTCCGGTGAAGGTCAGCGCGAGCCCGGCGATCCCGCCCGCGCTCCCGACGAGGTTCTTGCGGGACTCCAGAAAACCCATGAGCCGGTTGCTCTTATTGGTAGCCACGGATCTCCTCGAAGGCGCCGTCGAGCGAGCCCTTCTGGGCGTCGAAGAGGCGGCCGCCGGTCAGGTCGGCGATGTGCTGGAGTTCGGCGCGGTCGGAGTCGCCGAAGAGGATCGGGAAGACGGGTATCTCCTTCTCGCCGGCGGGCAGTTGGCCGTAGAAGCCGTCGAAGTCGTCGG
This sequence comes from Streptomyces sp. NPDC127595, assembly GCF_042671685.1. Lineage (NCBI taxonomy): Bacteria > Bacillati > Actinomycetota > Actinomycetes > Kitasatosporales > Streptomycetaceae > Streptomyces > Streptomyces sp. NPDC127595. Next base: position 189,886 of record NZ_JBHXWK010000016.1, on the reverse strand, counting down.
CGCTCGCCCCCGCCGTGTTCTCGCCGTCCGTCATCAGCACGATCGACGTGAACGTGTCGTCGTCGGCGCCGAGATGCTCGTACGCCTTCTCCAATGACGTGAAGATCGCGGTGTCCCCCTCGGCGGTGAGCGCCTTGGTGTCCTTGCGGATGCCGTCGAGCCCGGTCCCCGGGTCCTCGGGCGACACCACGTGCGTGCGGACGTTCTTGACCTCCGAGCCGAACGGCATCAGCGTCACCTCCTCGCGCTCGCGGAAGTCGCTCGTCAGGTCGGTGAGCGCCTTCTTGAGCCGGTCGAGGCGGCTGTCCTCGCGCATCGAGCCGGAGGTGTCGAGAACGTATACGGTCCTGGACGGGCGGCGGAGCTTGTTCTCGTACGCGTCGAGGAGGCCGTCGGCTACCGACTGGCTGCCGGGGAAGGGGAGTTCGCGCCGACGACTGGTGTCGAGGCCGGCCGCCGGGGCGACGGAGGCGACGACCGGGCGGCGCAGGGTCTGCTCGGTGATCTGCCGCTGGGCGTCCGGGGTGCGCAGTGCCTCGGTGAGGCGGCGGACGTCCTCGCGGGTGTCCTTGGAGGACGAGGCGAGCGAGGTCAGCGGGTAGTCGGCGGTCACCACGCCGTCGCTCGGCCGGATGACCGTGAGGTCCTTCATGCCCTTGAGGACCGACTCGTAGTTGAGCAGGCCGCCCACGGTGCCGCGGCTCTCATAGGCGGTCGCCAGCCAGCCGGAGGAACCCGAGGTCAGCTTCTGCCCCTTGAAGAACTCCCGCAACTTCGGCGTCGCCTTCTCCACGTCCGCGTCCGTCAGCGCCGACTGCGCTCCGGACAGGCCCGAGGTCACCGAGATCAGCGTGGAGAAACCGGAGTTGGAGCGCGCAGGGTCGGTCATGCCGTACGTCAGCCTGCCCGACGCGACCGCCTTCTCCACCTGCGACCAGGTGACGTCGTCAGGATTCCAGCCCAGCTCGCTCACGGTCGCCGGCTTGACGCCGATGGCCACCGGGCTGGACATGATCGACGTCTCGGAGACGACCTTCTTCGCCGCGTCGGGACGCAGCCGCAGATAGTCGTTCGACGAGAGCCACAGGGCGTCGTACGAACCGTCCACCTTGCCCTGCGCGAGCAGGTCCACGGCGGCGAGGGTGCCTATGTAGGTGGGCTTCACCGTGATGCCGGTGTCCTGCTGGATCTGCTCCAACACCCCTGTCATGTCACTGAGTTCGCTGGAGGCCAGGACACGGAGGGTGCCGGGGGTGGGAGCCGCCGGGGCCTTGGGGTCCGCCGCGCTCTCTGCGTTCTCCGCCGTGCAGGCCGACACGGCGAGCAGAGCCGCCGCCGTCAGTACGGCGAACGTGCTTCGTCTTCTCATGCGTTACCGCCTTCGAGGGCGCCCTGCGAGCGGCTGCGCTCCAAGTAGGCGCTTGCGTGCTGGAGTTCGGAGGTCAGCGACGCGACCGTCACGGCCATGGCCTCGGTGGCCTGCACCTTGTACGTGTCGATCGCGTCGAGCGTGCGGTAGATCTGCTGGAAGGCGCTGCGCAGGGTCTCCGCGCCGACGGCCGGATCGGCGGCGATCCGCTGGATCTCCCCGCTCTGCGTGGCGAGCATCTCGGCGTTGCCCCGGATGAGGTCCTCCGTGGTGCCGCGCAGCGCGTTGACCTGGTCGACGACCTTGCGCTGGTTGTCGAGGGCCGAGGCGAGCATCACGGAGATGCGCAGCGCCGAGACGGTCGTGGTCGCGGCCCGGTCGACGCCCTTGATCAGCTCGTCGTTGTTGCGGCGTACGACGTCCATGGCCAGGTATCCCTGGGCGCACACGGCCAGCTGGGTCAGCAGGTCCTGGTGCTTCTGCCGTACGGGGAAGAGGACGTCGGAGCGGAGAGTGTCGGCCTGCGCCGGGTCCCTGGCCTCCACGCCCGCGATGTGCTGCTCGACGGCCGTGTCCAGGGCCTGGGTGAGGACGACGTACTCCTGGAGCTTGCCCATGGTCTCCCAGAGGCGGACCCGCTCGGTCTGCAACGCGGCGTTGTCCCGGCGCAGTTCGTCCTGGCCGCCGCGCAGTGAGCCCACGATCTTGTTCAGGGTGCCTTGTGCGGAGGCGTACTTGGCGACGTGGTCGCGCAGCTTGTTGCCGCCGGGGAGCCGGGAGAGGAACTTCCGCCCCTTGCTCGCGGGCAGGTCGCGCGGGTCCAAGTCCTCGACGACTCGCCGGAGTTCGACGAGCGAGCCCGCCACGTGCGACTGGGCGTCCTCGCCCTTGCCCGGGAGGCTGCGGATGGTGCGCTCCAGCATGCGGTTGGACTGCGCGGCCGCGCCCCGCATCTCGCCCGCGCCCAGGCCCGTGATCTCGCCGACCTTGCCGGCGAACTCGGGCGAGCGGGCGTCCAGGCCGGCGAGCCCGCCGACGTACTCGGCGGCACGGCGCGCCATGTCCTCGTGCACGGCCGCATCCACGGGCACCAGCCCGCCCGCCTTCTCGCGGGGCACGGGTGGGACGGCCTCGGGCGGCGTGAGGGTCAAGGTGTTCGGTTCAGTACTCATTTGCTGCTTCCCCCTACTTCCGGGCCCGGAGTGCCATCTCGTGCAGCACCTTGGAGGCGGGCACGGGCACCTGCCGGACGCCGGTCAGCTTCTGGTTGATGTACCTCGTCTGGGCGGCGGTCGCCGCCGTGAACTCCGTGCTCGCGCCCTGCGGCCGGAACCCGTGCCGGACGGCGAGCTTGCGCAACGTCGGGTCGTTGCTCAGGAGTTCACCGAGAGCGCGGCCCTCGGGAGTGAGCGGTACGACGGTGTGGTCGCTGTTCGCCGTGGTGTCCGGGTAGAGGACGGTGAGGTCGCCGACGTCCTGGCCCTGGACGAGCAGCGAGGACACCTGGGACTCGTACACGAGGACGAGCGGGTTGCCCGCGCCGCTGACGAAGTCCCTGAACGTGGCGTCCGTGCTGCTCTGTTGTGCGCCCTGGACGCTGATCAGCTTGTGCATCAGGGGCGCGGTGCGGGCCACGGCCGCGTTGTCCGCGGCCACGCGTCCGCCGTCGGCGACGTACGAGGCGGCGGCGAGGTAGAGGGCGCCGGAGCTGGAGGTCTCGGGGTCGGTGGTGGCGATGAAGAGCGTTCCGGTCAGCTCGCCGTACTTCTCCGTCCCCTTGAGCTCCTGCCAAGTCCGGTCCTGCTCGGCCGCCTTGAGGTAGGCGGACATGTTCAGGGTGCCGGTGGCCTTGTCGAGCGTGGCCAGGCCGTTCTGCTCCAGGACCTCGGCGGCGTGGCGGTGGGCCACGACGACGAGGGGTGAGTAGAAGGGCCGGGGGAGTGGCTTCTGTACGTGGTACTTGTCGGCCAGCTCGTCGGCCGGCGCCTGGCTCGAAGGGAAGGCGAAGTCGTACCCCTTGAGGTCCAGGCCCTCCATGGCCCAGGACCCGGAGGCCTCCGTCTTCACGGTGTAGCCCTTGGCAGCGAGGGCCTTCACCACGTCGGGATCGGCGAAGAACTCAGCCTTCTCCGACCCGATAACTCCTTGCACGGTCTTCGTTGCCGTGCCCTTGTCCTGACCATCGCGGCCTGCGACGACGGCTGCTACCACGCCGCCGATCAGCAGGACCGCCAGGACGATTCCTGCGATGCGTCTCACACCCGTGAGCGTGCTCCCGGACTCCAACATTCCCCCCGGCCCGGGGTGAACACGGGGTGACGACGGGGTCCCGGTACGCAACCGGAACCTCCGGCGCCGCTACGGGGGTTCACTGAACGGGGGTGTCCGGTTCTCGCCGGTGCGTGGGCGCGGCGGGGATAGCTGGGGCTCCCCGTCGCGCCGATGGGGAGCCCCAGTTATCCCCGCCGCAGCGGCGACAAGCCACGATGGTGCTTTCCGGCGGTGCCAAGTGGCCCCAGCTCACCCGAAAACGCCGGGGTCGCCCCCAAGCCGGGACAAGCGAAACCCCGCTGAAGCGAACGCAGTGCTGTGGCACCCGGTCCGCACGTCGCTGTGGTGCGCGCGGACCGGGGCCGTACGAGGGGAGCCCGGCGGCTCAGTGGGCCGCGAGGGGCTGCGGGGCGGTGGCGGACGCGTGGGCGTCCATGCGCTCGGCGGAGAGGATCGCCGCGGCGGTGTCGGCGCGGGACGCCGCGACGACGAGGGCGCGGCCCGCGAGGGCGTGCGCACGCTGGTGCAGGGGGACGAGCTGCGGCTCGCGGAGGGCGTCGGCCACCGACGACCGAACCGGCGCCGCCCCGTCCCGGAGCCGGGCCACCTGCGCGGCGAGCCGCTCGGCCGCCGTGTCCAGCTCACCGGACGGCGCGATCGCACGGATCTCGTCGGTCACCGCGAGCAGCGCCGCGAGATGCCCGGCCAACTGGATGTCCAGCTCCTCCTCGCGCGACCGATGGGGAAAGTCGGAGGTGGTGCCGGCCATCCTGTGGACCGACTTGGTGCGGATCGGTTCGTACATGGGACAGCCTCCTGTGCGCTGACAGGATCCCATCCTAGCTTGGATTTCGTCTAAAGTTGAGCCGGATCGCGTGACCGGTCGAAGCCTGTACGCAGTGCCACCGTCACCACACGCACGGTGTGGGAATCACGGCTGGCCGTAGCCGTCCAGGAAGTTCCCGATCCTCGTCACCGCGTCGGTCAGGTCCCCGACCGTCGGCAGGGTGACCACGCGGAAGTGGTCCGGCTCGGGCCAGTTGAAGCCCGTCCCCTGGACGACCATGATCTTCTCGCGGCGCAGCAGATCGAGGACCAGCTGCCGGTCGTCCTTGACCTTGAAGACCTGCGGGTCCAGGCGCGGGAAGAGATACAGCGCCCCCTTCGGCTTCACGCAGGTCACACCGGGGATCTGGGTCAGCAGCTCGTACGCGACATCCCGCTGCTCCCGGAGCCGCCCGCCGGGCAGCACCAGGTCGTTGATGGTCTGCCGCCCGCTCAGCGCGGCGACCACGCCGTGCTGACCTGGCATGTTCGCGCACAGTCGCATGTTGGCGAGGATCGTCAGGCCCTCGATATAGGAGTCGGCGTGCGCGCGCGGCCCCGAGATCGACATCCAGCCGACCCGGTACCCGGCCACCCGGTACGCCTTCGACATCCCGTTGAAGGTGAGCGTCAGCAGATCCGGGGCGATCTTCGCGGTCGCCGTGTGTGTGGCACCGTCGTACAGGATCTTGTCGTAGATCTCGTCGGAGCAGACCAGCAGGTTGTGGCGGCGGGCGATGTCGGTAAGACCGCGCAGCATCGCCTCGTCGTACACCGCACCCGTCGGGTTGTTCGGGTTGATGATCACGATGGCCTTGGTGCGGTCGGTGACCTTCCGCTCCACGTCCGCGAGGTCGGGCATCCAGTCCGACTGCTCGTCGCAGCGGTAGTGCACCGCCGTACCGCCGGACAGTGACACGGCCGCCGTCCACAGCGGATAGTCGGGCGCCGGTACGAGCACCTCGTCGCCGTCGTCGAGCAGCCCCTGCATAGCCATCACGATCAGCTCGGACACGCCGTTGCCGATGAAGACGTGCTCGACGTCCGTCTCGATGCCCAGGGTCTGGTTGTGCATGACGACCGCCCGGCGCGCCGCGAGCAGCCCCTTGGCGTCGCCGTAGCCGTGCGCCGACGACACGTTCCGCAGGATGTCCTCAAGGATCTCGGGTGGGCACTCGAACCCGAAGGCCGCCGGATTCCCCGTGTTCAGCTTGAGGATCCGATGCCCCGCCGCTTCGAGTCGCATCGCCTCCTCGAGAACCGGGCCCCGGATCTCGTAACAGACGTTGGCGAGCTTGGTCGACTGGATCACCTGCATGTCCGTGAGCTTACGGCCGGGTAACGCTCGGCGGCGGGTGTTTTCCACCACGTGAGACGGGGTGTTCTGTTCCCTTTTCCCTCCTGTCGTGGCGAGAGTCGGCCGGCCCGTCCGGCCGGAAACCGCTCCTTGTCGCCTCTGACCGATCCCCTCACAATGCGCATGACAAAACAGAAGGTGACCGGAAAACCTTCGGTCACCCACGTCGCAAGAGGGGACCCCACATGAGAAAGCCTCTCGTCGCCGCGCTCTTCGCCCTGGTGATCGCCGGGGCGGGCGCGGCACCCGCGGTCGCGTCACCGGCACCGGCATCCGAGCCGAGGGCCGTGTCCGCGCAAGCGCGGAACGCCGCCGCTCCCGCGATCCAGGCCGTCGACTTCGCCGGCACCGTCGCGCTCAGCAACTGTTCCGGCTCGGTCATCCGCATGCCCGCGTCCGAGGCCGACGACCCGGCCCTCGTGCTGTCGAACGGCCACTGCCTGGAGACCGGCATGCCGACGGCAGGGCAGGTCATCGTCGACCGCGCGTCCACCCGCACCTTCAGCCTGCTCAACTCCGCGGGTACGAAGGTCGCCACCCTGCGCGCCAGCAAGATCGCGTACGGCACGATGACCGACACGGACGTCTCGATCTACCAGCTCACCAGCACGTACGCGCAGATCCAGAGCACGTACGGCATCAGCGCGCTGACGCTGGACGACGCGCACCCGACGGCGGGCACGGCCATCAAGGTCGTCTCCGGGTACTGGAAGCGGATCTACACCTGCAACGTCGACGGGTTCGTCCACCGGCTGCAGGAGGGTTCCTGGACCTGGAAGGACTCGCTCCGCTACACCTCCGCCTGCAACACCATCGGCGGTACGTCGGGTTCGCCCGTCATCGACAACACCACCGGCAAGGTCGTCGCCGTCAACAACACCGGCAACGAGGACGGCGCGACCTGCACCGTCAACAACCCCTGTGAGGTCGACGCGAACGGCACCGTCACCGTCCGCCAGGGCATCAACTACGCCCAGGAGACCTACCAGATCGTCCCGTGCTTCGGGCTCGACAACAAGCTCGACCTGAGCCGCGCCGGGTGCACCCTGCCCAAGCCTTAGCGGTGGAGAGGGCGGGCGGTCACGCGGGGGTCCCGCGGACCGCCCGCCCCGCCAGTACGTCCGTCCTGCGCCCGTCCTCGATCACGAAGCGGCCGTCGATGATGACGTGCGGGATGCCGGTCGGGAGGGTGCGGGGGGAGTCGAAGGTGGAGCCCGCCGCCACCGTGGCCGGGTCGAAGAGGACCAGGTCGGCGCGGTAGCCCTCGCGGACGAGCCCGCGGTCGGGCAGCCGTAGCCGGGCCGCGGGACGGCCCGTGAGGTGGGCGACGCACTCCTCCAGGGAGAGGACGCCCAACTCCCTTACGTAGTGGCCCAGATAGCGCGGGAAAGTGCCGTACGCGCGCGGATGTGGCTTGTCGCCCCGCAGGATGCCGTCGGAGCCGCCGGTGTGCACCCGGTGCCGCATGATTGCCTGGACGTTCTCCTCGTGGCCGACGTGCTGGAGGATCGTCGAGCCGAGGCTGTCGGCGAGGAGCAGCCGGCGGGCGGTGACCCAGGGAGCCTCGCCGCGCAGGTCCGCGGACGCCTGCACGGTCCGGCCCACGTGCGGAGCGAGTGCCGGGTCGGTCACTCCCGAGATCTCGATCGTGTCCCACTCGATGGGGACGCCGTGGCAGCCGTCGGCGCCCACGACCTCCATATGGTGCCGGATGCGTTCCGCCGTCCCGTCGTCCTCGAGACGGGCGAGGGTCGCCTCCGGGCCGCCCTCGCTCGCCCAACTTGGCAGCATCGCCACGAGGGTTGTGCAGCCGGGGGTGTACGGATACGTGTCGAGGGTGATGTCGGCGCCCTCCGCCAGCGCCTTGTCCAGGAGGGCCAGCAGGTCCGGGGCCTTCCCCTCGTTCACGCCGAAGTTCATGGTGGCGTGGGCGAGATGGAGCGGGCAGCCGGCCTCTCGGGTGAGGGCCACCATCTCCTCGTACGCCGCCAGGGCGCCCGCGCCGTACGAGCGGTGGTGGGGGCAGTAGTAGCCGCCGTGCTCGGCCACCACCCGGCACAGGTCGGTGAGTTCGGCGTCCTTGGCGTACATGCCGGGGGTGTACGTCAGCCCGGAGGACATGCCGATGGCGCCCTCGCGCATTCCGGTTGCCACCAACTCCCGCATGCGGTCCAGATCTTGGGGAGTCGCCTCGCGGTCCTCCCAGCCGACGGCGAGCATCCGCAGGGTGCCCTGCGGGATGAGGTAGGCGGCGTTCACCGCGATGCCCTCGCCGTCGAAGCCGTGGTCGAGGCGGTCCAGGTACTCGCCCACGGAGCGCCAGGTGAAGTCGATGTCGTCGCCGTTGCCGTTCCAGCCGGTGATCGAGCGGCGGACCTCGGCGAGTGTGCGGTCGTCGACCGGGGCGTACGACAGGCCGTCCTGGCCTATGACTTCGAGGGTCACCCCCTGGGCGGCCTTCGCGCTGTGGTCCGGGTCGCGGAGCAGCGCGAGGTCGCTGTGTGCGTGCATGTCGATGAAACCGGGCGCTAGCGCAAGGCCTGGGGCGTCCAGGGTCCGGCGTGCGCCGAGGGGTGGGCCCTCGCGGCGGATCTCGGTGACCCGGCCGGCTGTGATGCCCACGTCGGCGCGGTACGAGGCCTGGCCGGTGCCGTCGATGACGCTTACGTCTCTGATCGCCAGGTCCACCTGGTTCCGCCTTTCCGGGCTTCGCCCGCGCTGCTTGTTTCCCGCGCTCCGCGCGGTGCTGCCCACCCACGGCCACCCGTCTCGGCCGGCTCCCCGGCTGCGCCGGAATACCCGACCACCCGACTCGGCCGGCTCCCCGGCTGCGCCGGAAGGCGTCTCAGAAGAACGTCCGCACGTAGTCCACGACCGTCCCGTCCCCCTCCACCAGCGGAATCAGCTGCCACTTGTCGAAGGAAGTGCAGGGATGCGACAGTCCCATCCCCACCCAGTCCCCGACCTGGATGTCCGCCTCCGGGGTCGTGCGGAGCCAGCCGTGCTGGTCGGAGAGGCCGGTGACCGTGATGCCGGTGGCCGGGCGGTCGGTGCCGTCGCGGCGGATGACCTGGGCCTCGGGCAGGTCCAGGTCGTAGGCCGCGTCCCGCTTGCCGGCGTTGACGAAGGCCTGGTCGGGGGAGGGGCGGGAGACGACCTGGGCCCAGAGCCGGAAGGCGGGGTGCAGGGCGCCCTCCTCGGGGACGCGGGTGAAGGGCGTGAGCTTGCGGTAGTGGCCGTCGTCGTGCGAGACGTACGCGCCGGAGCGGAGCAACTTCAGTACGGGGAGGGAGAGTTCGGGGATCTCCGCGAACACGTCGGCCACCGCGTCGAACCAGGCGCTGCCGCCCGCGCTGACGACGATCTCCGCGAGGCCCTCGAACCGGCCCGCCTTGTCGAAATCCGCCGCCAGTGCGGTGAGCCGGCGCAGCCACGCGTGCACCCGGTCGGGGTCGGCGTCAGGAACCTCGCCCTCGTAGCCCGCCACGCCCACCAGACGCAGCGTCGCCGCCCCGGCCACCGCGTCCGCGACCGCCGCGCACTCGGCCTCCGTACGGACGCCGGTGCGGGCGCCCTCACCGGCGGCGAGTTCGACGACCACGTCCACGGGGCGGGGGGCCCCGAAGAGCGCGGCGTCCATCAGTTCCACGCCGCGCACGGAGTCGACGTAACAGATGAAGCGGAAGTCAGGGTCCGTGGCGAGTTCGGACGCGATCCAGCGCAGGGCGGAGGCGTCGACGAGTTCGTTCGCGAGGAAGACCCGGTCGATGCCGAACTCCCTTGCCACCCGCACCTGGTGGGGGACGGCGAGGGTGATTCCCCAGGCGCCGTGCTCGATCTGCTTCCAGAAGAGCTGCGGGGCCATCGAGGTCTTGCCGTGCGGGGCGAAGGCGAGGCCGTGGCGGGTCGCGTACGTCTCCATCAGGGCGAGGTTGTGGTTCAGGCGCTCGGCGGAGAGGGCGAGGACGGGGGTGGTGAAGCCGTCCGTGAAGAGGTTGCGGCGCTGGGCGGTGAGTTCGCCGACGGTCAGGCCCCCGGCGTCCGGAGGAAGCCCCTTGAAGCGGAGGTCGACGCGGTCCGCCGTGAGAGCGGTGAGCTGGGGTGCGGCGGTCTCGGCGCCCATGGGGCCTCCCTGATTACCTGATGAACCTGACTTGATGAACCTGACCTGAACAACAATGCGTTGCATTCTCTGCAACGGTCATTGCGTATGACGCTTACTGCTGTCTAACATCCCAGCCAACGCAGGGTCAACGGTGCCGGTGCCGTTGACCGAGAGAGCAAGGGGCCCCAGCCATCGTGACCGCCTTCGACGTCGTAGCGCTCGGCGAGTCCATGGTCACGTTCCTGCCCTCCCGGCCCGGACGTCTCGCCGATGTCCCCTCCTTCACCCGGGGGATCGGCGGCGCGGAGTCGAACGTCGCCTGCGTGCTCGCCGCCGCGGGCCACTCCGTGCAGTGGGTCAGCAGAGTCGGCGCCGACGGCTTCGGTGATCACCTGGTGGAGGCGATCGCCTCGTACGGCGTGGACACCTCCGCCGTACGGCGGGATCCCGCGCGTCCGACGGGCATCTACTTCCGCACGGCGGGCGACCGGGCGACCGACGCGCACGAGGTGGCGTACTACCGGGCGGGGTCGGCCGCCTCAGCGATGGCGGTGGACAACGTGGACCTGGACGCCGTCCGGTCCGCCCGCGTCCTGCATCTCTCCGGCATCACGGCCGCGCTGTCCGACGACTGCCTCGGCCTGATGCGCGCGCTCACCGCGCGCCGGCCCGGACGCCCGCTCGTCTCCTTCGACGTCAACCACCGCCCCGGGCTGTGGCGCGGTACCGAAGGGCCGCGCACCGTGCTCGACCTCGCGCGCGGCGCCGACATCGTGTTCGTCGGCGAGGACGAGGCGCGGGACGCCTGGGGGCTGCGCGGCGCAGGGGCGATCCGTGACGCGCTGCCGGAGCCGGAGGTCCTGGTCGTCAAGTACGGCAAGGGCGGAGCCGTCATGTTCGACAAAGACGTCGAGGGGACCGAGGACGCGGACGGCACCGCCACGCTCGTCCCCGCCCTGCGCGTCGACGTCGTCGCGGCGGTCGGCGCCGGCGACGCCTTCGCCGCCGGTTTCCTCTCCGCCACCCTGCGCGGGCTCCCCGCCAAGGACCGGCTCCGGCACGGCCACCTGATGGCCGCCGCCGCCCTCACTGTCCCGGGGGACCTGGCCGCGCCGCCCTCCCGCGACCACGCCGACCGGCTGGCCGCTCTGGACGACCGGGCGTGGGAGACACTTCGACTCGGCCCCGGCTGGACCGAAGCCGACACGCGGGCCGACGAGGAGGTACATACCCCATGAGCCAGACCGTGGACCGAGCGCTGAGCATCCTGCCGCTGCTCGCCGAGGGCCCCGCCGACCTCGGGCAGGTCGCCGACCGGCTCGGCGTGCACAAGTCCACCGCGCTCCGCCTCCTGCGCACGCTTCACGAGCACGGGCTCGTCTACCGCCAGTCCGACCAGCGCTACCGCCTCGGCGCCCGCCTCTTCGCCCTCGCCCAGCAGGCGGTGGAGAACCTGGATATCCGGGAGATCGCCCACCCCCACCTCGTACGGCTCAACGAGCAGTGCGGGCACACCGTCCACCTCGCCGTCCACGAGGAGAACGAGGTCCTCTACATCGACAAGGTGGAGAGCCGGTACCCGGTCCGGATGTACTCGCGGATCGGCAAGCCCGTCGCCATCACCGTCGCCGCCGTCGCGAAGCTGCTCCTGGCCGACCTGCCCGAGGCCGAGCGGCGCGCGATCGCCGACAAGCTCGACTACCCCATGTACACGGCCCGTTCGATCCCGAACGCCCCTGCCTTCCTCAAGGAGCTGGCGGCGGTCCGCGAACAGGGCTGGGCCACCGACCTCGGCGGCCACGAGGAGTCCATCAACTGCGTGGCCGCGCCCATCCGCGGCGCCGACGGACGGGTCGTCGCCGCGATGTCCGTCTCCGCCCCGAACGTCGTCGTCACCGCCGACGAACTCCTCACCCTGCTCCCGCTGGTACGCCGTACGACGGACGCCATCAGCCGCGAGTACTCCGGCAAGTCGCCCACCCAGGAAGCCCCGAAGGAATGAGCACGGCATGACTGAGAAGATCGCCCTCACCCCCAAGACCCACACCGCCCCGCCCGCCAAGTTCTCGCACGGCGTGAGGAAGGGGAACATCCTCCAGGTCGCCGGACAGGTCGGCTTCCTCCCGGCAGTCGAGGGTGAGCCGCCCACGACTGCGGGACCCGGCCTGCGCGAGCAGACCCTCCAGACCCTCGCCAACGTCAAGGCGATCCTCGAAGAGGGCGGCGCGAGCTGGGACGACGTGGTGATGATCCGCGTCTACCTCACGGACGTCGGCCACTTCGCCGAGCTGAACGGCATCTACAACACCTACTTCGAGGAGCAGGGCCTCACCGCGCCCCCCGCTGCCCGCACGACGGTCTACGTCGGTCTGCCGGCCGGGCTCCTCATCGAGATCGACGCGCTCGCCGTACTCGGCTGACGTCCCTCTCCACTCAACTCCCGCATCCCGTACGTCATCACGGTGCGGCGCCCGTCATCCCGTGGGCGCCGTGCCGCGATCCCCCACGCCCCGAAAGCACCATGCACTTAAGAAGAGGCCCCCCTTGCTCTCCCAACCGCTCGCAGCGACAGCCCCCGCCCCCGAGACCCCACCCCACACCGGCGGTCTGCTCCTCCTCCTCGACGGCACCGCAGGGCTGCTCACGGTCGCCGCCCTCGGCATCGCCCTCCTGCTCGTCCTGATCATCAAGCTCAGGCTCCAGCCCTTCGTGGCGCTGCTCGCCGTCTCCATAGCCGTCGGCCTGGCGGCCGGCCTTTCGGTGACGGAACTCTTCGGCACGGTCCAGCGGTCCACGGCCGTCTCGGTCATCGAGTCCGGCATGGGCGGCATCCTCGGCCATGTCGCGATCATCATCGGCCTGGGCACGATGCTCGGCGCGATCCTCGAAGTCAGCGGCGGGGCCGAGGTGTTGGCGTCCCGGCTGCTCGGGTTGTTCGGTGAGAGGCGGGCCCCGCTGGCCATGGGCCTGACCGGCCTGATCTTCGGCATCCCGGTCTTCTTCGACGTCGGCATCTTCGTCCTCGCGCCGATCGTGTACGCGGCGGCGAAGAGGAGCGGCAAATCGATCCTGCTGTACTGCCTGCCGCTGCTCGCCGGCCTGTCCGTGACGCACGCGTTCCTGCCGCCGCACCCGGGACCGGTGGCCGCCGCCGGACTCCTGCACGTGGATCTCGGCTGGGTCATCCTCATGGGCGTGGTCTGCGGACTCCCCGCCGTGGCCGCCGCCTGGGTCTACGCCGCCTGGATCGGCAAGCGGATCTTCGTCGCCGTACCGCAGGACATGGTCGAGGCCGCCGCGGAGGCGAAGCTGGCCGTGCGGGAGGAGCAGCGGGCCTCGGGCGTCGAGCCGCGCGAGAGCCCGGTGCCGCTCGGCACCGTCCTCGGCATCATCGGTACGCCGCTGGTGCTGATCCTGGCGGCGACGTTCTCCTCGATCGCGCTCGACCCCTCCACCCTCCGCTCCGTGATCGAGTTCTTCGGCAGCCCGTTCGTCGCTCTCACCATCGCCCTGCTGCTCGCGTACTACCTGCTCGGCATCCGGCGCGGCTGGTCCCGCAAGTCCCTCGAGACGGTGTCGACCTCGTCGCTCAAGCCGGTCGGCAACATCCTGCTGGTGGTCGGCGCGGGCGGGATCTTCGGCGCCGTACTGAAGGCCAGCGGGGTCGCCCAGGCACTCTCGGACACCTTCAACGACGTCGGCCTGCCGGTGCTCGTCCTCGCCTATCTGATCTCGCTGGTCCTGCGCGTTGCCCAGGGCTCGGCCACCGTCGCCATCGTCACCACGGCCGGTATCGTCGCGCCGCTGCTCGCCGAGAGCGACCACTCCCAGGCCTTCGTCGCCCTCGTCATCATGGCGATCTCGGCGGGCTCGATCTTCGCCTCGCACGTCAACGACGGCGGCTTCTGGATGGTGGCGAAGTACTTCGGCATCAGCGAGCGGGACACCCTGAAGTCCTGGACGGTTCTGGAGTCGGTGCTGTCCGTCGCCGGGTTCGCGGTGGCGGCGGTGCTGAGCCTTTTCGTATAACGGCCGGTTTGTCATAACGGCCGTGCAGCTATGTAGGGGCTGGCTGTTCCTGACACAGGATCGTCGACCATACTGCCCGCTGTGGAGCAGCGCATAGGTTCGAAGAGCCAGCCCCTGGATGCCGCCGCGGTCGACCCGGCGTACATCCCCGGGCTCACGTCACCCGTGCCCGCGGAGCCGGACGCGAAAGCGGAGGTCGAGGACGCGAAGGCCGAGGCGACCGACACGGCCGAGGGCGCCGAGTCTGAGGAGGCCACCTCCGAGGAGGCGGTTTCCGAGGACGCCGAGGCCGAGGAGGAGGTCGGCGACGAGGACGACGACGAGACCGAGGCTTCCGACGAAGCCGAGGAAGCCGCGGCGGACGCCGACGGTCCCGTCTTCGAGGCCTCCGACCGGCGCGCCTCGATCACGGCCGACCACAGCGGCGTACAGCTGCGCCTGGACGACCAGCAGGCGGAGTTCCGCTGGGAGGAGATCGGCGCCGTCGAGACGGAGTCGCCGCGCTTCGGGAAGCGGTTCACCATCACGGTGCACACGCCGGACCGTCGCTGGTACCCGATCGAGATCGAGGCGTCGTCCCGGTCACGCTTCAAGGAGTGGGAGGACCAGCTCGACGCCGTCCTCGACGCCTACTTCGAGGAAGACGTCGAGGACGATGTCGAGTCGGACGACGAGGACAGCACCTCGTAAAGGGGGAGCGGGGAACTGCGCGACCGGCCACGTACGGCCCGCAGTTCCCCGCTCACCTGTCTTCAGCTCACCGGCGGAGCGTCACGAGCAGTACTGCGCCTCTTTGCCGATCGAGCGGTACATGCAGTCGGCGTTCTCCAGGAGCTGCAGCACCGCGTCCCGGTTGCGGGACGTCTCCCGGACGATGACCTCGTCGGGCGGGTAGAAGCCGCCGCCGGAGCTGGACGTCGGATACATCTCGAAGGTGTACGAGAAGATCTTCTGGTTGCCCCACAGCCAGTCGTCGATCGAGCCGTCGGTGATGTAGAGGTCACTGGCCTGCTCTGCCGTGTAGCCGTTGCTGGCGGCCATCTTCCCGCCGACCGCGGCGAAGGCGTTGCGGTCGTCCAGCGTCATACCGGTCGCGGTGTTGGCGGTCGTGTAGCCGTAGGGCCACAGCACCAGTTCGCTGTACGTGTGGAAGTCGATGCCCGCCTTGATCTGCTGGACGCCGCCGACGACCCGGCTGCGGACGAAGTTGGCGACCACCTTGACCTCGGGGGCGGACTCGGCCGACGTACCCCGGTAGGTCTCCGAGGAGGTCGAGCCGGAGGAGCCGCCGCAGCAGCCGAACTGGTAGGCCCAGTTGCGGTTCAGGTCCGTACCGATGTACGACGAACCGGTGTTGGGCTGGCGGTTCTTGCGCCATGAGCGGTAGGCGCCGGTCGCGATGTCGTACTCGCCGCCGTCCGGGTTGAGGTCGGGGATGATCCAGATCTCACGGGAGTTGACCAGGCTCGAGACACGGGAGTCCGTGGCGTACTTGGAGGTCAGCTCCTTCAGCAGGTAGAGCGCCATCTCCACGGTGAGGTGCTCGCGCGCGTGCTGGTGGTGGGTGAACAGCACCTCGGGCTCGGCCTCGTCCGTGGCGACGTTGTCGCTGATCTTGAGCGCGACGATGTTCCGGCCCTGGTACGAGGTGCCGATGACCCGCTGGCTCACGAGGCTCGGGTAGGCGGCGACGACGGAGTTGATGTCGGTCGTCATCTCCGCGTAGTTGTGGTAAGTCGAGTCGGCGGTGGGGAAGTCGAGGATCCCCACGTCGGCCGCGCTCGAACGGTCCGGTGCCGAGCCGAGCAGCGAGACCTCGTAGCCCTGCGAGCGCAGCTTCTTGATCTGGTCCGCGCGGCCGGAGATGACGACGGTCTCCGAGTCGGCCTCGTCCACGGTCACGCCGGCCTGCTGGATCGCCGTACGGGACTTGGAGTCCGAGTGCATGTGCACCTCGTACTGGCGGACGGGGTCCTGCTCGGCCGCGGGGGCCTTCGCTCCGTCGGCTGTGGCGTCGGTGGCCGTCGCCATGAGCGGGGCCGCGAGCGCGAGCGCGATCAGGGTGGCGAAGGCTGCGGTGCGGCGACGGCGTCTGCTTCCGGTGCTTCCGGCGCCGCTGCCGCGAATGCGAAGTCGCATGAAATCTCCTTGTTTCTCCGGGCGTTCCGGGATCTCCGGAACGAGAGGAGGCGCGGTGGGGGGTGGATCAGTGCGACGTGCTGGTGCGGGTGTGGCGCTCATGGTGGAGGTCTGGCATGGTCAGGTCAAGTATCCCCCAAGGGTTGGTGACGGGAATCGGCCGAAAATCAGCCGGACAGCTGTACGCGGAGGGTTACGAAGCCAGCGCGATGGCGAAGGCCAGGCCCCGCTTGTGGGTGAGGGAGACACGTACCTCGGTGATGCCGGCCTCGGCGGCCCGGGCCGCGGCCGCGCCGTCGAGACGGACGACGGGAGCACCCTCGTCCGTCCGCAGGACGGCCACCTGACAGGGGCGGACGCCGCCCGTCATGCCCGTGCCGAGCGCCTTCAGTACCGCCTCCTTGGCTGCGTACCGGCCGGCGAGGAACTCCCGGCGCCGGTCGGGACCGAAGCCGGCCGCGAGGGCCAACTCCGGTTCGGCGTAGGCGAAGGCGCGGAACCACGGGCGGGTCAGGAGGCGGTCGAGTTCGTCGAGGTACAGCAGATCCACGCCGATGTGCATCAGCGTGCGCCCGCCGCGACGGTGAACACCGCGTGGTGGCCGACGCCCGTGCGCGGGTCGGTGTCCCGCAGGACGACCGTGCGATGGCTGCGCCGCCACTCCTGCCAGTGCGCCGCGAGTTCCAGCCAGACGCCGGTGCAGTAGGTGCCCGGCGGCGCCCGGTGCACGTCGGTGCCTTCCGGCACGTCCTCCTCGGCCGCCCACGGGCCGAGCACATGGAGGACTCCGTCCCCGGCCGGCTCGGGCGGCGCACCCGAGCCCACCCCGGCCAGCTCCAGGCTCCCCGCCTCGGCGCCCGGCGCCGCGCGCAGCACCAGGGCCGCGGCCGAGTCGGTCAGCGGCGTCCGGCTGACCAGGGGCAGGTCGGTCGGCAGCGTGGTCTGTTCCAGTACGGCGAGGACCACCTCCGCGGCCCGGCCGGAGCGCTGGTAGGCGGCCGCGATCCGCAGCGCCGTGAAGGGGGCCGCCAGACCCTGCTGGGCGATCGCGAAGTTGACCGCGGCGCCCCCCAGCCGTTCGGTGAGGTGGGGCGCCACCGCGGTGAACGGGACCACGTCCGGCAGGGCGTGGGTGACGATCAGCAACTCCGGCCGGGACTCGCGCACGCCGTCGGCGTCAGCCAGCAGGTCGGCGAGCTGACGGTGACTCACATGGCGTCCACAGCGCAGGAGTTCCTCGTCCGGCTTGGCGCCGAACGGCCCGAGGAGGTCCTCGAAGAAGCCCGCGGGTGCCGTCGTGCCGGCCGGGCCCGGGCCCTCGGGCGAGCGGACGTGGGCGGCGGCGTGCAGTACGAGACCGGTCATGGCCCTTTGTCTCCTCCGGTCGGCAGCCCCTCGACGTAGTCGGCGAAGGAACGGACGGTGCGCAGGTGATCGATGTCCAGCGTCTCCGGGTCGACGGCCACATCGACGAAGTCCTCGACCAGGAGCAGCAGTTCGAGAACGGAGGAGGAGTCGAGGCGGAGGTCGTCGAAGAGCCGGGTGTCCTCGGTCAGCTCGGTGACCTCCTGCTCCAGCACTTCCGAGAGCGCCTTCTCGATCGCCGAGATCACCTCCTGGCGGTCGGTCATACGGGTGTCGCCCCCTTCTGATCGGTTTGCTGGTCGGTCTCCCGGTGGGTGATCACCATCGCCCCGAAGGTCGCGCCGAGGCCGACCGAGACCATCACGTAGTGGGCTCCGTCGACCAGCAGCCCCGTGTCGCGCAGGGTGGTGTAGTTGACGAAGACGTCCGAGGCGAAGGTGTGGCTGTAACGCGGCACGTTGTCCAGGAAGACCTTCTCGGCGGGCACGTCGAGCGCCTTGATGGTCTGGCGCCAGGCCAGCAGGTTGACGTTGTGCGGAATGATCAGCTCGATGTCGGCGAAGGACAGCCCGGCCTCCGTCACAGCCCGGTGGATGACCTCGGCGATGCGCGTCCCGTACTGCTCCCCGAACACGGTGTTCTGCTCGGGGGTCAGCTCCATCCACTGCGCGTACTCGCCCAGGGTGCGGGTGACGAAGGAGCGCACCTCGTCGCCGGCGCCGTCCAGGGTGACCAGGCAGGCCGCCGCCGCGTCCGCCATGATCGCGGTGTTGGGGATGTGCTGGACGACCGGCGAGTACGCCCGCTCGCCCGTGACCATCAGCGCGTACGCGTTCTCGTCGCCCTCCGCGCGCAGCAGTTCGCCCACCACGTCGACGGCGCCCAGACTGGAGACGCACGCCTGGTGGCTGAGGGCGAACGCCTCCGTCCCTTCCAGGCCCAGGTCATCCCGGACCACCTGGGCGACCTCCACCTCGGGCGGTGCGACGGCCTGAGTGGTGTGGGCGTAGACCAGGTACGCGACCCGGGCGCCCTCCGGCAGCGCGTCCAGCGCGCGCCGGGCGGCGGGCCGCAGCAGGTCGAAGAGGTTCAGGTCAGGGTCGAAGCGCAGGGTGTCCAGGCCGTAGAACTTGCGGAAGACCCCCAGGGCGGCGCGGCGCAGCCCGAGGTGCTCGCCGAGCTCCTCGATGCGCAGGGTCCGCTCGGGCAGGTACGACTCGATCCGCTCCAGCGTGGTCCGACCGGCCATCAGGCCGCCACCGACTCGGCGCGGATGAGCCACAGACGGTTGGCGCCGCGCCGGCTCCTCGGCTGGACCTCGTAGGGCCAGCGGCCCTCCCCGGCGTTCGGCTCGCCGGGCTCCTTGAGGTCGGTGATCTTCCAGCCGTTCGCGGTGAGGAACTCCTCCGGCTCGTCGGTGCCGAAGATCCAGGGGGTGCCGTCCGCGGCCAGCGTGTCCAGGAAGGACTTGGAGAAGGGGCTGCGCAGGAGGGCGCGGCCGAGGATGTCGAAGGACAGTCTGCTGCCGGGTGCGGAGGCGGAGCCGAGCAGTTGGAGCAGCCCGGCCGCCTGCTCCTCGGTGAGGAAGAACGTCAGCGCCTCGGCGATCCACAGGGTGGGGCGCGTCCGGTCGAATCCGGCCTTCTCCAGTTCGCCGAGCCACTCCCCGGTCAGGTCCGCGGAGACCTCGCGCCGGTCGGTGCGCGGGCTGGCCCCCAGCGCGTCCAGCCGACGGCGCTTCTCCTCGATGAGCGGGCCGTGGTCCACCTCGTAGACGACCGTGTCCCTGGCCCAGTCGAGGCGGAAGGCCCTGGTGTCCATGCCGGCCGCGATGAGCACGACCTGCTTGATACTGCCGTCGGCGAGCGCCGACTCGATGGACTCGTCGAGGTACTTGGTGCGGATCGAGATGAACGGGAGCAGCCCGCCGCCCTCGTAGCGCTCGATGAGTTCGAAGCCTTTCGGGGCCGCGAGGTCGCGGGCGAGCGGGTCGGTGTAGAGCGCGTCGTCCCGTTCGGACTCCAGGGCGCGGGCTGCGGCCATCCACTGGGCCGTGTAGGAGACTGCGTGCATGGTTCGGCCTCTTTCGGGGTTGTAGCGGTTGGCGGTTGGCTGGCCAGTGGTCAGGCGAAGAAGGCCCGCTTGATGGTGTTCAGGGTCTGGAAGTCCTCCACGTCGATGCTGTCGAAGTCGATCTCGGCGCCGCTGGCGTCCTCGATCGCGTAGACCAGTTCGACGAAGGCGAGCGAGTCGACCAGCCGGCTCTCGATGATGTTGACGTCGAAGGCCAGCTCGGTCCGGTCCGGGTGACGGCCGAGGATCCAGTCCCTGACCTTCTCGATACCGGTGGTGTCCACGGCGGAGCTCATGGTGTTTCCCTTTCGTCGGCGGGGGTTGGGGTGTGCGGTGGTACGGCGACGGCGGCGGCCACCGCGATGGCCCAGCCGCCGTCGTGGCTGATGCTGATGTCGATCGGACCGAGTCCCGCCTGTTCGGCGAGACGGGCGGCCCGGCCGGTGAGCCGGACGTGCGGCCGGCCGCCGGGGCCGGGCAGGATCTCGGTCGCCAGCCACGGAACGGGCTCGCCGGTCGCTCCGAACAGCTTGAACACGGCCTCCTTGGCCGCCAGTCGGCCCGCGGCACCGGCCTCGTCGGACAGCCGGCGTTCCTCGGGCGTGAGCATCCGGTGCAGCGCGGGCCGCGACGCGGGCCCCGAGCGCGGTTCCAGCAACTGCGGTATGCGGGACAGCGGGACGAGGTCGACACCGACCCGCGGCAGTACGGCGGCGGGGCCGGGGCGCGTCATACGGGCCGGGCGGCGTCGGCGGCAGCGGAGCCGCCGACCGTCGTGGTGGCCCGGCGGACGGCGTCGAGGGCGGCGGCCAGGTCGGTGTCGTAGTGGTCGGACAGGACGGCGAGCCAGCGTTCGAGGCCGAAGGCCACACAGGAGGTGAAGGCGAACTCGCCCGCCGCGAGCCGGATGTCGCAGCGCTCGCCGAAGAAGTTGCGGTGGGTGTTGACCGAGGCGATGGCGAGATCCCCGTGCTGGAACTCGTACTTGACCGGACTGAGCTTGGCCAGCAGTGCGCGGGCGCCGTCGTTCTTGAAGAACGGGTCGGTGGCCGCCTGCCGGGTGAGGCCGAGTCCGAGCGCGGCCGAGAAGGCCTCGATACGTTTCGTGAAGCGGGCGATGACCTGCTGGGTGTGCTCGTACGTGCCCAGGGCGACGATCTCGCGCATCTGGAAGCTGGCCAGCCGGCGCAGCCCGCCGTAGTGGTCCTCGTGCCGGAAGCAGCGGTTGACCAACGTCACCAGGCTGTCGTCGGCGACGCGGGAGCCCTCGTGGTAGAGGTAGGCGCCATAGCAAGTGGCGTGCGGGAGGCCGTAGTTGACCTCGTGGACCTCGCCGGGCCCGAACCCGCCGTCCACCGGTTTGACCTCGCCGTCGGCCAGGTCGAGCGCGCCGACGACCCAGGCGAGGTGGGGGAAGTTGTCGTAGACGTCGAACTTCTCCAGATCGGTCACCGGGTACAGCGGCGGCGGGCTGATCTCCTCGGCGCCGGCCGCGAAGGCCCAGTCGGTGAACGTCCGGTCGAGTTCGCGCACGAGCCGGGTCGCCGCCGGCCCCAGGATGGCCAGTGCGGGGGCGCCCGCGTTGCCGGTCAGCCGGTTCACCGGATGATTCCCGTCTTCTCGAGGAACTTGGTGGTCTTGCGGAAGGTCTGCGCCTCGGCCGCGACCCGGGCGGGCGAGGCGAGCAGGGTGCGGCGTACCTCGTGCGGGTCCGCCAGGCCGGCGTCCCGGTAGACCTGGGGGTGATAGAGCGACTCGAAGCTGTGGGTCATATAGCGCCGCAGATAGCCGGAGATCTCGTCGAGCTCCGCCTCGGTCGCGGTGCTCTTGACGTCCTGGTAGAGCAGTTGGACCAGTTCGCGGCCGAAGGCGATGTGCCGGGACTCGTCCTGGTGGTGGATCCGGTTGATGGAGCGGATCGTCTCGTGCAGCCGCTCGTCCGCCGCCATCGCGGAGTTGTAGTGGTCGACGAGCTCCTCGAAGATCATGATCCGGGCGAAGACGAGCAGGCTCTCCAGCTTGGCCGAGGGGGCCGCGGCACCCGCTCCGGCCGGCTGCCGGTAGATCTTCCCGTCGCCGTAGCGAAGACAGAACTCGGCGAAGAACCACATGTGTTCGTTCTCCTCACCGATGAAGTGGTGGAAGAACTCCGAGGGCGTCTCGAATCCCTTGGTGTGAATGCGGTTCACCACTTCGATGAGCAGCTCGCGAATGCCGTGCACATTCAGGCTGTAGAAGTTGATGCTCTCGAAACGGGAAAGCTTCTGAAGCTGTTCGGTACTCAGTGAATCGGCCAGTTCGGTGCCGTAGGTGGTGGTGAGTTCGGGGCTCATCCACCACATGGCTTCCGGCAGTTGTTCAGGCCATTCGAAAAGCCGGTAAGGATTGTAGTAGTCGTCGATCGATTTCGCGCTGAGGCGGCCCAGTATCCCCTGGAACCGTGCACTTCGGTCAATGACCTCGCTGGACATGGGGCAATGGCCTCCGCTCGCCGAGGATTGCTTCGCTTTCGAAGGTAGAACGCCGGTCGTGTTCGGCTCAACGCCCGGAAGTGGCCTGGCCGGGACCGGACAGTGCCGCCGATCCGATGCGGTGGCGGTGTCCCATCGGTTACCGTCGAGCGATGGCCTGTCCGTCAGCGGTCGACTTGCAGTGCTGCTGAGGGATTCGACGGGATCGTTCCGACCAATATCCGGTGCGCATGGCGTCTCAGGGAGGAACCACACTCCGTGGAAGGTTCGGTTGGCATGGGTCGGCAGATCCACTCTCTGCGCAGGCGGTCCGGGCTCAGCCAGAGCGAGTTGGCGGCCAGATCCGGCATGAGCACACGGGCGTTGCGCGATATAGAACGCGGGCGGGTGGCACGTCCGCAGTTGCGGACGATCCAACGACTCGTGGCCGCCCTGGAGTTGTCCGACGGAGAAGCCCAGGAACTCTATGCGGCGGACCGCACGACACCCACCCGTAATTCCGCCAGATTCCGCGTGAACA
The DNA here is from genome assembly GCF_042671685.1 of Streptomyces sp. NPDC127595. NCBI lineage: Bacteria > Bacillati > Actinomycetota > Actinomycetes > Kitasatosporales > Streptomycetaceae > Streptomyces > Streptomyces sp. NPDC127595. Next base: position 167,362 of record NZ_JBHXWK010000016.1, on the reverse strand, counting down.
TTCTCGGTACGCTCTCGATCCACAGCGGTGACACCGATGTTCCCGTCAACCGGCCGATGCTGCGTCGACTGCTCGGACTCCTGGTGTTGAAGCAGCCACATTCCGTCACGCACGAGGAGATCGTCGACACGCTCTGGCCGACGGGTCCGCCGCGTTCTTCACAGAGTCTGGTCCATACCTATGTAAGCCAGGTACGCCAATTGCTGGAACCGGCGGGGCCGTTGACCCAGGCCGCGCCGAGCGTGGAACGCGTTCCGGGCGGATATCGGCTGCGGGCTGAGGCGGGCCAGAGCGACCTGGGCCGTTTCCGGGACCTTGTGGCGCGAGCGAAGCGCACGTACGGCGCCGGAGATCTGGAGATCGCGCACCAGTCGCTCGCGCTCGCCCTCCAGTGCTGGCGCGGCCCCGTGCTCAGCGACGTGGACCCCCTCTTCCGGCAGCACCCGAGCGCCGTACTGGCCGCCGAGCAGCGCGTGGAGGCCACCCTGCTGTACGCCGACCTCTCGCTGACCGTGGGCCGGCCGGAGCAGGCGGTACCCGTGCTGTGGGAGACGGCGGGCGGTGAACCCCTGCACGAAGGGGTGCACGCCCGGCTCATGCTCGCGCTGGCCGGGAGCGGCGAGCAGGCGGCGGCCCTGAACGTGTACGCGTTCTTCCGGGAGCGCCTCGACGAGCAGCTCGGCATCACACCGAGCCAGGAGCTTCGGGAGGCGCATCTGCGGGTGCTGCGGCAGCAGGTTCCGCAGCCCGAGCGGCCGGCCCTGTTTCCTCCGGGGCCGACGTCCGTGGGGAGTACGGGAACCGCAGCCGCGAGCGCGCCGTCCGCGCCCGCCGCCACCCCGGTCAAACCGTCCCAACTGCCCGCCGGCACCTCCTCGTACGTCGGCCGCGAGCGGGAGAAGCGGGAGCTGGACGGCCTGCTGGGGACCGAAGCGGCCGACGGCGTGGACAGGGCCGACGGGGAGGACCGGTCGACGGTGATGGCGGTGGTCGGACCGCCCGGCGTCGGCAAGACGGCGCTGGCCCTGCACTGGGCCCATGTCCGGCAGGAGCGCTTCGAGGACGGCCATCTCTTCGTGGATCTGCGCGGCCACTCGCCGCTCCCCGCGCTGGAACCCGCCGACGTGCTGGCCCGCTTCCTGCGCGCGCTCGGCGTTCCGCCCGACCGGGTACCGGCCGGCGAGGAGGAGGCCGCCGCCATGTACCGCACACTGCTGGCCGGCCGGCGCATGCTCATCGTCCTCGACAACGCCGGCAGCGCGGACCAGGTGCGTCCCCTGCTGCCGGGTCCCGGCCGCTGCCGGGTGGTCATCACCAGCCGCAGCCGGCTCCCCGGCCTTGTCGCGGGTGAGGGAGCCCGGCACCTGGGCCTGGAGGTGCTCAGCCTCTCCGAGGCACACACGCTGGTCGGCCGGATCCTCGGCGAGGAGCGGGCCGCCGCCGAACCGGAAGCGGTGGTGCAACTGGCCCGGCTGTGCGGGTGGTTGCCCCTGGCCCTGCGGGTCGCCGCGGCCAACCTGATCGCCAACCCCGTTCTCAGCGTCGCCGGCTACTGCACCGAACTGGCCGGCGGCGACCTGATCGGCGGGCTGCGGATCGAAGGCGACGAACGGTCCACCGTCCGGGCCGCCTTCGACCTGTCCTACCTCGCGCTGTCCGAGGGCGCGCGCCGCACCTTCCGGCTGCTCAGCCTGGTACCCGGCTCGGACATCACCGTCCCCGGCGCCGCCGCCCTGATCGACGACTCGCCCGCCGAGGCGGCCCGGCTGCTGCGCCGCCTCGCCCACTCGCACCTGGTCATCGAACCGACGCCGGGCCGGTTCGGCATGCACGACCTGCTGCGCTCGTACGCCCGTGAACTGGCCGACGGCGAGGAGACGGAGGCGGTCCGGCGCCTGCTCGACTGGCAGTTGGCCCGCACCGAGTCCGCGGCGGAGCTGCTGTACCCGGACGACCCGGCACGCTTTCGGACGGCCGGACGCGAGCGGACCCGGGCCGGTGCGCCCGGCGTGACCGACACGGACGAGGCGACCGAGTGGCTCACGACCGAGCGGGAGAACCTGGTGAGCATGGTGCAGTACGCCGCCAGGACCGGAATCCACACCAGCGCCTGGCGGCTCGCGGAGGCCCTGCACGGATTCCTCTCCGTCGGACTGCACCGGGCCGACCGACTGGCCGTCGCCAGGGACGGACTCGCGGCCGCGGTCGCCGACGGGGACCTGCGCGCACAGTCGGCCGCCCGGCTGCGGCTCGCCGACTGCCACTGGGCACAGGGCCGAAACGCACACGCCGTACAGGACTACGGGCTCGCCCTGGACCTCGCCGAGCGGGCCGGCTGGGGGGACGGACAGGCCATGGCGCTGCGCCGGATCGGGGCGGCGCACCAGGAGAACGGCGCGATGCGGCAGGCCTCGCTCTTCCTCTCCCGGGCCCGTGGCCACTCCTCCCGCGGCACCGGGCCGGGAGCGGCGGAGGACCTGGTGAACCTGGGTCTGATCTGCTGGAAACTGGGGCGGCTGCAAGAGGCGGTGGCCCACTACACGCAGGCGGCCCGGATCTGGGACGAGCTGGACTCCACCGGCAGTGCGGCGATCGCGCGGACCAACCTCGGCGTCGTCCACCGCGCCATGGGGCGCCCCGCCGAGGCGATCACCCTGCTGGACCGGGCCCTGGTCCTGCACGCCCGCAGCGGCAACAAGACGAGCGAGACCGTGGCACTGAGCTGTCTGTCGACGGCGCACTCGGACACGGGCGACCATGTGCGCGGACTGCGGCTGGCCCAGGAGGCCGTCGCCTCGGCGCAGGCCCTGCAGAACCGGAGGCTGTCCGCGAACGCGTGGTTCTCCATGGGGGCCGCCCAGGAGCGGGCCGGCCGGCCCGAGGCCGCGGACAGCTACCGGCTGGCCCTGCACCTGGCCGGAACGGTCGACGACCGCTTCCCGCAGGCCTCCGCGCTCCTCGGCCTCGCCACCCTGGCCCTCCGGCAGGACGAGCCGGAGGAGGCACTGGCCCACGCCGGGCAGGCCCTCGCGCTGGCCCGGGAGGCGGAGTTCGGTGTGCTGGAGGCCTGCGCCCGTCATGTCCTCGCCCTGGCCCGGGTGTTGCTGGGGGACTCGCGGGCGGCGGTGGAGGAGGCGCGACGGGCGCTCGAAATGCACCGGCGGACCGGACACCGGCCCGGTGAGGCCCGCAGCCACATGGTGCTGGGCTGCGCGTTCGCCGCGAGGGGTGAACCGGACCGTGCCTTCGGTCACCGGCGCAAGGCCCTGCTGCTCTTCCGGCAGATGGGCATTCCCGACTTCCGGGACTTCGCGGCACATGGGCGCGCCCGCCGGAACTCGGCGCGGGTGGACGAGGCCGCGGACACCGGGCCGGCGCAGCCGGTTCCGCTGTGTGCGGAGCTGCCGGGGAGGGGTTGAGATTTCTGCCGCCTTCTGCGGCGGAGGTTCGGGCTGGATTGTGTTCGTCCAGGTCAATGGTGGTGCGGCGAGAGCGGAACGGCAGCCTCAGCGAGCCGTCGCGCTATGGGCGCACTGTGGCCGTTCGTCCCATCGGTCTCCCTATGCTCTCGGGCAAGAGGTACAGACCAATAGGGGGCGAGCATCGTGGAGATCACCACCGCCACGCGGTCCGGGGGCGGACCGGACGGCAGCGAGGACCTAGTGGTCGCGGGAGGCCACTTCGCCCTCCTGCTCGACGGGACGGGCGCGGGCACCGGCACCGGCACCGTCGAGGCTGAGGGGTGCGGGCACGGTGCCCCGGGCCTGGTGAAGGAGCGATGCGGGCATGGTGCCCGGGGCCTGGTGGAGCAGCGGTGTGGGCATGGTGCCCGGGGCCTGGTGAAGGAGCGGTGCGGGCACGGTGCCCGGGGCCTGGTGAAGGAGCGGTGTGGGCATGGTGCCCGGGGCCTGGTGAAGGAGCGGTGCGGGCACGGTGCCCGGGGCCTGGTGAAGGAGCTCGGGAGCCGGCTCGCCGACGGTCTGATCCGGAACGCGGACGCACCCCTGGGCGCCATGCTCCGCGGCGCGTTCGAGTCCGTCCGCGAGGCCCACCGCCTGCGCTGCTCGTCCACTTCCGCCCGGGGGCCGGTCCCTTCTGCGGCGACGGTCGCCGTCCTGCGGCAACGCGGGCACTTCCTGGACCTGTTGGTCCTCGGCGGTGTGGCCGCCCTGGTCCAGTTCCCCGACCTGACCGTCAACGCCGTGCGCGGACGCCGGCCGGCCGGTGGCGGCGCCACGGAGGAAGCCTCGGCCGTGGTGGGCAGCCTGCCCGCGAAGGACGTCCACCGTGTCTGTCTCCTCAGCGGCGGGGCGTATCGGCTCGCCGAACCGTACGAGAAGCGCTGGCCCCTGCTCCTCGACCAGTTCGGCAGCGCGGGCCCGGACGCCTTCGTCGCGGCGACGCCGTACGACGACGCGTCGGTGGCGCTCTGCGTGCCGCGCCTTTGACCGACGGGTCGAGGGGCTCGTCGGGGGATCAGTCGAGTGGCCGGTCGCATGACTGGCCGCATGGCTGGTCGGGTCGCTGGTCGAGCGACAGGCCGGGGGACCGGCCGCGACTGTCCGGGCGGCCGGGCAGGCGACTGGTCGAGGGTTCAGTCGGGTGACTGGTCGAGCGACAGGCCGGGGGACCGGCCGCGTGACTGTCCGGCCGGCCGACCGGGCGACTGGTCAGGCGACTGGCCGGGGGTTCAGTCGGGTGACTGGTCGAGCGGTTGGTCGGGCGGCCGACCGGGGGACCAGCCGCGTGACCGGTCGAGCGGCTGACCCGGGCAAATCGACCCGGCGACCGGCAGGGCTCCGGGCCGAGCCACGAGAACCCGCACCACAACCTCCGCCGCCCCTCACGCCCACCCCCGCCTCCTCACGCCCACCCCCGCCTCCTCACGCCCACCCCCGCCTCCTCACCCCTACGTCCTCAAGCCCGTCTCCTCACGCCCACCCCCTCACGCCCACCCCTCACTCCCGTCCTCCCACACGCCAACGACCCCCGAGGTGACCAGTTGCCACAGTTCACGGTGCCCTTTTCCGGTTCGCGTAGCCGTAGCGGGCCGCTCTCCTTCGGGCACGCCAACATCGTGCGCGCCATCACCATCGACGACGACCCCACCCGTCTGAACCTCGCCATGGTCTTCGACGCTCCTGCCGAGGCCGACGTCGGCCACGTCGCGGGGCTGTTGCGCACCCTGGTGGAGCGGCACGAGTCGCTGCGCACCACCTACCGGCTCACCACACCCCCTGTGCAACAGGTCGCCACAGAGGGTGAGTTCAGGATCGAGCTGGTCGAGGCGGCGGAGACGGAGGGCGATCCGCAGGACGATCCGCTGACCCTCGCCGAGCACACGGCCCGTCTCCTGCGCGCCAAGGTCTTCGACCTCACCGCCGAACTCCCGTTCCGTGCCGCCCTGGTGACGCGTGACGGCGTCCCGCTCCATCTGGTCTGGGTCGTCACCCACGCCGCGATGGACGTTGCCGCCTGCGAGACCCTGCACAGCGAATGGACGGCCCTGTCGGCGGGCCGGCCGCTGCCGCCGCCGTCCATGCAGCCCCTCGACGTGGTCGAGTTGGAGGCAACCCCACGCATCCAGCGGCTCGGCGAGGGAGCCCTGCGGTACTGGGAGGCGCAGCTTCGCCGGGTGCCGCAGGCGATGTTCACCCCGTCGTACGCCGCTCCGGCGAAGACCTCGTGGCTGCACGCCGGACTCGGCATCCGCTCCCGTACCGCGCCCGGACATCTCCGGGCCGTCGCCGAGCGGACCGGAGCCAGCCCCTCTGCCGTGGTGCTCGCCGCGCTGACCGCGCTGCTCGCCCACCGCACCGGGCACCGCACGGTCGTCACCACCTCGTTGTCCGGCAACCGGGTGGTCCGCGCGCTGCGCGGCTTCGTCGGATCGCTGGCCCAGGACGCCCTGCTGCCGGTCGAGTTCGAAGGTCTCGACGGGTTCGACGACGTGGTGCGCAAGGTCCGCTCCACCGCGCTGCCCGCCTACCGCAGCAGCTGGTTCGACCCGACCGCCGTCTGGCAGGTCATCAACGGCGTCAGCGGTGAACGCGGCATCAGCTTCGCCCGCGACCTCGTCTTCAACGACATGAGCGCGCTGGCCACGGACGCCGCCTCGCCGGACCAGTCCGCGCGCGGCCGGCTGCCCGGGGTCTGGATCCCCGGCCATCAGGCCCCGCTCGAAGAGGACCCGGAACTCGGCGGCAGCATCACCTGGCTGCCCGCCGAGGACATCCCCTGCCGGTTCTTCGCCTGCCTCTACCGGATGGACGAGGAGTTCGAACTGACCCTGTGGGTCGACCCGCAGACGCTCGCACCGGCGGAGGCCGAGGAGTTCGGCCGATCGCTGCTGCGCCTGCTGCGCGCCGCCGCCGAGGCCGATCTGCCGCTGAAGGACCTGCCGTCGCTGACCGCCCTCCCGCCCACCGAGCGCGGCGACGGCTGGGTCCTCAGCGATCACACCTGGATCGAGCCCGCCGCCGTACGGGACCTGCTCGCGGAGGTCACCGGGGACGTCCCGCACGCGGTCACCGTCGTGCCCGACGAGCGGATCGGTCATCGGGTGGTGTGCCATCTGGCCGCTCCGGCCAACCCGGAGGCCGTCCACGAACGGGCCCTGGTGGCGCTGCCCGGCCGGGTCACGGCCATCGTCCCGCACCACTACCTCGTCCACCCCGCCCCGCCGGCCGACGACCCGGCCGACCCCGCCGCCTGGGCCGAGTTGCCGGTCATCGCCGAAGCAACCGGCCGCACCCGAGGACGTGACAACGCGTGAGTACGGAAACCGACCTCCGCACCGACAAGGGCGCCGCCCCGGCCGCGACCCTGTGGACCACCAACTTCCGCCTCTACTTCGGGGCCCGCACCAGCTCACTGCTCGGCGACGCCATGCTGCCCGTCGCGCTGTCCGTCGGTCTCCTCGAAGCCGGTTACGGCAGCGGAGGCGTCGGCTACGCGCTCGGCGCCTGGATGGGCGCCCTCGCCCTGTGCATGCTGTTCGGCGGCGTCCTCGCCGACCGGTTCACACCCCGCCGCATGATGGTCCTCGCCGACCTGGCACGGCTGCTCATCCAGGCCGGCATGGCGGGCATGTTCATCACCGGCCACACCTCGCTACTGGCGGTCGTGGCCCTGCAGTTCCTCTCCGGCTGCGCCACGGCGCTCTTCCAGCCCGGCGTGGCCAGCATGGTCCCGCAGGTCGCCACCGACGTGCAGCGGGCCAACGGCGTGCTGCGGATCGCCGAGTCCAGCGCCGGGATCCTCGGCCCGGCCCTGGCGGGCGTCCTGGTCGGACTCTCGGGCGCGGGCACGGTCTTCGCCATCTACGCCGCCACGTACGGCATCAGCGGCCTCTGCCTGCTCGGCCTGCGCATCAAGACGGCCGTGGCGGACGCCTCGGAGTCCTTCCTGCGCCAACTGTCCACCGGCTGGACGGAGTTCCGCTCCCGCCCCTGGCTGTGGGGCGTCATCTCGACCTTCCTCCTGTACGGCTGCTTCGTCGCGGGTGTCTCCCTGCCGGTCGGCGCGGACCTGGTCGTCGACGAGCTGGGCTCCACCGGCCTGGCCATCGGCATGGCCGCGCTGGGCGGCGGCGGAGTCATCGGCGGCATGGTGGCGATCAAGGTGCGCAGCACCCGCCCACTCGCCGTCGGTTCGATCGGCTGGGCGCTCTACGCGCTGTCGCCGGTGGTGACCGCGGTGCGGCCGAACATCGTCCTGCTCGCGTTCGTCTGGGCGCTGGCCGGTGCCGGGCTCGCGTTCTGGGCGGTGATCTGGACGACGACCGTGCAGACGCAGATCCCGCCCGAACTCCTCAACCGCGTCTACGCCTACGACGTGGCCGGCTCCCTGGTCTCCATGGCCCTCGGGCGCTCGCTCGCCGGCCCGCTGGCATCCCTGGTCGGCCAGCGCACGCTGATGGTGTTCGCCACCGTGCTCGGCCTGCTCTGCAGCGGTCTGCTGCTCGCCGTACCCGCCATCCGGCAGTTGCGCGCCGTACCCGTCGGCCCGCTGCCCGCCGGAGACGACGACCGGAGGAACTGATGTTGGACATCATCCCCGCACCGAATCAGCCGTCCGGGCCGCGCACCCGCGAGACCGTCGACGTGTTCGCCGTACAGGTCTACGAGTTCGTCCTCAGCCGGCCGGGCGTGACCCGCGAAGCGGTCGGGCGTGCGCTCGACGCACCCTGGCAGCACGTCGACGACGCCCTCGAGGTGCTGCGCGGTCTCAGACTGGTCAAGGCGCCGGTCGGCCCGCGGGACGGCCTGGTCGCCGTCGATCCGGAGGCCGCACAGATCGAGCTGATGGTGCCGCTGGAGCGCGCCATCCACGACAACCGGCGCAGGCTCGCCGGCGTGCAGGGCCAACTCCAGTCCTTCATGGCGGCGTTCCACGACAGGGGGCACGACCGGCCGCGCGGCGGGACGGTGGTCGTGACCGACGACGCCGAGGAGATCGAACTGCGGCTGGTGGAGGCCGCACACCGCTGCACGCGGGAGATCCTGCTGATGCAGCCCTGCGTGGCCCAGGAACACCCCGAGCTGCGGCAGGCGCATCCGCTGATCCTGGACGCGCTGCAACGAGGCGTACGGGTACGGGTGTTGTACCCGCACACGGCCCGCGGCGACGCCGGGACCCGCTCACGCATCCGTGAACTCGTGGCGGCGGGCGGGGAGGTGCGGACTTCCCGCGAGATCCACCGGCGGTCCCTCGTCTTCGACCGCAACACCGCCTTCGTCCCGGCCGAATCCACCGTGGACGCAGACACGGGAGCCACCGAGGAGAGCGGTACGGGAGTCACCGCCGTGTACGAGCCGGCGGTGGCGACCTTCCTCGGCAGCCTCCACGACCTGGTCTGGGAACCGGCGTTCCCGCTGGAAACCGCCACGGTCGGCTACGGGGACGTCCGCAACGACCTCAGGTCGACCATCCTCGAACTGCTCGCCGCGGGCATCAAGGACGATGCGATCGCCCGCCGGATAGGGCTGTCCGAGCGTTCCCTCCGGCGCCATGTCGCCGCCATCATGCGGGATCTGGCGGCGGGCAGCCGCTTCCAGGCGGGGGTGATGGCCGCGCGGTCCGGCCTTGTCGACCCGGTCCGGGCGGGCACGCTCACGGACCTCGGGGAGGAAGGGGCCGCCTGAACCCGCGGACGGGAGCGGACGGGAGCGGACGGGAGCGGAGAAGAGCGGAGGAGAGCGGACGGGAGCAGACGCGGGCGGAGGAGAGCGGACGGGAAACGGAGCGGCCCGCCGGAGGCGCTGTGCCTCCGGCGGGCCGGACTTCGTGCGGGTCGCACTTCTACGCGTCAGGACTGCGGCCGCTCAAGCCCCGCGTCGCTGGGCCAGCAGCCAGTCGTAGACCTCCGGGTTGTCGTACGTCCGGGTCCACGAGTCGTGTCCGACGCCGGCGTAGCGCGTGAAGCGTGCCTGGTTGCCCCGCCGGTGCAGGGCGTCGACGACCTTCGCGGTGTGCTCGACGGGGATGTTCTGGTCGTCCTCGCCGTGGAAGGTCCACACCGGGAGCATCCCGATGCGGTCGGCGGCCTCGGGCATCCACGATCCGCAGATGGGCGCGGCGGCGGCGAACCGGTCCGGGTAGCGGGCGGCCATGCACCAGCTGCCGGCCCCGCCCATGCTCAGGCCGGTGACATACACGCGGTCCGGGTCGATGCGGTGCTGCTCGATCACCTCGTCGAGCAGGGCGTACACCCCGGAGATCTCGGCGGCCCAGGTGCTGTACGCGGGACACTGCGGCGCCAGCACGACGAAGGGCAGGTCGGCGCCCTGCGCCACCTGCTTGACGGGCCCATGGGCGACGAGGTCCAGCGGATTGTCGCCCCGCTCCGACGCACCGTGGAGAAACAGCAGCAGGGGCCAGCGTGTTCGCTCGTCCCGACCGTATTCACTCGGCAGCGAAAGAGCGAAGGGAAGGCTGTTACCCACATTGTCCACTTTGAACGTGGACGTTTGAAGATCGGAGGTCATAATCCCAGCATCCTGCCAGTGGACACTCACTGTCAATGAACCCTCGTCGGGCGGAGGAAATGGAAAAAGAACTTCCCCTGCTTTCGCGGACAAGACTGCCGGTACCGCCCTTCCCGGGTTCACCGTGGCCACCGAACGACAAGAAAGCGCAGGTCAGTTGGGTAGTCCAAGCGTGAAGGACTTCCTCTTCCGGGAAAGCGGCCGCTCGGTTTCGCTATAGCTTCCTTATGGCTTCGCCCTCGCAGCCGCCCGCTACTGTTCTTCCGTGCATTCGACCGCCGCGGAATCCACAGAATCGTATGGCGCAGAATCGTATGGCAGGGATTTCCGTGGCGCGACCTGGGGAGATTTCACACATGGCCACGCAGCACACGGCTCCGGCAGCGGGAAACCCCTTCGGGGTCCGCGAATCCGACGCGCTGGAGGTCGTCGTCTTCGACGGCGGGCTCGGCGACCGGTACGTCCTGGACGCGGAGGACCGTTACCGTACGGCGTTCCCCGGGGCCGGCGTCACCCACAGCGCCGTGCCGGACATCGAGACCCTGCTCCGGCCCCGCTTCGACGGCGGCACCCCGCCCGACCTGGTCGACAACACAGGCCCTGGCTCACTGCCCACCGCGGCGCTCGCGGCGGCGGGGGAGCTGACCGACCTGCGGCCCCTGCTGGCGGCGCCCTCGTACGACGATCCGGCGAAGACCGTCGGCGAGACGCTGATACCGGGGGTCGCCGCGAAGGGCCGCTTCGGGGGCGAGGAGGTGTGGGCGCTCAACTACGCCTACACGGCCTTCGGTATCTGGTACTCCCAGCAACTGCTCGACAAGTACGGCTGGTCCTACCCGCGGACCTGGGACGAGATGCTGGACCTGTGCGCGGAGGCGAAGAAGGCGGGCATCGCCGGGTGGACCTATCCCGGCGCCTACCCGTACTACCTCCAGTGGACGCTGTATCCGTTCATCGCGAAGATCGGCGGCACGGACGTACTGAGGTCGATCGAGCATCTGGAGCCCGACGCCTGGCGGCATCCCGCGGTACGGCAGGCCTTCGAGGCCTATCACGAGCTCACCGTCCGAGGCCATGTGCTGGACGGCAGCGCGGAGTTCGACCATGTGCAGGCACAGGCCGCCTGGACCCGGGGCGAGGCGCTCTTCATCCCGAACGGCACCTGGGTGGAGAAGGAGACCCGGGACACCACTCCGCCCGGTTTCCGGATGACCGTGGCCCCGCCCACCGGGCTGGACGCCTCGGACGCCCTGCCCTTCGGCACCGTCTGGGCGCAGGTCGGCGAGGCCTACGTCATCCCCCGGGACGCCCAGAACCGGGCCGGTGCGATGGAGCTGCTGCGGCTGATGCTCAGCCGCGGGTCCGCGCGCGACTTCGCCCTGCACTCCTCGTCGTTGACCACCGTGCGAGGTGCCGTCGAGGGAATGGACCTGCCCTCCGGACTCGCCTCGGCGGACGCGATGCTGGCCGCGGCGGGCAGCCACATCGTCGCGCCCCGCACCGACTGGTACCAGACGCTCAGCCGCGAGGTGATCGCCTCGATCATCGGCGAGATGATGGCGGACCGCATCAAACCCGCCGAGGCGATCGAGCAGATCCAACGCGCCGCGGACGCCACCGCCAACGACCCCACGGTCAGGAAGTACCGCCACCCCTGACCTGAACAGGGGTGGCGTACCCAGGAGTTCTGACGGCGGCTGGTCCCACGGGGGTGGCTCAGCCGACCGTCAGCCACTTCGGGCTCGTGGCGATCGCCTTCAACTGCTCGATCGTGACAGCCGGAGCCTCACGCGTCGCGTCGCTCTCCTGGCCGCCGGAGTTGAACGCGCTGACCACCACACGCCTGCCGTCGGGCCTGATGGTGTCGGCCGTCCACATGACGACTCCCGAGCCGCCCTTCTCGCCGGGCCCCTGCCGGGTGACGACCTTCGTGCCGTCGGGCAGGACCTCGGCGTCCGGGCCGAAGAGCTGCCCCTCGACATCCGACATGTCGGGCTGGACATTGATCTGGATCAAGCTCTCGCCCTGCCCGTCGTCGACCACGACATAGGCGAACCCGGTGTCCTGGCCGCCCTTTCCGACCACCTCGACGTCCTCGGGGAGCAGGGAGACGAGCGTCGACCGGATCGCCTCGCTGTCGATGCCGGCGGGTGGTGCCTCGGGGGTCCCGGTCGGCGTCTTCGGGTCGTCGGGGATGGCGTCGATCGCCGTACGCCATTCCGTGGCCGTGACCAGGGCCTCCAACTGCGCTGCCGACAGGGGCGGTTCGTCCCTGCTCACCGGTGCGCCCTTCTCGGCCGGGGCGTTCCATTCGTTCACGGTGACGTGCTGCCCCTGCGGAGTGACCAGGTACGCGGTCCACAGTTTCGTGTCCACGCGGCGGTCCGGATACTCGTACCCCTTGAACAGCGTGAGCGCCGAGCCGTCGGCGAGCCGGCTGGTGGCGCAGGAGTCGTACGGAGACAGTGCCTTGTCCGGGCATTCGACGGCCTGGGCGCTCTGCTCACCGTCCGGCGCGAGCCGACCGAGGCTGACCGTGACAGCCGCCTTGCCCTGCCCGTCGTCGTACACGACCTCTGCGTACGGGCCCAGCAGCTCGTCCGTGCCCCGTGACTGCCGCCCGCTGAACTCGCCCTCGGGGAGCAGCTTTTCGAGGGTGCGTACGAGTTCGTCGCCGGAGATCGCGCCGGCCGGCGTCCCGGCGATGGACGTCGAGGCCCCCGCGCTCGCCGCCACGGAACGGCCACCGCCCTCGCCGCCCCCGGGCACGAGCAGCGCGGCGCCCAGTCCCACCAGGGCGACCCCGGCCACCCCGCCCATGACAGCGGCCTTCCGGCGGAGCAGGAGCCTGCGCCCGCGCTCCTCCCCGGCGGCGAGCAGTGCGCCCCGGTCGGTCTCGTAGGACTCGCCGGCCTGGCGCAGGACCGTGCCGATCCGCTCCTCGAACTGCTCTTCCGGCTCTTTCATGGGCATGGCGAACCAACCTCTCCGCGGTCGATAAGTCGATGTGGGTTTCAGTGAGTTGTGAGCGCCGGTTCAGGGGGTCGCGTACTCGTCGAGCGCGTCGCCGAGCAGGACGCGCAGCCGGGCGAGGGCGCGGACGCAGCGGGTGCGTACCGCGGCCGAGCTGACGTTCATCGCGTCGGCGGTCTCCTCGATGCTTCGGTCCTCCCAGTAGCGCAGGACGACCACCGCCCGGTCCTTGGCGGACAGCCGGCCGAGCGCCTCGACCAGGGTCAGCCGCAGGGGTGTGTCGGCGTCGGCCGAGTGCGGGTCGGGGAGGTCGGGGAGTACGTCCGTGGCACGCTCCCCGCTGCTGCGGCGCCGCTGGTGCGCGAGGAACGTACGGGTGAGGACGGTCTGGGCGTATCCCGCCGGGTTCTCGGCCTTGGCGACCCGGTGCCAGCTGACGTACAGCCGGCCGAGCGCCTCCTGCACCAGGTCCTCGGCGAGATGGGTGTCCCCGCCGGTGAGCAGACATGCGGAACGGTACAGATGCCCCGCGCGTGCCGCCGCGAACTCCTGGTAGCCCTCCGCCCGGCCCTGTCTCATGCGCCGCCCTCCCCGTGACTCCCTACGGCCCTCACTTCTCTGATGCGGTGGACCCGCGGAAATGTTTCAACGGGGTGGGGGGATCGCCGGCCACCGCGTCACGCCCACCCCGCCCCACCCCACCTGTGAACCGTAGTTGGGACGCGTATTCGAGGTCACCCCATGGTGTAGCACGCGGCATGAAGTCGCCCGGCCGTGCCTAGGGTTGATGGTCATGAGGTCAGACTTCGGACTGGGCGCCGCCGTGGTGGCAACCGTCCTCCTCGCCGTCCCCCAGCCCGCGGCGGCCGCGGATCCCACACACCGGGCGGCCCCGGCCCAGTGCACCGAGGGCGGCCGGGATTCCCGGTACCGCTCCTCCGTCCACGACGGGGAGATCCGCTGGAAGGACGAGACCGGGTTCGACGACGCACTCGCCCGGGCGAACAGGGTCTGGTCCACCGACGGGCTCGCCCAGGTCCGGATCAGGCCCGCCCACACGGATGTGACCGCCGACCTGCGCTGGCGCGAGGTGAACCGGACCGGGCCGGGCTGGAGGAACGTCTACGGCAAGTGGTCCTCGGGGCCGGGAACCGACACCATCCACCTCAACCGGGCCTACCTGGACGACGGCAGACGCCGGGGCGACACCAGGGCCCGCCGCGTGGTGGCCGCGCACGAACTGGGCCACGCCCTCGGCTTCTGCCACAAGTCGGCCGACCGGTACGCGACGTTGATGGACGCGGACTTCGGGCGCCTCCCCAGGGACGGCAGGCCGACTAAGGGCGACCGCCGGAACTATCACAGGCTCTGGGGCTGAGGAATGAGGAGAGCACGGATCGCGGCTGTCTCGGCCGTCGTCGCGCTGGCCCTGGCCGGTGGCGGCTGGATCGGCCACGAGAGCCCGGACACGGTGGAGTCCGTGGAATCCCTCACCCGCTACGACCCCGCCGACCCCCGGCAGGTCACCGCCACCGCCGACGACGTCTTCGTCGCCGACGTCCTCGCAACCACCGGCCGCAGAACCATCGACGACATCGACTGGGACCTCTACCGGGTGCGGGTCGGCGAAAGCCGCAAAGGCGACCGCACGGGCACGGTGCAGGTGGCCGTGGAACACGGCAGCCCCCTGCTGACGGCCGGCGCCGCCTACCTCTTCGCGACCAACCGCTTCCCCCACCCCGCCGACGGCAACGGCCAGGTGGCCGGGACGACGCCGAGGGCCGCACCCCGCTAGGGAGTGCGGCCCACGGGCTCACTGGAGGAAACGGAGGTACTACGGCAGTGAGTGGACCTTCGGTCCGACCGAGTTGGACCAGGCGTTGCCCGCCGTGGCGTCCCAGTTCGTCGACCAGGTCATCGCGCCGCGCAGGTCCGGGTAGGTCTTCGACGGCTTGAACGTGCCGCAGTTGGTGCCCGCGGTGAGGCAGTCGAGGGCGTTGTTCACGATCGTCGGGGAGACATAGCCGCTGCCCGCGCCGCTGGTGGAGGCGGGGAGGCCGAGGCCGACCTGGGACGGGGCGAGGCCGCCCTGCAGCTGGATGCAGGCGAGCGCGGTCAGGAAGTTCACCGTGCCCTGCGAGTACACCTGGCCGTCGCAGCCGAGCATCGAACCGCTGTTGTAGTACTGCATGTTGACGACGGTCAGGATGTCCTTGATGTTCAGCGCCGTCTGGAAGTAGGCGTTGGACGTGGACTGCATGTCGATCGTCTGCGGCGCCATCGTGATGATCAGCGACGAGCCCGCCTTGGTGGAGAGGGACCGCAGCGCCTGCGTCATGTACGTGGCGTTGAGACCGTTCTCCAGGTCGATGTCGACGCCGTCGAAGCCGTACGTCGTCATCAGGGAGTAGACGGAGTTGGCGAAGTTCGTCGCGGACGCCGAGTCGTTCACCGACACCGTGCCGGTCTCACCGCCGATGGAGATGATGACCTTCTTGCCCGCCGCCTTCTTGGCCGCGATGTCCGCCTTGAACTGGTCGACGGTGTAGCCGCCGAGCCCGGCCGAGTCGAGGCTGAAGGTCACCGCGCCCGGTGTCGTGGTGGCGGAGGCGAAGGCGACCGCGATGATGTCGTACTGGGACTGGACGGCGGAGATCTTCTGGACCGTGGCGCCGTTGTTGAAGTTCTGCCAGTAACCCGTCACGGCGTGCTTCGGCAGCGTGCCGCCGCCGCCCCCGCCGGACGCGGTCGTCGTGCCGGTGACCGTCGCCGACTTGGCCGACTCACCGGCCGAGTTCGTCGCCGTGACCTGGAAGGTGTACGAGGTCGAGGCGGCCAGCGAGGAGACGGTCGCCGAGGCTCCGGTCACCGACTGGACCTTCGTGGCGCCCTGGTAGACGTTGTAGCCGGTCGCGCCCGAGACCGTGTTCCAGGCGAGGGACACGGAGGACGAGGACGTGGAGGAGACGGCCAGACCGGCCGGGGCCGCCGGGATGGTCGGCGCCGGGTCGCTGCCACCGCCGCCGTCGGGGCCGAACACCGAGATGTCGTCGGCGTAGTAGGGCGCCTGCCCGTACCAGCCGTTCGTGTACACCGTCACCGAGGTCGTCGAGGCGCCGGTGGTGAAGGTGGTCGTCAGCTGCTTCCAGGCGGCGGAGTCGGGCGTCCAGGTCGACACGTCCGTCGTCCCCGTGCCGGTCACGCCGAGGTACGTGTACCCGCCCTGAACCCAGGCGCTCAGCGTGTACGTCGAGTTGGGCTTCACGGCGACGGGCTGCGTGCACTTGGCGTTGTCCTGGCCGGCCGGCGTGCCCTTCAGCGCGGCAGCGCCGCCGTGCACCGGCGAGGAGACGGTCGTACCGCTGCCCGCGGTACACGTCCAGTTGGTCAGGCCCGACTCGTAGCCGGCGTTCTTGACGTTGTTGATGTCCGCGGCCGAGGCATCGGTGGCGAGACCGGCGACGGTGAGGAAGGAAGCGGTGACGGCGGCGGCGAGGAGCCCCGCCCAAGTACGTCTGCGTCCGGACATGCCTGAAACGCGGTCCACTGGGACCTCCGGTGAGGGGGACGGAATGGGGGAGAGCTGGGCAGAGCTGGGGAGGGCGTACGGAACGGTGGTCACCGTTGTTGGGGTACAAGGTGGTCCAGACCAATTGGGTTGTCAAGACCTCTGGCGCCTGCCGGACCCCTCAACGCCCTTACCGGCGCGCCGAGTTGTGGCATATGCGGCTCACTCTCCGTTGATCATGCCCGCACCTTCAGTGAGTTGATCTCGCGAAGTCGGTGTTGAGGGGGGCATGCCGTGGATATGGTGCTGATGCAGGAGAGCGTCACAGTGGCGATCTATGGCTATATGTGACGGTCCATGGCGAAAAAGGGGCGATCTGGGGCGGTGGTTGACCACTCCGCCACAGTGAAGGGCCCGCCGCAGCGAACGGGGTGTGTGCAGCGTGCCGACCGCGATAGCCGTCACCAGTCCCGATCTGGTGCTCCCACCGCACGACCGGCAGACCCCGCCCGCCGTCGTCCAGCCCCTCGACACCCTCGAAAGCTCCCTCCTGGGGATGCACGCGCTCATCGAGCAGCACGGGTACGTCATCTCGCTCTACCCCGCCTCGGTCTCCGGCCATGTGACGCAACGGCTGCGCACCGTCCGCTCCGTCCTGGAGAGCGACCGCATCGCCCTGCTCGGCATCGACCTTCCGCCGCTCGGAGTCGCTCTGCTGGCCCAGCAGTTGAGACAGCTCTCGGTCTGCGACTTCAGCCCGGGCGTGCTCGCCTCCGCCGCCCGTCTGCTCGCCCACTACATCTACGCCGGCGCGCTGCTCGGCTCGGTCGCCAAGCTCGACCAGGTTCCGGTGTCCCTGAAGTCCCACGCCAAGTCGTGGGTGCCGGGAGCCCAGTTCGCCGTACTGGCCAATCCGCGGCCACAGCTCGTACGCGTCGGCCAGGAGGAACTCGCCGGGCCGGAGTTCGGCACCCGGCTGCTGGCAGCCTCCGGCCAGGCACCCTCCGACTGGGTCACCGCGACGCTCGCGCCCGCCTGGCGCGTGCAGGGTGTCGCGACCGTACCGCTGCCGGAGGAGTCGGCGCGCTGGTGGGGGACCGGGAAGCTCGTCGAGTTCGCCGCCGGGCTGTACGACGTGTCCGTGCTCTACCAGCTCGTGTCGTCCGTCCGGCGGGAGCAGTGCCACTGGTGCGGGCTCGAACTCATCGGTGACCGCTGCGGGTTCTGTGCGGCGCCACTGGCACCACCGTCGTCGTCCACGCCGCAGCCGTCGCCGTCACAGACGTCGCAGGCGCGGTCACTGTCCGCACCGTCATCGTCGACGGAGCTTCCGGCTGCCGCCGTACGGGCAGCCTCTTCTGTACGCGCCCTGCCCCCGGGCGCCACATAAGCACCGCCGAGCACCACCAGGTACGACCGCTCGACCCCGCCGTCCCCGCCCCACGATCGAGGTTGTCCGGATCATGCTGCAGCACCCTGGGGGACAACCCCCGGACCCCAGGCAGGAAAAGCAGCTCGGCACAGTCCCCGGCACGCACCTACGAGGTGAGAATCAGTGAACTCGCGCCAGCGCCGCGGCGTCATCCTGCTGGTCCTCTCGGCCCTGTGCGCCATGGGCGCCTTCGCCGGAGTGCTCTCGGTGATCCGCGACGTGAACTCCAAGGTCGGCCCGGAGGTGGCGGCGTACCGCCTGAAGGACGACATCGCGCCCTACAAGGTGCTGTCGGCCGACCAGTTCGAGAAGGTCGAGATGCCCGAGCGGTGGCTGTCGTCCACGGCCGTCACCGACCTCTCCCAGATCCGCGGCAAGATCGCGGTCACCCAGCTGGAGAAGGGCTCCCTGCTCCAGACCGACATGATCGTGGACCGGCCCGCGCTGGAGGCCGGCCAGCAGGAGATCGCGATCATGATCGACGCGTCGACGGGGGTCGCGGGCAAGATCAACCCGGGGTCGCGGGTGAACATCTACGCCACCTTCAAGGCCGAGGGTGACAAGGGCGTCAACCAGTCCAAGGTCATCGTCGAGAACGCCCGCGTCATCGACGTCGGCAAGCTCACCGCCCTCGACCCCGGCCAGTCCACCGTCGAGCGCAGCCGGACCGCCACCCAGGCCGTCCCCATCACCTTCGCGCTCGACACCGCGGACGCCCAACGCGTCGCGTTCGCCGAGTCGTTCGCCGAACACGTCCGGCTGGCCCTGGTGGCGGGCGGCTCGAACACCCCCGTCGCTCCCGGCGACCGCACGTACACCCTCGACGAGGACAAGTAGGAGGCCGGGCATGACGAGGCCAGGTGTGACCGTGCCGGGCGTGAGGTCCGCGAGGCGGGGGATGGCGCTCGCGAAGTCGGCCGTGTCGATCGCGGAACCGGTCGTGACGTCCGGCGAGTCGGCCGTGATGTACGCGAAGTCGGCTGCGGAGATCGCGGAGTCGGCTGTTACGGCCGAGAGGCCGGCCACGGCGATCGCGAGGCGACCCGCGACGATCGCGAGTCCGCCCGTAGGGATCGCGACAGCGGTCGTGACGATCCGTAGGTGGGTCCGATGACCATCCGTATTCTCCCGGCCGTCGGTGACATCGACTCGGCCCGTGCGCTCACCACACTGCTGAGCCAGCTCGCCGACGCCGAACCGGCCCCGCCGGTGGCCGACTCCACGGCCCTGCTCGACACCCTCGCGCGGCTCGCCGGGGAGTCGCTGGACGAGCTGCCCGAGGTCATCCTCGTCCACGAACGGATAGGCCCCGTACCGGCGTTGGACCTGATCCGGGACCTCGTGATGCGCTTCCCGGCGGTCGGCGTCGTCCTCATCACCGCCGACACCGGCAACGGCGTACTCACCGCCGCCATGGACTCCGGCGCCCGAGGCATCGTCGGCCTGCCGCTGGGCTACGACTCCCTCGCGGAACGCGTCCAGGCAGCCGCCGCCTGGTCGCGCGGCATGCGCCGCCATCTGGTCAGCGGTACGCCGGAGTTGTACGCCGGGCCCGGCGGCACCGTCGTCACGGTGACCGGCGCCAAGGGCGGCGTCGGTGCGACGGTGACGGCCGTCCAACTCGCCCTCGCCGCCCGCGCTTCCGGCCGTGACGTGGCCCTGGTCGACCTGGACCTCCAGTCCGGCGACGTGGCCTCCTACCTCGACGTCCAGTTCCGCAGGTCGGTCGCCGACCTCGCCGGCATCAGCGACATCAACCCCCGCGTACTCCAGGACGCCGTCTACACCCACGACACCGGCGTCGGCCTGCTCCTCGCCCCCTCCGAGGGCGAACGCGGCGAGGAGGTCACCGACCGGGTGGCCCGCCAGGTCCTGGCCACCCTGCGCTCCCGCAACGACGTCGTGATCGTCGACTGCGGCTCCCAGCTGAACTCCGCGACCGCCGCCGCCATCGAGATGGCGGACCACGCCCTGCTCCTGGTCACCCCCGACGTCATCGCCGTACGCGCCGCCAAACGCATGATCCGCATGTGGGACCGCCTCCAGATCCGCAAGGCCGAGGAGACGACGACCGTCGTCAACCGTTTCGCCCGCGGTACGGAGATCCAGCCGTCCCTCGTCGAGAAGGTCACCGGCACGAAGGTCGCCCGCTCGGCGATACCCGCCGCCTTCAAGGAGCTCCAGTCCGTGGTCGACGCGGGCCGGCTCCAGGACCTGGACGCCCGCTCGACCGTGAAACAGGCCCTGTGGGCGCTCGCGGGTGAACTGGGACTGGTCATCGCCCAGGAGGGCGGGGGCGGCGGCAGGCGACGCAAGGCCCCGTCCTCGGACCGGGGCGCACTGGCACTGCGGCGCAAGGGCGGCGACCGAGGCGCCGTGACCCTCGAATTCGCCGGGATGTTCCCGCTGTTGCTCGTCGTGATGACCATCCTCTGGCAGTGCGTGCTGTACGGCTACTCGTACTCCCTCGCCGGGAACGCGGCGGACGAGGCGGCCCGCGCGGCTACGGCGGCGTACGCGGTGAATGGCGCCGTGGGCGGGGAGTGCCAGGCGGCGGGGAGCGAGCATCTGCCGGGGGCCTGGGACGGTGCCACGATCGCCTGCGGCCCGGACGGCTCGCTGATGAAGGCCACCGTCAGCGTCCAAGTGCCGCTGTTCTTCCCGGGGTTCGATGTGGACTGGACCGTGGAGGGGGAAGCGGGCGCGGCGCTGGAGGGTGATGGCGGATGAGCCTCACCCGGATCACCCGGATCACCCGGATCACCCGGATCACCCAGCTCTCGCAGGTCACCCAGCTCTCGCAGCTCTCGCAGATCACCCGGCTCTCGCAGGGACTCAGGCGTCGGCGCCGAGGCCTGAGGCATCGGTTCAGGGACGACCGGGGCGTCTCCATCCTGGAGTTCGCCGGGTTCCTCCCCATCCTGCTCGTCGTCGGGATGGCGGCCATCCAGCTGGGCCTGATCGGCTACGGCATCAACCAGGCCGGCACCGGGGCGCGAGCCGCGGCACGGGTCGCGTCGCAGGACGGGGACGGCGTGGCGGCGGGACAGGACGCGGTGAGTGGCTGGCTCAACCCGGCCGTTCCGGCGCCTGCTGTGGGCCCCGACCTCACCACCGCCACGGTCACGGTCACCGTCCCCTCCGTCATCCCCCTCTTCGACCCCGTGACCGTGTCCCGCAGCGCCACGATGCCCACCGACGACTGACCGCCCGTACGAGAGGAGCCGAAGCCATGAGCCTGCGTTCCCGCATCGCCGCCCCCGACGAGGGGGGACCCGCCCGTGAGGACGGACACCTCGTCGCCCTGTACCGCACCAAACTGCTCGAAGAGATCGACCTCGCCGAGATGTCGAGCCTGGCGGCGGCCGAACGCAGGCTGCGCCTGGAACGCGTACTCGGCCACATCATCAGCCGAGAGGGCCCGGTCCTCTCCTCCGCGGAACGCTCCCAGCTGATCCGCCGAGTCGTCGACGAGGCCCTCGGACTCGGCGTCCTGGAGCCACTCCTCGCCGACGCGTCGATCACCGAGATCATGGTCAACGGCCCGGACTCGATCTTCGTGGAGCGGGCGGGACGAGTGGAGCAGCTCCCTCTGCGCTTCGCCTCGAACGAGCAGTTGATGCAGACGATCGAACGCATCGTCTCGACGGTCAACAGGCGGGTCGACGAGTCGAACCCGATGGTCGACGCCCGCCTCCCCACCGGCGAGCGCGTCAACGTCATCATCCCGCCGCTCGCGCTCACCGGCCCGACGCTCACGATCCGCCGCTTCCCCCGTGCGTACACCCTCCCGGAGCTGATCGGCCTCGGCACCCTCGACGAGCAGATGCTGATGCTCCTCGCGGCGTTCGTCCGGGCCCGCTTCAACGTCATCGTCAGCGGCGGCACGGGCAGTGGGAAGACGACCCTGCTGAACGCCCTCTCCGGGCTCATCCCGTCCCACGAACGCATCATCACCATCGAGGACTCGGCGGAACTCCAGCTCCAGCAGGAGCACGTCATCCGCCTCGAATCCCGCCCCCCGAACGTCGAGGGCAAGGGCCAGGTCACCATCCGGGACCTGGTCCGCAACTCCCTCCGGATGCGCCCCGACCGCATCATCGTCGGTGAGGTCCGCGGAGGCGAGACGCTCGACATGCTCCAGGCGATGTCGACGGGGCACGACGGTTCTCTCGCCACGGTCCACTCCAACTCGGCCGAGGACGCGCTGATGCGCCTGCAGACCCTCGGTTCGATGTCCGAGGTCCAGATCCCCTTCGAGGCGCTGAAGGACCAGATCAACTCGGCCGTGGAGGTCGTCGTCCAGCTCTCCCGGCACGCCGACGGCTCCCGCAAGGTCACCGAGATCGCGCTGCTGGTCTCGCACGGCCGCGAACAGTTCCGTATCGCGCCAGTCACTCGTTTCGTATCCAGCCCCGTGGGCCCCGACCGGGTCGTGCGCGGCTACTTCGAGCATCTCCCGCTCCCGCGCGCGGTCGCGGAGAAGCTGTACGTCGCCGGCGAACCGCTCCCGCCGGCCTTCGGCGTGGCCGAGGCCCACGTCGACGTACTGAACACAAGGCAGGCCATCGGATGACCCCCGGGCCGGAGAGTCGGATGACCCCCATGTCCGGGAGGTGTGAGCCATGAACAACCCCGCCCTGCTCGCCCTCGGCGCGACGGTCCTGTGCGGCACGCTCGCCGTCGCGGGCGTCCACGCGTACGCCGCCGGACGCGCCCAGCGCCAGGCACTGGTCGACCGCCTCTCCGGCGCCGGCCCCCTGCGCAGCGCGGCCGGCAGAGTACGCCGCTTCGCCGGCATCGACCGGCGGCTGCGCCGCACCCGCATAGGCCGCACCATCCACATCCGTCTGTCGGCGACGGGACTCGACGTGACGGCGGGGGAGTTCTTCACATACGTCACCGCCGTGGTCGTGGCACTCTGGCTGATCGCGGCGGCGGCCCTGGCCCCCTTCTTCGGCCCGATCGCCGCCCTCATGGGTGTCTGGGGCGCGGCCGTCTTCCTCAACTGGCAGCGCCAGAAACGCATCGAGGCCTTCATCAGCCAACTCCCCGACGTGGCGCGCCTGCTGGCCAACGCTACGGCGGCGGGGCTGGCGCTGCGGACCGCCCTCGCGATGGCGGCGGAGGAGCTGGAAGCCCCGGCGGGCGAGGAACTCGCGCACGTGGCGGACCAGTTGACGATGGGCCGGACGGTCGACGACGCCCTCGCCGAACTCTCCGAACGCCTCCCGTCCCGCGAACTGATCGTCCTGGTCACGACCCTGGTGCTCGCGAACAAGGCGGGCGGATCGGTCGTCAGCTCGCTGCGCAACCTCACCCAGACCCTGGAGGACCGCAAGGAGACCCGGCGCGAGGTCCGCACGATGCTCTCCGAGGTCAACGCCACCGCCTTCACGGTCCCGTTCCTGGGCATCGGCTCACTCGTGCTGATCAACTCCTCGAACGAAGGAGCCCTGGCCCGCGTCACCGGCTCCCCGCTCGGCCAGGGTCTGGTCCTCCTCTCCCTGGGCCTCTACACCGTCGGCTTCTTCGTCATCCGCCGCCTCGGCAAGATCGACGTATGAGGGAGGGATGACCTTGCTGCCCCTGCTCCTTGCTCTCCTCATGGCCGCCTCGATCGCGGGCGTGCTCCTCGGCATCCGCATGATCAGGGCCGACGCCAAACTGCCCTCCGACCTGGTGCTCGCCCTGGAGGTCGGCGGCACCCGCGTCTCCAAGGCGGACTCGGCCGTCGACCGCCTCGGCATGCGCTTCGCCCCCGCAGTCCTGCGGCTGATGGGCCCCCGCCGCGTCGACGCCAAACGCCGCCGCATCGACATGGCGGGCAACCCCGGCGGCCTGACCCTCAACCGCTACGCGGCCCGCCGGGCGGTCTACGGCGTCTTCGGCGTCGTACTCGGCCTGGTCTTCCTCTCCAACGGCCAGCTCCTCTTCGCCGCCCTGACGCTGGCCTTCGGCCTGGTCGCCGCCGACGCCCTCATCTGGCAGGCCGTCCGCGAACGCAAGGAGGTCATCGACCGCACCCTCCCCGACTTCCTCGACGTCCTCGCGGTCGTCGTCTCGGCGGGCCTCGGCTTCCGCCAGGCCCTGGACCGCGTCGCCGAGAAGTACGAGGGCCCCTGGGCGGACGAACTGCGCATCACGCTCCGCCAGATGGACGTGGGCGTCAGCCGCCGCCAGGCCTTCGACGAACTCCGCAGGCGCAACTCCTCCGAACAGGTCGCCCAGTTCGTCTCGGCGCTCCAGCAGGGCGAGGAACTCGGCTCCCCGATCGCCGACACCCTCATCCAGCTCGCCAACGACATGCGCCGGACCGACGCCCAGAACGCCCGCCGCCGCGCCGCGAAAACCATCCCCAAGGCAACGATGGTCACCCTTGTCTTCATGCTCCCGGCCACGATGATCCTGATCGCCACGGGCATGTTCCTCGGCTCGGGCACCGACTTCGGCTCGATCCTGGGCCGATGATGAGGAGTCGCTTCGCTCACCTGCCACGGCCGTCTCAGCTATGGGCACGCGCCCTGGGGGCGGCAGCCCACCCACAGCGGCACGGCGGTGTCGTGGGCCGTCGCAGCCGACTTCGCTGTGGGCATGCGTGCCGCTTGGGGCGGCACCCGTCCCAAAGCGAGCGGCACCTCGCAAACGCCGAGCAGCGCACCCAACCCGCGGTCCACCAGCACGCCGGGCGCGAGATGGAGGGGGCGAGCACCAGTACAGGCTGGCCCCCCGACGCCGAGAACCCAGCAGCTGGCGCCCGCTGGCCAAACGGCGACGCCGGTTACCTGGCAGACGACGCCCCGCCCCCGGGAAGTATCCGTCTCCAGCTCAACGCCCTACAGGCCCTCTGCCGCCAGGCCTTCGCCGTACGCCTCGCAGCGATCGCGATCGGCGCCCCCGTCGCGATGGCCAACGCGACGGACGGCCCACCCCGCTACGCCGTACTCGCCGCGGCGGTCCTCGGCGTCATGGGCTCGTACGCCATGCTCCGGGACTGGGACCGCTTCGGCCCCCGTCTCCTGGCCCACCCCACCCTCATGGCCGTGGACCTCAGCTTCGGCGCGATCCTGCTCCTGACCGCGTCCCCTGCCTCTCCCCTCGCCTACGCGACGGTCTGCACCCCACTCCTGGCGGGCCTCCTGTATGGCTGGCGCGGCTCGGGCGTCTTCACTGGCCTGCAGCTGATCGTCCTGCTCACCGTGTACAGGGCCTGGGCACACCACCCGGGAGCAGGGGCCAACACCCTCCTCATCGCAGGCTTCTGCGTCGGCGCGGGGATCATCGGCGTCACCCTCCGCAACCTGATGTTCCGCTTCGGCGCGGCCAGCGAGGCACTGTCCGAAGTGACCTCCCGCCTGGCCGTGGCGGAAGCCGTGGAGTCGGAACGAGCCCGCCTGGCCCGCGAGATGCACGACTCGGTCGCGAAGACCCTCCACGGCCTGGCGCTGGCGGCGGAGGCGCTGGCGGCATCGGCGAACGCGTCGAGCACCGCGGCCCCTTCGGACCCTTCGTATCCGAAGACACTCGACGCCCTCAAGGGCCAGGCAACGACAGTGGCGTGCGCGGCGCGCAGAGCCGCGGCGGAGTCACGCGCCCTCCTCTCGGACCTGCGCCACCACACGGACCTCGTCTCCGAACTCACCCTCCGCACAGTGGACTTCGAGTCGCATACGCAGATCAGGACCTCCCTGAACCACAAGGGCGGCCGCTGCCCCTCCCTCCCCGCCACCACGGCCCACCACGTCCTGGCGATCGTCTCCGAGGCACTGGAGAACACCCACCGCCACGCGGACGCGAAGCGCGTCACGATCGAACTGGAAGCCTCCGACACCGCCCTCACGGTCCGCGTCCAGGACGACGGACGAGGCCTGCCGGCCGCCACCACGCTCCAAGACGCAACGAAAACCGGCCACTTCGGCCTGCTGGGCATGACGGAACGGGCCGCCACCCTCAACGCCCGCATTCACCTGGGCCCCTCCCCGCAGGGCGGCACGGAGGTAGCGGTCACGCTCCCTGTCACGCACCCCGCTCCGCCCGGCGCTCCCCACCCCCCTCAACAGGAGGCCGCACATGCCTGACCAGGCACTTCCCGGCCCGCCGCCGCTGCGCGTACTCGTGGCCGACGACAACCCGGTCGTCCGGGCCGGCCTCACCGCGCTGCTCGGCGGCCACCCGGACATCGAGGTCGTGGCGGCGGCGGCCGACGGCGAAGAGGCCCTCGCCTCCGCGACCCGCCTCACCCCGGACGTCATACTCCTCGACGTCCGTATGCCAGGCACGGACGGCCTGACCGCCCTGCCGGGCCTGGCGCGTCTCGCCCCCGTGATGATGCTGACGTACAGCCGGGAACCCGAGGTCGTGGCCGAGGCCCTGCGCCGCGGCGCGACCGGCTACCTCGTCCACGGCGAGTTCACCGCCGCCGAACTGATCACGGCCGTACGGAACTTGAGGCACGCCACTCCGGTTTTCACGAATTCACTCGGTGTTTCCTACGAACCGAACAAAACTTCTTCGCATCTGCAACCATCTATGGCACAGTCTTCAACGACGCGACTCACGCACGCGGCGGCCCTTCACCGCCGCACCCCCAACCGGCCGGACTTCGGCCTGAGTTCAAGGGAGGTGGAGGTGATGGACCTCATCGCAACCGGCATGAGCAACCGCCAGATCGCCGCCACCTGCTTCATCAGCGAGAAGACGGTCAAGAATCACATCAACCGCATCTTCGCAAAGCTGCACAGTTCCACGCGCAGCGAAGCGATCGCCCACTGGCTGGGCACCGCGCGCGAGGGGTGGGTCCGGTGACCCCGCGATGGACGCCGTTGCGCGGAAGTTGGGCCCATGGACCCACTCGCAGTAGGCGGGTTCTCACGTACGGTGCTCGGGTTGGTATTGATGGCGTCGGCTGGGAAGGCAGAGACAATGAGCAGGCTCGAGACGTGGACGCGGACCGTTGCCTCCCGGATGCGGGGCGAGAAGCGAGACGCGGGGGCCGGGTTCGTGGAGTACGCGGGCCTGATGATCATCATTGCGGGGATCTTCACGCTGATCGACAGCTTGGGGCTGGACGGCCTGATCTCGACCGCGATACTCAACGCGGTCACGGATGTCATTGGCGGCGGCTGACCTCTGCACGGCTACAGAGCGACCGAGGGCAGACGCTTCCCATTTATATCTGGCTGACGGGGATCCTGCTCTTCGCCGCGTTCGCCTTCTTCGCCTTCGCCCAAGCAGCGTCCGCCCGCAATGGAGCTCAATCCGCGGCGGACGCTGCGGCGTTGGCGGCCGCGCAGGACGCGCGGGACGAGATAGTCGAGGAACTCGGTGGCGCCATCGGCCAGGAGGACAACTGGCTGGACTGGCTCGACGGCGACCTCGACCCCACGGGTGCGGGAGCGGCCGCCGCGGCCCAGCAGTTGGCCGCCGAGAACGATTCGACTCTTCAGGGCATCCAGTTCGTCACGATGAGCGGCTTTCCCGGGTTCGAGGCCGACATCCAGACCAACTACACGGTCGGCGACTCGATCATTCCCGGTACGGAGGGCATGCAGGCCAGCGCTCATGCCGTGGCCGTCATCCAGCCGCGATGCGATTTCGATCTGGACGCGGATCCCGAGAATCCCGTCCAACTGGACTGCGACGGCGAGATCGTGGACATCGATCCAGGAGATTTCGATCCGGTCGAGCTTCCGGACGCGTCCGTGCTGTTCTCCGTGCATCTGGCCGAGTGAGAGGAACTTGTACCGATGGGCATTCGGCACACCATGAAGGGCCGCAGGGCGCTGAGCGCGGTGGCGATCACGACTGGGCTGCTCCTCACGGTGGCCGGCTGCGGCGGGGGAGACGGCGGGGAGTCCGACAAGGGAGCCCCGACCTCCTCAGCTTCCGCGACGAGCGGCAGCAGCGACGGTGGCGACGCGGAGTCGAAGACGCCGGAGCCCGAAACGGTGCTTGCGGAGGTCAAGGGTGAGAACGGTCTGGTACTGGCGATCACGTCCGCCAAGCGTGACGAGGGCGGGTTCGTGACTGTCGAGGGGACGGTCACGAACAACACCGACGGCGCCTGGGTCGCGGCGAACTGGCGGGGTGATGAGCAGGAGTTGACCAAGAACGGCGCCTCCATCGCTGGAGCTGCCCTGATCGACCAGAAGGGCAAGAAGAAGTACCTCATCCTCCGCGACACCTCGGGACGCTGCCTGTGCACGCAATTCACCGGTGGCGTACAACAGGGCGCGACCGCCCAGTGGTTCGCCCAGTTCCCCGCACCCCCCGCGGACGCCACCGAAGTGGACTTCCAGGTCGGTGGAATGCCCCCAGCCTCCATCCAGCTCACCGAGGGCGAGTAACCATGGCCCTCCAACCCCGCAGCGCGGCCACGACGTTCACCGCGCTCGCCGTACTGGCCACCCTGAGCCTCACCGGGAGCCCGGCGCACGCCGATGACGAGGACCCCAGCGCTCCGCCGGGCAGTGTGACCACTTCCCCGCCCCCCGAAATCGACGCCAACAGCCCCGGACTGAAGCTCTCCGACGGCGGAACCCTCGCCCCCGCCAAAGTCCTCGACATCAAGTCGGTAGTAGAAGACCTCGGCGGCGAAGAGCGCCGTGAAGACACCAACTCGGACGTGACGTTCGCGCTGCAGGCCGAGGTCCTCTTCCCCAAGGACAGCTCGAAGCTGAACCCCGAGGCCCGTTCACGTATTCAGGCGATCGCGGACGAGATCGAGGCCCAGAACGCGACGACCGTCAGGGTCTTCGGCTTCACCGACAACCTCGGCTCGTACGCCCACGGCCTGACCCTCTCCAAGAACCGCGCCGAAGTGGTGCACGACCAACTGGCCTCCTACCTCGGCTCGATGGACGTGACCTTCGAGGTACGCGGCTACAGCGAGGACTACCCGATCGCGGACAACACATCGGAGGAGGGCCGCCGCAAGAACCGCCGAGTGGAGGTGACGTTCCCGCGGGTCGCGGAATCAAGCTCCAGCGAGAGCTGAGGCCGTCTTGCAGGGTCTCAGCTTTCGCGGCGGGATCTCAGCCCGGATGGCCCATCGGTGGCACTTCTGCCGTCTTCGTGAGAGTCGCAGCTCGGAGTGTTCACCGGCCCTCTCCGCCAGGCCGTAGGCCGTTGACCAGCAATCCCAGCAGATGCTCGGCTGTTCCTTCTGGTACCTGCTCGCGCAGCCAGGCGGCGGCGTTCATCAGCGCATGTACGTCCGCTGCCGTGACGTCGCTGCGGACCGCGCCGGCCTCGCGGGCGGCGGTCAGCAGGGCCTCTGTGATCGCGGCCATCCGCTCACACGCCTCGTGCAGTTCCGATGCCTTGTCGTCGAGGCCCTCCATCAGGAGTGCGGCAAGGCCCCGGTACGCCGCTGCGTGCACCGTGACGGCGCTCATCCACTCCGCGAGGGCGTCCAACAGCGAAGTCCGTTCCGGCAGTTCGCCGCCAAACCTGAAGAGCGCCGCGTGTCGCTCGCGTAGCAGGGCTGCACACAGCGCCCGCCGGTTCGGAAAGTGCCCGTACAAGGTTCCGATCGCGACTCCGGCCTGGCGGGCGATCCCTTCCAGCGACGCCCCGGTGCCCTGCTCGCGCAACGCTCGGTCGGCCGCCGCCAGGATGTTGTCGCGGTTCCGCTGCGCGTCGGCGCGCGGTCGGCGCGTTCGAGTGCCGCTCATCCACCAGCCCCTTGCCAAGTTGAGGGTTCCTCGACTTATTATTTCGAGGATCCCTCACTTTAGGGGAAGGGCTTCATATGATCTTGGTTACCGGAGCCACCGGATCCATCGGCAAGCATCTGGTCCGGCAACTCCAGGAACTCCGGGTACCGTTCAAAGCACTCGTCCGGGATGCCGGCAAGGGTCGTACGCTCGGCTGCCCGTACGTCATCGGAGACTTCGACGACCCCGACTCGATGGCCGCGGCGCTCGCCGGTGCCGACCAAATCCTGCTCAACGGCGCGGGCGCGGTCCCCACTGCCGACGGGTCGCCGCAGCCCATGGTTGCCCAGCAGAAGGCCGTCATCGACACGGCCGGGCGCGTCGGCGTAGGGAAGATCGTCAAGGTCTCGGTCTGGCACGCTCAGCAAGGCGGCAAACTCGCCGAGGGTGCGCACTGGGACATTGAGCAGCACCTGAAGGCGTCAGGCATCGAGTGGACCCTCCTCCAGCCCAGCGGTTTCATGCAGAACTTCATCACCGGAGCGGGCACGCTCAGCGACAACGGGAGCCTCATCGCCCCGGCGACCGACGCGCCGGTCTCGTACATCGACTGCTACGACATCGCCGCAAGTGCGGCCGTCGTGCTGTCCGAGTTCCTGGGGGCGGGCCGGACTTTCGTCCTGACCGGCCCGGAAGCACTCACGATGGCCGAGATCGCCGGGCACCTCTCCGGCACCCTCGACAAGCCCGTCGACGTCATCGGCCTGAGCCGCGATGACATGGCGGTACGACTCAAGGCGCAGGGCGTTCCCGCACAATTCGCCGCCGACGTCGCCGACCTCTGGGCTGACGTCGGAACCGGCTCCCTGGCGGCGACAACGCACGACGTCAAAAACCTGACCGGATGCGAACCGCGTACCTTCGCCGAGTTCCTGACCGCAAACCGGGCCGCCTTCCGCTGAGTCGCGAGCCCACGGGGCTGCTGCACCGAATACTGCGGATCATCCTCCGTCGGACCGGCCGCCCCGACCTCACCGTGATCGCTGAAGACGTCCTGGGGGCGGTTGTCGTAGCCGCGTTCGGCGGGAGCGTACTTGGTGAAGCAATGAACCACAGCCAGCCGCTGGAAGACTCTGCGTCGACGCAAACTCGCTGAGGGCTTCACTGAGCCGGAAGGCGTAGCAGAGGCTCGTCGTGAGATCCGGCTGTCCACGGCCCTGGCGCAAGCGGTGTACGACCGGCGTGGCGAACTCGGGCTGACTCAGACCGAACCGGCCGCCCGCGCCGGCCTCACCCAGGCGAAGGCCTCCCGCATCGAAGGCTCTGACACCGCCCCGACACTGCCGTTCCTCGCCAAGCTCGCCGCAGCTCTGGACGCCACCCTGAACATCGCCCTCGAAAACGACGACACCCAATAGACCTTCACCGGGCATCGCACCGACCCGGCCCGAGCAGACTCGGTCTGCTCAGGCCGGGTCTGCCAAACGATTGGTTCTTCCAAGATTCTGGTGGTGACATTGCCGAGGGTCGCGCGGCCGGGCTGAAGCGGGGGCTGGACGGCGGTTCACAGCTCGGCGGGGCTCTGGACCGGGAGACTCAGCGCATGCGCGCACTCGATGAGCCTTTTGTCGTACGCCACGAACGCACTGACGGCGCTGCCCAGACTGAGTGCCGCGGCACAGTGCAGTGCGTCGACTGAACGGAGGCGTTCGGTGTGCGGCAGGCGGCCGGCCCTGTCGAAGGCGGCGGGGCGCAGGCGTACGAGCGCGCAGTCCTCCAGCCATTCGTCCACCTCGCGGAGCGTCTCCTAGTCCGATCCGCAGGCTGTCAGAGCCCGTCGCAGCTCCGTGCGGGTCAGATCGCTGGTGAGAACCGTCAGGGAGCCCTGCCGGGTGAGCCACCGTTCGAGAGCGGCGCTTTCCACCTCGGTCTTGAAGAGCTTGATCGCCGCCGACGTGTCCAGGTAGATCACCGACATCAGCGATCACCCTCCAGATCCCGTAGGTCCTGGAGTGACTGGCCCGCCACGTCCCCGTCCGGTAAGGCGGGGGCTCGCCGGATCTTGGCCGTCTCCGCTGCCGTGCGGGCACGGGCCAGGTCGGCGCGGTCGATGACGCCGTCCTCCACCGCCTGGTTGATCGCCTCTTCGGCGGGATCCGGAGGCAGTGTCCGGGCAACCGTACGGCCAAGGCGGGTCACGGTGATGGTGTCGCCACGCTCCAGCCGCTTGAGTGCAGCGGCGGCGTTGCGCTGAAGATCACGGACCGTGATGGTCGTGTTCCGCTTGTCTTCGGACATGGCGAACAGAATGCAGTGCGACATGCCGTCGTTATGTGCGTCACCGGGGATTCCGTGTGTGTCAGTCGATATCCGCCCCCGGCCCCATCCGCCCCCGGCCCCCGGCGAGGCAGAAGTGGTCATGACGCGCACGGTCCGGCTGGGATCGGCTCGCTGCGCTCCCCCACCAGCCAGCTCGTCAGTTGCTCGTCGTTACTCAGGGCCACCAGCTGGACCACGAATTCGGCCTCGACCCGGGCTGATCGCCGGCGCACACCAGGAGCTGTCCTCATGGCTGATGGGGCAACTACCGCTGTTGAGACGGGGAAGCGTTTCAGGTCACCGCGGATTTTCACGTGGTGTCCGACGCGCACAACACGGTGGCGTTCGGCGAACGTGCGGCATGGCCAAGGGGGCGGGGAGCGGCCTGGACCGAGGAGCGGGCGCCCCCAACCGTCCTCGTAGCCGCCACCCGCCCAGGTGCCCACCCGCCCGATATCACCCACCCGTCGGGCCGGGAGGAGAGATCGCAGCCCTCTCATAGCTCTCGTCCAGGAGTTGATGGCATCGCCTGGCGCGCCGGGTTCCGGCGGCGTCGCTGCGGGCGTCTCGGGACGCTGCCCAGAAGGCGCGGCCCGGTGCTGCCCTGAAGATGCTTTCGGCTGCCTGCCGCAGCTGGCTGTCGGTCAGGGCGCCCAGCTCGTACATCATCTCCCAGTGCGACAGCACCAGGTTCAGGTACAGATGCTGGCGCCGGGCCACCTCGGAGGTGTTCGCGTCGAGCCGGCCCCAGCAGGCCATGAGGGACGGGTCGGTCATGGCCATCCGTATCAGCTCGGTGTGAGCGGTACGCATGCCCTGTTCGCGGTTGGCCTTGCTCTCCCGGGCCTGGAACACCAGCGACGCGCCGATGC
This sequence comes from Streptomyces sp. NPDC127595, assembly GCF_042671685.1. NCBI lineage: Bacteria > Bacillati > Actinomycetota > Actinomycetes > Kitasatosporales > Streptomycetaceae > Streptomyces > Streptomyces sp. NPDC127595. The sequence goes on along the minus strand of NZ_JBHXWK010000016.1, from coordinate 134,612 downwards.
CCGCGAGGGCGAGTCCCGCGATCAGGGCGGATACGGCGCCGTAGGCCTGGGCGACGTTGCCCACGCGCTGCCAGTCGCGGTCGGAACCGGAGTCGCTCGGGCCGAAAGCGCGCAGGGCGAGTGGGGACAGCAGGACGAGAGCTGCGGACACGGCGAGGGCCAGGACGCTCAGGCTGATCCTGACCGGGGGAGAGGGCCTGCCGAAGCGGCGCCAGGCTGTGTGCCCGTCGCGCCCGGCCCCGGAGGGCCCGGTTCCGGAGGAGTCACCGCTCATCGGCGGAACCCTCTTCCGGTGCGCCCTCTTCCGCCCGGGCGGCCAGCAGCGGGCCGGTCACGCGGTCGTGGAACGCGAGCAGCTCCTCACCCTCGGCGAGGAGCTGCTCGATGTCCCGGCGGCAGCCTCCGATCAGCTCCGGATCGGTGTGGCGTACCGCGCCGTCGAGGTCTCCGTCATGGGTGTACCGCAACTCGTAGAGAGCGATGGACCCGAGGACGACGAGTTCGGGCATATGCGCTGGGGGGGGGGGTGTCGCAAGCCGTCCCGGCCCGGCTCGGGGCCAGGCTCGGCGTCGCTGATCACGCGGATCTCCTCGCCGAGTTCGGCGCGCAGGCGCAGGATGCTCATCTCCCACAACACGTAGTCCGAGGGTGGGAGTTGGACGATGCGAACGCGCCGCAACCGGGCTCCCCGATCGCGGGCGTCGTCGTACTGGCGTGCCAGCGCCGGCCGTTCGGATTCGGCGAGCCGCAGCGCACGAGCCCATTCGCCCTCCTGCGTGGCTTCCCACGGGCCGTATCCGGGCTCACGGAAGCTTTGCCCGGACTCCAGCTTGTCGACGAGAGCGGAGCGTGGGTACTCCTCACGAAAACGCGCGAGGTAGTCCGCGCGGGACAGCGGGGTTCCGGCGTCACGCAGATCCCCTATGCGGGAGAGGGTGGACTTGCCCGAGCCCTCCTGATGGTGACGGTCAGGTGTGTCAGGCATCCGGGATGTCCCGCTTCGCGGCGAGGAGGGTGCTGCGCGGAATGATCACCACGCGTTCGTCCTGCGCCACGGACACCCCGGCCGGCAGCCGCTCTTCGTACGCATCCGTCGCCTCGCGCCCTATGAACGCGAAGTCACCGTTGTCGAGCTCCCATATGTCCGGGCAACTCTCGGTGGCGCTGGTCAGTCCCAGTTCCTGCGGCGACCGTCCCAGCCGCCGGGCGAACCCGGCGTCGAAGTCGGCTTCCCACGGGCGTTGTGCTGTTCCCATCCGTCTCGTCTCCATTTCCCTTGAGGGGTACGAGAGTTGATCTTGCGGGCTCGCGCGAGGCTAACAACGGAAGGAGGGGGCGGCAATGGGGCGTTGCCGGTCCGAGTGGCCGCCTGCACTCCGCACGGAGACGGACTGACGCCCCGACAGCGGAAGTGGGGTCGTACTCCTGCGATACGCACCCGAGCGAGCCGACACCGCCGGTGCCGCGTACGGCAGTTGTCCGCCGGGCCAGTTATGGGTAGTAAGGCCGCATGACTGGACTAGGTGCGGTGTTCCGGCCTCAGCTGCCCCCCGAGCGTCTGCGTGCCGTCGCGCGCGCGGCGGACGAGGCGGGCCTTGAGGAACTCTGGTTCTGGGAGGACTGTTTCCTGGAGGGCGGGATCTCGGCGGCGGCGGCCGCACTCGCCTGGACCGAACAGGTGCGGGTCGGCGTGGGCCTGCTCCCCGTCCCGCTGCGCAATGTCGCCGTCACCGCGATGGAGACGGCCACGCTGCACCGGCTGTTCCCGGGGCGCGCGATCCTGGGCGTCGGCCACGGCGTACAGGACTGGATGGGACAGGTCGGGGCGCGGGCCGAGTCACCCGTGACCCTGCTGCGCGAGTACCTCGACGCCCTGCGCGCGCTGCTGCGTGGCGAGCGGGTCAGCACGGACGGGCGGTACGTGAAGCTCGACGGCGTCGCCCTCGACTGGCCGCCGACCGAGGTACCGGAGGTTCTCACCGGCGCCACCGGGCCCCGTACGCTCCGGCTCTCCGGCGCGGCGGCCGACGGCACCATCCTCACCGCCGCCACCTCACCCGAGGGCGTACGACAGGCACGTCTGCTCATCGACGAGGGGCGGGCGCAAGCAGGGCGGACCGATGACCACCGGGTGGTCGTCTACCTCCACGCGGCCACCGGGCCCGATGCCGAGGCCCGGCTGCGCGCCGAGATCGAGGCCAATGGCGAGGCTCAGCTGCCCGAGCACGGAGTCGCCGGTGACGCGGGCGCGGTGGCCAAGGCGGTCCAGCGCCTCGCGGACGCCGGGGCCGACACTGTGATCCTCCAGCCGACCGCCGACGAACCCGACCCCGAGGGTTTCGTACGGTTCGTGGCCGGCGACGTACGGCCGCTGGTCTCCTGAGGGGCGCCACCCCAGTTCACCGGAACGGTTCGGAGGGGCGTCAGCCCGGCCGGTGATCCCCCTCCTGGCCGTCGATCAACTCCCGCACGATGTCCATGTGCCCCGCGTGCCGGGCCGTCTCCTCGACCATCCGGATCAGGACCCAGCGCAGGGAGACGGTCCTCCCGTCCCAGGACTTGCCCAGCTCGTCCAGCGACAGCTCGGTGATCGTGCCGTCGGCGGCGGTACGGGCGCGGGCGTAGAAGTCGACGATCTGTGCCGTCGTCTCGCCCTGGCCCGCGCTCATGTCCTCCCCGGCGAACGGGTCGAACCAGAACGGCTCGACCTCGCGCCCGAAGGTCGAGCAGAACCAGCCGTACTCGACGGACGCCAGATGCTTCACCAGGCCCAGCAGACTGGTCCCGGACGGGGTCATCGGCCGCCGTAGCTGCTCGTCGTCGAGACCCTCCAGCTTCCACAGCACCGCGTCCCGATGCCGCTTGAGACTCGCGTGCAGACTCTCCTTCTCGCCTCCGGTGTACGGCACCTGGAGGGCCCCTCGATTCGTCGCCATGCCCGGAACGTAGCAGCGACCACTGACAAGGCCCGCGAACTCCCGGCAGCGCCTCGCAGCGCCCTGCCGGGTCCCGAGCGCGCCGGGGTGAAAATCCCTCGCGCCCCTCCCGCACCCCCTGGGAGGATCCCCGCATGCCCACCTCCCACCGCACCTTCGAAGCCCTGGTCGCCGAGGCCGAGGCGGCGTCCGTCGACGGCTGGGACTTCTCCTGGTTCGAGGGCCGGGCCACCGAGGAGCGGCCTTCGTGGGGATACGCGCGGGCGATGGGGGAGCGGCTCGCGCACGCGTCCGCCGCCCTCGACATCCAGACCGGCGGGGGTGAAGTCCTGGCCTCCGCGCCGGAGTTCCCGCCGCTGACCGCCGCGACCGAGGGCTGGGCGCCGAACGTAGCGAAGGCCACCGCGCTCCTGCACCCGCGCGGCGCCGTCGTCGTGGCCTCCCCGGAGGACGCGCCGCTGCCCTTCGCGGCCGAGGCCTTCGACCTGGTCGTCAGCCGTCACCCCGTCCGTACGTACTGGGACGAGATCGCGCGCGTCCTGCGCCCGGGCGGCACCTATTTCTCCCAGCAGGTCGGCCCGGCGAGCGTCGTCGAGGTCGTGGAGTACTTCCTCGGTCCGCAGCCGGACGAGGTCAGGAACGGCAGGCACCCCGACCGGGCCGTCGCCGCCGCCGAGTCCGCCGGGCTCGTCCTCGTGGACCTCCGCTCGGAGCGCCTCCGTATCGAGTTCCACGACATCGGAGCCGTCGTCCACTTCCTGCGCAAGGTGATCTGGATGGTCCCCGGCTTCACCGTCGGCCAGTACCGCCCCCAACTCCTCGCCCTGCACCGGCAGATCGAGACCGAGGGACCGTTCGTCGCCCACAGCACCCGCTTCCTGATCGAGGCCCGCAAGCCGGCATAGCCCGCCTGGGCGTGCGCACCCGGCACCCCGGCCAGTGCGCCGACGCGTGGCGGCCCGAAAGCCAGGACAGCACGCCGACGCGCGCCGGCCTGGAAACCGGGCCGACGCCCTCACGCATGCGCCCCCGCCGTCACCTTCCCGATCACCAGCTCCGCCTTCGCCTCCAGCACATCCCCCACCCGCGCCACCTGCGCCGCCAACTCCCGTTCCCGCGCGGCGGTCAGCCGCCCCAGCGGCTCCACCGTGATCGTCGTACGCCGCCCCTGGCGCCGCTGGTGCCAGACTCCCGCGACCACGCCGTCGACCAGGAGCACCGGATAGTTCCCGGCCTGACCGCCCGCGAGGGCACGCTCGTACGCCGCCCCGGGGAACAGCGTCTCGCGCGGCTGGGCGGCGATTCCGTACGCGTCGAAGTACGGGAGCAGCCGCACCCCGCGCACCGGCGCCGCGGGGAACTCCGTGTCGCCCGCCGCCACCCAGGCCGGCCCTCCCGCGAATCCGACCTCCTCGATCTCACCGGCAGCAGCGCGGGCGGCGAACAGCTCACCCACCCAACCCCGCGGCGCCGCCGCCCACTTGGCGAAGTCGGCCGGGGTCGCCGGTCCGTATGCGCGCAGATAGCGGCGTACGAGAGCGGAGAGCGCCGCGTCCGCCGCGATCGGTTCGAAGTGCGGGGGGCGCGTGTACGTCACCTTGCGGCCCCGGTTCGGGCCGAAGGACAGTGCACCGCGCTGCCCCGCCCGGTGCATGACCTGACGCCAGCGCGGCCACATGGTCTGGAACGCGGGCATCACCAGGTCCCCGGCCCACGGCCCGGTGCGCGCCACGACCGCGTCGCCCAGCTCGTCAATGGTCAGAAACGCCCCGTCCAGCGCGTCCCCGATCGCCGCGACCACCTCCTCCGCCTGTGCCTCACTGAGTCGTACGTCCCGTGCGAACGGGCCCTGGCCGGTGGGAATCGCCGACAACGCGGCCGTCCAGAGGGGGAGTTCGGCGGCGGGCAGCAGATGCACGGTGCCCCGCGGACCGTACGTCTTCACCAGCGACCGGTGTTCCCACAGCGCCGCGCGTACGTCCGCCCGCGTCAGCCCCTCCGTGCGTACGCCCACCGACACCTCGGCCGCCGACAGCACCTGCGCATGCGCGCCGAGCATCGCGCCGACGACCTCGGCAACGGGGGTGGTGGTCTCCGCCGGCACGGCGAGGAACTGCCGTTCCAGTCGCCGCGCGCTCGCCTGGTCCCATGTGATCTTCGCTGACATACGCCGACGCTAGAGCCGAAAGAGGTCAGATCCTGTCCTCTGAGAGGGCGGGAACCGACTGTCCGGCTGATTGACCGAAAACATGCCGATGCGGCACGGTCTGCGTGAGATGTCCGTCCGTATGGCGGACGCAGGGCGGGAGATGGGCGGCGTCCGGGGCCAGGCGCGACCGTGTCCGGGGTGTGGCGGGCAGTGCACAGGTTTTCCACATCGTTATCGAGAGCGGCTCGCCTCGGCTGTTTGCCTCGCGTAAGTTCAGACCAAGGTAATTCGCGTGAGCAAAGCTGCGCGTGTGGCACCGCGCAGTGGAGGGGGCTGCGCGGTGCCGGGTCCACTCCCTGAAGTGGCCTGACGTGACGTCACCGGCCCGCGGCAGGGCCACTGCCCCCGGTTTACGGACCACGAGCCGGCCCGGTCCGAGTCACCCGGCCTGGACCACGAGCCGTACCCCGCGCCGTACCCCCCACCGCTCCATCGCCCCGGCCTCCGCCTCCAGAACATGCCTGGCGCGCGGGCGCGGCAGCCCCACCCGGCCCGGGCGCATCGTCCGTACCGCAAGAACCCGGAATTCGCGGTCCAGTTGGGCGACGTCGATCGCGAACCGCATCCCCAGCGTGTGCACCGAGTTCGCCGGACTCAGCAGCAGCGCCCCCTCGATCCCGTCCCGGCCGAGCAGTCCACGCCCCCGGGCCCGCGCCGACTCGGCGAGCTCCAGTGGCACCGGCTCGGATGTCTCGGGGGTGGTGAACGTGGCCATGGCTGCGAAGTTAGCGGGGGCGTCAAGCGGGCGTACCTGGGGCGGTCACTCTCCTGGAGTACGTCCGGGTGGGTGGCCAGGGAAGAGCACAACGGTGTGCAAATCCACCGGATCTTTCCGAATCCTCCGCGAGCGCCGGAGAATCCCTTTGAATCCGCTGTTATTCGGCCATGATCACGCCCTGAATCCGGGCTTCCGTGCCCATCGCGGCGTCGTCGGGCAACTCCGGAGAGTAGTTGTGGCACGCCGATGCACGCAGCATCACTTACGAAGGGTTATGGTGGAAACCCCCCCTCGGGCCGGTCCGTCTCCCCCCCACGGACCGGCCCGTTTTTTGTCCCCGCGCACGGCCCGCCCGACGGGCGCCCCCCATGCGCCCCCGGTTCCGCGGACCGAAGCCCCGGTGACTCAGCGCCGACCGGCCCAGATGTTCGTCCCCGGCGTCGACACCGCGAAAGCGTCGATCTCCTTCAGCTCCTCGTCCGACAGCCGCGGCGCCGACAGCGCCGCCAGGTTCTCCTCCAGCTGCCGCACGCTGGACGCGCCGATGAGGGCGGAGGTCATCCGCTCGTCGCGCAGCACCCAGGTGAGCGCGAGCTGCGCGAGGGACTGGCCGCGGCGGGCCGCGATGTCGTTCAGCCCGTTCAGCCGACGTACGACATCCGCGTCGCCCGCCAGGCCCGGGTCGAGTGACTTGCCCTGGGTGGCGCGTGAGCCCTCCGGGATGCCCTTGAGGTACTTGCCCGTCAGCAGGCCCTGCGCGAGCGGTGCGAAGGAGATACAGCCCATGCCGGCCGCCTCCAGCGTGTCGAGCAGGCCGTCGTCCTCGGTCCAGCGGTTGATCATCGAGTACGAGGGCTGGTGGATCAGCGGACGCACCCCAAGCTCCGTCAGGATGCGGACCGCCTCGGCGGTCTGCTCGGCGGTGTAGGAGGACACCCCCACATACAAGGCCTTGCCCTGCTGGATCGCGGACGCGAGCGCGCCCATCGTCTCCTCCAGCGGAGTGTCCGGATCGAAGCGGTGCGAGTAGAAGATGTCCACGTACTCGACGCCCATCCGCTTCAATGAGGCGTCCAGCGACGACAGCAGGTACTTGCGGGAACCCCACTCGCCGTACGGGCCGGGGTGCATCAGGTAGCCCGCCTTGGTCGACAGGACCAGCTCGTCCCGGTACGGCGCGAAGTCCTGCTTCAGCAGCTTGCCGAAGTTGAGCTCGGCCGAGCCGGCCGGCGGCCCGTAGTTGTTCGCCAGGTCGAAGTGCGTGACGCCGAGATCGAAGGCGCGGCGCAGGATCGCGCGCTGGGACTCCAGGCCCCGGTCGTCACCGAAGTTGTGCCACAGGCCGAGCGAGACGGCGGGCAGCCGCAGTCCGCTGCGCCCCGTACGCCGGTATTCCATCGAGTCGTACCGCTCCGGCGCTGCGCCGTATACAGAAATGTCGTTCATGAATACGAAGCTACTTCAGCGCACGGACAACTCGCCGGAGAGCCTCGCGGCTCGTCGCAGGAGAGCCCTGTACCCCAAGGGAGCACTGCGTTCCCACAGGGGTAGGGTGTCGGCCCTGGGGGATCGTCATCTGCACGGAGGGGCTGACAACTCGTGAACCTGCGCGACAACCTGCGCCGACTGCTGGTCAGGTTCTATGCACGCAGGGTGGAGGGCCACCTCGATCACGATCAGGTGCCCAAGCACATCGGCGTCATCATGGACGGCAACCGGCGCTGGGCGAAGGCGGCGGGTTCCACGGCTGCCCACGGGCACCGGGCCGGAGCCGAGAAGATCGAGGAGTTCCTCGGCTGGTGCTCCGAGACCGACGTCGAGGTCGTCACCCTGTGGCTGCTGTCGACGGACAACTTCGACCGTCCCGAGGAAGAGCTGGTCCCGCTCCTCGGGATCATCGAGAACGTCGTCCGCACCCTCGCCACGGACGGCCGCTGGCGCGTCCATCACGTGGGCACGCCCGACCTGCTGCCCGGGCAGATGCAGAACACCCTCAAGGAGGCCGAGGAGTCCACCGCGCACGTCGACGGGATACTCGTCAACGTCGCCATCGGCTACGGCGGACGCCAGGAGATCGCCGACGCCGTGCGCTCGATGCTCCTCGACGCCGCCGACAGGGGCGCCTCGATCGAGGACGTCGCCGAGTCCGTGGACATCGACCTCATCGGCAAGCACCTCTACACGAGCGGCCAGCCGTTCCCCGACCTCGTGATCCGTACGAGTGGTGAGCAGCGGCTGTCCGGATTCATGCTCTGGCAGACGGCCCACTCCGAGTACTACTTCTGTGAGGTCTTCTGGCCGGCCTTCCGCAAGGTCGACTTCCTGCGCGCCCTGCGCGACTACGCGGCGCGACACCGCCGCTACGGCGGCTGACCCGCGGGTCCGCTCAGGACGCCGTGCAGGTCCGCTCAGGAAGCCGTAAGGGACGTACGTCATCAGGAGTTAACGAACGCGCCGTTCTATGTCATGGCATGGCATCGCGCGTTCGAGGGCATAAGCCTTCCAGGTCGATGCCCGAACCACGGGCATCGGATCTCAGCGGGCGGCACGGGGCCGTCCGCCCGGGAGGCCCTTTGCACCAGCCCGACCGTGCGGTCAGTACGGACGAAGCGGAGGGCCGGTTTTCGGCCCGCGCATCGGCGCCGCAGACCGGTCCAGATCTCCTTCGTCGCTCCCCGACCTCATCCGAGGGGGTACGTCCTTCCGTGGTGACCAGCACAAAGCGCCGTATGCCAGACCGGCGCACATATGTAATCGACACCAGCGTCCTGCTGGCCGACCCGAACGCCCTGAACCGCTTCGACGAGCACGAAGTAGTGCTGCCGATCGTCGTGGTCACGGAGCTGGAGGCCAAGAGGCACCATCCCGAACTCGGCTACTTCGCCAGGCAGGCCCTGCGCCTGCTCGACGAGTTCCGGGTGCGGTTCGGCCGCCTCGACGCACCTCTCCCGATCGGGGACCTCGGAGGGACCCTGCGCGTCGAGCTCAACCACTCGGACCCCAGCGTCCTGCCGAGCGGCTACCGCCTGGGGGACAACGACTCCCGCATCCTCGCGGTGGCCCGCAATCTGCAGGCCGAGGGGTACGACGTCACGGTCGTGTCGAAGGACCTGCCGCTCAGGATCAAGGCGTCCTCCGTCGGACTCCTCGCCGAGGAGTACCGCGCGGAGCTCGCCATCACGGGCAACTCCGGCTGGACCGGAATGTCCGAACTGACCCTCGCGGGCGAGCAGGTGGACATCCTCTTCGACGAGGGGCACGTCTACGTCCCCGAGGCGGCGGAACTGCCGGTGCACACGGGCCTGACGATCCAGTCGGAGCGCGGCAAGGCACTGGGGCGCGTGACGTCCGAGGGCAATGTCCGGCTCATCCGCGGCGACCGTGAGGCCTTCGGCATCAAGGGCCGCAGCGCCGAGCAGCGCATCGCGCTCGATCTGCTCCTGGACCCGGACATCGGGATCGTGTCGATGGGCGGCCGGGCCGGCACCGGCAAGTCCGCACTCGCGCTCTGCGCGGGTCTGGAAGCCGTCCTGGAGCGGCGCCAGCACCAGAAGGTGATGGTCTTCCGGCCGCTGTACGCGGTGGGCGGGCAGGAGCTCGGCTATCTGCCCGGCTCCGAGTCGGAGAAGATGAGCCCGTGGGCGCAGGCCGTCTTCGACACCCTCTCGGCCGTCACCTCGCGCGAGGTCATCGAAGAGGTCACCGCACGCGGCATGCTGGAGGTCCTGCCGCTCACCCACATCCGCGGCCGCTCCCTCCACGACGCCTTCGTGATCGTGGACGAGGCACAGTCGCTGGAACGGAACGTGCTGCTGACGGTGCTGTCCCGGATCGGCGCCAACTCACGGGTCGTTCTGACCCATGACGTGGCACAAAGGGACAATCTGCGAGTCGGCCGGTACGACGGAGTGGTCGCCGTGGTCGAGAAGTTGAAGGGCCATCCGCTCTTCGCGCACGTGACCCTGAACCGGTCCGAGAGGTCCCAGATCGCGGCACTAGTGACCGAAATGCTGGAGGAAGGGCAAATCTGAACCGTCTGACCCATCTGGACCCGTTCCGGTAATGGGTGGCGGATGCACGGTAGTTGGCGCCGTCCGGCAAAGGCGAAGAGCCTAGCCGGGCGGCGTCTTCGTGCGCGCTTGTTTCCGCGAAACTCCTGGGACAAACGAGGTGTGAGCTTTCACACGCAACTCGGAATTGCCCTGTGGCGTCGAGGTACGGCAGAGTCTCACTCCTGTCAGGCCCCGCATACGACACACCTGTACCCCCAGCGGTACGGCACCACAGGAACCTCAGAACTCCATAGAGCCGTCGTATGCCGCCCGCGCACCACGCGGCAATCCCCGCAAGGGAGTTGCCCACCGGGCCCGCGCCTCCCGTGACCCCGCAGTTGGGAGGCCAGCGTCAAAGGGGCACGATTGCGTCCGCGAGGGTCACCTAAGCGGTCGATGCTGGAAGGAAACCGTGTGAGCCGGATTTCGGTCCGGGGATTCGCAGTGGCCTCGGCCACCGCGGTCACCGCTGTCGGAAGCGTCGTCGGAGTTGCCTCGGGCAGCACCGCTGCTCCCTCGAACGACGCCGAGGCGACGGCAAGCGACGCGACTCTCCTCGCGGACATACCTGTCGGCCAGCAGGCACAGGTACAGACCGCATCCCTGACGCAGCAGGCCACCGCTCAAGCCATCCAGGCCGACGCGAGCGCCAAGAAGGACGCCGAGGAAGCCGCCCGTAAGAAGGCTGCCGACGACGCCGTGGCCAAGCAGAAGGCCGCTGAGGAAGCCGAGCAGGCGGCCAAGGAGAAGAAGGAAGCCGAGGAAGCGGCCAGCAAGGCCGCGACCGCCGACGCCAGCAGCTTCGCCGTGCAGTCCTCGTACACCACCGCGCAGATCCAGGCGATGGCCCAGTCCATGGTGCCGAGCGGCCAGTACCAGTGCTTCAGCAACATCGTGGACCACGAGTCCGGCTGGAACTACACGGCCGTCAACGCCTCCTCCGGTGCCTACGGTCTCTTCCAGGCCCTGCCCGGCTCCAAGATGTCGTCCGTCGGTTCCGACTGGCAGACCAACCCCGCCACGCAGATCAAGTGGGGCCTCAACTACATGAACGACCGCTACGGCAGTCCCTGTGAGGCCTGGTCGTTCTGGCAGGCCAACAACTGGTACTAAAGCCGCGCTCAGCACGCCGGCCGCTCAACCTTTCGGAGCCCCTCCCCGTCCTACGGTGAGGGGCTCCGGCCATGTACGGTCGGATCCGACGACTCCAGGGGGGAGTGGTGGGGAGCAACGGGGGCGGGGGAAAAGGACGGATCATGTCGCGCGTACCAGGATGGCTCGGCCGCGCCGGGGCCGGACTGACCGAACTGGGCAGACGGTTGGACGAGCGACGGGCCGAGGTGGAGCGGGAGTCGCAGTCCGGGCCCGACGACCGGCCGGCCCGGGACGCCGGGTCACGCGGAGCGTCCTCCGCGGACTCCTCGTCTTCGCAGGCGGTCGACGCCCCGGGAGATACCCAGTCCCCAGGTAATGCCCCGCCGTTGTCGGGTGCTCGGTCCTCGTCGGGCGGCGGCCCCAACGCGCGGGGTTCTCACGACGACACGGCAGCAGCAGCTTCGGGCGTCTCCGATCTCTCCGGTGCCCCTGTCGACCCCGCCGCGGCCTCCGCTTCAGCTACCGGCCCCGCTCCCGCCCCTCCCACCTACGTGACCGCAGTGGCCGCCCGCCCCGACCCCGCCGTGGCCGTGCCATGGGGTGTACGGGTCGCCGCCGAGGCCGGCTGGCGGCTGCTCGTACTCGCGGGCACCGTCTGGGTGTTGATGCGGGTCATCGGCGCCGTACAGCTGGTGGTGTTCGCCTTCGTGGCCGCGCTGCTCATCACCGCGATACTGCAACCCGCCGTCGCCCGTCTGAAGGACTACGGGGTGCCGCGCGGGCTGGCCACCGCACTCACCGCGATCCTCGGCTTCGTCGTCATCGGGCTGATCGGCTGGTTCGTGGTCTGGCAGGTCCAGGAGAACATCGACACCCTCTCCGACCAGATCCAGGACGGCGTCGACGAGTTGCGGAACTGGCTCCTCAACAGCCCGTTCCATGTGACGGACAAGCAGATCAACGAGATCGCCAAGAACCTGCGCGACGCGATCGGCACGAACACGGACCAGATCACGTCGGCGGGTCTCGAAGGCGTCACCGTCATCGTCGAGGCCCTGACCGGGATCCTGCTGACGATGTTCTCGACGCTGTTCCTCCTCTACGACGGCAAGCAGATCTGGGAGTGGACGCTCAAGCTGGTACCGGCGGCGGCCCGTCCGGGCGTCGCGGGTGCGGGCCCGCGGGCCTGGCGCACGCTGACCGCGTACGTCCGGGGCACGGTCGTGGTGGCGTTGATCGACGCGATCTTCATCGGGCTCGGCATCTACTTCCTCGACGTCCCGATGGCCGTACCGCTCGCCGTCTTCATCTTCCTGGGCGCGTTCATCCCGCTCGTGGGTGCGGTGATCTCGGGGGCGCTGGCGGTGGTGGTCGCGCTGGTGACGCAGGGGCCCTTCACGGCGGTCATGGTGCTGGCCGTGGTGCTCGCCGTGCAGCAGATCGAGGGGCACATCCTGCAGCCGTTCATTCTCGGGCGGGCTGTACGGGTCCATCCGCTGGCGGTCGTCCTGTCGGTCGCCGCGGGTGGCATGGTCGCCGGGATCGGCGGGGCGGTGGTGGCCGTGCCGTTGGTGGCCGTCACCAACACGGTGGTGGGCTATCTGCGGTCGTATACCTCCGAGGAGCCCGGGGGTGCCACGGCGGTGGAAGTGGCTCCGGTGCGGCGGCCGGTGCCGTAGCGCGTGGGCGCGGGGTGGTGTTTTTCGCCCCCTCCGCCCCTACCCGTCCCTTGTCTCCGGGGGCTCCGCCCCCAGACCCCCGCATCGCGCTGAACGCGCTCGTCCTCAAACGCCGGACGGGCTGAAACACCGCCCCACGGGCGGGTGGGGGATCGGGATGGCGCGCGCTCGTCCTCAAACGCCGGACGGGCTAAAAGGTCGGTGACAGAACCGTGACAATGGGCCCTGGCCTGCGCTTATTTACTTTCAATCGCCCTCTATACGCAGTGCGTATACACGCCATGTATACGCCGTGTGTAGAGTCCTCCCCATGTCCATCGGCCACACCCTCCTGGGACTCCTGGAGTCCGGGCCCCGTCACGGTTACGACCTGAAGCGGGCCTTTGACGAGAAGTTCGGTCATGACCGGCCGCTGCACTACGGCCAGGTCTACTCGACGATGTCGCGCCTCCTGAAGAACGGTCTCGTGGAGGTCGACGGGATAGAGGCGGGCGACGGTCCCGAGCGCAAGCGGTACGCGATCACCGAGGCCGGGATCACCGACGTACAGCAGTGGCTGGCGACTCCCGAGAAGCCCGAGCCGTATCTGCAGTCGACCCTCTACACGAAGGTCGTCCTCGCGCTGCTCACCCACCGCGACGCGAGCGAGATCCTCGACACGCAGCGCTCGGAGCACCTGCGCATGATGCGCATCCTCACCGACCGCAAGCGCAAGGGCGATCTCGCGGACCAACTGATCTGCGACCACGCCCTCTTCCATCTGGAGGCCGACCTGCGGTGGCTGGAGCTGACCGCCGCGCGCCTCGACAGACTCGCCGAGGCGGTGACGAGCCGATGACCACCCCGACCACCCCTACGACTCCGATGAGCGCGATGAACCAGCCGACTGCACCTCCCGGTTCCCTGCTGACCGCGGTGGACCTTCGCAAGACGTACGGAACGACGACCGCGCTGGACGGCGCCGAGTTCTCCATCCACCCCGGCGAGGTCGTCGCGGTGATGGGACCCTCCGGCTCCGGCAAGTCCACGCTGCTGCACTGCCTCGCCGGAATCGTGACGCCCGACTCGGGCTCGATCACGTACAACGGCCGTGAGATGGCGACGATGAACGACACGCAGCGCAGTGCCCTGCGGCGTAGCGAGTTCGGGTTCGTCTTCCAGTTCGGACAGCTCGTGCCCGAGCTGACCTGCGTCGAGAACGTCGCCCTGCCCCTGCGGCTCAACGGCACTGGCCGCAAGGAGGCCGAGCGCACCGCCCTGGCGCGGATGGAGCAGCTCGAGGTCGACGACCTCAGGAGCAAGCGGCCCGGCGAGGTCTCCGGCGGCCAGGGGCAGCGCGTGGCGGTAGCCCGTTCACTGGTCACCGACCCCCGTGTGCTGTTCGCCGACGAGCCGACCGGCGCGCTCGACTCGCTCAACGGCGAGCGCGTGATGGAACTGCTCACGGAGGCTGCCCGGTCCACCAACGCGGCCATCGTGCTCGTCACGCACGAGGCACGGGTGGCGGCCTACTCCGACCGCGAGATCGTCGTACGCGACGGAAAGTCCCGGGACATGGAGCGGGCCGTATGAAGGCACGTTGGGCCCGCCAGTGGGCCAGAGACCTGGCCATGGGGTCCCGGTTCGCCTTCACCGGCGGCCGCGAGGGGTGGGTACGGGTCCTGCTGACGGCCGTCGGCGTCGGACTTGGTGTGGCGCTGCTGCTGCTCACCGCCGCGATACCGAGCGCGCTGACCGCCCGGCACGACCGCGAGAACGCGCGCACGGACATCACGTTCAGCGACGTACGGAAGCCGAAGGCCGACAACACGCTGGTCGTCGGGAACGTCAGCACCACCTATCGCGAAAAGAACGTCCGCGGGCGGGAGTTGGAGCCCGAGGGCCCCGGGGCGCCGCTCCCGCCGGGGGTGGAGAAGTTCCCGGCGCCCGGCGAGATGGTGGTATCTCCCGCGCTGGACGAGCTGTTGAAGTCGGACAGCGGGAAGCTGCTGCGCGAGCGGCTGCCGTTCCGCACCGTCGGCACCATCGCCGAGCCCGGACTTGTCGGCTCCGCCGAACTCGCCTTCTACCTGGGCGGCGAAGGCCTGGCGCCGCAGATCGACAGCGGCAGGGTGACCCGCATCGACCGATTCGGTAATCCGAATCCGACCTCCGACCAGATGGATCCCGTACTGATCCTCATGGTCCTCGTCATGTTCGTGGTGCTGCTGACGCCGGTCGGAGTCTTCATCGCGGCGGCCGTACGGTTCGGCGGTGAGCGGCGCGACCGCAGGCTCGCCGCGCTGCGTCTGGTCGGCTCCGACAGCCGGATGACCCGGCGGATCGCCGCCGGTGAGGCGCTCGCGGGCGCCGTGGTCGGGCTCGGCTTCGGCACGGTCTTCTTCCTCATCGGCCGTGAGATCGCGGGCTCCGTCGAGGTCCTCGACGTCAGCGTGTTCCCCAGCTATCTGAACCCCTCGCCCGCGCTGGCCGCGCTGGTCGCCCTCGCGGTGCCGGTGGCTGCGGTGCTGGTCACCCTGCTCGCGCTGCGCGGTGTGGTCATCGAGCCGCTCGGGGTGGTGCGCTCGGCACGGCCGGCGCGGCGCCGGCTGTGGTGGCGGCTGCTGCTGCCGCTGGCCGGGCTCGCGATGCTCTACCCGATGATCGGGCAGGGCCGGGAGAACGGGGACTTCAACCAGTACCTCGTCATCGGCGGCGTCATCCTGCTGCTCGTCGGCGTCACCGCGCTGCTGCCGTGGATCGTCGAGGCCGTCGTGGCCCGGCTCGGCTCCGGTGGCGTGGCCTGGCAACTGGCCGTACGCAGGCTCCAGTTGAGCAGCGGTACGGCGGCCCGCATGGTCAACGGCATCGCGGTGGCGGTGGCCGGGGCGATCGCCCTGCAGATGCTGTTCGCCGGCGTCGAGAGCGACTACACCGAGGTGTCCCAGAACGATCTGGCGCGGGCGCAGATGCAGGTATCCGTGCCGAGCGGGGTCCCGCTCGACCCCGCAGCCGAGAAGTTCGAGCGGACCAGGGGCGTCACGAGCGTGTCGGCCTACTCCGAGGGCTACCTCGGCGACAGCAGGAAGGACCCCGAGTTCTCCAACGGGATCACGGTCGCCGACTGCGCTTCGCTGCGTGAGCTGGCGACTCTGCCCTCGTGCCACGACGGCGACGTCTTCGCCGTCACGGGGACCGGATTCGACACCGAAACGGAAACACTGGCCAAGCCGGGCAAGACGCTCTACATCGACCCGTCCTACGCGGACCTCCCGCGGAGCAAAGAGATCGCCTGGACCGTGCCGCAGGACCTGAAGCAGGCCAAGGTGATCGTGGACCAGAACGGTTCGTACCGCGGCGGGTTCCTGTTCACGCCGAGCGCCCTTCCGGCGAAGGCCGCGCCGGTCGTCGAGGGGCAGATCTATCTCAGCGCCGACGAGTCCGTGCCGGACGTGAACGAGTACATACGGAACACGGCGGCGGACATCAGCCGGTTCTCCGACCCCTTCGTGTGGTCGTCCAGCACTCAGTCCGAGCAGTACACCTCCATCCGCACCGGCCTGTTCGTCGGCGCCACCGCTGTCCTCTTCCTCATCGGCGCGAGCCTGCTGGTCTCCCAGCTGGAGCAACTGCGCGAACGCAAGAAGCTCCTGTCGGCCCTGGTCGCCTTCGGCACCCGGCGCCGCACGCTGAGCCTGTCGGTGCTCTGGCAGACCGCGATCCCGATCGCCCTCGGTCTTGCCCTGGCCTCGACGGTGGGCCTGATCCTGGGAGCGGTCCTGCTGAAGATGACGACCACTCCGGTACGGGTGGACTGGGCGAGCGTCCTGTCGATGACCGGCATCGGCGCGGGAGTCGTCGTCCTGGTGACGCTCCTCAGCCTGCCACCGCTGCTGCGGCTGATGCGGCCGGACGGGCTGCGTACGGAGTAGGGCGCCGTGGTGAGCCGAACGGCTCAGAGGACTCGTACGGGCAATGGCCGCAGCGCTTCCCGGAGCGCTGCGGCCAGTTCCGCGTACTCGGCCGCGCGGGCCGCCCCCGTACGCATCGCCAGCCCGATCCGCCGGGTCGGTGCCGGGTCGGCGAAGTAGCCGGTGAGGAGCTGGTTGCTGCGGCTCGTCTCGACCTTGACGGCGGTGTGCGGGAGCAGGGTCACGCCGAGGCCGCCTGCGACGAGCTGGACGAGGGTGGAGAGCCCGGCGGCGGTCGTGGTGACGGGGGCGTCCGCGCGGCCGGCCTCCCGGCAGATGTCCAGTGCCTGGTCCCGCAGGCAGTGCCCCTCGTCCAGGAGCAGCAGATTCAGCTCACGCAGGGCCTCGCGCCGGATCTCCTCCCGCCCTCCCAGCCGGTGGTCCAGCGGGGTGACGAGCACGAAGTCCTCGTCGTACAGAGGGAGTTCGACGACTCCGGGCACACCGAGCGGCACGGCGAGCAGGAGCAGGTCGAGCCGGCCGACCGCGAGGCCCTCCAGCAGGCTCGCGGTCTGTTCCTCGTGGACCTGGAGGTCGAGGTCCGGGTAGCGGTCGTGGACCAGCCTGAGGACGGTGGGCAGCAGATACGGCGCGACGGTCGGAATCACCCCGAGCCGCAGCACCCCGGTGAACGGGGCCCGTACCGCTTCCGCCTCCTCCATCAGCGCCCCGACCTCGTCGAGCACTGCCTTCGCCCGTACGGCGAGACGCTCTCCGGCGGGTGAGAGCAGCACCTTGCGGGTCGTCCGCTCCAGCAGCGTCACCCCGAGCGTCTCCTCCAGCGCGGAGACCGCACCGGACAGCGCGGGCTGACTCATCCCGATCGCCGCGGCGGCGTCCCGGAAGTGCAGTTGCCCGGCCACGGCAACAAAGGCACGCAGCTGGGCGAGGGTGGGCTGACGGCGCCCGCTCCCCGCCGCCCTGGTGCTCTTGGCGTTGGACATGACCGCACTCCCACCCATGGCGACTGATAGACGTTTCCGATCAGGGCGTCCGAGTGTAGTCATCTCGCCAATCAATTCGGCATGTGGCGGCAGCCGCCTCGTCCGCACCGTGGAAAACGACTCAAGATGGGTCTCATGTCACTCGATGAACTGAAGTCCGCTGTACCGGACTACGCGAAGGACCTGCGCCGCAACCTCGGCACGGTCATCGACGACTCCTGCCTCACCCGGCAGCAGCTGTGGGGGACGGTGCTGGTGTGCGCCATCGCTTCGCGTTCCCCCCGCGTACTGCGGGAACTGGCGCCCGAGGCCAGGGCGAACCTGTCCGTGGAGGCGTACACCGCCGCCAGGTCGGCCGCCGCCTTCATGGCGATGAACAACGTCTTCCACCGCACGCGCCACCTGCTCTCCGACCCGGAGTACGGCAAGCTGCGCGCCGGTCTGCGGATGAACGTCATCGGCGACCCGGGGGTCGAGAAGGTCGACGTCGAGCTGTGGTCGGTCGCCGTCTCCGCCATCAACGGCTGCGGTGCGTGCCTCGACTCCCACGAGCAGACGCTCCGCAGGGCCGGGGTGGACCGCGAGACGATCCAGGAGGCGTTCAAGATCGCGTCGGTCGTCCAGGCCGTGGGTACGACGCTGGACGCCGAGGCGATTCTCGCGGAGTAGCCGCGCGTTGTGCGGGTGCGGACCTGTTCAGCGTGAGGTCAGTCCTGACGGACGGTGTCCCTGCCGGGGCCGCCGGAGAGCGTGTCCCTGCCCGGGCCGCCGTACAGCTTGTCGTTGCCGCTGTTTCCGTAGATGGTGTCGTTGCCGCTGTTGCCGTGCAGGGTGTCGTTGCCCTTCCCCCCGTACAGGCGGTCGTTCCCGGTCCCGCCGGAGATCTTGTCGGCGCCGTCGCCGCCGTTCAGGCTCTGGCCTCCCGCGCCCCCGCTGATCACGTCGCTGCCCACGCCACCGTCGACGAAACCGGTGGAGAAGATCGTGTCGTTGCCCTTGTTGCCCAGCGCGAGGGTCCCCTTGCCCGCGTGGATCGTGTCGTTGCCGTCACCGCCCATCGCGACCGAGGCCTCCCCGACGGTCAGGGTGTCGTTGCCGGCACCGCCGTCGACGTAGTTGCCGTTGAGGCCACTGGCTTCGGTCAACGTGTCGTTTCCGGTACCGAGGTCGGTCGACGCGAAGTTGTAGTTCTGCTCGGTGCTGTTGGTGTAGGCGAGGGTGTCGTTTCCATCGCCGAGATCCACCTTCAGGGTGGGGTACGGGTCCTGGCTGTCCGAGATCGGGACATCGCATTCGGTAATGCTGGAGTCGCGATACGAGCAGTTGCCCCTGGAGTCGATCGGGACGACGTCTTTGATGACGTAGACGATGCTTCCGAGGCCGTTGAGATGGTCCGCGGTGATGGTCACCTTGTTCACCTGGCCGTCCGCGGCCGTGTACACGACCGATCCGTCGATGACCTCGGCGGTGGCCGACGGCGGCGCGGCACTGGCGGCACCGGCGAGCGCCAGCGGGGCGGCCAGCCCTCCACCAAGAGCCAGTGTCAGCGCCGACGCGACCCGTAACACCGGTCGATTGATGAGGCGAGGGGATATGGCAGCCATGGCAAAGCCTCCTTTTTGCGGACGTATGCTTTCTTGCCGCAATGTGTGACACGCCTGGGCGGCATTTGGTTGTACGCCCACTCGCCCGGCCCTCCCCCCGCTTCGAGCCGGCTGAGCGACGGCGCGTTGGCCCGCTCCGCAACCTTCCAGCCCTCTCGCTAGTCGGTTCCCGTGAGGCTGGAGTGTGTTGCGTGCTGATTCTCACGTCCGTAAAAGACCGGATCGGCGGGCCTTTGTCATACCGCGTGGTGTTAGTTTGCTGAGCTGACCTGACCTACGAACCTGTGTGCCACACGAGAGTGAAGCGGAGCGGATCGACCCATGGGACGAGCGGATGAGAGACGAGCGCGGCAGGCGCAGGGCCACCGCCGCGCGGCGCCCAAGCGCTCGGCCAGGGGCAAGGGCAAGGATTCGGCCGGGGGCAAGGACAAGGCCGGCCGCCGCAGTGGCATACGCCGGTTCCTGAACTGGAAGACGATTCTCGGCACGGTCTTCGGCTTCTGCCTGCTCGGCATGGGCGCCTTCATCGTGCTCTACATGGTCGTCGACGTGCCTGCGGGCAACGCGGCCGCGCAGCAGCAGAGCAACATCTACCAGTACAGCGACGGCTCGACCCTTGCCCGCACCGGCACGGTGAACCGTGAGGTCGTGGAGCTGGCCAAGGTGCCCAAGGAAGTTCAGCAGACCTTCGTCGCCGCCGAGAACAAGTCCTTCTACACGGACTCGGGAATCGACCTCAAGGGCACGGCCCGCGGTCTGATCAACACCCTCTCCGGCAAGGGTCTTCAGGGTGGCTCGACGATCACCCAGCAGTACGTCAAGAACTACTACCTCACCCAGGACCAGACCGTCACGCGCAAGCTGAAGGAAATGGTCATCTCCCTGAAGGTGGACCAGCAGCAGTCCAAGGACGACATCCTCGCGGGCTACATCAACACCAGCTACTACGGCCGTAACGCGTACGGCATCCAGGCCGCGGCGCAGGCCTACTACCGCGTCGACGCGAGCGACCTCGACGTCGCGCAGGGCGCGTATCTCGCCTCGCTCCTCCAGGCGCCGAGCCAGTACGACTGGGCCGTCGCCACGGACACCGGCAAGGAACTGGTCACGGAGCGCTGGAACTACACCCTGGACAACATGGTCGAGCAGGGCTGGCTGGACTCGACCGAGCGCAAGGCCCTGAAGTTTCCGGTGCCCAAGGACCCGCAGGGCGCGCCCGGTATGGAGGGCCAGACCGGTTACCTGGTGGACGAGGCCAACAGCGCGCTGGCGAAGCAGCTCGTCACCGACGGCACGGCAGCCGACCTGGACGACGCGACGGCCATGGTCAAGGCGGGCGGCTGGACCATCAAGCTCAACATCGACAAGAAGAAGCAGGGCCAGCTCGAGGACGCCGTCAAGGCGAAGCTGACCAGCAACCTGGACGCCAAGAAGCGGGACGTCGACGCGGACGTCCAGGCCGGCGCCGTGTCCGTCGACCCGAAGACCGGCAAGGTCCTCGCGATGTACGGCGGCACGGACTACTTCAAGCACTACATCAACAACGCGACCCGCGCCGACTACCAGCCCGCGTCCACCTTCAAGCCGGTGATCCTCGCGGCCGCGCTGGACCAGAACGCCAAGACGCAGGACGACAAGCCGATCACGGCGAACACGATCTACGACGGTACGAGCGGCCGCGCGGTGAAGGGCAGCGACATCGCCTTCTCGCCGCCGAACGAGGACGACCAGGACTACGGCGACGTCACCGTCCAGACCGCGATGAACAAGTCCATCAACTCCGTCTTCGCGCAGATGGGCGTCGACGTCGGCATGGACAACGTGCTGAAGGTCGCGGCCGATCTGGGCATGGACACCAAGGGAGTCCAGGCGGTGCCGGCGCAGACGCTGGGCACCATGGGCGCCAGCCCGCTGGAGATGGCGGGCATGTACGCCACCCTCGACAACCACGGCAGGAAGGTCACCCCGGCCATCGTGGCGTCGGCGGAGCACAAGGACCGTACGGTCAAGTTCGCCGACCCGATCGGCGAGCAGGTCATCAGCGTGGAAGCCGCCGACACCGTCACCTCCGTGCTGACCGGTGTGGTCGACGACGGTACGGCCCGGGTGTCGGTCGCCCAGGCGGACAACCGCAACGGCCAGCAGGTCGCGGGCAAGACGGGTACCTCCGACGACAACAAGTCGGCCTGGTTCACCGGCTACACGCCGAACCTGGTCACCTCGGTCGGCCTCTTCGGTGAGGGCGCGCCCGGCAGCGACAAGGCGGGCGCGCAGGTCTCCCTGACCGGCGCCGCTGGCGGCGGCCGGGTCAACGGCGGTGGCTTCCCGGCCCAGATCTGGGCGGACTACACCTTCGGCGCGATGGGCAAGGTCACCAAGTTCGACCTGGACACCACGCAGGGCGCGGCGGTGAAGCCCACCCCGACGCCCACCCTCACGCAGACGCCGTCCAGCACGCCCTCGGAGGAGCCGACCACCGAGGAACCGACGACCAAGCCGCCGACGACCACCAGCAGCGCTCCGGTGACCCCGTCGGACGAGCCCACGACGAGCAAGCCGCCGTCGACCGAGCCGGCGACCACGCCCGCGACGACACCGACCATCGGGATCCCGGAGGATCCGGCTGATCCGAACGCTCAGTGAGCGTGCCGAGGGGGCGCCCGGTTGATCACACCGGGCGCCCCCTCGCTCGTACTCAGCCTCCGTTGACGTTGTTCGCGATCCGGTCGCCGATCTCCTTGTCGACGTTGCGCCAGTACTGGACGGCGCGGTCGAGGACAGGACGCGAGACGCCGGCCTTCAGGTGGCCGCTGATGTTGGACACCAGCCGGTCGCGGGCCGCGTCGTCCAGCACCTGGCGGACCATCGTGCCCGCCTGGCCCCAGTCGTCGTCCTCGCGGTGCAGCGCGTACGCCTCGCGCACCAGCTCGCCGGCGGTCTGCCAGCTCGCGGGGTCACCGAAGCGCCCGTAGTCGGCCGCGGGGCCGCCGTAGGAGTTCGGCGCGTACGGCATCGCCGCGTTGGACGCCTCGTAGCGCATCGGGCCGTCCTTGGCGTACGAGTTCACCGGGGAGCGCGGGCGGTTGGGCGGCAGCTGGTTGTAGTT
The DNA here is from genome assembly GCF_042671685.1 of Streptomyces sp. NPDC127595. Lineage (NCBI taxonomy): Bacteria > Bacillati > Actinomycetota > Actinomycetes > Kitasatosporales > Streptomycetaceae > Streptomyces > Streptomyces sp. NPDC127595. Next base: position 112,319 of record NZ_JBHXWK010000016.1, on the reverse strand, counting down.
CGGGCCGATCCGGTACCGGTGGGTGTCCGGGTACGAGAAGAGCCGGCCGAGCAGCATCTTGTCCGGCGAGGGGCCGACGCCCGGCACCAGGTTCGACGGCTCGAACGCGGCCTGCTCGATGTGGATGAAGTGGTCGTCCGGGTTCTCGTTGAGGGTCATCCGGCCGACGTCGATCAGCGGGTAGTCCCCGTGCGGCCAGACCTTGGTCAGGTCGAAGGGGTTGAAGCGGTAGTCCGCCGCGTCCTCGAAGGGCATGATCTGGACCTTCAGGGACCAGGTCGGCGCGTTCCCGGACTCGATCGACTCGTACAGGTCCCGGCGGTGCTTGTCCGCGTCGTGACCGGCCAGCTCGTCCGCCTCGGCCTGGGTGAGGAACTCGATGCCCTGGTCGGTCTTGAAGTGGTACTTCACCCAGAACCGCTCACCGGCGCCGTTGATCCACATGTAGGTGTGGGAGCTGTAGCCGTTCATGTGGCGGTACGTCTTCGGGATGCCGCGGTCGCCCATCAGCCAGGTCACCTGGTGTGCCGACTCGGGGGAGAGGGTCCAGAAGTCCCACTGCATGTCGTTGCTGCGCAGCCCGGTGGCCGGGTGGCGCTTCTGCGAGCGGATGAAGTCCTGGAACTTGATCGTGTCACGGACGAAGAAGACCGGGGTGTTGTTGCCCACGAGGTCGTAGTTGCCGTGCTCGGTGTAGAACTTGAGCGCGAAACCGCGGGGGTCGCGCCAGGTGTCGGGAGAGCCCATCTCGCCGGCCACCGTGGAGAACCGCGCCAGCATGTCGGTCCGCTTGCCCGGCTGGAAGAGGTCGGCCTTGGTGAACTGGCTGACGTCATTGGTGACTTCGAAGAACCCGTACGCGCCACTGCCCTTGGCGTGCACCACACGCTCGGGGACCCGCTCGCGGTTGAACTGGGCCATCTTCTCGATGAGGTAGTGGTCCTGGAGCAGGATCGGACCGTCGGGACCCACGGTGAGCGAGTGTTCGTCGCTCTCCACCGGAATGCCGACGTTGTTCGTGGTGTACGGAGCCTTCTGGGATGCCTCAGTCACGAGCGTCCTCCCGTCAAAGAAGAGGGTTGTCAGGTCGCTTCGTCCACCCCAGCAGTCAACTCCGCCGACGGGATGTCGGCAACATTTGGACTGCGTCCACTTTCGGTTCGAATCCGGATGGCTGCTGAGGAGGGCCCCGCGTGGGTACCCCCCTCAGCTCCGGTTCAACTCGAACCAGACGACCTTTCCCGTGCTCAGCCGGGTGGCTCCCCACCGTCTGGCCAGTTTGTTGACCAGGATCAGCCCACGGCCGCCCTCGTCGGTGGCCCGCGCCTGCCGCAGCCGCGGCAGCTGCGGCACATCGTCGCCGACCTCGCAGCGCAGTACGTCCGTACGCAGCAGCCGCAGGGTCACCGGCCGTGACGCATAGCGCACGGCGTTGGTCACGACCTCGCTGACGAGCAGCTCCACGGAGTCGGTCATCTCCTCCATGCCCCAGCGCGCCAGCGCCCGCCGGGCGAGCTTGCGGGCCCGCCCCGGTGCCGCGTCCTCCGGCTCCAGGTACCAGTACGCGACATCGCTCGGCGCGATCCCGTCGAAGCGGGCGGCGAGCAGCGCGATGTCGTCGTCCCGGTCGCCCGGGCCGAGCATGTCGAGCACGTCGTCGCAGAGCGCTTCCAGTGGCGGCGGATGGTCGGGGCCGGTCAGCGCCGCGGTCGCGGCCAGCCGCTCGCGGAGCTGCTCTATCCCGGTCCACACATCCCTGAGACGGGACTCGACCAGGCCGTCGGTGTACAGCAGCAGCGTCGCCCCGGCGGGCGCGTCCAGCTCGACCGCCTCGAAGTCCACCCCGCCCACGCCGATGGGGGCGCCCGGCGGCACCCGCAGCACCTCGGCCCGGCCGCCCAGGTGCAGCAGGACCGGCGGCGGATGGCCCGCGTTGGCGATCGTGATCCGGTGCGAGACCGGGTCGTAGACGGCGTACAGGCAGGTCGCCATCCGGTCGGTGCCCAGGCGCTGCGCCTGCTCGTCGAGGTGGTGCAGCACCTCCTGCGGCGGCAGGTCGAGCCCGGCGAGGGTCTGCGCGGTCGTCCGCAGCTGGCCCATGATGGCGGCCGAGGTCATCGAGTGGCCCATGACGTCACCGACGACGAGGGCGACACGGCTGCCCGGCAGCGGGATCGCGTCGTACCAGTCGCCGCCGACGCGCGCGGTCTCGGCGGCCGGAAGATAGCGGGACGCCAGCCGCACACCCGTGGGTCTGGGCAGCGTCTCGGGCAGCATCGTGCGCTGCAGCTCGTCGGCGATGTACGCCTCGCGCCCGTACAGCACCGCCTTGTCGATCCCGAGCGCGGTGTGCGTGGCCAGCTGGGCGGCGACCAGCAGGTCATCGGTCTCGAAGGCGAGCCGCTCAGGACGGCGCAGGAACAGTGCGGCGCCGATCACCCGGCGGCGGCCGCGCAGTGGAGCCAGGATCGCGCGCTGCCCGCACGGCACGGACAGCTCGTCGCCGAGCAGCTCGGGCAGCGCCGCACGGGCCGCGGGCGCGTCCGCGAACACGGGCCGTACCCCACGCAGCACCTCGGCGAGAGCGCCACCGGGGCGCACCTCGCACAGCTCGGCGGAGACCGGCGGCAGCTCGACGGGCTCCGGCTGGAACGCGGGCGGCAGGACGGTCTCCGCCTCCCGCTCCGAGGGAATCCGGTCGGTGCGCCGCAGCCGCAGCACGAGGGGCCCGGTGGGCCGCTCGTCACCGACCGGCAGCGGGTCGCGCAGATAGACCAGGATCTCGTCCGAGAAGGTCGGCACGGTCGCCCGGCACAGGCCCATCACGATCTCGTCGAGGTCGATGCCCCGGGCGATCCTGCGGGTCGCGGCGCCCACGAAGCGCAGCCGGTCCCCGTCCCGCCGCATCGGCATCGGCCCACCCGGCGGCAGACCCTGCCCGGTACGCCGCTCCTTGTCGCCGGAACTCCCCGGCGGCCGCTCCTGCTCGGAGCCCTGCTGCACCGGAATGCTGTCGGGAGCGGGGCGCGGGCGGTGCGGATCGGGCACGGCGGCCGAGGACTGGGCGTGCTCGGGACCGGGGGACGCGGACGGAGGTGTGCCGGTGCCGGCCGAGGCCTGAGCGCCGGACGGCCCGTTCGGCGGGCAGGGCACCGTCGTACCGGGTCCGGACGGGGCGTCGCCCGAGCGGGCCTGTACCGGTAAACCCGTGCTTCCTGAGGCCCCCGACGGCTGCTCCGGGGTATGCAGGAGCGCCCCGCGTGGGTCCGCGGGGGCGGCTGGCCGGCCGGCGCCGGGCTTGCGGCGCTCGTGCGCGGTGGGGTGCTCCGTCACGCGTGTCGAATCCATCCGTCCGGGGCTGTGCGTCGTGCGCACAGTTCGTCCCGCAGCCCCGATACCCGGAATGTGTGCTCCAGGAACGGAATCTGCGCGTCGTCAGGACCGGGTCGGTCCGTTACCGGCCGGAGCGCCGTTGTGGCTCCGCCGGACGCCCTCGCGGCCCGGTCCGGCCGGTGCGGCAGCCCGCCCGCCGTACGGCCGTGGCCCTCGTACCCCTCGCTCACGTCCTGCCGCCCCTCGGTGACGTATGGTCAAGCCCGCCCCATACTGCGGGAGTTGTTCCTGCCGTGCGCCCTTGCGGAAGACGATCCTACGGTTGTACCACGGGGGCGCATCAAGGGTCTCATGAGGACACATGCGCGGGCGTACGGTCCCAGTCATCGGGGAGAGCGGGAACCGGCCATGCCGGATCGGGCCGCCAGTGCTGCCAGCCGTCGCGGAACGGCGAGCCCCAGGAGCGGATCACCTCCACCGCGGCCCACCCCGCTTCCCTTACCTTTCCCGCCAGTTGGGCGTCCATCAGACCCGCCCGCTGGGCCTGCGCGAACTCGTCCTCGTCCAGCCAGCGCCAATTCCGGTCCGGGTGCACGGCGATGTCCAGGAAGTGGTCCTCCGAGTCGACGCCGCCCTCCCAACGGGCCCGCGGCGCCTCAAGGTTCACGTACCAGTTCTTGAATCGCCATCCGGACTCCCAGAACAGCCACACCGACCAGGGTTCGCCGGGCCGCGCCAGCTTGAGCACCCCGGTGCCGAACCAGCGGTCAAGGCGCACGGTACGCGGCTTGGTGTAGCGGGACTCCAGCGGTTCCCCGTGCACGGGCGTGCCGTCGGCCAGCACCGGCCGCACACACTCGGTACCGGGCGCCATCCACACCGCGAGCAACTCGTCGTCGTCCTGTACGACGGTCACCGGGCGGCAGATGTGGAAGCGCGCGCCGGCGTTCTCCCGGTACCGCCACAGGATCTGACTCCCGGGGGCCCAGTGCGCCGTCGAGCCGCCCGCTTCCACTTCTCTCACCGCTCCACCGTCTGTCATGACCAGATATTAGGTGCCCGGGGCATACGACGCTGCGGAGTGCGTCATGGTTCTCCCCACCGGCCGCAGGACGTTACGGAGGTGTCATCAGGCGTTTTTCGAACGGGCAAGCCTGTTACGGGCGCGTCATCCGCAGGACATTCAAGGCCTCGTCCAACTGCTCGACCGTCAGATCGCCCCGCTCCACATACCCCGACTCCACGATGACCTGGCGGATCGTCTTCCGCTCCGCCAGCGACTTCTTGGCGACCTTGGCGGCCTCCTCGTACCCGATGTACTTGTTCAGCGGCGTGACGACGGACGGCGACGACTCGGCGTACTCCCGGGCCCGTTCGCGGTGCGCGACGATCCCGTCGACGGTCCGGTCGGCGAGCAGCCGCGAGACGTTCGCGAGCAGCCGGATCGACTCCAGCACGTTCTTGCCGATGACCGGCAGCATGACGTTGAGCTCGAAGTTCCCGGCCGCGCCGGCGGTGGCGACGGTCGCGTCATTGCCGATGACCTGCGCGGCGACCATCAGCACGGCCTCGGGAATGACTGGATTCACCTTGCCCGGCATGATCGAGGACCCCGGCTGCAGATCCGGCAGGCTGATCTCGGCGAGCCCCGTACGCGGCCCGGAAGCCATCCACCGCAGGTCGTTCGCGATCTTCGTCAGCCCGATCGCGATCGTCCTGAGCTGCCCGCTGGTCTCCACGATCCCGTCGCGCGCCCCCTGCGCCTCGAAGTGGTCGCGCGCCTCCGTCAGCGGCAGCCCGGTGTCCCTGGCCACCTCCGCGATGACAGCCGCGGAGAACCCGGGCGGCGTGTTGATCCCCGTCCCCACGGCCGTCCCGCCCAGCGGCAGTTCGGCCAGCCGCGGCAACGAGGCGTTGAGCCGCTCGATCCCGTACCGCACCTGGGCCGCATACCCCCCGAACTCCTGCCCCAGCGTCACCGGTGTGGCGTCCATCAGGTGCGTACGCCCCGACTTCACGACGTCGGCGAACTCCTCCGACTTGCGGGTGAGCGAGGCGGCGAGGTGGTCGAGGGCCGGGATGAGATCCCGGGTCACGGCGGCGGTCGCGGCGATGTGAATGGACGACGGGAACACGTCGTTCGACGACTGCGACGCGTTGACGTGATCATTGGGGTGTACGTCCCTGCCGAGCCGCTCGGTCGCGAGCGTGGCGATGACCTCGTTGGCGTTCATGTTGGACGAGGTCCCGGACCCTGTCTGGAACACGTCGACGGGGAACTCCGCGTCCCAGTCGCCCCGCGCGACTTCGGCGGCCGCCTCCTGGATGGCCTCGGCGATGTCCTTCCCCACCACACCCAGCTCGCCGTTCACCTTCGCCGCGGCCGCCTTGATCCGGGCGAGGGCCTCGATATGAGCCCGTTCGAGATGCTGGCCGGAGATCGGGAAGTTCTCCACGGCCCGCTGCGTCTGGGCCCGCCACTTGGCGTCGACGGGGACGTGGACTTCGCCCATGGAGTCGTGCTCGATGCGGTAGTCGCTCATACAGGGGTAACTGTGTTCGCGGGCGGCGGTGTTCCCTGGGCGGGGATTTTCGCCCCCTCCGCCCCTGCCCGTCCCTTGTTCCTGGGGGCTGCCGCCCCCAGACCCCCGCTGTCGCGCTGAACGCGCTCGTCCTCAAACGCCGGACGGGCTAGGGGTTAGCCCCTCCGGCGTCTGAGGAGCGGGGTCTGGGGCGGAGCCCCAGAAACAAGGGACGGGAAGGGGCGGAGGGGGCGAACTGCATCTATCAGCGGCCCGCCGCGGGCTACCCCAGCCCCGGCCCCCGTACCGGAATAGAAGTGAACGTAGGCGCGGGCGCCGGGTCCTGGAAGAAGTCGTTGCCCTTGTCGTCGACGACGACGAACGCCGGGAAGTCCTCGACCTCGATCTTCCAGACGGCCTCCATGCCGAGCTCCTCGTACTCGACGACCTCGACCTTCTTGATGCAGTCCTGGGCGAGCCGAGCGGCGGGGCCACCGATCGAGCCGAGATAGAAGCCGCCGTGCGCATCACACGCGTTGGTGACCTGCGCCGAACGGTTCCCCTTCGCCAGCATCACCTTGGACCCACCCGCCGCCTGGAACTGCTCGACGTAGGAGTCCATCCGCCCGGCGGTGGTCGGCCCGAAGGAACCGGACGCGTACCCCTCGGGGGTCTTCGCCGGCCCGGCGTAGTACACCGGGTGGTCCTTCAGGTACTGCGGCATCTCCTCACCCGCATCGAGCCGCTCCTTGATCTTGGCGTGCGCGATGTCACGCGCCACGACAAGCGGCCCGGAGAGCGAGAGCCGGGTCTTCACGGGGTACTTCGTCAGCTCGGCGAGGATGTCGTCCATGGGCTGGTTGAGGTCGATGCGGACGACATCGCCGTCCGACTCGAGATGCTCGTCCGTCGTCTCCGGCAGGAAGCGCGCCGGGTCGGTCTCCAACTGCTCCAGGAAGACACCCTCGGGCGTGATCTTCGCGAGCGCCTGCCGGTCGGCCGAGCAGGACACCGCGATGGCGACGGGGCAGGACGCGCCGTGCCGCGGAAGCCGCACCACGCGCACGTCGTGGCAGAAGTACTTGCCCCCGAACTGAGCCCCGATCCCGATCCGCTGCGTCAGCTCGAAGACCTTCTGCTCGAGGTCCTTGTCCCGGAAGCCGTGCCCGAGCTCGGAACCCTCGGCCGGAATCTCGTCCAGGTAGTGCGCGGACGCGTACTTCGCGGTCTTCAGGGCGTACTCGGCGCTCGTACCGCCGACCACGATCGCCAGGTGGTAGGGCGGGCACGCGGCCGTACCCAGTGAACGGATCTTCTCCTCCAGGAACTTCATCATGGAGCCCTCGTTGAGGACCGCCTTCGTCTCCTGGTAGAGGAACGACTTGTTGGCCGAACCGCCGCCCTTGGCCATGAACAGGAACTTGTACGCGCCGCCGTCCGTCGCGTACAGCTCGATCTGCGCGGGGAGGTTCGAGCCGGTGTTCTTCTCCTCCCACATGGTGAGCGGAGCCATCTGCGAGTAGCGCAGGTTCAGGTTCAGGTAGGCGTCGTAGATGCCGCGTGAGAGGGCCGCCTCGTCGGAGCCCTGGGTGAGGACGTTCTGTCCGCGCTTGCCCATGACGATCGCCGTGCCGGTGTCCTGGCACATGGGGAGGACGCCCGCGGCCGCGATGTTCGCGTTCTTCAGGAGGTCGAGCGCGACGAACTTGTCGTTGCCCGAGGCCTCCGGGTCGTCGATGATGCGCCGGAGCTGCGCGAGGTGGGCGGGCCGCAGGTAGTGCTGGATGTCGTGGATGGCCTCCGCGGCGAGCTGGCGCAGGGCCTCCGGCTCGACCTTGAGGAATGTCCGCCCGTCGGCCTCGAAGGTGGAGACACCCTCGGAGGTCACCAGCCGGTACGGAGTGGTGTCCTCTCCCTGGGGGAGCAGATCGGTGTACGCGAACTCAGGCATCTAGCCCATTCCTCACTTGACGGACAGCGGCATGCCTCCATCGGCAGCATCCACCAGCGTAGAACCTGACTCGGACACCGAGCTTGTGAGGTAAGGCTCAGTTCGTCGTCCACACCCCCTAGTCGCGATCTATCGCGTTTGGGTACGCTGATGCCGTGGACCTTCAGAAGCGCCCTGACCCGACTGTCCCCACGTCTGCCCCCGCGTCTGCCCCCGCGTCTGCCCCCGCGTCTGCTCCGGCGTCCGCTCCGGCGGTCGCGAAGCCGGCCGGGCTCCGTGCCTCGGACGCCGACCGCGACCGGATCGCCGACATCCTGCGCGATGCCCTCGCCGAGGGGCGCCTCACCCCGGAGGAGCACTCCGAGCGGGTGGAAGGGGTCCTGGCCACCAAGACGGTGGGCGAGCTGGACCAGTTCGTCCAGGACCTGCCCGCCGCCCACGCGCCCCGCGCGACCCCCGCGTACACGATCGCGCCCAACCGCCCCACGGTGGGCGCGATCCCGCTGGAGCCCGATGACAATGTGGTGGCGGTGTTCAGCGCCGCCGTCCGCAAGGGCCGCTGGCGAGCGGGCCGCCGTATCCACGCGTACGCGGTCTTCGGCAGCGTCGAGATAGACCTCACCGAGGCGATCTTCGAGTACCAGCAGGTCGTGATCAAGGCGATCTCGGTCTTCGGCAGCGTGGAGATCCGCGTCCCGGAGAATGTGTCGCTGCGGGGCAGTGGCGCCGGCGTCCTGGGCAACTTCGAGGTGGACACGCTGGATTCGGGCGATCCGGACGCGCCCGTGATCTACGTGGACGGTCTCGCCGTACTGGGGAACGTCGAGGCGAAGCCCAAGCGGGGCAAGCTGATCGCCGACATCCTCGACCGCGTGACGGACCGGGTGTCGGACCGGCTGGACAGGAGTTTGCGCAAGCACCTGGACCGTTGACGCCTGTGAATCCCGCGGCCCCCGCGGCGAATTGGTCCAGTCGCGTCGGCTCGGTACCCGTGTGGCCGCCGTGCAGAAATCCCGGGCTTCGGAACCCAGTGCATAGGCGCGCGCACAGCGGGTAGGCCTTGCTGCATCGTCCCCTGGAGGGCGCTGTGGACTTCCCGCGGCGCCCGGCACGCTCGCGAAGCCGTCGTCAGGAGTAGACCGTGCTGCAACCGCCGCATCAGTCCCTGCAGCTAGCCGCCGTTCAGGCCCAGCGGGCGCCAGTGCGGGACAGGGATCAGGAAGCCCCATGGCACACGGAGGCCGTGTGCCGGAGGGACGAGGCAGGCCTGTTCTTCGCGCCCTCCAAGGAGCCCACCGCGGCCCGCCTCTCCCGTGAGGAGGCGGCGAAGCGCGTCTGTGCCCGCTGTCCGGTGATGGTCGAGTGCCGGGAACACGCGCTCCTGCAACCCGAGCCGTACGGAGTGTGGGGCGGCCTCACCGCCGCCGAGCGCCGCGTGGTCCTCGCCCGTCGCCGCCGGCGCGACCTCGAACTCAAGAAGGCCGCCCGCCCGGCGGGGACGATAGCCGCGGCCGGCTAGCCCCGAGCTCACAGAGATAAGAGGCGCCCCTCCGCACAAGGGGCGCCCCTTTTTTCGTGGAACCGGTTTCCGTGGAACCGGTTTCCGTGGAACCGGCGTAGCTACTTCGCCCGGTCGAAGTCGATCGCGCTGTACGCCCGCAGCTTGCTCAGCCGGTGCTCCGAGGTGATCTGCCGGACCGTCCCGGACTTGGACCGCATGACGATCGACTCGGTCGTCGCGGTCTCGGCGCGATACCGGACCCCCCGCAGCAGCTCGCCGTCCGTGATGCCGGTGGCGACGAAGAAGACGTTCTCACCGGAGACCAGGTCGTCCGTGTAGAGGACGCGGTCGAGGTCGTGGCCCGCGTCGATCGCGCGCTGCTTCTCCGCGTCGTCCTTGGGCCACAGCTTGCCCTGGATGGTGCCGCCCAGGCACTTCACGGCGCAGGCCGAGATGATGCCCTCCGGGGTACCGCCGATGCCTAGGAGCAGGTCGATGCCGGTGCCCTCGCGCAGGGCCAGGATCGAGCCGGCGACATCGCCGTCGGTGATCAGCTTGATCCGGGCGCCCGTCTCGCGGATCTCCTTGATGATCCCGTCGTGGCGGGGGCGGTCGAGGATGCAGACGGTGACGTCCTCGGGAGAGGACTTCTTGGCCTTGGCGACCCGGCGGATGTTCACCGACACGGGCGCGTTGATGTCGACGAAGTCGGCGGCCTCGGGGCCGGTGACCAGCTTGTCCATGTAGAAGACCGCGGACGGGTCGAACATGGTGCCGCGGTCGGCGGCGGCGAGCACCGCGATCGCGTTCGTCATGCCCTTGGCGGTGAGGGTGGTTCCGTCGATCGGGTCGACGGCGATGTCGACCTCGGCGCCGGTTCCGTCCCCGACGTGCTCTCCGTTGAAGAGCATCGGGGCCTCGTCCTTCTCACCTTCACCGATGACGACGACGCCGTTCATCGAGACGGTGGAGACGAGGGTGCGCATGGCCCGCACGGCGGCACCGTCGGCGCCGATCTTGTCGCCGCGGCCGACCCAGCGGCCCGCGGCCATGGCGGCTGCTTCGGTGACCCTGACCAGTTCCAGGGCGAGGTTTCGGTCGGGGGCCTCTGAGGGGACCTCGAGTTCGGACGGCAGATGATGCTCGGTCATCGAGACGCACCTTTCTGATACGACGACGGCCGGATGAGGGTGTGCCTCGACTCTATCGTTAGGCTGACAAAATGAGCAGGGGACCCCACGGATGAGCAGGCCAGGGCACCTGCGACGATAGACGTGTGGCAGGTATGAAAGGCAAGCAGTCGGTCCGGGACATGATTCTTTCCCTGGCCCTCATCGGGCTCGTGGCAGGCGTCATCTACGTCTTCATCCCGCACGACGACTCAGAACCCGAGCTCAAGCGCGTCGACTACCGCGTCGAGCTGCTCACCGCTCGCCGTGCGGCGGCCTACCCCGTGGCGGCACCCGAGGGGCTGCCCACGGCGTGGAAGGCGACGTCGGTGCGGTACGACGGCTCGGAGTTCGACGCCTGGCACCTGGGCTTCCACGACCCCGACGGCCAGTACGTGGCGGTCGAGCAGTCCACCGAGAAGCCGGCCGCGTTCATCGCCACGGCCAGCCAGGGCGCCGAGGAGACGCAGGCCACCCAGCGCATAGGCGATCAGACGTGGCAGCGGTACGAGGGCACCACGTACGACGCTCTCGTGCTCAAGGGCGAGAAGGCTACGACGGTGGTGACCGGGACGGCGTCCTTCGGGCAGCTCACGAAGATGGCGCAGGCCCTCAAGACGACGTAAGGCCCCTTGCAGGAAGGGCCCCGGCGATATCGCCGGGGCCCTTCCTGCTGCTTACGACCGCATCACACGGTCGTGATGACCTGCTCGCTCTCCAGTCGCGGGGAACGCGGGAACCAGGCGTCCTCGCCCGGGCGGCCGATGTTGACGACCATCAGGGGAGTGTGGTCGTCGTCAAGGAACTCCTTCTGGACGCCGGCGGCGTCGAAGCCGCTCATCGGGCCCGCGGCCAGGCCGGCGGCGCGGACGCCGATGATGAAGTACGCGGCCTGGAGGGAGGCGTTCAGCGCGGCCGACCGCTCGCGGGCTTCGCGCGAGCCGCCGAAGAGGTCCTTGGCGCCGGGGAAGTGCGGGAAGAGCTTCGGCAGCTCCTCATGGAACTCGTTGTCGGCGGAGAGAATCGCGACCAGCGGGGCCGCCTCCGTCTTCGGCTGGTTGCCCGCGCCCATGAGCGCGACGAGGCGCTCGCGGGCCTCGGCGGAGCGGACCAGGGTGATCCGCAGCGGCGACTGGTTCATGGAGGTCGGGCCGTACTTGACCAGGTCGTAGATCGCCTGCACCTGCTCATCGGTCACCGGCTCGTCGGTGAAGGTGTTCGCGGTGCGGGCCTCGCGGAACAGCAGGTCCTGTGCGGTGGGGTCAAGAACGAGAGACATGATGAACCTTCTCGGTACGTGCGACGGATCCGGGGGATCGGCTGGCAACGTCGAGAGTACGCCATTAAGTTTAGAGTTCAATTAAAAGTGGGGCGGAGTGATCCGCTTCACAGGTACCCGTGTTGTTCTGCCTGACGGCGGGGCTACTCGGACCGGTTGCCGTCCGAGTCCTCCTCGTCACCCTCCTCGGATCCCTCTTCCTCGGCCAGCGCCGCGTCCAGCCGCGCCCGCGCGCCCTCCAGCCAGCGGCGGCACACCTTCGCCAGCTCCTCGCCGCGCTCCCAGAGCGCGAGGGACTCCTCCAAGGTCGTGCCACCGGCCTCCAGCCGGCGTACGACCTCGATCAGCTCGTCCCGCGCCTGCTCGTACCCGAGCGTCTCGTCCACCTTGCTGGTCATGCGCCCACCCTATGCATCGACTCGGACGGAGAACTCACCCTCGGCGACCCGCGCCCGCAGCGGCTCGTCCGCCGTCACCTCGGAGGGGTCCCGGACCACATGGCCGTCGGCCTTCTGCAGCACGGCGTAACCCCGCTGGAGCGTCGCGGCGGGGGAGAGGGCCACCACGCGCGCGCGGGTGTGCGCCAGCTCGGAGTCGGCGCGGTCGAGAAGGTGGCCGAGCGTGCGTCGGCCGCGGTCCAGGAGCGAGACGACGTGGTCGGCCCGCTCGTCGATCATCCGGTGCGGATCCTCTATCGAGGGCCGGGCCAGCGCGTGTGCGAGGCCGCGCTCCTCGCGGTCGATGAAGGCGTGGACGCTGCGCCGCGCCCGGTCCCGCAGCAGCCGCACCCGCTCGTACTCCTCGCCGACGTCCGGCACGACCTTCTTCGCGGCGTCCGTCGGCGTGGAGGCGCGCAGGTCGGCCACATAGTCCAGGAGCGGGGTGTCGGGTTCGTGCCCGATGGCGGACACGACGGGCGTACGGCAGGCAGCGACCGCCCGTACCAACTGCTCGTCCGAGAACGGCAGCAAGTCCTCCACGCTGCCGCCGCCGCGCGCCACGACGATCACGTCGACGCCGTCGAGCGCGTCCAGGTCCTTCACGGCCTGCACGACCTGCGGTACGGCGTGCACGCCCTGCACGGCGACGTTGCGGACCTCGAAGCGGACGGCCGGCCAGCGGTGCCGCGCGTTCTCCAGTACGTCCCGCTCGGCCGCGGACGCCCGCCCGCACACCAGCCCGATGAGCTGCGGCAGGAAGGGCAGCGCCTTCTTGCGCTCCGCCGCGAACAGCCCTTCGGCTGCCAGCGCCTTCTTCAACTGCTCCAGGCGCGCGAGCAGTTCGCCCACCCCCACCGGCTTGATCTCGGTGGCCCGCAGCGACAACTGCCCCCGCGGCGCATACCACTCGGGCTTCGCCAGTACGACGACACGGGCGCCCTCCGTCACCACATCGGCCACCGAGTCGAACACCTGCCGATAGCAGGTCACGCTCACGGAGATGTCGTACGACGGGTCACGCAGCGTCAGGAAAACGACGCCCGCGCCCGGGCGCCGCGACAACTGGGTGATCTGACCCTCGACCCACACCGCGCCGAGCCGGTCGATCCATCCCCCGATGAGCCGCGACACCTCACCGACGGGCAGCGGAGCCTCTGCGGACGTGTTGAGAGCCATGCCGCGAGAGTAACCGCAGGCTCTGACAACAGGGCTGCACGATCCGGCCGGGGAAGTTCTTAGCCCGTCCGGCGTTTGAGTACGAGGCCGTTGCGGCCGACAGCGGGGGTCTGGGGGCGGCAGCCCCCAGGAACAAGGGACGGGCAGGGGCGGAGGGGGCGAAACCCAGGCCGCAGGCCCCAATACCGGCCAGCCGACTAACCAGCCCCCGCGGCGCTCCGGCCTCTCTGCCCCACCAACACCGCCAGCCCCACCACCAGCCAGACCGCGCCCACCACCTGGGCCGTCCCCGAGGCCTCGACGATCACCGCGACGGTGATCGCGGCACCGACGACCGGAACCAGGACGTGCCGCCACCACACCACGGGCCCACCCCGCCGCCGTACGGCGAACCAGCCCACCACGCTCGCGTGCAACAGCGTGAAGGCGGTCAGCGCACCGACGTTGACCACCGACACCAGCTGGTCGAGCCCGTCATCGCGCCGCGCCGCCCAGACCGCGGCGATCAGCGTGATGACGGCCGCGCACAGCAGCGCCGGCCTCGGCACCCCGGAGTCGGTCTTCGACAGGGCCTTCGGCAGCCGTCGGCCGCGGGCCATCGCGAACATGAGACGGCCCGCCGCGGCCTGCCCGGCGAGCGCCGCGAAGGCCGCCCCGATCGCCTTGCTCACGGCCACCAGGTCATGCAGCCAGGTCCCGACGGAGGCGTCCACGGCGTCGTAGAAGGCCGATCCCTGCTTCCCGGGGTCGGCGGCGAGCTGCGCGGACGTCGTCGGCTCCAGGAGCGCCACCAGGTAGGTCTGCGCCACGAACAGCACACCCGCGAGCGCCAGGCAGAACAGCACCGCCCTGGCCACCTTCTCCGAACCCCCGGTGACCTCCTCCGCGAAGGAGGCGATCGCGTCGAAGCCCAGATACGACAGGACGGCGATAGACACCGCGCCGACGACCGCAGACAGCGCGAACGCCCCCTGGGTGCCGTCACCGGACAGCGGCGACAGCCAGCCCCGGTGGGCCCCGTCGCGCGCGAGCATGACGACCGCCGACACGACGAAGACAAGAAGGACCACGATCTCCATCGCCAGCACCAGGAAACCGACCCGCGCCGCGGCCCGTACGCCCCACAGGTTGAGCAGCGTCGTGATGACCACGGCGAGCGCGGTCCACACCCAGCGGGACACCTCCGGGACCAGTGCGTTCATCGCGATGCCGGAGAAGAGGTACGCCACGGCCGGGATGAGCAGATAGTCCAGCATCGCCATCCAGCCGGCGACGAACCCGGCCTCCTTTCCGAGCCCCACGCGCGCGTAGGCGAACACCGAACCCGCCTGGGGGACCACGCGGACCATCTGCGCGTAGCTGAACGCGGTGAACGCCATCGCGACGGTCGCGACGACGTAGACCAGGGCCACCGCACCGTGCGACTTGGCGTCGAGGGTGCCGAAGATGCCGACAGGTGCCATGGGGGCGATGAACAGCAGCCCGTAGACGACCAGGTCCCGGAAGCCGAGACTGCGCCGCAGCCCCTGCTCCTCACCCGCACCACCGGCCGCTTCCGTTGAGGTCTGTGTGCCGGACATCCGTGCCTCCCGAGAGTCGCGACTGGCCCCACCCCTCCCAGCTCCCGACCAGTCTCCCCAAGGAGGCGATCTTTGACCTGCCGAGCGCGGCCTTACGATGGGGTGCATGACTGCTTCGCCTGGCCGCCGTGTCCTGCTTGCCGCCCCCCGGGGCTACTGCGCGGGTGTGGACCGCGCCGTGATCGCCGTCGAGAAGGCCCTTGAGCAGTACGGGGCCCCGATCTATGTCCGCCACGAGATCGTGCACAACAAGTACGTCGTCCGGACCCTGGAAAAGAAGGGTGCGATTTTCGTCGAGCGGACGGCGGAGGTCCCCGAGGGGGCCATCGTCATGTTCTCGGCGCACGGCGTCGCCCCGGTCGTCCACGAAGAGGCCGCGGCCGGAAAGCTCGCGACCATCGACGCGACCTGCCCGCTGGTCACCAAGGTCCACAAGGAAGCCGTCCGGTTCGCGAAGGACGACTTCGACATCCTCCTGATCGGGCACGAGGGCCACGAGGAGGTCATCGGCACGTCCGGTGAGGCGCCCGAGCACATCACGCTCGTCGACGGCCCCGCGGACGTCGCCAAGGTCGAGGTCCGCGACCCGTCCAAGGTCGTCTGGCTCTCCCAGACCACGCTGTCCGTCGACGAGACCATGGAGACGGTCGACGCGCTCAAGGAGAAGTTCCCGCAGCTCATCTCGCCGCCCAGCGACGACATCTGCTACGCCACGCAGAACCGTCAGATCGCGGTGAAGAAGCTCGCCGAGGACGCCCAGCTGGTGATCGTGGTGGGCTCCAAGAACTCCTCCAACTCGATCCGGATGGTCGAGGTCGCCCTGGACGCGGGTGCCCCCGCCGCGCACCTGGTGGACTTCGCCTCCGAGATCGACGAGACCTGGCTGGACGGTGTCAGCACGGTCGGCCTCACCTCCGGTGCCTCGGTACCGGACGTGCTGGTGGACGAGGTCCTCGAGTGGCTGGCCGCCCGTGGCTACGGCGACGTGGAGACGGTGAAGACGGCCGACGAGTCCATCACCTTCTCGCTGCCGAAGGAACTGCGCCGCGATCTGCGCGCGGAGGCGGCGGCACTGGTGGCGGAGCGCACCGGCGAGAAGTAACGCACCGGCGAGACGTGACGGATCGGCTAGACGTGACGGATCGGCGAGACGTGACGGATCGGCGAGACGTGACGGATCGGCCGGTCGCACGGCTTCCGGACGTGGGCCGGTCGCACGGCTTCCGGACGTGAAGGTTCCGGGGCCGTGCTTCCTCCGGGAAGTGACTGTCAGTCGCAGGCCTTAAATTGGGGTCCATGCAGATCTTTGGTGTGGACATCGGTGGTTCCGGGATCAAGGGCGCTCCTGTGGACCTGGACCGCGGCGAATTGACGGAAGAGCGCTTCAAGGTGCTCACCCCGCATCCCGCGACGCCCGACTCGGTGGCCGACGGCGTGAAAGAGGTCGTCGGTCACTTCGGCTGGACGGGTCCGGTCGGCATCACGTTTCCCGGTGTGGTCACCGGCGAGGCCATCATCCGTACCGCCGCCAATGTCGACAAGAACTGGATCGACACCGACGCCCGCGCCCTGCTGAGCGAGCGCCTCGGCGGCCTTCCGGTGACGGTGTTGAACGACGCGGACGCGGCGGGCGTCGCCGAGATGCAGTTCGGTGCGGGCAGCGACCGTCAGGGCACGGTCATCCTGCTCACCTTCGGCACGGGCATCGGCAGCGCGCTCTTCATCGACGGCGAGCTGGTGCCGAACACGGAGCTGGGCCACCTGGAGCTGGGCGGCCACGACGCGGAGAAGCGTGCCTCCACCAAAGCCAAGGAAGACCACGAGCTCACCTGGGAGCACTGGGCGCGCCGGGTCACCAAGTACCTCGCCCACGTGGAGATGCTCTTCTCGCCCGAGCTCTTCATCATCGGCGGGGGCGTCAGCCGCAAGGCCGACAGGTTCCTCCCCCTGATCGAGGGCATCAAGGCCGAGATCGTCCCGGCGCAGCTGCAGAACAACGCGGGGATCGTGGGGGCGGCTATGCGGGCGGCGAAGGCGTCGTAAGGCTTTTCAGAGCTGGACTTCGTAGCGGGGCGAGTCGGGTGGCCGGGTGGGAAGCCCGCCGCGAAGCGGCGGAAACCACAGCGGACCTCAGGCGGGACGCCGACGTGCGGGAGCCTGGGCCGCCCTGCGCTGGGCGGCCCGTCGGCTCATGAGCCGAACCTTCCGTACGGTCACGATGAGCCCCGCGACCAGCGTCCCCCCGTACAGCCATCCCGCCTGCACGGCGAGCGCGGTGACCAGCCCCATCAGCCGCCCGCCTACCCCGCCCCCGCTGTCGTCGGCGACGGGCAGCAGCCCGAAGGCGAAGGCGATCGGTACGACGACCGGCGCGGTGACGAGGTCACCGCGCCGCACCCACACCGCGGTCAGCGCGCAGACCGGCAGGAACAGCACCCCGTACACCACCGGCGACGCCCCGAACAGCAACTGGTCCAGGCAGCCGAGCGCGAACATCAGCGCACCGCAGAACAGTCCGCTGCCCAGCCCGGTGAGCCGGGGGTTCGGCATCCGCCGTACCGCCTGGACGACAGGCGGAGCGGGCCGCCGGGCCACCGCCGAACCCCGCCGCACCGCGCCTGCGGCACTCCGCCCGGCCTGCGAGGGGAAGGGCGTGCCGCGTCGCGGTCTGTACTGCGGTCCGGCCTGAGAGGGACGCGTCCTGTGTTGCTCCACTGGACCAACTTAGGTCGGTTTATGTGTCGAATAGGCCTTCAGACACGCCGGAGGGCAGACCTTGGGCAAGCGTTCGATACGTCGCCGGGGCGGGATCCCGCACGCCGTAGACTGGTGGATCGGCCCGCGCTCTCCTGGGCCCCTCGCCCATCCTCACGTACGGGAAGTCGCAACGTGTCGCTCACGATCGGAATCGTCGGTCTGCCCAATGTCGGCAAGTCGACCATGTTCAACGCCCTGACCAAGAACGACGTGCTCGCGGCCAACTACCCGTTCGCCACGATCGAGCCGAACGTCGGCGTGGTCGGCGTCCCTGACGCGCGGCTGGCGACGCTGGCCGGGATCTTCGGCTCGCAGAAGATCCTCCCCGCCACGGTCGACTTCGTCGACATCGCCGGCATCGTGAAGGGTGCCTCCGAGGGTGAGGGCCTGGGCAACAAGTTCCTCGCGAACATCCGCGAGTCCGACGCGATCTGCCAGGTCATCCGCGCCTTCCAGGACGAGAACGTCGTACACGTCGACGGCAAGGTCTCGCCCAAGGACGACATCGAGACGATCAACACCGAGCTGATCCTCGCGGACCTCCAGACGATCGAGAAGGTCCTGCCGCGTCTCCAGCGGGAGTCGCGCATCAAGAAGGACATCGGCCCGAAGGTCGCCGCGGTCGAGGCCGCCCAGGCGATCCTGGAGCGGGGCGACACCCTCTTCTCCCAGGGCATCGTCCAGGGCTCCGGCAAGGAGGAACTCCTCCACGACCTGCACCTGCTCACCACCAAGCCCTTCCTCTACGTCTTCAACGTCGACGAGGACGAGCTGGTGGACGAGGACTTCAAGACCGAACAGCGCGCCCTGGTCGCCCCCGCCGAGGCGATCTTCCTCAACGCCAAGCTGGAGGCGGACCTCGCCGAGCTCGACGAGGAGGAAGCGATGGAACTCCTGGAGTCGGTCGGCGTAGAGGAGCCCGGTATGGCGACCCTGGCCCGCGTCGGCTTCGACACCCTCGGCCTCCAGACCTATCTGACGGCCGGCCCGAAGGAATCCCGCGCCTGGACCATCAAGAAGGGCGCCACTGCCCCCGAGGCCGCCGGTGTCATCCACACCGACTTCCAGAAGGGCTTCATCAAGGCCGAGGTCATCTCCTTCGCCGACCTCGTCGAGACCGGCTCGGTCGCCGAGGCCCGCGCCAAGGGCAAGGCCCGCATGGAAGGCAAGGACTACGTCATGCAGGACGGCGACGTGGTGGAGTTCAGGTTCAATGTGTAGCGGCTGACGCATCACCACGTCGCTGATCTGGCAAACGTGCAGGTCAGAGAGGGTCCGACTCTTCGGAGTCGGGCCCTGGTTCTTTCCCGTGCTGGGACGAGCCCTGTCCAGAGCACAGGCGGCGGGACATGCGCGGGTGAACGGCGCTTCCGACGCCCTCGTCATGACTCCGAGGCCGGAGCAGGTATGGACCCGACGGACGTTCCGATCTCCTGGCCGAGAAGGAGAAAGCTTCGGGCCTGTCCAGGTGACCGGGCCAGGCGTATGGAGGGGCTTGCCCTCGTGTCATGGCGGCCATTCCGGTAAACCCCGGGTGGCGGCCGCCTCCGGATGTGAGTAGAGGTCTTGACTGGGATGGCCGGTGAAGCGGGACACTAACGTGTATGTTACTAACATTTCCGTTAGTGTCGTGCGTGGAGGTCGGCAGACGTGGTCGAATTCGTAGGCCGTCGGCAGGAACTGGCGACGCTGGAACGAGAGCTGCAGAAGGTGACGGCAGGGGTTGGCGAGGAGCGGCCCGGTCGGTGCGTGATGTTGCGCGGGCGGCGTCGAGTGGGCAAGTCGCGACTGGTCGAGCGGTTTGCGGAGCGCTCCGGAGCTCCGTTCCTGTTCTACGCGGCGACTGGTGCGTCCCCGAGGGATGATCTGGCACGGCTCGCCCGGGACGCCCAAGCGTCGACGCTGCCGTTGGCGGGGTTGGTGGCCGCCGCGCGGCCGGAGGGCTGGGACGCCGCGTTCGACGTGCTGGCTGCGGCGCTGCCCGCCGACCGGGTGAGCGTGCTGGTCATCGATGAGGTGCCGTACCTGATGGATACCGCCGGCGCCTTTGAGGGGATGCTGCAGCGGGCCTGGGATCGGGTGCTGGAGACCAAGCCGGTGCTGCTGGTCCTCATCGGCTCCGATCTGTCGATGATGGAGGCATTGAACAGCTACGGGCGCCCCTTCCATCAGCGCGGCCGGGAGATGGTGCTGGGACCACTCAACCCCGCCGAGGTGGGGCGGATGCTTGGGCTGGGTCCGGCGGAAGCCTTCGACGCTGCGCTGGTCACAGGCGGGCTGCCGCTGATCTGCGCTGAGTGGCCGCGCGGCGCAGGGTTGTGGGACTTCCTCGGCGAGGCGTTGAGTGATCCGGTATCGGCCCTGCTTGTGTCGGCCGAGCGCTCGCTGGCTGCGGAATTCCCCCCGCAGGCCCAGGCGCGTACGGTGCTGGCGGCTATCGGTAGCGGCGAGCGGACCTTCACCAACATCGCCCGTGCAGCCGGTGGGATCGGGGCCACGCCGCTGCAGCGAGCTTTGGAACTGCTTACGGACAAGCGGATTGTCGCTGGGGAACTGCCTGTATCGCTGCGGCCGTCGAAGGATCGCCGCTACCGGGTGACAGATCCCTACCTGCGGTTCTGGCTGCATCTGCTCGGCCCGTCCATGGAAGAGATCGAGCGGGGGCGGGGCGATCTGACCTTGGCGCGCATCCGGGAGAACTGGACCAGCTGGCGCGGCCGGGCCGTCGAGCCCCTTGTCCGCGAGGCCCTGGCGCGGATACTGCCCGACGATCGGCTTCCCGCGGCCCCCGCGGTGGGCGGCTACTGGACCCGTACCAACGACGTCGAGATCGATATCGTCGGGGCGGATCGCGCTCCCATCGCCAAGGAGCTGCTCTTCGTTGGCTCCATCAAGTGGCTGGAGCAGTCGCCCTTCGACCGGCACGACTTGGCCGCTCTCCACCGGCACCGGGCCGCCCTCACCCACGAACCTGTTCCAGTCGTGGCGGTTTCGCGCAGTGGAGCCGACTGTCCGGGGCTTGAGGCCACCTACGGGCCCGGCGATTTGCTGACCGCCTGGCCGCTGTGAGCGGCGGATTACAGGCGAGACTCGGGAGTTGATCCGGGGCTCCGCACGGTCCTGCGGGCGTTCCGCAGTACCCGCAGCGTGCCCAGTACCGGCGGACTCGCGGAGCCCCGCAGCAGTGCTGCTCCGCGTGCCAGTGCCGCGTCGGCGGTCAGGAGCTCGATCTCGACGAACGCGTTCAGCAGAGCCCGGCCGGGTGCCGAGACCTGGGCGGGCAGTTCGCGGGCTGCCGCCAGGGAAGCCCGGGCCGCGCCGACCTCGTGCTCCACCAACTGGCGCAGGCCCGGCGGCTCATACCCCGCCACGAGGTCCGCCTCCGTGACCGAGAAGCGCGCCAGTGTCCTTGCCGGAATGCCCGGTCGGCCTTCCGCGATGTCCTCGGCGAGATCGTTGACGAAGTCCAGTCGCTGGCTGCCGTCGATGAGTGTCCGGCATGCCGCCCGGTACCGGCCGTCACCGTCCTCAGGACACAACAGCACGGCAACCAGCATGAACGCGGGCAGTGAGTAGGCGTCCACGTAGGCCTGGTAGTCGGCCTCGGAGACGAAGCCGGTGAACTCCAACTCGGCGCCGGCGGTGGACAGATACTCCTCCACCGCTCCCCGAAGCCGTGGATACGCAGCGACGGTGTGCAGCAGGGCGCGGATCAGCGGATCGTCCGCCACCCCCGTTTCCAGTGCCTTGCGAACCTGCTGCTCCCAGGATGCCCACGCCGCGATCCGCTGCGGCTTCGGGCCGGTGTCCAGCAGGTTGTCCCCGTGGTGCATCACGGCCGTCGCGGCCACCACATGCGGCAGCACCGACGGCGGAAGCAGCAAACGGGCCGCCAGGTAGGAACTACGGCGGAACCGCGACACCAGCCGACGCCCGTCGTCGTAGTCCCTCCGGAGCTGCGGTTCCCGGACCCCGGCCGCCGTCAGGCTCCGCTGCCATGTGCTCAACCTCGTCACCATCCCTGGCATTCGCGGGCCTTCCAGGTGCGTCCGCCGTGATTCTGTCACGCAGGAGAGGGGCCGCCTCCCCCCGGAGGCCGCCCCCCGTTCGGGTCAAGGCCGTGACTGTCAGTGCTCCGTGGAAGGATGCGCGGCATCGGGGCGGACGGCTCAAGAGGGGCGTGGCATGGCGGGTGTGGAGGGGAGCGGGATGCCGGGTCCTGCGCGGCCCGGGAGTCCCGGTGAAGCCCTGCCGGTCGGGCGGCGGGCCAGGGAACTGGTCGTGGCGGGTGCGCGGTTGTACGGGGCCGCGCGGGCCGTGCTCACCGATCACGCGCGGGCACTCGAAGCGGTGCGGGCGGCGCTGGCGCCGATACATGCCGAACTGGTCGCCGGAGAGCTGGAGTCCATCCCCGTCTCGCGGCTGAAGGACGTCACCGAGGGGCGGTTGCGGCTCGGCGCGCTGGAGACGGCCGGGTTCGAATCGGTGCGGGCGGTGTACGGGACGAGCCGGTACGAGCTGCGGCAGGTGCCCGGCGTGGGGGCGCAGACCGCCGACCGTGCGCTCGCCGCCGCACGGCAGATCGCGCGGGCGGTGGAGGAGACCGTCTCCGTGCGGATCGACGTCGATCACCCGGAACCCCGGACGACCGCCCTGGTCATCGCCTTGCGCACACTCGTCGAGGCCGGTCCGGACCTGCGCCGGGCCGTGGACGCGGCTACCCGGCTCGACGAGCGGCTCGGTGCGCTGCTGCCGGCGGCCCGGCCTGCCGGAGGGCGGCTGCGGATGGCGCTCGCGGGACGGCAGCGGCGCGAGAGCGCGTGGGCGGCGGTCGTGGAGCTGCGGGAGCTGACCACCGGCGCCGCCGCCAGGGACGTACGACTGCTGCTCGCGCAGGCGTCGGCGGACCTGTTGCGCGAACCCGCCTCCGACATCGAGGCGTGGGTCGACTTCGAGCTGCGTTCCACGGAGTACTACAGCCAGCTCGCCGAGGTCTCTCAGCAGCGGCCGGATGTCGAGGCCTCCGAGGGATTCCTGCCGTCGGAGGTCGCCCAGCGGGTGCACGCGCAGGAGCTGGACGATACGCACCGGCGGGTCTCGCTGCGCGGCTATCAGGCCTTCGGGGCCCGATTCGCGCTGGCCCAGCGGCGGGTCGTCCTCGGCGACGAGATGGGGCTCGGGAAAACCGTGCAGGCCATCGCGGCGCTCGCCCACCTCGCGGCGGACGGGCACAGCCACTTCCTGGTCGTCTGCCCGGCCAGCGTACTGATCAACTGGACGCGCGAGATCGGCGCACGCAGCACCCTGCGGGCGTTGCCGGTGCACGGCTCCGACCGGCTGGACGCGTACGAGGAGTGGCGGGAGCGCGGGGGCGTCGCCATCACCACGTACGACGTGCTGCACAGCCTGCCCGAACCCGACGGCACCAAGAAACCCATGGGTACGAAACCGGGGATGCTCGTCGTCGACGAGGCGCACTACGTGAAGAACCCCGACACCCGTCGTTCCAAGGCGGTCGCCGCCTGGACCGGACACTGCGACCGTGTGCTGTTCCTCACCGGTACGCCCATGGAGAACCGTGTCGAGGAGTTCCGCACCCTGGTCCGCTACCTTCAGCCCGGCCTTCTCCCCAGCATCCACAACGGCTCCGCGGCCGCGGGCCCGCATGTCTTCCGCAGATCCGTCGCGCCCGCGTATCTGCGCCGTAACCAGCAGGACGTCCTCACCGAACTTCCCGCCCTCCTTCAGGTCGACGAGTGGGAGGAGTTCGGCGCGGCGGACCGGGCGGCGTACCGCAAGGCTGTCCAGGACGGGAACTTCATGGCGATGCGCCGCGCCGGGTACGCCGACGCGGAGAGGTCGGCGAAGCTGCAGCGGCTGCGCGAGCTGGTCGCCGAGGCCGCGGAGAACGGATTGAAGGTCGTCGTCTTCTCCTACTTCAAGGATGTCCTCGCCACCGTCCAACACGCGGTGGGGGAGGGGATGTTCGGCCCGATCTCCGGCGCCGTCCCCGCCGCGCGCAGACAGCGAATGGTGGACGACTTCACGGCCGCCCCCGGGCACGCGGTGCTGCTCTGCCAGATCGAGGCCGGCGGCGTCGGCCTCAACCTGCAAGCGGCGTCCGTGGTCATCCTCTGCGAGCCGCAGGTCAAGCCGACCATGGAGCACCAGGCCGTGGCCCGCGCCCACCGCATGGGCCAGGTCCGCCCGGTCCAGGTCCATCGCCTCCTCGCCACCGACAGCGTCGACCAGCGCCTCCTGGACATCCTCAAGAACAAGACCCGCCTCTTCGACGCCTACGCCCGCCGCAGCGACACCGCCGAACACACACCGGACGCCGTCGACGTCTCGGACAGCGGCCTCGCCCGCCGGATCGTCGAGGAGGAACAGCAGCGCCTGGCGGGCCGGGTTCCTGAGGCGACAGCTCAGTGAGCCGGTCCCGTCAGTGCGCCAGTCCCGTCTTCACCCCCGCCCCGCACAACGGCACCACCGCCGACCGCTCGCCCAGCACCCCGTCCCGGACGGCCGCCCAGCAGGCCACCCCCGTGGACTCCACATACAGCCCCCGTGACGCCAAGTCCGTCTGTGCGTGCCGGAGCTGATCCTCCGTCACGGTCAGGAACGCGCCACCGGAGTCCCGTACCGCGCGCAGGATCTGGCGGGCCCGCGGCGGGCGCGGGATCGCGATGCCCTCGGCGAAGGTGGGGGCCGCCGGGGTCACTCCGACCAGGTCGTCGGCGCCCGCGTGCCAGGCCTCGGCTAGCGGGGCGACCGCGGCGGCCTGGACCGCGTAGAGGGCGGGCCGGCGGTCGATGAAGCCCGCCGAGTGGAGTTCGGCGACGGCGAGGGCGGCGCCCAGGAGCAGGGTGCCGTTGCCCACGGGGACGACGATGACGTCGGGGAGGCGGCCGCCGAGGTCCTCCCAGAGTTCATGGACGTAGGTCTTGGTTCCGGCCAGGAAGTAGGGGTTGAAGACGTGCGAGGCGTAGAACACGCCCTCCTCGTCCGCGGCCTCCCGCGCGGCCGCCGCGGTGGCCTCACGGTCACCGTCGACCACGCGCACCCGCGCCCCGTGTGCCCCGATCTGCTCCAGCTTCTTCGGTGACGTGCCCTCGGGCACGTATACGGTGCACGGCAGCGCGGCCCGCGCGCAGTACGCGGCGATCGCCGTCCCCGCGTTGCCGCTGCTGTCCGCGAGCACCTGCCTGGCCCCCAGCCGCAGGGCCAGCTCGGCGAGGAGCACGGCGCCGCGGTCCTTGAACGACAGCGTCGGCATCAGGAAGTCGAGCTTGGCGGAGATGCCGTCCCGGAGCGGGACCAGGGGCGTACGGCCTTCGCCCAGGCTGATGGTGGGGGCCGTCAGCGGCAGGCACTCCGTGTACCGCCAGAGTGAATTGACCCGCCCGGAAAGGGACTTGAGGGTCGCCGGTGTCGGGGCGAAGTCCAGGTCGAGCGGGCCGCGGCAGACCGGGCAGCACCAGGCGAGCGAACCGGCGGGGACACGCGTGCCGTCCACCGGGCAGAAACAATCCGGCAAAGATGTCATGTGGGCAGGTTAGATGCGCCGTTTGGTGACGTTGTGTCATGACTGGCATATGGCACCCGTGTTACGTCCTTGCAGGACCCTTGTGGAATTCCTGTGGAAGCCGCAATCTTTCGGCTGACGCACAGGCGTTGCACTGGGTCTGAACAGGATTCGCGCAGTGGATCGGTACGACGGATCGGTACGACGGATCGGTACGACGGATCGGTACGACGGATCGGTACGACGGATCGGTACGACGGATCGGTACGACGGATCGGTACGACGGAATGACATGACCCTGTCTTGTTTGCGTCTCCAGCACCCCCCACCAGCGCACCACCGATTGAGGAGGATCCCTCAGATGGCAGTGATGCGTCACACCCGCCGAAGACTGGCCGGCATAGCGAGCGCGGCCCTCGTCCTCGGAGCCGTCTCCACCCTGCCCGCGAACGCGGCACCTGAGCGAGCGGGACAGATCCAGTACGCCGGCGCCGCCAACGCGGTCGCCGACAGCTACATCGTGACCCTCAAGGCGGACGCCGCGCAGGCCGCTTCCGCCGAGGGCAGGGCCCTCGCCAAGGAGTACGGCGCCACGATCGAGCGTACGTACAAGAAGGCCCTGAACGGCTACGCGGTCGAGGCCACCGAGGCCGAGGCGAAGGAGTTCGCCGCCGACCCGGCGGTCGCCTCCGTCGTCCAGAACCGTACCTTCCACATCAACGCGACCCAGCCCAGCCCGCCCTCCTGGGGCCTGGACCGCATCGATCAGAAGACCCTCCCGCTCAACAACAGCTACACCTACCCGGATTCGGCCGGGACGGGCGTGACCGCGTACATCATCGACACCGGCGTACGCATCACGCACAGCGACTTCGGCGGCCGTGCCTCCTACGGCTACGACGCCGTCGACAACGACAACACCGCGCAGGACGGCAACGGCCACGGCACGCACGTCGCGGGCACGGTCGCCGGAACCCTGCACGGCGTCGCGAAGAAGGCGAAGATCGTCGCCGTCCGCGTCCTCGACAACGCCGGCTCGGGAACCACCGCGGGCGTCGTCGCGGGCATCGACTGGGTCACCACGAACGCGGTCAAGCCGGCCGTCGCCAACTTGTCGCTCGGCGGTGGCGCGGACACCGTGCTCGACACGGCCGTCCGCAACTCCATCGCCTCCGGCGTCACCTATGCCATCGCGGCGGGCAACAGCAACGCGAACGCGTCGAGTTACTCGCCCGCCCGCGTCACCGAGGCCATCACGGTCGGCGCGACCACGTCGACCGACGCCCGCGCCAGCTACTCCAACTACGGCACGGTCCTGGACATCTTCGCGCCGGGCTCCTCGATCACCTCGTCGTGGAACACCAGCGATACGGCCACGAGTTCCATCTCCGGTACGTCGATGGCGTCGCCGCACGTGGCGGGAGCAGCGGCGCTCTATCTGGCCGACAACCCGACGGCCACACCCGCGCAGGTGGCGACAGCGCTCATCGGCCTCTCGTCGACCGGCGTGGTCACCAGCCCCGGCACGGGCTCGCCGAACCGGCTGCTCAACGTCCCCGGCGGTACGACGACTCCGCCGCCGCCGACCGGGCCGCGCTTCGAGAACACCGCCGACTACGCGATCGCCGACAACACCACCGTCGAGTCGCCGATCACGGTCAGCGGTGTCACGGGCAACGCCCCCGCGGCGCTGAGCGTGCCGGTGAACATCGTCCACACGTACATCGGTGACCTCCAGGTGCAGTTGATCGCACCCGACGGCACGGCGTACACGCTGAAGGCGTACAGCACGGGCGGCAGCACCGACAACATCAACACCACCTACTCCGTGAACGCCTCCTCCGAGGTCGCCAACGGCGTATGGAAGCTGCGGGTCAGTGACAACGCGGCGCAGGACGTGGGGCGGATCGACTCCTGGGCCCTGCAGTTCTGATCCCTGTAGTTCTGATCCCTGTAGTTCTGAGCTCTGCAGTTGTGAGCTGTGCAGTTCTTAGCTCTGCAGTTCTGAGCACTGAGCAGGGATAGGGATAGCGACTACTCGTCCTCGCGGTGCGGCTTCGGGTCCCTGACCCGGCCGGCCGCGAGGACGAGGCATGAGGCGCGGCGCGGTGAGGCGAGGACGCCGACCATGGGACCCGCATTCCGCCTCTGCCCGTGCCGCGTTTACGATGCGCCCAGCCGTACTGCCGTTCGTATGGCGGTTTGTACGCCGAACCCGCACCCGCCCGGACCAGGAGCAAGGTACTAGTGGCCATATCCCCGCCGCCCGGCCCCCAGCAGCCCGAGGGCCAGTACCCGCCTCCTGGGACGCCCCCAGGGACGCCTCCTGGGACGCCACCGGGGTCGTACCCGCAAGGCCCCTACCCCCAAGGCCCGTACCAGCAGCAGCAGTTCCAGCAGCCGTTGCAGCCGCCGTACCAGTCCTGGGGCTACGGCTACCCCGCGGCCGTCCCGCCGGTGCCCGTCAATGGGCTTGCGATCTCCGCGCTCGTGCTCGGTCTTCTCTGCTTCCTCCCCGGCGTCGGGCTGGTCCTCGGGATCGTCGCGCTGGTGCAGATCAAGAAGCGGGGTGAGCGTGGCAAGGGGATGGCAGTGGGGGGTGTGGTGCTGTCCTCGCTCGGGATGGTGCTGGCCCTGCTCGCGGTCACCACGGGCGGCGCGCGGGACTTCTGGGACGGCTTCAAGGAAGCGGCGAACGACTCGCAGAACAGCACTTTCTCGCTCGACAAGGGCGACTGCTTCGACGTGCCGGGTGGTTCGCTGGAGGGCATGACGTACGACGTCGACAAGGTGCCGTGCGCCGGTGCGCACCAAGGCGAGGTGGTCGCGAACTTCGTGATGAGCGACGGCAGTTATCCCGGCGACAGCGTGGTCTCGGACACGGCCGACGACAAGTGCTACACGCTCCAGGACGCGTACGCGATGGACACCTGGGCCGTCCCGGACGACGTCGACCTGTACTACTTCACGCCGACCCGGGAGAGCTGGGGCCTGGGCGACCGTGAGATCACCTGCGTGTTCGGGAACACGGTGGAGACGGACACTCTGACCGGCTCGCTGCGCCAGGACGCGACGACGCTCGACGCGGACCAGCTCGCCTACCTGGAGGCCGCGCGCGTGCTCAACACGGCGATGGACTCGGTGCCCGACACCGAGTACGTCGAGGACGATCTGCCGGGTCACAAGGAGTGGGCGACCAGGGTGTCGGACGCGCTCACGAAGCAGACGGGCATGCTGCACGACCATACCTTCGCCCCCGACGTGGCCACGCCCCTCGCCGCTCTGGTGAAGGACCTTGAGTCGGCGCGGGGGGAGTGGGCGAAGGCGGCGGACGCGGCGGACGTGGACGCCTTCTACGTGCACTACG
This sequence comes from Streptomyces sp. NPDC127595, assembly GCF_042671685.1. NCBI lineage: Bacteria > Bacillati > Actinomycetota > Actinomycetes > Kitasatosporales > Streptomycetaceae > Streptomyces > Streptomyces sp. NPDC127595. Next base: position 83,719 of record NZ_JBHXWK010000016.1, on the reverse strand, counting down.
AGAAGGGGCTGGACCTGACCGACCCCGAGAAGACCGTCACCACGCGCGAGGCTCTGGGCCTGGCGACCACCCCGCCTTCGTACGGCATGGACGACGGCTCGGCGGGCGACGGCGAAGGCGACCCCGATCTGGAGGTGTGACGGCGGCTATACCGGGGAGAAAGTGCCTGGGTAAAGCCCCCGGCAAGGGGAAGTCATCACATCGAGTGAATCTTTGGCCTTTGCTTGCATGAGACAACCCACGGTTGCCAGGCTGTTGCTGTCTGTACAACCTGATGGGAGCGGCCAGTGACATTCGGTGAGCAGCCGGCCTACCTGCGCGTCGCGGGTGATCTCCGCCAGAAGATCGTCGACGGTTCACTGCCCCCGCACACCCGCCTCCCCTCGCAGGCCAGGATTCGCGAGGAGTACGGCGTCTCGGACACGGTCGCGCTGGAGGCGCGCAAGGTGCTGATGGCCGAGGGCCTGGTCGAGGGCCGCTCCGGGTCGGGCACGTATGTGCGGGAGCGTCCGGTGCCGCGCAGTGTCGCCCGCTCCGGATACCGGCCGGACAGCGGCGCGACCCCGTTCCGTCAGGAGCAGGCCGACGTCTCCGCGCGAGGCACCTGGGAGTCCCACAGCCGGCAGGTCGAGGCGAGTGTCGCGATCGCCGAGCGGCTCTCCGTCCAGCCCGGCGACCGCGTGATGTGCACGAACTACGTCTACCGTGACGGGGGCGAGGCGATGATGCTCTCCACGTCCTGGGAGCCCCTCGCCGTCACGGGCCGTACGCCGGTGATGCTCCCCGAGGAGGGCCCGCTCGGCGGCATGGGTGTGGTCGAGCGCATGGCGGCCATCGACGTGATCGTGGACAACGTCACGGAGGAGGTGGGCGCCCGCCCAGGTCTAGCGGAGGAGCTTCTCTCGCTGGGCGGCGTTCCCGGGCACGTGGTCGTCGTCATCCAGCGGACGTTCTTCGCGTCGGGCCGTCCCGTCGAGACGGCGGACGTCGTCGTGCCGGCGGACCGCTACCGGATCGCGTACCACCTGCCGGTGAAGTAGTCGCGGGGGTGCGTCGGCAACCTCCGGTCGAGCCGGTGGTGAAGCGGCCGAGGGGCGCGCGGCCGCAGTCGCCGGTGAAGTATCCGAGGGGCGCGCGCCCGCAGTCGCCGGTGAAGTGGCCCTCAAACCAAGCTGGTTGGAATCTGGCCTTTCTCAACAGCCCCGCCCTGTAAGGACTTTGCCCTGCTCGCAGGCGCGCGGAAAGCGGTCGACGGCGCGTTCGGCGGTGTGCGCCCCAGGACTCAAGTCCACTTCCTGGCTGGTTGCGTACCTCTTTGTGAAAAGCCGTGTTCGCTGCGTGAAGGTTAGGCGTAGGCTCGGGCATATGCGGATTGCGATTTCGTTAGAGGTCGAGGCACGGCGGGGGCCCGGGGCGGGAAGTGGAGGGGCTCGATGAACGACGGCACGATCACTCTTCCCTGGCTCGTCATCCGGCAGGACGACAACGGCAATCGCTACCGCGTGGGCAGGTACGCGACCCGCGCCGAGGCCCAGAAGATCGCGGACAGCCTCGACGACCGCGGGCACAAGCAGCTCTACTGGGTCGAGCGGATCGGCCAGAACGGGCAGACCGCGAGCAGATGATCCCGGACCCCGGGCGCGACCGGGCATGCGGGGCGCTCCCGTAGGCTCCGGCGCATGACCGAACGGACCGTGGTGGTCGGAGCCGCCCTCCTGAACGGCGGGCGACTGCTCGCCGCCCGCCGCAGCGCACCCCCGGAGCTCGCCGGACGCTGGGAGCTCCCCGGCGGCAAGGTCGAACCCGGTGAGACCCCTCAACAGGCCCTGGTGCGCGAGCTGCGCGAGGAACTCGGCGTCACCGCGGAGCCCGCCGCCCGCGTCCCGGGGGAGTGGCCCCTGCGAGTGCCGTACGTCCTCCAGGTGTGGACCGCGCGACTGCTCCCCGGCTCGGCCGATCCTCGGCCGCTCCAGGACCACGACGAGCTGCGCTGGCTGACACCGGCCGAGATCTGGGACGTGGACTGGCTGGACCAGGATGTCCCCGCCGTGAAGGCCACGCTGCTGGAGTGGGACACCGGGCAGCCGGCCCAGCTCAGGCTCTGCTGACGATGCTCGGCCTGTGGTGAGACCGGTGCCTTCTTGGTCTGCCAGCCGGTGAACGTCAGCAGCGAGACCCCTTCGGGCCGCCCCCACCGCTTGGTCAGCACGATGCCGGAAGCCATCGTCAGGGCGCCGAGAAGACCAGCCACGACGCCGGTGGTGTCCGAGGCCGGCGGGCGGCTGGAGGACGAGCAGGGCGACACCGACGGCCGCGAGCAGGCGGGAGGCGATGTGCGGCGGCTGGATGCGGGCCTTGAGCAGGACCGCGCCGAGCAGCATCGCCGCGCGTGGACCGTCTCGTGGCCCGTGGCCCGTGGCCCGGGGCCTGGTGACGCGTGATGAGAGCCCGGGAACCGCCGCAGCTTTCACATCGCCCTGACCGGTGAGGAGCGCGAGCTCGTCGACCGCACCGTCGAAGGTCACGTCCGCAACCAGCGCAAGCTGCTCTCCGCTCTTGACGACGGCGACTTTGCGGATCTGGAACGGATCATGCGAACCCTGCTCGTCTCGCTCGGGGACACGTACTGAGGTCCAGTGGTGAGGGGGCGCGCGCGATGGCTTTTGTTCGGTGCTGCATACGCCGTTCGTGCCACAGTGCGCCCTTAGGTGCGGTAAGGCGGCCCGGATATCGGGTATGTGCCCATTAACCCCATGAAACCGGACATGGGTGTGCTTCGGGCCTGGGAAGTGATCGGCGTGATCGACACCGAAGGCGACTGTGCCGAGTGGACCTTTCCCGCGGAGCCGGGTGCCGTCCGCAACGCTCGCGCCGTCGTCCGGGACCAGCTCCGCACGTGGGAGCTGGACTGCCTTGCTGATATTGCCGCGCTGCTGGTCAGCGAGCTGGTGACGAACTCCCTGCGGCATGCGACGGGACCCATCGGCGTACGGCTGTTGCGGACCGGTGGAGAGCCGGACGCCCTGCTGGTGGAGGTCTCCGACCCGCTGCCCGACCCGCCCCGCGAGCGGTCCGCCGACGCCGACGACGAAAGCGGCCGCGGACTCCAGCTGGTGGCCGGCTCCTCGCGCCGCTGGGGCACCCGGCCGGGGGACACCGGCAAGACGGTCTGGTTCGAGCTGGCGCTGCCTGGATGAGGGCGATCGGTCCGTGGCACGTGTCAACCGATTGGTTCAGGCCACTGGCGGTTGCCGGACTCTTGGATTCGACGGGGTGCCACCTGGTTAGAAGACTGGGAGTATGTCGCGGCCGGTCCAAAAATCATCGGGACCGTGCTGTGATCGTGAACACCGTGTTGTGCGGGGCCGTAGTACTGGATACTGCGGTCAGCCGCCCCCGGTGACCGGTGCCGGACGCGGTGAGCTGGAGGGGACGGTTCGCGTGAGCGAGATACCAGCGAAGGCCACGGAGTCCGAGGACCCGTCGGACGGCGCGAGGACTGGCGCCGTGGGTGACTCGGCCGTGGGTGACTCCGTGGTGCGCCGATCCGCCTTGTCCGCCTTGGACGAGGGGATGGGCGACACCAGAGGCGACAGGGCGAGTGACGGGATGTGGCAGAGCAGCCCGCCCGGCTCGATCTACGACTACATCAAGGTCGCCTCGTTCTCCATCGGTGCCGACGGGCTGGTCGAGCAGTGGAGTCTGCGCGCGGAGCAGCTCTTCGGGATATCCGCGGACCGCGCCGTCGGCATGGACCCCATCGCGGCCTTCGTCGCCCCGGACCGGCGTGACTTCGGGCACCGCAAGATGGCGGAGATCCTGGACGGCCGGGAGTGGACCGGCGTGGTGCCCTTCCGGATGCCGCCCACCGAGACCGGTCAGGACGGCGCCGAGGGCCTCGCAGAGGTCTATGTGATGCCGACCACGAACGAGGACGGCGAGCGGGCCGCCGTGTGCATCGTCGTCGACGTCCGCACCCTCCGGCGGATCGAGACGGACCTCGCCGCCTCGCAGGCGATTTTCGGACAATCTCCGTTCGGCTTTCTGCTGATCGACACGGACCTGCGGGTCCGGCGCGCCAACCAGCGGTTCGCCTCGACCTTCGGCGGGACTCCCGCGGACCACCGCGGGCGCGGCGTCCACGACTATCTGCCGCGCTCAGAGGCCGAGCGCGTCGCCGCGACCCTGCGCCGTGTCCTGGAGACCGGCGACTCCATCACGGACATGCACGTCACAGGCCACGTGCCCGGCTCCGAAGAGCGCCGCCACTGGTCCATCAACCTCTACCGCGTGCACAGCGGCAGCGGCCGCCCCATCGGCATCGCCTGGCTCGGAACCGACATCACGGCCCGCCGCGCCGCAGCCCGCGAAGCCGCCTCCGCGCGGCGCAATCTCGCCCTTCTGAACGAGGCCGGCGCCCGCATCGGCAACTCCCTCGACCTGGAGACCACCGCCCGCGAACTCCTCGACGTCGTCGTCCCCGGCTTCTGCGACCTAGCCACCGTCGACCTCTACCAGGGCCTCCTGGCCGGTGACGAAACCCCGCCCGGACTCGCCGACGGCAGCGCGGAACTGCGCCGCGTCGCCTTCGCCAGTGCCGTCGGCGAGCCCTTCGCCGACGGACCCGCGCCCGGCGCCGTCCACCGCTTCCCGTTCACCTCGCCCTGCGCGGACGCCCTGCGCACCGCCCGCCCCCAGCACCTCCCCGCCGAAGAGGGCGGCGTCATCCAGTCCACGCTCGCCGTGCCGATGGTCGCCCACGACACCGTGGTGGGCCTGGTGCAGTTCGCGCGTACGAAGGGCAGCGAGCCGTTCGGGGACCGTGACCGGGCGCTCGCGGTGGAGCTCGCCGCACGCGCCGCGGTCTGTATCGACAACGCGCGCCTGTACCGCCGTGAGCACGAGCGCGCGCTCATCCTCCAGCGGTCCCTGCTGCCCCCGGGCGACCCCGAGGCCTCCGGCCTGGACATCGCCTGCCGGTATCTGCCGGGCAACGCTGCCACCGAGGTCGGCGGCGACTGGTTCGACGTCATCGAACTCCCCGGCCACCGCACCGCGCTGGTCGTCGGCGACGTGATGGGACGCGGGCTGCGCGCGGCCGTCGCGATGGGCGAACTGCGCACCGCCGTACGGACGCTGGCCCTTCTCGACCTCGAACCGGCCGAGGTGCTCTCGGCCTTGGACGAGATCGCCCGCGGGCTCGGTACACCGGGCGGTGTCCAGCAGGCCACCCGTACGGCCCGCACCTCCCGTGACGCCGACCTGTCCGAGGTCTACCTCGCCACCTGCGTGTACGCGGTCTACGACTCCGTCACCCGCCGGTGCACCTTCGCCAACGCGGGCCATCTGCCGCCGGTGCTTGTGGAGCCCGGCGAGGCCGCGCTGATGCTCGACGTGCCGCCGGGAATGCCGCTGGGCGTCGGCGGAGAGCCCTTCGAGGAGGTCGAGGTCGAACTTCCCGAAGGTGCTCTTTTGGCCCTCTACACGGATGGACTGGTCGAATCGCGCGACCATCCCCTCGACGAGGGCCTGCAAGCGTTCGTCGGCGCCCTGACCGACCCCTCCAGCCCCCTTGAGGACGTCTGCGACCACGTCCTCAACACCCTCGACACCCACCACGGCGAGGACGACATCGCCCTGCTCATGGCCCGCGTCCAGGGGCTGCCCGCCGACTCCGTCGGCGACTGGACCCTGCCCCGCGAGCCGCGCAGCGTCGGGCGTGCCCGCGAGTACGCACGCACCCAGCTCGTCTCCTGGGGCCTCGAACCGCTCGTCGACACCGCCGAACTCCTGGTCAGCGAACTGGTCACCAACGCCCTCCGCTACGGCGAGGGTGAGATCAGGCTCCGGCTCCTCCTCGACCGGACCCTGGTCTGCGAGGTCTGGGACGCCGGCCTCGTCCAGCCCCGCCGCCGCCGGGCCCGTGACACGGACGAGGGCGGCCGTGGCCTCCAACTCGTCGGCCTCCTCTCCGCCGGCTGGGGCTCCCGACGCACACCACGCGGCAAGACGGTGTGGTTCGAACTCCCGCTCCCGCGTGGGGGAAAGGCTCTGGCGGACCCGGCGGAGGCGTTGCTCAGCTTGTTCTGACGCGGGGGAGCGATCTCCGGGTCCGGATCTTCAGCCCGTCCGGCGTCCGGGGACGAGACGGTGCCGTCCTGATCCCCCGCCCACCCGTGGGGGGCGGTGGTTTCAGCCCGTCCGGCGTTTGAGGACGAGTGCGTTCAGCGCGATGGCGGGGGTCTGGGGGCGGCAGCCCCCAGGAGCAAGGGACGGGCAGGGGCGGAGGGGGCGAAAAACCCAACCCCCGCCCACGCGCTACGGCACCGCCCGCCGCCCCCGCGTCCGGCACCCCCCGAAGCTCGCGGGACCACCGCCCGGCAGCAGGATCCCCCCGAGCAGGGCGCCGCCCACCCCGGCCCCCTCGCCCAGGGGATGCCCGTACGCCCGTACATCCCGCTCCGCAAGCACCCGCGCCCGCTGAGCAAGCCCCTCGGCAGCCAGAACCTCGGCAAGCTCACCCGAGAGCCGCCGCTCCGCCTCCCCCAGGAAGTCGTCCGCGATGGCGACCGAACTACGCGCCGGGAGAAGGACGTGATCAAGGACCCCGTCGGCGAAATCCGCACCGGCCCGAGCCACCCGGCGCAACGCGTCCAGCGGATCCTGCACCCCGCCGGCCGACAGCGGACGCCGTACGTCGGCAAGGACCGACTCGGCCTGCGCGACACGGCCGGCCGGCTCAGGCGAACCGTCGGCCGTACTCTCCAGCTCGCCCCGCGCCTTGGCGAGCCCGTCCTCCACAGCGGCGACCGCGACGGGCAACTGCTGCTCGGCAGCGGCCAGTTCGCCCGCGAGCCGGTCGACACCGTCGACAAGGACGGCCGCCTGGTCGACGGCTCCCTCCGCGGCCCGCAGAGAGGCGGCCGCCTCGTCCTCCGCACCCCGGTCGAGGGACTGCCGCGCCCGGTTGAGGTGCACCGTCGCGAACAGGAGCCGGTCCTTGGCCTGTTCGACGTATCCGGCTACGGGAACGGACGCGGAAGGCGCGTACCGCTCGCGGAGTTCGCGGAGCGTGACCTCGGCGGCCGGGGTACGCGCGGCGAGCCGACGAAAGCGGGCCTCGGCGTACTCCAGCGCGGCCGGCGCGTCCTGCTCCAGGGCACGCAACTGGTCGAACCCGGCGGCCTCGGCGTCGAGCCGTCCCCCGGCCTCAGCGCAGCGCGCGACGACCTCCTCCAGCAACCGACGGCGCTCATCGTCGGGTTCCGGGCCCGGGTCCTCCAACTGCTGCCGCAGCCGGAAGGCCGCCGCCAGCTCGGTTCTCGCGAACTCCAGCGCCTCCGCGTACGGCTTCACCGCCTCGTCGCCGAACCGGGCCGTGACGAGACCGAGTTCCTCGGCACCGGTGCGGACGCAGTCGTCGGTGTCCACCAGCGACTGCTGGGCCTGCCGGTCGAGTTCGGCAAGCGGGACGACCGTCGGGGTCACCCCGCCCGGTGTCGTGCGGGTCCTCGCCCGCCGCCTGCGCCGCGTGTACGTGTACGCCGCCAGCACGCCGGCCGCGCCCACCGCGGCGACGGGCAGTACGAGATCCCCGGTGTCCGTCCGGTCGTCACCATCAGCACCGGCGGCCTCGCGTGCCGGTGCCGCCGCACTCCGCGACACGGTCACCGGATCGTGATCATCAGCGACTGTTCTCGCGAGCGGCAACACCAGCCACCCCACCGCCACCAGCCCCCCGACCAGGCCATACACACCCCGCACGGCTATGTGCGACGCCGCTCGGCGCGACCGGCTTCCACTCTGGGACGACGTCACATTTGGGAGCGTATGACCGCCCGCGCCCCGCCGCGACCGGGGTGCGCCGAGGTGGGGGTACTTAGGGTTACGGAGGAAACGGGGGCGTACCGGAGGGGGCACAGGGATGGACACCGAGCGGACGGACACCGAGCGGACGGAATACGAGGCGGGACCGGATCCGGAGATGCGGGACGAGCGCACGCCCGCCCCGGAGGCGGCGGGGCCGGATCCCGAGCCCGATCCCGATCCCGAGCCCGAGCCCAAGCCCGAGCCCAAGCCCGGCCCCGAGCCCGCCCCTAAGTCCGAGCCCGACCCCGAGCCCAAGCCCGACCCCGACCCCGAGCCAGTGCCCAAGCCCGAGCCGAAGCCCGACCCTGACCCTGACCCCGACCCCGACGCGACCGCAGACCCAGCCCCCCGCCCCCATCGAGCCCTCCGCGCCTGGCGGCACCCCCGGCTCCGCTGGCCCAAGCGCATCGCCCTTGGGCTCGTGCTCCTGCTTGTCGTCCCGGCCCTCGGGGCAGGCGTCGCGCTGCGGGTGAACTACGCCGGTGACCCGGGTCCCGGCACCCAGACCAGAAACCGTGACGCCCTGTGGCTGGGCCACGCCTGGATCGACGGGCGGAAGGACGATGCGGATGTCCAGGCGCTCGCGGAGCAGTTGCGGGACACCGGGATACGGGACCTGTATGTGCACGCGGGGCCCTTGGAGCACGACGGGACGTTGCCCAAGTCGGCCTATTCGCAGGCGGATTGGCTGATCGGGGCCGTGCACCGCGAGCTGCCCGGCGTACGGGTGCAGGCCTGGCTCGGGGACGTACTGGCGAGTGAGGAACCGGAGGGGATGCGGCTGGAGCGGGAGGAGACGCGGGCCGCCGTGGTCGGGGCCACCGAGCAGATCCTCGGGGCGGGCTTCGACGGCGTCCACTTCGACCTGGAGCCGCTGCACTCGGACGACCAGGACTACCTCTCCCTCCTCGACGACCTGCACGCGCTCACCCACGGCCGCGGCGTCCCGCTCTCCGTCGCCGCCCACCAGATCGACCCGTTCCCGGCCGCCAACTCCATCCGGGGCACCCTCACGGGCCACCCCAAGTGGTGGTCCCAGGCCTACTTCGGCCAGGTCGCCCGCCGCGTCGACCAGATCGCCCTCATGTCGTACGACACGGCCCTTCCGCTGGCGAGCCTGTACGGCGGGTACGTCGCCCAGCAGACCTCTCTCGCTCTCGAAGTCACCCCGGAGTCAACGGACTTGCTGATGGGCCTGCCGTTCTTCCACGACGACGATCTGAGCCACCACGAAGCCGCCGAGACGGTCGAGGCAGCCGTACGCGGCACCCGCCTGGGCCTCTCCCGCACGGACCGCGACCGCGAGCGCTTCGGGGTGGCGCTGTACATCGATTTCGCCGCCGAGGAGTCGGACTGGGCGGCGTACAGGGAAGGCTGGCTGTCATGATCGCCGGTGTCGCCTGCGCGGCGCTCATGATCACGGGTCACGAGTGCGAGCCGCCCATGCCCGATGACCTGGTGCGATCGGCGGTGGCAGCGCCAACGGGAAGGTGACGTAAGCATTCCGCCACCTAGGTGTCACGTGTGGTTTACCCACATGTGCACCTTTGTTGGTTGTGAACTGCCTGTGTGGGCCATAGCGTCCCACTTTTCCCTATCCCGTGAGGGCCACACAGTGATGCGAGCGATAGTCACCAACAAGGCTGCCCGGCGAGCCTTGCGCCCCATAACAGAGCTCATCGACCAGCGCATAGAGCGCCAGGCCCGTCGTATCGTCCAGAACTCCCTGAAGAACGTCCCGCAGAAGGCCGAGTACGAAGCGTTGCAGCAGGAGCTGCAGACGCTGCGCAACCGCCAGCGCCCCCTGGAGCTGTTCTTCGACGAGACCGGGCGCGGCTCGTCACGGCTGACGTCCGCAGCCAATCTCGACCGCGCGATCGGTCAGCTGGCGGACATGACAGGTGACCGGGACGGTGCCGAGCGCAATGTCGCGCAGGCGTTCCGGCTGCTCATCGCGATGGAGGCGCTCGGGGTCGGCCGGATCGCCGGCGGCACCATGAACATCGTCGGCAAGCTGTCCGCAGTGCCGCTGCTCGACCCGCCGAACGACGAGATCCTGGAGATCGGGACGCTGTACGGGATGTTCAGCTCGGCACTGATCCGCATGATGGAGCGCGCGGGACGTGACCCGCGTCTGACGATCGTGGACCCGCTCGCGGGAACGCAGCTGCAGCCCGGCGCCGCCGTGGGGAAGGACGCGTCGGGCACTCCCGTACGCGAAGCCGCGGTGCGCACCAACCTGGCACTGGTGGGCGCGGCCGGCGCGGCGGCCCGGATCCAGCAGGGCTTCTCCGAGGACCCGGAAGTACGCGCCCTGCTCGCCGACCGCTCCTACGGCGTGATCATCGTTGACGGTGACCACTCCGCCGCCGGTGTCGAGGCCGATCTGCAGTGGGCGGAGCAGATCGTCGCGCCCGGCGGCATCGTCGTCCTGGACGACTTCGGGCACCCCAAGTGGCCGGGGATCAAAGAGGCCTTCGAGAAGCACATGGCGGGGGACACCCGGTTCACGTTCCTCGGACAGGTGGCCCACTCCGGCTATCTCCGAGCGGAGGCGTGAGCACCTCAGGTCATAGGCCTCAGGTCCGCCGCCGGATCTTGCTCCCGAGCCACACGAGCGGGTCGTACTTGCGGTCAACAGCCCTTTCCTTCAGGGGAATCAGCGCGTTGTCCGTGATCTTGATGCCTTCGGGGCAGACCTCGGTGCAGCACTTGGTGATGTTGCAGTAGCCGAGGCCGTGTTCGTCCTGGGCGGTGCGTTTGCGGTCCAGGCCGGACTCGGCGGCGGCATCCAGCGGATGCATGTCGAGTTCGGCCACCCGCATCAGGAAACGCGGGCCCGCGAACGCCGGTTTGTTCTCCTCGTGGTCCCGGACGACATGGCACGTGTCCTGGCACAGGAAGCACTCGATGCACTTGCGGAACTCCTGCGGGCGGTCCACGTCCTCCTGCTGCATCCGGTACTCGCCCGGACCCAGCCCGGCGGGCGGCACGAAGGCCGGCACCTCGCGCGCCTTCGCGTAGTTGAAGCCCACGTCCGTGACGAGATCCCGTACGACGGGGAAGGCGCGCAGCGGTGTGACGGTGATCGTCTCCTCCCGCGTGAACACCGACATCCGCGTCATGCACAGCAGCCGCGGCCGCCCGTTGACCTCCGCCGAGCACGAACCGCACTTGCCCGCCTTGCAGTTCCAGCGCACGGCCAGGTCGGGGGCCTGGGTCGCCTGGAGGCGGTGGATGATGTCGAGGACCACTTCGCCGTCGTTGACCTCGACCTCGAAGTCCTTGAGGCCGCCGCCCTTCACATCCCCGCGCCACACCTTGAAACGGGCCTCATAGCTGCTCACTCGTAGAGCTCCTCTTCGGCGAGGTACTTGACCAGCTCCTCTTTCTCGAAGAGGGCGAGCAGGTCGGAGCGGATGGGTTCGGTGGTCTCGCGGCTCAGGTCGATCTGGCCGTGCACGGGGTCGGTCGCCGCCAACCCGCCCGTGGGGTCGGTGAGTTGGCACAGGAGGTTGATACGGCGCCAGGTGCGCTCCATCGCCGGGTGGTCCTCGCGGGTGTGGCCGCCACGGGACTCCGTACGCTCCAGGGCGGCTCGTGCGACGCACTCGCTGACCAGGAGCATGTTGCGCAGGTCCAGGGCGAGGTGCCAGCCCGGGTTGAACTGGCGGTGGCCCTCCACCCCCGCCCGGCGGGCCCGTACCCGCAGATCCGCGAGCTTCTCCAGGGCTGTCTCCATCTCCGCCTCCCGGCGGATGATGCCGACCAGGTCGTTCATCGTCTGCTGGAGTTCCTGGTGGAGGGTGTACGGGTTCTCGGGCGGGCGGCCGCCGGGGGTCTGGGGGCCGTCCCCCAGATGAGCGCTGTCCTTGCCCGGCTCGGGACCCTCGGCGGAGAACGGCCGCAGCGCCTCCGCCGCCGCCGCGTCGATCTGGAGGTCGTCCACCGGGGGCCGTTCACCCAGCTCGGTCGCGTACTGCGCCGCGTGCAGTCCCGCCCGCCGTCCGAACACCAGCAGGTCGGAGAGGGAGTTGCCGCCGAGCCGGTTGGAGCCGTGCATACCGCCGGCGACCTCACCGGCCGCGAACAGACCGGGTACGCCGCGCGCCGCCGCCGTGTCCGACTCCACCGCGATGCCGCCCATGACGTAGTGGCAGGTCGGGCCGACCTCCATCGCCTCGGCGGTGATGTCGACGTCCGCCAGCTCCTTGAACTGGTGGTACATGGAAGGGAGTCGGCGCCGGATCAGTTCGGCGGGCATCCGGGTGGAGACATCGAGGAAGACCCCGCCGTGCGGCGTTCCGCGGCCGGCCTTCACCTCGGAGTTGATGGCGCGCGCGACCTCGTCCCGGGGCAGCAGTTCGGGGGGACGCCGGTTGTGGTCCGGGTCCTCGTACCAGCGGTCGCCCTCCTCCTCCGACTGCGCGTACTTCTCCTTGAAGACGTCCGGGATGTAGTCGAACATGAACCGCTTGCCGTCGGAGTTGCGCAGGACGCCTCCGTCGCCGCGCACCGACTCCGTGACGAGGATGCCCTTCACCGAGGGCGGCCAGACCATGCCCGTCGGGTGGAACTGCACGAACTCCATGTTCAGCAGGGGCGCGCCGGCCAGCAGGGCCAGCGCGTGTCCGTCGCCCGTGTACTCCCACGAGTTCGACGTCACCTTGAAGGACTTGCCGATGCCGCCGGTCGCGATCACCACCGAGGGTGCTTCGAGGACGAAGAAGCGGCCGGACTCACGCTGGTAGCAGAAGGCCCCGGACACCCGCTCGCCGTCCTTCAGGACCCTGGTGACCGTGCACTCCTGATACACCTTCAGGCGGCTCTCGTAGTCGCCCGTCTCCTTCATGTCCTCCTGCTGGAGGGACACGATCTTCTGCTGGAGGGTCCGGATCAGCTCAAGTCCCGTCCGGTCGCCGACGTGCGCGAGCCGCGGATACTCGTGCCCGCCGAAGTTGCGCTGCGAGATCCGCCCGTCCTTCGTACGGTCGAAGAGGGCGCCCCAGGTCTCCAACTCCCATACGCGGTCCGGGGCTTCCTGCGCGTGCAGCTCGGCCATCCGCCACTGGTTGAGGAATTTCCCGCCGCGCATGGTGTCGCGGAAGTGGACCTGCCAGTTGTCACCGGAGTTGACGTTGCCCATGGCGGCCGCGATGCCGCCCTCGGCCATCACCGTGTGCGCCTTGCCGAACAGGGACTTGCAGATCACGGCCGTACGGGCGCCACGCTCGCGTGCCTCGATGGCGGCGCGGAGGCCGGCGCCCCCGGCGCCGACCACGACGACGTCCCACTCCTGCCGGTCCACAACGGACATCAGAAGCCCCTCTTGTTTTGCTAGAAGATGGTCGGATCATCAAAGGCGCCGGACGCGACCAGATACACGTAGAAGTCGGCGAGCGCCACGCTCACCAACGACGCCCAGGCGAGCGGCATGTGACGGGCATTCAGCTTTCCGGTCCACTGCCACATCCGGTAGCGCACGGGATGCCTGGAGAAGTGCCTGAGCTTCCCGCCGACGATGTGCCGGCAGGAGTGGCAGGACAGGGTGTACGCCCAGATCAGCGTGATGTTGAGCAGGAAGACCAGGGTGCCAAGGCCCATGTGGCCCCAGTTGTAGTGCTCGTCGCGGAAGGAGAGCACGGTGTCGTACGTGAGGATCCCGGCGACGACGATGGCCGCGTAGAAGAAGTACCGGTGGATGTTCTGGAGCACCAGCGGGAAGCGGGTCTCGCCCGAGTACTTCTTGTGCGGCTCGGCGACCGCGCAGGCCGGCGGGCTCGCCCAGAAGCCGCGGTAGTAGGCCTTGCGGTAGTAGTAGCAGGTCAGCCGGAAGCCGAGCGGGAAGATCAGGATGAGGATGGCGGGGGAGATGCCCCACCAGCTCCCGAAGAGGTCCGCGTTGGGGCCGGAGCGCATCGGCTCGCAGCGGTCCGCCAGACAGGGCGAGTAGAACGGCGAGACGTACGGCGCCGCGTAGTAGTCCGTGTCGGCGAACGCCCGCCATGTCGAGTAGACGATGAACGCCAGCAGACCGGCCGCAGTGGCGGCGGGCGCCAGCCACCAGCGGTCCGTCCGCAGGTGCGGGGCGGTGATCGCGGCGCGTGTACCGGCGCGTACACCGCCACGGTGGGGATGAGGTTCCGTACCAGTGGCCAACTCATGACTCCGGTCGGGTTCGCGTTCGGGTTTCGGCCCAGGGGCGGATTCAGGGGGCGCGGCGGTCGCGGGCGCCGAGTCCCTCGTCGTCCGAGTCCGTCCACAGGGACGTGTCGTACGGGGTGTCGGGGATGGATACGAGGTCGGGGCGCCGGGGGGTGGTCAGGCCGGGGGCGGCCTCCTTCAGCAGCGCGATGCTCTCGCGGAGGTGGTCGGCGTCGGTGCGCACGCGGCGCATCTCCAGGCCCCGGCCGATCTGTTGCTCCAGGCGGCTCACCGACCTCGCGAGGTCGTCGAGGCAGCGCTGGAGTGACGTCAGGTCGTCTTGTACGGACATGACTTGCCCTCACTTCCGGGGTGTGTCGGCCCCTCGGCGGCAACGTTCATGCGCCTGCGAGTGTTGCGCGTCACATGAGTCCGTGTGAAGGCGTCTGCACGGATTCGTGGATCTCAGCCGTTTGCGCGCCCCTTCGCGCGCCGGGGTGGGGGCCTGTTTTCTCGCCCCCTCCGCCCCTGCCCGTCCCGTCTCTGGGGGCTGCCGCCCCCAGACCCCCGCTTCGGCCTGGACGGCCTCATCCTCAAACGCCGGACGGCTAAAAGATTTCCAGCCCCTCCGGCGTTTGAGTAGCGGGGTCTGGGGCGGAGCCCCAGGGACAAGGGACGGGTTGGGGCGGAGGGGGCGAAAACCCCCAAGCCCAGTCCCGCCCCCGGGCTCGTTGCGCCGCACGGGTGGGCTTCCGCGCTCCCACCGCCGTGTCGCCGCCCCCGCCCCGTCCCCCTCCCCTTCAGTGGGCGCATACATCTGATCAGCTCCATATACCGCCAAACGTGATCAGAAGCCGACAGTAGAGCGTCCCCCGGAGGTTGCAGTGATGTCCCACGACGGCGTCGGACTGCGCGCGGTGATGCGCTCGGTCGCGTTTCTCACCGCAGGTGCGCTCGCGGTACCCCTTCTCACCGCGTGCAGTGCGGAGGACCAGGCGGGCAAGCCGGTCGCCCCGCAGGACATCGCGCCCGCGACCCGCGACCTGATCGCCGACGGCGGCACAGTGCGCTGGGCCGTGGACGCCGTACCGGAGACGCTCAACACGTTCCAGGCGGACGCCGACGCCGCGACATCGAGGGTTGCAGGCGCCGTACTGCCGTCGATGTTCCGGCTCGACCCGAACGGGCGGCCGCAGGCCAACCCCGACTTCCTGGAGTCCGCGAAGGTCGCCGACCGCGAGCCCAAGCAGGTCGTGCTCTACAAGCTCAACCAGCAGGCGGTCTGGAGCGACGGCCGCGAGATCGGCGCCGCCGACTTCGCCGCCCAATGGCGTGCCCTGTCCGGCAAGGACACCGCGTACTGGACGGCCCGCAACGCCGGTTACGACCGCATCGAGAAGATCGAGCGCGGCGCCAACGACCTCGAGGTCAAGGTCACCTTCAGCCGCCCGTACGCCGACTGGAAGTCGCTGTTCTCGCCGCTGTACCCGAAGGACGTCATGGGCACCCCTGACACCTTCAACGACGGCGCGCGCCGCAAGCTGAAGGTCACCGCGGGACCCTTCGCGCTGAAGAAGGTCGACCACGAGAACGACAAGGTCACCCTTGTCCGCAACCCGCGCTGGTGGGGCCGGCCCACCAAGCTCTCCGAGATCGTGCTGAGCGCCGTCCCCCGCGACGAGCGGGCCGCCGCCCTCGCCGCCGGCAAACTCGACCTGGCCGAGATCGACCCCTCCGAGGCCGAGCGGATCACCCTTGCCGCCCGTGACAAGGGCAGCACGCCCCTCCAGGGTCCCGGCGCCGCGCTCACGCCCGAGAAGGCGCTGCGCTCCTGGGCCCGGGCGCACGGCTCCGACGAGGAGGCCGCCGGCGAGGAGATCAGCGCCCGCGAGAAGCGCCGCGAGGCGCTCGCGGAGTACGCCGACCAGCAGTCCGCCCTGCGCGGGTTCGTGGTCCGCAAGTCCCTGGAACCCGCCTACACCCAGCTCGCCCTCAACGGCTCCGAGGGCCCCCTCGCCGACGAACGCGTCCGCCGCGCCGTGGCCCGCGCCCTCGACCGCGAGGAACTCGCCAAGCTGGTCCTCGAACCGCTCGGCCTGCCCGCCGTACCGGTCGGCAGCCACCTCGCGCTCTCCGGCCAGCAGGCGTACGCCGACAACAGCGGCGCCCTCGGCGGCCAGGACACCGCGGAGGCACGGGCACTGCTCGCGGACGCCGGATGGGTGCCCGGCGGCCCGGTCAAGGAGCAGAAGAAGACGGAGAAGGCGGCCGGGCCCGAGGGCGAGCAGGCGGACTCCGAGGAAGGTTCCGACGACGGGACGTACATCGTCGGCGAGGACAACAAGCCCGCCGAGGCCGACCGGGAGAAGAAGAAGGACCCCAAGGACCACTCCAGGAAGCAGTCGGGGCAGTACGCGGACGAGCAGGCCGGCAAGCACCTTGACGGCAAGCAGTACGGGGGCAAGGAGGCGAAGGAGGCCAAACAGGGAGGTGCGCCCGGCGCGTACGCCCCCAAGGGCACGGCCGCCCCGGCGGGTGCCGCGGCCGGTGCGCTCGCCAAGGACGGCAAGCCGCTCACCCTGCGCTTCGTGGTCCCCTCGGGCCCCGGCTCGGAGTCGCTGCGCGCCGTCGCCGACCGCATCTCGCGGATGCTGGAGCGCGTCGGAATCCGTACGGAGATGAACCGGGTCCCCGACGACAGCTACTTCAAGGACCACATCGCGTCCGGCGAGTACGACCTGGCGCTGTACTCCTGGCCCGCCTCCGCCTACCCGGCCACCGACGCCCGCCCCATCTACTCCAAGCCCGTCCCGGCCGCCGACGGCTCCCTCACCGTCGAGCAGAACTACACCCGCGTCGGCACCGACCAGGTCGACCAGCTCTTCGACCAGGCCATCGCCACACTCGACGAGGAAGAGGGCCGCTCCCTGGTCCGCAAGGCCGACGCCCGCATCTGGGCAGCCGCCGGATCGATTCCCCTCTACCAGCGCCCCCAGCTGACAGCCGCCCGCACCAACCTCGCGAACACCGGCGCCTTCGGCTTCCAGACCCCCGTCTACGAAGACATGGGCTTCCTGCGGAAGGGCGCGCAGGGCCCGGAGAAGTCACCGGGGGCGGAGAAGAAGGACAAGTAGTCCCCTTGCTCCGGATCCTCCTCGCTCGGATCCTGCTTGCTCAGATCCTCTTCGCTCAGATCATCCTCAAGCCGAGTGCCGGGCGGGACCCGGCTGGGCAGAGTGTCCCCGACGGCCGGTGATCACCACCGGCCGCGGGGGGACACCGGGGGACGATCATGCGCGGGCACACTCTCAGGAACACCGCCGCGGGTTTCACCGTGGTGGCACTGTTTGTCGTTGGCACGGGCTGCACGAGCGGCGGGAACGTGAAGGCCGACGCGGCGTCGTGCGCGTACGCCTGGTCCGGTATCGAACGCGAGCAGAAACTGACCGGGCTGTCCGAGCCGATCACGCTGAAGAGGAAGGCGGACTCCGTCTCCGTGCCGATCGACTCGATCAACGGCGTCCACTACGAACCCCGCATGACATTCACGGCGCCCGGGGTCCGCGCGGCGGACGCCATCAAGGCGCTGGGGCGGCACCTCGGGACGACGGAACCCCTCGCGGATCCCTCGGAGGGGGCTGTTCCGGAGGAAACCGGGATGTACTACGAGTTGCACGCGGGGAACCTTCAGGGGTCCTACTACGCGTGGACGTACGTCGACCTGGTCGAGGCCGACTTCACCTACAACTGCGCGGGTGCCGGCGACACCGAGCCGGTCGGGGGTCATGTGCTGACCTGGGACCGGGTCGGCCAGGGGTTCCTGAGCTGTGGTGATCCCGTCGAGGACGGAGACCTCGGCACGCCGGAGGCCGCCACGCGCATCGCCGCCCTGAAGCTCTGCCCCGCCGATTCCCCCGCCGCGAAGACCGCCTGACCACAAGCCCGGGAACGCCGTCCCGGCACCCGCGCGCACAGGCCCGCGGAGGCCGCGGGTGTCAGGGCCACGTACGATGGGGTAAGGCCGTGGCGTGTTCAGCCCGGCAGGCCCCGCGCTGCGGAGGCCGTCCACTCACTCCGGGAGAAGCGCCTCAATATGGCCACGCGCCACGACATCCGCAACGTTGCCATCGTCGCCCACGTCGACCATGGCAAGACCACTCTGGTCGACGCCATGCTCAAGCAGGCCGGTGCCTTCGCCGCGCACGCCGCCGAGTCGCTCGACGACCGCATGATGGACTCGAATGACCTGGAGCGTGAGAAGGGCATCACGATCCTGGCCAAGAACACGGCCGTGAAGTACCACCCGAAGGATGGCGGCGACGTCATCACCATCAACATCATCGACACCCCCGGCCACGCCGACTTCGGTGGTGAGGTCGAGCGCGGTCTGTCGATGGTGGACGCGGTCGTCCTGCTGGTCGACGCCTCCGAGGGTCCGCTGCCGCAGACCCGCTTCGTGCTGCGCAAGGCGCTCCAGCAGCGTCTGCCGGTCATCCTGTGCATCAACAAGACGGACCGCCCGGACTCCCGGATCGACGAGGTCGTCAACGAGACCTACGACCTCTTCCTGGACCTGGACGCGGACGAGGAGCAGATCGAGTTCCCCATCGTCTACGCGTGCGCGCGTGACGGTGTCGCCTCGCTGACAAAGCCGGAGAACGGCACCGTCCCGGCCGACAGCGACAGCCTGGAGCCCTTCTTCTCCACGATCCTGTCGCACGTCCCGGCCCCCGAGTTCGACGAGGAGGCCCCGCTCCAGGCGCACGTCACCAACCTGGACGCCGACAACTTCCTCGGCCGTATCGCGCTGCTCCGCGTCGAGCAGGGCGAGCTGCGCAAGGGCCAGACCGTCACGTGGATCAAGCGCGACGGCACGATGTCCAACGTGCGCATCACCGAGCTGCTGATGACCGAGGCGCTCACCCGCAAGCCGGCCGAGATGGCGGGCCCCGGTGACATCTGTGCCGTGGCCGGTATCCCGGACATCATGATCGGTGAGACGCTCGCCGACCCCGAGAACCCGATCGCGCTGCCGCTGATCACGGTCGACGAGCCGGCGATCTCGATGACCATCGGTACGAACACCTCGCCGCTGGTCGGCCGTGGCGGCACCGGCAAGGGCGCCTCCGCGAAGGCCGCCGTCAAGGACCGCAAGGTCACCGCCCGCCAGGTCAAGGACCGGCTGGACCGCGAGCTGATCGGTAACGTCTCGCTCCGCGTGCTCGACACCGAGCGCCCGGACGCCTGGGAGGTCCAGGGCCGTGGTGAGCTCGCGCTCGCCATCCTGGTCGAGCAGATGCGCCGCGAGGGCTTCGAGCTGACCATCGGCAAGCCGCAGGTCGTCACCCAGGTCATCGACGGCAAGGTCCACGAGCCGGTCGAGCGCATGACGATCGACGTCCCCGAGGAGCACATGGGCGCGGTCACGCAGCTCATGGGCGTCCGCAAGGGCCGGATGGACAACATGTCGAACCACGGCTCGGGCTGGGTCCGGCTGGAGTTCGTCGTGCCGTCCCGCGGTCTCATCGGCTTCCGGACCGAGTTCCTCACCGGCACCCGCGGCACGGGTATCGCGCACTCGATCCACGAGGGCCACGAGCCCTGGTTCGGTGTGCTCACGACCCGTAACAACGGCTCGCTGGTCGCCGACCGCGCCGGCGCCGTCACCGCGTTTGCGATGACGAACCTCCAGGAGCGCGGTGTGCTCTTCACCGACCCCGGCACCGAGGTGTACGAGGGCATGATCGTCGGCGAGAACTCGCGCGCCGACGACATGGACGTGAACATCACCAAGGAGAAGAAGCTCACCAACATGCGGTCCGCCGCGGCCGACTCCTTCGAGGCGATCGTCCCGCCGCGCAAGCTCTCGCTGGAGCAGTCGCTCGAGTTCTGCCGCGACGACGAGTGCGTCGAGGTGACCCCGGAAGCCGTTCGCATCCGCAAGGTCAACCTGGATGCCCGCGAGCGCGGCCGCGCCGCGAGCCGCGCCAAGCACGGCTGATCAGGCTTGTCCGGTACGGCTGAACCGGCCGTCCGTCACGACTGATCCGGCCGCTCGGCAGGACCGAGTCACCGGCAACTGAGCCCGGGTTCCCCCATGATGGGGGAACCCGGGCTTTCTGCTGCGAAAGATCTAGCCGTCCCGGATGGTGTCTGCAACTGGTTTTCCCGTCGCGTCGTGTCCGAAATGCGGTTCGTCCCGCCCGATACATATGTAACAAGTCCGTTTCGCGGGCTTCTCCCGCAGATCATTTTGTCCAGATTTTGGAAGATGTACGTGTCAGCTGTGATGGAACCGAGACCTAAAGGCAGTGGTCGGTATCTGGCTCATGTCAGATAGTTAGCCGCGTAACGCTCGGGTCAATGGGTCATGCGCTGCCGGGGGCAGCGTCGACTCACGAGCACAGTGGGGTGCTTGATCCTCCGTCAGGGGTGTCGGAGGTCAGGCGAGAACCCCTCCTGTCCGTGCACCGGTTGAGTCATGAGGAGACACAAGATGCCAACTACGCGTGTTCACCTGCGAGTTGTCGCCCGCCGCGCCCTGGCGCCCAGCGACCACTAGGCATACGTCTCTCCTGATTCACATGGTCCGATCCGTGGCCGCCCACACCCTGTGGTGGCCCGCGGACTCGGCGTACCCATGAAATGGACGAACCATGACCAGTCCGATCGAGATCCAGGGCGCGGAGGCCTCCACCGAGGTCGACGAGAAGGCCGGGCCGAAACGTTCCGAGCAGCCGGAGAAGATGGCGGGCCGATCGCCCGGCCAGCTGATGTGGCGCCGGTTCAAGCGTGACCGCACCGGTGTGGTCTCCGCGTACATCGTGCTCTTCTTCTTCCTGATCGCCGCCCTCGCTCCGCTGATCTCGAAGCTGTACGGCAAGAACCCGTACACGCTCTACGGGCAGGAAGACCCCACGCTCCTGAACGACTTCAACATGCCCGCGGGTCCCAACGGCGGCATCACGTCGGAGTACTGGTTCGGGATCGAACCGACCCTGGGGCGCGATGTGTTCATGCAGCTCCTGTACGGCATGCGCACCTCGCTCTACACGGCGCTCGCGGCGACGGTCGCCATGGTGATCATGGGCATCGTCATCGGGCTGGTCGGCGGGTACTTCGGCGGCAAGGTCGACTACTGGCTCGGCCGGCTCACGGACTTCCTGCTGGCCTTCCCCAGCCAGCTCTTCATGATCGCGTCCATGCCCGTGATCACGGTGGTGTTCGTCGCTCCCGACGAGGAGACGCCCACCTACATCCGCACGCTCGCCATCGTCGGCGTGCTGTGGTTCCTCGGCTGGATGGGGCTCTCCCGGCTGATCCGGGCGGTCACCCTCTCGCTGCGTGAGCGTGAGTTCGTCGAGGCCGCGAAGGTCGCCGGCGCCTCCCCGTGGCGGATCATCCGCAAGGAACTGCTGCCCAACCTCGTCACACCGATCCTGGTGCAGGGCACGTACATGCTGCCCAGCACCATTCTGTCGGTCGCGTTTCTCTCCTTCGTCGGCGTCGGTTACACCGAGCCGACCCCTGACTGGGGCCGGATGTTCGCCATTGGGTCGGACATCTACGAACAGGACCCCGTCTACATGTTCTTCCCGGGTGTCGCCATGGTCGTCTTCGTCGTGGCGTTCAACCTCCTCGGGGACTCCGTCCGGGATGCCTTCGATCCCAAGACGGGCCGCTGATACCAGCGAGGGCCGCTGCCACCCGGGAGCCGGCGACGGGGCCGTGCACTGCAGGCAGCACCAGTGATCACTACTCACAGGCAGGTGGACTCAACTCCATGAGCATCCTCAGTTCCCGCAGAGGGCGGACCGCATTCGCCGCGGTCGCGGTCGGCGCCCTAGCGCTGGCCGGCTGCAGCAGCAGTGACAGCGGCAGCAACACCGACGGCAGCAAGAAGAAGGAAGACGCCGCCGCGCAGTCCGCGGCCGTGAAGGTCGGCACCGTCGCAGACTCCACGGGTCCCGCCGAGGAGGTCCCGGGGGCCAAGCCCGGCGGCACCATACAGGTCTATCAGGAGACCGACTTCTCGCACCTGGATCCTGCCCAGATCTACGTCAGTGACGGCGGCCTGCTCTCCAAGCTGATCTACCGGGGTCTGACCACGTACAAGGAGGACGACAAGGGCGGCCTCACCGTCGTCGGCGACCTCGCCACCGACCCGGGCAAGATCTCCGACGGCGGCAAGACCTGGACGTTCACGCTCAAGGACGGCGTCAAGGACGAGACCGGTCATGTGATCGACTCGGCCGACATCAGGCACACCATCGAGCGGCTCTACGACCCGTTCATCACGGATGGTCCGACCTACGTCCAGCAGTGGCTGTCGGGCTCCGGCACCGCCTACCGTGACGCGTACGAGGGTCCGTTCAAGGGCAAGCACCTGCCGGACTCCGTGCTCGCCACGCCCGACTCCAAGACCATCGTCTTCAAGTTCAAGACCCCGCAGCCCGACCTGCCGCAGGCGCTGGCCATGGCCGGCTACTCCATCGTTCCCGAGAAGACGGACACGAAGGAGAAGTACGACACCGACCCGGTCGCCGTCGGCCCGTACAAGATCTCGGAGTTCAAGCCCGGCAAGAGCGTGACGCTGGTCAAGAACACCAACTGGGACGCCGACACGGACGCGATGCGCCACCAGTACGTCGACGGCTTCAACATCGAGGTCAACCACGACGACGAGGACCAGACCAAGACGATCCTCGCCGACCGCGGTGACGCCCAGAACGCGATCATGATGACCGGTCAGGTCGCCACGACGCAGGTGCAGAAGGTCGTGTCCGACGCCGCTGCGATGAAGCGCACGGTCCAGGGCTACGCGCCCTACGTCTGGCAGTTGAACTTCAACCTGGACCGCGTCAAGGACAAGAAGATCCGCGACGCGATCACCCTGGCCCTGCCGGCCACCTCGATCTACCGGGCCGACGGCGGTAGCTACGGCGGTGAGGTCGCCAACAGCCTGATGTCGCCGACCACTCCGGGTTACGACAAGGCGTACGACCCCTTCAACCGCGCCAAGAAGCCCAACGGTGACATCGACGCGGCCAAGAAGCTGATCGAAGAGGCCGGCGCCGACGGTCAGAAGATCGTCTACGCCTACTCCAACACCCCGGTCCGTCAGCAGCAGGCCATCCTCATCGAGGACGCCCTCACGAAGATCGGCCTGGACGTCCAGAAGAAGGAGATCGACTCCGCCACCTGGTACGAGCAGGTCGGCAAGGTCGACAACGGTCTCGACCTCTACATGACCGGCTGGGGCCAGGACTGGCCGTCCGCCAGCACGGTCTTCCCGCCGCTGTACGACGGCACGCAGATCCAGGACGGTTCGTCGAACTACGCGCACATCAACGACGACCACGTGAACTCCGAGATCGTCCGCATTCAGAAGATCACGGACGCCACGGAGGCCACCAAGGCCTGGAACGCCCTCAACCAGTACATCAGCGAGAAGGTCAACCCGGCCGCGCCGATCTACTACACCAAGGTGTTCCAGATCGCCGGCTCGAACGTGGGTGGCCTGCGCTACTCCACAGTGACCAGCTACACCGACCCGACCCGGGTCTTCCTCAAGAGCTGATCACGGTCCCGGGGGCGCACTCAGCCGAGTGCGCCCCATGGTGCTCCTGTCCGTCCCTGGCCGTAGCCGTCCCGAGAGCAGCGTTCCGCCATGCTTCGATTCATCCTTCGCCGGACGTTCGGCGCGATGCTCATCCTTCTGCTGATCAGCGTCGTCACGTTCCTCATGTACTACGCCATTCCCCAGGACCCGGCGTTGCTCTCGTGCGCCAAGAACTGCACCCCGGACGCGCTGGCGATCATCCACAAGAACCTGGGCATGGACGAGCCGTTGCCCGTGCAGTACTGGAAGTTCCTCTCCGGCATCTTCGTCGGGCGGGACTTCGCCGTGGGTCACTGCCCGGCCCCCTGCTTCGGCATCTCCTTCCGTGACCAGCAGATGGTCTGGGACACGATCATGGACCGCTTCCCGCTGACGCTGTCGCTCACGGTCGGCGGCCTGGTCGTCTTCCTCATCGTCGGCCTCGGCACCGGCATGGTCGCCGCCCGCTACCGGGGGACCTGGCTGGACAAGGGTGCCAGCGGCCTCTCGCTGGTCCTCAGCTCGTTCCAGATCTACTTCCTCGGCCCGATCGTCCTCGGCATCTTCGTCTACAGCACGGGCTGGCTGGACAAGCCCAAGTACGTGCCGCTGACCGAGAATCCATGGGGCTGGTTCATGGGCCTGCTGATCCCCTGGCTCGTGATGTCCGTGATCTTCACCGCCAACTACACGCGTATGGCACGCTCGACGATGATCGAGCAGCTCCAGGAGGAGCATGTGCGCGCGGCCCGCGCGAAGGGCATGTCCGGCAGATACGTCTTCTTCCGGTACGCCTGGCGCGGCTCGCTCATCCCCATCCTCACCATCCTCGGCATGGACCTCTCCGCACTGCTCGGCGGCGCCATCGTCACCGAGTTCACCTTCGGTCTCGCGGGCGTCGGCCGGCTCGCGGTGGACTCGGTGGTCGGCAAGGACCTGCCGAAGCTGATGGGCGTGATGCTCGTCAGCGCCGCGTTCATCCTTGTACTGAACGTCATCGTCGATGCCCTGTACGCGGTGGTCGATCCGCGGGTACGACTGGCGTAGTCCCGTAGTTGGAAAGCTCCGCAGTGAGTAACCCCGCAGTAGCTGTGCCGCAGTCCTGCTCGTCGTCCTGCTTCGTAGTACCGGGAGAAACCGCAGTGACCACTCTCACCAAGCCGGAGGACGCGCCGGCTCCCACCGGATCCGACGCGTTTCTCTCGGTCCGCGACCTGCACGTCCGGTTCTCCACGGAGGACGGCGACGTCAAGGCGGTCGACGGTCTCTCCTTCGATCTGGAGCGCGGTACGACCCTCGGCATCGTCGGTGAGTCCGGGTCCGGGAAGTCCGTCACCAACCTGACCATCCTGGGCCTGCACAGCCCGGTGAACACCACCATCGAGGGCGAGATCGTCCTCGACGGCAAGGAGCTGACCACCGCCACGGAGAGCGAGCTGGAGAAGCTCCGCGGCAACAAGATGGCGATGATCTTCCAGGACGCGCTGACCGCGCTGTCGCCGTACCACTCGGTCGGGCGGCAGATCGGTGAGCCGTTCCGCAAGCACACCGGGGCCTCCAAGAAGGAGGCGAAGGAGCGGGCGATCGAGATGCTGACGAAGGTCGGCATCCCGCACGCCAAGGAGCGTGTGGACGACTACCCGCACCAGTTCTCCGGCGGTATGCGCCAGCGTGTGATGATCGCGATGTCCCTGGTCTGCAACCCGGATCTGCTGATCGCCGACGAGCCGACCACGGCCCTCGACGTGACGGTCCAGGCGCAGATCCTGGACCTGCTGAAAGACCTCCAGCAGGAGTTCGGATCCGCCATCATCATGATCACCCACGATCTCGGGGTGGTCGCGAACATGGCGGACGACCTGCTCGTGATGTACGCGGGCCGGGCGGTCGAGCGCGGCACGGTCCGCGAGGTGCTCAAGGCTCCGCAACACCCTTACACCTGGGGGCTGTTGGGATCCATGCCGCGCCTCACGGCGGATGTCGACGAACCGCTGATCCCCATTCCGGGCGCGCCCCCGTCGCTGCTGAACCCGCCCTCGGGGTGCCCGTTCCATCCGCGGTGCACCTTCACGGGTGAGGTCGAGGGCTCCGACCGCTGTGTGGACGTACGGCCCGAACTGCCGGTGGGGCGTGGCTCGGCCTGCCATCTGACACCGGATCAAAAGAGCCACATCTTCATCGACACGATTCGGCCCAGGCTGGGCTGAGGGGACTGACTGTGAGCGACGAGAAAACCGCGGTCGTGACCGACGCGATCCCCGGGCAGCGGGACGAGACACGGGAACCGCTGCTGCGTGTCACCGATCTGAAGAAGCACTTCCCGGTCAAGGGAGGTTTCCCGATCAAGCGCACGGTCGGCGCTGTCCAGGCCGTGGACGGGGTCTCCTTCGACGTGTTCCCCGGCGAAAGCCTGGGCCTGGTGGGCGAGTCGGGCTGCGGCAAGTCCACGACGGGACGGCTGCTGACCCGGCTTCTGGAGCCGACGGACGGCACGATCTCGTACCGCGGAAAGGACATCAGCCGCTCCACCCGGCGGCAGCTGCGCCCGATCCGCTCCGAGATCCAGATGATCTTCCAGGATCCGTACGCCTCGCTGAACCCCCGCCAGACGGTCGGCAAAATCATCTCCGCCCCGATGGAGATCAACGGCGTCCAGCCGCCCGGCGGGCGCGAGGCCCGGGTACGGGAGCTCCTGGAGACGGTCGGTCTCAACCCCGAGCACTACAACCGTTTCCCGCACGAGTTCTCCGGCGGGCAGCGGCAACGTATCGGCGTGGCAAGGGCGTTGGCGCTGTCTCCCAAGCTGATCGTGGCGGACGAGCCGGTGTCCGCGCTGGACGTCTCGATCCAGGCGCAGGTCGTGAACCTGCTCCAGGAGGTCCAGCGGGAGATGGGCATCGCGTTCGTCTTCATCGCCCACGACCTGGCGATCGTCCGGCACTTCTCACAGCGCGTCGCGGTGATGTACCTCGGCAAGATCGTGGAGATCGCCGACCGTACGTCGCTGTACACCGGCCCGCGCCACCCGTACACCCATGCGCTGATGTCGGCCGTCCCCGACGCCGACATCGACGCCGAGAAGAAGGAGCGCATCCGCCTTCAGGGCGATGTGCCTTCGCCCATCTCGCCGCCCTCGGGCTGCCGCTTCCGCACCCGCTGCTGGAAGGCGCAGGACAAGTGCGCGCAGGAGGAGCCTCCGCTGGTCCGCCTTTCGGGGAACGCCGAGGGCCATTTGACGGCCTGTCACTTCCCCGAGGACCCGACGATCGAGGCCCGCGCGGAGGACATCATCCTGGACCCGGCGCTGGCGGCGCTGGAGGACGAGATCGCGAAGAACTGAGGATCACGGCCCGGCGGGGCGGGCCACGGTGATGATCTCCGGGGCGGCGGGGGTGAACGGCCCCCGCCGCCAGTCCCCGAACCGCTCGTGCACGGCGAACCCCGCCTCGGTGAGGAACCCGTCGAGCGCGTCCGGGCCCAGGAACCGCAGTGTGCTGCGACTGACCCGCGGCCGCTCCCACCTCGGGTGGACGAAGGTCTCGGTGAACGTGACACGGTCCCCGCCGACGGGTGTCTCCACGTCCGGCCAGACCCGTACGACATCGCCGTGGGCGTCCGTCACCTCGCGCACGTGCTCGGGAGTCCACCTCTCCCAGGCGCGGGCGGCGGGGTTGCGGGTCTCGAAGACGAACCGGCCGTCGGGGGAGAGGGATTGGTGAACCGCGGCCAGGGCGCCGCGTAACTGCTCATCACCCAGCAGCACTTGAAACGCGTGGCCGGTCATCACGACGAGGTCGAACTCCCGCTCCCACCGCGTCGCGGCGAGATCCCCGAGCACCCACTCGACGCCGGATCGTCGCCGCGCCTGCACCAGCATCGCCGCGGCGGGATCGAGCCCGCAGAGCCGTCCTTCGTGGCCGGCCTCGCGGGCCCGCCCGAGCAACTGCCCCGTCCCGCAACCGACGTCGAGCACGGACCGCGCGGACAGCGCGAGGTCCAGATAGAAGTCGTCACCGGGCCCCCATGGATTGAGGGTGTCGTACAGGGCGGCCAGTGAGAGGTCACTGAACGAACGGTCAGCCATCGCAGCAGTCTCTCAGCCCGTAGGGTCGCTCGAACCATAGATCATGACACTGTCGGCCGCCCGCGGGGAAGCGGTAACTGCGGCGAGGGGGAGGGGAGTTGGAAGACGATGCGGTGGCTGCCGTCCCCTTCGGCATGGACGGCGTACTGATTGACACCGCGGCGGCGCATGGGCGGGTGTGGCGCGCCTGGGCCCGGCTGCACGGTCCGGACCCCGAGGAGGTCTGGCAGGCCACGCAGGGCCGCTGCCGCACGGACATCCTCCGCCTGCTGGCCCCGGAGCTGGATCCCGCCGGGGAACACCTGGTCCTGGACCGGCTGATGGCCGCCGAGGAACCCGGCTTCCGGGCCTTCGACGGTGCCGCGGCGCTGTTACGGTCCCTGCCGCCGCACCGCTGGGCGGTCGTCACCTCCAGCCGCGCGCAGCCCACCGCGGCGCGCCTCGCCCGAACCGGGCTGCCCGTGCCCGACGTACGGATCTGCGCCGAGGACGTCCGTGCGGGCAAGCCATCGCCGGAGGGCTACCTGACCGCCGCCGCCGTCTTGCCGTCGCCCCGGCCCGCTGCGTGGTCGTTGAGGACTCACCCGCGGGCGTCGAGGCGGGCCTCGCCGCCGGCTGCACGGTGTACGCGGTGACGACCACCCACCGGCCGGCGGAACTCGCCCGCGCGGACGCCTGCTTCCCCTCGCCGCGCGCCGCCTCCCGCGAACTGATCCCCGCGCACCAGCCGGAAGGGTGAGGAGCCCGACATGCTGCATCACGTCGAACTGTGGGTGCCGGACCTCCGACGAGCCGTGCGGCCGTGGGGATGGCTGCTGGAACGACTCGGATACGCCGCCTACCAGGACTGGACGGACGGTCGGAGCTGGTGCTTTGGCGAGACCTACCTGGTGGTCGAGCAGTCACCCGCGCTGACCGCCGACCACCATGACCGCCTCCGCCCCGGCCTCAATCACCTCGCCTTCCACGTCTCGAACCGTGCCGCCCTCGACGCGCTGGTCGCCGAGGCACCGGAGTACGGCTGGTCGCTGCTGTTCCCGGACCGGCACCCCTATGCGGGCGGGGTGGATCACTGTGCCGCCTATCTGGAGAACGTGGACGGGTTCGAAGTGGAGCTCGTGGCACGGGAGGTGTGAGGCGGTCAGGGGACGACACGAACCTCGGCGAAGGACGCTTGTTAATCGCTCGACAGCGAGCGGGCGGACGGGGATGCTTCACCCCGATGACGACGACGCGAACAGACACGCCTCCCGCCTGGGACGAGCGCACGCAGCTGGACACCTTCCTGGACTACGTCCGCGCGACGGCCCGCGCCAAGTGCGAGGACGTCTCCCCGGAGAACGCCCGCAGGGCGCCGCTGCCGGGATCCCCGCTGATGACGCTGTGCGGGCTGATCAGCCACCTGCACTGGGTCGAGTACTACTGGTTCCAGGTGGTGTTCCTCGGCGAGGAGGACGAAGGTCCCTGGACGGAGGAGGACCCCGACCGTGAGATGCGCATCGCCGTCGACGTTCCGCTGACGGAGCTGCTGGCCGGCTACGAGGAACAGTGCGCGCGCTACCGCCTGTTGGTGGCCGAGCACGACCTCGACGCCACTGCCAAGCGCCCCATCCGCGACGGTCTCCAGGTCAACCTCCGCTGGATCATCCTCCACCTGGTCGAGGAGACGGCCCGCCACAACGGCCACATCGACATCCTGCGCGAACTGGCCGACGGCCGGACCGGTGACTAGACCATGGGAGCGACAGCCTTGCTGAACCCCACCATCCGTACGCTCACCTTCGACTGCACCGGCGACCCGTACGACCTCGGCCTCTTCTGGAGCGAGTTGCTCGGCCGCCCGCTGGCCGACGACGACAAGCCCGGCGACCCCGAGGCACTGATCCGCGACCCGTCCGGCGGCCCGGCCCTCCTCTTCGTCCACGTCCCGGAGGACAAGGCGGCCAAGAACCGCGTCCACCTCGACCTGCAGCCACAGGGCCGCACACGCGCCGAGGAGGTCGAGAGGGCCCTCTCCCTCGGCGCCCACCGGATCGCGGACCACACCCGCCCTGACGGCGGCGGGTGGGTGGTCCTGGCGGACCCCGAGGGGAACGAATTCTGCGTGGAGCGAGGGGAGTTGGGCTGAGGACTCCCTGCCCGGCCAGGACGAAGGCCCGCACCCGGGGCGGGGTGCGGGCCTTCATTCCCCCGGAACCGGAAGTTCGTCCGCTCGGGTCAATGGGCCGGCGAACCTCGGTCCCGCGGGTCGCGGGCTGACGGAATGGGGTGTGTCAGGCCGCGACCTCGGGGTCCTTGGAGAGGCGGGGAGCCGGGACGGACTCCTTCACCTCGGGGTAGTGGCACGCCGTCAGGTGGCCGTCACTGCTGCCGCCGATCTGGACCAGCGGCGGAGCTTCCGACGCGCACTTGTCCGTGGCCTTCCAGCAGCGGGTGCGGAAGCGGCAGCCGGACGGCGGGTTGAGCGGCGAGGGCACGTCACCGGTGAGGAGGATGCGCTCGCGGGACGGCACGTCGTCCGCCGTGGCCTCGGGAACGGCGGACAGCAGCGCGCGTGTGTACGGGTGGCGCGGATTGTCGTACAGGTCCTCGCGGTTGGCGATCTCGACAATCTTGCCCAGGTACATCACCGCGACGCGCTGGGAGAAGTGCCGGACGACGGCGAGGTCGTGGGCGATGAAGAGGAACGCGATACCCAGGTCCTTCTGAAGATCCTGAAGGAGGTTCACGACCTGCGCCTGGATCGACACGTCGAGGGCCGAGACCGGTTCGTCCGCCACGATCAGCTTGGGCGAGAGTGCCAACGCCCTTGCCACGCCGATACGTTGCCGCTGTCCGCCGGAGAACTCGTGCGGGAAGCGGTTGTAGTGCTCGGGGTTGAGGCCGACGGTCTCGAGGAGCTCGCGGACGCGGTTCTCGCGTCCGCCCGCCGGGTTGATGTCGTTGATCTCCATCGGACCCGAGATGATCTTTCCGACCGTCTGCCGCGGGTTCAGCGAGGCGTACGGATCCTGGAAGATCATCTGGATCTCGGAGCGGACCGGGGCGAGCTGCCGACGGTTCGCGTGCGTGATGTCCTGGCCGCGGTAGTTGATCTTTCCGCCGGTGGGCTCCAGGAGCCGGGTGATCAGCCGGCCCGTCGTCGACTTGCCGCAGCCGGACTCACCGACGAGGCCCAGGCTCTCGCCCTCGGCGATCTGGAAGTCGAGGCCGTCCACGGCCTGGACCGCGCCGACCTTCCGTTTGATGGGGAAGCCTCCCATCACCGGGAAGTGCTTGGTCAGACCGGTGACGTCCAGGAGGGGGTTCGTGTTGCTCATGATCGTGAAGTCCCGTCTCAGTTACGTCAGTGCGACCGGGTCGCGGCGTAGTCGGCGAAGAAGTCGAGGCGCTGGTCCGCTGTGAGGTGGCAGGCGGCACCGCGCCCGTCCGTGATCTTCAGTGGCGGCTGCTCGGTGGAGCAGAGGCCGGCCGCGACCTTCTCCGTGAAGGTGCACCGCGGGTGGAAGCGGCAGCCTGTCGGCGGGTTGAGGAGGGAGGGCGGGGTACCGGGGATCGGCGACAGCGGTACGTCGACCGGTCCGTCGAGGCTCGGCATCGAGCCCAGCAGACCCCAGGTGTACGGGTGCTGCGGCTGCCGCAGCACCTCCTTCTTGGTACCGCGCTCCACGCACCGGCCGCCGTACATCACCAGCACGTCGTCCGCGATGTCGGCGATGACACCGAGGTCGTGGGTGATGAAGATGATCGCCGTGCCGAACTCCTGCTGGAGGTCCTTGAGGAGGTCCATGATCTGGGCCTGGACCGTCACGTCGAGTGCCGTCGTCGGCTCGTCGGCGATCAGCAGCTCCGGGTCGCAGACCAGCGCCATCGCGATCATCGCGCGCTGGCGCATACCGCCGGAGAACTGGTGCGGGTAGTCGTCGACCCGCATGTCCGGCTGCGGGATGCCGACCCGCTTGAGCATCTCGATCGACCGGGCGCGGGCCTCCTTCTTGGAGGCGCCGGTGTGCTTGCGGTACGTCTCGCCGATCTGCCTGCCGATGGTGTGGTACGGCGACAGCGAGGCCAGCGCGTCCTGGAAGATCATGGACATCTTGTTGCCGCGCAGCCGCTCCATCTCCCGCTCGGAGGCGGTCAGCAACTCCTTGTCGTCGAGCAGGATCTCGCCCTCGATGGCGGTTCGGTCGCGGTCGTGCAGGCCCAGGATCGTCAGGTTCGTGACGGACTTGCCCGAGCCCGACTCGCCCACGATGCCGAGGGTCTTGCCCTTGGCCAGGTCGAAGGAGAGACCGTCGACGGCCTTGACGGTGCCGTCTTCGGTGGAGAAGTGGACCTTCAGATCCCTGACGGACAGGAAGGGCTGCTGATCGGTGCTCGTCACGGGGACGCTCCTGAGGGGGGTGATGCCGGGGTAGCTGTCGGGGGCGGGTTGCCCGGGGTCAGGCGAGCCGGATCCGCGGGTCGATGAGGGCGTAGACGGCGTCGACGATGATGTTGAAGAACACGATCGCGCCGGCTGACAGGACGGTGACGCCGAGCAGCATGGGCAGGTCGCTCTTGTTCACGGAGTCCACCGCGAGGCGGCCGATGCCCTGCATGCTGAAGACCGACTCCGTGATGATCGCGCCGCCGATCAGGGTGCCGAGGTCGATGCCGAAGACCGTCACGATGGGACCCATCGCACCGCGCCAGGCGAACCGGAAGAAGACGTTCGCACGGGACAGGCCCTTGGCGCGGGCGGTGCGGACGTAGTCCTCGCTGAGCTGTTCGACGAGCTGGGAGCGGGTCATACGGGTGTAGTTGGCGGTGAAGATGATCGCCAGGGTCAGCCAGGGCAGCAGGAGCCCGGAGAACCAGGCGACCGGGTCCTCGGTGATGGGTGTGTACGAAGGCTGCGAGAACAGGCCCAGCTTCGAGACCAGGAAGAACATCGCGATGTAGCCGACGAAGTAGATCTGCAGCGAGGAGCCGAACAGCGAGGCCGAGCTGGCGAACTTGTCCAGGAACTTGCCCTGCTTGAGGGCGGCGACCATGCCCGCACCGACACCGAAGACCAGGAACACGACGGCCGCACCGAAGGCGAGTGAGAGGGTCGTCGGCAGCCGGTCGAGGATCGTGCCGAGGACGGGCTCGCGGTTGGCGAAGGAGTAGCCGAGGCAGGGGGCGTTGCAGTTTCCGAAGCCGGCGTAGTCACGTCCGACGAAGACGCCCTTGAGCCAGTCCCAGTACTGCACCGGGATCGGGTGGTCGATGCCCAGGTTGTGCCGGATCTGCGCGAGCATGTCGGGCGTGCAGTTCTTGCCGCAGGACATCATCGCCGGGTCACGCGGGATGGCGTAGAAGAGGCCGAAGGTGATGGCACTGATGATCAGCAGGATGACCAGTGCGCCGAGGACTCGGCGGACGAGGAAGCGGGGCATGGGGGCGTGACTTTCCGGACGGGGCGCCGTCGCCGGGGGCGTGGAGGGGAGAGGGCCGGAGGGGGCGGCCGGGCGAACGGCCGCCCCCCAGGTCGTACGGCTTACTTCTTGGCGTAGAGCTTGGTGAGCGCGACGCAGGTGTTGCCGCTGTCGTACACGACGTTGCCGACCTTGGAGCCGTGCATCCAGTTGCGGATGGAGTGGTAGTCCGGGACCACCGCGGCCAGCTCCATGATCTGGCGGTCGATGTTGCCCCAGGCCTTGTTCGCCTCCGCGGTGTCCGTGATCGTGGAGGCCGCGTCGATCGCCTTGTTGACGCTCGCGTCGTTCAGCTGGGCGTAGTTGCTGCGGCCGTCGCCGATGTTCTCGCCGCTCCAGCAGGGGTAGAAGACCGAGTAACCGTTCGGCCAGTCCGGGCTCCAGCCGGCGGCGAACAGGTCGTAGTCGTTGTCGATCTTGCCGATCTGGGTGTAGAAGGTCGACTTGTCGACCTGCTTGTTGACGACCGTGAAGCCGGCTTCCTCCAGGGCGTTCTTGATCGCCACGGCCGACTTCACCGCGGTGTCCGAGGACTGGTAGGCGATGACCAGCTTCTGGCCCTCCTTGCCGGCCTCCTTCAGCAGTGCCTTGGCCTTGGCCGGGTCGCCGCCGGGCTTCGTGGTCACGCCGTACAGGTCGAACTTCGTGTAACCCGGGGTGACCGGCGAGAGGATCGTGGTGGCCAGCTCGCTGGTGGAGGCGCCGCCGCGGATCGTCTGCAGCTGCTGGTGCGGCCAGGCCCAGTTGATGGCCTGACGGACCTTGAGGTCCTTGATGCGGGTCATATTGATCGGCCAGTAGTAGGTGACCGTGTCGACCTCGGTGAGCACGCGCTTCTTGAGCGTGGCGTTGGTGAGGACCTGGGCGATCCGCTCCGGGGCGACCTCGTTGAAGATCGACATCGCGTACTGGTCGTTTCCGGAGTCCGCTATGTAGCGGTCGGTGGAGGCCAGCAGCTCGAAGCCGAACTGGAAGACGAACTTGTCCGGGTAGTTGTTGCGGATCGAGTCGGTCGCCGGGTCCCAGTGCTCGTTGCGCACGTAGGTCAGCGACTTGCCGACGCTGCGGCTGCCGATCTTGTACGGGCCGGAGGAGAACGGACGCTTGTCGTAGTCCTCCTTGGTGTCGTTCTTCTTGTTCACCAGTCCGTAGCCCGGCATGGCGAGCGTGAAGTTGAAGTCGGCGCGCGCCTCGGTCAGGCGGAAGGTGACGGTCCTGCCGTCGGTCTCCACGGAGTCGAGGGACTTGCCGTCGTAGGGCCCGGTGTACTTGTCGCCGCCGACCAGCCACTGCTGAACGTAGCGGGGGCCCTCGGTGATGAAGGTGGCGAAGAGGCGCTCGAAGGTGTGGCGGACGTCGTCCGGGGAGATGTCCGAGCCGTCCTCCCACTTGACGCCGTCCTTCAGGGTGAAGGACCAGGTCTTGCCGCCGTCCTTCATGGTGCCGGCGTCGGTGGCGAGGTCGCCGACCAGGGTCGCGCCGCCCTTTTCGTCGATCTTGTAGCCGGTGAGGCCGCGGAGGATCGGGCGGGTGATGGCGCCCTCGGTGGAGACGTAGATCTGCGCCGGGTCCAGGTGGTCCATGTCGAACTGGTCGAGCGAGTAGATCGTCCCGCCCTTGACCGCTCCCGTGACCTCCGGCGCCGGGCCGGTCGAGTCGGCCTTGGTGCC
Organism: Streptomyces sp. NPDC127595; assembly: GCF_042671685.1. Classification (NCBI taxonomy): domain Bacteria; kingdom Bacillati; phylum Actinomycetota; class Actinomycetes; order Kitasatosporales; family Streptomycetaceae; genus Streptomyces; species Streptomyces sp. NPDC127595. The sequence continues at coordinate 48,889 of NZ_JBHXWK010000016.1, read as the reverse complement.
GACCGGGATCTCCTGGGTCTTCGAGCCGCTGACCGAGGGGACCTTGCTGGCCGACTTGGTGTCGCTGCCGCCGCACGCGGTCAGCACCGACGCCGAGGCCGCGACCACACCGGTGGCTATCAGGAAGTTTCTACGGGAGAAAGACATGGGTGAACCTGCCTTACGAGGACGTTCGGAACGGATGGGCCGGCCGCCTGAAACGGACCGGGTGGAACGGGGTGGCTACCGCTTGGACTTCGGGTCGAGCGCATCGCGCACCGAGTCGCCGAGCAGGTTGAAGGCGAGGACGAAGATCACCATGGACACGCCCGGGAAGAGCATGAAGGTGAGGTCCTCGGTGTAGAACTGGGCGCCGCGCTGGATCATGACGCCCCAGTCCGGGGTCGGGTCGATGATGCCGACGCCGAGGAAGGACAGCCCGGCCTCCGCGGTCACGTAGGCGGGGAGCATCAACGTGGACTGGATGATGATCGGCGTCCACAGGTTGGGCAGCAGCTCCTTGAACACGATGCGCCGTGGCGACGCACCGGTGACCTTGGCCGCCTCGATGTACTCCCGCTCGCGCAGACCCAGTACCTGGCCGCGCAGCAGTCGGGCGATGGAGGCCCAGCCGAACGAGGAGAGGACCAGGATCAGGGCGGCGGCCCGCAAAGAGGTGGGGATGTTGTCGTCGGGGGCGACGAACAGCCCGTACACCACCGGCATGAAGGCGATGAAGAACAGCGTCGACGGGAACGACAGCACGATGTCGATGATCCGGCCGACGAGATAGTCGGTCTTGCCGCCCAGGTAGCCCGCGGTGGTGCCGATGACCACGCCGACGACGGTGGTCAGCAGGGTGGCAGCAACGGCGATGCCCAGCGACGTCCGGATTCCGTAAAGCAGGTAGGTGAAGACGTCCCGGCCGAGCTGCGGCTCGATGCCGAACCAGAACTCCGAGCTCATCCCGCCGTTCGCTCCGGCCGGGTAGGAGAAGGCGTCCAGGAGCTCCGGGCGCTGGCTGGCGTACGTCGTGTACGGGTTCTTGCCGTACAGCTTCGCTATCAGCGGGGCGCAGATCGCGATCGTGAAGAAGAAGATCACGATGTAGGCCGATATGACGCCCGTGCGGTCGCGTTTGAACCGCTTCCAGGCGAGTCGTCCCGGGGAGCGACTCTCGGAGCCCTTGGGGGTGGAAGAGGGCGCCGACTTCTCGGCGCTCTCGTCGATCACCTCAAGCGGGGCGGCCGCGGAAGGAGTAGGGAGGGTCATGGTGCTCCGTGCCCGAAGGGGTCAAGGGCTCCGCAGGGCGCTCCCTACGGGCTACGCCGGACTTTTTCAACGCAATTCATGCAAGGTCAATAAAATCTGGCCCCCCTTGGGTTTGTCTTTACTGTCTTTGCCTCGACTTGACCTAAGCATAACTACGCGTGTAGCGCGCCGTGGCCGATCCGTGTCCAGAAACGGACCAACTGCCTTAATCGGGCAAGGCGTTCGATATGCGGACGCTGAAGTCTCGGAATGCGTACATCTGGAGGACGTAATCCAACGGTTCGGCATCGAACCGTGAAGATCCGTTGCGCCGCTCGCGCGGAGCGTCGGCGTCCGGTTCGCCGGCAACTGGAGTATCAGATTCCGGCGTGCCTGCATATGGCTGGCACTTCCACCCGAAAGGGTGGGCTGAATATGCGATATGCCATTTATGGGCCGATATTGAGCGCTAAAGGCACACCGCACCGGAGCCCCCAGCCAACGCCCCGGCGCCGGCGGCACAGCGCACTCTTGAGGAGGCACTCCATGCGTGGAGCCACGCACGCCAAATGGGCCGCATGTGCGGCCGCGGTAGCCCTCGCGGCGACCGCCTGCGGGGGTGGAGGGAGTGACAGCGGCGGCGACGGCACCGGAGTCGTGAGTTCCTCGTGGGGAGACCCGCAGAACCCGCTGGAACCGGCCAACACCAACGAGGTGCAGGGCGGCAAGGTCCTCGACATGGTCTTCCGCGGGCTCAAGCGGTACAACGCCAAGACCGGCGCCGCCGAGGACATGCTCGCCGACAAGATCGACACCTCGGACTCGCAGAACTTCACGGTCACGATCAAGGACGGCTGGAAGTTCAGCAACGGCGAGGCCGTCACCGCGCAGTCCTTCGTCGACGCCTGGAACTACGGCGCCAGCCTCAAGAACAACCAGAAGAACGCGTACTTCTTCGGGTACATCGACGGGTACGACAAGACCCACCCGGAGGACGGCAGCAAGCAGAGCGCCGACACCCTGTCCGGGCTGAAGGTCACCGGGACCGACACCTTCACCGTCAGGCTCAACCAGAAGTTCTCGACGTTCCCCGACACCCTCGGCTACGCCGCCTTCTCGCCGCTGCCCAAGGCGTTCTTCGACGACCACGCGAACTGGCTGAAGAAGCCCGTCGGCAACGGGCCGTACACCATCGACGCGTACACCAAGGGCTCGCAGATGTCCCTGCGGAAGTGGGACGGCTACTCCGGCCCGGACAAGGCGCAGAACGGCGGCGTCGACCTCAAGGTCTACACCGACAACAACACCGCCTACACCGACCTCATGGCCGGCAACCTCGATCTCGTCGATGACGTGCCCGCCTCCCAGCTCAAGAACGTGAAGAGCGACCTCGGTGACCGGTACATCAATACGCCCGCCGGCATCATCCAGACGCTCGCTTTCCCGTTCTATGACAAGAATTGGGGCAAAGCAGGGGTGGAGAAGGTCCGCCAGGGACTGTCCATGGCGATCGACCGTGCGCAGATCACCGACACGATCTTCCAGAAGACCCGCACTCCGGCCTCCGACTGGACCTCACCGGTGCTCGGCACGGACGGCGGCTTCAAGGAGGGGCTGTGCGGTGACGCCTGCGACTACAACCCGACCGAGGCCAAGAAGCTGATCGAGGAGGGCGGTGGCCTTCCCGGCGGGCAGATCAAGATCTCGTACAACGCGGACACCGGCTCGCACAAGGAGTGGGTCGACGCCGTCTGCAACTCCGTCAACAACGCGATGGGCAACGACAAGGCCTGCGTCGGCAACCCCGTCGGCACCTTCGCCGACTTCCGCAGCCAGATCACGTCGGACAAGATGTCGGGCCCCTTCCGGGCCGGCTGGCAGATGGACTACCCGCTGATCCAGAACTTCCTGCAGCCGCTGTACTACACCAACGCCTCGTCCAACGACGGCAAGTGGACCAACCCGGACTTCGACAAGCTGGTCAACCAGGCGAACGCCGAGACCGACCGGGCCAAGGCCGTGTCCCTCTTCCAGCAGGCCGAGGAGGTCCTGCGGGACGACATGGGAGCCATCCCGCTCTGGTACCAGAACGGCAGCGCCGGCTACTCGGACCAGATCTCCAACGTGGCGCTCAACCAGTTCAGCGTCCCCGTCTACAACGAGATCAAGGTCAACTGAGCCGCGCCGGGCGGCCCCCACGACGGGGCCGCCCTCTCCTACCCCCGGAGTCCTCATGGGACGGTACGTAATCCGGCGCCTGCTGCAGATGATCCCGGTCTTCATCGGCGCCACCCTGCTGATCTTCCTGATGGTCAACGTGATGGGCGACCCCATCGCCGGCCTGTGCGGAGACCGGGCCTGCGACCCCGCCACCGCCGCCCAGCTGCGGAAGGAGTTCGGTCTCGACAAGCCCGTGTGGCAGCAATACCTGACCTACATGGGCAACGTCTTCACCGGCGACTTCGGCACCGCCTTCAACGGGCAGCCGGTCACCGAACTGATGTCGACCGCCTTCCCCGTCACCATCCGGCTCACCATCGTCGCGATCGTCATCGAGATCGTCATCGGCATCGCGCTCGGCGTCATCACCGGCCTGCGCCGCGGGCGGCCCGTCGACACCGGCGTCCTGCTGCTCACCCTCGTCGTCATCTCGGTGCCCACCTTCGTCACCGGCCTGCTGCTCCAACTCCTGCTGGGCGTCGAGTGGGGCTGGATCAAACCGTCGGTCTCCTCGGACGCCGAATTCGGCGAACTGATCGTGCCCGGCCTGGTCCTGGCCTCCGTCTCCCTCGCCTACGTGACCCGGCTGACCCGGACCTCCATTGCGGAGAACAAGCGGTCCGACTACGTCCGTACGGCGATCGCCAAGGGCCTGCCCCGGCGCCGGGTGATCACCAAGCACCTGCTGCGGAACTCACTCATCCCGGTAGTCACCTTCATCGGCACGGACATCGGCGCGCTCATGGGCGGCGCGATCGTCACCGAGCGGATCTTCAACATCCACGGCGTCGGCTTCCAGCTCTACCAGGGGATTCTCCGCCAGAACACGCAGACCGTCGTCGGCTTCGTGACCGTCCTGGTCCTGGTGTTCCTGGTCGCCAACCTGCTCGTGGACCTGCTGTACGCCGTACTCGACCCGAGGATCCGCTATGCCTGAACCCCAGCCGCCGGAGCCGTGGATGTCGGGCGGTGGCCGCGCCCCGGAGGACGGCGCGATCGCCGCCACGGGCATGGGCGGCGCCATGGACCTCGCCATGAGCGAGGGGGAGACCCTGGAGAGGACTCCGGGCGGCCCGGAGGGCACCGGGCCGCAGGAGAAGCCCCGTTCGCTGTGGTCCGACGCCTGGCGCGACCTGCGCCGCAACCCCGTCTTCATCCTTTCCGGGCTCGTCATCCTCTTCCTGGTGGTCATCTCGCTCTGGCCCTCGCTGATCGCCTCCGGGAACCCGCTCAACTGCGACCTCGCCAAGGCCCAGGAGGGCTCGCAGCCCGGCCACCCCTTCGGGTACGACGGACAGGGCTGCGACGTCTACACGCGGACGGTGTACGGCACGCGCGTCTCGATCGCCGTCGGTGTCTGCGCCACGCTCGGGGTCGCGATCCTCGGGTCGGTGCTCGGCGGGCTCGCCGGGTTCTTCGGCGGGGTGTGGGACTCGGTGCTGTCCAGGATCACGGACATCTTCTTCGCGATCCCCGTGGTGCTCGGCGGCCTGGTCCTCCTCTCCGTGGTGACGAGCAACACGATCTGGCCCGTCATCGGGTTCATGGTGCTGCTCGGCTGGCCCCAGCTGTCCCGCATCGCGCGCGGCGCGGTCATCACCACCAAGCAGAACGACTACGTCCAGGCCGCCCGCGCCCTCGGTGCCTCCAACTCGCGGCTCCTGTTGCGGCACATCACGCCGAACGCCGTCGCGCCGGTGATCGTCGTGGCGACCATCGCGCTCGGCACGTACATCTCGCTGGAGGCGACACTCTCCTACCTCGGAGTCGGCCTGAAGCCCCCGACGGTCTCCTGGGGCATCGACATCTCCGCGGCGTCCGCGTACATCCGCAACGCCCCGCACATGCTCCTGTGGCCCGCCGGAGCCCTCGCGATCACCGTCCTGGCGTTCATCATGCTCGGCGACGCGGTGCGCGACGCCCTCGACCCGAAGCTGAGGTGACGGCCGTGCTGCTCGAAGTGCGCGATCTGCACGTGGAGTTCAGGACCAGGGACGGGGTCGCCAAGGCTGTCAACGGGGTCAGCTACAGCGTGGACGAGGGCGAGACCCTCGCCGTGCTCGGCGAGTCCGGCTCCGGCAAGTCGGTGACCGCGCAGGCCATCATGGGCATCCTCGACATGCCGCCGGGAAAGATCACCGGCGGTGAAGTCCTCTTCCAGGGCCGGGACCTGCTGAAGCTCAAGGAGGAGGACCGGCGCAAGGTCCGCGGCGCCGAGATGGCGATGATCTTCCAGGACGCGCTGTCCTCCCTCAACCCGGTGCTCTCCGTGGGCGACCAGCTCGGCGAGATGTTCACCGTGCACCGCGGGATGTCCAGGAAGGCCGCCCGCGCCAAGGCCATCGAGCTGATGGAACGGGTACGGATCCCGGCCGCCGCGGAGCGCGTGCGCGACTACCCCCACCAGTTCTCCGGCGGTATGCGCCAGCGCATCATGATCGCCATGGCGCTGGCCCTGGAACCCGCCCTGATCATCGCCGACGAACCGACCACCGCCCTCGACGTCACCGTCCAGGCCCAAGTCATGGACCTGCTCGCCGAGTTGCAGCGCGAACTGCACATGGGGCTCATCCTCATCACCCACGACCTCGGCGTGGTCGCGGACGTCGCCGACCGGATCGCCGTGATGTACGCGGGCCGCATCGTCGAGTCGGCGCCGGTCCACGACATCTACAAGGCCCCCGCACACCCGTACACCAAGGGCCTGTTGGAGTCGATCCCGCGGCTGGACCAGAAGGGCCAGGAGCTCTACGCCATCAAGGGCCTGCCGCCGAACCTGATGCACATCCCCCCGGGCTGCGCCTTCAACCCCCGCTGCCCGATGGCCCAGGACATCTGCCGGACCGACGTTCCGCCGCTCGCGGAGGTCGACGAGAACCGCAGGAGCGCCTGCTTCTTCTGGAGGGAGTGCCTCGATGACACAAGCAGCCACTGAGGCGACACCAGCAGTCACCACGGAAGCGCTTCTGGAGGTCAGCGGCCTGGTCAAGCATTACCCCCTGACCCAGGGCATCGTCTTCCGAAAGCAGGTCGGCGCCGTCAAGGCCGTCGACGGCGTCGACTTCCACCTCGACCGGGGCGAGACCCTCGGCATCGTCGGCGAGTCCGGCTGCGGCAAGTCGACGGTCGCCAAGATGCTGGTCAACCTGGAGAAGCCGACCGCCGGAGTGATCAAGTACAAGGGCGAGGACATCACCAAGATGTCCGGCAAAGCCCTCAAAGCCGTACGCCGCAACATCCAGATGGTCTTCCAGGACCCGTACACCTCGCTCAACCCGCGCATGACCGTCGGCGACATCATCGGGGAGCCCTACGAGATCCACCCCGAGGTCGCGCCCAAGGGCGACCGGCGGCAGAAGGTCCAGGACCTGCTCGACGTGGTCGGACTCAACCCCGAGTACATCAACCGCTATCCGCACCAGTTCTCCGGCGGACAGCGCCAACGCATCGGAATCGCGCGGGGGTTGGCGCTGCGCCCCGAGATCATCGTCGCGGACGAACCGGTGTCCGCGCTCGACGTCTCGGTCCAGGCGCAGGTGATCAACCTGCTCGACCGGCTCCAGGACGAGTTCAACCTCTCGTACGTCTTCATCGCGCACGACCTCTCCATCGTGCGGCATATCTCCGACCGGGTCGGCGTGATGTACCTCGGGCGGATCGTGGAGACCGGCCGGGACGCCGAGATCTACGACCACCCGACGCATCCCTACACCCAGGCCCTGCTCTCCGCCGTGCCCGTGCCCGACCCCGAGGCCCGCGAACACCGCGAGCGGATCATCCTCACCGGTGACGTGCCCTCCCCGGCGAACATCCCGTCCGGGTGCCGCTTCCGCACCCGCTGCTGGAAGGCGCAGGAGCGCTGCGCGCTGGAGGTGCCGCTGCTCGCGGTGCCCGCGGAGTTCCGGCTCACCGAGGGTCCGGCCGCGCACGACTCGGCCTGTCACTTCGCCGAGGAGAAACAGGTGGTGCCCCCGGAGGACCCCACAGATGGGGCGGCATAGCCGCACAAATGTGCACCAATCGCGTTTACACGCAGGCAACTTCACGGACGCGGACCCGATATACGGACCCGTCAGTCTGAACAACGTACGGCCGTGCGGGTGCCGTAAGCGGGCCGGAGCGCGCCATGTCGCTCTGGCCCGCTGCCGTACCTAGGCCAACCCCAGTGACCGCTTCAGGAAGTCCACCTGGAGCAGCAATAGATTCTCCGCGACCTGTTCCTGTGGAGTCATGTGGGTGACGCCCGACAGGGGGAGCACCTCGTGTGGGCGGCCGGCGGAGAGCAGGGCCGAGGACAGGCGGAGGGTGTGGGCGACGACCACGTTGTCGTCGGCGAGGCCGTGCACGATCATCATGGGGCGGGCGGGCTCCGCGGCGGCCACCAGGCCGTTGTCGTCGATCAACGAGTTCGCGGCGTACACCTCGGGCCGGGTGTTCGGGTCGCCCAGATAGCGCTCCGTGTAGTGCGTGTCGTACAGCCGCTGGTCGGTGACCGGGGCGCCGACGATGCCCGCGTGGAAGACGTCCGGGCGGCGCAGCACGGCGAGTCCCGCCAGAAACCCGCCGAACGACCAGCCCCTGATGGCGACCCGGGTCAGATCCAGCGGGAAGGTCTCGGCGAGGGCCTGGAGGGCGTCGATCTGGTCCTGGAGCACGACCGCGGCCACATCGTCCTTGATCGCCTTCTCCCAGGCGGGGGAGCGGCCCGGGGTGCCCCGCCCGTCCGCGACGACCACCGCGAAGCCCTGGTCCGCGAACCACTGCGAGGTGAGGTGCGCGTTGTGTGCGGCCAGCACCCGGGAGCCGTGCGGACCGCCGTAGGGGTCCATGAGGACGGGCAGGGGAGTGTCGCCGCGGTAGTCCGTAGGCATAAGCACGGCGCATGGGATTTTCCGTGCGCCCCCCTGTGTGAGAGTCACGCGCGGGGACAGACCCGGACTTTCGGCGTACGAGGTGATCGTCGCCGTTCGCTTTCCGTCGCGCAGCACCTGCACTCGGGCGCCCGGCTGGTCCAGTACCGCCGAGACGAGCACGGTCACGCCCCCGGCGCGCACCGCCGAGTGCACGCCGGGCTCCTGCGAGAGGCGCTCCAGGCCGAGCTCGTTGACCCGGTACACGTGGACCTCGCCGGTCTCGGGCGCGGCCGCCGACTCGCCTGCCGACGCCGAGATCAGCACCTCGTCGTCCGTCACGTCGAGCACCGCGCGCACATGCAACTGGGGTCCGGTGAGCGGGCGTTCACCGAACGCGAGGACTCGCGCACCGCCCTCGTCGGCGATGCGGACGAGCTGCCCGGCGGGGCTCCAGCACGGCACACCGGGGAAAAGATCAAGCCATTGTGGATCTTCGTCCGCGTGCACCATCCGGGTCGCCCCGGTGTCCGGATCCACCGCCAGGAACAGCCGACTGAGCTGGTCCCGCGCCTGCACCAGAATCAGCGGCGCACCAGCCTCTGACCAGTGCACATGCGCCAGATACGGGTACCGCGCCCGGTCCCACACGACCTCCGTGCGCACCCCGTCGAGATCGATGACGTAGAGCCGTACGTCCGCGTTGGAGGTTCCGGCCGCCGGATACGCGACCTGTTGCGGATCGCGCCCGGGCTGTGCGGGATCGGAGATCCACCAGCGGCTTACGGGCGCGTCGTCGACCCGCGCGACCAGCAGCCGGTCCCCCTCCGGCGACCACCAGAAGCCGCGCGAACGCTGCATCTCCTCGGCCGCGATGAACTCGGCCAATCCATAGGAAACCGTCCCTGGTTCCGCCGAGGGCTCCGGCTCGGCGAGCGCCCGGTCGCCCTCGCCCTCGGCGCCGACGACACGCAGGGCGCTCCCGGAGACGTACGCCACGAGCCGTCCGTCGGGCGATGGGCGCGGGTCGATCACCGGTCCGGGGACGCGGAGTTCGCGTGCCGTGCCGGCCCGCAGCTCGGCCGTGAAAAGCCGCCCTGACAAGGCGAAAGAGGCCAACTCCACTGCCGTGTCGGTGGCGTAGCCGACGATCCCGCCACTGCCCTCGCGGCTGCGCTCGCGGCGCGCCCGTTCCGCTGCCGACAGGTGCTCCGTGACGCCCCCGAGCAGCGCCTGTGGATCGGCCGCGACGCGCTCCGTGCCGTCCGCCACGTCGAGTACCCACAGCAGATTCGCCCGGTCCGTACCGGAGCGGGAACGCAGGAACACGACTCGGGAACCGTCCGGGGCCACGGCGAAGGCGCGTGGCGCGCCCAGCGTGAACCGCTGGGTAAGGGCGTGCTGTCGGGGGAAGGAGAGGGGCTCGGTCGTCATGCCCCGACCATATTGGCCATGCGCCCCCTTGTGCGGCCGTGCGCCGATCGATGCGCGCGTACGGATAGTTATGATCACTAGCGCTGTGTGGGTATGAACCCGCTGGCTGTTGTATGGATTTACCGACCCCTCATGTCCGACCCCCGTACCGGACCCGTGTCCCTGGGATCTTTGGAGGTGAACCGCCGTGGCACTCTCGATTTCGGCGGTGGTGCTGCTGGCGATCATCGTCTTCATCCTGGTGAAGAAGTCAGGACTGAAGGCGCCGCACGCCATCGTGTGTGTCCTGCTCGGGTTCTATCTCGCCTCCTCGACGGTCGCTCCCACGATCAGCGAGGTGACCACGAACATCGCGGGCATGATCGGCAGCATCAACTTCTGACCGGCCCCCTTCCGGGCGCCCGCGTTTTCCGGCCGGCGCCCTTCTGAGCGCCGGTTCCTTCCGACCGGCCACCGACCCCGACCCGCGCCCGCCTCAGCGGCGGGGCGGGCGCCTCGTAGGGTGGGTTCCATGACGGAACTGCCCGACCGGCGTCTGCTTCTGGTGCACGCGCACCCGGACGACGAGTCGATCAACAATGGCGCGACCATGGCCAGGTACACGGCCGAGGGCGCCCATGTGACGCTGGTGACCTGCACCCTCGGCGAAGAGGGTGAGGTCATCCCGCCGGGGCTCGCGCACCTCGCCCCGGACCGCGACGGCGGGCTCGGCCCGTACCGGACCGGTGAGCTGGCCGCCGCCATGAAGGAACTCGGCGTCACCGATCACCGCTTCCTCGGCGGCCCCGGGCGCTACCACGACTCCGGGATGATGGGCGTCGAGCAGAACCGCCGCCCCGGCGCCTTCTGGTCCGCCGACGTGGACGAAGCCGCCGGACACCTCGTCGAGGTGATCCGGGAGGTACGCCCCCAGGTGCTCGTCACCTACGACCCCCACGGGGGCTACGGGCACCCGGACCACATCCAGGCCCACCGCGTGGCCATGCGCGCCGCCGAGCTGGCCGCACAGCCCTCCTTCCGCCCCGGTCCCGGCGAGCCCTGGGAGATCGCCAAGATCTACTGGAACCGGGTCCCGCGCTCGGTGGCCGAGGCCGAGTTCGCGCGGCTTCGGGAAGCCCTGCCGGAACTGCCGTACGCGAAGTCCGCCGTCATCGACGACGTACCGGGTGTGGTCGACGACCCGGTGATCACCACCGAGATCGACGGAACGGCCCACGCCGCCGCCAAGGCCGCCGCGATGCGCGCGCACGCCACCCAGGTCGAGGTGGCCGAGCCCTGGTTCGTCCTGTCCAATGAGCTCGCCCAGCCGCTGTTCACCACGGAGTACTACGAGTTGGTGCGTGGAGAGCGGCCGAAGGCGCGTGAGACGGATCTGTTCGCGGGGACCGACCGGCACGAGCGAGAGGCGGGCGTGTGATGAGTACGACGGGACAGCGGGGGAGTGGGATCGCCCAGCCGCTGACACTGCCCTCGGGCGGACGCATCGCCGTCTACGTGGGGCTTTTCGTGCTCGGCGCCGTCGTCGGGGCCGCCGGAGCGCTGGTGCAACCCGCCTGGTTCCCTGGTGGGTTGCTGCTCGCGATCGCCGGCGCTGCCGGGCTCTTCCTGGGCGGGGCGCGCGGTGTCGGCACCAGAGCCGGGGCGGTCGCGCCCGCGGCCGGCTGGATGGTCGCCGTCGTCCTGCTCACCGCCAGCCGCCCGGAAGGCGACTTCCTCTTCGGCGCGGGATTCGGCTCCTACCTTTTCCTGCTCGGTGGGATGGCTGTGGCTGTGATGTGCGCCACGCTTGGACAGGGGCCGCAACCTGATGACTCCGCCGTCCGACTTGGCAAGTGACGTACCACTTCGCCGTATCCGGCAGGTGCGGGTCCCGTGGGGGTTTCCTTTGCGGTCGAGGTTTGCGGGCCGGACATGGCCAGTATGGTGGTGCGCGCCGCCGAGCTGCCCGAGATGAGGTCGAGGAAACGGGCGGCGGAGCCAACCGGGAGAACTTGCCTTGAGTCGTGAAACTGACAGTTCGTCCTCCGGGCCCAACGGGCGCGGTGGAGCCGCGTACCCGTCGGGGACGCCGCCGTACGGGACCCCACAGGCCACCGACAGCGGTGCTGACGCGGGCCGTTCGGCCGCCGGCACCCCGCCGGAGGAGCGCAAGACAGAGACCACGCTGACGACGCGGATCCGGATCAACATCCCCGGATCGCGGCCCATCCCGCCCGTCGTGGTGCGTACACCGGTCGCCGACGCGGACGCGTCCGCCGCGAGTGCCGACAACTCGGGCGGTGGCGCGGAGTCGCCGCGTGCTCTGAGTTCCGCCGGTGGCGCGCCCACGTACATGGACGCCCCGGGGGGCGCGGCTCCGGCTCCCCCGGCTGCCGCCGCCGAAGAGAAGGCGAGCGACTGGTTCGCGCCGCGCAAGTCAGGTGCGCCCAAGGGCGGGCAGGGGAGCGGGTCCACCAACGGGGCCGGTCTGCCCGGCGGTTCGGGTGCAGGGGGCCCTGCTGGTCCTGCCGGGCCGCAGGTTTCGGGTGGTCCGGGTGCCGGTGGCGGGCGTCACGGTGCTCCCGGCGGTGCGCGTCCTGCCGGTGCGAACGGCGCCGGTGCGCCTGGTGGCCCCGGTGGCGCCCGGCCCGGCGGCGCCAACGGACCTCGCCCCGGCGGTACGAACGGTGCCGGGCTGCCCGGTGCCACCGGTGCCGGACCTGTGGCGCCCGGCCACGGCGGCGGCACCGGTTCCTTCGACGTCTCCGGAGCGCTCGGCAACACCGCCTCCTTCCCGGCGATCGGATCCGGCGCCGGTGACCAGCGGCGCGACGACCTCCCGTACTTCTCGGACCTCCCGGACGACGGCCGGCGCGGCCCCGGTCCCTCGGGGCCGACCGGTGGTCCGGTCACCGGGGACGGTCCGCTGGCGCCGCCGATGGGGGCTGGCGTGGCGCCCGGCAGCCTGGCCGCGGGGCCCGGCGGGCAGGGGACGAGGCCCGGTGGGCCTGGAGCAGGGCAGCGCGGGCCCGGCGCGGGCCCGGGATATCCCGGTGGCCCCGGAGGCCAGGCAGGTCCCCAGACGGGCCCTGGAGGCCAGGCGGGTCCCGGGGGCCAGGCAGGTCCGGCAGCCTCGGGCTACCCCGGTGGCCAGGAATACAACTTCGCGAGCGGTCTCAGCGACGACACCGCGATCCTCACGCCGCAGAAGCCGGCCCCCGAGCCTGGCCTCGGCGGCTACGGCGGCGGCGCCGGGGACAACGTCTCCGGGCACACCCTGACCAGCGGCATCCCCGTCGTACCCGCCACCCAGAACTCACCGTTCGGGCCCGGCGCGCACCCCGACGGACCGCTGCCGCACACCCCGCCGAAGCTGCCCGAGCCGGTCCAGGAGCCCGCACCCGCGGCGAAGCGGACCAAGAAGAAGGGCCGCAGCAAACTGGTCCTCCTCGGCGCCGGCGTCTTCGTCATCGGCGGTGGTGCCTACGGCGCCGGGCTGCTCATGAACCACTCGGACGTGCCCAAGGGCACCACCGTGCTCGGCGTCGACATCGGCGGCGGCACCCGGGACGACGCCGTCAAGAAGCTCGACGACGCCTTCGGTGACCGTACGAACAAGGCGCTGCAGCTCTCGGTCGACGGCGACACGGTCTCGCTCAAGCCGGACCAGGCGGGGCTGCAGCTCGACACCCAGGCGACGGTCCGCGCGGCCGCGGGCAGCGACTACAACCCCGTCTCGGTGATCGGCTCCCTGTTCGGCCAGGAGCGGGTCGTCGAGCCCGCGATGCCCGTCGACGAGGAGAAGCTCAAGGCGGCGCTGCAGAGCACCGCGGGCGGCTCCGGTTCGGCGAGCGACGGCACGATCAAGTTCGAGTCCGGCAAGGCCGTCGCCGTGTACGGCAAGGCGGGCAAGGGCATCGACGTCGCGTCCTCCACGCAGGCCGTCGAGGACGCGTACCGCACGCAGGTGGAGACCGGCACGGCCCCGCCGGTGGAGGTCGCCACGTCCACCCAGCAGCCGACGGTCACTGACGCCGAGGTCGACCGGATGATGAAGGAGTTCGCGCAGCCGGCGATGTCGGCCATCGTGACCGTGCAGACGGACGCGGCGCACTCGATCCAGATGAGTCCGCAGAACTCGCTGTGGAAGTTCCTCGGGGTGGCGGCCGTTGACGGCAAGCTCGTCGACAAGCCGAACCTGACCGCCCTGGAGGAGCTCTACGGCCAGACGTTCGACGGGGTGCTCATCACCCGGGCCAACGGCGAGAAGACCGCCGTGACACCGCAGGACGTCTACGGCGCCCTGCGCCAGGCACTGCTGAGCACGACCGACCGGGTCGCGGTCATCGAGACCGACCCCAGCTAGCGGGATCGCCTCCGAGAGGGCGCCCGGCCATGAACTCCCATGGCCGGGCGCCCTCTTGTCGTCCGCCGAGATCCGATCCCGAACGCCTGTGCCGGGCCGCATGACATCTGTCATCCCGGATGCGCGACGGGCGGCACTGCCGGTGGTGCCCCGCGCGCCGCCACGATGGATCACATGACAATGACTGCGACGGCCACTACCTCGGTGGTCGGGTTCGAATCGGTGACCAAGAGCTACGGCGGAGTCCCGGCCGTGGACGGGCTGACGCTCGACCTGCACCCGGGCGAGACCGTCGCCCTCCTCGGCCCCAACGGCGCGGGCAAGTCGACCACCCTCGACCTGCTGCTCGGCCTCAAGCGGCCCGACAGCGGTGTGGTCCGGGTGTTCGGGGCGGGCCCCCGCGAGGCCATCGTCGGCGGCCGGGTCGGCGCCATGCTGCAGAGCGGCGGCCTGATGGACGAGGTCACCGTCGGGGAACTGGTGAAGCTCGCCTGCGATCTGCACCCGAAGCCGTTCCGGGTCACCGACGTACTGGCCCGCGCGGGCATCTCGCAGCTCGCCGACCGCAAGGTCGACAAGCTCTCCGGCGGCCAGGAACAGCGCGTGCGCTTCGCCCTCGCCACCGCCGGAGACAGCGACCTGATCGTGCTCGACGAGCCCACCACCGGCATGGACGTCTCCGCCCGCCAGGCCTTCTGGGCCACCATGCGCGAGCAGGCCGACCAGGGCCGTACGGTCCTCTTCGCCACGCACTACCTGGAGGAGGCCGACGCGATCGCCGACCGGGTGCTGGTCCTGCACCGGGGCCGCCTGCTGGCCGACGGCACCGCCGCCGAGATCAAGGCGAAGGCGGGCGCGCGGCGGATCGCCTTCGACCTGGAGGGCCCGATCGACGAGCCTGCCCTGCGCGCCCTCCCCTTCCTGACCTCGGCCGACGTATCGGGCCACACGGTCCGCATCCAGTCGACCGACGCCGACGCGACCGTCCACGCGCTGTACGGCCTCGGCCTCTACCCCCGCAACCTCGAAGTCGCCGGGCTCGGTCTCGAGCAGGCCTTCGTCGCCATCACGGCCGCCGAGGAGGCGAAGCAGAAGTGCTGAATACATTTGCTTCGAGGGGCCTCATCAAGCTGGAGATCACCCGCGCCCTGCGCAACCGCAAGTTCCTGTTCTTCTCGGTGATCTACCCCTCGGCCCTGTTCCTGCTGATCGCGGGCAGCGCCGACAGCACGACCCAGGTGGACGGCACCGGCCTCACCCTCCCGACCTTCTACATGGTCTCCATGGCCTCCTTCGGCGCCCTGACCGCCGTACTGCTGGGCAACAGCGAGCGCATCGCGAAGGAGCGGGAGAGCGGCTGGGTACGGCAGTTGCGGCTGACCACACTGCCGGGCCGCGGCTATGTGCTAGCGAAGACGGCGAGCGCGGCCGTCATCAGCCTGCCCTCCATCGTGATCGTCTTCGTCGTCGCGGCGGCCGTGAAGGACGTGCGCCTCGACGCCTGGCAGTGGGTCGTCCTCACCCTCGCGATCTGGGCCGGCAGCCTGGTCTTCGCCGCACTCGGCGTGGCCATCGGCTACCTCGCCACCGGGGACGCGGTCCGCCCGATCACGATGATCGTCTACTTCGGCCTCTCGATGCTCGGGGGTCTGTGGCTGCCGAGCACGACCTTCCCCGACTGGCTGCAGAGCATCGCGAACTGGCTGCCCACGCACGCGTACGCTGCCCTGGGGCAGTCCATCGAACTGGGCAACGCCCCGCACGCGAAGGACCTCGCCATCCTCGCCGTCTCCTTCGTCCTGTTCGCGGGCGGCGCGGCCTGGCTGTACCGGAAGGACACGCTGAAGGCGTGAGCGGCGTCGGCATCGGGCAGCGCCCGCAGAACCGCAAGCAGAAGCTGGTCAAGTCCCTGTGGACCGGCATCTGGCTGGTCTACCTCAGCGCGCCCGTCAGCGACCTGCTGCACGGTGGTCACAGCACCGGCGTCCGGATCCTCGGCTCGGTCGGCCTGGCCGCCTTCGTCTGCTGGTACATGGTCCTGGTGTTCCGCACGGGCCGCGGCGAGACCAACTCCCTGGTGCTCGGCTCCCTCGCGGTCCTCGCCGCCCAGTCCGCGGTCCTGTCCCTCACCCTGGGCCGGGAGTGGCTCGTCCTCTTCGTGTACGTCGCGATCGCGTCCGGCGCGGCGCTCCCGCTGCGGTGGGCGCGCTGGAGCATCCCGTGTTCCGCCGCCCTGCTGACGGCGATCGCCCTGGCCGTCCCGGACGGCACGGCGTATCTGGGCGCGCTCCTCATCCCGGCGGTCCTCGGCGGGTTCGCGATGACCGGCGTACGTGAACTCGTGCGGACGACCATCGCGCTGCGCGAGGCCCGCGCCACCGTCGCGCAGCTCGCCGCGAACGAGGAACGGCTGCGGCTCGCCCGTGACCTGCACGACCTGCTGGGGCACTCCCTTTCGCTGATCACGCTCAAGAGCGAGCTGGCCGGGCGCATGCTCCCTGACCACCCGGACAAGGCGGCCCAGCAGGTCGCCGACATCGAGAACGTCAGCCGCCAGGCCCTCGTCGACGTACGCGAGGCGGTCACCGGCTACCGGCGGCCCCGGCTGGCGGGTGAACTCGCGGGCACGAGCGTCGCGTTGACGGCGGCGGGCGTCATCGCGGACCTGCCGGCCGAGCCGGACCTCGCCGGGGTCCCCGAGGAGAGCGAGTCCGCGCTGGCCTGGGCGCTGCGCGAGGCGGTCACCAATGTCGTACGGCACAGCGGGGCCCGGCGCTGCGTGGTGGGGCTCGTACGCCGTCAGACGCTGGACGGGCCGGAACTCGAACTGTCCGTGGAGGACGACGGGGCGGGGCGCTCGGGCGGCTCCGTCGACGGCCCGGGCAACGGCCTCACCGGACTGGCCGAACGCCTGGAGAAGGCGGGCGGATCCCTGGAGGCCGGGCGGGCACGAAAGGGGTTCCGGCTGGTCGCGCGGGTGCCCACGGGCGATACGGGCGCCGCGGCCGGCCGGCTCGCAGGACCCGCGGGACCCGTAGGATCCGGGGCATGAGCCGCACGATCAAGGTCCTGCTCGCCGAGGACCAGTCGATGGTCCGCGAGGCACTCGCCGCCCTGCTGGGGCTCGAGCCGGACATCGAGGTCGTCGCCCAAGTGGCCCGCGGGGACCAGGTGTTGGCGGCGGCGCGAGAGCACGACGTGGACGTGGCGCTGCTCGACATCGAGATGCCGGGCATGACGGGCATCGAGGCGGCGGCCGAGCTCCACCGGGCCCTCCCCGGCCTCAAGCTGGTCATCCTCACGACCTTCGGCCGCCCCGGCTATCTGCGCAGCGCGATGGAGGCCGGCGCCGACGCGTTCCTGGTCAAGGACGCCCCGGCCGCCCAACTCGCCGAAGCGGTACGGAAGGTACTCGCCGGCGAGCGCGTCATCGACCCCACCCTGGCCGCCGCCGCCCTCGCCGAGGGCGCCAACCCGCTGACCGACCGCGAACGCGAGGTCCTCCGCGCGGCAGCGGACGGCTCCACCAACGCCGAACTCGCCCTCACCCTCCACCTCTCCCAGGGCACCGTCCGCAACTACCTCTCCACAGCCATCCAGAAACTGGCGGCGAGGAACAGAGCGGAGGCGGTACGGATCGCGAGGGAGAAGGGCTGGCTGTAGAACGCCGGTCAAGGGGAGCGCCCCATAGGGTCGCGGGGAACTGCGCGCTCAGCCACAGCGAACCGGCGGTCACGCGACGGCGAAAGCCACTACGGCGCTCGGCCGACTCAGTTGAGCATGGCCCGCGCAGCATGCGCCTGCTGCCGCACACGATCCGCCGCCGCTTCATCAACGGCACCCACCACATCCGCATAGGCGTCGAGCTCAACCGCCCCACCGAGGAAGTCCCCACGCTGGACGAGAAGTTGAGCCCGCTCGTACCGCAACCGAGCGGGATGCGACGGCAGTGCCAAGGACAACTCGACGGCCCACAGGGCCACATCGGACCGCTCGGGCCGGGCGGCAGCCCACGCCCGGATGTTGTTCAGGATCCGCAGCACGACATCGAGCGGGTCGGCGGGCGAGAGCATCGACGCGTCGAGCGGCGCCCCCGTCGCCCCCGCGACGAGCAGCTCCGCGTCGGAGCCGGTGAGCACGCGGCCGCCGTCGAAGGGGTCGGCGAGGACCTGCTGATCCGGGGGCCCGAAGCCGACGACGAAGTGCCCGGGCAGGGCGACCCCGTACACGGGCGCCCCGGCCCGCCGTGCGACCTCCATCCACACCACGGAGAGCAGGATGGGCAGCCCGCGCCGCCGCCGCAGCACCTCGTGGAGCAGCGAGGAACCGAGCCGCTGGTAGTCCCCGGGTGACCCCCGGAACTCACAGCGCCCGCCGAGGAGTTCACCGAGCGCGGCCGCCCAGGACCGAGGCCCGCCGGGCCGGAACGGCAACAGCCCCGCCAGCCGGTCGAGCTCGATCTGCGCCGCGTCGATCCCGGCTTCGTCGAGACCACCGTCCGCCGCGGCCCCCACCAGCAGACACAGCACCGCCAGATCGGGCCGCTCGGCCCGTGCCTCCGCCCCGAACCGCCGCCGCACCTCGGCGGCCCGCTCCGGCTCCGGGGGATGAGGGGGACGCATAGCAGCCTCGTGCCCGTTCACGACGATCGATACCGGTCGCTGCCGGGCGTTTGCGGCGTTTTCCGGGACGGATCACCGCCGGACGCTGGTGGCGTCTGTGGCGTCTGTGGCGTCTGTGGCGTCTGTGGTGCCTGCGGTGCCTGCGGTGTCCCTGGCGTCTGCGGCGTCTGCGGGTTCCATGGCGCCTGCGGCTCCCGGTAGTGGTGATACGCGTGGTGCGCCCCGAACCCCATGCCCCCGTACAGCGCACGCGCCCCCGCGTTGTCCGCCTCCACCTGGAGCCAGGCCGCCGAGGCGCCCTCGTCCAGGGCGCGGCGGGCCAGCGCGGCCATCACGGTCGTGGCGAGCCCCTGGCGCCGGTACGCCGGGTCGACCTCGACGGCGGCGAAACCGGCCCACCGCCCGTCCACCACGCACCGCCCGATCGCGGCCGGAGCTGCACCAACCGCCCCCGGCACCGTCGCGAACCACACCGAGGGCCCGCTCCCCAGCACCTTCAGTGCCACCTCGTTCAGCCCCTTGCGCTGGTAGCGGTCCAGCCAGGCCGCGTCCGCCTCGCGGGAGACCACGACCCCGGGAGCCTCCCGGTCCCCGACCGGCGCGAGCGCCCCGATCCACAGCTCGGCCGTCACCTCACGCACCCACCCGCGCGCCTCCAGCCCGGCGCACAGCAGCTCCTGCGTGCCCTCGGCCCCGGTGGCGGTCTGGACGTACGCGGGCAGGCCACGGGCGGCGTACCAGCCCCGTACGTACGTCAGCGCCTCGTCCAGCGGCAACCCGGGCTCGCCGAGCGGCAGCACGGAGTTGGCGCGCCGGGTGAACCCGGAGGCAGCCCGCAGCTCCCACTCACCGAGCCGCTCGCTCTCCACCGGCCGCCACGCTCGCGCGGCGACCCGGGCCAGCTCCTCGTACGACGCCGCCGGCCCCCGCCGCCGCGCCGGAGCGGCCGGCACGACCTTGCCCGCGACCAGCGAGGATTCCGAAATACGGACGCCTTCGCCGGTCCGCCGTGTGATCGTCAGCACACCGTCGTCCCATGATGTGAGAACACCCACCGTGTCAGTGAATTTCTCCCCGTCCGCGGCATCCGTGTATCGCTGCCGAACTGAGACGCGTTTGCCCACGTCAGCAGCGGTGATGCGGACCTCAAGTCGGCCAAACGCAGAGATTTCCACAGGTCAGTTCACCCCTCCTGTTCGGATCAGGACCAAGAACGGAGATACTAGGTGCGGGCATCGACGACGCCGCGCTTCCGCGCGCCAGGCGGCGGAGCCTACGGAGGCCCGCCAGCGCCCTATCGAGGAGGAACGACAGCGTGACCTACGTCATCGCGCAGCCTTGTGTCGACGTCAAGGACAAGGCGTGCATCGAGGAGTGCCCGGTCGACTGCATCTACGAGGGCTCCCGGTCCTTGTACATCCACCCGGACGAATGCGTCGACTGTGGAGCCTGTGAGCCGGTGTGCCCGGTCGAGGCGATCTTCTACGAGGACGACACTCCCGAGGAGTGGAAGGACTATTACAAGGCGAACGTCGAGTTCTTCGACGAGCTCGGCTCGCCCGGCGGCGCCAGCAAGCTCGGCCTGATCGAGCGCGACCACCCCTTCGTCGCAGCGCTCCCGCCGCAGAACCAGTAAGCGGCCCGCACCCACGCGCCGCCTCGGTCCCGTACGGCCTGATCGCCTTGATCGCCGTACGGGACCGAGGCGTTTGCCGTACCGGTGAGCACAGCGACTGCACGTGAGTGCAGCGAGTATCAGCGATGCGTACGGGCCCCAGGTCGCCGTACGTATCAGAAAGTGAGCCCATCCCGTGTCCGCAGTCACCGACCGGCTTCCCGACTTCCCCTGGGACAAGCTGGAGCCCTACAAGGCCACGGCCGCCGCTCACCCGGGCGGCATCGTCGACCTGTCCGTCGGCACCCCGGTCGACCCGGTGCCCGAGCTGATCCAGAAAGCTCTGGTCGCGGCCGCGGACTCGCCGGGCTATCCCACGGTGTGGGGCACCCCCGAGCTGCGCGACGCGCTCACAGGCTGGGTGGAACGACGGCTCGGCGCGCGCGACATCACCCACCACCACGTACTCCCGGTCGTCGGCTCCAAGGAACTGGTCGCCTGGCTTCCGACCCAGCTGGGCCTGGGCCCCGGGGACAAGGTGGCGTACCCGCGCCTTGCGTACCCGACGTACGAGGTCGGCGCCCGTCTGGCCCAGGCGGACCACGTGGCGTACGACGACCCGACGGACCTGGACCCGACGGGCCTGAACCTGCTCTGGCTGAACTCCCCGTCGAACCCGACGGGCCGCGTCCTGTCGAAGGCCGAGCTGACCGGGATCGTCGCCTGGGCCCGGGAGCACGGCATCCTCGTCTTCTCCGACGAGTGCTACATCGAACTGGGCTGGGAGGCGGACCCGGTCTCGGTCCTCCACCCCGACGTGTGCGGCGGCTCGTACGAGGGGATCGTCTCGGTCCACTCGCTCTCGAAGCGGTCGAACCTGGCCGGCTACCGCGCGGCGTTCCTCGCGGGCGACCCCGCCGTCCTCGGTGACCTCCTCCAGATCCGTAAGCACGGCGGCCTGATGACCTCCGCGCCGACCCAGGCCGCAGTGGTCGCCGCCCTGTCCGACGACACCCACGTCCGCGAACAGCGCGAGCGCTACGCGGCCCGCCGCAGGGCCCTGCGGGACGCCCTGCTGCGGCACGGCTTCCGCATCGAACACAGCGAGGCCAGCCTCTACCTCTGGGCCACCCGCGACGAGTCCTGCTGGACCACCGTCGCCCACCTCGCCGACCTCGGCATCCTCGTCGCCCCGGGCGACTTCTACGGGCCGGCGGGCGACAACTTCGTACGAGTGGCCCTCACGGCGACGGACGAGCGGGTGGCGGCAGCGGTGGAACGACTGGCGGGATAGTCCGTTGCGGCAGCCGACAGCGCAGGGTGCCCTGTAGGCAGCGTCCAGCCCCCACGGGGGCAAGCGAAACGGGGGTCCAGGGAAGCAGCTTCCCCGGACCCCCGCTGTCGTACGGCCGGCGGCGCCTAGCCGAGCGGCAGACCCTTCAGCGGCAGCTGCTCCGTGGGCAGTCCGCCCTTGGTGACCGCGTCGGTCGGCAGCCCCTTGGTAACCGCGTCCGTCGGAAGGCCACCGCCCGCCGTCTTGGCGGTGTCACCGACCAGGCCGCCGGCCTGCCCCGCGGTGTCCCCGGCCACCTGCTGCGCGGCCGGCGTCGCCGTCTTGGCGACCTTCCCGCTGGTTTTGCCCGCGGCCGGCACTGTCTTCTTGACCGCGTCGCCGCCGGACTTGCCCGCGAGCCCGGTCACGTTCTGAGCCGCACCGTCGACCGTGTTGCCGACGCTCGCCCCGTCCAGGGCGGTCAGCCCGCCGAGGTTGGGAGTGGCCGGCAGTTCGGGCGCCGCGCTGGCGGAGCCGGCCGCACCGACCCCGGCAGCCGCTCCCGCTGCGACGAGCAGCGCGGCACGGGCGATCCGGCGGGTCAGGGGGAGGGACATGATGCTCCTTAGACGGAAGAGAACGGTGAAATGTCCATCCAGGCCCGGCAGTTGACCGACTGGTTGTCGGCCTACCGTCGACCGACCCAAGGTGATCGTTCCGGACTCGGACGCAGTGACTACCGCTCGAAGCCCACGAAGGTTGCGGTGGCCCGACGTAAAGAGTTGGTAATGCGTCGCATAATCATCTGCGGACAAAGCCGGGTGAAAGGTACCCGGTCAGAAAGTCTGTCGAATCCTTACGGCCCTTTGTTTTCAAGGGATTCGGCAGAAACGACAGCGACCACGCGAAAACCTGCGTCCATCGCCATCGGCGCTCGCTCCGGGTCCCCCCAAAGGGTGAGGACCCGTACTACTGCCCGGTGACGATCCGGACCTCGGCGGTGGACGTCTCCGCGGCCGAGCCCCCGTTCGCGTCGGACGTACGCCAACTGCTGTCGGTGCTCTCGGCCGTCCACTCCCGTCCCGCGTACGAGACGCGGTCGATGTGCAGCACCGAGGAGTTGGCCACGGCCCAGTGCGCGAGCTCCCAGCCACGCTGCCGGACGGTGGCCGCGCCGGCGCTCCCGGAGGCCTCCGCGGACACGGGCAGGGTCACGGTCCGGCTCGCGGCGGACGCCTCGGGGGAGGCCGGGGCGGAGGCCGTCGGCGCGGCGGACGTCTCCGTCGCGCTCACCTCCGCTCCCGCCTCCTGGAGCACATCGCGCCCGAAGTCCCGTACGAGCGCGGACCGTACCGCGTCCGGGCCGCCCGCCGGGGTCGACCCGGCGGGGCCCTGGCAGGTCAGGGTGGCCGCCGAGTGGCCGGTCAGGGCCGCGGCCAGCAGCGTGGCGTCCGGCTCATGCTTCGCGTACGCGTCCGGATAGGCGCTGCGCTGCACGCGCTGCGCGGCAACGGTGAGCGGCAACTCCGCATAGTCGTCGACCTTGGCCAGGTGCTCGTAGAAGATGTCCGCCGCGTACGTCGGATCCATGATCTCCGCCGTCGTCCCCCAGCCCTGCGAGGGCCGCTGCTGGAAGAGGCCGAGGGAATCCCGGTCGCCGTGCTTGATGTTGCGCAGTCCCGACTCCTGGAGCGCGGTCGCCAGGGCGATGGTCACGGCCCGCTCGGGCATGTCGCGGTTGGTGCCGACCGCCGAGATCGTCGCCGCGTTCACCGCCTGCTCCGGCGTGAACTCGTACGACTTGCCGTCGCTTCTGCCCGAGACGACCGTGCAGCGGGGAACGCCCGGCCCCCCGGTGAGGTACTGCACCGTGAGATAGGCGGCGAGCGCGAGCAGGACCACGACGGCCCCTCCGAATCGGAGGAGGCGGCCGCGCCGGACGGGGGTGGGGGACGGCTCTGACACGTCGTACAAGGTACTGGAGGTCACTGTCGGACACGTCTGGGGCTGTGGATAACCGGTTCGAGCCGGTATGGCCGCGAGCGCTAGGGTCGGCGGCATGGCCGATACCCCCCTTGACCTCACGCTGGACGCTGCCGAACTGACCGCGCAGCTTGTCGACTTCCCCTCGGAGAGCGGCAGCGAGAAGCCCCTCGCGGACGCCATCGAGACCGCGCTGCGCGCCCTGCCGCACCTGACGGTCGACCGGTACGGCAACAACGTCGTCGCGCGGACGAACCTGGGCCGCGCCGAACGCGTCGTCCTCGCCGGCCACATCGACACGGTCCCCATCGCGGACAACGTCCCGTCCCGTCTCGACGAGGACGGCGTGCTGTGGGGCTGCGGCACCTGCGACATGAAGTCGGGGGTGGCGGTCCAACTGCGCATCGCGGCCACGGTGCCCGCCCCCAACCGTGACCTCACCTTCGTCTTCTACGACAACGAAGAGGTCGCCGCACCCCTGAACGGTCTGAAGCATGTGTCCGAAGCCCACCCCGACTGGCTGAAGGGCGACTTCGCGATCCTCCTGGAGCCGACGGACGGCCAGGTGGAGGGCGGCTGCCAGGGCACTCTCAGGGTGTTCCTGAAGTTCAAG
Organism: Streptomyces sp. NPDC127595; assembly: GCF_042671685.1. Taxonomy (NCBI): domain Bacteria; kingdom Bacillati; phylum Actinomycetota; class Actinomycetes; order Kitasatosporales; family Streptomycetaceae; genus Streptomyces; species Streptomyces sp. NPDC127595. The sequence goes on along the minus strand of NZ_JBHXWK010000016.1, from coordinate 24,704 downwards.
GGGGAGCGGGCGCACTCCGCGCGCGCGTGGATGGGCTCCAACGCGATCCACGCGGCGGCCCCGGCCCTGGCCAAGCTGGCCGCGTACGAGCCGCGCACGCCGGTCGTGGACGGCCTGAGGTTCCACGAGGGCCTCAACGCCGTCCGCGTCGAAGGCGGCGTCGCCACCAACGTCATCCCCGACGCCTGCACCCTGGTCGTCAACTTCCGCTACGCGCCCGACCGCAGCGAGGCCGAGGCGGAGGCGTTCGTCCGCGACTACTTCGCGGACTGCGGCGTGGACGAGTTCGTCGTCGACGATCACACCGGGGGAGCCCGTCCCGGCCTCACCCACCCGGCAGCGGCGGCCTTCATGGCGGCCGTCGGCGGTGAGGCCCGCCCCAAGTTCGGCTGGACCGACGTCGCCCGCTTCAGCGCGCTCGGGGTTCCCGCGGTGAACTACGGCCCCGGCGCCCAGCTCCTGGCCCACAAGGCGGACGAGCGCGTCAGGGCCTCCGCGATCCCGGAGGCCGAGGAGCGGCTGCGGGCCTGGCTGACGGCCTGAGAGGTGGCCGAGACGCGAGCTCAGCCCTGCCGGTGCCCGGCGGACATGCTCGCGTCCCCCCTCCGTAACCCGCGTAGATCTACGCTGGGGTGGAACTACCGCAAGCGGAGGGAGCGCACATGGCTACTGGCAACCCCGAGGGCAAGAAGCGGCCACCGGAGGAGCAGCGGCTGGGACCGGTGCTGCGCAGGCGGGGTCAGGTGCAGGCGAGCACCACGGACCAGCGTCTCCTGGACGCGGGCGGGCCGTCCGACTGGGTGCACACCGACCCCTGGCGGGTGCTCCGCATCCAGTCGGAGTTCATCGAGGGCTTCGGCACCTTGGCAGAACTCCCGCCCGCGATCAGCGTGTTCGGATCCGCCCGTACGAAGGCGGACTCGCCCGAGTACGAGGCGGGCGTGGCGCTCGGCCGCGGTCTCGTCGAGGCCGGCTTCGCCGTGATCACCGGCGGTGGCCCGGGCGCCATGGAAGCCGCCAACAAGGGCGCCTGCGAGGCCAACGGCATCTCCGTCGGACTCGGCATCGAGCTGCCCTTCGAACAGGGCCTCAACCAGTACGTCGACATCGGTCTCAACTTCCGGTACTTCTTCGTCCGCAAGATGATGTTCGTCAAGTACGCGCAGGGTTTCGTGGTCCTCCCCGGCGGACTCGGCACCCTGGACGAGCTCTTCGAGGCGCTGACCCTCGTGCAGACCCAGAAGGTCACCCGCTTCCCCATCGTCCTCTTCGGCACGGCGTACTGGGGCGGCCTGGTCGACTGGCTCAAGAACACCCTCATCGCCCAGGGCAAGGCCTCGGAGAAGGACCTGCTGCTGTTCCACCTGACGGACGACGTGGACGAGGCGGTGTCGTTGGTGTCGAAGGAGGCGGGGCGGTAGAGCTTTTCAGCCCGTCCGGCGTTTGAGGACGAGGCCGTTCAGGCCGATGGCGGGGGTCTGGGGGCGGCAGCCCCCAGGTACGGGACGGGCAGGGGCGGAGGGGGCGAAGAAACCCCCTACGCCAGCCCCCGCCGAGCCACAGCCGGCGGCCGATGCCCCGCGATGGACGCGACCATGTCCAGCACCTGCCGCGTCTCCGCGACCTCGTGGACGCGGTACACCTGCGCCCCCAGCCACGCCGAGACGGCGGTCGTCGCCAGCGTCCCCACCACCCGCTCCTTCACCGGCTTGTCCAAGGTCTCGCCCACGAAGTCCTTGTTGGAGAGGGAGACGAGAACGGGCCACCCGGTGGACACCATCTCGCCGAGCCGCCGCGTGGCCTCCAGGCTGTGCCGCGTGTTCTTCCCGAAGTCGTGCCCGGGGTCGATCATCACGGACTCCCGGGCCACGCCCAGCGAGACCGCCCGCTCGGCAAGACCGAGGGTGACCCGGAGAATGTCGGCCATGACGTCGTCGTACGCGATCCGATGCGGACGCGTACGCGGCTCGGCGCCCCCGGCGTGGGTGCACACCAGCCCCACCCGGTACCGCGCCGCCACCTCGGCCAGCCGCGGATCCACCCCGCCCCACGCGTCGTTGAGCAGATCCGCCCCGACCTCGCAGACCGCCTCGGCGACCTCGTGCCGCCAGGTGTCGACGCTGATGATCACGTCGGGGAAACGCCGCCGCACCTCGGCGACGAACCCGACCGTGCGACGTGCCTCCTCCTCGGCGGTCACCTCTTCCCCCGGCCCCGCCTTGACCCCGCCGATGTCGATGATCGCAGCGCCCTCGGACACCGCCTGTTCCACCCGGGCGAGCGCGGGCTCGTCGCGGAACGTGGACCCCTGGTCGTAGAAGGAGTCGGGGGTCCGGTTGACGATGGCCATGATCACCGGCTCGTGCGGGTCGAATTCATACCTGCCCAGCCTGAGCATCCCCTGTGACCTCTCCCAGTAAGTCCCGCTGATAAGCCGCCTGCGACCTTAACTGTCAGACTCGCATGGCACGATCGGACCCGACACTGTCAGCATCAGCACCAACCGCTTCAGCACAGTCCGCTGCAGCGCTATCCACGCCGGCGCGCCCCGCGTCGGCACCAGAGCGTGGGGACCTCAGCGATGTTCATGTTCTTGTTCCTGGTCGTCGCGCTCGCCGTCGTGGTCGCCGCGGTGACGGTGGCCGTGGTGGGCGGCGGCGAGAGCGCGCCCCTCCCCGAGGCTGTGCCTGACCGGCTGGTGGACCCGTTTCCGCCGGACCGCCCGGTGAACCGGGAGGATGTCGAGATCCTGCGCTTCCCCGTCGCCGTACGCGGCTACCGCATGGCGGACGTCGACGACGCCCTCGGCCGCCTCGGTGCCGAGATCGGCGAGCGGGACGCCCGGATCGCCGACCTGGAGGCGGCACTCGAAGGCGCCAGGTCGGCTTCGGTCACCTCCACCTCGCTGCGGAAGCCCGCCGAGGAGGACCATCAGTGACCGACGCACTCGCGGGCCAGGACGGCGCGCTGCGCTGCCCCTGGGCGCTGTCGACCGAGGACTACGTGGCGTACCACGACGAGGAGTGGGGCCGCCCGGTCCACGGCGACGACGCGCTGTACGAGCGGCTCTGCCTGGAGGCCTTCCAGTCGGGCCTGTCCTGGATCACGATCCTGCGGCGCCGCGAGGGGTTCCGCGCCGCCTTCGCAGGCTTCGAGGTCGCCAAGGTGGCGACCTTCACCGACGCGGACAAGGAGCGCCTGCTCGCCGACCCGGGCATCATCCGCAACCGCGCCAAGATCGAGGCGACGGTCGCCAACGCGCGCGTGCTGACCGACTGGGCGCCGGGTGAGCTTGACGAGCTGATCTGGTCCTTCGCCCCCGACCCGGCCACCCGCCCGGCCCCGAAGAGGCTGGCCGACGTCCCGGCCGTCACCGACGAGTCGACCGCCCTCTCCAAGGCACTCAAGAAGCGCGGCATCCGCTTCGTCGGCCCGACCACGGCGTACGCCCTGATGCAGGCATGCGGCCTGGTCGACGACCACTTGGCGGACTGCGCGTTCAGGAGCGCTTAGCAGGACGGGGAACCGCGCGACCAGCCACACCCGGCCCGCGGTTCTCCATCGGCCGTCACCGCCCCAGGTACTTCGGCTTCTCCTTGTTCACGAACGCCTGCACAGCGATCATGTGGTCCTCCGACTCGCCCGCCCGGGTCTGGAGTTCGTCCTCTTTCTCCAAGGATTCCTCCAGCGAGTGGGACAGGGCGTAGGCGAGGGACTCCTTCAGCGCGGCGTACGAGAGGGTCGGCCCCTCGGCCAGCGCGCGGGCCACCTTCTCCGCCTCGGCGCCCAACTCGCCCGAGGGCACAAGCCGGTTTGCGATCCCCAGGTCGAAGGCTTCCTGAGCCGTGATGCTGCGCGGAAAGAGCAGCAGATCGGCGGCGCGGCTCGGGCCGATGACCCGAGGCAGCGTCCAGGAGATGCCGGAGTCGGCGGTCAGTGCGACCCCGGCGAAGGAGGTGTTGAAGGACGCGGAATCGGCCACGATGCGGTAGTCCGCGGCGAGCGCGAAACCGAAACCCGCCCCGGCCGCGACGCCGTTCACAGCGGCCACCACCGGCTTCGCCGCGCCGGTCAGCGCGCGCACGATCGGGTTGTAGTGGTCGTGCACGGTGCTCATGACGCCCTTGCCCGCGCCCGACTCGCGCGGCGCGAGCAGCCCGCCGATGTGCTCCTTGAGGTCCTGGCCCACGCAGAATGCCCGGTCACCGGCGGCCGTGAGCAGCACGGCCCGTACGGAGTCGTCGGCCGCGGCGGCCTGTGCCGCGTCCCGGAGGGCGACCTTGAGCTCGGTGTTCAGCGCGTTCATCGCCTCGGGGCGGTTCAGCGTGATCGTCGCGAGTCCGTCGCTCACCTCGTAGAGCACGGTGTCGGCCATGGTGGGTTCCCCTCCGGTGTCGCGGCTCCGTCATACCCGCCTACCCGCCGGTACGTCCTGCTTCCGAGGACAGCATGACGGAGATCACCGACAGCGGAGCCGTTCGGACATGTGACCTGCGTCAAAGAATTCGTGGCCCTGGAAGGTCATGCGGCGGCGCAGTATCGCAGTCACATCGCCGAATTGAGTGGTTTTGCTCAAGCGCGTTGCGCAAGCGATGCCGACTGATGTTGGTCATCGGGTCCTGAGATGCGGGATAATGGCCTGGAAGCAATGTGTTCGATGCCGGTGACGCGTGTCCTATGAGGGGACGGGCGTGCCCTTCTAAGGGGCCGTCGGCGACGATGAGCTGGTTTCAGGAAGGGGAACGAGCATGGCGGCCATGAAGCCGCGGACGGGCGATGGCCCGCTCGAGGTGACCAAGGAGGGGCGGGGCATCGTCATGCGCGTTCCGCTCGAAGGCGGCGGTCGGCTCGTCGTCGAGCTGACCCCTGACGAGGCCGACGCTCTTGGCGACGCCCTCAAGAAGGTCGTCGGCTGACGCGGGACGCGACCGTACCCTTTCGGCTGCCCCGGCATCGCACGCGGTGCCGGGGCAGCCGTTTTTCAGCCGTACGACATCGATGAAACCCCTGGTCAGGGGGCTGGCCGAGGCCCATGGTCAGCGCTTGACCGCGCACAGCAGGCCATCGCCCACCGGCAGCAGCGAGGGAATCAGTTCCTGGCTCTCGCGCACCGCGCGCAGCAGTTCCCGCAGCCGTCCGACCTCCGCGGGCTGCGGCCCCGAGTCCACCGTGCGGCCGTCCGCGAAGACGCCCTCGAAGACGACGAGCCCGCCCGGACGCAACAGGCGCAACGATTCAGCGAAGTACTCCAGGCACTCCAGACGGTCGCCGTCGCAGAACACGAGGTCGTATCCGGCGTCCGCGAGCCGGGGCAGGACGTCGAGGGCGCGGCCCGGGATGAAGCGGGCGCGATTGCTCGCGAAGCCGGCGGCTCGGAAGGCCTGGCGGGCGAACTGCTGGCGCTCCGGCTCGGGATCCACCGTGGTCAGTACCCCGTCCGGCCGCATGCCGTTGAGCAGATGAATTCCGGATACGCCGGTCCCGGTCCCGATCTCCGCCACCGCTTTCGCGTCCACGGTGGCGGCGAGCAACCGCAGCGCGGCGCCGGTGCCGGGCGACACCGAGCGCAGCCCTGCGTCCTGAGCCCGGTCCCGGGCCCAGAGCAGTGCTTCGTCCTCGGCGGCAAAGGCGTCGGCGAACGCCGCCCAGCTTGGCTGCCGGTTGCCGGTAATGACGCTCTCCTGTCCCCGTAGATGCCTGGCCGTGACTGTATCCGTTGGCGCCGGGAACCCGCAGATGGGACCAGGCGTTTAGAGGGGTGGGGAAACGCACTGGGGGAAGCACATGGATCAGGACACCGAGCAAGTGCTGACGCAGCGATATGAGCGCGTATCAAATTCTCGTAAAACCGCTTATCCGGAGCTAACGGGCGAGGTGGCTATGGTAGGGGCTCCACTGGACACCACCAGAGCCGACAGGGGAGGTGCGGCTGCGCCTGTGGATCGGGGAGGAGTGCTGCGGCGCTTTCTCAGGTCGGCGGGTGAGCCGAAATCCGTGACCAACACCGCTGACCGTTTCCACAGTGCCGACTCCGGGCAGACCGCGACGTTCTCCACCGACGCGGAGTCGCAGGCGTGGACTCCGCCCACCTGGGAGGAGATCGTCAGCACGCACAGCGGCCGGGTGTACCGGCTCGCCTACCGCCTGACGGGCAACCAGCACGACGCCGAGGACCTGACCCAAGAGGTCTTCGTCCGTGTCTTCCGCTCCCTGTCGACCTACACGCCCGGCACCTTCGAGGGCTGGCTGCACCGCATCACCACGAATCTCTTCCTGGACATGGTGCGCCGCAAGCAGCGCATCCGCTTCGACGCCCTCGGCGACGACGCGGCCGAGCGTCTGCCCAGCCGTGAGCCGTCCCCGCAGCAGGTCTTCAACGACGCGCACTTCGACGCCGACGTCCAGCAGGCGCTGGACACCCTCGCGCCCGAGTTCCGCGCCGCGGTCGTCCTCTGTGACATCGAGGGACTGTCGTACGAGGAGATCGCCGCGACCCTGGGCGTCAAGCTCGGCACGGTCCGCAGCCGGATTCACCGTGGCCGCTCGCAGCTGCGCAAGGCCCTCGCGCACCGGTCTCCCGAGGCCCGTGCCGAGCGCCGCGGCTTCGCGGTCACCGGTGTGCCCGCGCTGGGAGGAGGGGGCGCGTCCGCGTGAGTGGATCACGTCCTACACCTGCTGAGCAGCATCTGGGAGACCGACTGTCCGCCCTCGTGGACGGAGAGCTCGGTCATGAGTCGCGCGAGCGCGTCCTGGCCCACCTCGCCACCTGTGCGAAGTGCAAGGCCGAGGCGGCAGCCCAGCGCCGACTGAAGAACGTATTCGCGGAGATGGCCCCGCCACCGCCCTCCGAAAGCTTCCTGGCCCGTCTCCAGGGGCTCCCCGGCGGAGGTGACTCCGGCGGGGGCGCCGGCTCACCGCTGGGCGGGGGAGCCTTCGGCGGAAGAATCCCCGGTGGCTCCGACGGGACCGGAGTCTTCGGAGTGAGGGGCGAGTCCTTCGGCTACGTCCCTTCCGAGCGCCACGCGGACGTGCTGCCTCCCTCCCAGGGACGCGGCTTCCGTATCCATGACGTCAGCCGTCATGAGGCCGAGCGGTCGGCCTCGCGCGGGCTGCGCTTCGCCTTCGCCGCGGCGGGTGCCGTGTCGCTGGCCGCGGTCGCGCTCGGCGGGGTGTCGACCGGGACCCCCGGTGACACCACCGCGGCACGGGGCGAGGCCGGTACCGGCAGCAATGTGACGCCGACGCGCACACAGGGCACGGGAGCCTCGACGGGCCCTGAGTCGCAGCGGCGCCGGTCAGTGGGGCCGCTGCTCGCGCAGGGCGACCGGACGCTCGGCCAGAACACGGTGGCGCCCACCGAGGTGTCCGCGCCGCTGCTGCCCGGAGTCCCCGCCCCGGCCGGCCGTGCCCAGGAGGTCATGCACACGCTGACGGCCCCCGTGGTCGCCGGTGCCGCAGTGATGTCCCCGCTCATACGTCCGTTCACCGACGTCGACCCGGTAGCGCTGACTTCATGGTCCACGGCGCCGGACCTCGCGACTCCGGGCCTGCTCGCGGCCCCCGGATTCCTTCCGTCCCCCTCTTCCTCCCCATTCCCTTCCTCCCCCTCCTCGGGCACCGTCCGCTGACCCGCCCTCTGCGCGGCGGCCCGTGAACCTGGTTGAATCCAGGGTGGGCCGCGTTCGCAGGAGGGATCCCGGGCGCGGAGTCGACAATCTGCGGCAACCGTCGGCGAGTTGTGCCCGGGGGCCAGGTGTGGGGAGAGCATGAACGACGGGAAGCCCACGAAGGCGAAGTGGTGGAACCGACCCCGGCCGCCGGTCGCCCCGGGGGATGCCGGGGCGGGCCCGTCCGAGGGCGCACGGATACCCGAGGCCGAGGGCGACTTCGAGCTCCAGCGACCTCGCGGGAGCGGTGCCTCGGCTGCGCCCGGCGTGGACGCCGACGGCGACTTCGAGTTGGCGGGGCCCACAGAGGCCCACCACGGGGGCGAGCGGGACGGTATCTCCGCCGGCCTTCTCGGGGACGGCGTTGTCGGTTCTCCCGCAGAGCAGCCTGCTGGCCTTCTCGGGGATAGTGCTGTCGGTTCTCCGGCCGCCCAGCCCGCCAGGCCTTCCATGGGTGGCCCCGTTGCGCCTCCCGCCGAACTTTCCGCAGCTTTTTCCCCCGACCCCGCTCCGGAGCATCCTTCCGACCCTCCTCCCAACCGCCCGTCCGACCCCCCTCCCCCCGCCCTGCCCGCCGACCAGGCCCCGGCAGACCGACCCAAGCCCCTGCACGACCCCGACCCCTACAGCACCCCGCCCTACGGCGAACCGGGCCCATGGGCGTCCGCCCCGCCCGTCCAGCATCCGGCGGCCACGCCCGCGCATGGCACCCACGTCCCGGCGGCGCCCCTGGCGGCCCCAGTGCCCGCGCCGCCGACGACAACGGCCCACGGCGCATACGAACCTCCCGCCTCGGCGCCCGCCCCCACGCCCTGGCAGAACTACGACCCCTGGGCCGCCCCCGGCCCCCTCCAGCAGAACGGCGCGGTCGTCGTCTCCAAGGCGCAGCAGATCAGGCGGGCGAAGAAGGCGCTGGTCGCCGGGGCCGTGCTGATCGCGCTCGTCTCCGGGGGCGTCGGAGGCATCGTCGGGGTGTATCTGGAGCGGAACGGCGGGGTGAGTGACGTAGAGCTGCCGCAGGCCGGGAAGGAGGCGCCAGGGCGTGCTCCGGACAGCGTGGCCGGGATCGCCGCGCAGGCGCTGCCCAGCGTCGTCACGCTGCATGTGAGCGGGTCCGACCAGGAGGGCACCGGCACCGGGTTCGTGCTCGACGGCCGGGGACACATCCTCACCAACAACCACGTGGTCGAACCGGCCGCCGACGGCGGCGACATATCCGTGACCTTCAGCAGCGGCGACACCGCCAAGGCAAAGGTGGTCGGGCGCGACAGCGGGTACGACCTCGCCGTCGTCCGGGTGTCCGGCGTCAGCGGCCTGGACCCCATGCCGCTCGGCAACTCCGACAACGTCCAGGTCGGCGACCCCGTCGTCGCCATCGGCGCGCCCTTCGACCTCGCCAACACCGTCACCTCCGGCATCATCAGCGCCAAGGAGCGGCCCATCACGGCGGGCGGGGAGAGCGGCGACGGCAGCGACGTCAGTTACGTGGACGCGTTGCAGACCGACGCTCCGATCAACCCCGGTAACTCCGGTGGCCCCCTCCTCGACTCCAGTGCCCGCGTCATCGGCATCAACAGCGCCATCCGCTCCGCGGACGACGGCTCCGGCCTGGAGACCGGTCAGTCCGGTTCGATCGGGCTCGGTTTCGCCATCCCCATCAACCAGGCCAAGCGCGTCGCCGAGGAGATCATCAACACCGGCAAGGCGACCCACCCCGTGATCGGTGTCACGCTCGACATGGAGTACGCGGGCGACGGCGCCAAGGTCGGGACGCAGGGCGGCGACGGCGGGCCGGCGGTCACAGCGGGCGGCCCGGGGGCCAGGGCGGGCATCAAGGCGGGCGACATCATCACCGAGGTCGACGGCCGGCGCGTGCACTCCGGCGAGGAGCTCATCGTGCGGATCCGCGCGCACCGACCGGGCGACACGCTGCGGCTGACCCTCCTGCGCGGCGGTACGGAAGAACAGCTCACGCTGGTCCTCGGTTCGGCCGACAGTGACTGACGGGAATCTCACGGAAAGACGGCCGAGGTCCGCCCTGAACGGCAAACATCGCGGAAAACCCGGCGTGTACATGAACCCGGAAGCCCCGGGACAGTTCCGGACGGACGGGATGGCCGGGTACCGTGGACACGGCCCGGACCACGGAAGAACCGCCGAGGGCCCGAGGACCGAGGACATCGCAAGGAGCTTCAGGTGTTCAATGACATAGGACCGCTCGAGCTGGTGGCGCTCGTTGTGCTCGCCGTGCTCGTCTTCGGTCCGGACAAGCTCCCGAAGATGATCCAGGATGTCACGCGCACCATCCGCAAGATCCGCGAGTTCTCCGAGAGCGCGAAGGCGGACATCCGCGAGGAACTGGGCCCGGAGTTCAAGGACTTCGAGTTCGAGGACCTCAACCCCAAGACGTTCATCCGCAAGCAGCTCGACAACGACGAGCTGGGGCTCAAGGAAATCCGCAACGGCTTCGACCTGAAGAAGGAGATGGCCGACGTCACGGACGCGGTGCACGGCCGTGAGTCCGAAGCGTCCGCCGGCTCCTCAAGCCCTTCCGGTGGCTCCGTCGACATGACGAAGAAGCGCGAGAAGCTCGACCTCGCCAAGGACGACCGCCCGCCCTTCGACGCGGACGCCACCTGAGTCGTACGGACGCCATCTGCGTCGTATGGACGCCTGAGTCGTACGGACGCATTCCGAGCCGTGGACACGCCTCACCGCAGGTGATCTGAGTCTCACACGGCCCCAAAACGTACCCACGCGCCGGGCGCTTTCCCGGCTGCTCGGAGTGGTGTGGCTATGCTGCCCAGTTGTTGTGCGGACCGATAAGGACGCCCGCGGGGGGTGGGCCCACCGGTCCGACGAGAGCTAGGAGGCGTCCGGCAGATGGAGACGACAAGTCGGGTAGGCGCGCAGGCGCCGGCTGCGGAGGGCGGACAGCACGTCCCCTCCGCCCGGCGTACGGTCGACGGTTACCTGCTGGCGCCCTTCCCGTGGTACGGCCTCGACGAGGCCTTCACGGGACCGCGCTGGCTGATGCAGGTCGGTACCTCGGCGGACGGTGCCGTCGAGCACGGTTCGATCGGGCACGGAGAAGAGCCCAGCGTGCGCGGCGAGACGACGGAGGACAAGGAGCGCTTCGCGGTCGTGGTGACCGTCGCGGCCAGCCCCGTGCGCCGTAGCGCGGACGGTACGGGCCTGCTGGAGGCCACCTCGGTCTCCTCCGCGGCCTGGCTCGCGGGAGTGGGGCTGCTGTCCTTCACCTGGCCCGGCCAGATGGACCACACCCTGCGGGACGACTGGCTGGACCAGCAGACGGAAACGGCGTGGGTCCTGGCCGACGACCTCGGTGGCTCCGAGTGGTCCTCCCTGTCCCTCCCCGTGGACGGCGTCCCCACGCCCTTCCACTACCGCGAGTCCGAGTTCGGCTGGGTCCTCGCGGGTTCCACCCAGGAGGGCGTCCACGTGGGCGCGTACGGGCGGGGGATGAGCGCGTACGGGCTGGGCTTCTCGATGATCAAGGACATCGGCGCGTACGCCTAGGCGGCGGGCATACGGGGATGGGGGCGCCGTCTTGAGTGACGGCGCCCCCATCTTCGTATGAGAGTGGGGGCTGCGGACCGTTTGGACCTGCCGGTGCGTCGTGGTTGCTCGCGCCGTTCCCCGCGCCCCTTACGAGGCCCCTAGAACTTGTTCCTCGGCGTGATGCCCAGGGACATGCCCGAAAGGCCCCTCGCCCGGCCGCCCAGCTTGCCGGCGATGGCCCGTAGGGCGGAGCCCGCCGGGGAGTCCGGGTCGGTCAGGACGACGGGCTTGCCGTCGTCGCCGCCCTCGCGGAGGCGGACGTCGATCGGGATGCTGCCGAGGACCGGGACGGTGGCGCCCGTGGTGCGGGTCAGGCCGTCGGCGACGGACTGGCCGCCGCCCGTGCCGAAGATGTCGACCATCTCGCCGCAGTGCGGGCAGGGCAGGCCCGACATGTTCTCGATGACGCCGACGATCTTCTGGTGGGTCTGCACGGCGATGGAGCCCGCGCGCTCGGCGACCTCGGCGGCGGCCTGCTGAGGCGTCGTCACGACGAGGATCTCGGCGTTCGGGACGAGCTGCGCGACCGAGATGGCGATGTCGCCCGTGCCCGGCGGGAGGTCGAGGAGCAGCACGTCCAGGTCGCCCCAGAAGACGTCCGCCAGGAACTGCTGGAGGGCGCGGTGGAGCATCGGGCCGCGCCATACGACGGGCGTGTTGCCCGGCGTGAACATCCCGATCGAGATCACCTTCACGCCGTGCGCGGACGGCGGCATGATCATGTTCTCGACCTGGGTGGGCTTGCCGTCGGCGCCGAGCATGCGTGGCACCGAGTGGCCGTAGATGTCGGCGTCGACGACACCGACCTTGAGGCCGTCGGCCGCCATCGCCGCCGCGAGGTTCACCGTCACGGAGGACTTGCCGACGCCGCCCTTGCCGGAGGCGACCGCGTACACGCGCGTGAGGGAGCCGGGCTGGGCGAAGGGGACCTCGCGCTCGGCCGTCCCGCCGCGCAGCGCGGCCGCGAGTTCACGGCGCTGTTCGTCGCCCATCACGTCCAGGGTCACGTCGACGTGCGTGACGCCCTCGACCGCCGCGACCGCCGCCGTCACGGTGTCCGTGATGGTCTGGCGCATCGGGCAGCCGGAGACGGTCAGATAGACAGTGACCGCGACCGCGCCATCCGCACCGATCTCAACCGATTTGACCATCCCCAGCTCGGTGATGGGTCGTTGGATCTCGGGGTCGTTCACCGTCGACAGTGCTTCGCGCACCGCGTCTTCCGTAGCCACCATGCTGTCGATGGTACGGGGCTCCCCATGGCCCCCGGAAAGCCCCGTCACAGGTCGTCTGTGTCACGTCCCCGGGGGCGCTCTGACGGGAATACGACGCGACTGTCCGGACGCCGCTCTTCCAGTTCCCTGATGAGGTCCTGCAGCTCGGAGCGGATCCAGTCGCGGGTGGCGACCTCGCCGAGGCCCACGCGCAGCGAGGCGATCTCCCGGGTGAGGTACTCGGTGTCCGCGATCGACCGCTCGTTCTGCTTGCGGTCCTGCTCGAGGTTGACCCGGTCGCGGTCGTCCTGCCGGTTCTGCGCGAGCAGGATCAGCGGGGCGGCGTAGGAGGCCTGGAGCGACAGCATCAGGGTCAGGAAGATGAACGGGTAGTTGTCGAAGCGCAGGTCGCTGGGCGCGAAGACGTTCCAGAGCACCCACACCACGACGACGATGGTCATCCAGACGATGAACCGCCCGGTGCCCAGGAACCGCGCGATCCGCTCCGAGAACCGCCCGAACGCCTCCGGGTCCCACTCCGGCAGCAGTCTGCGGCCCGGCGTCTTGGGCTGGTCGAGCCGGTTGCGCGGCCGGGGGGCCGCGGTCGCCCCGGAGACGGTGCGTTCCCGCGCCTCGCGTTCAGGGGCCATCGGCCACCTCTTCATCCTCCACATCGTCCTCGTCGAGGTGGAACTCCGTCTCCCGCCAGTCCTCGGGCAGCATGTGGTCCAGTACGTCGTCCACGGTCACCGCGCCCAGCAGCGAGCCGCTCTCGTCGACGACGGGCGCCGCGACCATGTCGTACGTCGCGAAGAACCCGGCGACGACGGGCAGCGCGTCGTCCGGGGCGAGGGGCTGCAGATCGTCGTCGAGGATCGAGCTGACCAGGGTGTACGGCGGGTCGCGCAGGAGCCGCTGGAAGTGGGCGGTGCCCAGGTACTTGCCCGTGGGTGTCTCGTCCGGCGCGCGGCACACGTACACCTGGGCGGCGAGCGAGGGGGAGAGGTCGGGGCTGCGGACCCGGGCGAGCGCCTCGGCGATGGTCGCGTCGGGCCGCAGGATGATGGGCTCGGTCGTCATGAGACCGCCGGCGGTCCGCTCCTCGTACGCCATCAGCCGTCGTACGTCGGCCGCGTCGCCGGGCCGCATCAGCTTCAGCAGCCGCTCCACGTCGTCCTCGGGGAGTTCGGCGAGCAGGTCTGCGGCGTCGTCCGGGGCCATCGCCTCCAGGACGTCCGCCGCGCGTTCCTCCTTGAGCTTGCCCAGGATCTCGATCTGGTCGTCCTCGGGGAGCTGTTCGAGTACGTCGGCGAGGCGGTCGTCGTCCAGCGCGGCGGCCACCTCGCCGCGCCGCTTCGGCGACAGGTGGTGCATCACGTTCGCGAGGTCGGCCGGGCGCAGTTGCTCGAAGGTGGCGAGGAGGCTCTCGGCGCCCTGTCCCTCCTCGTCCAGCGAGAAACCGGTGAGGGCGGACCACTCGACGGTCAGGGTCACCCCCTTGGTGCGCCTGAACGCCCCGCTGCGGCCCTTGCGGACGAAGACCCGGTCGATCTCCCAGTCCCGTCGCGCCGGGAGCTGCTGGACGGACACGTCGAGCACGGTCACCTCCTCGCCCGTCTCGACGAGGGTGAGGCGCCGGTCGAGGAGTTCGCCGAACACGAGCCGCTCCGTGGGCCGCTGTTCGAAGCGGCGCACATTGAGGACTCCGGTGGTGATGACCTGGCCGCTCTCGATGCCGGTCACCCGGGTCATGGGCAGGAAGATGCGGCGGCGCGTGGACAGTTCGACGACCAGGCCGAGGATCCGGGGCGGCCGACGCGCGACACGCAGTATGGCGACCAGGTCGCGCACGCGGCCCACCTGGTCGCCGTTCGGGTCGAAGACGGCGACACCGGCGAGGTGCGAGACGAAGATCCGCGGGGTGCCTGCGGCCATGCCCGCGCCTCCTGTTCCTGCCGTTTTGTCCGCTCGGGTGGGCTTCAGGCTAGCCCGTCCCGGTCGGATACGCCCTGGTGGGCGGTCCGGACGGACCCCTTCCGTCGGGCATGGGAGGCACCGGTACGCTGCCGTACGCCGCCGCCGGACCCCGCTCGAAAGGCGCCCCACCTGTGACTGCAATTCTCCAGGGCCGTACCCCCAGGGCCGCACTGGTGAGCGCGATCTGCGCACTGGTCGTGACGGGGACAGGACTGACGGGGTGCAGCAGTGAGGACCCGGACGCCGGCACGAACGGGGTGGGCAAACTGACCGCCGCCCAGATCCAGACGAAGACGAAGCAGGCGGCCGAGGCGGCGAAGACGGTACGGCTCTCCGGAACCGTCGTGACCAACGGGACCACGTACACCCTCGACATGAGCCTCAAGGACGACGGCGGCTCCGGCTCTGTCACCTCGAAGGAGTCGACCTTCCGGCTGCTGAGGGTCGGCGAGCACCTCTACCTGAAGGCCGACGCGGACTTCTGGAGCGACCAGGACGGCTCGGGCGACACCGGCTCGACGGACACGGAAGTCGCCGACAAGCTCAGCGGCATGTACGTGAAGGTCCCCACGGACGACCCCACCTACAAGCGCTTCAGCGGCTTCACCGACAAGGACGTCCTCCTCGACGGCCTGCTCACCCTGGAGGGCACCCTCGCCACCGACGGCTACCACGAGCAGTCGGGCATCCGCACCTTCCGTATCACCGGCGGCGACGGCTCCGGCGGCTCCCTGGACGTCTCCCTGGAGGGCACCGCGTACCCCCTCCTCCTGGTCCGCGCGGGCAACGCCGGCACCCTCCGCCTCACGGACTGGGGCAAGGACTTCGCACTGACGGAGCCCAGCAAGAAGGAGACGGTGGACTACGGACAGGAGCTGCCGTCCTCATAGGACTAGCGGCGCCTGCGCTTCTTGAAGAGGAGGCGGGGGAGGCCCGCGGGGGCCGGCTGCCGGGTGGTGGCGGGGGTGGGCAGCGGCGGCGCGGAGAGCGAGCCGTCGGGGAGTTCGGAGGTGCCGCCCGTCGGCTCAAGTCGGACCACCCGGCACTCCCGGGCCCAGCGCCCGGTCATGGCCTCGCCGTCGGGGGCGTTCAGACGCTTGCCCTTCAGCTCGCCGACCGCCGCCTCCCACTCCGGGGATCCGGGCGTCAGCTCCACGACCTTTGCGGTCCAGGCCACCAGGCGGCCACCCTTGTCCTTGCTGCGTACGGTGACCACGGCGTCGCCCCCGTCGACCAGACCCGGCAGCGGCTGCTCGCCGGGTCCGTCGCCGATCAGAAAGGCCGCGCCGTCGTGCCACACATGCCACAGGGCCCGGGTGGGCACACCACCGGCCTGCCCTTGAAGTACCGGCACCTCGCTGCCCCGGACCCAGATCAGCCCGGACTTCTTGGTGGCCTCCTCGACGAGGGCCTGGTCGAGCAGCTCTTGCGTCATGGGGCCAAGACTAACCAGCCGGGGTTCACAGCCAGCCGTTGCGCTTGAGCGTGCGGTGGATCCCCACGCAGAGGGTCACCATGAGGCCCATGACCACCGGGTAGCCGTACCGCCAGTGCAGCTCCGGCATGTGCTCGAAGTTCATGCCGTACACCCCGCACACCATCGTCGGTACGGCGATGATCGCGGCCCAGGACGTGATCTTGCGCATGTCCTCGTTCTGCGCGACGGACGCCTGCGCGAGGTTGGCCTGGAGGATCGAGTTGAGCAGCTCGTCGAAGGCGAGGACCTGCTCCTGGACCCGGGCGAGGTGGTCGGCGACATCGCGGAAGTACTTCTGGATGTCGGGGTCGACCAGTCGCATCGGCCGCTCGCTCAGCAGCTGCATGGGGCGCAGCAGCGGCGACACCGCCCGCTTGAACTCCAGCACCTCACGCTTTAGCTGGTAGATCTGCCCGGCGTCCGTGCCGCGCGGGGAGCCTTTGCGGCCGGGGGAGAAGACCTGGGTCTCGACCTCGTCGATGTCGTCCTGCACGGCGTCCGCGACCGCGATGTACCCGTCGACGACATGGTCGGCG
This sequence comes from Streptomyces sp. NPDC127595, assembly GCF_042671685.1. NCBI lineage: Bacteria > Bacillati > Actinomycetota > Actinomycetes > Kitasatosporales > Streptomycetaceae > Streptomyces > Streptomyces sp. NPDC127595. The sequence goes on along the minus strand of NZ_JBHXWK010000016.1, from coordinate 8,251 downwards.
ATGGCGTGCAGGACCGCGGACGGACCCTTGGCGAGCAGCTCCGGGTCGTCCTGGAGCCGGTGCCGCAGCGCCCGCAGCGAACCCTGCCCGCCGTGCCGGACGGTGATGAAGAAGTCCCGCCCGGTGAAGCACATGACCTCGCCGGTCTCGACGATCTCGCTGGTGGCGGTGAGCTGGTCGTGCTCGACGTAGTGGATGGTCTTGAAGACGGTGAAGAGCGAGTCGTCGTACCGCTCCAGCTTGGGCCGCTGGTGGGCCTGCACGGCGTCCTCGACGGCGAGCGGGTGCAGCCCGAACTCGCTTGCGATACCGGAGAATTCGGCCTCGGTCGGCTCGTGCAGGCCGATCCACACGAAACCGCCGTCACGGTGCACCTGACGCATCGCCTGGTGCGGCGTCAGCGGCTCGCGGGTCTCGACCCGGGCGCCGTCGCGGTAGATGGCGCAGTCGACCACGGCGGAGGGGGTCCCGGGGTCACGGGTGGTGTCGTACGAGCCACTGTCCTTGCGGAGCGAGGGACGGGGGCGGACCGCGGCACGGAGGTCACGAATCATCGACATGGCAGGCTCCTTCGCAACGGAGGCGGCCGGCGACGGTTGGAACTGCCCGGAATGGGGACGTCCTGACTGCGGATGTCTGGCACGTCCACAAAGCGGGGAGCACCGCACCGTCGCGGTGGCAGCTTCGCTACTGATTCAGATCAGGCAGATCACGTCTGGACCAGACGGATCGCGTTCGGATCGAACGGATCAGGTGGGAACGAAGCGCTCTTCCGTGGTGCACCGGGCAACGCTGACACGTATGCACATGTTCGCAGGAGGCGACAGCCAGCAGGATTACAGAGCCAGCTAAAGAACTCAGCGACCGGAAGAGCGGGTAGTACTGCACGGGTGACTTCGGTCCATTGCAGCCCCACCTCCTCCGGTCGGTCCCCCGTGAGGGACGATCCATCCCCCGTAGGGGGTCCTACTCCCTCCACAGGGGAGTCGGACGGTTCCCCCAATGGGGGAAATCAGCCTCAGAGAGCCGGGACTTGAGAGCGACGCTTCTGCGTGCTGCCCCGGCCGAGGGCCCAGAGTATCAGCGCGCCGAAGCGCCAAGGCGCCGCTTTACCCCGACCTAACGAGTTCTATGCTCGGTTCATGGCTGATGTTCTCCCTCTGGTCGAGGCCCGGATGCGTTCCGCGCTCGGCGAGCCCGACGCGCGGGCCGCGGTGACCTTCCTCGGGACCGACCGCGTCGAGGTGCTCCGTTTCACCGAGGGCGACATCGTCCGCTACGCGACGCTCGGCATGTCCGCCCAGCCGATGGCGGACCCCACCTCGGCCGTCGCCGACCCCGTGAGAGGCCCGCGCGCCGAGCTGGTCCTCTCGGTGCGCGCCGGCGCCGCCGACACCGACAAGGTGCTCCGCCCGCTCGCCGTACTCGCCGCGTCCCCGCAGGTCGAGGGCCTGATCGTGGCCCCCGGCGCCTCGCTCGACGTGGGCGAACCCCTGTGGCCGGGAGCGCCGTTCACCTCCGTACTGGTCGCCGAGCCGGGCGGCCTGGTGGAGGACCTGGACCTGGACGAGCCCGCCGACCCCGTACGTTTCCTGCCGCTGCTCCCCATGACGCCGAACGAGGCCGCGTGGAAGCGGGTGCACGGCGCGGGCGCCCTCCAGGAACGCTGGCTCAGCGGCGGAACGGACCTGCGCGATCCGCTGCGCAGGTCCGTTCCGCTGGACTGAGGTCTCCTGTCCAATCCGGCTGATCCCAGGTCAGAGCCTGGCCGAAATCAGTCAGTTGGCAAAGACGGTGACACTGTCCTCCGTGGCGTGCCGCGGCTCCAGCTCCTCGGCGTCGTGCGTGAGCGCGTCCCGTCGTACGAGGACCACCGCGGCGCCGATCACCGCCGTGAGGGCCGCGACCGCGAACGGGATGTGGATGTTGCTCCACCCCTCGATCCTCGGCGCGAAGAACGGCGCCGCCGCGGCCGCGAACCACCGCACGAAGTTGTACCCGGCGCTCGCCACCGGGCGCGGCGCGTCCGAGACGCCCAGGGCCAGTTCCGTGTAGACGGTGTTGTTCACGCCGATGAAGGCGCCGGACAGGATCGTGCAGACCACGGCGGTGGTGTGGCTGCCGTACCCGAGCACGAGTACGTCGGCTGCTAGCAGCACCAGTGAGCCGCCGAGCACCTTCAGCGAGCCGAAGCGGGCCTGCATGCGCGGGGCGACGATCACCGAGAAGAGGGCGAGCAGCAGGCCCCAGCAGAAGAAGACGGCACCCGACTTGTACGGGGTCATGTTCAGTACGAACGGGGTGAAGGCCAGCACGGTGAAGAACGTGTAGTTGTAGAAGAACGCCGAGACGGCCGCCGAGGCGAGGCCGCCGTGGCCCAGTGCCCGGATCGGGTCGAGCAGTGAGGTCTTCTTCGTGGGCTTCGGCTGCTCCTTCAGGAACACCGTGATGCAGAGGAAGCCGACCGCCATCAGGAACGCGGTGCCGAAGAACGGGTAGCGCCAGCTCGCGTTGCCGAGCAGTGCGCCCAGCAGGGGGCCGCAGGCCATGCCCAGGCCCAGGGCCGACTCGTACAGCAGGATCGCCGCGGCGCTGCCGCCGGCCGCCGCGCCGACGATGACGGCGAGGGCCGTGGACACGAACAGCGCGTTGCCGAGGCCCCAGCCCGCCCGGAACCCGACGAGTTCGCCGACCGATCCGGACGTGCCCGCCAGGCCCGCGAAGACGACCACGAGGGCGAGGCCGAGGAGCAGGGTCTTCTTGCCGCCGATGCGACTGGAGACGAAGCCCGTCACCAGCATCGCGACGGCGGTGATCAGGAAGTACGAGGTGAAGAGCAGCGAGACCTGGCTGGTGGTGGCGTCGAGGCCCTTGGCGATGGACGGCAGGATCGGGTCGACGAGTCCGATGCCCATGAAGGCGACGACGGACGCCCCGGCCGTCGCCCAGACGGCCTTCGGCTGGCGCAGGATGCTGCCGGCTCCCGCGTCGAAGGGGTCCGCCTCTGCTGCTTCTCCTGTGGTGGTGCGCATACGTGGTCCTCGCAGTCCTCGACCAGATCGTTGACGTATACACATATTAAGTTAGTTCGGCTAAAGAATGCAAGCTACATCTATATTTCCCGGGTGGGCGCGGGCGAGGTGCGGGCGCCGGACGGGTGATCGTCCTTGACGCGGCGAAGGACGGGGAGGACCGTTGGGCCCTATGAGGGGCGAACCCAGTTGCCCGAAGTGTGGTGGCCGGGTCAGGGCTCCCGGCCTCTTTGCCGACTCCTGGCAGTGCGATGTGCACGGGACCGTGCACCCGCTGCAGCCCGTGATCCCGCCCAGCGTCGAGGCCCTCGGTGTGGTGGTGCACCGCGCCCGGGTGCCGGTGTGGATGCCGTGGCCGCTGCCGGTCGGCTGGCTGTTCACCGGCGCCGCCTTCGCCGGTGACGACCGCAGCGGCGGGCGCGCGACCGCGGTCGCCTGCTCCGGACCCGGACCGCTCGGCGGCATAGGGGAGTTGATCCTCATCGCCGAGGAGCTCGGCGTCGGACTCGGCGCGCGGTACGCGGGAGTCGACGGGCCCGACCCCGGCCCCTACATGAGCGTCGAGAAACCGCCCCAGGCCAAGGTCCTCGCGGCCGGCCGCCCCACCCCCCTCTGGCATGTGGCCGGCGCCCCCGACGACCGCGCCGTCTTCGCGGGCGAGGCGCTCGGGCTGTGGCTGTGGGCGGTCGTGTGGCCCGAGCAGTCGGGGCTGCTGATGTACGACGAACTGGTGCTGACGGACCTGCGGGACGCGGGCGCCGAGGTGGACCTGCTGCCGTGCGGGGCGCTGTCGCCGCGGATCCTGGAGCCGTAGGGCTCGCAGGCGGTTCGTAGGGGGCGCAGGGTGTGTACGGGTGTGACAGGGGAGGGTCGGATTCCCGTTACCCTTGAGTGTTGCCTTCCGCGCGCCCTTGGGTGTTCTCGACCCTTCGGTGCCGTCGGGCGTCCTCTTTCCGTCCCGTCCCGTCAGCGTCTGGAGTCCGCGTAGTGCGCATCGATCTGCACGCCCACTCCACCGCCTCCGACGGCATGGACACCCCGGCCCAACTGGTCCGCAACGCTGCCGCCGCCGGTCTGGACGTCGTCGCGCTGACCGACCACGACACGACCCGCGGGTACGCCGAGGCGATCGACGCGCTGCCCGCCGGGCTCACGCTGGTCACCGGGGCCGAGCTCTCCTGCCGCCTGGACGGCATCAGCATGCACATGCTGGCCTACCTCTTCGACCCCGAGGAGCCCGCGCTGCTCGCCGAGCGTGAGCTCGTACGGGACGACCGGGTGCCGCGCGCCAAGGGCATGGTCGCCCGGCTCCAGGAGCTCGGTGTGCCGATCACCTGGACGCAGGTCGCGCGCATCGCGGGTGAGGGTTCGGTGGGGCGGCCGCATGTCGCCTCCGCCCTGGTCGAGCTCGGTGTCGTACCGACCGTGAACGACGCCTTCACCGAGCAGTGGCTGTCCGACGGCGGCCGGGCCTTCGTCGAGAAGCACGAGACCGACCCCTTCGAGGCGATCCGGCTGGTCAAGGGGGCGGGCGGCGTCACCGTCTTCGCGCACCCGGCCGCCGGCAAGCGGGGCCGGACCGTGCCGGACTCCGCCATCGCGGAGCTCGCGGCCGCGGGTCTCGACGGCATCGAGGTCGACCACATGGACCACGAACCGGCCACCCGGGCGCGGTTGCGCGGGCTGGCGGCCGAGCTGGGGCTGCTGCCCACCGGGTCCAGCGACTACCACGGCAGCCGGAAGACGTGCGTGCTCGGGGAGTACACGACCGATCCCGAGGTGTACGGGGAGATCACCCGGCGGGCGACTGGGGCGTTTCCGGTGCCGGGGGCGGGTGGGGGCCGGGGCGTTTAGGTCCCTGGTCGCCCAGTTGTCTCTTCCGGGCTTCTGCCTCTTCCGGGCTTTTCCGGGTTCCGGGCTTCTGTCTCTTCCGGGTTCCGGGCTTCGGGCTTCTGTCTCTTCGGGGCTTCGGGGCTTCGGGGCTTCGGGGCTTCGGGGTTCCGGGCTTCTGGTCCGGGCTTCGGGTTTCTGGTTCCGGCTGCTTTTCCGGTTGCTCACTTCCTGTTTTCGGTCCCACCCCTCCATATCTGCAAGGCCTTCGCTGTGTTCGACGTCGCCGTCTTCGGCTCCCTCTTCCTCACCCTCTTCGTGATCATGGATCCCCCCGGGATCACTCCGATCTTTCTCGCGCTCACCGCGGGGCGCCCCGCCAAGGTTCAGCGGCGGATGGCCTTCCAGGCCGTCTGCGTGGCCGGCGGAGTGATCGCCGTGTTCGGGCTGCTCGGGCACCAGATCCTGGACTACCTGCATGTGTCCGTGCCCGCGCTGATGATCGCGGGCGGCCTGCTGCTCCTGCTGATCGCCCTCGACCTGCTCACCGGCAAGACCGACGAGCCCAAACAGACCAAGGACGTCAACGTCGCCCTCGTACCGCTGGGCATGCCGCTGCTCGCCGGACCGGGCGCGATCGTGTCGGTGATCCTGGCCGTGCAGAAGGCCGACAGTGTCGCCACCCAGGTGTCCGTGTGGGCCGCGATCCTCGCCATCCACGTCGTGCTGTGGATCGTGATGCGGTACTCGCTGCTGATCATCCGCGTCATCAAGGACGGCGGCGTGGTGCTGGTGACGCGGCTCGCGGGCATGATGCTGTCGGCGATCGCGGTCCAGCAGATCATCAACGGCGTGACGCAGGTGGTTCAGGGGAGCTGAGCTGCCCTGCTCCGGCCATGAGCAGAGCCCCGTACGGCATGGTTGCCGTACGGGGCTCTGAAGTCTGTCCGCGTGTTATGAAGCGGATGAGTCGGCCGGGCGGATCCAGAGTCGCTGTCCTATGGCGGCAGCCTGCTGAACGATCCGGTTGACGGAGGCGGCGTCTACGACAGTGCTGTCCACGGCTGTTCCGTCGACATCGTCGAGTCGCATGATTTCGAAGCGCATTGGCTTCTCCCTTCGTCTGGTCATCCTCCTGAGGAGAACTACTTGTGACTGGTGCGTGGGGCTTCTGCGTCCCTCGCTCCATACGGATTCAACGGCATGCGTGTTACAAACATTCCCTACGCTAAGGAAATTTTTCGAGTCGCTAACTACTTGCCGGTAGCGGACTGATTGGGACCGGTTGTGTTCGAAGCGTGACCACCGGGACAATGGAAGCGATGAACGACGACCTTGACGCGCTCGGCGCCCGCATCGACCGCACGAACGAGCTGCTCCAGCGCATGCTCGCCGAGGTGGCCAAGACGCCCTCGACCCATGCGATCTTCGTCGACGCGGGGTATCTGTACGCGGCCGCCGGACGGCTGGTCGCCGGTACCGAAGACCGTCGCTCCTTCGACCTGGACACCGAGGGTCTCATCGAGGCGCTCATCGACCGGGCCCGCACGATCTTCGCGGACAGCAGGCTGCTGCGGGTGTACTGGTACGACGGGGCGCGGCGCCGCATCCACACCGCGGAGCAGCAGTCCATCGCCGAACTGCCGGACGTGAAGGTGCGGTTGGGCAACCTCAACGCCAACAACCAGCAGAAGGGCGTCGACTCACTCATCAGGTCCGACCTGGAGTCCCTCGCCCGGCACCGCGCAATCAGCGACGCCGCACTGCTCGGCGGCGACGAGGATCTGGTGTCGGCGGTCGAGGCGGCGCAGGGGTACGGCGCGCGCGTCCACCTGTGGGGCATCGAGGCGCCCGAAGGCCGCAACCAGGCCGAGCCGCTGCTCTGGGAGGTCGACAGCCAGCGCACCTTCGACCTCGACTTCTTCAAGCCGTACGTCGCGCGGCGGACCGCCGCGACCTACGACGCCACGGCGGCGGCTCGGCCCTCCCGCGAGGACGTGCGGTTCGTGGGCGCGCAGGTCGCAGCGAAGTGGCTGGCCGCGCGGGGGCGTGAGGCGCTGGTGGAGCTGCTGCCGGGGCATCCGTATCTGCCCGGGTCGGTCGACCAGGATCTGCTGGTCGAGGCTGAGGGGCTGTTGCAGTACTCGCTGCGGGGGCAGGCGGATCTGCGGCGGGCGCTGCGGGATGGGTTTTGGGAGCATCTTCGGGCGCAGTACTAGGTCATGGGGGGGGGCAGGCAGTACCAGGTCCTTGTCCTGGTCCTAGTGCCTCTGGTCCTAGTGCTGGTCCTTGTGCTGGTCCTGGTCCTAGTCCTTGTGCTGGTCCTTGTGCTGGATCGCGTTCCAGAAGTCTGCGAGGGCGCGGGCTGTTTCCTCGGGGCGGTCGGTGTTCGGGGAGTGCTCCGAGCCGTGGATGACCGTGCGGCGCGCGTCGAGGCGTACCGCCATGTCGTCAAGGAGCGGGAGCGGCCAGGTGTTGTCCTCGTCGCCGGACAGGACATGCTTCGGAAGGGGGAGCGCTGCCAGTTCGGCTACGCGGTCGGGTTCGGTGCACAGTTGGCGGCCGGTCGCGATGAGCTGCGCGGGGCTGTTGCCGAGCCAGCGGCGGCGTAGGTCGGCACGGTCGTCGAGACCCTTGTCGAGGCCGCCGGTGTCGGTGTCCTCCGGCGGTTCCATCGCCTGCATGGCTTCCCATACCTCGGCCATGTCCGTGACGGCGAGTGCGTCCCGGAGCAGTTTGACGCGCTGCTGCTGCGAGACGGAGATCTGGGCGGGCCCGGAGGCGATGAGCGTGAGGGAGATGAAGGGGGACGGGTTCAGCAGTACGGCGGCGCGGGCGATCTGACCGCCGAGGGAGTGGCCGACGAGGTGTACGGGGGTGCCGATGGCGTCCGCCTGTGCGAGTACGTCTCTTGCCAACTCGCCCTGCGCGTACGCCGTTTCGTCGTCCCGTGGGCCGGGGGACTCGTGCTGGCCCCGGCCGTCCACGGCCACGGTGCGGTAGCCGTCCGCCGCCAGTGGCTCGTGCAGCGAGACGAAGTCCTCCTTGCTGCCGGTGAACCCCGGCAGGAACAGCACGGTGCCCTTGCGCTGCCCCTGCGCCGCCGCTTCGAGCGCGGCGAAGTCGCCGCGTGCGGTGTGGAGGCGGTGGGCGTGGACGCCGGGGGGAGGGGTGAAGGTGGCGGGCCTGCTCATGGTCCGAGGCTAACCGGCGGTGGTGGTGATGCGGCGGGTGGGTGCGCCGGGTGGGTGCGCCGGGTGGCGGGTGCCGGGTGCCGGGTGCGCCCGGTGGGTGGGTCGGGGCCGGGGGCCGGTACATCCGCCCGTCGCCGCCGGATCCGGCGTCGGTCAGTGGGGTGGGGGTCCGGTGAGGCGGGCGTACGCGACGGG
>NZ_JBHXWK010000015.1:154297-196542 GCF_042671685.1 Streptomyces sp. NPDC127595 | reverse complement strand
CGCCAACTTCCCGTCCCAGCAAGCGGCTTCGACGTTCGCGAAAACACTGTCGGACACCGTGGCCAAGTACGGCCTCGACGGCATCGACTTCGACGACGAGTACGCCGAGTACGGCAACAACGGCACCGGCCAGCCCAACGCCAGCTCGTTCGTGTACCTGGTGTCGGCACTGCGCGCCAACATGCCGGGCAAGATCATCAGCCTCTACAACATCGGACCGGCCGCGTCGCGCCTGTCCTACGGCGGCGTCGACATCACGTCCAAGTTCGACTACGCCTGGAACCCGTACTACGGCTCCTGGCAGGTTCCCGGCATCGCACTGCCCAAGTCGAAGCTGTCGCCGGCGGCCGTCCAGATCGGCGGGACCTCGCAGAGCACGGCCGCCAGCCTTGCCCGCCGCACGGTCAGTGAGGGCTACGGCGTCTATCTGACCTACAACCTCGACGGCGCCAATCGCACCGCCGATGTCTCGGCGTTCACCAGGGAGCTGTACGGCAGTGACGCCCGCTACACGCCATAGGCCCACTGTGCTCCCCGGCGTCCGGCGCCCACTCGGGGCGTGCTGCATCCCGTAGGGCCGCGCCCCGGGCAGGCCGCGTTTCCGACAACGATGTCGGAGGCGCGGCCGCCACAGATGCCGTGACCCCTCACCACACCCACGGTGGCCGTTGCCTTGATCGCGAGCGCGACCACCACCTGACCCACGACCCATGCCGTGCTGGCGGCGGTAGAGGGTGGGCTGGCGACCGAGACATGTCCTGAAGTGGATGACTGCGCAGATCAGAGGGCGTGGCCACTTCTAGCGCTGGTCGAAGGCTTGGCGGGCTGCGGCGGTCTCGGCTTCATGGTCCATCGCCCACGTCGCCAGGGCGACAGCCGGCCCGATCAGTGTGCGCCCCATGGCCGTGAGGTCGTACTCCACACGTGGGGGCACCTCGGCGTGCACGGTACGAGAGACCAGCCCGTCGCGTTCGAGGCCGCGGAGCTTCAAGGTGAGCATCCGCTGGGACGCACCGGGGATGCTGCGCAGCAACTCACCGAAGCGCAGCCGTCCTGAGCTGAGCGTGCCGATGATCAGCAGCGACCACTTGTCACCGACAAGGTCCAGGAGGTCGCGGACCGCTCTGCCGCCTTCCGTCTCCAGGCACATCGCCGCGTAGTCCGTCGGCGCCGCGGGTTCCGCCGCGGGTTCCTCCGGCCCGGTCATCGTTCCTCCCGTGTGCCGTAGGCACACGGATGTGCCTTTTGTGAGACCCCGCCGGGTAACCAATCATGGGGTTAGGAACAAATCGTAACCGGCTCGCTGCGCGGCCGTGTGCCGGCAGCTCCACGAGGAGGTCTCCCTCTCATGAAGTCCATCCTGGTCGCTGGAGGAAACAGTGGCATCGGCCGACACGTCGCAGCCGAACTCGCCGGACAAGGGCACCGCGTTGTCATCCTGGGGCGCGATCAGCGCAAGGGCGAAGAGACGCTGGCCTCCCTCGGCGGCGCCGTCGAACACGCCTCCTTCCACGCAGTCGACCTGTCCACACACGACGGAGTTCGCGACGCCGCCAAGCGCGTCTTGCAGGAGAACGATCACTTCGATGCCCTCGTGCACACGACCGGAGTCATGACATCGGAGGACCTGCGAACCGGAGACGGCCTGCACCAAGTCTTCGCGGTCAACTATCTGAGCCGCTACCACCTCACCCAGTTGCTGATGCCGGCGCTCAAGCGCGGCCAGAACGGCAGGGTCTTGATGATGACGGCCCACATTCCCCCCACAACCAAAACGAGCTTCGAGGGCTTTCCGGACTTCCGACCGTACGACTTCATCAAGGCGAGGAAGCCGATCCAGCTGGCCAATCACTATTACGCCGCACACCTCACCAGCACCGAGTCGAACATCCGGGCGGGAGTGATCAACGCGGGGGTAGTGAAGACTGACCTCCTGCGCATGAAGTCACGCCCGATGCGTGTAACAGGAACGGTTATCGCGGCACTGTTGTCCGGCAGCGTCGAGAAGTCGGCCCACAACGTCATCCAGGCCACCTTGCGCGACGACTGGGCAGGCGCCTTGTACTGGGGAAAGCCCGGCACCTTCGAGGGGCAGACCCGTATCGAAGTGGATTTGCCCCAGATGCGGCGAATCATGGCCTCTTCGCAAGAGCTCACTGGCGTATGAGCACAGGTGTCCGCCGGTAGAAGCACGGCGCGGTCGGCATCCGGAGAGCACGCCAGCGCGCGGCGGCTGAGGTGCACGAGGCGGCATTCACCACGCACCCACCAGCCACGAACCTCTCAGACCGGGCCCTGGCGTGCCCGGGTCACTGCGACATTGACACGGCGTGCGTTGTAGCTGGCCTATATGGCCAACTACAACGCACAGTCGCAACAAGTAACCCATCGGTAGCTCCCGGGAGGTCCGTACGCGCCGTTTCCCAGTGGCTGGCGCCCTCGTTGGGCTGAGCAGGTGAACGCCCGTGGGGTCTGGTGGCAAGGGGGCTGGTGTGCGGCAGGAGTGGTCACCGGAGGACGTGGTGGCGTGCTGGCCCTGGTGGACGGCGACTGGGAGCTGGTCGCGAACAAGTCGGGCGCGACCCGGCTGGGCTTCTGCCTCATGCTCAAGTTCTTCGAGATCGAGGCCAGGTTCCCGGAGTTCGTTGAGGATTTCCCGCAGCCCGCAGTGGAGTACGTTGCCGGGGTGGTGAAGGTCCCGGCGACCGAGCATGCGAAGTACGACCTGGCGGGCGCGAAGCAACACCGCAGGCAGATCCGCGAGGCGCTCGGGTTCCGGCCGGCGACGCTCTCGGACGAGGAGTCGCTCACCGGGTGGCTGGCTGTGGAGGTGTGCCCGCTCGAGCTGGTGGAGGACCGGCAGCACGATGCCCTGCTGGTCGAGTAGCGGGCCCGGAGGATCGAGCCGCCGGGCCGGACCCGCGTCGAGAAGATCCTGGTCGCGGCCCGGGGCCGGTGGGACGCCGCGTTCTGCGCCCGCGTCATCGAGCGCCTGCGCGAGGCGGGCACGGCCCGGCTGCTGTCCCTGGTGGCCGAGGACAACGAGGCGGGGACCACCCTGCTGGCCGCGCTCAAGCGCGATCCGGGCGCGGTCGGCCGGCAAGCTCGCCGTCGACGACCGGCCCGGCCTGACCGCCGCCCTCGACTACCTCCGCGCCGGCGACATACTCACCGTTCAGGAAGTCGACCGCCTCGGCCGCAACCTCCTCGAAGGGCTGATCGTCCTCAACGACGCCTTCCAGCGCGGCATCGCCGTCAAAGTCCTGGAAGGCATCGCCGTCGGCGAGCACACCGAGCGCTCCCTCATCCTGGACCTCGCGCTCGCGCTCGCTGAGGACAGGCGGCGCGACATCGTGAAGAAGACGAAGAACGGCCTCGACTCCGCCCGCGCCCGCGGCCGGGTCGGTGGCCGACGCCCCGTCGTGGACGACGACAAGCGCCGCGTGATCCTCGCCCGCCGAGCCGAAGGCCAGTCCATCCGCGAGATCGCCGTCGCCGTCAAGGTGTCCGTCGGCGTCGTACACAAACCCTCAACCCCGCCCCGTAGAGCCTGCTTCCTACCGATGGGTTACTTGATCCCTGGAGTCTGGGCTAGGACTTCGGGGCCGACTTCCTGCGACATAAGCGCGACAGCAGCAGGCGATGGTAGGCACCCCCTACCGAGGAGCGACGATCTCTCACGACGGATATCGGGACCTGCGTGTCCCGGACGACAGCGGACGGCCGGCACGCGAAGAAGTCGCCCTGCTGATCTATACCTTCGACGCGGTCGCCGACGCGCGCCGCACCCGCGAGGACTACCTGCAGGTCGCCGACAACGTGCTCAACGTCCTCGCCCGGCGCGGGCTGCTCAGGCGAGAGGCAACTGACCGAGCGGCCGACCACGATCGGCCTGCGCCTCCAGAAGAGCGGCCACTTCCGGATCCCTCGTGAAGGCGGGGCCGCCCCAGTACGGCGGGACGGCCACGGCCGCGAGGCACACCTCGGTGCCGTGGACGCGCGTGGCGCCGAACAGGGTCTGCAGCATCTGCATGCCCGCCAGGTCGAGTGCACCGAGGCGCGCATGCCACGTCTGGGTCTCCGGATCGTACGTTGCGATCGTGCGGAGCCTGTCCAACTGCTCGCGCCATTGAGGATCGGCGGCCGGCGCTGTCCGGACGGTGGCCTCCAACACCCATGCACTGTCAGGGGAGTTCGGCGAACTGGTCATGTCAGGACGGTAGACGCCGCCACTGACAACTCCTCCGGTCTGGTTAATCCAGAGCCTGAAGAGAACCCCGTAGCGCACGAACACGTACTGACAGACGTGGACCCGATCCAAGAAGCGCATCTTTCCGAACCCGGCCTGCTCGTTATCGACGTGGCGGGCCTGGACGACGACACCGTCATCGCCTTCCAGAACGCGATCGCCCAAATGTGGGCCTCGACCGCCGATCGCACCACCCGGGATGTCGGCCAGCCCGGTGTGCGGCTGCGGATGTACACCGATCTACGGCAGGTCCTGACCGAGACCTCCCTGCCGGAGCAGGCCACCGGCACGTTATGAGGCGTGGTCCGCCACCACGGGGGGAGTGACGGACCAGCCTGAAGTCCACGGTGCCACACCCGCCTTGAGCGCGCCCTGTCTGCACGCGAAGTCGCCGCAGGATGGCGCGACTTCATCCGACGTCTCCCAGTCGGCGCGACTAGAGCAGACGCAGGACGCTGACGACCTTCCCGAGGATCTGCGCGTGGTCGCCGCGGATCGCCGCGTAGGACGGATTGCGCGGCATGAGCCACACCTGCCCGTCCTGCCGGCGCAGCACCTTGACCGTGGCCTCGTCTTCCAGGAGGGCGGCCAATTTGTCCCCATGGTCGGCGCTGTCCTGGCGCCGGACGGTCACGATGTCGCCGTCGCAGATCGACGCCTCGATCATGCTGTCGCCGGAGACCGGAAGCAGGCGGGTTCGTCGATTTCTGGCCGGTGAGTCGCAGGAACCGACGCGTGAGTGGTTCACCGACAGCTATGAGTATGGCGGGTTCGCGGCCGAACGAGCTCGGGGCGAGCGGCCCGTCATCGCTGCAGTGTGTCTGGGCGGTCGGCGATCCGTGCCGTGGTCGGAACGGGCTTGACCTTGACGCTGGGTCAACCCTCCATCCTTCCGGGAGGAGCTTCCGCGCAGTCGCCTGGAACAGCTCCGCGAAGGAGGCAGATGACCATGACAGCCCAATCGATCGCCGGTCCGGCGATTCGCGTGCAAGGTCTCAAGAAGTCGTACGGGAAGCTCGAAGTGCTGCGCGGTGTGGACTTCGACGTGGTGCCGGGCAGCATCTTCGCCCTGCTCGGTTCCAACGGGGCAGGCAAGACCACGACCGTGAGGATCCTCGCCACGCTCCTGAAGGCCGACGCGGGGGTGGCGAGCGTCAATGGCTTCGACGTCGCCACGCAAGCGGCGAACGCGCGGGAGTCCATCAGTCTCACCGGGCAGTTCGCGGCCGTCGACGAGATCCTCAGCGGTCGGGAGAACCTCGCCCTGGTCGCCAGGCTGCGCCACCTCAAGGACCCTGGCGCGACTGCGGATGACCTGCTGAGGCGTTTCTCGCTGAGCGAGGCGGGCGCGCGGCGAGTGTCCACGTATTCGGGTGGGATGCGCCGCCGGCTGGACATCGCGATGAGCCTCATCGGGAATTCGCCGGTGATTTTCCTGGACGAGCCGACGGCCGGACTCGACCCCGAGGCGCGCATCGAGGTGTGGGATGCGGTCAAGGAGCTCGCCGGCCACGGAACGACGGTGCTGCTCACCACGCAGTACCTGGACGAGGCCGAGCAGTTGGCCGACCGGATCGCGATCCTCCACCAGGGTCGGATCATCGTGAACGGCACCCTCACCGAGCTCAAGCAACGCTTCCCACCAGCCAAGGTCGAGTACGTCGAGAAGCAGCCGACTCTCGAGGAAATCTTTCTCGCAGTCATCGGCGGCAGCGACAAGAGCGACGTCACTGGCACGACATCTGGGGGACGAGGATGACCACGTACTTCTTCAACGACACTGCCGCGCTCACGGTGCGGACCCTGCGCCACGTCACACGCAGCATGGACACCATCATCACGACCGCCATCACGCCGGTCGCCATGATGCTGATGTTCGTCTACGTGTTCGGCGGCGCCATCGATACCGGGTCGGTTTCGTATGTGAACTACATGCTGCCTGGCATCCTGCTTATGACCATCGCCTCAGGTATCTCCTACACCGCGTACCGGCTGTTCACCGATGTGAAGAGCGGCATCTTCGAACGATTTCAGTCCATGCCGATCGCTCGGTCGGGTGTGCTGTGGGCCCACGTCGTCACCTCTCTGGTCGCAAACCTGATCGCGCTCGTGCTCGTCGTGGGCGTCGCTGTGCTCATGGGCTTCCGCTCAGGGGCAGGAGTGTCGGCATGGCTCGCGGTCGCCGGCATCCTGCTCCTGTTCACCCTGGCGCTGACCTGGCTCGCCGTGATCCCCGGGCTTTCTGCGTCGTCGGTCGAGGGCGCTGGCGCGTTCGCCTACCCCCTCATCTTCCTGCCGTTCGTCAGTTCGGCGTTCGTGCCCACAAAGACGATGCCCGGCCCGGTGCGCTGGTTCGCCGAACATCAGCCGGTGACGTCGATCGTCAACACGATCCGCAACCTGTTCGCCCAGAAGCCGGTCGGCGAGGACATCTGGACCGCCCTCGCGTGGTGCGTCGGCATCCTCGTCGTGGCGTACATCTTCGCGATGGCCGCCTATCGCCGGAAGATCGCCTGAGGCAGGCTGAGACCCATGCTTACCATCAGCCAGCTTGCGGCGTACGCCGGGGTGACGGTGCGGGCGGTACGCCACTACCACCGGATCGGGTTGCTGCCAGAGCCCGAGCGCGACCGGTCCGGATACCGGACCTACGACGCTGCCGCGGTCGTGCGACTGATCCGGATCCGCACCCTCGCAGACGCCGGCGTGCCGCTGGCCCGGGTACAGGAACTCCTCGCCGCCGACCCGGAGGACTTCGCCGGCGGCGTCCAGGAGATCGACAAGACCCTGCGCGCCGAGATCCGGCGGCTGCAGAACACCCGCAGCCGACTCGCCAGGCTCGCCGCCGGAGAGCACCTGGCGCTCCCGCAGGGCGTCGTGGACTACCTCGACCGGCTGCGCGATCTCGGCGTTGAGGAGCGGTACATCGAGATGGAGCGAGACGCCTGGATCATGATCGCCGCCCAGGTGCCGCACTCGATCGACTCCGTGATCGCCAAGAAGCACGAGGAGCTGGACGACCCCGACATGGTCAAGCTCTACAGCCTTCTCAGCGGGGCACTCGACTGGCCGGCCGACGACCCGCGGATAGTCGAGGTCGCCGACATCATGGAGCGCTTGATGATTCGCGCCGTGGAGGCCGGCGAGGTGGGTGCCGACGACGGCATCGACGACCAGTTCGTCGACCTTCTGGACTCAACCATGGCCGAGTCCTCACCGCACGCCGCGCGGCTGTTGGCAATCCTGGAGAAGCGAGGCTGGAGGGGCTGGACCCGCATCGAGCGAGTGCCTGCCGAAAGACTCAGTACTGAGCTGCCGCCATCGTGAAGGCAGGGCAGGGTCCTGGAGTGACCCTTTTTGGGGTTGCACGTGCTTTCCGGGGGCGGCCGTCTGCCTCAGTGAGGAACAGGACCGGCGCGGTGGGGGTGGGCAGCGTGGATGTACTTCATGGCAGTGGTGATGGAGATTCCGAAGACACGGACGAGGTGGACGGGATCTTCGGTATCGCGGGCCTCATCCAGGATTCTGTCGGCGCGAACTGCGCGCAGAGTCAGACCGGCGGGATCGAAGCGCCTGTAGACGTAATCCGCGGAGACAGGATCGGTCGCGCTGGCGGTCTGTTGAGTGACCAGGAGGTGCGCGTTGACGGTGCGTGGCCAACGCTGATGGCGGTAGCGGAGCCAAGCGTGCAGTAGGTCAGCTGTGGTGTTGTCGAGGTGGACGACGTGACGGCCGTGGGGGCGGCGGATCAGAAGTTGCCGTCGGGTGAGCAGCACGTCGGAGAGGACGAGGTCGCGCAGGTCGGTGCCGCTTGTCGCGTGGAGGGCGACCAAGGCGAGAACCAGACGGGTAGCCGGGTTGGAGCTGGTCTCCAAGAGCCCGGCCAGCCGGTCGGGCGCCAGAGTTGTGGGCAAGAGTTCCTGACGGGTTATGCGAACGCCGCGGGTGGGGTCGACGAAGACGAGCTTGGTGTGTTTCAGGGCTCGAAAGAGCGACCGGATCGCCACAGCGCGCTCGTGGGCGCGTGGGCCTTTGACCGCGGTGACAGCGGCTGTGACGTCAGCCTCCGTCACCTGACGCAAGGTGGTGTATCGGGTGGTCCAGTCAGCGAGTGGCGCGGCCAGGTAGATGAGGTAGCGGCGCATAGTGGCGTAGTCGGTGACGCGGTGGTGGGGCCTGCTGGCGCCACGCAAGACCCCGACCCACGTGCCGAGTTCGTCGCTGATTCGTGGAGGGAAGGCGGCGATGGTGCGCTGGACGAAAGCCTCGTGACGGTTGCGCCGCGGCGGCGAGGCGACTAGCTGTTCGCGTTGGTCCAGGAAGGCAAGAAGCCCGCGAATGCGCCCCGTGCCACCGAACACGCGGTGCATTGCCCGGAGCTCATCCTCGCAGAAGACGGTGTCGGCGCCCAGCCAAATGGCGGCCACTCGTAGAACCCGAGCCATCGGCTCGTGGACTTTCTGGTGCCAGCGGTTCTCGGAGGTGTATCGGGCGAAGTCCGCCAGGATGGCCTTCACCGGCGGTAGCGGGGCCGGCAGCAGGGCTCCGGCCAGCGGGCGCCAGTCTCGCTCGTAGGCGACTTCGATGCAGCTGCTGCGATGCACAACGACACCCCGGTATGCCTAGTGCCGCTGACCAGCAGGGCGGGGTCGGCGCTGTGGCGTGCTTCGTCGACGATTCGGTCCACGCGCAGGCGGCCGGCAGGCAGGCCGACTCGCTGGAAGAGCAACTGGACCACGCCGACGCTGACGGGCGGGCCGGAGTCGTCGACGGCGGTGTTGCGGGTGACGAAGAAGTAGGGATTGGAGCTGTCGGGCCAGCGCCGGTGGCGCTCGAGCTCCCACGCTGTGACCAGGCGCAGGGTGAAGGCGTCGAGGTAGATGACATGGTCCATGCGTCCCGCCCGGCGCAGACGCAGTTGGCCCTTGCTGCGGTCGAGGTCGGTTCGCCGGAGGCGGGCGAGTTGTCCGGGGAGGAGGGCGTAGATGGCGACGAGGGCGACCATGAGGCGGTCGCGCGGGTCGTCGAGGCGGTCCAGGAGGCCCGCGATGCGGTCGGAAGGCAGTGCGGTCGGCACGGATCGGCTGCTGGTGAGGGAGACGCTCCGGGCCGGGTCCCGGAAGACGAGGCGTTCGCGTTTGAGGGCCCTGAAGAAGGAGCGCAGTGCGGTGTGCAGGCGGCGGGCCTGGTCGCCGCGGAGCGGGTCTAGGACGTCCCCGATGTGCTTCCTGGTGATCTCACGGGGATCGGTGAGCCCGTCGGCGATCCACATTTCGAGGGTGCCCAGGATGGCGCCCACGTAGTTCTCGACCGTCTTGGGGCTGCGGGCCCGGCTGGAGGTGCTGCCCTGGCCGAGGAGTACGTCGATGAAGGTGTGCACCGCGGTGGAGAAGGCCGGGCGGGCGATGGCGTGGTGCCGGGCGCGGGTGATGCAGGGGCCGGTGGGCGGTTGCGCGGCGAGCAGGCCGCGTTGGCGGAGTATGGCAGTCAGCTTGTCGCCGCTCGATGGCTGAAAAGACTTGGCCGCCCGGAGTCCGCGACGGTCGAAACCGCTCATTGGGAAGTCTTCTAACCTCTGGTGTCGAAATAGTCCTCGGACAAGCAAAAAGCGCCCCCTGCCCCGGTGGGGCCCCACCTGTCACGCTTGCCCTATGAGTCGGGGGATTTCCTTCTGGGGCCGGGCACCTCATGCCGCTCCTCGCTATGACGTGCCGTCAGACGACGCCGTGGGGCAAGAGGTCGAGGGCCTTCGAGCTGAGTGTGAATGGCAGTCGGAGAAGTTTCGCTTCCTCAGGCGGCTGTGGTGGTTCGTCCACACGGTTCTCGGGCTTCCGTCCGCCGTGCTGGCCGGGATCTCGGGCGCGACCGGACTGTCCTCGGAGACTGCCCGCGTTCCAGCGGCTGTACTGGCGCTGATCAGCGCAGGACTTGGCGCGGCCATCGCATTCCTCAAGCCGGAGGCACGTGAACGGAAGGCGCAGGCATACCGCAACGCCTTCCTGGTGTTGGAGACCGAGGCTCGCTATGCGCTGACACAAGCGGCATCCAGCGGTGAGCACGTTGCTCTGGGCGTGTACGGAGACCTGCTAGAGCGCAGGAGGGTGATCGCCGCAGGTCAGGCTGACGAACTGCTGAGTGCCTGAGCTATCGACTGGCCACCCAGGAGAACCGTAGGGCCAGGCTTCGGCGTGCCAACGGCCCACGGACACCCGCCGTGCGGTGTGCTCCACTGAGCGGTCTTCCGCAGCATCAGGCTGCGGCGGACAGCTCGGTGCGTGTGCGGTGGATGAGGTCGGCCACCTCTGGCTGTCTTTTCCACGGGGTGAGGGCACGGGCTGCCTCGTGGAGGTAGCTGTGGGCGCGGCTGGAGCGGACGTTGCTGAGGATCCGCAGTGAAGTGTTTGCGGCGGTGAGGCCGCGTTCGAGGTCGCGGTTTTGGAGGTGGCTGGTGGCCAGGACCGCCATGCGGATGCCGGTGGCACGGGTGAAGTGGTCTGCGGGCATGGGCTCGGCAAGCTCGTTCCAGGTGAAGGCGCCCTTGGGGTCGTTGAGGTCGCGGTGTACTTCGGTGGCGTCGGCGGCGAGCCGGGCGTGGGTCATATAGACGAGCTGCTCAGGGTCGTGGCTGCCTGGCCGGATGCAGTCGAGGAGCTCTTCGGTCCGGCCGAGCGCGGCCTTGGCGGCCTTGGCGTTTCCGGCGCGCCCGTGGGCGCGGGCCTCGGTCAGCTTGGCGAAGGCCAGCACCCGTGGTGCGGCGTGTCCGAGACCGCGTTCGTAGGCGCCTTCGGCCATATCGGCGGCTTGTTCGGGGTGGCCGCCCAGAGTGGTCTGGAGCGCCATGGTGGCCATCACGTAGCAGCCGCTCTCCACGTCGCCCGCGGCCCGCGACAGGCGCAGGGCCTGGACGAAGTGGCGCTGGGCGATGTCGTGGTGGCCGGTGTCGACCGCTGACCAGCCCACGACCCGGGACAGCTCGGCTGTCGCCGCGAACAGTTCGCGTCCGATGGTCTCGGTGTAGGTGCCGGTCAGCAGCGGTGCGGCGTTCAGGCGCAGACATTCGGTGACCGAGCTGGCCTTCCAGTTCCCGCCGCCGAAGCGCGAGTCCCACAGGCGGGCCTCGTCAGCGGCCTTCCACAGTTCGTCGAGGTCGCTGCGGCCGACCTGCCGGCCGCCTTCGTGCGCGGTCGGGGCGTCGGTCGGTTTGGCCAGCCAACGGGTGACGGGCGTTGCGAAGGCAGCGATGGCGAAGCCGTTGCTGATGACCTGGCGACGGGAGCGGTCCACGGTTCTCCAGTAGGTGGCGGCGACACGGATTGCATCGACGGGGTCGCGGGCGAAATCCAACCCCATGTCAGGGTGTCCGCCTGACCGGCTATACATGCCGATCTCGGTCACGCTCACCGTTCTGCCGAGGCGTTCGCCCAGCGCAGCGGCCAGGAACTCGGGCGTGCGGCCGCGCGGGATCATTCCGAGGTTCACCCATCTGGCGACACTGGTGTGCTCGTACCTGAGCGGAACACCGGCCGCGGCACCGATCCTGTTGATCTGCGCGGCCAGGGATTTGTGACTCGCGCCGGCCTGCTTGACGAGCCGGGCCAGATCCTCGTTGGGATCACCCTGGCGGTCCTTCCTGGGCGCCACCGAGCCCCCTCATGCCAGCCGGTGTCCTGCGACGCGGATGCCGCAGGCGCAGGATCCGAGCCTAGGCCGCGAGGGCGACGCGGGGAACCGGATGTGCGTTGTTCGCCCCCTTAGTTCGCCTCCCGCGCACACCGGCTCCGGCAGTTCTCTGGATGCAGGCGGTGGCTCGCCGGAGTCCTGGGAGTCCACCGTCCCTTCCCGGTCCACGACCAAGGTGGGAGTCAGATGTACGAAGTCCTCGTCACCGGCGGTGCCGGCTTCATCGGTTCGCACTTCGTCCGGCGGATACTGCGCCGGGACGATGTGTCCCGGGTGACCGCGCTGGACGCGCTCACCTACGCCGGCCACCCCGAGAATCTGGGGGATGCCTTCCTCGACCCGAGACTGACGTTCGTCCGTGGCAACATCCTGGACGGGCCGCTTGTGGACGAACTCATGGCCCGGCACACCGCCGTCGTCCACTTCGCCGCCGAGTCCCACGTCGACCGCTCCCTCACCACGGCCGACCACTTCCTCACGACCAACGTCCTTGGCACGCAGACCCTTGCCGCCTCCGCCGGCCGCCACGGCATCAAGAAGTTCGTGCACGTCTCGACGGACGAGGTGTACGGATCGCTCGCCCAAGGCTCGGCGAGCGAGGACGATCCCGTGCAGCCCAGCGTCCCGTACGCCGCGTCGAAGGCTGCCAGCGACCTCGTCGCCCTGAGCCACTTCCAGACCTACGGCCTGCCCGTCTGTGTGACGCGCAGCTCGAACAACTACGGGCCCCACCAGTTCCCCGAAAAGGTCATCCCCCTCTTCACCACCCGCCTCCTGCAGGGCGACAAGGTGACCCTTCACGGTCAAGGCCAGCACGTACGGAACTGGCTGCACGTCCAGGACAACTGCGCCGGCATCGAGCTGGTGCTGTTCAAAGGCATCCCGGGCGAGATCTACAACCTTGCTGGCGGTGCGGACCTCACCGGCCGCGAACTGACCGCCAAGCTCCTGACCTTGTGCGGAGCGGACTGGAACTCGGTGGCGTACATCCCGGACCGGCAGGCCAATGACCTGCGGTACTCGATGTTCTGGGACAAGGCCGCCGCTCTCGGCTTCAGGCCGGCCCGCGACCTCGACGAGGGCCTGGCCGAGACCGTCGACTGGTACCGGCGCAACCCTGACCGCTGGGCACCGCTGACGCGCACCCCGTTTGCGACCGTATCCACCGCCGGGGAGGAATCTCATGCCCACTGACCAGCACCCTCCGCGCAGGATTCTGGTGACCGGTGTCGGCGCCAACCCGGGCTTCGGGCTGACCCGCAGCCTCATCGGCCTGGGCCATACGGTCATCGCCGCCGACGCGAACCGGCTCGCCCCCGGGTTCCTGCTGCCATTCGTGGTACCCCGGGTCATCCCCCTCGCCAGCGACCCCGACTACCCACCCGTGATGGCCGGCCTGTGCCGGGATCTGGCCGTGGAGGCGGTAGTGGCCGGCATCGAGCCGGACCTGGAACCCCTGACCCAGATGATGCCCCAACTGGAAGCCGACGGCGTGCGCCTGTGGCTCCCGGACGCCTGGTCGGTGCGCGCCTGCACCGACAAGGCCCTCTTCCACCAGGTGCTGACCGAGCACGGCATCGCAACCCCGCCTACGTGGCAGCCACAGGAGATCGACCAGGTTCCCGACGGTACCGAGCTGGTCGTCAAGCCACGGCGCGGC
This sequence comes from Streptomyces sp. NPDC127595, assembly GCF_042671685.1. Taxonomy (NCBI): domain Bacteria; kingdom Bacillati; phylum Actinomycetota; class Actinomycetes; order Kitasatosporales; family Streptomycetaceae; genus Streptomyces; species Streptomyces sp. NPDC127595. The sequence goes on along the minus strand of NZ_JBHXWK010000015.1, from coordinate 182,953 downwards.
CACGGCGCGCAGAACGTCCACTTCGTGCGCCGCCGGGAGCAAGCGCGCGTGCTGTGCGAGCTCGTCCCGGAGCCCATCGTGCAGGAGCGGATCTACGGCTCCGAGTTCACGGCGGACTGCCTGGTGGACCGGACCGGACACGCCTCGGTCATCCTGCGCCACCGCGATCTGGTCAAGGCCGGCCTCGCCGCGGTGTCCACCACGTTCGACGACCCCAACGTGCGCGACCTCGTGGAGCGGACGCTGGGCGCGGTCGGCGCCCGCGGCCTCTGTTGCGTGCAGGGATTCGTCTCCGCCGACGGCACGGTCACGATCACCGAGCTGAACCTGCGGATCGCCGGCGGCTTCCCCCTGACCGAGGCGGCCGGAGCGGACCTCGTCGGCCAGATGGTCAACGGCCTGTTCGGCCTGCCGGTCGACCACCCACGCCTCACCTACCGGACCGGCGTGTTCCTGACCAACTACACCGAGACCCTGGCCGTCGGCGACGTCGCCGAGCTTGAGCGCACGGCCACCGCGAAGGGACAAGCACGATGACCGTGTCAGCGAGGCCCGATGCCCGGCGCAACGCCAGCCCCTACCTGTACGGGCGGGAGGCCGAGGCCATCGCCCGGGTCCTGGACGGCGGCCAGTACGGGCACACGGAGGTCACCGAGGAGTTCGAACGGCGCATCTCCGGCTTCCTCGGCGTCCCCGACGCCGTGGCCCTCGCCTCCGGCACGGCAGCCCTCCACACCGCGCTGCTCGCCGCCGGGATCGGCCCCGGCCACGAGGTGATCGTGCCGTCCATGACGTTCTGCGCGACCGTGCAGGCCATCCTGGCCGTCGGCGCCACCCCGTACTTCGTCGACATCGACCCGGCCACCCTGTCCGTCGGCGACCGGCACGTCATGGACGCCGTCACCGACGAGACGGCCGCCGTCATACCGGTCCTGTTCGGCGGCCGGCCCGTCGACCTCTCGGCCGTCCAGGCGGACCTCGACGACCGGGGCGTCGTCGTCATCGAGGACGCGGCGCACGCGTTCGGCTCCCGCCACGGCACACGCCGCGTCGGGGCGAACGAGGCGGTACTGACCTGCTTCTCGTTCGGGCCGATCAAGAACCTCACGTGCGGCCAGGGCGGCATGGTCATCCCCCGCACACCCGCGGAAGCCGACACGATCCGCCGGATCCGACTCCTGGGCATGGTCCAGTCACAGGGCGAGCGCGCGAACACCACCAGCTACCGTGTGGACAGTTTCGGCCTGCGCTACCAGCTCTCGGGCCTCAACGCCGCCATCGGTCTGGTCCAGCTCGACGGCTTCCAGGCCGCCGAGGACACCCGCCGCCACCTGTGGCGCACCTACCGCGACGCCCTCGCCCCGCTGGACGGCATCACGCTGGTCGACGTCGATGTGGACCGTGCGGTGCCGCATCTGTGTCAAGTCCGCATCCCTCACCGTGACGAGGTGTTCGCCGACCTCCGGAGCCGGGACATCGGGGTGGGTGTCCACTACCCGCCCAACCACCTCCAGCCGGTGTTCGCGGCCTGGCACCGCTCCCTGCCGGCCACCGAGCAGGCCGGCGAGGAGATCCTCAGCCTGCCGTTCCACCAGCACCTCACCGAAACGGACATCGGCCTCGTGGTGACCGCCCTCGACCAGGCCCTCAAGTCCGTCGGAGGATCGTGATGCGCAAGCTTGTGACCGTCTGCCTGGGGAACTACTGTCGCAGCCCGTTCGCGCAGGTCGCGCTCACCCGCAGGGGCGGGGCGGCGGTGACGGTCCGCTCCGCCGGGCTGATCGGCAAGTGGCAGGACCATCCCGCCAACCCGCTCATGGTCAACGCAGCCCGGCGGCTCGGGCTCGACCTCACCCACCACCGCGGACAGCAGATCACCATCGAAGACCTGGACTGGGCCGATGACGTCTTGGCGATGGACGCCTCCGTCCTCGACACGCTCCACGCGATCGACAACGGCCACAACGCCCACAAGCTCCGCCTCTACCTCCCTGGCCGGGACGTTCCCGACCCGATGGGCCAGGACGAGAACACGTTCAACAACTGCGCCGTGGTGATCGAGGCGGGCACAGCCCTGCACATCGGACGACACCGCCCGCAGTCCGGCTGATCAGCCGGATGCGGCGGACAGCACCACGTCCACGAGCCTGTCCGCCGCATCCGGCCGCCCGTACGTCCGGGCCCGCTCCGCCATCGCCACCCGCCGGGCGGGATCGGTCAGGAGCGGGCCGACCGCGCTCTGCAGAGCGGGGCCGCTGACCTCGCCGAGCAGGGCCAGAGCGGCCCCGGCATCGGCCAGGTGCCGGGCATTGTGCGCCTGTTCGTTCCCAGCCGACGTGGCGAGCGGAATGAACACCGCGGGCTTGCCGAGCGCGGTCAGTTCGGCCAGCGTCCCGGCACCGCTCCGGGACACCACGACATCGGCCACCGCCAGCACATCCGGCAACTCCGACCCGAGGAATCCGGTCAGGTGGTAACGGCCGGCGAGGACCGGGTCCAGCCCGGCGGCGGCCGACCGGAGTTCGTCCACGTTCGCCGGACCGCACTGGTGGATCACGTTCGCGTGCGCCAGGAGCCAGGGCAGCACTTCACGAACAACACCGTTGATCTGCTGGGCGCCCTGCGCACCGCCGGTGACGTAGACCGTCGGCAGACGTCGGTCGAACCCGTACAGGCCCAGCGCCTCGATCGCCTTGTCCCCGTGGCCGCCCAGTACTTCCGGCCGCACCGGATTCCCGGTGACGACCGCACGCTCACGCACCTCGGCGGCCAGCAACGCCAGCGAGGACTCCGAGGACACCGCGATACGCGTCGCCGAACTCGCGAGCTTCCGGTTGGCCAGCCCGAGCCGGACCGTCTGCTCGTGCAGAACCAGCGGAACGCGGCACAGCCGCGCGGCCAGCCCGGCCGGAACCGCGACGTACCCGCCCGTCGCCAGGACGACATCCGGCTGGAATCCGGAGACGATCGACCGTGCCTGCGCCACGCCGAGTGGCACCCGCGCCATGTCCCTCACGTTCGCGGCAGACACCATCTTCAGCGGATTCGACGACCGGCGGATCTTCCCCGTTGCCACCGTTTTGAACGCGATCCCCTCCGCCGGAGCGACACGCGCTTCGAGACCGTCCTCCGTCCCGATCCACAGGACATCCAGCGTGCCGCCCGCAGCCGCGAGACGGGACTGCAGAGTTCGGATCGCGGTCAGGGCCGGGTAGGTGTGACCGCCAGTGCCTCCACCCGTCACGAGCAGCCGGAACGAACGCGGGAGCAAGGAGGAAGTGTTCACCCCCCGCACCCTAGTGCAGCGCCGCATTGATCTTGCAGGAGTCTGTGGCCCGTCGTCAGCGACGACGCGGGCTGCTGAGGGCGGGCGGTGACGCGTCAGTTCTTGACGAGCACAGTCGCAAGGGCGGATAGCACGGAATTGACCTGGGCTGCGTCGAAGACTGCGGGGTCGAACTGGTCGGCCGAGTCGAGGCCGAGCCATTCCAGGCGGTCTTCGTGTTCTTCGTGGGCGGGGTCGGCAAGGATCTCGATGAGGTAGTCGTACCCCCAGATGCCGCCGCAGTCCTCGGGCGGGCAGGCGCGGCGGCCGGTGAGGCATCGGGGGTAGGCGGTGTCGGCCTCCGGCGCGGTGACGTCTTCGATAAGGATGTCGTGTTCCCAGTCGTCGCCGAGGTCGTAGGTGTGGCGGAGCCGGGCGCCGGTGTGGGGTGCCACCTGGCCGAGCCGGTTGGAGGCGGCGCTGCGGATTCCCAGGTCGCGGTCGGCGACGCCGTATCGGTCCCGGCCGGTTTCGAAGGCCCACATGTGGTATTCCTCCCAGCCGAAGGCAGCCTGGATGACGTCGTGCAGCTGGCGCAAGGTGATGTCTGACGGCACCTCCAGGCGGCGCCAGATCGGAGGCCGGGAGTCCCGCAAGGCGATCTTGATCTTGTGCACGGTCTTGCCCGGTGCCGTCCGCGGGGTCTTCGCGCTCCTGCTGATCGCCATGGCGGCCATCCTGCCACCCATGCTTGCCCTGCCCTGGTGGAACGTGTCCCGCCGCCCCCAGCAATGATCAACGCGATTCATGGAGTCGAAGGGGTGGGGCGCGTGCCGGTGGCCAGTCCGTTCCAGGTGGCCTGGGATGGTGAACAGCGCAAAATACTGGAGGAGTTAACGCGGTCACGGACCGCGCCGTTGCGCCGGATGCAGCGGGCTCGGGCCGCACTGGCCTATGCGGACGGTGGTGCGAATGCGGTTGTCGCCCGCGCCCTTGGCGTGCATTTGGACACCGTGCGGCGCTGGCGCAAGCGGTTCGCCGCCGACGGCCTGGCCGCGCTGGAGGACCGGCCCCGGCCGGGTCGGCTTTCCATGCGTCTCATCCGTCGGTCGGCGAAGTCTCGGAGGGTGGCTGTGCCGAAGCGGACGATCCAGGTGCCGCTGTTGGGTGGGTTTCCTCCAAGCGCGTCTTGAGGTCTGCTTGTGTCCTCGCCGTGGCGTTCCACGTCAACGTTTGACGCGGCTACGGACGGCCAGGACTGCCAGGCCCAGGAGGATCGGTTCGGTCACGCGGGAGGCCATCTCGATGTAGGTGCCGGCGGTGGTCAGGCCTTGCCCAGAGGAGCGAAACACCACCGAGTTGAGCGTGACGTTCAGGGCCTTCTCGAAGCGCTTGCCGGTGACCCTGAGCCCAGTTGGGTTTTTAGGATCGTTCTTCTCGATCTCGAAGGTCACTCGCCCGCCACCGGAGGGCACGATGCCGGTCGCTTCCTGCTTGGGGTCCTTATCGGGGAGCCCGAAGCCCATCAGCAGCACGATGGTTATGAGCATGGCCGCGGCGAGCCATCCAAGGGCGCGGGAGGCCCGCAGCCCGTAGCCGGACAGCAGCCAGTAGCCGTGCAACAGCCCGCGTTCGGCGCGGGTCGGGCCGGTGCGGTCATGTCGGCGCATCTCCATCTCGCCGTAGTAGAAATCCGCCGCGCCCGGCTCGTTCTTACCGTCTTCGAACGCCTTACGCAGCGCCCGATACACCGGCGCCAGCTGCGCTGGCCCGACGTACAGATCGCGGGACACCCTTGTATTCCACCCCGGGACCGCCGCCGGCTGAGTTGAGCGCCAAATGTGCTCTTCGAAGAGAGTGCGCCGCTGGGTGAACCGTACCGGGCGCCAGTGCCGCCAGTAGGTGGCAGACGGGGGGCGGTTGAAGGAGCAATCGCCCTCCAGACGAATCTGATCCAGATGCACGGTGCCGGTGAAATGGCACATGGCCAAGTTGACGTCAGAGAGGACGAGATGGGCTGCGTCTACCCCGTCCAGATACATCATCCGGACCGTGGCAGGCTCACCGATGAAAGCTGCTTCTGACAGCTCTCCGTCGGAAGATGCGAAGGGGCGGGGCTCCGTGGCGATCGTGAGAGGGTACTCGAAAACAGCCTGCGCAAAGACCACCACGGCATACCGCAGACGAAGTTCAGCGGTCGATGACCAGCGGGTTCGTCGACAATCCAGTAAGCGCGCGGCGAGCATGAGGGTCACTGGGCCTCTGAACTCCGCCCCGGACAACTTCATTTTCCCGGCACACACCAACGGTCCGAGGATCGCCAAACGCTCGAAAGTTACCCGCTCAAACGTGGCATCCTTCTGAATGGTCGCCGCTTCGAACTGAGCGACATTCTGGAAGGTCGCGTCGCCGAACTCAGCATCGCCCGTGAAGCTCGCCGATTCAAACCCAGCCTCGCCCGTGAACTTCGCCGCGCCGAACACGGCATCTCCTGTGAAATTCGTCGACCCGAATGCGGCGATGCCCTTGAAAGCCGTCGAATTGAACCATGCCCTGCCCTCGAATGTCGCCCGCAAGAATCGGGCGGTGCCGTTGAAGGTCACGGACCCGAAGTGGGCGTCGCTCTCGAAGGATGCCCACCCAAACTCGGCGTCGGCCTTGAAGGCCGCCGACGAGAACAAGGCGTCGCCCTTGCATGCCGTCAACTCGAAATGAGCGTTGCCCTTGAAGACCGTCAACGAGAAGTGGGCGTCGCCGGTGAAGTCTGACGATCCGAAGTGGGCGTCACCTGTGAAGATCGCTGCGTGGAACCAGGCGTCACTCTCGAAGGTCGCCTCTTCGAACCAGGCGTCGCCCTCAAATGTTGCAGACCCAAAGTGGGCCTCGCCCTCGAAGATCACCCCTTGGAACCAGGCGTCGCCTTCAAAAGTCGCGGACTCGAACCGAGCGGTACTAATGCGGCAGCGTCCGGTGGCAGGGTCACGGAGGGCGTCGATAAGGTCACGGAGAAGGCTTGGTGTGAAAGATGTTCCGCGATGGTCGATGCTACTGCTGGGTGTCAGGCCGGCTAGGTAGGCGTCGCGTTCGGCAGCGGCCAGGTGGGTGAGGCAGGCAGTGCGGCCAGGGACGTACGCACCCTGGCAGCCGCTCAGGTCCTCTGGGCTGCTGTCGCGGCCACAGTGTCGCCAGGCAGGCAGAGCTGAGGCCGGCTGTGGGCTTGGATGCGGCATACCCGGTGGACGACGTACCGTGTCCGCTTGGTTGCGGCCCTCCTCGCAGCGGACGGCGGGGGTGTAGGCCGACTGGCTGTGTCAGTTTCCGAGGGAGTCATTTCGGAGTGACTTCGGGAGTCATTCTGGGGCGGGCATCGTGATCAATGTCAGTGACTTTTGATGTCGCTCGGGCGCTGCGAGGCCACTCCGTCCGGTTCCAGACTTCTCCGAACAGACCCGCTCTGGCTTGCAGGAGTCGCCTCGGGCCGCTGCTTCGCGTTCGGCTCTTGCTGCCGTGAGTGAGGCTCTTGACCCTCACGTGGCGTCAGGCTGCATAGTCGGTGCCGTGGAGGATCACTGGACCGTGGGACGCGTGGCCGAGCTGGGTGGCGTGAGCGTCCGCACGCTGCATCACTATGACGAGATCGGGCTCGTTCGGCCGTCGGCGCGGACCGCGGCCGGGTACCGGGCCTATTCGGCGGGCGACGTGGAGCGGCTGCGGGAGGTGCTGGCCTATCGGCGGTTGGGCTTCGGTCTGCGGGAGGTTGCCGAACTGGTCGGTGACCCGTCCACCGACGCGGTCGCGCATCTGCGCCGACTGCGCGGCCTCCTGCTGGAGCGGCGTGATCGCGCTGACGCCATGGTGGCGGCCATTGACAGGGAACTTGAGGCACGGGCGAAGGGACTGATGGTGACACCGGAGGAGCAACTGGAGATGCTCGGTGCACGGCTGTACGACGCGATCGGCGGCGCCTACACCGCGACACGGCGTACCGAGCCGCGGATCGCCGCGCAGATCTGGGACGCGCTCGGCGACGCGCAGACGGTGCTGAACGTCGGGGCCGGCACCGGCTCTTACGAGCCTGCGGATCGCGACGTGACCGCGGTGGAGCCATCGGCGGTCATGCGGGGGCAGCGGCCTGCCGGCTCGGCGCCGTGCGTGGCCGCCGCCGCGGAGAGCCTGCCGTTCGAGGACCAGTCCTTCGACGTCGCGATGGCCGTCTCTACCGTTCACCACTGGGGGGACCCGATAGCGGGGCTGCGCGAGATGCGACGCGTGGCCCGCCGCGTGGTGGTGCTCACGTTCGACACCGACGAGCCCGGATGGCAGGACCGGTTCTGGCTCACCCGCGACTACCTGCCCGAGTTCACCGCCGTCCTCGCGGAGTTTCCCTCGCTTGCCGGCATGGCCGACGCGATCGGCGCCCGCGCTGAGCCGGTGCCCATCCCGTGGGACTGCGCTGACGGCCTGCTCGAGGCGTATTGGCGCCGACCGGGGGCGTATCTGGAGGATCACGTGCGCCGTGCGATGTCGGTGTGGACGAGGGTCGGGCCGGAGGCCGAGCAGCGGGCGGTGCGAAGCCTCAGCGATGACCTCGACTCCGGCCGGTGGGCCGAGCGCAACAGCGACCTCGCCGACCTCGACGCGGCAGATCTCGGCCTCCGCCTGCTCATAGCTTGACCCACGTCGCAGGTTCAGCGTCATGGCAGCTCCTGGACGGCCCCCTGGTTCGGCTGGTTGTCAGGTGGCTCCTCCCGTGCGGCGCCCGGTCAGCTGGCTTGGGCTTGTTCGGCTTGGGCTTTGGTGTGGGCGAGGCGATAGGACTCGGTGCCGGTCTGGATGATGGCGCCGTTGAAGGTCAGCCGGTCGACGATGGCCGCGCAGAGCCGGGGATCGGTGAACGTCTTGCTCCAGCCATCTGGGGCTGGCACTTGTTCGTTCTCGGGGATTTGTGCTGCCACCGGCCCGTATCCATCTTCTGCGGTTCTCGTTGGTTCTCGTGGTGGGACTCGGATTCTCCAGGTGCCGCCTTGACCGTTCAGGTGCGAGGAAGGTGTGCCGGTGGCCGGGACGAGACTGCAGGTCATAGCCGGAGGGGCGGCGGTTCCGCAGGAGCCGTTGAGTACGGACCCCTGGCAGTTCCAGATGATGTGCGTCGACGCGTTCGTCGCCTCGTGGCGGGCCCGCGGGTTCAGCCCGGTGACCATCGACAACGACATCGGCCTGCTGGAGCGGACGCTCAAGGCCCTGGGCCGGCCCGCATGGGAGGTGACCCCGGAGGACATCGACCGGGTCGTCGGCGACCTTGCCGTCCAGGGCCGCAAGACATCGACCCGCCGCGAGTACGTGCAGATCTTCAAGGGCTTCCACCGATTCCTCCAGGCACGTAAGGCTGTCGAGATCGAGGCCGTCTTCGGTGTCCGGCTGGTCTGTCCCATCGACGAGTTCAACGCCTCGCGGCATGTCGGTGACGACTCCCCCGCCTTGGTGCCGCCGCCGACCCCGGAACGGGTCGGCGAGTTCTTCGACTTCATGAAGCAGCGGATCGCGACCGCGCGGAAGTACGGCCCCGCCGCCCGGGACTATGCGATGTTTCGGACGCTGTATCACGCCGGGCTCCGCTCGGAAGAGGCTTCCCTGCTGGAGCAGCAGGATCTGCACTTCACCCGCGGGCCGTTCGGCAAGCTCCATGTCCGCTTCGGCAAGGGCGCCCACACGTCCGGGCCCAGGCCGCGCTGGGTGCCTATGCTCGACGGCCTGGACCTGGTGCTGCGCTGGTTCCTGGAGGACGTGCGGCCCAAGTTCCCTGATTCGCCGGTGCTGTTCGCGGACGAGTCCGGCGGCCTTCTCCATCGCGGGACGATCCGCAACCGGCTGCGCTATCTCATGCAGCTCGAAGGACGGCCTGCAGCTGAGCGGTTCAGTCCGCATGCCCTGCGCCGAGCGTGCGCGACCCCCAACTACGAACGCGGTGTCGACCTGGTGGCGATCCAGCAGATGCTCGGTCACTGGACGGTCAGCTCGACCATGAGATATGTCCGACCCTCGGCCACCTTCATCGAGGACGCCTATCAGCGGGCGGTGGCCAGCACGCTCGCCGAACTGACCGGGAAGGAGCCCACGGAATGAAGATCCAATGGCGTCTGCGGATGGCCGCCGCTCAGCGCGAGGTCTGGACCGGCAGCGAACTGCGTCGGCTGCTGGCCGAGAAGGCCGGCCTGGAGCTCTCCTCGGCGTCGGTGTCCGCGCTGTTCACCAAGGAACCCTCCCAGGTGAAGATGACGACCCTGGCCGCGTTGTGCACCGCGCTGGAGTGCACTCCCAACGATCTGATCGAGGTCGACACCACGCCGGTCGAACGGCCCGTCGTCCCGCCCCGTCCGGTCGCCGAGCTCCCGCGGGCCGCCTCCGCGCGCGGCCGGTCGATGCCACCCATGTGACAGGCGGCCGAGGTGGGCAAGAAGCAGCGGGACTGCGTCACGTGCGGTCCACGATTCCCTCGACGATTTTCATCAGTCGATCTCCCGTCTGATCGATGCTTCCGTTCTGTGTGCTGACCTGCGCTCCTTCGAGTACGAAGGTGATCTCGGCCGCGGCCTGTCCGGGGTCGGACATCTGGGCTTCGGTGCACATGCCGATCAGCCTGCGGGTCTGGTGGGCCTTGTGGTCCTCGATCACTTGCCGTGCCGGATGAAGGCGGTCGGGAAGTTCAGCGAGGGAGTTGATGAACGGGCAGCCCCTGTATGAGATGGCCGGCAGCCCCGCGGCGATGAAGCGGGCCAGGCCCAGAATCTGCTCCTCGGGCAGGTCGGGGTATTCGGTTTCCACCCGGTCGAAGGCCGCCTGATAGTCCGCGGCGACGATCCGCAGCCACTCCGCGACCAGTGCGTCTTTGGTCTCGAAGTGCCGGTAGATCGCCATTTTGGTGGTCTCGGCCTTGTCGGCGATCGCCTGGACCCCCACCTGCCGGATCCCTTCCCTTTGGAAGAGCTCTTCGGCCGCGTCGAGAATGCGCTCACGAGGCGGCAGCTTCGCCACTCTGCTTGGCCTTCTGAGGGTCGATGCCATGACTACTCCGTCACTCCGGTCGATCGCGCGGTTCACAACCTCTCTCACGGTACCAGTCAGACCCCTTCGATACCGTAGGGTATCTATCGATACTAAAGGGTATCTTTCTTGTTCGGGAGTGACAGTGAGAGTTTCTGAGTACGTACGCTTTGACGCGGTCGGGCTGGCGGAGCTGGTGGCCAAGGGCGAGGTACTTCCCGCCGAACTGGAGGCAGCCGCACGCAAGGCTGTACAGGTAGTTAATCCGCGGATCAACGCCGTCGTGGAGACTTGGCTGATCGACGACGAACCTGTCCCCGGCAGCACACCACTGGCCGGCGTCCCTTTTCTGATCAAAGACATCGCGGTGGCCATGGCCGGGAGGCGGATGGAGTTGGGAAGCCGTCTGGCGGCCGGTAACGTCGCCGGCGCCGACTCCTCGCTGATGCAGCGCTTCAGGCGCGCGGGCCTCATGACGTTCGGGCGCACCGCGACACCGGAGATGGCCTATGGCATCTCGACGGAATCAGCGTTGTACGGCGCGACCCACAACCCGTGGGACCTGGAACGCAGCGCGGGTGGATCCAGTGGAGGCGCGGCCGGCGCTGTCGCCGCCGGGGTGGTCCCGGTCGCCCATGGCACTGACGCCGCCGGATCGCTCCGTATCCCCGCCGCCTACAACGGCGTTTTCGGGATCAAGCCCACCCGTGGCCGGGTCTCCATGGGACCCGACGTCGACGAGGTCTTCAACGGCCTGGCCGTGCACGGCAGCGTCAGCCGCACCGTACGCGACAGTGCGGTACTGCTCGACCAGATACGCGGCCCGGAATCGGGCGACCCCTACTTCGCCCAGCAGCCGTCGCGGCCGTACGCGGAGGAAGTCACCCGTCATCCGGGCTCGTTGCGGATCGGTGTCCTCACCCAGGCGTGGGGCGGACGCCGTACTACCGCCCCGGTGACCGATGCCCTCTCCCACACCGTACGGTTGCTTGAATCCCTCGGTCACCAGGTGGAGGAGGCCGAGGTCGACCTCGGCGCCGACTGGGAGGAATTCGTCCTGGCCAACGCCCGGCTAATGACGGTGAACCTCACCACCCTGGTCGACGAGCTGGCCGCCGCCTTCGACCGTCCCGTCGACTCCTCGACCCTTGAGCCGACGACCCTCGCCGGCTACCACTACGGGCAGCAGGTCGGCGGCGTGCAGTTCCTCACCGCTCTCGCGATGCGAAACCGGGTGTCCCGAAGCCTGGCGCGGTACTTCGACGAGTACGACATCCTCCTCACGCCGACCCTGCCGGAGCCTCCCGTGCTTCTGGGCACCCATACCGAGGGTGCGGAGACACTAGACGGTCTCGGCTGGATCGAGCGCATCAATGACCTGTCGCCATTCACCATGCCGTTCAACATGGCGGGCACGCCCGCCATGTCCGTACCTGTGACGGCCGACGCCGGGACGGGGCTCCCGGTCGGTATGCAGTTCGCCGCCGGATATGGCCTTGAAAGCCGGCTCTTCCGCCTCGCCGGACAACTCGAACAGGCAAGTCCGTGGTCAGGCCGAACCCCCACCGTATGGGCAGGGAACCACCGAGGCCGCTGAAGAACGCTCCTGGCACGCTACAGAGAGACATCGACGGACTCCTGTCGGTCTCAGAACCAAGAATTCTCGCGGCGCACGGGACAGATGCCCTCAATACCGAGGCGAAGCCGCGGGTATGCCGACCTCGACGATCTGGGGCGGCCCTCGTGGTCGGTGACCTTCGCTAGGAAGGCGTTGCTGTCGAATCCCTTGTCCCACAGCACCAGCATGTCCGGCCGCAGCAGGTGCAGCAGCCGGCCGGCGTAGCTTGTCTCGCCCTCGGCGGTGGGGCCGAACACCGCGCCGACCAGGGCCCGGGTGCCGGTCTCGATCAGCGTCATCAACTCCAGCGTCGGATAGCCGTGATGCGAAGTCCTGCCCAGCCAGGCCCGGTTCCGTTCGGAATCGGGAACTCTCAGCGAACTGCAGCCGTCGAACGACACCATCCGGTAGGGGCCGAACCGCGCCCCTGGCGTCGTCGGTCGAGCCAGCAGCCCGGCCAGCACCTCGAACAACGCCTGCACCGGCGCGCTGCCAATCCGTCGGCGCAGGTCGCGTAACGCCTTCGCCGACGGACAGACCACCGGCATCCCGGACAGACCCGCGGTCAGCTTGTCCCAGACCAGCCGGTAGCCGACCTCGGGGAACAGGCACATCGCCAGCAGGAAGTAGACGCCGACCCGCGACGGCAGGGGCCTTGACCCTTGATCTTGGACACACGAGACACTGGATCCTGAGGATCTGAGAACGGACATCTCGTGGTCATGAAGCACTACCCGCCGGAGTTCAAGGCGGACGCGGTCGCGCTGTACCAGTCGCGCCCTGGAGCGACGATCAGACAGGTCGCCGCTGATCTGGGAGTCAACCCGGAGACGCTGCGTAACTGGGTTCGGGCGGCCGGGGCGAACCGGCCGAGGGGGCGCCGGGCGGAGATAGCCGCGGAGCCGCCCACGCCGCTGGAGGCGGAGAACGCGGCCCTGCGCAGGAAGGTCCGCGAACTGGAGGAGGAACGCGAGATCCTGCGGAAGGCGGCGAAGTATTTCGCCGGGGAGACGCGCTGGTGAACCGCTTCCAGTTCGTCGCCGACCACCAGCGCCGCTTCGGCGTGAAGCGGCTGTGCACCATCCTCAACATCGCCCGCTCGAGCTTCTATTACTGGCGCGACACCTCGGCCGCGAGGGCGGCCCGCCAGGCAGCCGACGCGAAGCTCGCCGCGCGGATACGCACCATCCACCACAGCTCGGACGGCACCTATGGCGTCCCGAGGATCACCGCCGAGCTCCGCGAGAACGGCGAGCGGATCAACCACAAACGTGTCGCCCGCCTCATGCAGACCATCGGACTCGCCGGACTGCGGCTGCGCAGGAAGCACCGCACCACCATCACGGATCCGACCGCCGCGAAGGCAGCAGACCTCATCGGCCGCGACTTCACCGCCGCGGAGGTGAATACGAAGTACGTCGGGGACATCACCTACCTCCCGCTGACCGGCGGGAAGTTCCTGTATCTGGCCACGGTCATCGACCTCGCCTCCCGGCGTCTGGCCGGCTGGGCGATCGCCGACCACATGCGCGCCGAACTGGTCACCAACGCCCTGGCCGCCGCGGAACGGTGCCGCGGCAGCCTGGCCGGCGCGGTGATGCACACCGACCACGGCGCCCAATACACGAGCAGGGCGTTCGCCGACGTCTGTCGCCGGGCGGGCGTGATGCAGAGCATGAGCGCCATCGGCAGCTCGGCGGACAACGCACTCGCCGAGTCCTTCAACGCCACCTGCAAGCGGGAGACACTCCAGGGCCGCGGTTCCTCGCGTCCCGCACGACGTCCTTGCGGAACTCTTCCGGATAAGGCTTGGGCACAGCGACATCCTTCCCACCCACCCCACAGGGCAAGCCAGTTCAGATGTCACCCGATCATGCGGCAGACCCCATCGCCTACGAGACAGCGCTCAACTCAACATCAACTACCCTGACCCCAGCCGCATAGCCCGTGTCCAAGATTCCGGGCCAAGGCCCCAGGTCACGCAGCCGTCGCTGTACCGCCCTCGTCTCCGCAAGGACCGTGTCCACGAGCTCGAAGGGCACGACGGCAGTCAACTCACCCAGATGCCCGGGTGCGAACCGGCCAGCGGCCACAGTGACCGTACGGGTGATAGTCGTCAGCGCAGACGGCAGGACACAATGACCGGGCAACGGAGCTCCTTCGGGACAAGCTGTCTTGGTCGACTGCCTGTACCAACGAGCTCCGTTGCTCTGCCTCGAGAATCCCGCAACTTCCTTGCGTGACCTGCGGAAACGCTAACTACCCGGACTTGGGCCAAGGCCCGCTGGGCTCATCACCACCATCAGGCACCGCAACACACGGCTGCACAGCCCAAGCCAGCTAGGCCTCAGCCTTTTGAACCACACGTCAGACTGAGCGGGCACCGACCTCCAGTCGGCCCTGCTCGATCCCGTCGCCCGTCGCCCGCTATGGCTACGTGCCACTCTCTCTGTGGTGACGGGTCCTGGGTTTCTCATAAACCCCAGGCCGGGATCGCACCGACCGCACGCCGCGTCGGCTTCACCTTCACCTGCCTGATGTCCGTCCCCATACCGGTCCAACGAACCGTCACCCAGGCCGTTACCAGCGCCCAGGATCAGAATCAGCCTCTTATGCAGCTTGCCGCCCGGGGTCGGATCAGACTTTCCAGGAGCGCAGCTGGTCGGCAACGGCAAGGACGCCGAGGCGGGTGTCGCGGATCTTGCGGACGAGGTCGGACAGGGCGCCGTAGGGCGGGTCGATGCCTTCGCCGCACTGGTCCATGTACTGGGCGGCGATGAACGCGGCGAACAGGCTGTTGCGGTGCGGGAGCGGCTCCAGACGCACGATCGTGTGCATCAGCGCGGCCGCACGCCACGCAGCATCCGGGTCGGATGCCGCGAGGGTCGGCATTCTGGTCTTGTGGCGGGCGACAGCGGCCACCAGCGCGGAGTAGTCCGAGACCGACATGTCCTCCCGGGCCAGGGCAGCCTCCTGGACATCGAGCAGCCAGGCAACGTCGATGTGGAAGTGCATCAGGCGGCTGCGGCCCCGTCCCGCTCGGAGGGCGGCACCTCGTCGGGGAACGCGTCGTCGAACTCGCCGCGCAGCTTGTCGGCCCACCCGGTGGCGCCGGCGACGAACTGCTTGCGCTGCATCTCACGGACGCCCAGGTCGTGCAGGTACTGCTTGAGGCTCTTGCCGTCGGCCGCCGCGGCCGCGCGCACGCCCTCGAGTTCCTCGTCGGTGAAGGACACATTCAGCGATGGCATACCCCGATGGTACCTATTTGGTGCCATGCGATGCGAGGCCTCAGGTCGAATGCCGGACTGTGGTCGAGATAGCTGTCACTTGGCCGCGGTAACTGTCACAGGCGGCGGTGTATTGCCCCGCTTGTGTTCAGGACGCGGTGCTCAGCGGTTCTGTTGATCGGCGGTGCTGGGCCTGCTGGTGGGCGCGGGTTTCTCAGTGGCCGCCCAGGTAGCGAGGAGTTGCAGGGCGTCGTACTCGGGGGTGCCGGGTGCGGCGGTGTAGGCGGTAAGGGTCAGGCCGGGCTGGGCTGGCAGTTCCATGGCGTCGAAGTCGGGGGTGAGGTCGCCGACGGCGGGGTGGTGGAAGGATTTGCGGCCGGTGTGGTGCAGGCGCACGTTGTGCTTGGCCCAGGCAATGCGGAAGTCCTCGCTGCGGGTGACGAGCTCGCCGACGAGCCCGGTCAGGTCGTTGTCATGCGGAGCGCGTCCAGCTTCGGTGCGCAGCAGGGAGACGGTGGTGTTCACGGACTGGTCCCAGTCGGGAAAGAAGTCCCGGCCGCGGGGATCGAGGAACTGGAAGCGGGCGATGTTGGGCGGCCGCCGGGCGTCGTTGTCGTACAGGGGCGCGTACAGGGCGCGGCCCAGGGGGTTGGCGGCGAGAATGTCGAGGCGGCCGTTGCGGATGAAGGCCGGGGCATCGGCCATGGAGTCCAGGACGCGCAGGACGCTGTCCGGGAGCGGGCCGCGGACGCGCTTGGGGCGGCGGGCGGGGCGTTTGGCGGCAGCGCGGGCCAGGTCGTAGAGGTGGGCGCGTTCGGCGTCGTCCAACTGGAGGGCGCCAGCAACAGAGTCGAGGACTTCCTCGGAGGCTCCGGCGATATGACCGCGCTCCAGGCGGACGTAGTAGTCGATGCTGACGCCGGCGAGCAGGGCGACTTCCTCGCGGCGCAGGCCCGGCACACGCCGGTTGCCGCCGTAGGCGGGCAGGCCGGCCTGCTGCGGGGTGATCTTGGCGCGGCGCGATGCCAGGAATTCGCGGATGTCGCTCTCGGTGCTCACGCATTCCAGGCTAAGCCGGACGGGGCATGCGTGGGGGGCCTGTCAGTACCTGTGAAGCCAGGCCCTCCCTGACCCTCGTGATCTGCGGTTTCCTCGATGGTGTCAGCAGATGCGGCCCCTGCTCGACCGTAGCTCCCTCGTGCGGGGTGCTCTCCGGTCCCGGGTGGCCGACAGTGGCAATGCCGCATCTTCGCGTCCCCGCCATCACAAGGAGTCACCTCATGGTGAAGCAGTCCGCACCGCAGGAGCTGGCCGGTATCGCGCCGAAGCTGGTCGAGGTCACCAACGAGGTTCTGTTCCAGGACGTGTGGGAGCGCCCCGGGCTCTCCCCGCGGGACCGCAGCCTGGTCACGGTCAGTGTGCTGGCCGCTCTCTACCGCAGCGAGCAGCTGCCGTACCACCTGGGTGTGGCGCTGGACAAAGGGCTCACGGTCCAGGAGCTGTCCGAGGCGATCACGCACCTGGCGTTCTACGCCGGATGGCCCAACGCCATGACGGCGATCACCCTGCTGAAGAAGATCACGGACGAGCGCTCCGCCTGATCCCCCGGCGCGAGCAGCACCAAGGAAGAGGAACAAGATGGCTGGCAACGGATTCGACCAGGTCTTCCCGCTCGGCGAGAAGAACGACGCCTTCGCGCAGTACTTCATCGGCCAGAGCTATCTGGCTCCGCTCACCTCGGGCAGCGTTCCCGTCATGAACGTCTCCTTCGAGCCGAGCTGCCGCAACAACTGGCACATCCACCACGGCACGAACGGCGGCGGTGACCAGATCCTGCTGTGCACGGCGGGCAGCGGCTGGTACCAGGCCGAGGGCGAGGACCCCATCAGCATGGAGCCGGGCACCGTGATCCGCGTCCCCGCAGGCACGAAGCACTGGCACGGCGCGAAGGCCGACGCGTGGTTCTCCCACCTCGCCTTCATCACCCCGGGTGAAGGTGTCAGCAACGAATGGCTGGAGCCCGTCACCGACGAGGTGTACGGCAAGCTGCCCAAGAACGGAGCGAACGCATGACCGTCCTGGACGAGACCTACACGCTGTCGAACGGCGTCGAGATCCCCAGGCTAGGGCTCGGCACCTGGTTCATCAACGACGACAAGGCGGCCGACGCGGTCCGCGCGGCCGTGCAGATCGGCTACCGCAATATCGACACCGCCCAGGCCTACGGCAACGAGCGCGGCGTCGGCGAGGGCGTACGCACCTCCGGCGTGCCGCGCGAGGAGCTGTTCGTCTCGACCAAGCTCGCCGCGGAGATCAAGGACTACGACCAAGCGGTGGCCGCGATCGACGGCTCCTTGGAGAAACTGGGCCTGGACCACGTCGACCTGATGCTGATCCACAGCCCGCAGCCGTGGGACGATTTCCGCGGCGGCGACTACGCCCAGGGCAACCGCGCCGCGTGGCGCGCGCTGGAGGAGGCCCACCAGGCCGGGAAGATCCGGGCCATCGGCGTCTCCAACTTCCAGCAGCACGACCTGGAAAACATCCTTGAGGACGCGACCGTCGTCCCGCACGTGAACCAGCTGCTCGTCCACGCCGGGAACACCCCCGGCGAGCTGCTGGCCTAGAACTCCTAACGGAATGAGGCGGGGACAACCTGCTTGTGCCCGTTGATCTGGTTCGGAGACCCTGAGCTCTGACAGATGTGAGCGGACAGGACAGAGGGCGCAGGGTGGAACTGATCAGCCTCTCGGATGGCGATAACAGCTTCCGGGTGCGTGTGCTGGGGCGTAGGTCGCCGGGCGTGCTGCATCTTCACGACCAGCTCGACGCAGAGGTCATTGTGACCAGCAGTTTCGTCGGCGGGCGGATGGCCATGTCCCTGTTCCCTTCCGACCTGGAGAAGTGGTCCCGTGCTCTGGACCTGCTTGCTGCCGGTCAGGACATCTGCTGGAGGGACGACGACCACAGCCCCGAGATCAAGATCCAGCCGTACAACGAGGAGCATGAGGCTGTCGCTGTCCTTGTAGAAGATCTGGGCAGTTCGTGCGTCTCCGTGTTTCTTCCCCTGAGTCTTGAAGAGGGCTGGATCGACGAACAGCGGGAGCTA
Organism: Streptomyces sp. NPDC127595; assembly: GCF_042671685.1. Classification (NCBI taxonomy): domain Bacteria; kingdom Bacillati; phylum Actinomycetota; class Actinomycetes; order Kitasatosporales; family Streptomycetaceae; genus Streptomyces; species Streptomyces sp. NPDC127595. The sequence continues at coordinate 164,690 of NZ_JBHXWK010000015.1, read as the reverse complement.
CTCGGGCAGGTGCTGCAGGAGTGGCCGAGCGAAGTGCTGGAGTCTTCACCGGGTGCCTATGAGTGGCGGCGCTGAACTGCGGCCAGGCGCCGCCGGCAGAGGAGTGCGCATCCGAGGGTGAGGAAGGCTTCGTGGATGTCGTCGCGTATCTCCCAGCGGATCCGCAGGCGGCGGAACCAGTGCAGGTGGGCGAACATGCGCTCCACGACCCCGCGTTGAGTGCCCAGGCCGGAGCCATGCTCGGTACCGCGGCGGGCGATCAACGGCTTTACGCCGAGGCCCCAGACGAGACGGCGGTACTTGTCGTGGTCGTAGCCGCGGTCGGCCAGTAGTACGTCCGGGCGGCGCCGCGGCCGGCCGCGCTTGCCCCGCACGGACGGCACGGCCTGGAGGAGTGGGATCAGCTGGGTGACGTCGTTGCGGTTGCCGCCGGTCAACGTGGCGGCGAGGGGGATGCCGGTGGCGTCGGTGATCAGGTGATGCTTGCTGCCCGTCCTGCCCCGGTCGACGGGGCTTCGTCCGGTCTTGGAGCCCCCTTTAACGCCCGGATATGGGAACCGTCGACCGCTGCCCGGGAGAAGTCCAGAGCATTCGCGCCGCGGAGCTTGGCGAGGAGGGCCTCGTGCAGTCGCGGCCACACTTCGGCCTCGGTCCACTCAGCCAGTCGGCGCCAGCAGGTCATGCCCGAGCCGAAGCCCAGTTCCTGCGGCAGGTGCTCTTAGTAGATGGCCGCCCCTGCGACTTGCCTGGATGCGTCGTGAGCGCGATTCCGTAGGCGTCGATTCGCCCAGCTGATCCCCGCATCGGGTTTGCGTCGGCACAGGGAGGCGGGCGGTGGGGCGGTTCATCGGTTTGGACATCCACCGTGACTTCGCGCAGGTCGCAGTGGTCGAGGACAGGCTGGTCACGGACTGGGGCCAGGTGGATTGCCGACCGCAGTCGCTGCGGGAGTTCGCCGCCGGGCTGCGTCCAGACGACCAGGAGGCGCTGGAGGCCACCGGCAACGCGAGCGCGGTGGCGGTGCTGTTGGAGCCGCACGTGGCCCGGGTGGTGATCTCCAATCCGGTCAAGACCCGGGCGATCGCCGAGGCGAAGGTCAAGACCGACAAGGTCGACGCCCGCATCCTGGCCAAGTTGCTGGCCGCTGGCTTCCTGCCGGGCACCTGGCTGCCGGACGAATGGATCAGGATGCTGCGGCGCCTCCCAAGGCGGTCAAGAAGATCACCGACGACCAGGAGCGGCTGCTGGCGTTCCACGCCTTCCCCGCCGAGCACTGGATCCACCTGCGTTCCACGGATGTAATCGTCACGGAGGCCAGGTCACGGGTCGGCGCCGGGGATGGCGGGCAGAGGGGACCTGCCGATCGGGCGCGTGGGCTGCCACTGGGCGGCCAGCAGAGCGTAGGCGCGTTCGGCCTGTTCGGCGATCTCGCGTTCGTGGCGGCGCAGTTGCTTGTTGTTGTCGTAGCCCGCCCCTCGGCGGGCGATCCGGCGTTCGGCGCCCCGCGGTCAGCTCAAGCTTGCGGCATTTGAAGGCGACCCGGCTTGGGCGGGCGAAGGCGTAGTCCTGGTCCTTGGCGACCAGGTGCCAGGCGATGACGGCGATCTTCCGGGCGACCGCGACGATCGCGATCTGCATCCCGCGCCGGGCCGCGATCCGCTGGTGCAGGGCCCGCAGCGGGCCCGGGGAGCGCAACGCGGCGAACGCGGCCTGCACCAGCATCCCGCGGGCCTTAACACAGCCGGCCTTCGTGATCCGGCCGTGGTGGGCGGGTGTCCCGCCGGACTGGCGCACCCGCGGGTTCAGGCCGAGGTAGGACACGAGCTTGTCCGCGCTGCCGAAGCGGTGGAAGTCCCCGACCGCAGCCAGCACGGTGACCGCGGTCATCGCGTCCACCCCGGGGAGGGTCATCAGGCGCCGCACGACCGGGTCGTCCAATGACTCGGCGGCCAGCCGCCGTTCCACCGCGGCGAGTTCGGCACCGTAGAAGTCGAGCTGGCGCAACAGGGCGCTCACAGTCTGCCGCTCGTCGGCCGGCGGCGTCTGATGTTCGAGCCAGGCCCGGCCGCGGGTGCCGAAGGCGTGCTGGTTTCCGGCGAGGGGTGGCGGTTGCCGTGCCAATCCAGTACGAGAACGGTGGCGTCGTCGCGGAGGTCGCCATGGCAGGCGTCGAGCACCGCGGCGGTCAGCCTTCGGACGGCTTCTCGCGGGTGCAGCGCGCGGGTGTCGTGAATGATCGAGGCCAGGTCGAGGTCCGCGGCACCACGCTCCTGCATTCCGTCGGTAAGCAGGATCAGGCGGTCTTCGGGACGCAGTTGCAGTTCCTGGAGGCGGTAGGAGGTGGGCGCCGCCACACCGAACGGCAGGTTGACGGCGAGTTCGACCTCTTCGACGATGCCCTCGCGCAGCCGCAGCGGCCGGGGGTGTCCGGCGTTGACCAGTTCACACCGACCTGTTTCGAGGTCGACGCACAACAGCTGGCCGGTGGCCAGGCCGCGGCCGTGGCTCATCAGGGCCTGGTGGGCATGGCGGGCTTGCTTGAGAGCGTCACAGCCACTGCGGCGGGCCTGGCGCAGTGCGCCGACCAACAGGGTGGCCAGCAGCGCGGAGTTGGTGTCGTGGCCCATCGCGTCCGTGATGGACAGATGCAGTGTGTCGCGGTCAAGGGTGTAGTCGTAGGTGTCGCCGCCGATGTCGTCGGCCGGGACCAGCCCGGCGGCGAGGGTGAACTGGGGCGCCTCGCAGCAGGGGGCCGAGGGAAGCAGCTGGTGTTGGATCTCCGCGGCCAGGCTCGTCTCGGTGGTCCGCCGTCCCAGATGGTACAGATCGGTGAAGCGGCGGTCCGTGACGATGATGTAAGCCAGCGCGTGTGCCGCGTCGCGGACCTGTCGCAGCACGGGGTCGTCGGCGCACTGCAAGGTCACCTCCAGGAGGCCGATGCAGTCGCCGCGGTTCGTGACCGGCGTGATGACGCGCCGGTCGCCCTGGCTGTCCGGTTCAACATGCTGGCGCTGGCTCTGCAGAACGCTGTCGTAGACGCTGCCGTGCAGGTCGACCGGTTCGGCATGGTCGGCGCCCTCACCGCCGGCCGCGGCGAGCCGTACCAGCCGCTGGCCGATGAGGTCCACGAAGAGGAAGGACACGCGCTCGGCACCGAACCGCTTCTGCAGATCGTGCGCCACCACGTCGACGGACTCACCGGGCGAAGCCGCCTCCGCAGCGGTCAGCAACTCCCCCAGTTCCAGATCTCCACTCTCCACGGCAACCTCCTATCGGTTGCCGCACCTTCTTCCCCGAGTCTCCGAATCATCACCTTCTGTGTCCATCACGCCTGGTCAGAGCAGCGGGGCGATGGGCACGGGACGCTCCTTCCTCGGCTGCGGCGCGATCGACATCATCGGTCACGCGGGAGCGCTGGAAACTCATCGGCCCTTTCTCCCACCTGCACGTCCCGTACAAGTGCACCTTCGGCTCAGGATGAGATGGCACGCTGCCGGCTCTCGCCACGAGCCCGCGTACGTGTACCGAAGCGGTCGTACAGGCCGCGGCCGGCAGTGTTGTCCGGGCGGACCAGGAGCGAGGACCACTGCGGGTTGGTGGCCTTGATCAGCTCGGAGTGGCGGCGGAAGGTGGCCCTCGGACCGCCGGGCCGAGGCGACGACGAGGCACACAGGCACAGACCGGCCCTGGGGCTATGTAGTTGGCCGTGAGGGGGTCGGTGAGGCGGTCCAGCCGCCGGTAGAGGGCCCGTACGAGGCGGGCGCAGTTCTGGACGCACTGGGCGGTGCCCGTGAGCGGTGCGGTCAGGCGCCTGTCGGCCTCGAGGAGGCGAGCCAGGTGACCCATCGTTCGATGAACTCGTCCAGGTCCCCGAGGACGAGGGGAGTGAAGGGCCAGGTCACCTGGACCATGCCCAAGGTCGGACTGACGGCGGCGCGTGATTCTTCGCCGGGTCGAGCGCGTAGGGGTTCAGGGTTCCCCTGTCGGCACGCCGCCCGATGCGCCAGAAGGCGGTCTCGAACCACTGGTACTGGTCCTTTGTCTGCGCGTCGGCGTACCAGAGGGAGTGGCTGCCAGATGGAGCAGGAGAAGGCGCACCCCCGACCACGCCAGTCTCAGCGGCGAGTCGAGCCTCGGGTCGGCGGCCGCCGCGGCAGCCGTAGGTAGCGATTCAGGAGACGTCTGGCCGACTTGGGGGCGGCGGCGTCGGCGTCAGTTCGCGGGCTCCCTGCCAGAGCGTCTCGAAGAACTCCCGGCAGCGGGCAAGGTCCTTCCGGTCTTGTTCGCCGTTGTCCAGGGACCAGCGGTCCAGCCGAGAGCCGCCAAGGATGTCCAGGAGATCACCCTCGGCCCTGTCCGGTCCGGGAGCTGCAGCACAGTCCGGGTCAGGGCGCAGATCCAGCTTGTCGTAGAGCCCCTCAGCTTGACTCTGTCGGGGATCTTGGAGTTTCCCGGTGCGGCAGCATGGTCGACGGGCATGCTCGGGTAGTTCCGCCGTCCGTTGAAGCTGTCGAGGTACCCGTTGTCCCTGCGCCCCCGTTCCGGTGAGCACGTTCCGCCTCTGACCGCGCAGATCGCCCGGGCGAGCAACCCGGGTGGCACGACGGCGATATGGGTGCGTGACCGGCTGGACGGGCTGTGGCGCGACGAGGACTTCGCCGACTGGTACCCCAGGGACGGACGTCCAGGGCTTTCGCCTGCTCAGCTGGCCACCGTCTGCGTACTGCAGTTCCTGCTCGGCCTGTCGGACCGGCAGGCCGCCGAGGCGGTCCGCTGCCGCATCGACTTCAAGTACGCCATGGCCATGGAACTGGATGATCCCGGCTTCCACCACAGCGTGCTGGCCGACTTCCGCGACCGTCTCACCGAGGACGGCCGTGCCGACCGCCTCCTCGACCTCGCACTGGCCCGCCTCAAGGAGGCCGGACTGGTGCGCGAGCGCACCACGCAGCGCACCGACTCCACCCACGTCCTGACCGCGGTGCGTGACCTGACCCGCCTGGAGCTGATCACCGAGGCGGTCCGCGCCGCACTCGAAGAAGTCGCCGGCACCTCCCCTCACCTGCTCGACGGGCTCATCGACGAGGACTGGGGGCGCCGCTACGGCCGGCCGGTCCGCCTGGGCAAGAACCCCACCAAGCCCATGACCAGGATTCTTTCCGCCGGAGACGACGGCGTCCGGCTCCTGGAACATCTCTACCGGCACGGAGCGCACCGCACGTCTGGTCCCCGCGTCCAGGCCCTGCGCCAGATCATGGTGCAGAACTACCACCGTGACGCCGCAGGACGCCTGCGCTGGCGCACCGCCGAGAAGGAAGGCGGGCCCGGGCTACCGCCCTCATCCCGGGCGATCGTCTCGCCCTACGACACCTCGGCCCGCTATGCACGGCACGGACACATCATCAGCTGGAAGGGGTTCGCCGCCCATCTGACCGAGACCTGCGCGTCCGACGGCCCCAACGTGATCACCGACGTGGCCACCACCGCGGCCACCACCCACGACAGCCAGGTCCTGCCCGGCATCCACACCCGCCTGGCCTGCCGCGGGCTGCTGCCCGCCGAGCACTTGGTCGACGCCGGCTACACCTCCCTGCCCCACCTGGAACAAGCCGCCCGTGAACACCAGGTCACCGTCTCCGGGCCGCTGAAGAGCAACCCCACGCACCAGCACCGCCGAGGCGAGGGCTTCGCCCGGGACGACTTCCACATCGACTTCGACCTTCGGCAGGTCACCTGTCCCCAGGGCCAGGTCAGCGCGGGCTGGCACGGCCCCTACCCGACATCCTCGCCTACCGCTGCCCCGCTGATCGTGGCACGGTTCACCAAGAGCCAGTGCCGTCCCTGCCCTGCCCGCACCCAGTGCACCAGCACCGCCGACAACGCCCGCACCGTGGGCTTTCCCCCGCGCGAGCTCCGCGACCTGCAACTCCGCGTCCGTGCCGAGCAGCAGACGCCCGAGTGGAAGGCCCGCTATGCGGTCCGCTCCGGAGTGGAGGGCACGGTCAACGAGTTCGCCCACGGACACGGCATGCGCCGCTGTCGCTACCGAGGACAGAGCAAAGCCCACGTCCAGCACGTCCTGACGGCCATCGCCATCAACATCGAGCGCCTCAGCGGTCTCCCACCAACCGAGAAGGCACCCCCTTCCCGACGACCGAGCGCCTTCCAGAGCTACCTCGACCGGTGCGGGATCTCCAGGCCAAAATCCTGGCGCACCCTGGGCACCTGACCTCGACAACTCCAAGATCCCCGACAGAGTCAAGCTCAGTACCTGTTTCTAAGCCTCGGTGAGCGTCTGACCATCTCAGAAATCGAACAGGCCCCAACCTCATGCGACCGGCCGTCGTTGAACGGGCTAGGAGACGACCTTGGAGGCAGGGATGGATGCCGCAGACCTGGGGATCGCGCCGACGACGGAACCGAGTTGTGAAGGCGTCCGGGACCTGATCGTGGAACTGCTTGTAGGTTCCGAATAGAGATGTCGTTGTCCAAGTGACTTGTCATCAACTTGTCGTTCGGTCCAGCCGCTAACGGGTGGCGAGTGTCCTGTCGCATCCCAGTTGGCAGATTCCCTGTGTTTCCCGTTCGCGGTGGCCGGTTCGCATTGGATCACGCTTCGGTCGCGGCGTTTGAGCCCTGTTTCGACCGTTTCGTTGATCCGCACGGCAACGGGCGTAGACAGCGACGTTCCCCGCTGCTGTCCCGTGGTCAAGGCCGGTGTTCGCGCTGACCGGTCGTCACCCGGCAGCCGAGTTCTCCTTCCGCCATCTCCACCGCCAGAGTTCTTCGGCCCGATGGTCGTGCTCGAAGCCGTCACCGAGAGGTCCCACCCGCTCGATCGCCTCGGCGGTGCGCGGGTCGTCGCGCAGGGCGAGGCCGTAGGCGGCCTCCAGACGCAGGAGTTGGTTGTCCTCGTCGAGCAGCGCTGCCAAGGCGTCGGCGACGGCGGGCGTACGGTGCCGGGAGCTGGCCAAGGCCGCCGCGGCCGCACCCCGTAGGTCGGCATCCGGGTCCTCGGTCAGTAGGAGCAACGCCTGGGTGATCTCCGGGAGGAGGAGGTCGTCGTCGTCCCGCATGCTCACCGTGCACGCCCTGAGCCGCACCTCGGCGTCCGGGTCGCGCATGAGGGTGAGCAGAGCGGCTCTGGCCGCCGGGGTGCGGGGAACGCAATCAATGGAGAGAGCGCAGGGCACTTCCCGGCGTACACGAGGGTCGGGATGGCTGGCGTAGCGAAGGCCGATGGCCTCCTGGCCCGGATGGTCGCGGTTGGTGAAGACGTCGAGCACCTTCGCGAGCATCTCAACGTCCGTTTCCTCGGCGGCCCACGCGGCCAGGAGTTCGCTCTCGTTCTTCTCGTAGTGAGAGCTGGTACCGAGGAACCCACGCATCCGCAGGAAATCCACCACGAACCGGCGATGTGACCGGTCCGGGTGGTGACGATGGGCCACCACGGCCGACCAGGTCTCGAAGCTGCGGCGCTGGGTGAGGATCCAGCAGACTGTGGACCAGTCCACATTCTCCTCACCCGGTTGCTCAACAGCGCGGGCGATCAGCTCGTCGACGGGGGTCAGAACGCGGAAGGCCCACTCCAGCGAGGTCAGGATGGCGCCGTGCCCAGCCCGCACGACGAGGCCGCCGAGCGAGACCTGATCGACCCAGTCGTACTCGCCGTCCTGAACTCGGACCGTCGCGGCCGTACCCGGCGCGCCCGTCCTGCGCCGCAGTTCCTCGGCCACGCCCGTCTCGTACCAGCTCCGGGCCAAGACGAGAAGCCGTTCACGGGCGGCCCCCGGAAGTCGCAGCCGGGGCTCCTTGCCCAGCACCGCCGAGAAGACCGCCGGGGAGCCACCGTCGATGGCGCGCCACAGCGGCGTGGTCCCGTCCGGCAGCACCCGGTCAGGATCCGCACCGCCCTCCACCAACGCCTCGGCCACCGGCTCGTCGTAAGCCGCCACCGCCACGCACAGCACCGGCAGCCCGCCCGCGTCCACCGCGTCCGGATCCGCGCCCCTGTCCAACAGATCCCGCACCGCCTCGGCGTCCCCCGCCCGAACCGCCGACCTCAGCCGACTGTCGAAATCCGCCTCGCCCACGCTTCCGTTCCCCCATCCGAATCACGTCGCCGGCCCGCCGACGAGAGCCCGCAGCTCGCCGGGGAAGCACGGCCGAGCTACGCCGCCATCTGTCGTTGACCTCCACCTCGCTCGCCCCCCACCAGTACCTCTGCCAGCCGCGAGAATCCTGCTTCCGCGAAGGCCAACTCCCCTGAGAACCGTGCCGGACAACATTCTCAAACTATCTGGCAGCCCCGCAGATCAAAGACCTGCCACCCGTCAACTCGAATGCAATGGGACAGCGAGGATCTCCTCAAGAACGAACGATGCATCCGTCGGCAGTCCGTCGCCGTCGCGAACCGCTCCGGCGCAGACGACCAGGGCGTTCCAGAGCGCCCAGCCTTGTCCACGCTCCCAGGTCGCCTCGTCGACCCCTAGCCGATCGCGGAACGCGGCCCGGCTCTTGCCTGTCAGCATCGTCCAGGCGATCGACAGATCGCAGGCCGGATCTCCGACTCCGCAGGTGCCGAAGTCGATGACGGCCGCGAGCGCACCGTCCTTCACCAGAAGGTTCCCCGAGGCCATGTCACCGTGGAACCAGACCGGCCGGCCGTCCCACGAGGCTCGCAACGCCCGTTCCCAGATCTCCTCGGCGGTCTCGGTCCGGATCAGGCCGTCCAATGTCTCCAGGGCTGCCCGGGCCCACCCGTCATAGGTCGTCAGTGGTCCGCCTCGGAACCAATTGTGCAGTCCCGGGCCCGGTCCGTCTGTCGGGTCGATCCGCTGCAGAGACACGAGGAACTCCGCAAGGTCGATGGCGAACGCCGTCGTGTCCTCGACGACGGCACGGGCCGCAGGCTCGCCACCGATCCACCGATAGACCGACCAGTCGTGCGGAAAGCCCTCATCGGGCACGCCTCTGGCCAACGGAACCGGGACCTTCCACGGCAACGCGGGTGCGAGCACCGGCAGCCACCGGTGTTCCTTCTCCACCGCCAGCGCGTACTCCCCGGCAGTCGGCAGCCGCACCAGCATCTCGTCACCGAGGCGAAAGGTGCAGTTGTCCCAACCCTGAGCATTGACCGGCCGAACCTCAAGGTCGGACCACTGCGGGAACTGCGCAGCGACCAACCTGCCCGCCACTGCGGCGTCGGCTGGTTTCCGGTCCGGCAACGGCAAAACCTCGGGCGTCTCGTTCATCGGAGGCGACCGTAGGACGCCCCATCGGATCACCACAAGCGAATTCCGATCGCCCTCAAGGGCCCATCAGCCATGTCACCGTGCTTCAAGCGCCCCGGGGCGACATCGGGTTTCAGCTGGAGATCGGCGGAATTGACTTCGAGGTCTGGGTTGAGCCCGCGTAGAGGTCTCTTCGGTGGGAGGACCGGTGCAGGTGTCGCCGTTCGGGTCGGTTCGGGCCAAGGAGATGACGCTGTCGTCGAGAACGATCAGTCCCGTGCTGCTTCTCTGGGAGCCGGCTGGCCGCTGCGGCGAGAGGTCCGGCGGGTGATGCGCCTGGTCATGATGCTGATCGCGGCCCAGGTGATCAGTGATTCAGAGTGCTGGATGAGCCGTTCGTAGTCCCGGGCATGACGGCGGGCGTGCATGATCCAGCGTCCTTCGGGCGGCTGACGGTCTTGAGGGTGAGACCAAGGCGGTCCTTCGCCCAGGTCACGAGCTTGCCCGCATAGGCGGAATCGGCCCAGGCGATCGTGATCTCGGGGTGCATCAGCCGCAGCCGGAACAGAACTTCCTTGGCCGCGTCGCGGTCGGTCATATCGGCCGGGGTGACCATCACGAACAACGGCAGGCCCTTGGTGTCCACGACCAGGTGGCGCTTGCGGCCGTTGATCTTTTTCGCGCTGTTGTAACCCCGGCTGTCCTTGCCGACGGTCTCCGCGGCCTTGACGGACTGGGAGGCGATGACGGTGGCGACCGCGCCGGGCGCCCGGCCCATCTCGCGGCGGATGCGCTTGCGGAGCTGATCACGGATCTGTCCGACGATGCCTGCCGCGGCCCAGCGGGCCATGAAGCCGTAACAGGTCCGCCAGGGCGGGAAGTCGGTGGGCAGAGCCCTCCACTTGCAGCCGGTGTCGACGACGTAGCGGATCGCGTCGACGATCTCGCGCCTCGGATGTGCCTCGGGGCGTCCCCCCTTGGGAGTCTCGCAGGCCGGAACGGGAAGCAGGGGCTGGATGAGCGCCCATTCGTCGTCGAAGGTGTCCGACGGGTAGCAGCGGTGCCGCGGCAACGTGAACCTCCCCTCGGGGAAAGGGGGTTGGGGGCCGGGCCGGGGGGGGGGGCCCCCCCCCCCGGACCACGAGAGAAATAAACCGGGG
>NZ_JBHXWK010000015.1:0-154287 GCF_042671685.1 Streptomyces sp. NPDC127595 | reverse complement strand
GCCGCACCGGGACGCCGGGGCTGCATGCGCGCCCAGTCGGCGTCGAAGGGGTCCGCCGGGTCCCAGCGGTGCCCCGGCAACGGGAACCTCCCCTCCGGGAACGGGGGTGGGGGCCGGCCGCTTCGCGGCCGGCCCCAACCAGGTCAGACGTCGATGAAGTCGGCGATGATGTCGAGGGTCGACTCGACCGAGCCGAGTTGGGTGTTGAGGTGCTTGATCCACCGTCCCTTCGGTTGCAGGGCCGCGTGTGGGCCGACGACGGCGGTGATGAAGCGGCGGATCCGGTGAGTTTCTCCCTCACGATCGCGATCTCGTAGGCCTGGAGTTCGGCGGTGTCGGTGCAGAACCGGTAGCCGTCCTTCCTTGTCCAGATCAGGGGAGGCCAGCTGCGTTCGGCGATGACGTCGCGCAGGCAGGCCAGGCCTGCGCGGGCCTGGCTGGGTGTCAGCTCGCTGGAGCGGATGAGCTGGACGAAGGTCAGACCAGCCGGCCGGGCTTCGAAGAGTACGAACCGGACGGTGTCGGCGTGCCTCTGGGACGCCGCCGATCTGCGCTCGGAGGCGCGTGGCACTCTCCTACTCGCTTTGCAGGAGGCGGGCCAGTTCGCCGTCGACGTCGACCTTCCCGGTGTCCACGGCCGTCTCGATCCAGTCGAGGGTGGCGCGGACGCGGGCGACGTTCTCGTGGATGATGACGCGTTCGTCGTCGCCGAGCTGGCGATCGCGCAGGCCCGGGACGACGCGGCCGGACGCTGCGACGAACGCGTGGCAGGCGGTGACCAGGTCGAGGAACTCCACGGATCGGTCGATCGCGCGGATCGCCGGGGCGACGGGGCTGTTGCGCTCGAAGTCCTCGCGGGCCTGCTGGCCGCGTTCGACCTGGGCGCGGTTGACCTGGTGGCGGGCGGTGTCGTCGCCCATCGCCTTGAACGCGACGTCCGGGCGGCGCAGCAGGCCCGTCGTCACCTCGGTCGCGACGCTCTCGTCCCTGGTCAGCTCCTCGACGACCTTCACCTTGTCGGCCGGCGTGACCTTCGCGACGACTGCGGGGCGGCGCAGGATGTCCGGGGCGATGGCGGCGGCTACGTCGTCCTCGCGGGACAGTTCCGTCGCCGCCCTCACCTTGTCCTCGGGCCTGACCTGGGCGACCACGGCCGGGCGCCGTCAGCAGCACCGCCCAGCGGCAGCACCAGCAGCGCGGTGGGCACGAGGATGTCCTGGTCGCGGTGAAGGGTGCTGACGTCGGCCAGCTCGAGAGTGGCGGCCGCGGCCATGACCGCGGCGTGCGCGGCCGGTGAGACGACGAGGACGTCGGCCTGCCGCAACAACTTCTCGATCTGCCGGATCTCCCACCCGGCAGCTTCCCCGGCCGCCCGGGGCCACGGCGGCGGGGTGCCCCTGTTTGCCCAGCGTCATCGACCAGGCCGCGTCCCGCGCGGTGTCCTCGGGCCGGTCCGCGATGTCTGTGAGATTGCTGTGGAGCAGCACGGCGGACAGCTCGCTGACGACGTTGTTGATGTTGGAGGCGAGCATCGTCTGGACCCACGGGTTCCCGGCCAGTAACCGCCCGGTCTGCTCCCGTAGACGCCACGTCGCCCGGGCAGCGCCGGTCGCCGTCCACTCCTCAGCCTTGTCCCTGCTGCGCTCCCTCTTGCCCCGGCTCGCCCTGCCCGCCCGACAGCCTCCCCCACCACCCTGGCCAGTTGCCGAAGTCGTACCCGACCTCCGGGATCCGGACACGGCACGATCCAGCCGATGGCCGGTGCCTGCCCCGGAGCTGGTCCGTCGCAGCAGCCGTCGTTCAGAACTCCCAACGTAATACCGACTGGGGCCAGTTCGCGGCTCGTGCATGATGAACGGGAACGTTGTGGGTATCGGGAGGGCGTGTGGATGAGGGCGACGGGGTGGATCTGATCCGTTTGGTCGACTGGCCGGAGATCAGCCGGGGCCAGCTGCTGCTGATGCTGGGCCCGAAGAAGCAGCATCAGCTCGTTGCCCACCGCCTGCGTCCCCAGCTGGAGCGTCAGCTGGGTACGGACGTGGTCCTCATGCTCGAAACCGACATGGAGGATGCGGTACTGGGCATCCTTTGGGTCCCCGACCTCGTCGTGATCGACGAGGAGGAGGCCACAGCCGAGAGCGATGCCATCGACCCGCGCCGCTGCCACCTGGTGATCGAGATCGTCTCCCGGTCCAGCCCGAGCAACGACTACGAGAGCAAACTGCGCGACTATCCGGCACTGGGAGTGCCGCACTACCTGGTCGTCGACCCCGGGACGGGACCGCTGTCCACCACTGGGCGCCCACACGCCGCACTGGCGAACCCACGTACGACAACAGGCAGCACTACACCTTCGGAGACACCGTCACCGTCGCCGGCTGGAAGATCGACACCACTGCTCTGCCCCGCTACAGCGCGGACGCCGGACGGTGAACGACACCGCCGGCCTGGTGCGGTCCTGGCGCCGGCAGCGAGGCATGTCCCAGACCCGCCTGGCCGAACTCGCCGGGACCGGGCAAGCCGCGATCTCACGCATCGAATCCGGGCGGGACCTGCCCACCCTGGCACTCCTGGACCGCATTGCCTCGGCACTGGACTGCCGGCTGACAGTCACCTTCACGTCCGGCTCAGGGCAGACCCCGTCCTCATCCTGAACAGATGATCAAAAGAGCAGACAAGCGCGGGCGGGCTCGGCGCCCTCAGGCGCACGCGGTCCTGTACTCACGACGGTAGGCCTCTGAGAAGATCCGCGATCGCCGCCCGCGACCGATCCCCAAGATCGGTGCCAGAGCCTCATTGTCGTGAACGAGGCCATGGGCGGGGACGCGTGACGGCTGCATGTCGCGGAGCCTGGTCCGTCGTAGCCGGCGTCGCTTGTGCAGAGGCACCGGCCTAGCCCTGCACGTTTCCTCGGACCGCTTCCCGCCGGGGACCGCCGACGGGGATTCCCGTGCCGCGTGCGAGGGTCCACTGCAGATCTCCCGAGTCCGGGCAGGCCTACCATGACCCCAGCCGTCCTGTTGCCGCCAACTGGTCAAGCGTGCCGGTCAGTTCCGTGGGCTGGGCCCCGCAGGCGCGCGCGATCGCTGTCCAACCTCACCAAACACAGCCTCGACCAGCTCACCGTGCTGGTCAGAACCCGGCTCAAACGGATGCAGTACCGGCCCCACCTCATCGAGGGGCTCATCGCCAAGACCGGACTCGACTTCCAACCGCCGTAACCCCAGCCATTGAAGTCTCCAGTCACATAGTCCCTGTCTCTGCCACCAGTTGGCGCGTGGCGAGCGTTTCCGGGTGCTCGTGGCCCAGCCGACGCTGCTGAAGGTCCAGTACATGCCTATAGATTCGCGCGGCCTTCCCTGTCTGCCCACAGGCAGCCACTGCGTCGGCGAGGTAGCGTCGAGCGGTGATTGATCGGTAGTGGGCTTCGCCGAGAACCCGTTCCATGTCTGCCAGTACCTCGCGTAGCAGGTGTTCGGCTTCGTTGAGCCGCCCCTGACCGGCGATGGCCCTAGCCAGGTTCATCTGGGTGGTCAGCGTCAGTTGATGCTCGGTTCCCATGACCCGAAGTTCCATGTCCAGGAGTTCGCGGCACATCTGCTCGGCGGCGGCGTGATTGCCCTGTTCGTTGGTCCATCGGGTCAGGTCGTCCCAGGCGTCCAGGGTTCTTGGGTCCTCGTGGCCCACTGTCCGGCGGTCGCGTTCGAGTACATGTCGGCAGATCTCGGCTGCCTCAACCGGGCGTCCCTGCATGCCGATGGACCAGGCGAGGTCCACTCTGGTCGTGAGGGTTTCCCGGTGGTCGGCGCCCAGGGCACGGGTCATGTCGGCGATCAGCTCGCGGTACATCGGCTCGGTCTCAGCGAAGCGGCCCTGCGCCATGATCTCGCCGATCAGATGGTCCCGGGTGAGCAGAGTGTCGACGTGGTCCTCACCGAGAACCCTGCGCCGACCGGCCAGAACGGCGCGGAAGATCTCCGCGGCTTCGTGGGTCGCCCCTGCGGCGCCGAGATGGATTCCCAGATTGAGGCGGGCCGCGAGGGCATCAGGGTGTTCGTCCCCGAGCCGTTCGGCTGCCGCCAGGTTGGCGCGGGCCAGAATCTCGGCGTCGCGGGATGTCGGCCTCCCGATCCCCCACAGTGACCTGAATCCCTCCAGGCTGACCTTCAGCAGCGCGATCAGGTTCTCGGTTTCGAGGTGCGGGGCCATCCATGACACCGCAGCAGCCACGTGCGGGAGCAGCCGCTCCCAAGCCGACCAGTCACCTGGGCGGTCGCTGTCGAGTTCCCCGCCGGCTGCCGACAGAAGCTGTACGGCGGCTGCCATGACCGTACCTCCGCCCTCCGCCTGGGTCCGAAGGACTCGGGATCGGCAGATGTCCGCCACCACGGGATGCACGACGACATCGCGATGTCCCGCAGCCGGAACGTCCGCGACGTCGATCAGACCGACATCGGCCAGGCCACGCAGGGCTGAGGTGAACTTACGTGCGTCGTTGCCGGCTTCCAGCCGCAGGAGGCTCCCCGGAATCGGCGTGGCGGGGGCGAGACAGGACAGCAGATACAGCAGGCGCCGCGCTCGGTCCAGCCCCTGGACCGCGAGCGCGTCCAGCGAGAGCTCCCAGGTCCGGGACACCGCCGCCCGTGAGCCCGTACGGAGAGTGTCCAGGTCCGCGATCGCCTCCGGTGCCGCGACGCTGTCCAGTGCCCGCTGATAGTCGGCGAAGCCGTGCCAGCGTGCGAAGGGCGAGGCCAGGTAGGTCCCGGCCAGGTGCAGCGCGAGCGGCAGCGCGCCGAGCCGCTTGGCCAGAGCCATCGCCTCCCGTCCGGTGGGGTCCTCGACCGCGGGCGCCAGGCCGCGCAGCACGTGCGCCGCGGACTCGTCGTCGAGAGCCTTCAACACCCTTAACCGGGCCCATGAGCCCCACGTACGGGGATCACTGGTGCGGGTGGTCACCACAATGAGTACGCCCCCGCCGGGCCGGATCCAGCCGGTGCCGTCACTGGGGAGCGACACACCATCGGCAGCCAGCACGGCCGGCTCGTCGGCGTTGTCGAAGATCAGCAGCGCCCGCTTGGCCGTGCCGTCGAGGTACGTCCAGAATCGGTCGGCAGCGGTTGGTGTGCCCTCCCGTACCTCGCGCGCCACGGCATCGGGCGCGCCCAGCTGCCGGAGAACCTCCAGGACCCCACCGCGCAGGGACAACGGATCCGCCGCGTTCACCCACCACACCGGCCGGTCCCGGCGACGAGCCTCGGCGGCCAGCCGCAGCGCGACCGTCGACTTGCCGATCCCGCCCAGCCCAGCCAGCACCCACGTTCCTGGACGCCGCCTCCTCCAAGCGCCGCCCAGCGAGCCGTTCAGCTCGGCCAGCAGGGCATCACGGCCCAGAACCTGTACAGGAAGACGCCCCAACGGCACCGTGACCGGCAAAGTCCCGTCCACTCCCGTAGCCGGGTCGCCATCATCATCAGCTGCCCGGCCATTGCGGGTATCGCGCCGGTCCAGGATCGCGACACGAAGCTGCCACGCACCCAGGCCAAGCGCCACCACTCCTACTACGGCGCCCACGGTGTCAAGCAGAGCCATGGCTTCGACCTTAGGGCCCAAGACACATCCCAGGGAGTCGTACAGATGCCACTTCCCCCGTCAATCCGTCAGCGTGAGGATCACGCGTCTGCGGAGGAGTTCGAGGTTGGCCCGGCCAAATCCCATGCGCTTGAGGAGCTTGACGCGTGTCACGTGGCCCTCGACCTGGCCTGAGCTCCAGGAGGTGAAAAAGTAGCGGCGCAGCAGTTCATGCTTGAACACACTCGGCAGCGCTTTGCCCTGCCAGTAGCCACCCGTGGTTCCGCTCGACATGGAGCCCCCTGTCCCGCCCCTCGACTACTGCCCATTACAGACAGTGAGGCATTCGGGGGCGGTCGGCGAAAGGGCGCCATCCCGCCAACAGACTGGGAAGGCGATCCGTCAGGCGCCATTGTACGGGGGCGACTTCGGCGCGAGACGCCGCGCCTGCGTGATGGCCGCCGAATGGTTCGACGACCACGTGCAGCTGGACTGGCTGCTCGCCGAACGGGGCTGCCGCCGCCTGGAGCACGGCGTCGCCCAGATCGTGCGCCTGCGCGACGCCACGCTGTCCCCGCTGCGCATCGAGAGCGAGCGGCGTGCCGAGCAGGTGCGCCGCGTAGGCCTCGCGGCGCACCTTCAGCGGCACGGGCTCGTGTTCGATGAGGACGGCAAGGAGGCCTACGCCCCTCGCGACCGCAACGTCGACGCGACGCCCACCTTCGGCGCCACCTTCCGCAACTGACCCGCCCGGCCCTTCGCGGCCGGGCCCCGCACCACGCCAGGTACTGCTCCTACCCCTGCAGTGGAGAGAGACCATGCAGAGCATCACCGAGACCTCAGCGAAGACGACCGCCGACATCAACGAGGCGGCCCACGCTGCCGAGCGGGAGGCTGCCGAGGCCTCGCGAACCAGCTGCGGGACGCACTTGGGCTGACCCCGACATGCCCCGCTTCCACCACGGCCACGACCAGCACCGCCGTGCCGACCAGCTCATCCGCCGCGCCCGCGAGCGTGTCCTGGACCAGGCCCCGCTGGACGGCGACTTCACCCCCGAGGCCGGCTACAACGCCACCTGCGCCTGGCACCGGTTCATCTACCTGGAGCAGGCCGCCGACTCCGCCCTGGAGTACGTGCAGACCCTCAGCCTCTGGGACTTCTGCCAGTTCCTGGGCGACCTGGTGGTGGCCCGCGCGAAGAGCGGCAAAGCACAGGACCGCTACTTCTGTGAGCTCGCCACCCGCGTCACCACCGCGGCCCGCATCCGGCCCGAGGCCGCGCCTGTCGAGCGGCTCGCCCAGCAGCGCACCGAGATCCTGCACCTCGCGGACCAGCCGCACCTGAGCGACCACTTCACGACGATCGCCCCGTACAGCGCGTGGATCACGACCGCCTCGATGCCGGAGCCCCGGAGCACACCTGGGAGGCTGCCGTCTCCGGCTACCGCGTCCTGGGCAACGGCGTGGTCGACATGGACGCGGCCAGCATCACGCTGCACAGCACGAACCCCTTCGACCTAGAAGCCACGCCCGAGTGGCTGACGGAACTGATCGAGAAGTACGCCCCGGGCTCCTGGTAGTTCCGCTCGGACCCCCGGCCCTCGCGCCGGGGGTCCGCCGTTCCGCCGCCCAACTCGCCCCGGATTCAGGAGGCATGACCATGGAGCTGGCCTCTTCCGCCCTCGCTGCGGCGATCGGGATCGTGGGGATCGTGCTGGGCTTCCTCCTGCAGGACCGGTCCACCGCACGTCGCGACCGGCACGCCCGGCAGACGCAGCAGCGCGCGGAACTACGGCAGGTGATGGTCCGTTTCCTCACCCGGCTCGCCGCAATGCGCCGCCTGCAGCACGAGCGCTCCGAACCAGGAGCAAGGCTGACATGGACCCGGCCGAGTGGCTTCCGTCGGACGCTCACACGACTGCACCTACGCCGCCACGTGGGTCGGAACCAAGCTGCGCCGACCTGGCCGTCGACGAGTCCGAGGTCCAGGCACTCCTCGGACTCGCTGAGGACTGCCCCGACACGACCGTCGCCTACGAACCGGCCCCCTAACGGCCGTCGCCAAGAAGACAGCGAGTGACTCGGACGCGATGAAGGGCGTGCCGCCTCACCGACCCCGGATGAACCGGGCCGCGTGGCGGGTACATGACCTGATGCCGGCCAGGCGGCCTCACGGGGTTGACACACCCTTGTCTACCCCGTCGTGGACGGCATCGGGTGCGGTGCTCTTGTCGTACGTGTCCTGGTGGCGACGGACCTCGGCGCGCCGCTCGGCGGACCAGGCTGCCAGGGGGTCGATGGCGAAGAGCAGGGAGGCACCGAGGGGCGTGAGCGCGTACTCGACGCGGGGCGGAACTTCCGGGTAGGAAGTGCGGTCGACCAGGCCGCTGCGCTGGAGGTGCTTGAGGGTGTGGGTGAGCATGCGCCGGGAAATGGCGGGGATGGCGGTGTCGAGCTCGGAGTACCGGGCGTCGCCGACGGCCAGGACGCCGATGACCAGCATGCTCCACTTGTCGCCGACCAGGTCGAGGACCTCGCGGAGGAACTCCACCTCGTGCTCGTTCCAGCGCCCGCAGGGGCCCTGGAGGGGCAGCACGTTCACGCGCGCCTGACTGTTCGAGGCCGGCCGGCCCTCGTCGTTGCTCACGGCTGACGCCTTCCGGTCTTCCTCAGGAACATAGAAGTACCTTTTGTACCCCTTGCTGCGGTCATGCACAGTAGGCGGCGAACCAGGCGTCAACGTCCTGGTCGAAGCGGTTGCGCCGCGCACACGCGAGCGGAAACGACCGGCCGCGCCAGGCGTATTCCCGCCTGCGCGCCCACGCCGTCGTCCCCCGGCCGCCCACCCGGTGCCCGCCTCTACCGAATCGAAAGGGTGTGCCCAGTCATGGAAGGGCTCAAGGACAAGGTCTTCATCGTCACCGGCGGCGGATCGGGCATCGGCGCGGCCACCGTGCGGCGGCTCCTGGCCGAGGGGGCCCGGGTGGTCGCGGCAGGCAGCAGCCCCGACAAGCTCGCCCGCGCCCGGGAGCAGGCCGCAGAGGCGGCCGACCAGCTGTTCACGGTCCAGTTCGACCTCCGCGACGAGGCCTCCATCGCGTCCCTCGTCGCCCAGAGCACCGACCACTTCGGCCGGCTCGACGGCGTCGCCAACGTGGCCGCCGCCGTGAGCCCGGACCTCTCGGCTCGCGACCAGGGCGTCGACACCATGGACCCCGAGGTCTGGTCCGAGATGATGCGGGTCAACGTCATCGGCACCGGGCTCGTGATCCGCGAGAGCCTGCCCGCACTGGCCGCCGCAGGCGGCGGCTCGATCGTCAACGTCTCCTCCCTCGCGGCATGGCAGCGCGAGAACTGGCTGGCCGCGTACGCCTCCTCCAAGATCGCCCTGCACGCGCTCACCCGCCACACCGCACACGCGTGGGGAGGGAAGAACATCCGGGCCAACGCCGTCGCCCCCGGCGTCGTCCTCACCGAGAACGTCCGCACCGGCACACCCCCCGAGATCCTCCAGACCCTGCTGGACAAGACCGCACTCCCTCGACTTGGCGAGCCCGAAGACCTCGCCAACATGATCGTCTTCCTGCTGTCTGCCGAGGCCAGCTGGATCACCGGCCAGATCCTGTCCGTGGACGGCGGCGTGACCATGCGCGAATAGCACGTTGGGCCCGTGGCCGGGCGGCTCCAAGCATGGTGGTGAGGCGATGGGCGTTCGGCTCTCGTGCCGTGAACGGTCAAGGCCGAAGTACCCCGGCCGAACGGCCGAGGCCGGCGCGCGCACGTGAACGGCCGAGAGCAGCGTGAAAGCCAGTACCCGGGCGCCGGCCCAGGTCATGTCAATAAATTGGAGGATCGCGATGACCCCGAAGGACACCGTCCTTGCCGCCGTCGGCGACTTGTTCGGCAAGAAGGACCCGAGTGCGGTGGACCGCTGGATCTCCACCGACTACCGCCAGCACAGCTCCCTCGCCGCCGACGGCCCCGAGGGAGTACGGCAGCTGATCGCGAGCCTGCCCGACGGCTTCCGCTACGACAACGTCCGCGCGATCGCCGACGGCGAGATCGTCGCCCTGCACGGCATCTATCACGGCCTCGGGCCCGAACCGCTGGCCGCCTTCGACCTGTTCCGTGTCGCCGACGGCAAACTCGCCGAACACTGGGACGCGCTGACCCCGGTCGTGTCACCGACCGCCTCCGGCCGCTCCCAGACCGACGGTCCCACCGGATCCGGCGACCCGCACCAGACGCAGGCCAGCCGGGAAGCGGTCACCACTTACGCGCAGAAGATCCTGGTGGGCGGCGACTACTCCGCAGCGATGACCAACTACGTTTCCGAGGCCTACCACCAGCACAACACCGAGACTGCCGACGGCCTTGACGGTGCCGGCGCGGCGGCCCAGGCCCTGGCCGAGCAGGGCACGAACATCGTCTACACAAAGATCCACAAGATTATCGCCGAGGGTGACCTGGTCGTGCTCCTGTCCGAGGGTGAATTCGGCGTCCCCGTCGCCTTCTACGACCTGTACCGCGTCGCAGACGGCAAGATCGTCGAACACTGGGACATCATCGCCCCGATCCCCGCGTCCCTGCCGCACGACAACGGGCTGTTCTGACGCCTTCGGACACCGTCCGAGTGTGGCGGTGAACACCGCGCGGTTCGAATGACGCTCCCCGCCAGCTGGGGCCTCCGGCTGGACGGCGAAGGAGCGGGAGACGTACGCGAACGACCAGGACGACGCCCGTGCCCTTATCGCCGTGCCCGCGGGGAGCAACCGGTCCAAATCGGACCAGGACCGAGTATGTGGGTGCCGCCGTACGAGGCCTATCGCTGCCAGCGCGTCACCGACTGGGTCGCCGACAAAACCCGCTACGGCCTGGCCGTCGACCCGAGCTAAGAGGCCGCGCTGTCCGAGACGCTCAGAAGCTGTGTCACATCCTCTTTTCGCAGGTCACGGGGCGTAGAGGATGGTGGTGATCCCGCTGGCCGTTCGGTTGGGCGTCGATGGTCGCTGTTCCGAACGGTAGCGGCAGCGCGATGACCTTCAGAGGGCTGCGAGAGACACCGGCAACGCCTCGGTCTGGCGGCGGGGGCGGGCCAGTCGGCGGGTCATGAGGGTGATGAAGGCCCACTGGATGTGGGCTTCGGCGTGGGACATGAGGCGCTCGCAGTCCCGCGCATTGCGCCGGGCCCGCATCGTCCACGAATTCGACCGCTCAACCACCCAGCGCTTGGGCAACAGGACGAAGCCCTTGGCGTCCTTGGGCCGGGAGACGACCTTGACGGTGATGCCGAGGGTGGCCTGGGCCCACGTGCTGAACTCGTCGCCGCCGTAGCCGTTGTCCGCCCAGACCAGCACGATCTCGGGGTGCTCGGCGTGAAGGCGGGTCAGCAGGAC
Organism: Streptomyces sp. NPDC127595; assembly: GCF_042671685.1. NCBI lineage: Bacteria > Bacillati > Actinomycetota > Actinomycetes > Kitasatosporales > Streptomycetaceae > Streptomyces > Streptomyces sp. NPDC127595. Next base: position 143,323 of record NZ_JBHXWK010000015.1, on the reverse strand, counting down.
ACGGGCCGCGTCCCGGTCCTGGACGTCGGCCGGCGTGACGAGCAGGTCGACGAGCAGGCCGTCCTGATCAACCAGTAGATGCCGCTTCCGCCCATTTATGTGTTTGTTTGCGTCGTATCCGCGTGTCGCCTTCGACACGGTCTCCGCGCCCTTGACGGACTGCGAGACCACGATCACCCGGACCGGCCAGGGACACCGCCGTCGCCGCAGCCGCAACCGCCGCCGAAGTTGATCGAGGATGCGCCGGAGGACACCGGCCTTCGCCCAGCGGGCGAAATACCCGAACACCGTGCGCCACGGAATGCCGAAGTCAGCGGGCAGCGCGCGCCACTTCGCCCCGTTGTCGGTGATGTAGCGGATGGCATCGACCACACGCCGGCGGGGCCATTTCTCAGGAGCTCCGCCCTGGGATCGCCGGCCCCGGCCTGCGCCGGGAGATCCACGGCGGGCTCCAGGTCGTGGAGAACTGGAACAGCGCGAATACCGTGCTCCACTATGGCAAGGACGGGGCCCTGACCGGGCCTGACAAGGAGCACGCCGAGACCTCGATGCTCGCCCTGCACCTGCTGAAGTCCGCGCTCGTGCACATCAACACCCTGCTGGTCCAGCAGGTCCTGGGCGAACCGGCATGGGCATCGAGGCTGAGCGATGAGGACCGGCGCGGTCTGACCGCGCTGTTCTGGTCCAACGTCAACCCGTACGGCACCTTCCGCCTCGACATGAGCAAGCGCCTCGACCTGGGGCCCGCCGCCGTTCCCCGTCCCCGGGCCCCGGCAGACGCCGGGGCCCGATCGGGCGCAGAGGCACGATGAAAGACTTCCAGGATCTCGCGGACCCGCCCGTGAACGAAGCCGCGTGGCGGGCGCTCGGTGGGCTCGCCGGCTCTTACGGGCGAACGCCCTGGAGCCATCCCTGGGCGTCGAAGACGGCGACGGGGTCCAGGTAGTCGCGCCAGTGGGTCACCTTGCGGTCCTTGATGGTCACGACGGAGACGAAGCGGTTGTCGTAGGGCCGCCCTGTGGGGACGGACGTGCCGTGCACTTCGTACTCCAGGACGACGACGGAGGTCTCGGGGTCCCGGTGCACGCGGAGGTTGTCCGCACCGTGCAGCTTCACGTAGTCGCCGTAGTCGCGGTACAGGTCGATGATCCCCTGGCGTCCCTCGACCCGCCGGGGGTAGCCCGGCACGGTGATCACGTAACCGAAGACCACGTCCTCGGCCAGCAGATCGTAGAAGTCCTCCGCGTCGACCAGGCCGTCCAGGCCCTCCTTGATGATGCGGAAGAACGGGCTGTCCGCCCCGACCAGGGGCGTGTCGTCGCTGACCGTCTTGCTCACTTCGCCTCCGAGGCCCACGCCTGGGCGTCGCGCTCGGCGAACGCGCGGAAGGCAGTGGCCGGCTGGCCGGTGACCTTCTCGATGTCGCCGGTGGGCGTGGAGCCGTTGCCGGTGACGATGGCGCCGGTGAGCCAGCGCATCATCACCGCGTAGTCGGCGGGGACGCCTGCGGCGACCGCGCCGCTGATCCACGTCTCCTGTTCGATGTCGCGGTAGGCGATGGGGCGGCCGCTCACGGCGGCGAGGGCGTCCGCGACGTCACCGAAGGTGAGGGCCTGCGGGCCAGTGAGCGCGTAGGCGGCACCGGCGTGGGTGTCGGGGTTCAGCAGCGTCTCGGCCGCGACCGCTGCGATGTCGGCCGCGTCGACGAAGGCTTCCGTGTTGCCGCCGCTTGGGACGGTGATCGCTCCGTCGATGACCGGGATGTGGCCGTCGGCGAAGTTCTGCATCACCCACGAAGGGCGCAGGACCGCGTGCGTGATGGTGCTGCGGGAGGCCAGATCGGCCTCGACGGCTGCGATGTCGATCTCCGGCGGCGCCTGGTCGGCGTTGCAGACGCTGAGGTAGGTGACGTGCCGCACGCCGGCCGCCTCGGCGAGGTCCAGGAACGCGCCGACCTGGTCGGCGTAGCGGACGCGCATCGTGGGCGTGACCAGGTAGAGGCGGTCGGCGCCGGCCAGAGCGACCGCGTGGGTGGCCGGGTCGTCCCAGTCGAACCGGACGTCCGCTCCGCTGCGCGCCGCGGTACGGGTGGCGCTTCCCCGCCGGGCGAGCGCGTCGGCCAGCAGCGAACCGGTCCGACCCGTGCCGCCAAGGATGAGCGTGGTGGAGGCTTCATTGTTCATGACTCCATGCTTGCGGCCCCAGGCAAGACAAACCATGCGTGATTCGCTCGTCTTTTTACGTGAAGCTCTCGGGCCTTGACCTTGGCTGCCCGTGCTGGTCAGGCTGGTCCCATGGACTTGCTAACCGACCACCTGGTGCGGGCGCGCGCCGCCGGCGCGGTGTTCGCGCGGACGGTCGCCGAACCGCCGTGGGGACTGCGGCTGGGCGGTTCGATACAGCTGTCGGTGCACACCGTGGTCCGCGGCCGGGGCTACCTGTGGCTCGGCATCCCCGGCGGCACCGTGGAGCTGATACCGGGGACCGTCACGCTGGTGCGCGGCGGCCCGGACCACTACATCGGGCACGAGCCGGGCGCCGCGTGCCTGGAGCCGGAGGAGTTCCGGGCACACCACGCCCGGATGGGCCCCGGGGACAACCCGCAGGCCACCGTGTTCCTGTGCGGCGCCTACCAGTTCTCCGGCGATGTCGGCGCCGGGCTGCTCGACGCACTGCCCCAGGTGATGACCCTCTCGGCGGCCGACGACGACCCGCTGCGGGACGTGATCACGTTGCTGTCCCGCGAGCTGGTCCGCAGCGAACTCGCCCAACAGATAGTTCTGGACCGCCTCCTGGACCTGCTGCTCGTCCTGGCCATCCGCAGCGAGTTCCGCCGCAGCACGACCGCACCACGTTGGTACCGGGCATCCGCGGATCCGCGGCTGGGCGCCGCGCTGCAAGCCATGCACGAGAACGCGGCCCACCCGTGGACAGTCCCTGAACTCGCCGCGATCAGCGGCCTGTCCCGCGCCGCGTTCGCGCGGGCGTTCCGGGACGCACTCGGCCAGGCCCCCGTGCAGTACCTGACCGAATGGCGCATGACCCTCGCCCGCGACCACCTGCGCGCCGACGACCTCAGCCTGGCCCAGATCGCCGACACCATTGGCTACGGCTCACCCTTCGCGTTCGCCGCAGCCTTCCGCCGACACCACGGAGAACCACCAGGAACGTGGCGACAGAGGGAACGAACAACCGCACACACACGGCTGCTGACCACCCACCCCGGGTCGTGAGCGGCGATCGACCGCGCCCGCCGGCCAGTCGGACCCGGCGTCCGACCGCAGCAGATGGCACCGGCTTTCGGCCGTGTCCTGTTTCATAGGTGGTCGCTCGTGAAACACCTCTCCGCCCGGCGGCCCACGTGTGCCGATCATGTTTCATGAGTTGTTGCAAACAACTGGACGGCTGAAACACCCTCATGAAACGCTCCGGAGCTGTGAGCGACGACTTCAAGTGTCAGTTCTCGAAGTCGGTTGCGCGGATGACCGGAGTCGGCTGCACGTGCGGGACTCGCCGTCCTCACCACGGCTGCCAGCGTGATACTCACGAGGTGGGGTCGGTCGCGCCCGCCTCTGCGAGGACCCGGTGTGCGGTGGCGACCGAGGTGTGCTCGCCCTTGTTCTTACCGGACGGGATGACGAGCTTGCAGGCGATTTGAGGGACGGGGACGCCGCCGGCCCGCAGGGTGCGGGCGTAGGCGATCACGTCGTCGTCGACGGCCCTTGGGGCGCCAGCCGTCCCGACCGCGTTCGCGGGCGGATGCCTGCCTTCGAGGGGCTGCCTGGCGCCGTCGAGCCCGTCGATGGACGGCCATACTGCCACTCGGGCGCTCATTCACCCCAGGCTTCGGCGTCGCTCTTACCGTGACCGTATAGGGCGAGGGCGTCTTTCAGCGCGGCCCGCTGCTGGTCCGCCATCGGCCCGAGGACACAGACAGGGACCATCCCGTTGCGGAGGGAGTACATCCTGTAGGTACGGCCACCCTGGCGGACGGAGTTGGTCACGAGACTTGTCCCCCTTCGCGAACTTGACGTGGAGACCGGCGCTACACCGATAGGTGCTACTGACGACTTCTTCGATGGCGAACGTCTGCACCTGGTTCCACAGGTATTCATGCTTGGTCAGGCCCTTGGTGGTCCTGATGCCAGGCCCCGCCGGGGACGGTTTCGATGCTGGCCCGGCGAAAGGGCCGGTCGATTTTCCGGCGAAGAGCACTGACGTTGACCTCCACAATGTTCGCGCCGCCCTCGTATGTGCTGTCCCAGATTTGGTCGAGGATGGCGGCCTTGCTGATGGTGATGTCCGGGGTCGCCGCGAGGAGTGCCATGACATCGAACTCGCGGGGAGTCAGGGCTATGTCCTGCCCCGCCCGGCGGCGACGTCGAGCACCTGTGTAGATCTCGACGTCGCCGAAGTGCTGGACGACCTGCCGTTCGGGGCGTGCCCGGCGGATCAGAGCACGAAGCCTGGCATTGAGGACGACGAACGAGAAGGGCTTGGTCAGGTAGTCGTCGGCGCCGGTTTCCAGCCCCTCTGCTTCGTCGTACTCACCGTCCTTCGCCGTCAGCATCAGGATCGGGGTGTTGTCGCCGACGGAGCGGAGGTGGCCGCAGACCTTGTAGCCATTCAGGCGAGGCATCATGACATCAACGATGATCACCTCGTAGTTGTCGGACGCCGCCATGGCGATACCGTCCAGGCTGTCACTCGCAGAGTCGACCGCGAAACCCGCTGCACGAAGCCCCTGTTGGAGCAGGGCCACGAGTCTGGCGTCGTCGTCCATCACCAGCACGCGCATAGCATCCACCTTGCGTCACGTACCGCGCCGGGCGCTGAAGGCGATCTTCAGAACGTTCAGCGGCCCTGGCGCGGCGATGAGTTCGGTCGTACGTGTGAGTGCGTCGCGGCCCAATCCCGTTTGTGGTCAGACCGTCCTGATCAAGGCGTCGTGCTGCACCTGCTTGATCAGTTCCTCTGTTACGGGCGGCCAGAGGCTGCGGTAGTTCCCGGTGTCCGCCCTGATGATCTCGACCATCGTGTCGGAAGCGGGCGGCGAAACTGCCCGGCCAGCGGCCCCCATCGCCGTCAGGTGACGGACAGCTCGGAGAGCTCGATGGAGATGAGGATCGACTCCGGCAATGCGCGAGCATCCTCCTGAACAGGCACGACGTACCGATGTGTGGGGAAGACCAGTCCCGACGCCGTGAGGTGTTTGCCTGTGAAATGCGCGGCCGACGTCCCGCCCAGCACGTCAGGTGCGTAGTCGTGACGGCGCAACAGTCCAGCGGCGTCGTAGTAGAAGACCTGCTCGACGCAGTGCGTGGCTATCTCTTTCGGAAATGTGGCTCGTAGCCGCCGCCAGTCCTCATTCGCTTCATGCCAGGGGGCCAGTTCTGCCAGTACCACGCCGGGGCGCGTCAACAGGTAAGGGGTGGTGAGGTAGTTCCACATCGCGTACCCGGCGAAGTACAGCGCGTGAAGCTCGTCCCAGGGGGCACCCTGACTCAGGCCGGCGAAGGCTTCGCGTGGAGCCGTCCGCTCCGCGACGCCTACGCCGTCCTTCCCGAGTATTGCGACACGATCGGGCGTGAACAGTCCGCGCAGTTCCGGGCTGGTGAAACCTGCGAAGACAAGCCGCTGCCGCTGTACGTCGACGGTCAAGTCGGCGCTTGCGAGGATTCCTTCCTGACCCACGAGGGTCCACAGGTCTCCTCCGATGGCGCCTTTGGCGTGGATGGTTGTCGCTTGTTGCCACCGTGGGAGGCCGCCGTGTGCCTTCAGAACGAGATCCATCAGGTCGCTCATGTGGCCTTGTCCATTCTGCCTGATGGTTTCTTACCGGGCTGCTGACCGAGGTGGCAGATCTGCCGTGCCAGGGCTTGGGGGTGGTATCCGATGCCCGGTGCAGCGCGCTGCAAGGTGTGACTTGCGGCGCGCCACTGCGTATCTGCCGTGCAGGCCCACCAGTGGCTTGTCATGTGCTTACAGCCAGGCCTTCAACAGGTTCTGCCAAGGGTCGCCTCCCTCTCGCGCCAGATACACCGCGCGTGCACTGACCCACAGGACAGTCGCACCGAGACGCTCGGGGTGGCGCTGGCGCATGGCGTGGAAGAACTCGACCGGAGTTTCGTGTGCTGCCGCGATGGCCTCGGCGTCGTCGAGGTACTGGCGGGTCTCGGTGATGAGCCGTTCGGCGTCGTCGTCGAGGTTCTTGTTCTGGTGACTGGCCACGATTCGCCGCGGTCCGAGCGCGGCAACGACATCGATCGCCTTCCGCCACGCGTCGAGACCACCATCGGCTGCCTCGCCGAGATACACGTGCACACCGTTGTAGACCAAGTCGCCCGCAACCAGCAGGTCGAGGTCCGGCACATGCAGCACAGTGCAGTCGTCGCTGTCTGCGTGCCCTACGTCCACGATGTTGAGATCGTGCCCTTCAAGGGCGATGCGGTTGTCGGGCACGGTGACGGCCGTGACGGGAGATGGTGGGATCTGGCCTGGCCACATCTGGTCCCAGAGTGCCTCCCGGGCAGAGACGTTGTTGTGCATCTGACCGATCGTGGTGGCTGAAGCCGTTACCAGGGCGTCGAAGCGCTCGGCGAGCATTCCGGCGGTGAACCAGTGGTCACCGTGGCCATGGGTGGCGACGATGTGTGTCAGCCGCTTTCCGCTCGCCTGGACCCAGTCCCCGACCGCCACCGCCTGTTCGGTGGTCAGGGGCGGATCGACGAGTACGGCGTCCTGCCGACCATGGACGAGGGTGACCGCGATGGGCTGGTAGCGGCGGGGCTCCCCGTTGGGCAGCAGACCCGACGCGTTCATCGGCAGCGGGTCCGCGACGAACACGTCGTAGCTGATGGCTGTGTCGGTGGACATGATTCTCCGTCCGATCGTGCTTGCTGACGTGGCTGCTTGAGGACGCGGGCGACGTCATGCGCGAGGTCGCCGGGTTCCGAATCACCGCGCCGATGTCGGCCGGGCTGCCCGTTCGTCCCTGCGTCTCGACCCTCAACTGTCGACCCGGCCGTGGGACAACCGAGTGGTCGTCGACAACGAACAGCGACATGGTGTCCCGAGGCGGCGGACCTCGACATCACCTGAATGTGTGATCTGCCTTCGGGACGCCTCAGACGACCGAAACGCCCGCCTTCGGCCGCGCCACTCTTGACGCAGCCCACCGCCGTCCTCGCTCATTTACGCGAGGCCGGAGCACCTCGGGTCCGCCTATCGCCTCAATGTCGGCCTGACCAGTGCCTTCCCGAACGTCGCCGCCGCGGCGGCCAGCGAACGTGTCGAGGCCCCGCCACCATGGGCCGGGCAACCGTACTGGACTGGCTGGCCCCGGGCCTTGGGCACGGCTGGTATCGAGGGTGTGTTACGGACGGGTTTTGGTCTCGTCCTGCCACTCGGCCGTGTAGCGCTTGCTCTTTATTGCTCACCACCTGGAACTGGCTCCTCCGAGACCACTCCGTCCCGTATCAGGCTGTCCAGCTCAGGGAGGGCCCACGACCGGCGCGGTCGACGGCCAGTTCCGGGTCGTCACTTTCCGAATGCCTGACGGAACTGCTTCAGGGTTTCGCCCGAGGCCACGTTCGCGCCGCATACCGAAACGGTGCCGTCTTGGCAGCGGCCACAATGTAGTGCTCTCCGGCCAGGAACGTCAGGGTCTCCAAGGTGTTCGGGGCGCTGTTCTGGGGCCGTACCGTGTCCGAGTCGCCACCGGCAGCGGCGTCTGGTGATGGCAACCGAGGCCCGGTCGCTGGGGTACCGATCTTTCTCCCTCCGGAGCACACGGGAACAGAACGACAACGGCCCGGCCACCGCGGAGAGCGGGGCCGGGCCGACCGGTCGTACGCGGCGTCTCAGCCCTGGCGGGCCTTGAAGCGCGGATCCTTCTTGTTGATCACAAATGTCACACCCCGGCGGCGTACCACCTGCGCGCCGGGCTTGGATTTCAGCGAGCGCAGGGAATTGCGGACCTTCATGACATCCTCCCGTAGCGGCGCTCGAAGCGCTCCACCCGGCCCGCGGTGTCCACGACCCGCGCGTTCCCGGTGTAGAAGGGGTGGCTGGCCGACGAGATCTCGACGTCGATCAGCGGGTAGGTGTTCCCGTCCGCCCATTCGATCGTGCGCGACGAGTGCGCGGTCGAGGGGATGAGCGACGAGGTGTCCGCCGCGCGGTCGCGGAAGACGACCGGACGGGAGACGGGGTGGATGCCAGGCCTCATGGTATTTCCTTCCTCAGGCTGTCCGCGGTGGGACGGCCGCTTTGCTGGGTTCAACGCTCCTCGCGGAAAGTGACGTGCTCCCCCGCCACCGGGTCGTACTTGCGCAGTACAAGGCGGTCGGGGTCGTTGAGACGGTTCTTGCGCGTCACGTAGGTGACGCCGGTCCCGGCCGTCGACTTCAGGGTGACGACGGGACGGGTGGTGGTGCGTGCCATGAGAGCCTCCTTCCGCTCACATCCCGGGATTTTGTCCCGAGCATGTCAGCTACATGCGTCTTAACACCGACATCTGTCGGCGCATTCCCGCTGCCTACGCGGCCACCGCGGCCCGCTCACGAGCGGCTTGTACGGCCTGTGACAGGCCGGCGATGTCGTACGCGCCGTGGTGTCTGCGGCCGTTCACGAAGAAGGTGGGGGTGCCCGCGACGCCGCTGAGGTCGGCAGACTCGACGTCCTCGGCGACATGGGCCGCCCCCGCGTGGGCCCGCATGTCCCGTTCGAAGCGGGCGGTGTCCAGGCCGATTTGTGCGGCGTAGCCCCGCAGATCGTCGAAGCGCAGGGCGCCCTGGTGGCTGAGCAGCAGGTCGTGCATGTCCCAGTACCGGTCCTGCAGGGCGGCGGCTTCCGCGGCCTCGGCGGCGAGCTGGGCGTGGACGTGGACGTCGGTGAGCGGGAGGTGTCGCCACACGTAGCGGATGTCGTCCCCAAAGTCTCCGAGCAGTTCGCGTACGACCGGCTCGGCCTGTCCGCAGTAGGGGCACTCGTAGTCGCCGTACTCCACGACGGTCACCGGCGCGTGCCGCGGTCCGCGCAGGTGGTCGCGGTCGGGGTCGACGGGTACCGACAGGTCGACGATGGTCTCCGCCCGACCGAACAACGCCCTCAGCCGTACCTGGCCCGGCAGCAGTCCGATCACTCCCGTGACCAGTCTGGAGACCAGGAATGAGCCGATCACGGCGCTGAGGATGCCAGTCTTGGCGTCCTCCAGGCGGGAGCCGTCGAAGGCGAGGGTCGCGATGAGCAGGGAGACCGTGAAGCCCACTCCGGCCAGGGTGCCGCCCGCGGTCACGGCTCCCCAGCCGACCGGCGGCCGGATGCGTCCGCGGGACAGGAGGCTGGTCAGCGCTGTCGACGAGACGATGCCGAGGGGTTTGCCGACGACGTAGCCGATGAGGATGCCCAGGGCGACGGGTGAGGTGAAGGCGCGTGCCAGCTGGTCCCCGCTGAGGTGGACACCGGCGTTGGCGAGCGCGAACAGCGGGACCACGGCATAGCTCGCCCATGGGTGGTAGATGCGCTGCAGACGGTCGTTCGGGGAGATCGCCGAGGCGATGCCGGCGCGTACGTCGCGTTCCAGCTCGGGTGTGGGCTGCTCGCGGAACAGCCGGAACAGACCGGTGGCGCGTTCCAGGTCGTCGCGCGTCGCCGGATAGGCGTACGTGATCATCCCCATGGCGAGTCCGATGACGACGGGGTCCACGCCCGATTCGAGCAGGGCGATCCAGGCGACGAGCGCGAGCAGCGCGTACACAGGGCCTCGGCGCACCCTGAACCGCCGCAGGAGCAGGATGACGGCGAACGTGCCCAGGGCGAGGAGGAGCGCCGGTACGGCGATGTGGTCGCTGTAGAACACGGCGATGACCAAGAGCGCCAGGAAGTCGTCGACGACGGTGATCGTGAGGAGGAAGACGCGCAGTCCCGGCGGCATACGGCGGCCCACAACAGCCAGCATGCCCAGTGCGAAGGCCGTGTCGGTGGACATCACCGCGCCCCAGCCGTTCGCCGTTCCGTGACCGCTGTTGATCGCCAGGTAGATGCCGATAGGCACGAGCATCCCGCTGACACCCGCGATGAGCGGCAGGGCCAGGCGCTTGCGCTCACGCAGCTCGCCCATGTCGAACTCGCGGCGCGCCTCCAGGCCGACGACGAGGAAGAACAGCGTCATCAGCCCGCTGTTCACCCACTCGCGCAGGTCGAGCGAGACCCCGTGTGAGCCGAGCTGGACGGACAGGTGGGTCTGCCAGAACGACTCGTACACCGAGGGAGCCGCGTTGGCCCAGACGAGTGCGGCGAGCGCCGCCGTCACCAGGACGGCGGCGCTTCCGGTCTCGGTCCGCAAGAAGTCACGCAGCGGGGAGCGCGAGTCGTCGCCGCAGGCGGTCTGCCCTGTGTAGTCGGTGGCTTCGAAGGACATGCGGTGCTCACCTCCACCTTGCGTCGCGACTCACGTGTCGGCCCAACACCGGCTGCCACACCTTTCATCCCTGCAGCAGGCGCCCCGGCCGACAGCCCGGGTCAGCCGCCCAGCGCCGCCCCGACCACGGCCTTGGCCTCCTCCTCCACCCGGCTCAGTTAGCCGGCCCGAGGAAGGACTCGGCATTGATCTTGTAGACATCCTCGGTGCCCGAGGACCGCGCCGCGAACCAGGCGTTGGCGGTCATCACTGTGATGCCGCCCAGGGCCGCGCCGTTGGCGGGGGCTCGATGAGCACACCGGTGACCGCCTCCCGGCCAGAGTGTCGGCGGTGACCTGCGCGGACGACAGTTTGGCGAGCAGCACCTTCTCCCCGCGGCTTGTGGGGGCGTCGATCCGTGCGCAGGCCGGCGCTCCGAAACGCTCCGTCAAAGCGGCGTAGTGCTCTGCCGGCGTCTTGTCGGTCGCCGCGGCGATCTCGGAAGCGAGCAGCACCAGGATGATGCCGTCCTTGTCGGTGGTCTCGACAGGCGCAGCCGACCAACTCCTTCTTCTTGGCGTCCACGCTGATCACCGGATCCCCGGCACGCATGTGTTCCTTGGCCTGGCCGTTGATGTAGCGGAACTGGACATCACGGTCCGGGTGCTGTGCGCCCTCGATGGTCTTCGCGTCGGCCTGCAGGCTGAAGCCCTCTTCCCGGAGCAGGTTTCCGACCGTGTCCGCGCTCACCTTGTGTCCCTGACGGGTGAGGTCGGTGGCGAGCTTCCCCGTCGACTTGATTGTCCAGCGCAGCGGCGATATCGGACCCCCACGTATGTCCGGCTCGACCAACGCGACCAGGGCCAGCCACGGCCCCAGGTCTACCTCGGCTGCCTTCTTGCGCCCGCCGCCGGGACGGCGAACCCGCCCCAGCGGTCCCGCGCCCGCCTCCAACTCGTCCATACCCTTGCGAACCGTGGTCTCGCTGACCTGAGCCGCCTGTGCGACCACTCGGACAGCACCGTGCCCCAGGACCCGGGTCTCGGCTCCCATCAGCAGCCGACGCTGCCGCTCGTCCAGATGCGGGACAACACCCCAAACTTGACAGCCAGTTGATCACGCGTCGCGTCAGGGATGCCCTTACCAGGTGAACGAGCCCGAATACGGGAAGCAACACGTTGATTCTCTGCGAGCCCTTACGAGTTGTTGTGTGATAGCCAGTGGGCACGCTCTCGTGGTGCTGCCGCGGAGCAACTCGTCCCGGAACCTGGCCGTTGGGGATCACATATCCAGGTGATGTTGCGGTCCCCCGCCATACGAGATTGTGTCGTTGACCCTCGGCGGGCACCCGGCTGCCCGTCGGCAGAAGAGCATGGACGAAACGAGGCGACACCCGCCGTCACCACCGAGTCTCCAGACCTGAGGGGACACGTCTGTCTCGCTACGCGCGGTACAGACAGAGTTGAAGAGCTCGTCAAAGAGGATGGACATATGCGCATCGTGATCGCTGGCGGCCACGGGCAGATCGCCCTCCTTTTGGAGCGAGACCTGAGGGCAGCTGGCCACACAGTTGTAGGCCTGATTCGCAAGCCGGAGCAGGTGCCCGACGTGACGGTGACGGGTGCGGAGGCCATGGTCCTCGACCTGGAGTCGGCCAGCCTCGACGCCGTAGCACAGGTGCTGGAGGGTGCGGACGCGGCCGTCTTCGCCGCCGGTGCCGGGTCGAACAGCGGTGCGCTCCGCAAGGACACGGTCGACCGTGGCGCCTCGGTCCTGCTGGCCGACGCCGCCGAGCGGGTCGGGCTACGCCGATTCCTGCAGATCAGCGGGATGGGCGTCGACGCTCCCCCGGCCCAATTCAGCGGCGGAGACTGGCCTGCCTACTTCTCCGCCAAGGCGGCTGCCGAGGACGATCTGCGCAGCCGGGACCTGGACTGGGTGATCCTGCGGCCGGGCGGACTCACCGACGAGCCCGGAGACGGCCGCGTCACGCTGACGGACAAGGTCGCTGACCTGGGCTTCGTGCCGCGGGCCGACGTGGCCGCTGTGATGGCCGCGCTGCTGACATCCGACGTTTCCCACCGCACCCTCGAGCTGGTCAGCGGGAACACGCCCATCGACCAGGCCGTACGGGAACTTTAGACACCTGACCTGGTGCGAAGCGCCCGTCACGCCCAAGGGGTATCAGGGGCTCTTCCCAACGGGCATGGCCACAACAAATCAGCTGGGGCTGGTTCTGGTCACCCCCCGGCCCGCCCGCCGACAGGCTGGTCACCGCAGAATTCCCCATCCTCTCCGGCCGGCTGGAACGTCCGGTGATCGGTTGGGCAATGCGCCGGATACGCCGGTCCGCACCGCCGCAGGCGACCGCGTCGCGGGAGATCTCAGAGCGACCCCGCTTCTGTGGAATCCAGCGCCACCGCCCCGAGAGGTGCCTTCTAGTCGCTAGAGGCGGGCGATGAACGCGCTGATGTGGGAGGCGATTTGGTCGGGCACCTCCAGTGGCGAGAGGTGGCCGGTGCCGTCAACTTCGGTGAGGGTGGCGGTGGGGACGAGGGGCAGCAGGTGCTCGCGCAGGATCGGGGGCGGGTCCACCTTGTCGTCGCTACCGGCGAGCACGAGCACGGGCACGTCGATCGCTCCGACCCGGTACGCGAAGTCCTCGACCAGTGCCTGTCGTGGCCAGGCCATGCGTGCCGCTTCGCCTGCCCGAGAGCTGTCCTCGTGTACCAGCTGACGTGCTTCGGCCGACAGTTCGCCGTTGGTCAGCACCTGGTCGATGCTCTGGTCGATGGTTTCCGCGTTGTCGTAGGCGTGGGACAGCGCCTCCTGGAACTCAGGCGTCACACCGACCGGAGCCGGCGGAGCGGGTGCGACGAGCACCACACCTTTCAGTCCCGCTGGGCGGCGGGAAGCGAGCACCTGGGTCACCTTTCCGCCCATCGAATGCCCCACCACGACATACTCGCCATATCCGAGTTCCTCGATGACGCGCTGTGCGTCGTCGACGAGCTGCTCGATGCCGTACGGGCCGGGCACCTTGGTGGACTCACCCCAACCGCGGCTATCGCAGGAGACGAACGCCTGGGCGGGACTCAGTCGCTCGATGACCGGCCGCCAGGTGCGGTGCGAGCCGCCCCAGTAGTGCAGGAAGACCAGGGCCGGCCCGTCGCCTTCGCGTACGTGGCCGTAGAGCCGCCCGTCCTTCACGGCGAAGTGCCGCCCGATCGGGGTGTATGTGGTCACAGCAATCAGGTGTCCTTGTCTGGGCCGGCGCCGAGCCGCTCTGCCGCGGTCGCTGTCGACGTGAGCCCGGCCGTCAGGCCGTGCTGCTCATGGCTCGATGGTCGTCCAGCCCTTCTCGATCAACCACAAGCCGGTCTGCCACCATCCGAAATTTTCGGGACACGCTGCGTGGAAAACCGACTCGCCAAAGGCGCCAGCGGCACCACCGGACCAGGGCCCTCGCGCGTGAGTTCCGCGCGGTCGGCCGGTGCCCGCATCCTGTCAGGATAGTTACGGTCGTAATATTGCAGCCATGGCTCCTCATCGTGTCGCAGTCCTTGCGCTGCCGTTTGTGATCCCCATTGACCTCGGCATCCCCACGCAGATCTTCAACGAGCGGTCCTATACGCCGTACGAGCTGTTGGTGTGCAGTGGGCCCCGCGACAGCGTCACGACCAGTACCGGCTTCACGATCGGCGCGACGGCCGGGCTGTCGGCGCTTGCCAGGGCGGACACGATCATCGTCCCCGGCTATTGGGAGTATCAGCGGCCACCGGCGCCCGAGGTCACGGCCGCGCTGAATCTCGCCTTCAACCGGGGCGCCCGCATCGCCTCAATCTGTACCGGCGCCTTCGCGCTCGCCGCGGCCGGACTGCTCAGCGGCCGTACGGTGACCACGCACTGGTCCAGCGCCGACGAACTCGAACGCTTCTACCCCGAGGTCCGGGTGGACCGCACTGTCCTCTACATCGACGACGGTCCCCTGCTGACCTCTGCGGGCATGACCGCCGGTATCGACCTGTGTCTCTACATCGTCCGCAAGGACCTAGGTGCTGCGGTCGCCAACAGCATCGCCCGCGAACTGGTCGCAGCACCGCACCGCGACGGCGGCCAGGCCCAGTACATCGATCGGACTCTGCCCTCCCCCACCGACCACACCCTCGCGAACACCCGCGATTGGGCCTTGGGGCGCCTCAACGAAACCCTCACATTGGAGGTCCTTGCCCGGCACGCGCGCGTCTCCGCACGCACCCTGGTCCGCATGTGGCGCCAGGAAACCGGCATCACGCCACACCAATGGCTGCTCACCGCCCGCATCAACCACGCCCGTGAACTCCTGGAGGCCACCGACCTCGGCATCGAGCAGGTCGCTACCCAGAGCGGGTTTGGAACCAGCACCAATTTTCGAGCCCGATTCCGCGACGCCCTCGGCACCACGCCGTCTGCCTATCGCCGGGCCTTTCAGCCCTCTGACGGAACAGCGTTGGTCCGGCCGGACGGGAAACCCGAGCATCTGGCGATGTGAGGCCGGTTGACCAGGCCGACCTGAGGTGTCCCGAAAATTACGAGCCCTGGCAGTGAACACCGTCGTTGATCCACGGTGCCTTCGACGAGGATCGGCAGCACCGTCATCGTCGCAGAAAGGGAGCCGCGCGGCGTTGACCTGGACCGTTGCAGACTGTCGGCACCCGTTTCCGCGACCGGCAACACGAAGGTGGTTGTCTCATGAGCGCTGAGGAAGACAGGAGCAAGGCCATCGTCCGTGAGGCCTTCGACACCCTGTTCAACGAGCGGGACTACTCGGCTGCCGAGCGGTCCTGGTCCTCCGACTACATCCAGCACAGCGCTTACATCGCACCCGGCCGGGGAGGGCTGTTCGACCTGGTCAAGAGCCGCGCAGCCCTTGAGCGGCCTGCCCATGTATGGCGACGACTTCCTCGAGGACCGCTGAGGACGGGTTCCTAGCGGGTCGTGCAGGTGGATACAGCCGGGGTGCGGATCGCCGTCGAGGCATACGGGGCCTGACAGACCGGCACTGCCTTCGTGAGCGGTGGGGTGCCGGAGACCTCTCCGGACTGTGAAGAGAGTGAGGCACCACATGACGTCTGGCTCGATCAGGTGATTCGGCAGGACCGGTGTCTGGCTGATTCTTAAGCGAAGGTCGACAGAAGCGCAGATGCCTCAAGGAGGCAAGGCCATGAACAGCCCAGAGGGCGGATCGACGGCGGACGTGAGGCATGTTGGCGCGACGATGGCGCAACCGGCCAAGCGGCCTGAGAAGAGGTACACAGTTGCGCGACGCGTGCCTGGTACCGGCGTCCTGCGCGGTCGTACTGAGGAGATGACAACCGCTCTACGCATGCTACGTGCGACGGCGCAAGGCGGACACGGGCAGATAATGATCATCACGGGCGAACCGGGCATGGGAAAGTCCGAGCTGGCCCGTGCAATCGCCGCGGAGGCCGGGGCGTTGCGCTTCCGGACCGGTGCTGCCAACGCCGACGCGATCGCCCAGCTGTCCCCGGGAGCTCCGCTCCTGTTGTCGCTGCGGCACGGTCCTCACCCCCTGCTGACCGGGGCTGAGTTGACGGAGCTGGTCGCGCTGGTGGACGAGCCATTGTTGCTCCTCGAAGCGATCGGCAACCGGCTGGAGACCGCCACCGCCGCAGGCCCGGTCCTCCTGCTGCTGGACGATCTGGAGGAAGCTGACCAGCTCACCCGGTTTCTCCTGCGGAGTCTGCCGTTCCAGCTGGCGTCGTTCCCTGTCGTCTGGCTACTGGTCGGGCGCACGGCAGAAGACAGCGTTCTGAACGATCTGAGCGCCCTGAACGGCTCCCGAGCCGGCCAGATCCCTGTCGAACGACTGGAACTGCAGCCGCTGTCGGCCGACGCAATCCTGGCCCTCGCCCACGACCGGCTCGGCGCGCCACCACCGCTCGCCGCCGCCGACCTCCTGGTGCAAGTGGACGGCAGTCCCCTCCTGGCCGTGCAGGTCATCGACGCGCTAACCGGCATGGGCGGCTCCGTCGACGAGATGGACTGGCGATCCGCATCGACTCCGGCATGCGTCCCGCGGCAGGTGGCCCAGGCGTTGCACCGCACACTGCTCGGGCTCAATCCGCAGGCCGTCGAGATGATCGAGGCTGTCGCCGTCCTCGGTCAGCCGGTGACGTCCCGTGACCTTCAGGACCTGACAGGGCTCTCCCCCGTACAGACCGCCACCGTGTTGGACGAGGCGATCGGCGCCGGTGTGCTGGACCTGCGCAGCGGCAGGATCGCGTTCCGGTACCGCCTGGTGCGCGAAGCCGTGTACGCGAACCTTGCCGAGCCGACCCGGCGGGCTCTGCATCGCCGGTGCGCCATGCAGTTGATGGCCGTCGACGCCGAGAGCTTGCTGATCGGCGTGCACGCCCGTGAAGGCATCGAGCCCGGCGAAACGGAGTGCGCAGCGATCGTCATGCAGTCGGCAGTCGATCTAGCAACGGCAACACCACACACGGCCGGCGACCTGGCCGTCACGGCATTCCGTGCGCTGCGGCCCACTGATCCGGCATACCTCACCCTCGGCGAACAGTGCGTCCGGGTCCTGGGCCTGGTCCAGCGCTGCGACGACGCGATCACGATCGGCGATCTGGTGCTGGCGCACCTGGATGACGGGGAGTCGGTAGGGCGAGTCGAGTTCGCGCTCGCCAGGGCCCTATGGTTGGCCGGGCTCTGGGAGTCCTCGTCGGTGCGATGTTCCTCGGCCCTGGCCAGGTCCGACCTGACTGCTCCGATGCATGCCCGACTGACGGCGCTCCAGACCCTCGTGGGCTCCCGGTTGCAGGGGGCCGAGACGATGCGACCGCAGGCCGAAGCAGCCTTGGCTGAGGCCCGGCGGCTCGATGACCGCGAGGCCCAGGTCACCGCACTGCATGCCCTCGCC
Organism: Streptomyces sp. NPDC127595; assembly: GCF_042671685.1. Classification (NCBI taxonomy): domain Bacteria; kingdom Bacillati; phylum Actinomycetota; class Actinomycetes; order Kitasatosporales; family Streptomycetaceae; genus Streptomyces; species Streptomyces sp. NPDC127595. The sequence continues at coordinate 125,990 of NZ_JBHXWK010000015.1, read as the reverse complement.
GAGATCAGCCGCAACGGCGCCGACCACGCCGGATCCCTGTCGTACTTCCGGCAACTGCGGGCCCAGTCCCAGCCCATGTTCTTCGCCCAGGAGATCATGGCGCTACAACACCTGGACCGCTATCGCGACGCCGAGGCGCTGCTGAAGCAGGCGTGGAGCGAGTCGGCCGGGCCCGCGGCCGCGGTACTACCGGCGCTGCTTTATGCACAGATCTGGCAGGACTACAACCTGGGTCGTCTGGACGACGCCGAGGCGGGCGCCCGGAGGCTGCTCACCCTGGCTCGCGAACTTGGCTCGCGGATGTGCGAGTTGGAGGCGGCGTCGATCGTGAGCATGGTCGCTCTGCTCCGGGGACGACTGGACAACGCCCGGCACGAGTTGGCCCTCGGCGGGAACGGGCCGACCGCCGACGACGAGGCGCACGCGCCGCCGCTGCTGCTGACCCGTGGCTGGCTGACCGCAGCCGAGGGCGAGCCAGCCGCGGCGATCCGTTTGCTCTCTCCGCTCCTGCGCTCGGCCCACGCCGAACGCGACGCCTGGCCATGGAAGCCGGGCTGGCTGCCGGTCCTGGCCGGTATCGGCATTGCCGAGGACGACGCGGCGTTCCTCGATCATGTGCAGTTGCTGGCCGAGATCGGTGCGGTCCGGAACTCCGGCGTGGCCAGTTTCGAGGGCATCTCGGCGCACATCCAGGGCCTGGTCGGCGGAGACGGTGATCTCCTCCACCGCGCAGTCGACGTACTGACCGACGGCCCTCGTCCGCTCCTGCTGGCCGGGGCACGCGAGGACCTCGGCAAACACCTGCTCCGCGAGCGGCAGCGCACGGACGGGATCGCACAACTGGACCGTGCCTGGGAGGCGTACCGGCAGGCAGGCGCGATCGGCCCGATGCTGCGCGTCCAGCAGGCGCTGCGCAGAGCAGGCGCCCGACGCGCCGACTGGGCCGCCACCGAGCGCGGCCCGGCAGTCGGTTGGGCCGCGCTGACCCAGGCCGAGCGCACTGTGGCCCGCCTCATGGGCAGGGGGTACTCCAACAAACAGGTCGCCGCCGAACTGAGGGTGTCCACGAACACCGTCGGCACCCACGCCCGATCCATCTTCGCCAAGCTCGGCGTACGTTCCAGGTCCCATCTGAGCAACAAGTACCACAACCAGATCGTGGGAGCCCAGGCGCACATCCCTGATGGTCGGACCACGTCGGTGACTACCTAAGCAGCGCATCCCCGGCGCGCCCCGCCTCACCTGTTCAAGTGATGTGGAGGAGCGCAATGTGGTGATGACCTTGCTACAGCCGCGCGGAAGTAGGCCCGTGCAACGTCAGCAAAACACTGTGGAGGTTGGCCGTGAACGATCGACTCGAAACAGCGCAGTCGGTTCGCGGACTCGCCGGTGAGGTCCGGCCGGCGACGACACACCTGATCGTGCTGCCCGGCGGGGGCTACTCGGCACACTCCGCGCAGGAAGCGGAGCCCGTCACCGGCTGGCTCGCCGGACTGGGGCTGTCGGCGAGCGTCTTCCGATATCCGCTGAACGCACGCCACCCCGCACCCCTCCTGGCGTTGCGGTCCGAGATACGGCGGCGACGCGAGCAGGGGACCGATCGCGTCGGGGTGGTCGGTTTCTCGGCCGGCGGGCACCTGGCGGGGCTGGCAGCCCTCGCGCCGAGCAACGACCCGCGCGAGTCCGTCCAATTCGCCGTACTCGGCTACGCGATCACGTCGATGGAGACGGAGACGTACCGGCCCTCGCGCATCATCCTGCTCGGCGAGGACGCCTCACCGGACCTGCGCCAGGCGACGTCGCTGGACTCGTTGGTCACTGCGGCGTCGCCGCCCTTCTTTCTGTGGCACACCGCCGAGGACATCTACGTCCCGCCCGAGCACACGTATCGCCTCGCCGCGGCCTTGGCCGCGCACGACGTCCCGCACACCGTGCACGTCTTCGCCCACGGCCCACACAGTCTCGGCCTCGCCCAAGGCGCCGGGGACGCGGCCACCTGGACCAGCTTCGCGGCGTCCTGGATCGCCGAACAGCTCCGTGCGGGAACCACAGCACCATCCTGACCGGACAGCTCTCACATGTTCGGGTGAGGGAACGGAATCAGCGCCCGCGTGAAAATAGCGGAGCAATCCATACCGCCCGGATCCCAACCGTAAGGGAATCCCTCCATGCCTGAATACAAACCCGTTCCGGAAATTGCTAAAGGCCCCGACATCCCCGACTCCGGCTATCTCGTCACGGAACTCGGTGGCGGCGCCTACGGCATCAGCAGCGGGATGGTGAACACCATGTTCCTGGTGACGAAGAGGGGCGTGGTCGTCGTGGACGCCCCTCCAGACCTGGGTGAAAGGCTGCTGGCCGGCATCGAGGAGGTCACCTCGAATCCGATCACCCATCTGATCTACAGTCACGCACACGCCGACCACATCGGCTCCGCCCACCTACTGGTACGCAACGGGCTAAAGATCATCGCCCACGAGGCCACCGCTGAGTTCATCCAGGAGTCGCACGACGACCACCGGCCTCTGCCCAATGAGACGTTCAGCGGGACGAGAACGGAACTGAAGATCGACGGCGAGCTGCTCGTCCTTGAGTACAAGGGCGACTGGCATCAGCCGGGAAACCTGTTCATCCACCTCCCGGAACAGCGGATCCTGACGGCGATCGACAGCTTCACCGTCAAGAATGCGCCCTTCTTCCGCCTTCTCTTTTCCCCGCATGTGCCCGCGTACTTCACCGCCATGGATGACATGCTCGAATACGGCTTCGACACCGTGGTCTCCGGTCACATGTCCCTCTTCGGCACCCCCGAGGATGTGGCGGCGAATCGCGAGTACATCCAAGACCTACGGACATCCGCCGCCGAGGCGCTCGGCGAGGTGGACCTGCGGCAGGCTGCCGCCGATGCCGGGGTGCCCAGCGACAATCGCCAGGCTCAGCTGAAGGTCTGGATGGACGCAGTCGTCGCCCGCGCAGCGGAGCACATGCCAGCGTCCTGGGACCAGCGCCTCGGCGGCAACGACATCTTCCTCGCCGACAACCTCAACGCCGTGGCATGGAGCGTCTTCATCGACTGACTTGCCCCCACGTCCGAGAGCCCCGCCTCGAGGTGGCGCTCCTGCACCTCGAGGCGCGACCACGCTGGCGATGGACGGGGCACACGTCGCGTTCATCGCCCAGCCTGTTGCCGCCGCGCGCCTTCCTCCTGCGGCTCTGACCGCTGTCGGCTGAATGGTCGGCCCGGGCATAAGGCGCATTCGGCGCCGGGCCGCGCTCACCAACAACAGCCGGGCCGAGGTGTACCTCGTCACGATCAAGGCCTCACGCGGTGGCGGGTCTCGCACCCCCAGGGGCCTGCCGCCTCGTCGAGCAGGCAGACCGCGCCAGGAGCCGCTCCGAGTCGGCCGCCCCAGAGCGGCGACCGCCGATGCCGGCGAATGCCGTATCCCTGCACACGAAAGGCGAGTTCATGTCCGAGTTCCCCACATTTCCATCGACCACGGCCAGCCAGTTCGTCATCCCCTCGAAGGATCTCGTCCTTCCAGTCGGCGCCCATGTCGACCAGCTCTTCCGGCGCACCATGACCGAGCCCTTCGTCCTGCAGCGACTGTCGGAGCGCGCGTACTGGGTCGAGGTCGGAGTCTTCGCCACCCTCTTCTACGTGGGAGAGGAATCCGTCCTCCTGATGGACCCTATCGAGCACTGTTACGACGGCGTCCTTGCGGCGTCCCGGCGCAGAGCCGAATCCTGGCAGCGCTCGGACCGAGGATGCTGCGCCTTGCTCGCGGCCGGGCCGTCGGCGCCCACCCATACCTCGTCACCCCGAAATACATCGAGCAGGCTCGCTAAATCCTGGGCGACGCAGCGCTCCTGGCTCCCGAGGTCACTGTGGTCCCGGACAGCGAGCCCACGAGGGCACGCGAAACCGCGCGCCGCTTCCTCGACTACTACCTCCAGCTGCCCAACTACGCCACCAACCTCAAGCGCCTGGGCTTCACTGACAACGACCTCACCGGCGGCGGCAGCGACTTCCTGGTCGACGCCCTCGTCGTCTGGGGCACCGACGACGCGATCAGCACTCGCCTCGCCGAGTTCCACACCGCAGGCGCCGACCACCTGGCCCTACAGCTCATCGCCGAGGAGCAGACCGAGGCCCCGCCCCGCACCCAGTGGCGGCGCCTCGCCGACCTCACCGCACGGAGCAAGGCACAGCCTGACATCTGATCCCGAGCCGCAGGTACATCAGCAGAGGAAAACCCGTCGCTCATGGAGGGCCTGCTCCTTCTTGTGTTCCGCGCGGTCGAGCTGGCCTTTCCCGCCTGGGCTCAGCAGTGGGACGACCGCTACGCCGAACCGACCTATCTGGTCGGCGGCGCCCGGCTGGCCCCTGACGAGGCACTTGGGGGCTCTAACGTGTTTGGGTGAGTGAGCGGGAAGTGGCAGTGGATCCACACTATGGATAGCGCACTGAATGGACGGCTGTCCGGCTGGAAGATCGTGCTCTCCTGGCTCTGTGGCCAGCGGACCGACCGGGGCCGGGTAGAGCGAGCCCCGTCCCGAGGATGTCTCGCATCACGAATCCCCACTCATGAGAGGACATCGCCATGCCGATGATCGACGTGTACGCCCCGACCGGGACGTTCGACGACAAGCATGCGCTCGCCCAGGAACTCGCCCAGACGATCATGCGGTGGGAGAAGGTCCCCGCGATCCCCTTTTTCCTCGACAACACCGCCGCGTTCATCCACGAACTGGACTCGGACTCCCTCTCGACCGCCGGCGGCGCCAGCGCCAGTGTTCGCGTGAACGTGACCACCAACGCCGGCGCGCTGGACCGCGAGCAGCAGCTTGGGCTGGTCAAGGACTTCACCGCTCTGATCGCCAAGGCCGCAGGTGACCCGACGATGGAGGAGCGGACCTGGGTCGCCCTCACCGAGGCGGTCCCTGGCGGCTGGGGCGTTGCCGGCCATGCCTACACCAACGAGGAGATCGTCCAGCACGTGCGGGAGCTGCTCAGCAAGGCGTAGGTGCCTGCCGCCTGGTCGCGCGCTTGCACCTTGCAGGCGAGAGGCAGCATCGCCCAGGCCTGCGGGGAACACGATTCAACGGGCCCGGTGACTCTGCGGCCTCGTACCGCGTCTCAGCCAGCCCCGCATGTGCTCCCCGGATCCGGCTGCCGCCTCCCCTGTTCGGCGGGCGGATCCGGGGCCAATTTTCCATGTCCCCTTCGGCACTGTTGAGCGGCCGTGTCGCTGTGGTGACTGGAGCCTCCAGCGGCATCGGCGAACAGATCGCGCGGACGCTCGCTGCACGCGGTGCGTCGGTCGCCCTGCTTGCCCGCCGCGAGGACAAGCTCGAGGCGATCGTCAAGGACATCAGGGCGTCGGGTGGCAGGGCGGCGTCCTATCCGGTCGACCTCACTGACGCAGCCGCCACCACAGAGGTGTCAGGCGAGATTGCCCGTGACCTCGGAGATGCCGGAATCGTAGTTAGCAATGCGGGCATCATGCTGCCGACGCCGTTCGGTGACCTCAATCCACAAGATTGGAGCCGCCAGGTCGAGCTGAATATCGGCGCGGTGAACAGCACGCTGATCGCGTTCACCGAGCAGCTCGTGCGCTCCGCGGCGACCATCGGTGTAGCGGACCTTGTGAACACGGCTTCGATTGCTGGCAAGGGCGTGTTTCCGACGTTCTCGGTCTACGTGGCATCGAAGGCTTATGTGATCCACCTGGGCAACAACCTGCGCGCGGAACTGGGACCGAAGAACGTGCGGGTCACCACGATCCAACCGGGCATCGTCGGCACAGAGTTGCAGAGCCATATCGCTGACGAAAACGTACGCACACGGCTGACCGCCACCCGGGAAACGATCGAGTGGCTCCTTCCTCAGGACGTCGCCGACGTGATCGCCTACACGGTGGGGTTGCCCGCCCGCGTGAACCTGCCGGAGATCGCGGTCAGCGGATTGATGATCTTCCGAGGTGCGGCCTCTCGCTTCTCGTCGGCCTGTTTGCGCAGGCAGGGGCGGTGCTGGTGGCAGGTCTTCTCGACTGCGGTGGAGAGGTTGTGGAGCAGGTGCCAGCGGTCGGCGACCTCCTGGGCCTCGGGGGCGGCTTCGCGGATCGCGGTGGAGTAGACGGTGGCCCGGTCCCGGCAGATGATCTCGGCGCCGGGGTGTTGGTGCAGCCAGGCGATGAAGGTCGCCGCGTCCCGGTCCGGGAGGACGTCGACGACCCGGGCTGCCTCCACGTCGACCAGCACGGTGCCGTAGCGCCATCCTTTGCGGAAGGCGAACTCGTCGACGCCGAGTACCCGCGGTGCCCGCTCGGGCACCGCGGGGAACTGCAGGGTCTGGCACAGTCGTTGACCGGGGCGCCCGCCGAGGAATGTCGCGATGTACCGCATCCACTGCCGCAGGCCGACGCTGTGGCGACGGGACCTTCGCTGAGGTCAGGGACCTGCTCGACGAACGTCACCCATCGGCACTCGGCCCGCTCGCAGAAGAACCGTCGCACCTGCAGCGAGATCACCAACGACCGTCCCGCCACCGGGCGTTCAGTCAGACGGCGTCGGTAGCGGGAGTGCACTCGGCGTCCCCGACAGCCACAATTTGGGCAGTCCGGTGGCCGACCACAGGCTGCCGCCTCGACCACGACCCTCTCTGTGGCGGTGTGCACCGCCTCTGTGGCGGTGTGCACCGCCGTGACCCGCACATCGATCCCGGGAAGCAGTACATCCTCGATCGCCACAACCCCCATACCGGGGCAATCCCCACGCGAAACGTTTTCGCACTCGCGCGTACACCTGGGGATTCACGGAATCGCGGCCAGAACCACGTGATTCCCCACCCTGAACCTCACGTACTGGGCCACCGGGACGGCGGCGTCGCGACCGCGGTGGACATGGGGACGATGACCGTGCGTCGGCATCCCCATGGCGCCAGAGGTTCCCGGGCCGCCCGATAAAGGATCACAAAGCATGGTCGGTCGATTAGTTCACACTCCCCACGGGGAGGAGGCAGCGGCCAGTTCCATCCTCGTCACACCATTGCTCTGCCTCTCAAGCAGCAATTCGCCACCGATGGCGTATCGAGGCGCGGCAGCATCTGACAGAGCGGCTCGCTCAACAATTGCGTCGACCAGCGAACGAACCATGTCAAGGCGCGGATAAGCATCGTGGATCTGCTTCTCCCAGGCACGGGCGATCCCCGCGTTGCGCCCAAAGTCGAGCCCAACACCCTCTCGGGTCAGGTAACTCAGCAAGCCCCGACGCTCGGCAATCCCGGGAGAGGTGTGCAGGGCGATTGCTTCCCAGACGCGATCGATGTCCGCCTCGGGAACCTCGTGCTGCCGCAGCAATTCAGCCGCCAGGTCAGCACCTTCTACCTCGAAGCGCGCTTCGCCCTTCGCGCGGTTACCGATGCCCAAATCGTGCAGAACAGTTGCGGCGAACAGCAGGTCACGGTCGTAGGCGTCGTCCTCGAGGCATCCCTCATGGGCAGCCACGATCTCGGCGAAGAGAAAGCTGCGCACGCTGTGATTGAACAGTGGAGTGGTCTCGGAACTGCGCACAGCGGAGACGATGGCCTCCGACAAGGGGCCGGTAGGCAGGTCAAGTGAGAAGTTCATGTACGCAGGCTAGACATCTGAGCCGCACCCCTGGCAGTGGCATGTGCGACACCTGTCGCAACATTCGCGCCACTCACTGGAAAGGGGATTAGTCGAAGCAGGACTGACCCCTCCCCCCACTACCTTGGCTGCCATCACGTGCCCAAACTACCCATACGAGACCGCCGACTGCTGAAAGCCGCGACGATATTCCGTGGGAGCGATACCGAGAGCGTCACCGAAGCGTGCACGGATGCCAATACCGCTGCCCGGTCCACCTCGTGCGGCGACTCGCTCGATACTCAGATCGGTGGCCTCGATGAGCTCGCGAGCTTGGTTGAGGCGGGCGGTAACGAGCCACTGATAAGGACTGGAACCGCTGTCCTGTGGCCACATTCTGATAAAAGTGCGGGGGGAAACCCGCGCATAGCGAGCGAGGCCGTCAAGAGAGATTTACCATGTGCGGCGTTCATCGCAATGGCGATAAGAAAAACCTCTCGAAAGCTTCCCTTTGGAAAATGTCTTGAGAGGCGACGCCCACTACCGACTTCTCGACTGTTGCCCACAGCGGCCCAGGCACATGTGACCGGGTCACGGACAACGAGCCGCCAACTAATGGGCAGAGGCGGACTAAACCGCTATGCCGGAAAAGGGCGGCATCTGTGCCGGCCTGGCGAGGCGACGGTATTGCCTGCCTCTCTAGCTCTATTGCAAAGAGGCCTAGCCGGAGAGGCCAGACAATACCGTCACAATGAAGCTTCCTCATTCACGCCTCGGCGCGTCACGTACTAGCCAAGATAGACCTGAATATCCCGCTTCACTGCTGAAAGTAGCAGAGCGCCAGGATCGGGTACATGAGGATCAATCGGTGACCCCTGCCAGCGGAAGTGAACTGCAACCCCTTCAGGCAACGACGTCATCTGCCGGGGACTCATCCAGTTCGGGGAAGTAGGGGCCCTCGACCTCACCCGGACGGATCACGGCAGACTTGGGACGGTCGTCCAGCAGCAAGCGAGTGGCGTCCGTCTTCGCATAGTGCCCGGCAGGGTCGGCCGCGTTCTTGGCAAGGTCTATCAGGGAGAGGTCGATGTCAGCGACAACCAGTCCCTCGACTTGCTCGTCGAGCGGCTTACCCAGAGGGGTACCGTCGGGGCCGAAAATGCGAGAGTTGCCAGCACCCTTCGCGAGCAGTGTGCGTTGTTCGTCGGTGGTCGTGAAGGTCTCCAGGGCGCGTTCGCCGATCACCTGGGTCGGGGCGATGACAAAGCAGCCGCCTTCAAGAGCGTAAGTCTGAGTGACAGCCATATTCGCCTCAGCACCGAGTGCGTAAGCAATGCCCTTGTACAGGCCGAAAGCGGGCCACGCGGCGACGTGGACCTGCTCGTGCTGTGCGTACATCGCATACTTGTTGAGCGGCTGCAGGTGCTCCCAACAGTTCAGGAGGCCGAGTCGACCGAGCGGAGTTGAGACAACCTTCAGGTTGCTGCCGTCGCCCTCACCGAAGAGACTGCGCTCGACATGGGTGGGCTTGAGCTTGCGGCGATGCAGGAACACGGAGCCGTCCGCCCCTATGAGCGTCTGAGACATGTACAGGCTTCCGTGGTCCTTCTCGCTGTATCCGAGGGCAACGGTGACGCCAGTACGGCGTGCAGCCCTTCGGATCGCGGTGATGTGTTCGCCATCGACGGTCGGGGAACTGGCGTGGTATCGCGCAACGAACGGCACCTGACCGGCCACGTGACCGAGCCACAGGAACAGCGGGTACCCCGGGATCCAAGTCTCGGGGAAGGCCACCAGGGAAGCGCCCTCGGCAGCGGCGTCCTCGATCAGACCAATGGTCTTCTCGACGGTAGCGTCGGCGTCAAGCCACACGGGCTCGGCCTGGACCGCGGCAACACGATAGGTGGTTGTCATTTCGGACCTCCTGCTGTCAGGACCTTTTACTGAGAGTGAAATGACAGTAGGTACCAGCGTCTGCGAATCTGCGGCGTTCCACGCACCAACGAGCGGCATTTTCTGCAGCCAACGACGCACGCCACACGTCCGACCAGCACATTCGGACGGTCGAGTCAGCGAACCGTCACGTTTCTCGGCCGAGCGCCCCACGCACCTCAGCGGGAGTCCGGCCATAAGCGCGGACGAACGCACGCGTGAACGTGGTGCGATCAGCGAAACCACAGCGGGCAGCCACAGCAGACACCGTCGAGCCGGCTCTCCGAGGGTCGGTCAGGATGCGGTAGGCCGCCTGCAGGCGCTCGGCGCGGATAAAGGCTGCGGGAGATGTACCAGCTCCGGCGAACAATTCGCCGACATACCGCACCGAGACGCGGTAACGGTGAGCGAGGGACTCGGGAGTGAGTCGAGGGTCGAACATATGTTCGCGCGCGTACGCCTGCATTGAGGCGAGCAGAGCGGCGCGTCCAGTAGGCACACCTGAACCCTCCCCTACCACCGCGCGCACAGCCGTGGCCAGGAGATCCACAGCCGTGAGACCCAATTCGGCCCTCTGGTCGCCAGTGAGGACATCGCAGGTATCGGCTAGTTCTCGCATATAGGCAGCCAGGACGCGAACAGTAGGGTGCCCAGCGGGCAGTCCACGCCCGTAGGCGTCCTCCACACGGCTGCCCCGGTCTCGAAGCTGTTCTCGCGGCACCTGCAGAACCAGCTGCCGCGCGTCCGTCCGGAAGCGCAGTTCGTACGGTCGCGAGGCGTCGTACAGCGCACCACCGCCGCGAGACCACTCGGTCCCGCTGTCTCCTTGAAGGACGACACCTTCGCCGTCGACGTGAAGCGAGAACAAGCAATCATCGCTCGGCTCATGACGCACCAAACGGCCCGTCCGCAGAACTACTGACGCACCGTGTGTACGTACGTCTGTGAGCGTGGCTGCGGATCCCAGAGAGCTGGAACGCACCGAACCATGAAAGGACGCAGCCATGGAGCCCAGTGACAATGGCACGAAGCTATCGGTGATGACCTGCGCCCATTCATCCGGGCCTTCGGCGACAAGCACGTCCATAGAATCCAGTATGCTCGCCCCACGACTCGTCGATGTCAACGTTTCTGCACCGAAGACCGCAAGCCGGCCCACCGGTCGTCACGGCCCTTGCGTCGACGCCGTTCATGGCCGCTGTTGGGTCCCCAACCTATGCAGAGGCCGATCATCCGACATGGCGGACGGTGCACCGGTCTTCCTGGCCGCAACCCGATCAGACGGCCGGACCCCATCAGGCAACCGGTTTTCCCTGCCTCGACCACCCACAGGGCCGTGCACGCAGCCCTTCCAAGTCGCACGCGAGCTAGTTGACAGTCCGGTGAACAGCGTGAGCGCAAGTCGCCCGGTATACCGCTGGACGCCCCGCGGCTGCCTCGATCGACGGCTGGCCAATAGGCAGCCACCCCCTATCCAAGATCCCACGCTCAAGAACTGACACGTCTCGACCTGTACTGGCACAGCCCGAGGCAGGACCACTCGGACGTCACGTGGCGGTGACCGGTGACCACGGTTCCCGCAACGCGGCGATGCGCCTCATCGATGCTGACGTCGACCGCTCCTGATAGCTCAGATACACGTTCGCTCACCAGGCTTGCGATCACCACCAAGTCCTTGGCCAGCCATGAACTACAACGACCGCGCTTCACGTCAAAAAAGTTACGGTCGTAACATACTGGCCATGGAACCTCATCGCGTCGCTGTTTTGGCACTCCCCGGTGTACTCCCCCTCGACCTGGGCATTCCCGCCCAGATCTTCACCCCGCGGCGTAGCACCCCGTACGAACTGACCGTGTGCGGCCCCGCCCCGGGCAGCGTCACAACCAGTACCGGGTTCACGGTCGGCGTCACAGCAGGGCTACCCGCTCTGGCCCGAGCCGACACGATCATCGTGCCCGGGTACGCGGAGTACCAGCTTCCGCCAGCACCGGAGGTCACCGCTGCCCTGAGGCAGGCATTCGTTCGGGGCACTCGGATCGCCTCCATCTGCACCGGCACCTTCGCCCTCGCCGCGGCCGGACTCCTGGACGGGCGCACGGTGACCACACACTGGGCCAGCGCCGATGACCTGGAGCGCCTTTACCCCGGTCTTCGCGTGGACCGCGACGTCCTGTACATCGACCACGGTCCCCTTCTCACCTCCGCAGGGGTGACCGCCGGCATCGACCTGTGCCTCTACATGGTCCGCAAGGACCTGGGCGCCGCTGTCGCCAACGAAATCGCTCGGGCACTGGTCGCATCACCACACCGCGAAGGCAGCCAGGCCCAGTTCATCGACCACGCCATGCCACCCCCCACCGCCCACTCCCTCGCCGACACTCGTGAGTGGGCACTGCAGCACCTCGATGAGGACCTCCGCCTGGACACGCTCGCCCTACACGCACGTGTATCCCCGCGGACGCTGAACCGCATGTGGCGTCAGGAGACCGGCATTACCCCACACCAGTGGCTGCTTACCGCCCGGATCAACCACGCTCGTGAGCTCCTGGAAGCCACCGCGCTGAGCATTGGGCAGATTGCTGCCCAATGCGGACTTGGCAGCACTACCAACCTCCGCGCCCGCTTCCGCGATGCCCTCGGCACCACCCCCACGGCCTACCGACGCGCGTTCGCGAACCCAGTACGTCCCGATGCGGCGGAACCAGAGGCAGCCCGAGCAACGTCCTAAGGCGATCCTCTGCTGCCCGGGCCCTCACCTAAATACGTGATGCCCGGGGTCAAGACCTTTCCCGACACTGAGTGGATCGGCGGCAGCCCCGCACTGTTGCCGCGATGCAGCCGGCAGCGAACGGAGAATGAGGCCCCACTATGGACGATCCCACTTCAGACCCCAGCGCGGGGACCAACAAATATGAATCCACTCCGAACCTTCGCACGACGGCCGCCGACGGCGTGGAATACGCATATCGCGACGTAGGGCCGCGCGACGGCAGCGCACTGGTACTGCTCCAACACTTCCGCGGAAACCTCGATAGCTGGGATCCGGCCCTGATAGACGCACTAGCGCAACACCGCCGCGTGATCACAATGAACTACCAGGGCGTCGGAGGCAGCACCGGGACGCCGGCTGACACCATCGAGCAAATGGCACGCGAAGTTCTCGCCTTCACCGTTGCGCTCGGCATCGAAACCTTTGACCTGCTCGGCTTCAGCATTGGCAGCTTCGTGGCGCAGCGCGTCGCACTCGCACGGCCGGATGCCGTTGGCAAGGTGATCCTCGCGTCCACCGCACCGCAAGGCGCGCGCGGCATGCACGGGTGGGCGCCGGAAGTGATCGGTGCCGTCGGCAGGCCGCAGACGTCGCCCGCGGAGTACATGAGCGTGTTCTTCACCATGTCGGAGTCCAGCCGCGCCGCAGGCGGGAACACTCTTACCAGGATCTATTCGCGTACGGACGGCCGAGACGTCGAGACGGACTGGGCGACTCGGATGGCTCAGTACGACGCGGTCACGAAATGGGGCGTGCCGAACACCGCCTTGTTCGAGGAACTCGAGGGGCTGACTGCTCCGGTCTTCGTGGCAAACGGCGACAGCGACCCGATGATCCTGCCGAAATACTCGTACCTCATCGCCGGCCTGCTACCGAACGCGACCGTCAAGATCTACGAGGACGCGGCACACGGGGTCTTGTTCCAGCACTACGAGGAGTTCGCATCCGACGTCATCACGTTCCTCGATCGCCAGTGAACACGAGGCGTGGGCATCGCCATCGCTAACAAAACTGGCGCCTGGACCCTCCACAGTCCTTTGTAGCCTCTGACCACCGCGGCCTGGTTGACTCGGCGCAGCCGTCCGAGCCAAGAAGATCGCGCGGCTGCGCGTCACAGTGTCGAGCACGGCATCGCACACCGGAAGAACTGACGGATTGCTACGGCGAGGCCATAGCCAGGCGGCACTCGCCCGACACCTCAACCGTCTCGAGCACATGTGCGACACCGTCCAGGCCGTCTCCGGACGGTGTCACGCCAACAGACCGCCACCCTCTCCCACCGCCCCCGAGCGTGACCACCGCCAGCGCCGCAGACCTCGACGTCCCGCGGCCAACCACACACAAGGTCGTTAGACCCCGCGCAGACTGGGCCCAAGAAATGGCGATACGCCACCCCCTGTGGGCTGGCCCTTATTCAATCCGCAGTCAACGGCGCCAGCCGTACCCAAGCAGAGCCGTCACCCTTCAGAATGGAGTGAGTAGGCTTCTCTGAGCACATGGTGGCTACAGGTAATGGTGAGGCAACGACGCGGCTCGCGTGAGATTGCAGACATCGACTTCGCTCCCCCGGTCAGTACACCGGCCAGCGTCGAGATCATGTCACTGGCGGAGCTTCGGCAGCGAGCTGCAGTCCGCATGGGCGAGGCCGGGCTCGGTGCACCACAGCGGCCAACGTTCCATCATCTGATCACACTCTCCAGTGGCTCCTTGTGGCACACAGTGGACTTCACCGGCTATGCCCTAAAGCCGGGTTCCTGGCTGTGGGTCCGGCCCGGTCAGGTTCAGCAGTGGGGTGACCTGCACGAGGCCGAGGGCATGCTGATCCTCTTTGAGAGCGACTTTCTGGATTCGAGCACCGTGACCGCGTCACGCGTGGACGATCCGCACGCCCCTGTACTTCAGACTCCCGACCCTGAAGATCGCCACGCGCTGGCGATGGCCGTCGACCATCTTTCACTAGAGTTCCAGGGACTGCGCGGCATTTCGCTGGAAGCCCACGTAGCAGTTCTGCGCCATCTACTGTCGGTTCTGGTGCTGCGCCTTTCCCAGCGGACCACACCGGTCGGCAGCCCGGCTCCAGACCCTGGAGAATCCTTCGTCCACTTCCGTGACGCCGTCGAGCGCGACTTCACTCGCACACGTCGTCTGGAAGACTATGCCCGCGCTCTGGGGTATTCGCCTCGCACTCTCTCCCGGGCCGCAATCGCCGGAGCCGGTGTGGGAGCGAAGGAATTCATCGACCGGCGAGTGATCCTGGAGGCAAAACGCCTCCTGGCGCACGGCGACCAGCCAGCCTCCCGCATCGGGGCACAACTCGGATTCACCAGCGCCACCAATTTCAGCAAGTTCTTCCATCAGCGTACGGGTCACTCTCCCACAGCCTTCCGGGCGTCTGTGCGCGGGCAATCTTCGAAGAATTCCCATGACCGTGTGACTGATACCGGGCAACCCCGGCAGTGATGGCCGCTCCTGCAAGCGGTGCCACCAGGTAGATCCACAGAGGTGACCAGTAGACGCTGTGGTGTGCCCACAATGCGGGGCCAAACTGGCGGGGCGGGGTTGGCGGACCCACCGGTCATGGTGCCGAGGATGACTACGGCGACGGCGGTGGATCGGGCAAGTGGGATCCAGCGCCTCCGCCTGGGGCGGGACATCAGCACCAGGGTGACCGTGAGGGTTGCGGCGGTGGCCGCGGCTTCGTCGGCGAACACGGCAGCGGCTGGCCAGACGGCATCGGGCTTTACGGCGGCGTAGACCATACGATCGCCGACGACCGGGCCCCACACGAGGCGGGCCAGGCCTGTGCCGGCCACGGAACCTGTGAGTTGGGCGGCGACGTACGGCAAGACACCCCGGCCGTGGAGGGCGCCGGTCAACCACAGGCCGAGAGTGACGGCCGGATTGAGGTGTCCGCCGGAGTAGCGGCCCCACGGAGAGGACAGCGCCCAGGTGAGCGCAGTACCGACGATCACCGCCACAACCGCGAGCTGGAGGTGCGCTTCCGGCAGGACCCGGCTGCGCGGAGAGATCATCATCCAGCGCACGGCGCTGACCACGACGAAGAGCACGCCGCCGGTGAGGGCGAACTCCGCGGCGGCTGAGGCCCAGGCACCCGTGCCGCCCGTGGATGGGGACCGCCAGGCACCATCGGTTCCGCCGCCCGACGCCAGGCAGGCGTCCACCGGTGTGGACACCCGAACAGGGGTGAACATCGGTCAGCTCCAGGCCATCTCACCCGTCGCGACCTTGGCGCCCAGGTCCAGCGCGACCGGCAGGCCCAGGTCCGGGTAACGCTTGAGGAGTGCGGCCTTCAGCGCCTTGGAGTCGTTGCCGCTCCTGGCCAGCTCCTCCTCGAGCGCGGCGAGGTAGGCGCGGGTGTAGGCGATCGCTGAGACGTCGTTGGCGGCGTCGGCGGAACGGTGGCCGGCCACCACGAACTGTGGGGCAAGTTGGTCCATCTCGACGAGTGTCTCGGCCCATGCGGCCCGCTCTCGCGGGGTAGGGGTGTCGGCCGTCCACACATGCAGGCCGGCGAACAGCAAAACTCCGCCCACGACTGCGCGGTCCTCGGACTGCCACAGGTACTCGGTGCGCCAGACCAGATCCGGGTGGCCGCCGCGGAGCTCGAAGTCGTGGCCCTCCATGCTGACACGGTCCCCGTCCAGCACCTCCGGAATGACCACTTCACTGGGCAGGTTCCTGGCCAGGTGCGCCCAAGTCTTGAGCTTGCCTTCCCAGCTGGACTTGATCCGCTCCACGGTGGTGGCGGTGGCGACGATCCTGACGTCGGGGAACGCCTGCCGGATCACTTCCAGACCGAAGTAGTAGTCAGGGTCCGAGGTGGTGACCACCACGGTGGTCAGCTCCTTGCCGCTGTCGATGATGTCCGCCAGGACCCGGTGCTGCTCAGCGACCGTGAACTGGCCGTCGACCAGTAGCGCTTCACACTCGCCTGTGATCAGTACGGACGACTTGTGCAGCCCAGTGTCGCCAGCGGTGTGAACGGTATATGTCAGGGCAGACATGGCTGTGCCTTTCACGGTGCTATGCGGGGATCAGGTATTCGTTGCTGCGGCCAGGTGCTGATCCAGGGCCTGAGCCAGCGCGTCGGCCGAAGAGACCGGACCACCTAGGCGATCGGTCCCGTGTGCGGTGTGCAGTAGCAGCGTCGGGTAGGCGTCGACGCCCAGACGGCGCACCCTGAGGAAGTCGGCCTCCGCCTCGGCGCGCGCGGTAGGCGAGGCGTAGGCGTCTGCTACCGAGTCGGCGTCCAGGCCCAGTTCGATGGCGAGGTCCCGGTAGACCTCAACGTCGGAGAGGCTCCGGCCCTCGACGTACCAGACACGCTGCATCGCAACAGCAGCACGCAGGGCATCCGCGCCCGGCTGGCTGCGCAGCGCAACTAGCCCCACGGCAGCATCGGCAGAGTCCATCACGACCGTCCCGTCGGCCAGCGCGGCAAGGTAACCGTCGCCGAAAGTGACGCCGGTCAACTCGGCGATGCGCCCATTGGCGCCCGGGATATGCGGATACGCAGACACCGGCAGCGCGCGCGAGCCGGTGAACAGACCGCCGGACAGCACGCGCAGCTCGATCCGGTCCGCATTGACGGCCGCGAACTCGTGAAGCGCTGGCCCGAAGCCGTAGCACCAGCCGCAATAGGCGTCGAAGGCGTAGGTCAGTCGAACGCGCTCCACGGAACTCATCACGTGTCGGCCCTTTCCGGATTCCGTCACCCGGCTCTCTGTCTCGGTCGGGCTGACAGTGTCAAAGCTATGGCCAGATACTAGATCCCTCTGGATACAGAGACGACGCACCATGGTGAAAAACCGACAGGTTTCAGGATCGCCTCAATCCGAAGGGGACGAACGCTGTCCCGCCCTTCACTTAGCGTCGCTTCAGCGCTACGGGATGACCAACCGTTCCAGGTTGTCAACCGGACCGAGTCCATTCTGCTCGGAGCTCTGCACTCCGCCATCAGCGGGCGTGCTGGCGCGGTCGGGAGCGGACGTGAACTCAATTCTTCGCAACGCAACACAAGCAAAAGCCCATCGCTGACGCCGAACGTGAGCCCCTGTGACGACCCTGTCCTCGGCACAGCCTGCTGCCGAACTGGCCGCCCTCGTTAGAGGCACGAATATTGACCACGACCATCGCCCCGGCCATCGCGGCCAGCGCGCCGATCATCTTGAAGCCGGCGCCCGCGACCCCGCTCTCGGGCCTGATCATCGGCGAGCTACTGGCCGAGACCGAGCTGCCCGCCGGTTCGTGGAGCATCCTGCCGGTGGCGAACGAGCGGATGCCCGCCCTGGTGCAGGACGAGCGGCTGCCCGTCATCTCCTTCACCGGGTCCGAGAAGGTCGGTTACGCGATCATGGACAGCGTGCCGCGCAAGCACTGCACGCTGGAGCTCGGCGGCAACGGCGCGGCCGTGGTGCTCGCCGACTGGGCGAGTGACGCGGACCTGGACTGGGCCGCCACCCGCATCGCCACCTTCTCCAACTACCAGGGCGGCCAGTCCTGCATCTCCGTACAGCGGGTGATCGCGGACGCGTCCGTGTACGACCGGCTGCTGCCGCGCATCGTCGCCGCCGTCGAGGCGCAGGTCACCGGAGACCCGTCGGACGACAGGACCGACGTCGGCCCGCTGGTCAGCGAGGACGCCGCCAAGCGCGTAGAGGCGTGGGTCGAGGAGGCCGCACAGGCCGGGGCCCGCGTGCTCACCGGCGGCAAGCGGGACGGCGCCGCCTACGCACCGACCGTGCTCGCCGACGTACCGCAGGACACCACCATCTCCTGCGAGGAGGTCTTCGGACCGGTCCTCACCGTACGGCGGGTGGAGGGCGAGGCCGCCGCCTTCGCCGCCGCCAACGACTCCAAGTACGGGCTCCAGGCAGGTGTGTTCACGCACGACCTGCAGACGGCGTTCCGCGCCCACCGCGCGCTGGAGGTGGGTGGCGTCGTGATCGGCGACGTGCCGTCCTACCGTGCCGACCAGATGCCGTACGGCGGCGTGAAGCAGTCCGGCGTGGGCCGCGAGGGCGTGAAGTTCGCGATGGACGACTACACGTACGAGCGGGTGCTGGTGCTGACAGGCCTCGCCCTCTGACTTTCACCTTTCGCCGCCGATGGCCGGAGTCCGCTGTGCGGGGGCTCCAGCCGTTGCCGTCCCGCAACCAGCCATCAGAACCACTAGCCCCGCGTGTTGGCCTGTCCGGACCCTCAGCCGGAGAAGCCGATATGCGCGAGCCGCACTGGGCCGCGCAGTCCGAGGTGGAGGTCGGGCACGTCGGTGGCGGCGAATTCGGCGCCGAGCGTGGTGTAGCCGTACGGGCCCTTCGTCGCGCTCAGGGTTACCGCGGCGATCATCGGACCGCCCTTCAGGGAGAGTTCCACGACTCCCAACCACACCGACAACCAGACACTCCGTCAACCACACGATCAACGACTCCAGAATAAGCGAGCAAGCCCTCGACGCTCCCTGCTGCTAAAGACACAGGTGCTCAAGCATCCGTCCGCATCAGCTCTGGTGGGATGTGTTCCCGAGTGCCGTCGTCACCACTGCAGCCACGTCTGGACTGTCCGCCCCTGGGAGGTATCGCGAACGTCTGTCCATGCTGACAACAGGCGAACGATATTGAAGCCGCGACCGTGTTCGTCCGGATCGACTTCGCCCCTCGTGTGGGGGTCGCACTCACCTGAGTCGACCACCGTAATACGCAGGGTTCGGATGTCGAGACAAAGCAGTACTGTCATTTCGGTGCGACCGTGAAGGGCAGCGTTGGCGGCGAGTTCCCCGATGATGAGAAGAGCGGAATCCGTCGTGTCCGACGGAACGCACCAGTGCCTCAGCACATCAGCGGCCCAGGCACGTACTACAGGCACAGAGGCTACGGTGGCAGACGACGCGACCAAAGCTCGATTGCTCAGGCCGTGGGTGACCGTCCCAGGGGTGGGCCCGGCTGGTACGACGGGCGCTTCGGCGAGGCGCATGAGGGGCCTCTCGGGGTGGACGGGATACGGAGGCCCGACGCCGGGACGGCGTCAGGTCGTCCGGAGTGACATAATCAAAGCTATGACTAAATTGCGCGTGATTCAGGATACAAACGCGACATAGTGCAGTCAGAAAGCGACAGGCCATACCGAACCGCCCGTACGTCAGAGCCCTGAGCCGCGCCTCTGACTACGCAGGGTAAGTCGGCCTTCGTCAATCGCGATCGCTGGCCTGGCATGCCGTTCATCGCGACCTCCTCGCACCAGGACCTGCGATCGCCCGCCAACCCGAGGTAGCCACCTCACCCAGGTCGGGACGCACGCACCCTCCAGCGCGACAGCACGACGACCGCCCAGGGCCGACTGACATGACGTAGCCACCAAGACCAGTACGACCCCTTCCAGCCGGACCGGAAGCAGGTCAATGCCAGCGAGACAACCAGACTGCACCGCGAGCAGCCGACGTGCGCGCCTCTCGTCAGGGTCGTAGCGGTAGCCACTGGATGCGCCGGCTCCAGCAGTGAGCCTGCCGCACGTCACTCGGCACACAGGTCGCGACAACGATGACGTCTCCCACCCTCCGCATGGTGGGCTCCGGCGACCAGGCCGACCCGACAGACGAACACCTTGACAACGACCATCCGTGTCAAGCCCGATGTCTGGCGTCGAAGTCGACGGAGTGGGTGGTCAGCTTCCCCAGCAGTTCGATCAGCGTGCGCTTCTCGTCCCCACTGAGGGCGCTCCCCCACTCCCGCTCCCGCTCATTGTGAGCCAGGAACGCGGACGCGATTGCCTCCTGCCCCGACTCGGTGAGGGAGAGCCCCAAAGCCCGTCCGTCGTAGGCCGCGCGCTCCTTCCTCACCAGACCGTCACGCTCCAGCGTGTTCACCAGCGCAGACACTGCAGCCCGGCTCATGCCGGACAGTTCCGCCACCTTCTTCGCCTCAACTGGAGCGCTCAGCCAGATCGCGAACAGCACGCGGAAGCCGGGCCAGGACCAGCCGCGTGGCCGGTGCACGGTGGATTCGAGGTCGTAGACGACCATGTTGGCCGCTCGATGGAGAGTGAACACCAGCCGCATGGCGACCGGATCGATGCTCGGCAGTTCCCGGGAGACCCGCTCGACGGCGTAGTCGATGAACGACCAGAAGTGCAGATGCTCGGGGTCGGACGGTTCCAAGGTCATGCCTGGAGTCTAGGGCGCAGCTCGAGGCTGGTTCACCCGAGGAGGTAGGCCCGTTCGCGACGTTTCCGACAAGTAACAGGAGTCCGTCGTTCGGGTCTTCCCAAAGGTTCCAGCGAGGAGTAGGGTCCAACTAATCAAAGCTTTTATTACGGCTTTCGAGACCATTCCTCCCGATTCAGATATCGGGTCTCAATGGTGCAAAAACACCCCCGGTATGGCCCCACACCTTGTGCCTCACCGGCTTCCCTGATCGCGCGCCGCCACGGCAGACGCGATGCGAGTGCCACTCATGGGAGTCCTCATGCCTGAAGTCCTAGCTCCGCCCAGCCCCGGCGCGCTGCGCGCATGCATGTCCCGCTTCGCCACGGGCGTCACGGTCGTCACCTACGACGGCGAAGACGGCCCGCGGGGCGCCACCATGAACTCCTTCACCTCCGTGTCGGCCGACCCTGCACTGGTGCTGATCAGCGTCGCTCGCAGAGCCCGGTGCCACGACCGGCTCGCCGACCAGTCGTTCTGCGTCAACGTCCTGGGCGCCGAGCAGGAACGCCTGGCCCGGCTGTTCGCGGGGGCCCAAGGTCTGGGAGAACCCGACTGGGTGGCTGACGCCCGGGTGCCACGGCTGGCCGCCCCCCTCGCCTGGATCGAGTGCGACCCCTGGCGCTCGTACGACGGCGGTGATCACACCCTCGTCGTCGGCCAGGTCATCGACCTCGGCCACCGTGACGGCGACGCCCTCACCTACGCCTGGAGCCGCTTCGGTACAGCGACCGAGTCGTCCGACGGCATCGAACACCTCATCTGACAGCCCTTCCCCCGACCCTTCCGACTCAGGAGCACCACCATGGCCGCACGCACCGGCAAGGAATACCTCGAGCGACTGTCTGCCTCGCGTCCCACCGTCCATATCCAAGGCGAGACCATCGCCGGCGGTGTCCAGGACCACCCTGCCTTCCGCAACGTGGTGCGAACGTACGCCGAGTTGTACGACCTCCAGCACTCCGCCGAGCACAAGGACGTTCTGACCTACACCTCCCCCACCTCCGGTGAACCGGTCGGCACCTCGTTCCTGACCCCGAAGACCCCGGACGACCTGGTCAAACGACGCAAGGCGTTCAAGGTGTGGGCCGACCACAGCAACGGCATGCTCGGCCGCACCGGCGACTACATGAACAGCTCCCTCATGGCACTGGCCTCTGCCGCCGACTGGTTCGCCCAGGCCAACCCCGCTTTCGGCGAGAACATCCGCCGCTACTACGAGAAGGTCCGCGAAGAAGACCTGCTGTGTACCCACACCCTGATTCCGCCGCAGGTCAACCGTTCGGTGGCTGGCACCCAGCAAGCCGGAGGCAAGTTGGCGGCGCGGATCGTGAAGGAGGATGACAACGGGGTCGTCATCCGCGGTGCGCGCATGCTCGCCACCATCGCCCCGTTCGCTGACGAGATGCTCGTCTTCCCGTCCACCGTGCTGCGTGGCACCCCCGAGGACAAGCCGTACTCCTACGCCTTCGCCGTTCCCAACGACGCCCCCGGCCTGCGATACATCGCCCGCGAACCACTCGACTACGACCGCCCCCGCCACGACTACCCGCTTTCCTCCCGCTTCGAGGAATCGGACAGCGTGGTTGTTTTTGACGACGTTCATGTGCCCTACGAGCGCTGCTTCGCCCTCGGCGACGCGGATCTGTGCAACGGCTTCTACTCCCAGACGGCGTCCGTGGTGCACATGACGCATCAGGTCGTCACCCGGACGTCCGCCAAGACCGAATACATCCTGGGCCTGGTGTCTCTCCTGACCGAGGCCATCGGCATCGAACAGTTCCAGCACGTCCAAGAGGACATCGCCGAGATCATCACCACGCTGGAGATGCTGCGCGCATTCCTGCGGGCAGCCGAGGCCGACGCCGAAATCAACGAGTACGGCGTCCTCACTCCGGCCTTCGCCCCGCTGAACGCCGCCCGCAACCTCTACCCCAAGCTTTACCAGCGCTTCCCTCAGATCCTCCGCAAGCTCGGCGCCTCCGGCCTCATGGCCACTCCGACCGAACTGGACATCAACGGGCCGGCAGCCGCCGACATCGAGGCTTACCTGCAGTCGGCGACTCTGACCGGCCCAGAGCGCGTGAAGCTCTTTCGGCTGGTGTGGGACACCTGCATTTCCGCCTTCTCCAGCCGCCAGGCCCTGTACGAGTACTACTTCTTCGGCGACCCGGTCCGCATGGCCGGCGCCTACGTGAAGTCCTACGACCGCGAGCCTTACAAGGCCAAGGTCCAGGGATTCTTGGAGCGTTCCTGATGACACATCCGCTCGGGAACCCCCCATCGAAGATCATCGCGGTCCACCTCAACTACCGCAGCCGGGCGAAGGAACGCGGACGGGTTCCGTCGCAGCCGTCGTACTTCCTCAAGCCGCCGTCGTCCCTGTCGGGTACCAAGGAGGCGATTGTCCGGCCCGAGGGGTGCGAACTCCTCGGCTTCGAGGGCGAGATCGCGCTCGTCATCGGCTCGCGCGCCCAACACGTGACGCCTGAGGATGGCTGGTCATATGTGCGCTGGGTGACCGCAGCCAACGACGCGGGCGTGTACGACCTGCGGTACGCCGACCGCGGCTCCAATCTCCGCTCGAAGGGCGCCGACGGCTTCACACCGATCGGACCGCGCCTGTTGGACGCCCGTGAACTCGACCCAGGTGCCCTGCAGTTGCGGACCTGGGTCAACAGCGAGCTGGTCCAGGACGACACCACCGACACGCTGCTCTTCCCCTTCGGACAACTCGTCGCCGACCTGTCCCGGCTGGTCACACTGGAGCCGGGAGACGTGGTCCTCACCGGCACACCGGCCGGCGCCTCCGTCGTTTCGCCAGGCGATCTGGTTGAGGTTGAGGTGAGCGGCGGTGGGCTGTCCACGGGGCGGCTGCGCAGTCCGATTGCCGCAGGGCCCGCGCTCGACTCGTACGGTGCCATGCCCCGTGTCGACCCCGCGGAGCGCGAGGCCGCGTACGGATCGACGTACGTCCCCGAGCCACTACTCGCCAAGGCGATCGAGGACGGGCTGCGCTCGGTCGCCGTCGCCACGCTCAGCGCACAGCTACGCAAGCGCGGTCTGCCGCACATGTCGATCGACGGCGTACGTCCCACACAGCCGGGCGCCGGCATGGTCGGTGTCGCCCACACCCTGCGCTATCTGCCGCTGCGCGAGGACCTGTTCAAGAGGTACGGAAACGGCATGAACGCCCAGAAGCGGGCTGTCGAAGAGCTTCGTCCGGGCCAGGTGCTGGTGATGGACGCCCGGCGGGACACCTCCGCGGGAACGATCGGCGACATCCTGGCGCTGCGCGCACAGCAGCGTGGTGCGGCTGGCGTCGTCACCGACGGCGGGCTGCGCGACAGCGCGGCCGTGACGGAACTCGGCCTGCCGGTATTCCACGGCGGAGAGCATCCGTCTGTGCTCGGCCGCCGCCACATCCCCTGGGACACCGGCGTGCCGATCGCCTGCGGCGGCGCCCTCGTCCAGCCCGGCGACCTGATCGTCGGGGACGCCGACGGGGTGGTGGTCGTACCGCCCGAGCTTGCCGAGGAGCTGATCGCCGACTGCAGCGAGCAGGAGGCGCAGGAAAGGTTCATCACAGAGCAGGTACGGACCGGACGCAGTATCGACGGCCTCTATCCGTTGGGGCCGGAGTGGCGTGATCCGTACGAGCAGTGGCGCAAGCAGCGCAATACGGAAGGAGAGTCCCTGTGAAGTTCAGAAGTGACCCGTCCTCAATCCGCGGGTCCATCGCCCCCGTCGTCACACCGTTCACCGCGGACGGCGCCGTCGACCACGACAGCTTGCGGACACTGATCAGCTTCCAGCTCCAGGCCGGCTCGCACGGGATCTCGCTGGGCGGCTCGACCGGCGAGCCCAGTGCGCAGTCCGCCGCTGAGCGGATCGAGGCGATGCGTACCGTCGCGAAGGAAATCGGCGACCGTGTTCCGTTCCTGCCAGGCACTGGTTCGCACAAGCTCGACGAAACCCTCCAACTCACCGCCGCAGCACAGGAGTTGGGTGCCGACGCGGCGCTCGTCATCACTCCGTACTACGCGCGCCCCACGCAGGAAGCCCTCTACCGGTGGTACGCGACGGTGGCCCGGGAATTCCCGGACATGCCGATCGTCGCCTACAACGTGCCGTCACGCACCGCCGTCGACATCGCACCGGAGACAGTGAAGCGCCTGTTCACAGACTTCGAGAACTTCGTCGGAGTCAAGGAGACGACAAAGGACTTCGAGCACTTCTCGCGCGTCCTGCACGCCTGCGGCCGCTCGCTGCTGGTGTGGTCCGGCATCGAATTGCTCTGCCTACCACTCATGGCGCTGGGGGGCGCTGGGTTCGTGTCGGCCGTCGCCAACATCGCGCCAACTGCGGTTGCCCGGATGTACGAGCTTTGGGAGGCAGGCGAGTTCGACGCCGCCCGCGAACTGCACTACCGACTTCATCCGCTGGTCGACCTGCTGTTCGTCGAGACGAACCCGGCGCCTGCGAAGTGGGTGCTGCACCAGCAGGGCCTCATCGCCTCTCCGCATGTCCGCCCGCCGCTCATCACTCCCACGGACGCGGGCCTCGTGAAGATCCGCGCGCTGCTCGCCGAGGGCGGCGATCTCACCTCACAGATCGGAGTTGCACGATGACCACGATCCCCCAGGGCTTGCCGTCTGTCATCCGCCACTGGATCGGCGGCAAGCTCGTCGATGCGGCCGACGGCCGAACGTTCGACGTCTCCGATCCGGTGTCCAACACTCCGTACGCGCAGGCCGCTCGGGGTTCGGCAACCGATATCGACCTGGCAGCGCGCGCGGCAGCTGCTGCCTCCACGGAGTGGGCGGGACTGTCCAACCGGGACCGAGCCGCCACGCTGTACCGCATCGCAGACGCAGTCGAGGCCCGCCACGACCGGCTGGCTGCCTACGAGACGTACGACACCGGACTGCCGATCACCCAGGCGCGCGGCCAAGCGCGGCGCGCAGCGGAGAACTTCCGCTACTTCGCGGACGTCATCGTCGCACTCGGCGAGGAGGCCTTCCGGCAGGGCGAGGAACAGTTCTCCTACGTGCGACGCACTCCTGTGGGAGTGGCTGGGCTGATCACGCCATGGAACACACCGTTCATGCTGGAAAGCTGGAAGCTGGCGCCCGCACTGGCCTCCGGATGCACGCTGATCCTGAAGCCGGCCGAGTGGACACCGCTATCGGCGTCACTGTGGCCGGAAATCTTCGCCGAGGCAGGCGTGCCGGCAGGTGCGGTGAACATCGTGCACGGCATCGGCGAGGAGGCCGGCCAGGCCCTCGTCGACCACCCGGACGTGCCGCTGATCTCCTTCACCGGATCCACCGGCACCGGTCGGCGCATCATCCGGTCCAGCGCCCAGCACCTCAAGACCACTTCTATGGAACTGGGCGGTAAGTCCCCGGCCGTCGTCTTCGCCGACGCAGACCTGGAAGCCGCACTCGACTCGATCGTGTTCGGGGTGTTCTCCCTCAACGGCGAGCGCTGCACGGCCGGTTCACGGGTGCTCGTGGAGCGATCGCTCTACTCGGAGTTCGTGCATCGCCTCGCCGAACGGGCCGCAAATGTACGAGTCGGGCTGCCTTCCGACCCGGCAACAGAAGTCGGCGCACTGGTCCACCCCGAGCACTACGCCCGAGTCTTGAACTACGTCGAGATCGGCAAGCAGGAGGCCCGGCTCGTCGCTGGCGGCACTCGACCTGATCACCTGAACGACGGCAATTACCTTCAACCAACCGTGTTCGCCGACGTCAAGCCTGACGCCCGGATTTTCCAGGAAGAGATCTTTGGCCCGGTCGTCGCCGTTGCCCCCTTCGACGACGAGGCCGAGGCGATCGAACTCGCCAACGCCACCCGGTACGGTCTGGCGGCCTACATCTGGACAACCGACCTCAAGCGCGGCCACCGCATCGCCCATGCCGTCGAGTCAGGAATGGCCTGGATCAACTCCCACAACGTCCGGGACCTGCGTACTCCCTTCGGCGGGGTCAAGGACTCGGGCGTCGGCCGCGAGGGCGGCGCCCACTCCATCGACTTCTACACCGAATCCAAGATCATCCACGTCGCTCTCGCCGAGGTTCACACCCCACGGTTCGGGACCGTCTCATGAACGCACCTGATGTCATCCGGTCGACGTATGCCCAGCTCGCCGTCACCGATCTCGGTGCGGCACGCTGGTTCTGGGTCGACATGCTCGGTTTCTACGTCCAGTACGAGGACGCCGACTCTCTCTACCTGCGCGGCACTGACGAACTCACTCACCATTCCCTGGTGCTGCGCCGCGGTGAACTGGCCGCCCTCGACCACATTGCCTACCGCGTACGCACCCCTGACGACGTCGACAAGGCCGAGCGGTTCTTCGCCGAACTCGGCCGCCCCGTCAAGCGCTTGAAGAAGGGAGATGGTACACGCGGCATCGGCGACGCTGTACGTGTGATCGATCCGTTGGGCTTCCCTGTCGAGTTCTTCTACGAGATCGAGCACGCCGAACGTCTCATTCAGCGCTACGACATCCGTCACGGTGCTGAGGTTGCCCGCCTGGATCACTTCAACATCTGCACTCCGGACATCCCCGCGGCTTACGCTCACTACAAGTCCCTCGGCTTTGGTTGCTCGGAGACCATCGAAGGCGACGAACACGAGCTGTATGCAGCGTGGATGTATCGCAAGCAGACGGTGCACGACGTTGCTTTCACTGGCGGTGCCGGCCCCCGCCTGCACCACCTGGGCGTCGCCACCCATGAATCCCACCAGATCCTGCGATGCGCCGACATCTTCGGCTCGCTGCGCAAGGAGCATCACATCGAACGCGGCCCCGGGCGTCACGGGGTCTCCAACGCCTTCTACCTCTACCTCCGCGACCCTGATGGTCACCGAGTGGAAATCTATACCTCGGACTACTACACCGGTGACCCGGATCACGAGACGTTTCGCTGGAACGTCCACGACGACCGTCGCCGTGACTTCTGGGGCAATGCAGTGATCGAGTCCTGGTACAAGGAAGCCACCCCAGTCCTGGATCTGGACGGACGGCCTCAGGACGTCTCAGATGCCGTACTCGATGAGTCGGCCGTTCAGGTCGGCGCAGACGGACTCGGCTGAGCCCGTCCGGAGGGGGACCCCAGATGGGGACCCCCTCCGGACAGCAGAGAGCCGTGGCGTTAGTGACCACGCCGCGAGGCGACGCGTCCGCCGGACGCATCGAATTCTAGGCGGGAGGCCGTCCGTCAAAGCTTCGTGCCCCCAGAAGCACAACCGGGCGAGACGTCCAACTCCCGCGCCTCCCTGCACAGATGTCGTCTCGCTGCTATGCACAAGGGATAAGCGGACGGCGCTCGACATGCCGGTCCGATGACACTGCGGTCCGGCGGTTCGGCGTCCGACATTGCCTACGTCCAAGTTGCCCTAAGGCTTGGGCCTTGGCCCAAGGCCCCTTGTCCCGTAAAGATCTTCGAGTCAGCGGGGCCGTGATCGGCTACCACCCGCTCTGCTCGCCTATCGGCTGAGTGCGAGGTTGTGTAGGCGGGCGATTCCACTCATCGCCTGATGGACGCCGTCGCCCTTCAAGCGGCAGTCGCGGAGGATCTTCCAGGTCTTCATGCGTGCGAAGGCGTGCTCAACACGCGCACGGACCTGGCGGTGAGAACTATTGTGCTCTTCCTTCCAGGCCGGCAGCGCGCTCTGCCCGCGCTCGCGGCGGTGCGGGATGACCAGGCCGGTGCCCCGGTGGCCGCCGTCGGCGATCACAGTGGTGCGGCCGACAGCGTCCTTGGCTCCGGACAGTGCCCACGCCTTGCAGTCGTTGCGGTTGCCGGGCAACGGTCGGCCGACCACGACGACGCGCCGGGTGTCAGCGTCGATGACGACCTGGTGGTTGGTGGAATAGCGGTAGTTCTAATAGGTCATCGGTGATCCTGAACGCGTGAGCGCAAGGGCTGCCGAGCGAGGTGGAAGCCTGCCCCACTTCCGGGACGAGATCCCCGTGGTCAGACCGGCTCTGCCTCGCGCCCGCCCTGCCGGGCGGAGACCTTCGGTAGTTCCGGGACCTTTGATCTCTTGTCTAAGACCGGTCCCGCCCGGCAGGAGCGGGTCAGGTTTCATGTCGCCAGCCCGCCGGCAGGGGCCGACCTCTCAGCAGTTCGCGAGCCCGAGAGCTCTTCAGCAGACCGAGGTCCCTGCCGGTCGCTGGAGACACGAACGGCTCATGAGATGGCGTGCCTTGAGCACTTCTATTAGAGCGCCGCGTGCTCCGCCCGGGCAATGACGTGCACGACGAGACGGAGGTAGAGAAGTTGAGCGCAATCTTCTGCGGTATCGACTGGGCAGAGGGGCACCACGACATAGCCCTGGTCGACCAGGACGGCAGCCAGTTGGCCAAGTTGCCGATCAGCGACGACAGCGCAGGCTTCCACGCCCTGCTGGAACTCCTGGCCCGCCACGGCGACAGCGTCGAGTCCCTGATCCCGGTCGCCATCGAAACTCCGCGTGGGCTGTTGGTCGCCGCTCTGCGAGCCACCGGCCGCACGGTCTATGCGATCAACCCCTTGGCCGCCGCCCGCTACCGCGACCGCGGAAGCATTTCCCGGGCCAAGTCCGATGCCGCTGACGCCCGGGTACTGGCCAACATTCTCCGCACCGACCGGCACGCCCATCGCCCGCTGCCCGCAGACAGCGAAGCCGGGCAGGCCATTGCCGTCCTGGCCCGCGCCCACCAGGACGCGGTCTGGGATCGACAACAGATGGTCAATCGGCTCCGCTCCCACCTGCGCCAGTACTACCCGGCCGCCCTCACCGCCTGCCACGGATCGGGCAAACTGGGACTCGACTCCGCACACGCACGCGCGGTCCTTGCGGCCGCCCCCACCCCGGCCGCCGCGGCCAGACTCACCCGCAGCCAGCTGCGCGCCCTCCTCACCCGGGCGGGTCGCCTGCGTCGTGGCATTGAAACGGAGGTCGAGCGGCTCCGGGAGATATTCCGCGCGGAGCACCTCCACCAACTGCCCCTGGTCGAAGAGGCCATGGGGCGTCAGGCATCGGCACTCATCCAGCAGGTCAACGCTGCCTGCAGCAGTGGCACCGACCTCGCGGCGGCGACAGAGGAAGCGTTCCTCGCGCACCCGGACGCCGACATCATCACCAGCTTCCCGGGTCTGTCCGTGCTCTCCGGAGCCCGAGTGTTGGCCGAGATCGGCGACGACCGCTCCCGGTTCGCGGACGCAAGGGCGGTCAAGGCATACGCCGGCGCGGCACCCGTGACACGGGCGTCAGGCCGCAGTCACGTCGTCGTGGCTCGGACCGTCAAGAACCAACGGCTCGCCAGCGTTGGCTACATGTGGGCCTTTGCCACACTCCGCACCGACGCTACACGCGCCCATTACGACTGGCGACGAGCCGGCGGAGAACGCCACACCGCCGCACTGCGGAACCTGTTCAACAAGCTCCTGGGCTGCCTCTACCACTGCCTGCAGAACCGAACGACCTACCACCCCGACCGAGCCTTCCCAACCCCTGTGCCCCTCACCACCTGAGCGCGGACTTGACCTCTCAACGACATGAGATGTCTTCGACCGCTCGGCCACCGTGTGGTCGCGGGTGGGCACCAAGGTTCCGTCCACGATGAGCACGGTGGCCTTGCGAAACCGGCTGCGGGACTTGAGCGCGAGCAGGGGACCAAGGTGGCTGATGATTCGGTCAGCCGCGGAATTCGAGTCGCCGAAGAGCGGGGCAAGCTGGCGCAGTGTCAAGTTGGTGCGCCAGTACGCCGTGACCAGCAGCACCCGATCTTCCAAGGGCAGGCTCCACGGCCGACCTCTGCGGACCGCGTCATCTCCCTCGTGCCGCAGCTGCGCCACCAACGTCCCGAAACAACGGGGGCTCAACCCAGTGAACGGGGCTATCCACGACGGCTGCGACGCCGTAATCACAGCAGGCACCGCGAGATCATTTCACTCGTCGCCAGACGTCCCGCTCACGGCAGGTCTCGACGTCCCACCCAACCTTGAGCGGCGGCCCCCACCGGCCCCTGGCGATTTGGTTCAGTCGAAGAGGGCAACGACTCCAATTACCCAGATTACGAGGAACGCCAGGGCCCCCGCCAGGCAGCCGACGCCCGCCAGTACACCGCCGACTGTCCACGGCCCGGAGGGCGCCTCCTCGTACTTCTCTTGCAGGCCGTCCCGGTAGGAGGCGGGGTCGTCCCAGTCGACGAGGTGCCCCAACTCCTCGGCGCAGGCGTTCCGCACTGCGACCAGCTGCTTCTCCGCGAAGGAGGTGGCAGCCATCGCCTCGGGGCCGCGCCAGGCGAGGGCCTTCATCCGCCACCCGGGAGACCTGTACCGCGCCTCGAAGGCGGCGGTCTCGTCGGCGTTGCGGTCCTCCTCGAGATACATCCAGCGTCCGGCCTCGGCGGCATCGCCGTAGAGCCGGTACACCTCGGCCAGGCCGCGACGGAGCGTCAGGTCATACGGGAAGGATGAGACGAGACCGCGCAAACGCTGGCGCGCGACGGGAACCCGGCCGGCGGCCAGGTCTGCATCGACTCGGGCAATGGTCTCTCTCAGGGGCATGAACGCATCATCGGGTACCGCACTGATCCACGTCGACCTGGTTTGTTGCTCAACACTTGCCGCTCTCAACGGCATCGACCGAAACCCACTGAGACGGGACACCCTTACTTACGGGACAGCCCTTACGAGCTCGTGCATGGTTGGCGGTGGCGCGTTGAGGTCTGCGGCGCTGACGGTGGGGTCACGCTCGACAATCGCGGGCGAGAGCCCTCCAGTTCTTCAGGTGTGCGATGCCGTGCGCAACGCGGATGCGCCGTGAGGAGTGTGCCTTGCGCTGCTGCTCGTACCACTCCTCCTACCAAGCGGGACCGTTCTCCTTGAACTTGTGATGTGGCGGTGTCACCACCCGCCCGCCGATCTACGTACCCATGGCCTGTCAGCCGCGGCGTCCGCGAGGATCCCCTGAAACGGACCGTCACGTCGGCCAGGAACTTGACGAGTCCCAGCTGTCGGGTCTTGGACGATGTCGGCTCAACTGCCCCGCCAGCTCTGGCTGCAGAACAACACTCGCCCCTTGGCGTCCGTGACGACCATGGACTTCACAGCGTTCTGCTTGGTCTTGCCGGAGACAGCGGCCTGCGGCCGGGCGCCTCCCACGGATCTCCGTGCATACGATGATCCCCGTCCGACCGCGGACGCCCGGGTGCTCGATGACCTCGGCAAGCGTGCGCAGCCGGATACCTGGCGCGATCGTGCAGCCCTTGCCTTTGACGGCATCAGCGACGAGTTACGTCAGTCCGCACTGAATGGGCCCGTACGCGCCAAATGGCTCTCCCACTCGGGGCTCACTCGATTGCAAGGCGATCACGCAGGACGTGTGCAGTCCTTCGAAGCTGAGCTGCGCGATTTCAACGTCAAAGACGATCACGTGCAC
Source organism: Streptomyces sp. NPDC127595 (assembly GCF_042671685.1). Taxonomy (NCBI): domain Bacteria; kingdom Bacillati; phylum Actinomycetota; class Actinomycetes; order Kitasatosporales; family Streptomycetaceae; genus Streptomyces; species Streptomyces sp. NPDC127595. The sequence goes on along the minus strand of NZ_JBHXWK010000015.1, from coordinate 94,014 downwards.
CTGCTCGTGCGCTGCCCACCGAAGGTCCAACTCTCGAAGCTGGTCAACTCTTGCAAGGACGTCGTCAAGCAGTACATCGAGCAGTAAAGACGTCCGCTCTAACCACCACGTCAGAGCAACAACGAGATCGCGTTCCCACCAGGACTAAAGGCCGAGTGGGAACGCGAGGATCAGGGATGGCGGCGGCCCCTCAACCAGTCGCAGTACCGGCGGCGCTGGTTGACCTGCACCGGCACAACGCGCGTGGCACCCCGCACTCGCTCAGGTGAAGAACGGGTCGTCGACGACGTGAACCCATCCGCCATCGGGCTGACGCCGTAGGATCTCGGTGGTGTTGGATACGACGGGCTCGGGCGTGGCTCCGGTCAGCGTTGCGGTGTTGGATACCAGAGCGACGTCGTCAACCACGCGCAGCTCGCGTGGCTCCAGCTTCAGCTTTGCACCGCTGTTGATCAGCTGACGCAGAGCGTTACGGATGGCCTCCGTGCCGACTACGTGATTACCGGGCTCCGGAACAAAGTGGGCGTTCGGCTCGTACAGCGACACCAGGCCTTCCAGATCTCCAGCCTGAAGGTACTCCACGAACAGAGCGGCCACCTGCTGAGGCGTTTCGGCAAGTCGTCGACCACTGGTAGTCACGGGCTTGTCGCCCCAACCAGTCGTCGCAAGCAGGTCATGCCAATCCGGGTAGGCGCCGTACGGCAGATGCCGACGCAGCGCTTGACCTACGAAGGTGGTCGGGCTGGCCTTCTGCGGCTTAGCCAGGGCCTGGTTCAGGACGGCATCGGTGAACCTGTACGCCAGATCGGAGCGAGGAAGCAGGGCGTGCACGTCATCAGCAAGGCCGTCAGGAAGCGTTTCACTACCCAGACCAAGAATGTCGGTGGTAATGCCCGCCTGCGCAATGGATACCTCCGCTCCCTTGCGCGCGGCGATTCCGTCGGAAGTGTGCAGGGCGATGGCGTCCCAGACGACCTGAACACGTGGTTCCTCAACTCCCTGCTCTCGCAGGAACGCCGCCGCTACGTCGGCCCCGTCGAGCTCGAAACGCTGATCGCCGTTGCCTTCCTCGCTCAGCCCCACATCGTGCAGGACACAACTGAGGAAGAGAAGTTCGTCGTCGTAGTCCACACCCGACCGCAAGTCACGGTGATTCGCGTGCGCCCGGGCGAAGACGTAGCTTCGAACACTGTGGTTCAGGAGATATTCCGGCGTGATGCGTGCCGTGAACGCAAACGCATCTCGGGCAATCTCCGAGTCAGGAAGAGAGAGGTGAGTGAAGATGAGCGGTGGTGTGTCAGTCACGGTATATGGCTCCCTTTCATCGAGTGCGGCTGGTTGAACCGAGCCCGGTCAGCTGTGACATTAGGCGGCCCCGCCTCAGGGCATGCGGCGTTGCGCGCACGGGCGTGTGGCGTTTTCTGATATGGCAGGCACACAGTCACAGAGCCGACAGGGGCGAGCACGAGTGAGTCGGGGGTACCTTCCATAGGCCTCGCGACGGCTCGACGGGTCCAGACCGGCATCGCCAGAAGCGAAGATGTTGCGATCGACTAGTCACGCCGGTTGCTTTTTCAGCAGTCGATCTACCCAGCCGCACATCAGCATGACGCGCCTCTATTTCCCACCCAGGATCCATCCTCTGGACCTGGCCGGGCGTTGACCGCCATTACGTGTCCCTGAGTGACGTTTATCGGGTGGGGTGACGCGGGATGCACCCTTGGCCTAGGGGCGTAGGCGACTCAGGACCGTCCAGTAGGTGGACGGGAGAATACGGCCAACAATGTCGGCGAAGATGGCAAGCCGAGTAATCACTACCAGGCCATTGCGCTTCTCGATGGCGCAGAGTATCCGGGCGGCAGCCTTGTCCGCGGAGTAGGTGAGCATCTTGTCGAAGGAAGCGGACCCAGCCTGCCCTGACTGTTTGTCAGCGAGGCTTGCGGCGATCCGTGCCAGGGCATGTCAGCAGGGCCCCTTGGTATTTCGGGCGTGCGAACCAATCCGAGCGCCAGAGGGCTTGTTGCCCCTGCCTCCAGCGTCCGCGTGAGTAGAGCCCAATCCGGCTTTCCTGTCGTGTGTCGGTCTCACGCACAGGTTCGGCAATGCGTCGGACAGGCCTGACCACGCCCGAGCTATATCTCAGACGTCACGAAGGCGGAGTAGCGGGTCGTCCAGGCGGTGCTGCCGGTTCCGTCCTGGCTGGAGGGGCGGGGCGGTCGGCCGGACGACTTCTGCCACCGGAAGCTGATCGACACGGTGCGATATATGGCCGACAGTGGCGTCAAGTGGGCCAACTGCCTGCGGTTTTCCAGCCGTATCTGTGGATGCTCATGGTTCCGCCCGCAGCCGGCAGGTCACGGGATTGCCTGAGAGCTCCCTGGCCGGTTGCGCGACAAAGTCCGCCAGAAGGAGGGCCGTTCACCGGGCCCGACGGCCGCGAACCCGCGGTCGGGGCAGGCAGCCGCGAACATGCCGGGCTCGACCTCCGGCTGCGATGGCGACAAGAAGGTGGGCGGCCTCAAGCGCCGTCTGATGGTGGCCGGCCTCGGCCTGGTCTTGGGCGTCACGATGACCGCAGCGAACGTGCGGACCCGTGATGCCACCGGGGCGCGATGCCGGGTGAACACAGACGCGGAACCTGGCATACAGGGTGCCTGGCTCCACGTCCGTTTCCGTCGTGACTACCGGCTGGTCAAACGGCCCCAGCAGCCCTTAGCCACCGCGGGACATCGTCAGTCCGGACGCACCGGGCCGGCGAGCAGCTCATCCAACCCGGGGAACGGATTGTCTGGCCGGTGCTTGCGGTACACGGTGTCGACGAACGACAGCGGCACCCACTTCGACGGCTTCTCGTCGATCTGATGGACCAGCTGATCATGGATGTTCTTGCGCAGATCCAGATACGGAAACGCCGCGTGCGCCGCGTCCAGTACCGCCCGGTCCACGTTCTCGACACCGAAAGCGAATATGTCGGCGCCGATTCCGAAATGCGCGAGAGCGCAGATGGCATGCTTGTGAGGTGCGATCCCCGAGGATGTGTGCAGCGCCACCGCATCCCAGATCTGGTCGGCGGCGACATCGGACAGCCCGTGCTCCCGGGCGAAGCGAGCGGCCCGGAACGCACCGTCCACCTCGAACCGGTTCGGACCCTGCCCCGCGTCGGTCAGACCGATGTCGTGCAGCACCGTGGCGAGAAAGAGCGTCTCGTCGTCGTAGTCCGCACCCGCAACGAGGTTCGTGGCGGTGGCGATACTGCGAGCATAGAAATAGCTGCGGACACTATGGTTGAGCAGCCATCCCGGCGCGTGCTCGGCAGTGAAGGCAACGGCGGCCTCCGTAGCCGCCGTACGCGGCCACCGTCCGATTTCCTCCGGCAGATTCTCGAGCACGCTCATTTGACCTCAGCCTCCAGTGCCCGGACCTCGGCGCTGACCGCCTTCGGGGTCCACGTCTCGAGCACAACATGCATGGTGCGCATCTCCTCACCGGTCGCGATCGACATGATGGGACCAGCGTAGAAACTCCCAGGCCACCGTACGATGGCCAGGTGGACAGTAATCCCAAAGATCCGGCCAAGGTCGTCGTAGTGGTGCAGCCGGGCTACGTTCTGTTGGACGTAGCCGTTCCCCAACAGGTGTTCGGCCACTGGCCGGACTACGTGGCCGCCCGCTGGCCCGGCGGCGCCCCCTACGAGCTGACCTTGGTGAGTGGGGTTCCCGCGGAGAACTCGCTGGTGCCCCGCGAGGTCGAGCCGCTCGACCGATTGGACGCGGCGGACACCGTGATCGTCGCCGGAGTGCAAGACCCCACAGAGCCTCCAGACGCTGAGTTGGTCGAACGCCTGCGTAATGCATACAACCGGGGCAGTCGGATGGTGTCGATCTGCACAGGCGCCTTCGCCCTGGCGGCAGCCGGGATCCTGGACGGCCGCAGCGCCACCACCCACTGGTACTGGGCCAGACTGCTGCGAGACCGCCATCCGTCGGTCACGCTCCGCGAAGCGGAGCTCTACGTCGAGGACACTGGCGTCTTCACCTCCGCGGGAGTCCTCGCCGGAACCGACCTGTGCCTGCATCTCCTACGGCTCGACCATGGTCAGGCCGCCGCGAACACCATGGCCCGCTTCCTGGTCAGCCCGCCCCGCCGCGAAGGCGGACAGGCCCAGTTCATCGACCACACCCCACCCGGCGGTGACCCCGAGATCACCGACGTGATCACTTGGATCCTGGAGCACCTCGACGAGCCGCTCACCCTCGAGTCGGTCAGCAAACACAGCCACATGAGCACACGAACACTGCGCCGCAGATTCCAGGCCGTGACCGGAACGAGCGTCATGAAATGGGTGGCCATGCAACGTGTAGCCAGCGCCCGCGAACTCCTCGAGACCACTCGCCTCGGCATCGACGACATCGCCCATCAATGCGGCTTCGGCTCCGCGGAGTCACTACGCATCCACTTCACCGCGATGACCAGGACCAGCCCGTCGAGATACCGCCGCACCTTCGCCGCCTGACTGCTCGCTTCTGTCTCCGAACAAAGAGCCGAAAGAGCTCGTGGAGTAGACGGCCATAGCTTCACCCTGTGCGGTCAGATCGACAACACCCGAAGTGTGTTTCTCGGTGTACAGAAGCAGGTCCATCGTCGCCGCATAGCAACAGCTGACACAATGAGCCCTTTTCAACCTGTTGCGGAAGCACGGCAGTTGGGCTGCCAGCGAGGTGAAGCCCCTGGTAGATAGGTGCGCGACCAAGAAAACTGTCTTCACCAGAGGCTTCGTGTGCACGTCTACCCGTCCGGGCTGGACGTGTCCAGCTCCGCCCTTCGTTTCCCCTCCGCTCGCCGCGGGAGCGCCGTCAGATCCTCGGTACCCGGTGGCGGCGCTTGAACGCCGGCCGACAGGCCCTGCTCGCACTGGCTCACTTGCAGTGCGGCCACACCTACGCGCAGCTCGCGGCTGGCTTCCCAATCGGCTCCCCCACCGCGTACCGCTACGTCGCCGAGGCCGTGGATGTCCTGGCGGCCTTCGCCCCGTCCCTCGCTGAGGCGATGCAGACCGCTTCCACCAAGGCGTTCGTCATCATGGACGGCACGCTGTCGCCAATCGACCGGATCGCCACGGACCGGTCCTTCTACTCCGGGAAACACAAGAAGCACGGCATGAATCTGCAGGTCATCTCTGATCCGGCGGGACAGCTACTGTGAGCATCTCCCGCCCTTCCCGGAGCGGTCCACGACATCAAGGCCGCACGGGTCCACGGCATCGTCAACGCCCTGAAGAAGCCGGGGTGCAGTGCTGGGCACATAAGGGCTAACGGCGAGCCGGGGCACTGTGCGAGTGCCCTGCTGAGGGCGTCGATAGAAGCCTGTCCGCCGATCAGCAAGCCGTCAACCGCGCGCAGGCGAAATGTCCGGTCGCGCGCTGTTGGTCGTGGCAGGTCGCCCACGCCTCGGGCCCGGACGGCGCCGGGCGGCGGTGGTGATCGCGGTCGTCGCGGCGGCCGTCGCCAGCTTCGGCTGTTCTTACGAGGCGATCGCCGACACGATCTGCTCGGCCTCCACAATCCGCAGCCGCCGCGACGAGTGGATACGACTGGGCATCTTCGCGTACGCCCGTCATACGGGCCGTGTTGATCAACAGGCCCTCTGACCGACCGTGTTCAGCGCGTCCGAGGAACGACAGTCCGGTCTCAACGATCGCATCTACTGATCGTGCCCTGGCCAGTGCTGTGACAAATCCGTGTAGACGACCGATTGGCTACTGACTCCATTCGTCGGGGCGGCGTAACGAGCCATGGCGCGATGTTTCAAGCTTCGTTTCATCAGTGCTCGCCTTCTGTCTGCGACATGACGTCTGCGGTGAGACGGAGCTTGCTGAAGTCTCACCGATGCTTGCGCTCCTCGGTCACGCCTTATCGTGCTTCCCCTCGGTCGTCACGTGTCCGGATCCGAAGGGACGAAGAACGTGCGTCGCGCGGGTGGTCCCTGATGCCTTTACGCCCGTCGACGAGCCCTCGTCCGGGCCACCGTCTACGACGGGGCGTGCAGCGCGATGCCCGCCAGCCGGAGGTTGCCCGGGAGGCCGGGAGGTACGACCAGCCGGATGTCGGTCGCCGTCGTACGGGGCACTTGGTACGTACGGGCGGCGGCGGAGCAGACAAGGCGCGCGACCGGCTGCCAGGGGCTGTCCGATGTCGTACGCGCGTCCAGTCGCACATCCCGCAGCCAGGACTCCGGATGCGCCGGGTCGTCCCACAGCGAGATCCGGTCGAAGGTCGGCGGGCTACTCAGGTGGGACTGGACAAGCAGGTGGGACAGCGGGAACCCCTCGGCGGTGTACTCGACCAAGTCGTCGGACAGCAGCGGTGCCTGCGGCGGAACGTGGGCCGGGTTCAGCAGGTTCACTGTGCTCAACGGGGTCGTGCCGCCCGGCAGCGAGGAGCCGACGAAGGCAATCGTCGTAGTGGCGGTCAGCAGGTTGGGAAGGCCGGCGACCGCAGGCGTGGTGCCGTTGCCGGCGACGGCGATCCGCGATACCGGGGCGGTCTCGGCCGCGAGCAGGGCGGCGCGCATGTCCGGAGCCGCTGAGCGCAGCTGGGTCGACCAACTCTGCTGGTAGGTCGTGCCGTTCAGCCGGCCGACCCGGCCCAGCCAGGTGGCGAACAGCAGGTCGCCGCCGGGCAGCCAGCGGACCGCCGGGATGCCGGTGACGTCGGTGACCAGGACGGGCTCGGCGTTCGCGTCGAGCACGATGAGGTTGCCCTGTTCGTCGCCGCACGCGATCCGGCCGTCGGCGGCGATGTCGAGGTTGTGCAGGACGTCGGCCGCCGGGTAGGAGCGGCGCAGCGCCCAGCCGGATCCGGTGTCGCCGAACTGGTCGAGCCGGGTGTCGCGCAAGGTGACCAGCGACCGGCTGTCCGGTCCCCATGCGAGTTCGTCGGCGCGGGAGTTCAGGGCCGCGGCCACCGAACCGTCCGCGGTGCGCAGCAGGAACACCCGACCCGAGTCATAGGTGCTCGCCAGCGCCACCGTCATGCCGTCGGGGCTGGGCGTGGCGCCCGTGAACAGGCCGCCGAAGGCGGTGGCGACGGCGGTCAGGTCCGTCTGCCAGCGGGTGGCGCCGGTGCTCACCTGGTACGCGGTCGCCAGCCCGCGGCCGGCGACGAGCACGGTGTCCTCACCGAGTGCGGTCAGCACCACCTCGGCGGAGGCTCCCGGCCGGTCCGACAGCGGTGCCCGCGACCACCAGTCCTGATGCCACAGCTCCGCGAACCCCGAGTCCTCGCGCCGCCACACCGCGAGACCGAGGTTGCCCGCGGTCGTTACCCACGCGCCGCTGGGCGCGGCGGCGAAGGCCGGCGGCCGCCCGTCCGGCACGACGCTGGTGATCCGCAGGAACCAGCGAGGCGTCGTGCCGTGCAGGTCGAAGCGGTGTTCCACCGCGCCGGTCGCGGTGTTCACCAGATGCAGCCCGAAGCCGCTGGGCGTGTCCAGAGCCATGCCGCGTACCGCGATTGCGTCGCCGGCCGGCTGCGGGTCGTACGCGTACTGCTGCCCGATCCGGGTCTGCCAGCGCTGCTGCCCGGTCGCCAGGTCGATCGCGTAGAGGTTGGTGTCCCAGTTCGCGGCGGTCAGCACCGCGCCGCCGTCCCCGGTCAACGCGATCTCCCGCAGGTGCGCGCCGAGCCGCTTCGCGGCGGCCTGCCAAGGGGTCGCCACGGCGGCCATGGGCCTCGCGAGGGCCTTTTCCGGTACGGAAGCCGGAGCGTTCGTAGCCGCTGCTGCGGCGGCGGCACTCGTACCCGGCACGGCGGCGGCACTCGTACCCGGCACGGTGGCGGCACCCGTACCCGGCTCGGCCGCGATAGAAGTGACGGGCCCGCCGCCGTCCCCGCCGCTTCCGGGGAGCAGATCGATCGGGGTCCCCCCGGCCTGGGCCTGGGCGTCGGCGACGCCGGGCCGCCCGCTGACCAGCTCGACCGCCTCGACCCGGATCGCGCCCTGCGCGTTGGCCGGTACGACGAACCCGCCGACGGCCGGGGTGATCGTGCGGTTCTCCCAGAGCACGGTGTTCCCGGCGTCCAGGATCCTTACCCGCACCGGCAGTACGAGTTCCGCGGTGCCGGGCGGACCGCCGAGTACGCGCACCGACCAGCTGATCAACAGCGGGTCGCCGGCCCCGGCGCTCACCACCGGCGCCGCGGCGACCACGACCTGGCTGATCGGCGCGGTCAGGATCGCGTGGACGGACACCGGCCAGTGCCGGAAATCGGCCGGTACCTTGCCCTGCGGCGACGGCGTCACCCGGGTCGCCGCCAGTACGTCGTAGACGGCCGCGGTGCCGGGGAGGCTCGGGAGGTTCAGCGTGGTGGCCACCGGGGGGCGGACCGTGTGGTGGTTCTCGGCACGGCGGAAGAGCGCGTTGTCCACGTCGAACACCGAGCTGTTGACAGCGATGACGAGCCGCGCGTCGCCCCAGGTCCGCTCGCTGACCAGGATCTCGGAATCGTCGGCCGTCGCCCGGTCGGCGCCGACCACGTCCGCGAGGGCGGTGCGCAGAGCGGGAACGTGGGCGAGTGAGATCGACCGCCAGCTCTTGGCGTCGGGACGCGTGGCCCCTGCCCGGTTCGGGTTCGTGGTCTGGACGCAGGAGTCCGCGTTGAACTGCTTGAAGGAGTTGTCGTCAGCCAGGTCGAAGGTGACGTTCAGTGGGGTGCTGCCGACCGCGTCGGTCACGATGCTCGTGCACGCGCCGTCGTGGAACACCCGCCGGGCCCCGGCCAGCGCGCTCAGCACGGCTGGTTCGCACTCGATCCGCTCGTGCACGAGCAGTACGGCGGCGTAGTCCGACAGCTGTCGCGTGCCGGGGAGTTGGAGGTCCTCGACGAACACCAGGCTCGCCGGGATCTGCGCGTACAGCAGTGCTACGTACGCCTCGTAGATCCGGGCGAAGTGGTTCGGCATCTCCCGGTACCAGGTCTCGGTGGCGAACTGGCGGCGCGAGAGCAGGATCGCGACGCGGTCGGCGCTGCGGGACCGGCTGATCCAGTCTCCGTATTCATGTAGCAGTTCGGCGAGCACTCTGTGCATCGATGCCGTGCCGTGCACCAGCGAGCGGGCGTCCGGCAGTTGATCGTGCTGCCGGGTGGTCGGGACCAGAGCGGAGTGGCCGCTGGTGGCGGACCCGCGCATCAGGGACAGAAGTGCCTGGCCCAGCAGTTGGTCACCGGTTCCGTTGTCGTTCCAGTTCTCTTCGTGCAGCGTGCTCGCCTTGCCCGGGCGCGGGTAGTAGTCGACGGAGAAGGCCGTGTGCAGCCACATCGGGAATGCTTCCATCTGCGCCTGGAGATCCACCTCGTCCACCTCGTCGAAGGTCTCGGGCGGGTAGACGAAGGGCGTGCGCAGCGGTCCTGCGGCCGAGGTGACCAGGTCGGCGGTGCCGGCGCCGGCCGCGGCGCCGGCGGTGAGCGCCCGCCGCAGCTGCCGCTGGGCGTCGGGCGCGTGGCCCATCGTGTGGGCGAGCATCGCGGCCAGCAGCGGCCGCCACTTGCCGTCCTTCTCGGTGCTGGCCAAGTCGGCGGCGTACGGGCCGGCTTGGGGCAGCGTCGCAAGTTTGCCCGGGCTGTGCTCGGTCACCCACCAGTTCGCCGCCCAGTGCCAGCCTCCGAACGCCCGGTAGCCGCAGAACACGGTGTTCGCCAGGAACAGGTTGGAGTAGCGCTGGACGGGGCGCAGGCTGTAGCTCTCCCGGGGGTCGTTCTGCTCCTGCAGCGGCAGGTTCGCGTCGTTCTCCATCAGCAGGCCGCGCTGCTGGACGCCCGACGCGCCCAGCCCGCTGACGGTGTCCAGCAACGGGGTCAGGCGCCACAGTTTCATCGGGTCGGCACCGGCCGGCTCGCGGTCCAGGCGGGTCTTGATCGGCCCGAGCACCACGGTGTCCTGCTCGGGCGGGAAGACGGACGTGCCGGGCATCTGGGAGGCCAGCCGGTCGACCACGTGTGTCCAGCCCTGGCGCCGGACCCGCTCCAGGTGGGCGGCCACGACATCGGCGGAGTCCCACTGGTCGGCGGCCGGTCCGGCGGCGGACCCGCCGGGGTACAGCCCGCCGTACTCGCCGAACCACACCCGGCGGTAGCCGCTGGGCGGGGCGCCCGGGCCGATGTCGAGCGGCTGGGCGGCGATGGTCCGGCCGGGGGCGTCGGCGGTCAGCAGATACCGTCCGGGCCGTAACTGCCCGGTCACCGACGGGGGCACGGTCAGGGTCAGTTGCGGCGACGCTGCCGCCGGCACGGACACCGTGGTCCGGGCGACCGTGACCGGGGTGGCACCGTCGGCGCCGCCCACGTCGTCGAGCCGCAGGACGAGGTCGGTCGCGGCTGTCGGAGCGGGACGCACCGACACGGTCACCGTGATCGGCTCGCCGACCGCGTAGCGCGTACGGTTGAGCGTCCGCTCGTAGCCTGTGGGCCCGTTGACGTACCCGATCACCGCGTGCGCGACCGTGCCCAGGCTGACCGAGCCGGCGGCCCCCTGCGGGCGGACCTCCACGATCCGCCGCAACCGGTACTCCGGGGCGGCGCCGATCCGGTATGGGCCGCTCTCCGGTGCCAGGGTGAGCTGGGTCAGCCCGCTGATGTCGGCCGGTACGGCCAGGTGGTACAGCGTGGGGTCGGCGACATCGGCGGTCAGGGGGAGCTCGCGGTGGTCCTGCGCGCCCATCGTGCGCAGCCACGCGCGCCAGTCGGGTGCGGGGACCGGCTGCTGTTCGGGCGTGAACCGTTCGGTGGTCAGCCGCACCTGTACGGTGCTGCCCGCCGTCCAGGCCGCTTCGGTGGGTTCGTCGACGAACTGCGCTCGTGCCACGTCGTGTTGCGACCACACCGAGTACTGGAACGCCAGCGTCGGCTGGGCCGCGGCCGGGTCCGGCAGTGCGAAGGCCCCGTACAGCTCGCTGTCCTGCGCGCGGCGCAGCAGCAACTGGCCCGGCAGCAACCGCAGTTCCTGGTACGGCGCGGCCTGGGCCGAGGGGAACGCACCGGCCAGCGGCAGTTCGACGCGGGCGCTGGTGCCGTCGGCGGGGTAGCGGTAGACCGACGTGCCCTTGGGCGCGACGACGTACAGGTTACCGGCCGCGTCCACGTCGAAGCCGCCTGACCTGGTGGTCTCGTTGCGCGGCAGCTGCTGGATGACGGTGTCCGTGCGGTCCCACACCTTGGTCCCGGACTTGTCGATCTTGGTGATGTGCGGCAGGCCGTCGGCCGTGGCGGCGTAGAGCACGTAGAACTCCGGCGCGAAGTCCGCCGCGCCGCCCGTCTCGCGCATCCGGAAGTCCAGCACGGCCTTCGCCGTGGGCGCGAACGTCAGCGGGTACGTGGCGGCGACCGCGTTCACCGGCTCGGGCGGGCTGCCGACCGCGACGATGTGCGGTGTGGCGTTGGCGAGTTCCCTCGGCTTGCCGGGAACGGACAGGCCGTGCTGCGCCAGCGCGTAGAACCGGCCGCTGACGGAACCCGCCTCGACCCGGAACGGCGAGTAGAACTGCACCGCGTCGCTGACGTAGCACCCGACCCACTGGCCGACCGGGTCAGCGTCGAGTCCCTGGCCGAGCACGGTGACCGCGCCGGCGAAGTGCGCGTCTGCCCGGGCCACATAGCCCGCGCTGTTCGCGGTCACCGCCAGCGGGGTCTCGATCCCGGTCTTGTAGACGAGGCCGTCACGCGTACCGCCGTCGACCGTCATCCGCAGCAGGTAGTTGTACCCGACCGCCCCGATGTACTGCGTGCCGATCAGATAGACCAGGCCGTCCCGGCCGGTGCTCAGCCTCATGGCCGCGCCTGCCATCGCCGGGTGCTCCCGGCTGACCGACTGCTCCAACGTCAACATGACTGTTTCCCCCCGTCACCCCGCCCCTTTACGTGCTCTTCGATTACCAGAGTGAGATGACGCGGGCCAATCCGACACACCGGCCCGGGCGTTTCACCCGAAGGAGAGACATGACAGCACTCTTGAGACCGCGCCGGCCGACTGCTCCCGTGGCCAACGGCGGGCCACTTCGGCAACTGCTGCGAGGCTCAGGTCCGGCCATCCCGTCCGGGGCGGTCTCAGGAACCATCCATGGTCCGGCGAGGCGTGTCAGGGGGCGCTGGGCCGGCAGGGTGTCGGGGGCGGCGCCGAGGACGAGGGCCCGCGGTTTCCCATACCCGCTCAGTGCGGGACCGAGCAGCATGGCGCCCTGGAAGGCGATTCGTCTCAGCGCCAGGCCCGCGGCCAGTTGGGACTTGGGCAGGAGGTGCGGAATGAAGGTGCGCGAGGCGGGGCCGCTGCCTGCGCCGAAGCAGGACTGGAGTGCGACCAGCCCCAGCACGCCGGCGGCAGGAACGTGCCCGAGGAAGCCCTGGAGTGCGAGGAGGAGCGAACACGCGGCCTGTCCGCTGATCGTGAGCAGGTAGAACTTCCGGCGGTCCACCCGGTCGACGAACGAGCCCGCGAACAGCCCGAGCGCGACGAGCGGAACCGCCTGGGCCAGCCCGACGGCACCCGTCCACGTGGGGCTCTCCGTCATCTGCCAGACCTGGAACATGACGGCGACGAGTGTCATCTGGCCGCCGAAACCGGACAGGGTCTGGCCGATCCACAACCGCCGGAACGGTGGCGATGACCGTAACGGAGTCACGTCGATCAGCGTGCGCTTCAGCCCCATGCGGGATCCTCAGCCAGCTTCTCGGCGATCCGGTCGTGGAAGCTCCTGCGCTCCAGAGCCTGCTCGATATCCGCGACGACCTGGGAGAGCGGGTAGGGAATCTCCGTCTCCACGTCAGCGACGGCAGCCTCGGTGGCCGCGAACGGGCATTCGCCGACGGCGTCCGCAGCAGGTGCGGCCGCCGGGACACCTCCACGCGTCGGTCGACGGCCGGAGCCGGCACCTCAAGTCTGCCGATCCGTCAGGCCCATGGGTCGAACGGGATACCCGCAGGCTTGGAGGCGTTCAGCAGGTTGGTGAAGCGGCTGTCCTTGTCCGTGATCTTGATGGTGGCGGAGCCGAAGTCCGCGTTCATCAGCCGATCTCTGAGGGAGGTGCTGGGCCAGCCGTTCCAGTCCACGATGGGGGGCTGGCGCCAGTTGTGATAGTGGTTCTCCGGCGGCTCGTCGTTGCTGTTGGCGAGCCGGAAGAAGTGAGTGCCCAGCCCGTCCTTGTGGTAGACGACCTTGGGGTGCGATCCGTCGAACCGTACCTGGGACCGCGCGTAGGTCACCTGGCTGCTGTGTTGCGTGGTGGTCACGTATTCGACCTGGTTGGCCTGCTGGTTCACCCACGAGATCACGTGTTCGAAGTCGTGACGGTGCCCTCCAAGGCCGCTGCCCGCGACGGCCTGGTCCTTCTCGAAGTAGCTCGCGTAGACGACCGCGCACCATCCGTTGTTGCACTTGGACCGGGCGTATGTCTGGGTACGGTCGAGATCGGACTGGTCACGACAACTGCCGTTCACCGCGCCCGACGTGTTCAGGCCGGGGTTGAGTGTCCCGTCGGGAGATATGGCGGCGACCGCATAACAGCCGTCACCGTCATAGTCGTACGCCGGTGAGAACGATGCTTCATATCCTCCGGCGTTCTGGGGCAGGTTCGGCAGATTGTCGGCATACGCCACTGATGCGGGAATCACCGTGGCCAGGAAAGCAGCCCCGAGGATCGCGCTCAGCCGCCAACGTCGTTTGCTTTGTCCAGCAGTCCGCATTCTTACTCCCAAGACGGCACATACTTTGGGTCGGATGGAATAGCGCAACGATGAACGCCTGGCCCGACCTCTGTGCAGCGCACGGCGGGCGTGGGCAGGGCAAGTAGAGCGTACAGAGGTCGAGTTGCGCAAGAACCGGGAAGTTTCCCAGGCGCCGCAACCCCCGCGGTGCCGGTATTCCAGTTCAGTGCTGATACATCCGGCCGTTGCCCCAAAGTTCCGGCGTCATGGCTTGGCCCGCGGCATCCTGGCCACTGCGAGGAAATGATGCATGAGGTTTACGCGAAGGCCAATTGTGCGACTGTGCGAGTTAAACGGCGAGACTCACCACGGCTACCCGCTGGTGCAGCGCCCGATCCAGATCAAATTCTCCGCTCTCGTCGGTCAGCTCAAATCCGCCTTTCGCCCGTGATGTCCAGGCGGTGGCCTATGATCGCGGTCCTGCTCCCTGGGCGTGGCACCCGCCCCGGCGAGCATCTGGCGTCTTGCCTGGGGGCGTTCAGGGTCGGGGTGCGCCGGTCGCTTCCCCCAACTTCTGCTACGAGACCGCCGAAGGACGACAGCCTTGGGTCACGCCTGCGAGTGGTGGCCGCGGGTGGACGCCATCCGGTCCGCTTCCGTGCCGGATCCGTCCCGGATCCGACACGGAAGCGGACCGGTCCTGCCGACTCCGTCCCCCCGGGTCAGGCCCCGGAATGCGGAAGCCGCCAGTCGAAGGGCATCAGGTCCCGCTCCCAGCCGGGCGATGGGGCCAGTACGCCAGCAGCATCGGGCATACGCAGGAGGCAGCGGTGGCGCAACAGCTCGCGCCGGTCACCCGGCGTCAGAAGCCTCTCCTCGGGGCTGAGATTCTCCGGATGGTCGGGGGGCAGGTCAGCACTGCCGTCGATCGGGCGGTCCCCCGCCACGTTGAGCCGATCGCCGGACGGGGTCCGGTAATCCAGGCGGAAGCCGGTACACCACTGCGAGTTGCCGCCCCAGCCCTGAGACAGGTCGATCGTCGGCCGGTGACGGCGCCGGAAGGCCCAGTACAGCGGCGAGCGGTCCGCCACGCCGCGCTGCGCGTGCACGACGCCGGCGCTGATCCGCACACCGGCCCGGTTGAACAGCAGCCGGCCCAGCATCAGGCCGGGCCACAGAACCCCGGTGACCACGATCGGTGCGTGCGGGTCCTCGGCCTGTTCGACCTCGACGATCTCGTGGAGGAACGGGTCGAACGTAGCGCCGTCCTCGAACGGCGTCATGCCGAGCGAGGTGAACACCTCGAAGTACTCCCGCTCCGAGAGCAGAGGCAGCGGGTCCGGGGAGCCGGGCCCGTCGGCGGGAGGCTGGAAGGTGAGCAGCAGCCGGTCGCTGAGCCGGTGCAGGGCATAGAGCTCCCACACCAGTTCCTGGCCGCCCGGCTCCGATCCCTTCCCGGCCCACCAAGAGCTGTCTTCACCCGCCGTGGCCAGCCGGCCGCGGTAACCGTCCCCGGCCCGGTCGAGCCACGGCACCACGACCCTCTCGAACGGCTCCACACCCTCGAACCGGACCAAAGCCTCGTACAACTCCCGCGCACCCACCCCGAAAAACATGACCGGAGCCTACGACAGACACCCAGGGCACCTATCCGGAAACCCACCCGGACAATCCGCCCGGACGGACCGTCTCCGACGCTGCAGAGGGCGGCGCCCGGATGCTGGTCGGCCGAAGTACGCCGAAGGGCCCCGGCTGCTTCCACCCGCCAGCCGGACTCACCAACGTGGCCCCGGACAGCCGCCTCATAGACACGGAGACCCTAAGTAGGTGTTTCTCATCCTGAGGCTTTACTGAAGTGATCTGCCGACGGATCTTCTCGGATCTTCCTCAGACACCTGGTTCGGACCCTAGGGTGGAGGCTGGTCTGACGACGGTTGGAAGGGGAACGCGGTGATTACGGGGTGCGTCATCGGAGAGAGTCTGCGGTCAGGCGCGGTACTGGAGTTGACGGGGCTTCGGGTGTGTAAGGTCACGCGGGTGGACGTCTCCAGCTCGGCTCAAGGGAGCCAGCCGCCGGTGTGGACGGTGCTGGAGTTCGAGAGCGACGCGGAGGACGATGCGCCCCTGGCGAAGGCACTGGCGGAAAGCCTGTCTAACGAGGGTGGCTGGTACGCGGATTACCGTTCCAGCGGGGAACGAGTGGTGGTCTTCGCGGGCCGTGTGTTCCGCTATGCGGGGGCTGACGATGTCCGCCGTGCCGAGGCGGTCGCGTACGGGCTGTCGGTAGGGGTGCCGGAGCACCAGCTTGACTGGAAAGACTAGGCAAGCAGTGCGGGCGGGCCTGTCATAGTCTGGTTGGGTGATCGACACTGAACGGCTCTTGCTGCGGCCTCTCCGGGTCGAGGACGTTGACGCGTTCGTCGCTCTCCATGACGACGAGCGGGTCAACCGGTTCGTCGGCGCTTACTCGCACCAGCAGGCGTTGGAGCGGCTGGCCTCAGTCGAGCAGCAGTGGGCGGAACGAGGTCACGGGTTGTGTGCCGTCGAGCTGAAGTCCACGGGTGAGTTCATCGGGCGGGTCGGGTTGAACTACTGGGAGAACTTCCGTGAGGTGGAACTTGGCTGGACTTTCAAGGCCGAGACATGGGGCCACGGCTATGCGACCGAGGCAGCGCGCGCATGTCTGGACTGGGGGTTCGCGACCTTGGACGAGTCCTACTTCATCTCCTTGATCCGTCCCGGGAACGTCGCCTCGGTGCGCGTGGCGGAACGGCTTGGCTTTGCCCCTCTGCGTGAGGACGAGCTCTTCGGGAATCCAGTCACGGTGTACTCCTTGGACAAGCCGACCTCGCTCTGAAGTACGTATGTCTGCGGCTCTCCCGCAGGTCAACGTGGCTTCTTCGCCCAATGGCTCGTTCGGGGGCTCTTGCGGGTCAGGCGCCGGGTCATCATGGTGATGAGTGCCCAGTTCAGGTGTGCTTCGGAGTGCTGGGGCAGCCGTTCGTAGTCGCGTGCGTTACGGCGGGCGTTCATGCACCAGCCGATCGTGCGTTCTACTTTCCAACGGCGGGGAAGCACGACGAAGCCCTTGGTGCCCTTGGGCCGGGAGACGATGCGCAGGCTGAGCCAGAGGCGTTCGCGGGCCCAGTCCACGAGTTCGCCGGCGTAGCCGCGGTCTGCCCAGACCTGGGTGATCTGCGGCTGGGTGAGGCGCAGGCGCCAGAACACGTCGCGGGCTGCGTCGCGGTCCTGGATGTCGGCGGGCGTCACCGTGATCATCACCGGCAGGCCGAGCGTGTCCACCGTGATATGTCGTTTGCGTCCGTTGATCTTCTTCGCGGCGTCGTAGCCGCGGCTGTTGCGGCCGACGGTGGAGGCGCCCTTGACCGACTGGGAGTCCACGATCAGCGTGACCGGATGCGGGCAGCGGCCCTTGCCGGTACGGATCCTGCGGCGGAGCTGGTCACGGATGTAGGTGACGACCCCGGCCCGGTTCCACCTCCAGAAAAACCCGTAGACCGTCTCCCAGGGCGGGAAATCCGCAGGCAGAGCCCGCCATTTCGCGCCGTTGTCGACGATGTAGCGGATGCCGTCGACGATCTCCCGCCGCGGCCACTTCTCCGGGTGACCGCCGGTCTTGGTCCGGCAGGCCGGGACGGGCAGCAGGGGTTCGAGAAGGGCCCATTCGGCGGCGGATGTGTCGGAGGGGTAGCGGCGGCGACGGGTGGCAGCGGGCATGGCGAGCTCGGCAGGGTGATCGGCGGGGGTTATTTGGAGAGCTGGGCGAGGGTGGCGCGGACGCCGGTGAGCTGGGCGGTGGCGAGCTGGGCCCATTCGTCGTCGGGGTAGCGGGCCAGGTGCGGGTCGAGCGTGCCCGTGATCACCCGGGTGAGTCGGCCGAGGATCTGCCGGAACTGTCGCTTGTCGTACTCGATCCAGTCCGCGGGGTCGTCGGAGAACATGAACCCGTCGCGGCGGGTCCAGGTGATCGGCGTCAGGTTCTCCGCGGCGACGACGTCGCGGACGTGCCGGATGCCGCGGCCGACCTGCGAGCGGGTGAGGCGGGTGGCGGCCATGAGCTGGTAGGTGTGCAGGCCCGCGGGCCTCGCTTCCATCAGGGCGACGCGGACCAGGTCGCCGTAGTGCTCGGCCAGCGGCCGGGCCTCCCGGCGTCGCGGCATGGCCTACTCGCCTTTGAGTAGCTGGACCAGCTGCTCGTCCAGGGTGAACTCGCCGTTGTCGAGAGCTCCTTCGAGCCAGTCCGCCGCCGCGCGGACCCGGCCGATCTGCCGGCGCACGGTCTCGCGTTCGTCCTCGGTGAACTCCTGCCCGCGCAGCTGCGGGACCAGCCGGCCGAGCGTGGCCACGAAGCCGTGGCAGGAGCCGACCAGGTCGAGGTATTCGATGGTGTGCTCGATCGCCCGGACGGCCGGAGTACGTTCCCGGATCCGGTCACGCGTCTCGTTGGAGTTGTCGAACTGGGCGCGGTTGACGAGCATCCGGGTGGTGTCGTCCCGCATCGTCTTCCGGGCAACGGCCGGACGGCGCAGCAGACCGGTAGTAACCTCCTGCGCGACACTGTCGTCCCTGGTCAGCTCCGTGACGACCCGGACCTTCTCGGCAGGGGTGACGTGCTCGGTGACCGCCGGCCGCTTCAGCAGGTCGGTGGCGACCTGGGCGGCGACCTCGTCGTCCCGGGTCAGGTCGGCCACGGCCTGGACCTTCTCATCCACCGTCACCGGCCGATCGACCCGCTGGCCGACGACCCGTTTCGCGCCGTCCGGCGTCCACTGCCTCACCCCGGTGCGCGGGTTGAACGGCGCGTCCTCGATCGCCGCCCACCGCTCGTCCTCGTCCACGACCGAGGCCAGGATGCGGTGAACGGTGAACGACACGCCCTCCTTGCGGCGCTTTTCCGGCCACCGGTTGGCGGTGTAACGCCAGTCCTCCACCGTCCGGCGTTCGACGCCGATGTCGTCCGCGAACATCTGCAACGACTCAGTGACGGTGAACAGGTCGTCCGTGCCGTTCGGCATCGACCCGCCCACCGCCCTCATCGGCTCGATCTCCAACGCCATGTCACCCAGGGAGAATTGAGAGCGGGCGATCTGCGCGATCAGTTCCTTGGCCTGGGTGACGAGCTGTTCGTAACGCTGCCGGGTGACGTTCCCGATCCGGTCGGCCACGTCGGTCATGATGACCACCGCCCTCGCCCGGGTCCGGCCCGGCCACCACGACGTGACCGGTCAAAGGGGCGCCGGCCCCGGTCACTGTCCACCGTGACGCGCGCGCGACACGCCGGGGCAGGGCGTGAACCAGGGGCGCTCGAAGCGCTCGGAAGTCGGTCCCAACTTCCCTACAAAACAAGGGGTGTTCGAGGTGTTCGCGAGGCGTTCGGCTATGGCGTTTCCGTAACGCCGTTCCGCGACGCCCGCCGCTGACGGCAGGCCCGCACCCGGCAACGGTCCGAGCAGTACACCGCAGCCCTCGACCGCTCCACCCCCACCGTCCACGACCGACCGCAGACCGGGCACTCCGCATGCTCCCCGCGCTGCATCGCAACCACCCGCTGCCGGGTCCGCCGAAGCCTCCGCCACCGCCGTGACCTGCACCGACCCGAGCAGAACACTGCCTCTGCCGCCATCGTCTGCGGCAGCGGATCACCGCACTCTCGGCAGTACCGCCGAGCCGTCCCGCCAGCCCCCACACCTCAGATCATCCAGCCGTACCCACCTCACGGCCAGGGATCAAAAACACCTACTAAGCACGGTCGCCGCGATCGTCACCTTCGACGACGAGCACGAGGTCGTACACCGGGCCAACGACACCCCCTGGGGCTTCGTCGGCTATGTCTTCACCGAGGGCCTTGACCGCGCCCTGCCCGTCGGCGAACGCCTGGAGGTCGGCCTCGGTCGGGCTCAGCACGGGACTTTTGTCCAACCCTGCGGCCTCGTTCGGCGGCATCAAGCAGCCCGGGCAGGGTCGCGAGCGCGTGCGGGTCGAGATCGAGAAGTTCCTGGAGTACCAGTACTTGGCGGTGCCGGTGTACTGATCCGCCGGCAGCCGAACGACCGAAAGGCACGGCGCCGCGATCAGACGGCGCCCGGTGGATCACGGTGTGGATCGGGCGGCGGATCCTTGCGCAGGGTGGTGGTGATGGCGTCGCCGACCTCCCTGGTGAGGGCGGGCCGTTCGCCGGTCAGGCCGAGTTCGTGGGCCAGGGTGATCGCGTGCAGGTCGACGGTGGCCTCGACGAGATCGGCGAACACCGCCGTCGCCGAGCGGCCCCGGATCCATGCCGTGACCGCGACGACCGCGGCGGCGGGCAGCGCCGGCCACCACCAGGCGCCGAGCAGCAGGTACATCCCGGCCCATCCGGCGAGCCCGAAAGCGGCACCGTAGGCCTCGCGGGCGGAGAGGAGTTCGGCCCGGACCGCATCGGGCACCGTAAGCCAGAGCCGGGGCCAGGCGGCGCCGAGGTCCAGGTCGTAGGCGTCGTACACCCGTTGGTCGGCCGCGTGCAGGCGGTCGCCGATCCAGGTGGGCCGCCGGGGCCGGACGAGAGCGATGGCGTCGCGCCGTTCGATGGCCCTGGCGAGTTCGGCGCGGGTGCCGGCCGCCTGGCACGCCGTGTCGGCTCGCTGCCAGCGCTGGACCCGGCGCCGTACGAGAAGGCGCGCGGGCCACCGCTCGCCCCGACTGGTCCAGAGTCGCTCCACTACGACGGCCGACGCTCTGGTGCACAGTCCGGCCAGCGTGGCCGCCGCCAGCACGCCGGCGGCCACGAGGAGGATCGCACCGGCGTTGGAGGCTGCTGGGTGGGCGGCCAACCGGTCGACGGCGGACTGAAGTTCAGCCAGCTCCAGGGCGTGGGCGTGTCCCAGTACGACGGCGGCGGCCACACCGGCGAGATAGAGCACCCCGGGCAGGACGAGCAGGGTGAGCCACTTCTCGGCAGCCTTGCCGGCGAGGGCGGACAGAAAGGTGGTCACAGCCGGGCCCGGCCGTAGACGAAGGGACGGCCCGTCATCGCACACACGGGGGCCTCCGGGTACAACTCCGCGCTCGACAACCGCTCGCAGGGGTGGGCGGCGGGGCAGGTCCACCGGTGCACCAGCGGACGGCCGGCGCTGTTCCCCGGCAGAGTCGGCAAGCCCTTCGCCGCGCTGGTCACAATGCCGAAGCCGGCTGCGGCCATGCGGTCGTCCAGGGTGTTCAGCCGGCGCTCCAGCACAGAGGGTGCCACAGGTTCGTCTCCGCGCAGCGCCGCAAGAACAGACCCGACGAGTTCCGCCGCGCCCGCCTCACGCGCCGCCTCCTCCAGCTCACCCGCACCCATGAGTGCGCACACGCGACTGAGCCGTTCCGCGAGTTCGTCCACCGAGCGCTCCCTGCGTTCGCGACCGCCATGTCAGTTGCATGATCCCGGATTTGGTGACTCTACGAGGATCCGGCGCTCCCGCTACGGTGGTCGGCGGTGTGGCGCCAGTGTGATGCCGGGACGCCGCGGGGGACCAGAAGGAAACAAGGAAGCAATGAGTAAGTGGAAGCGCCGCAGACTGCTCTTCATGGCCGAAGTGCATGAACGGCGGGGCACCGACCCGTCCGACGTGCTGGCCGGGCTGCACGAACTGGCGGCCGAAGATCCGTACGATCTCGAAGTGCTGCTCACTGCCGCGGAACTGCTCGCCCACCGCGCCGACCGCAGAACCGGCACGGCGCGGGAAGCGGACCTCGCGGCCTCGATCGCCCTGCTGCATCGCTGCGTTCCGCTGGTGCCGCCGGGCCGCTATGACCGCGGCCGGGTCTTCAACAGCCTGGGGCAGCGGCTGTTCATGGTCGCACAGGGTACGGACTCCCCCGAACCCGTGGCCGAGTCGGTGCTCGCCTTCCGCGAGGCCGTGGCGGCGACGCCGCACGGCGACAGCATGCGCCAGGTGAACCAGTTCTATCTGGTGGTCCAGCTCGGTGAGCACTTCGAGCGGAGCGGGGACCGTGACGCACCCGTCGAGGCCGTCGAGGTGGCACGCGAGGGCTACGCCATCGTCCCGCCCAGCGACGAGCTCCGCCCCATGTTCCGGACGGCCCTGATCACTTCCCTTCGGCATCTCGCGAGCGCCACCGCACGCGTCGAACCGCTCCAGGAAGCCGTCGGCCTCGCGCGCGAGGCGCTGTCCGGGGCCACCAGCACCTCCGACCGTGCCGGGGCACAATTCGATCTCGTACGCGCTCTGAGGGCACTGCACGACGCGACGACGGACACGCAACTGCTGGTCGAGGCAGTCGACTTGAGCGAAAAGGGCCTTGCGGCCACACCGCGGCGCGATCCCGAGTTCAACGATCGTCGGACACGTCTCGCATCCTCCGTCAGGCTGCTCGCCCAGGACCGCAGGGATCCCGACCTGATGCGCCGGGCCATCGACCTGATGCGGGCGACGATCGAGACGCCGTCGGCCGCCGACGAGCACGCCGGCACTCTCATCGAC
Organism: Streptomyces sp. NPDC127595; assembly: GCF_042671685.1. Lineage (NCBI taxonomy): Bacteria > Bacillati > Actinomycetota > Actinomycetes > Kitasatosporales > Streptomycetaceae > Streptomyces > Streptomyces sp. NPDC127595. The sequence continues at coordinate 71,837 of NZ_JBHXWK010000015.1, read as the reverse complement.
CTCACTCAGTCGCTGGCTTCCCTGCACACCATGACCGACGACCAACTCCCGCTCAGGGAGGCGGAACTGACCGCCCGTACGGCCGTGGCCGCCGCCCCCGACCTCGGCCCCCGGCGCACCGAGGCACAATTCACCCTGGCAACGGTCCTGTTGTACCGCTCCAGCGTGGACGCTCGCGGCACGGACGCCGTAGCACTGCATGAGACGCTGGGTCTGTTCCAGCATGTGGCGGCTGCCACACCGCCCGACCACCGGGAACGTGGCGATCGCCTGTGACAGCTGGGCGTCACCCTGCGAGACCTGGCCAGGCACGGCGACGGCGACACCGCCGTGTGGCGGCGCCAGGCGCGGGACGTCTTCGCCGAGGCCGCGTCCACCGCCGGCCCGCCCAACGTACGGATCCAGAGCTTCCAGCACCTGGGCGCCGTGGAGGCCGCCCTCGGCGACCCGCACGCCGCACTCGCCGCCTACGAAGCCGCAGTTGCCCTGCTGCCGCAGCTCACTCCGGACTGGCAGTCCTACATGGGCAACGTCATCGGACTCAGACAGATCGAGGGACTGCCGGACGAGGCCGCTGCCGCCGCGCTGGAGCTCGGCAGACCTGAACGGGCCGTGGAGATTCTGGAGTTGTCGCGCGGAATCCTGCACGGCCGGACGCTGGAGGTGCGTGACCTCAGACTGCTGCGGCACCGGTCACCCCAGCTCCACGCCGAGTTCTTGCGGCTGCGCACCGCCCTCAACTCCCCTGCCCACGACGGGAACGACGGGAACTGGGACGACCTGTTGAGCCGGATCCGGAGCCTCGACGGCATGGCTGGCTTCCTGCGGGCACCCTCCGTCCAGGCGCTGCGACGCCACGCCGAACAGGGCCCCGTAGTGATCGTGAACATCACCGAGCGGCGCTGCGACGCACTCATCCTGCGGGCGGACGCCGAACAGCCTGTCCTGCAGGTCCCGTTGACCCGCCTGACCCAGGCCGACGTCATCGCTCACCTCCTGCGCCTGGCTCGTGCCGTCTTCACCGCCCCGAACGACCCGTCGCTGCTCACCCGTCGGGACGCCCAGCGGGACCTGGACGAGATCCTGCGCTGGCTGTGGGACCGCGTCACCGCACCCGTGCTCGACGCGCTGAATCTCACGGCCGCGTCCTCCGATACGCAGCCACCGCCCCGCATCTGGTGGTGCCCCGTCGGCCTGATGGCGTACTTCCCGCTCCATGCCGCTGGCCATCACGGCAATGGTGGGAAGGCGACGGTGATGGACCGGGCTGTCTCCTCCTACACAACCACCGTGCGCGCCCTGGCCGGCCGGTCCACTCCCCCGGCAGCCGGTACGACCCTGCACACGCTGATCGTGGCGGTGCCCGACGCCGAGAACGCCCCCTCACTGCCGGGCGCGGCGGCAGAGGCCGCGGCCCTCACGGGACTGCTGCCGAACGCCCTGGTCCTGTCCGGCACGCAGGCCACGTACGAGAACGTCGTCCGCGCGCTTCCCGCCTACCCCGTCGCCCATTTCTCCTGCCACGGCCTCAACTTCTGGGAGAACCCCGCCGCCGGCATGCTGCTGCTCCACGACCACCTCACCCGACCGCTGACCGTGGAACAGCTCTCCGCCATGGAACTGCCCTACGCGGACCTCGCCTACCTGTCCGCCTGCAGCACCTCCAACACGCATCCGGACAACGCCGACGAGGCACTGCACATCACCGGGGCCTTCCAACTCGCCGGATACCGACGCGTCATCGGCACCCTCTGGCCGGTCAACGACGCCACCTCGGTGGACATCACCCGCGCGACCTACACCGACCTCACTCATGGCGGCAGCACCCCACCTCCGCACCGAACTGACGGCCCAGGCCCTGCACCGGGCCGTACGCGCCCTGCGTGACCGGTATCCGGCCAGCCCCTCACTGTGGGCGGGGTATGTCCACGTCGGTCACTGAAGGGGTATCCGTACCCGCAGAGATGGCGGCCCCTGCCACGGCCCACGCCGCCGGCGACCAGGTCGACGGCCCGCCGAGTCGCCCAAGCGGGGACGACCGCCGACGTCGCCACGTCGACTACGCGGCCGACCGCGTTCCGCTACCGACGGCCCTCGTCCACGACACCGACCCCTGACCAGGCCAAGCGCACCAGGAGTCCTACGCAAGCATGTGGTCGGCGCCGCGCGACCGACCGCCGAACCCACCACGAGCACCAACAACCTGGCCGCACACTCCAAGCGGAAGCTTCACGGGCCCAGTTCGTAGAGGCGTCGTACCACTCAGCATTCGAGAGGCCAGGTCCTCCATCTCCACGAACTCACAGAACGAAGCCGTTGGCGGCGCAGACAAGCAGGCCGATGGGACGGCTGACGGCTGACGGCTGACGGCTGACGGCTGACGGCTGACCAAGGCCACACCAACGCTCACGTCCTCGGTGCGACGCCCCCGGGCTAAGATCCGCATCATGCTTGCGTTGACCGTTGTGCCCGGGGCCCCGCACGTTGCACTGACCACAGTCGCGGACCCCACGCCATTGCCCGACCAAGCGCTCGTCCGAGTCAAAGCGTTCTCGCTCAATCGCGGCGAAGTCCTCGACCTGCCAGCGCGCCCGGAGGGCTCGATCACGGGCTGGGATGCAGCAGGCGTGGTGGAGCATGCCGCCGCGGACGGCAGCGGGCCGGCGGCGGGAACCCGGGTGGTCGGTCTCGTCCGGGTCGGTGCCTGGGCAGAACTCGCGGCGATCCCCACGACCAGGATGACACCGATACCGGACGATGTGTCATACGCCCAGGCATCCACATTGCCTACCGCGGGTGTGACAGCGTTGCGGTCGCTGGAGATCGGCGGCCTACTGCTGGCCAAGCGCGTACTGATCACGGGCGCGACCGGAGGAGTCGGCCGGATGGCGCTGCAGTTGGCGAACCTCTCTGGTGCCCACGTCACCGCGCTCGTCCGTGATCTTGCAGCGGAGCCGTTGCTACGGCGCCTGGGTGCGAGTGCGGTGGTGAACGCTCTGACCGAGGACTTCGATGTGATCGTCGAAGGCGTCGGCGGCGCCACGCTCGGCACGGCCATTGAGCACCTGGCCAAACGTGGCGTCCTCGTCAACATCGCGACACTGGACCCCGCCGAGTCCGTCACCTTCCGGATGGCCCGCTTCAACCGCTCTCCCGGCGCGCGGATCTACACCTTCAACAGCTTCGACGAGACCGCAGCCCACGACAGCGGAACGAGCGACCTCGCCCGCCTCTGCACCCTCGTCGCGGAGGGGAAGCTCAACTGCCAGATCGAACTCGAACAGTCATGGCGCACCATCGCCGAAGCAATCGACGCCCTTCTCAGCCGCCGGGTCGGCGGCAAGGTCGTCCTCCACGTCGACTAGCTTTGTCGAGCCCATCAGCACGCAGCAGGTGCCCGCCGCGACGGATGGGCCCAGAACGAACCGCCAGGCGGCATCCATGTCGAACCCGACGACCACGGCCTCGGCCGGTCCCGCGGCGGCTTCACCACCAAGATCCATCTGGCCTGCGAACAAGGCCGACGGCCGCTATCCCTGCTTGTCACCGCAGGCCAGCGTGGTGACAGCCCCCAGTTCGCCGCCGTCTTGGAAGGCGTCCGAGTGCCACGCACCGGGCCTGGCCGTCCTCGTGTCCGCCCTCTGCGGGTGCGGGGCGACAAAGCGTTTTCCTCACGCGCCAACCGGGCCTACCTGCGACAGCGTGGGATCCGGTGCACGATCCCGGAGCCTTCCAGCCAGGTCGCCAACCGCAAGCGGCGAGGCAAGGCCGGCGGGCGGCCTCCGGCCTTCGACCGCGAAGACTACAAGGCCCCGGCACGCGGTCGAGTGCGGGATCAACCGGCTCAAGCGCAACCGGGCGGTTGCCACTCGGTTCGACAAACTCTCGGTCCGCTTCGAAGCCACCGTCCTGGTCGCCGCGATCGGCGAATGGTTATGACGGGCCTGAGCCGTCGGTTGCACATTCCATGCTGACCGAGACCAGGGTGGACGGGGCGAGGTAGATATTTAACAGTCCTAGCGGGTCAGCGTCTCGAAGCCGACATCTCCGCAGTACTTCACGACACGCCCCTCCGCCTCGGAGTCACCGTTGTTCATCGCTGCCGCCGTCGCCTCCCCCAAGGTGCGGCCTCCGCCGACGGTCTCATCCCGGAGCGGTTGCATCGCGAGAAAGGCGTCCTGAGCGACGGCCCCGACCTCGTCGTACCCTGACGACTCCGGTGTGTCCGTGCCCGCCGCGTTCCGCGCCTTCTGCCACGTCCCCAGCTGCATGCAGTAGTTCTCCCGCTGCTCGGTCAGCCGCTGCTCATCCTTACCCTTGGACGAGGAACACCCCGCCGCCACCGCCACCAGAGTAAGGACTGGGAGTACTACCTTAAGCATGCGCACCACGTTGCCCCCCGGCTGGAACTTCGTCCGCTCGACGCTGTCACCTGCAACTCCCGCAGCAGGATACTCCCGTGGGATACCTCAACCGCCGCAGTGATCGCTGACTGGAGGCGCTGTCCATGATGATCAGCGACCTCAACGACTCCGGACAACACCTTCGTGGTCATCCAGCCCGACGAGGACCCGTGTGGTTCGCCTCAGTGGCCGTCCTGGAAGAAGGCGGCTACAAAATCGTCCGCCGTGACACCACCCGCAAAGAGCACCAGGTCACCACCTCGACCAGCATCAACGGCATCGCCCGCGACCTCACCATCTGGTTGGCCGCCCGCCACCACCCCGGGCGGCCAACCAGCCAGGTCACCAGCTTCTAAAACACGACCTAGCCACACCGGCCGAGGCGCCCGCGCGGTGCTCGGTTCTCAGCTTGTCCTACGGTTTTGGCGCGGGTCTACGCCGGTCATTGGTGGGATCGGTGAGCCCGAGGGTTCCGGACCGACTTCTACAACTGCCTGACCACCCGCACCCATGCGCTGTTCGAGCCGGCCGACACCGACTCTTGCATCACCTCGGCCAACGGCGCCCCCTCCGCCGTACCGACAAGGCGGGCCGTAAGTACCACTGGATCCTGGAGATCCATCTCGTCGACCGGGAGCGGGAGTTCGACGGCTTCTGCGAGGAGCTGCACACCCTGGCTGAAGGGGCCCGCGGGAATCGGCCCGCCGTGCTCCCGATGCTGCCGCCCGATCTCTGGATCTGCATGGAATGCGGAGGCGAGACGACCTCAGCCGGACCCGGAGGCGCATCGAAGCTCCGGGCGATGCAGGCGACTGGTCAGGTCACCGGCATCAACCGGAGCTTCGTTGCGCATGCACCAGGCCCACCGGGCATCGTCATACCGCCGTGGGCCCGCGCACTCGTTCACTCGCCAGGACTACGCAACTGCGCTGAGCGGGTGCCTGCGATCAGGAGACGCAGGTGAGACTCACGTCGTCGATTCGGACGAACTGCGGGACTCCGCTGCTGTTCCCGTAGATCGCCTGGATGTACACGGTGCTGAGTCCGTTCAGGTTCAGCGGTGCAGTGGTGATCTGCTGATATCTGCCGGCACTGACGCCCGGTGCGGTGCTGGTCAACTTGACCCAGCCGTTGGCCCCGTTGGGGTCCCAGACTTCAAGGCCGACTCCGGCGCCGTAGCTGACGGGGTTGGCCCAGATGCTTGCGGAGCAGTTGGACCGGTTTCCCCATGAGCCGATGGGCACCGCGATCTTCTCGGCAGCCCAGCCGTTGCCGGTGTAGAGCCATCCGTTGTTGACGCCTGTGCGGGCGACGACCGGGTTCCCGTTGACGTCAGCGCCCGCCACACCGTCGCCAGTCTGCAGACCCTGCCAGTCGTTCCAGGGGTTCCCCTCGAAGCTGTTGGTGAACTGGATGGTGGTAGCCGGTGCCGACTGTGCCGGTACCGCGATTCCGATGGCGGTCACTGCCGCTGCCGCTGCGACGGCGATCAGCCGAAGCAGGCCGCGCTTGTTCCTGGCCATGGGGTCTCTCCCTGTTTCTTCCGTCCGGATTCGGCGTTGCACTGAGACGACGCGAAGCCGCTGACCTGCCGGGTCCGATGTGCCGTCTCATGCCTGTTGTCTACCGGGTTGCCGTTGTCCGGTTCCGGCGGCAGGACGCCGGACAAACAAACACCGGACAATGAGCGCGATCAACGTCCGGCGGTACGGGGGGACTGGAAGCTGGCCGGCTCGGCGAAAGGACCCAGTGGCAGTAAACCGCTGTGCGAGCAGGTCGAGTTCGGCCGCCAGGCGAAACCTGTCCTGGCCCTGGTGAGCAGCACCGTCGTTCCGTAGCCGGCTGATTGACCGCATGCCACACCTCGATGCGCGCCTCGGGGGCGAGCGCGGCCGTCGGCTCGTCCAAGAAGAGCACCGACGGATCCCGATGAGGCTCATCGCGATGTCCAGCCGTTGGCGCAGCCCACCCGAATACGTCGACTACGTCGACAGCCGGCGCGTGCCCGCCTCCTCAGCGAGAGGCGCCAGGTCAAGCCTTGCCCCCCACCGTGGGATCCCGGCCAGTCCGCTGCGCCGATGCGGGTCATCGCCGAGAGCGTGCCGGGCTCAGCAGCGTCGCCACGACCGACGCCCCAAGATGATCTTCGGCTTGGACAGTCTCCTTTTCGGGAACGCTGAGTATCGGGATTACGGAGCCGGAAATTCGAATACCGCGGGAAATGGGCACCACCCCCTTGACAGTCAGCGCCTATGTGGCATCCGGTCCACTGGGCGGAACCGGGATGGACAACGGACAGCAGGTTTCGGAGAATCCGTCCTGTCGCAATCTCAGGGGGGAGAGCCGGCATGCCACGCTCCGAGAGTCCGCTTGACCAGACGGATAGCCCGCTTGTCCGATTCGCGGCCGAGCTGCGGCGGTTGAGGAAGGCTGCGGGCGCGCCTCCTTACCGAGAACTGGCCAAGCGTGCTCATTACTCGGCCACGACGCTCTCGGACGCCGCGGGAGGTCACTCTCTGCCAAGCCTTGCGGTGACCTTGGCGTATGCCGAGGCGTGCAACGGCGATCGCGAGAAATGGGAAGAGCGATGGCACGCCACCGTGGCCGATATCGCCGCGGCGAAGGGCGACGTACACAAAGCGGTTCACCCAGACGAATCCGCCTCGCCATATGTGGGGTTGGCTGCCTTTCAGCCTGATGACGCATACCGGTTCTTCGGCCGGGACAGGCTCGTCGGCGAACTGGTGGCGAAGGTGAGCCGGCAGCGGCTTACGGCCGTTTTCGGTCCTTCGGGGTGCGGGAAATCCTCGTTATTGAGAGCGGGCCTGGTCGCCATGGCGAAAAAGACGGGACTGGGCGGAGCACCCCTACCTGTCCTTCTGCTCTCGCCCGGCACCAACCCGCTGGAGGAGTGCGCCGTCGGGCTGGCGGCACTCACCGGTGATTCCCCGGGCCTGCTCAAGGCGGAGTTCCTCAACGATCCCGGCATCTCCACCTGCGCATCCGGCAAGCCCTGGCCGACTGGCCCGAGGAGACCGATCTGCTGATCGTGGTCGATCAGTTCGAGGAGGTCTTCACTCTGTGCTCCGGCCGTGCCGAACGCGACCAGTTCATCACGGCTCTGCTCACCGCGGTCGGTGCTGCCACCAGCCGAGCCCGAATCGTGCTCGGCGTCCGTGCCGATTTCTACGGCCACTGCGCCCAGAACCCCGCCCTGGCAAACGCGTTGCGGGATGCGCAGGTGATGGTCGGTCCCATGAGCAACGAGGAACTGCGCGAAGCCATCATGCGACCGGCGATCAGCGCGGGCTGCAGTGTGGAGGGCCCGCTGCTGGCGGCCGTGGTAGCCGACGCGACGGGCCAGTCCGGTGCGCTTCCGCTGGTCTCGCACGCCATGGCGGAGACCTGGCGACGGCGCAGCGGCAACCGTCTCACCGTAGGAGGCTATCGAGCGGCCGGCGGCATTCGGCACGCGGTTGCGCACAGCGCCGAGGCGGCGTACACAGCGCTGTCCCCTGCCCAGCAGGACCTGGCACGCGGGATCTTCCTGCGTCTGACCGCGCTGGGCGAGGGCACCGAGGACACCAAACGCCGTATCCACCGGCGCGAGCTGGACGCGCGCCCCGGCACCGATGCCGTTGTCGAAGCGCTGGCCGGGCGCCGGTTGCTCACTCTCGACCGGGACTGGATCGACATCACCCACGAGGCCCTCATCGGCAACTGGCCGCGGTTACGGGACTGGCTCACCGAGGATCGCAACGGCCTGCGGATCCACCGCCGGCTCACCGAGGCCACCGACACGTGGGAGGGCGGGCACCGCGACGAGCACAGTCTCTTGCGGGGCAGCCGGCTGGCGGTGGCAACGGAATGGGCCGACGCTCACGAGGGCATGCTCACCGATCGCGAACGCCGTTTCCTGTCCGCGAGCCGCGCCGCCGAGGCCGCCGTCGAGGCCGCCACCCGTCGTCGTACCCACAGGCTGCGGCAGCTCCTCGCGCTGCTCACGGCCGCGTTGCTGGTCGCCGTCACCTCCGCCGTGCTCGCAGTCCAGGCCCGGCAGGCCGCCACCGAGGAACGCGATACGGCCCTCGCCCGGCGGGCGACAGCGGCAGCAGCCGACATACGCGGGAGCAATCCGGCGCTCGCGGCCCAACTAGGCCTGGCCGCTTACCAGTTGGCACCGAGCCAAGAGACCCGTGACGGCCTGCTCAGCGCCTCGGCCACGCCGTACGCCGCCCCGCTGATCGGGCACACCAGTGACCTGGTTTCGCTGGCGTTCTCCCCAAACGGGCGAACACTCGCCACGGCCAGCTGGGACCGAACTGTCCGGCTCTGGGACGTGCGGGACGCTCACCGTCCCCGTCAGCTGACCATCATCCGCCGGCCAGGTGCGTTTCACGCCGTGGCCTTCGATCGGACAGGCAGTGTCCTCGCCACAGCCGACAGCAACGAGGTGGCGCTGTGGGACCTGACCGATATCCGCCGCCCCGGCCTGCTCGCCACGATCACCCACCGGACCGGCGACGTCACATGGGTAGCGCTCAGCCCGGACGGCCGGACCATGGCCACGGCCAACCAGGACAAGACAGCCGAGCTGTGGGACGTGAGCGATCCCCGCCGACCGGAGCGAATGGCCACACTGCGAGGTCATACCAGCAGCCTCACGTCCGTGACGTTCAGTCCCGACGGCCGCATGCTGGCCACCACGGGCGACACCACCGCACGCCTGTGGGACGTCAGCGACCCGCATATCCCGAAGAAGCAGGGGGTGCTGACCGGACACACCCGCGCGGTCTGGTCGGCGGCGTTCAGCCCGGACGCCCATACGCTCGCCACCGCAGGCTGGGATCACACCGTGCGGGTCTGGGACATCACCCGCCCGACGGCGCCCCGCAGCCTGGCCACCCTGACCGAACACACCGCGCTGGTCTGGGCCGTGGCCTTCAGCCCGGACGGCCGCACACTGGCCTCCACCGGCGGCGGCACCATCCTGTGGGACATGTCCGAACCCCGGCGTCCGAGCATGCTGACCAAGCTTCCGGAAGGGGTCTACGGCGCCGCGTTCAGCCCGGACGGGACCGTTCTGGCAGCCGGTTCGGCATTGCACGATCTGCGGGAACTCCCCTTGTTCTTCCACAACGACGTCGTCACCACGGTCGCGTTCAGCCCGGACGGCAAGGTCCTCGCCTCCGGAAGCTGGGACAGCACCATACGGCTGTGGGACGTCGACGCCGGCCATCCCCGGCTCCTGCTCGCAACGCTGACCGGCCAGCGGGACTTCATCCGCTCGGTGGCTTTCAGCCCGAACGGACACACCCTGGCGACCGCCGGCAACGACAGGACAGTATGGCTGTGGGACGTGACGGACCCACGCAACGCACGGCGGCTGACAGTGATCGAGCCTCATGCGGAAGAGGTGGCCTCGGCTTCCTTCGGCCCGGATGGCCGGACCCTCGCCATTGCGGGGGTCCAGTCCGTGCAGCTCTGGGATGTGACCGACCGCAACGACCCCAGAGCACTGGCTCGCCTCGGCGGGTATACGGAAGGCGCAGGAGCGGCTGTGTTCAGTCCGGACGGCCGCACACTGGCCACCGGCAGCAACGAAGGGTCCAGGCTGTGGGACATCACCGACCCACGACGGCCGAAGGCACTGGATTTCGCCTTCGCCTCGGACTCGGTCCCGGCCCATGCCTTCAGCCCCGACGGCCACATCCTGGCCACCGTGAACACCGCCGACAACACCGTACGTCTGCTGGACATGACCGATCTTCGCCATCCCCGACAACTGGCGCTGCTGAGCGGCTACACCAACTCCGTGTACACGGTGGCATTCACCCCGGACGGCCGCCGCCTCGCCACGAGCGATGCCGACAAGAAGGCCCGCGTGTGGGACGTGGGCAACCCCCGGCAGCCCAAGGAACTTGCCAACCTCACCGGGAACGAACTCGACGTTCCCACGGTGGCGTTCAGCCCCGACGGCCACACCCTCGCCACCGGCGGCAATGATCACACTCTTCGGCTGTGGGAAACCGACATCGACCGCGCCACCACACGCGTCTGCGCCCTCGCCCACCCGCCCATCACCCGCACCGAATGGGAGCAGTACCTCCCCGGAGTGCGCTACCGTCCGCCCTGCCCGGAGTTCTCGATCGGGTGATCTCAACTGGCCGCAGGCATGACAACGGCACGCGCCTTCACCCCGGACCTTGGACACTTGCGACGTGGATCTTGAGGATCTGAGGACGTACATCTCGTGGTCATGAAGCACTATCCGCCGGTCTTCAACGCGGACGGCGGTCGCGCTGCGCCAGTCGCGTCCTGGAACGGGATCAAGCAGGTCGCCGCCGATCTGGGAATCAACCCGGCGAAAGTGCGGAACTGGGTACGGCCGGCCGGGGCGAACCTGTCGCAGGGGCGCCGGGCGTAGTTACCCGCCGAGCCGCCGACGGAGGCGCGGGCGGGGGCGGGGAACGCAACCTGCGCAAGAAAAGCCGTGAGCCGGAGGAGGAGTGCGACACCCTGCGGAAGACGGCGAAGTATCTCGCCGAGGGAACCCACCGGTGAACCGCTTCCAGGCCGCGCCCCCTGTCTCATCCCGTGGACGCCACGTCATCGCACGATCTCCTCGGGAGGTTCAGCCTGCACGAGGGCGCCTGACGCGTGATCAGGCATGTGGTGCGCCAGCGGTCGCCGCCAGTCGGGTAAGCCACTCACGCAGCAGGAGCTGCTCGGCGTCGCTCAGGACGTCGGCACCGTCGGGGAGGGCGGCGCGCAGCGCGCGGGCCGCCGCGGCCGGACCGGACTCCGAGGCGGGAACCACCGGCTCGGCGCGAGTGACAGCAGCGATCATGGACTCGCGCAGGACGGTCAGCAGCGCCGGATTGCGGCGGTCCGCAGGGGTGGAGTGCCAGGTGGTGACCGTGCCCTGGCCGGTTGCCTGGATGATCTGGGCGGCCAGTTCCTCGTCGACCCGCAGCCACCCCCCGGCGGCCAGCCGACGCACCCGCCCATGGAGGATCTCCAGGCCCGCGCGGTGTGCTGCGTCCGATCCCCGGCCGCCGGCCCGGTTCATCACCGCGAACAGCTCGGGCCGGGAGACCCCGAACTCGACCACAAGGTCCCAGGCGCGGCGCAGTTCCTCGACCGGGTCCTGTGGGGCGGGGTCGAGCTGCGCGCGCTTCCTCTCCAGGAACTGTGCGTAGCCGTGCTCGGCGACGGCCTCAAGAAGCCCCTCCTTGTCGCCGAAGAGGCGGTAGATCGCCGGCGGCTGCATTCCGGCCGCGGCCGCGACCGCGCGGGTGCTCACCGCGTCAGGGCCGCCGCTCTCCAGCAGCTCGACGGCGGCCTCCACGATGCGGAGCCGGGGGCTGTCGGTTGAGTCGCGCGTAGCCATGAACCGATGATACCGAGAATCTGGTTCCAGTGGAATTTCCAGTGTTACCGTCTACTTGATTCCATCGGAAACAGCGTGTGGAGAACTCAATGATCATCGTTACCGGAGCCACCGGAAAGCTCGGCCGCCGCACCGTCGAACGCCTCCTGGAGCGCGTCCCCGCCGACCGCGTCGGCATCAGCGTCCGCGACCCACGCAAGGCCCAGGACCTTGCCGACCGAGGCGTCCGCGTCCGGCAAGGCAGCTTCGACGACCCCACCTCGCTCACACACTCCTTCGAGGGCGCCGAGCAGGTGCTCCTCGTCTCCCTCGACCGCACGGGCCAGGAATGCGTCAGCGGCCACCGTGCCGCCATCGACGCCGCCGTACAGGCCGGCGTCGGCCGCATCCTCTACACCAGCCAGATGGGCGCCGCCCACGACGCCCGCTTCCAGGCATGCCGGGACCACGCCCAGACCGAGGACCTGCTGCAGTCCACCGGCCTGCCCTGGACCGCGCTGCGCAACGGCTTCTACGCATCCAGCGCCCTGCAGTTCCTGGAGTCCGCCCGCCACACCGGCGACATCGCCCTCCCCGCCGACGGCCCTGTCGCCTGGACCGGCCACGACGACCTCGCCGAGGCCACCGCGGTGATCCTCGCCGAGAAGGCCCGCTTCGAGGGGCCCACCCCACCGCTCACAGGCCCGGCGGCGCTCGACTTCGACACCATCGCCGAGATCGCCTCCGAGGCGACCGGACGTCCCTTCACCCGCACCGTCGTTCCAGACGACGCCTTCCGGGAGCAGGTCCTGGAGCACGGCGCCCCGGCCCCGGTCGCCGACCTGCTACTGAGCATCTTCGCCGCGGCGCGCAATGGCGAGTTCACCGCTGTCGACTCGACGCTGGCCGAGCTGATAGGGCGAAAGCCCGCCACCTTCCGTACCGAACTGGAGCGTGCCTGGGCCGAATAGACCCAGCGGGGCGCGCAGACTGCCCGGCCTCACTCGACGCCCACAACGGCTCATCCTCTGCCCCGAAGGCTCGCCCTCAGCCGCCCGAGGACGAGCCTTCGTGGTCAACGATCACCAGATCGGCGGCCTCGGGCACAAGCCCAGGCTCGGCACCATCCCAGGGTCTTCGTGTGCCCCATGCCCATGCCCGTGCCCGTGCCCGTGCCCGGCGGCCATCCACGGCAGACGACTCCTCGTCGACCAGGTCCGCGCCCGCGGGCCCATCGCCCACGTCGCCGAAGAAACGGTCATCTCCCGCGCCACAGCCCACACATGGGTACGACGCCGGCGAGCCGAAGACGATCCGGGGCTGTACGACCGCTCCGGTCGACCGCGGACGACACCGCACCGAACCGCTGCCGACAAGACCCCCGTAAGTTACGACGCCGGCCTACGAACCCCGAGGGTCTGGATCAATTGCTTCCTGCCTCTGCCGAAGACAAAGGGACTTCGCACAAGGCCCTATGGCGCCTCTTTCGCGAAGCGGGCGGCCTCGTGGGGCGGGGCCGCTGTCCGACGGTGGCGGGTCTTCTCCGGCTCGCTGCCACAGTCACGGTCCGGACGCTACCGAAGGGTGGATTCAAGCAGCAGTTCAGTCAGGTCCGTCGGCATGGTGATCATGCAGTCATGCCCGGTCGGCAGTTCCCGTATCCGTGCCGGGGAGCCGTTGGGCTGTGTCGCGGGGACGGGCCGCCGCACGATGCCTTCCGGCTCTGCGCCGACGCAGTGGATGTGCGTGCGCGGAATGGAGTCCACGGCAGGGTTGTCCAGCCGGACCGGTTGCAGCAGGCAGCGCACCGGCTGGTCGGAGAGCGTCGCACGCAGCCATGCGACGTCCGCCGGGTCGGTGACTCCGAACAGACCGAGGGGCGGAGGCATCTCGGGCAGCGGCGGGATGCGCCAGCTGTTGTCGGACTTGGCAGCCAGGTCGATCAGGATCTGGGTCATGGGCTGCACGTCGACGGCGGTCTCGCCGTGCTCCGGGACCATCGCGTCGAGATACACCAGGTGCGCGATCCGTTCCGGTACCTCGTTGGCGACGGAGGAGACGACCAGCCCCGCGTAACTGTGACCCACGAGCACCACCCCAGTCAGGTCCTCCTCATGGATCAGCTTCACGATGTCCTCGACGTGTGTGTCAAGCCCCACCTCGGGGCCGAACAGGTGTGCCTTGTCGCCGTAGCCGGTCAGCGAGGGCGCGAACACGCGGTGTCCGGCCGCTTCCAGCAGCGGGACCACCCGCTCCCAGCACCGGCCGCTGTGCCAGGCACCGTGTACCAGCAGAAAAGTTGACATGAGGGGATCTATCTTCCTCTTCGGGGAGGTGGAGGCGTGGGACCCTTACGGTTCCTGTTTGTGCCTCGGTACTCTTCAGGAACCGCAATCATCGTGCTACACCTGCCGCATCCCGATCAATAAGGCACATTTCGGTGCCCCGGTTCTCTGGAGGTAACCATGAGCAGCGCAGTGGGCGACGAATCGCGGCCGGAGGACCCGTGCCAGGCCCGTGAAGTGCTCGGCATCGTCGGCGACAAGTGGTCGCTGCTGATCGTGCGCAACCTCAGCCAGGGGCCGCGCCGCTTCACCGAACTCAAGCGGGCCACCGACGGGATCAGCCAACGTATGCTCACCGTCACCCTGCGCGACTTGGAACGCGACGGGATCCTCACCCGAACCGTCCGCACCGTCATGCCGCCGCACGTCAGTTACGAACTCACTCCGATGGGCAGGACCCTCCGCGAAGCCACCGCGCCCCTGTTGGAGTGGAGCATCACGCACCTGACGCACATCGACGCCGCCCGCGCCGTGTACGACGCACGCCCCGACACCCCGCCCGCCTGACCCCTGCCCGGCTACTCACCCATCGGCAGGTACGGCTCAATGAGTCTCCCCCTGGTCGCCTGGGCGCGGGACTGCGTGAACAGTCCGGATGCGGCCTCGTAGAGGAACCCGCGGCAGACCCGCAGCTGACCAAGTGTTTGAGCTTCGCGCTGGTGCCCTGACCGCGAGGGAAAGGGATATCCGCTGGCACCGTGCGGCGTTGGCGCGATGAGGTGGTCTGGCTCCCGGCCGCCAGGGCTCCATCTCGGGACCACGCCCTGAAGAAGATCGCCGAGCGGGACGGGGAGGATGTGCTGATCGGCGGCACCCTCACCTCTAGTGCCGCATCAGGCAACGTTGGCCCTGTCGACGACCGCGCGGAGGCGCCGGTCGTCGGCATGGCGGTTTCGCCAGATGATGTAGCGGCGGATCATGCTGCCCTGCTCTTTGTCGGAGGCGTGGTCGGTGCCGTCGAGGGCGAAGTACCGCAGGGCGGTGAACTGGGCCTCGATCCGGTTCAGCCAGGAGGAGTTCGTCGGCGTGTAGGCGATCTCGACGTTGTTGGCCGCGGCCCAGGTGCCGGCCCGCTGGCAGCGTTTCGTGGTCAGGTGCGGGGAAAAGTTGTCGCAGACGATCGCGATCCGCACCGTCGGGGGGTTAGAGGGTGCGCAGGTAGCGGCAGAACTCCAGGAACTGCGTCCGCGTCTTGACCGGTTTGATGTGGCCGTAGAGCTTGTCCTTGGCCAGGTCCAGGGCGGCGAACATGTGCCGGACTCCGCCGTAGCGGTTGTAGGTGGCCCGGCGCCTGCGGCGCGGTTCGCGAGCGGGGTCTTTGTGCCTGCCGCCGCGTTCGGCCCATTGCCGTCCGGGGTGCGGCATCAGGTTGAGCGGCCCGAACTCGTCCATGCAGAAGACGACATCGGGTTCGCCGTCCTCGGGTATGACCTCGCCGTCGGCGATTGCAAAGAGGTGCTCGACGCGGGCCTTCTTGGCCGCGTAGTCGGGGTCGCGGGAGGTCTTCCAGGTCTTCACGCGTTGAAAGAGACGCCTTCCTCGCGGAGCAGGATGCGCAGGCCCTCGTGGCTGATGTCGTCGACCACCCCCTCGGCTACCAGAAAAGTCGGCCAGTTTGATCAGGCTCCAGGTCGAGAACGGCAGGCCGTGCTCGGTAGGCTTGGACTTGGCGATCTTCTCGATCTCGCGGCGCTCGGGCAGCGTGAAAGTCTTCGGCCGGCCACCGGAGTACTTGGGGTAGGGCGAGTCAAAGCCGTCGGCGTTGAAGTTGTGGATCACGTCGCGGACCCGGTCGTCACTGGTGAACAACACCTCGGCGATCTTCGCGACCGGCATGCCCTGAGCGGACAGCAGCACCATCTGCGCGCGCCGCCAGGTCACCACGGAGCCCGTGCTTCTGCGGACTATCCGCAGTAGCCGCCGGCCCTCGTCGTCATCGGTCTCGCGAACGCGCACTCGTTCTGCCACCCGTATAGCTTGGTGGCCCGATGCCGCTGGAACGTCAGGTTCAGGAGGAGTCGTTGGAGTCGGCCGCGAGCGCCTTGCCTACGATTCCCGACCGGGTGACGCCGTCGACTGCCACACAGATACCAAAGACACGATCGTGGCTGGTCCAGCCGTTGACGAGGCCACGGTTGTTGCTGATCTGCACCCGCTTCCTGGCAAGGTCCACGGACGACACCAAGTGCAAGTAGACCGTCCCCGCGACACGGGCGAGGACGATGTCTCCGACCTCCAACTTCGACGGGTCGACCGGGGCAACGACCACCTGCTGCCGACTACGTATCAGCGGGACCATCGAGGAGCCGCTGGGCCGGAACGTCACGGTGGCCCCGCCGGCAATCCTTCCCGCCACTGCATCCAATGCCCCCATCCGATGAGCGTGGCAGATTCCCCTGCATCACCCCACCGATTTACTTCTCCGTGCTCCACCAGCGAGGCGAACGTTGCCTGATGCGGCACTAGCTAGGCGGGACCACTCGACACCTGACGCCCCGCGACAGGAAGTGTTCGCACCGGCACACTGCACGCTGACCGGCCTCGACGGCCAGGTGGTCGGCGACGGCACGGGCCGGGGTCTCGCGGCAGAGGCCCCCTCCCCATACCCGACCGAGGTGCGCGGCCAACGACTCCTGATCGATCAAGTTCAGGCCGGTCGCCCCGTCGCGTACGTTGCCGATGAAATGGCCATCAATGATCGGCAAGACGTCCCCCAAGACGACCGGATACAGTGCGCGCGTCGCCAGTTTTGGCTACTTGAGGAGGGGACACATGACCGCCACCAGCGACGCCCGATCCGCGGACGGTGCAGCGCATGCGACCCAGCAGAGCCGACTGAGCCGCCTGATGCGCTACATCCCTTTGGCCGCCCCGGTCCTGCTGTGGGCCGTGCCCTGCTGGGTGCTGCTGCACGCCGGCCAGCACTGGCCGCTCCCCGTGGCGCTGGGCGGAACCGCGCTGTTCGTCCTCGGCCTGATCGTCATGCCGCTCGCGATGGCGCGCGGCCACGGCCGACGGCAGCAGGACTGGGCGGCGATCGTCGGAGACACCCTCCTCGGGGCCAGCTGGGTGCTGTTCACCTGGTCCGTCCTGCTCGGCGTCCTGCTGCGCCTCACCCTGACCATGACGGGCGTGGGCGAGAGTCAGGACCGGGCACGGATCGTCACCTGGGCGGTCCTCGGCGTAGCCGCCGTGCTGCTCGCCTGGGGGTACGCCGAGGCCCGCCGGGTGCCACGGGTGCGCCGGCTCGACGTACAACTCCCGCGCCTGGGAGCCGGATTGGACGGCACCCGCGTCGTCCTCATCACCGACACCCACTACGGCCCACTCGACCGCGCCCGCTGGTCTGCGCGGGTCTGCGAGACGGTCAACACCCTGGACGCCGACCTGGTCTGCCACACCGGCGACATCGCGGACGGCACGGCCGAACGCCGCCGCGCCCAGGCCGCCCCACTCGGCACCGTGCGAGCCACCCGGGCCCGGGTCTACGTCACCGGAAACCACGAGTACTACAGCGAAGCCCAGGGCTGGGTCGACCTCATGGACGAACTCGGTTGGGAGCCATTGCGCAACCGCCATCTGCTGCTCGAACGCGGCGGCGACACCCTCGTCGTCGCCGGCGTGGACGACGTCACCGCCGAATCCTCCGGCCTGGCCGGCCACCGCGCCCACCTCGCCGGAGCCCTCAACGGTGCCCACCCCGACCTGCCCGTCCTGCTCCTGGCCCACCAGCCCAAGTTCGTAGACCGGGCCGCGGATGCGGGCATCGACCTCCAACTCTCCGGCCACACCCACGGCGGCCAGATCTGGCCCTTCCACCACCTCGTCCGCATCGACCAGCCCACCGTCGCCGGCCTCAGCCACCACGGCACCCGCACCCTCCTCTACACCAGCCGCGGCACCGGCTTCTGGGGCCCACCGTTCCGCGTCTTCGCCCCCAGCGAGATCACCCTGCTCACACTCCGCTCCCCACAACGGCCTCCCACGCCCTGACACGAAGCGGGTCGACCCTAAGCAGCCCCTACACCGCCGTCAGAACCGTCACCACCAGCAGCAACGGCAAGTTGAGCACCACCGTCAAAGCCACCGCTGACGGCTACTACCGCTTCCCTTACGCCGGTACAACCGCCGCCACGGCCGCAGCAGCCCCCGGCGATTACATCGACGCGAAGTAGAGCCGTCGGGAGATTTCCACAACTTCGGGTAACCCCGTTCACGAGATCCGCCGCCCTGCTGGTCGCGGAGACCAGCCGGGCGGGTCGCGCTGCCCGCGTCGGCCGGTCTCCTGAACGAACGCAACCGTGACCGGCTCGGTGCGGCAGCGGCTCAGTGTCTACGAGACGGATCCGGGCCTGGAGTGGTTGATCGCCGCGTGGCGGGCCGAACAGGAATTGCCGGTGGAGATGCCGAGCCGGCAGCTCCCAGATGACGCGCGAGGAACGGAGAAGCCCACCACCGCCGGGCAGGTGAGGCACCTGCCGAACAACTGCCCGCCGAAGCCGAGCAGGCGACCCGCGCGCCCACTGGCACCCAGCCCTCAGCCCTCTCGGTGCCGTCCCCGCGTGACCGGCACCCTCCCTACGGAACCGCGAGGAAGCCCTGCCCAGGGAGCCGAGCCATACGTCACCCGGCGGGTTCGATACGGAGGACGGCGGCAGAGTCGCGGATCTCGACGACCTCCAGGCTCATGGCGTCGTTTATGGTCGCGACGGTTCCCTCGTCGCAGCTCAGCCCAACGCCGCCGCCACCCTCCGACGACACTCCCCCGCCACCGGAACAGCCCGAAACGCTGTAGCCCGACCCCGTCAGCGGCGCGACCATCTCGACCGTACCGCCGGTGATCGCCTTCACCTCGATCGGCCCGAGACCGTATGTTTCCGGCACTCTCACGACGTCCCCCACTGCGACCTCGATCTCGCACGTCCCGTCAGCGCACGGCCCGGTCGGCGAGGGCGATGGCGTGGCCGTCTCCGTGGAAGTCGGCGTGGGGCCGGACGCCGGCGACCCGGAGCCGGACCCGCTGCGCCGGCCCTCGGCGGGAGACCCGTCCGAGGAACACGACGTGAGAGCGGCAAACACGACAGCGACAACAACGCAACCGACAGCGGTGGATGACGTTCTACGCATCATGCTCGCCATGGAACCACGCCCCCGACCGACCGGAACCCTCCCCGCCCGAGTAGGCGAGCCGCCAACACGCCCAAGGAGAAACATTCACCACCCCGCTGGGAGCAACGCCGAGCCCCCCACGGTGGCCGGATCACGCCGTAACTGCGATGCACCCGGCGGTAGTTGGCGTGGCATGCGAAGCAACAGCCCCACCGGGGGCTCCGCGACAGTTTCCACCGGCCGAGCCCACGGCCGTCCACGGCCACCTTGACACTCGTTGATGACCTGCTGCGCGGTCATCTGGCACGTCTTCGCCACCCGCGCGCCGAAACCAGGCTGAAGACCGCCACGCCGATCGCCGACTTCCACAACACAAAACGGCGCCACAGCCCAGCCGGCGGGAACCCGCCCGCCGACTCCGAACGGATCACCCAGGCAACACCAGGGAGCCCACCACTGCCTCGTCGTCGACAACCAGAGCAGCAAGAACTCCTCCACCATCACCAAAGCCTGGGCCGACGGCTACAAGACCAAGGCCGTCGAACACATCGCCCGCCTCGGCATCGATCTTGAGGTCGTCCAACGCGAACCCGCACCCTGCGGATTCCAGGTCCAAATCCGCCGCTTGGTCATCGAACGCACTCTCGGCCAGCTCATGCACCACCGGCACCTCGCACCCGACTACAAAACCCACCCCCCACCGATCAGCACCCACGAACCAACTCGCCGCCATCAACCTTGCGCCCCGCCGAATCACCGACGAGACCACTCCCAACGGGCCCGACAGCCAAGACGAATCAAACAGACATCGGAGATCAAACGCTCACTCAGCCGATCGGGGCATCGAGGCATCGAGGCATCGAGGCATCGAGGCGAAGAAGTATCGTCACCGACCTGCTTGCAGAGCCAATTCTTCAGCCAACGGTCACCGTTTCGAAGTGGATGGCTCGACGGCGCAATTCCTAAGATCACCGCGTGCGATGGCGACGGATAGTCGTACTTGGCCTGGCTGGTCTGCTGGTGGCGGCCGCCGCCCTCGGGGTCCGCTCCTACGGTTCCTTCTACGGGTGGTGGGCCCGCCCGACCGTCCGCGACGCTCCGGTGGCGAAAGCGGCGGCCGTGGAACCGGTCGTGAGCGGGCTGCGCCTCCCCTTCGACCTGGCGTTCCTCCCCGACGGGTCGGCGCTGGTCACCGAGCGGGAGACCGGCCGTCTGCGGAAGGTCACCACGGACGGACAACTCACCGAGGTCCGGACCATTCAGGAGATCGCCGAACCGACCAAACAAGCCGGGCTGCACATCGCCGCTACGATCAACGACGCGGTGCGGGCCCGCTGGCAGTCGCAGGTACACAAGCGCCAGCAGCGAGTTAATGGATTTCGACTTCTGAGAGACTTCTGAGAGAGGGAATCGCGACCGCTGAACTGGCCAGCTGTTGAGCCGAAGCAGGACAGTTGTCACAGAGGCGCGCTTGTTGTCACCACGGCGGACATCTGTCACACGCGAGGGATGTGCTGGTCCAGGATCGCCCGTAGCCGCTCGATGTTCTCAGTCTCATGCACGCCCCGCTTGGGCAGGACGCCGACCCACATGATGTTGGGATCCCGGCTGAGCAGGACAAAGTGACTTGCCGTTTCCCGGTATCCCTGGAAAACGGACCACTTCTGGATCAGTGTGCCGTGGTCGGTACGGCACGTGATCCCGGCCGGAGTCACGGTGGCGCGGTACTCGCCCTGCCATCCGACGAGCCGCTGCACCTGGGCGGCTTGCAGCCGCGGGTACCCCCACAGCAGCAGGACGACCAACAGGAACAGAACTGTCGAGACCACGTCGACACTCCCACGGACCACGGCGGAGACCAGCCACTGCCCTATCAACAAGAAGAGGAGCACGACCCGCAGCAGTAGCCCGGTTCGCTTGATCCGCTCACGGACCTGCAGGCCGACCAAGGTGTCGGCAGCCTGGGGCCGGTACGCAAGTTCAACTACGGTCCGCTCGTCCACGACATTGTCAGAGTTCGCCATGTGGTTGGTGTGTTGGTCGCTGTGGCCTTCGGCCATGGTCACTCCCGGTATAAGGCGTACGGATTATGACGAGCCGAAGTTCGCCCTCAGCCCAGGTCGAAGACCCTCGCTCAATCGTGCTTCGGCTCAGCTGTGACCCGATGCCTCACTTGGCGAGTGGGCCCAGGAGTTGGCGGCTGGTGCGAGTACTTCGTCCGGCTGGAGTTCCCCGTTCGCCGTGACCAGTCCGCACCGACCTCGGTCCGGCCCACACCAGGTACCCGTGCTGGGAAGAACCCCGACGAGGAGAGACCTCTGAGCCCACCCAGAACGCCGTCGTCAGCATCGAACAGTGGGTGGATGCGGCCGCCGTGGTCGGCGAAGACCGGTGGGCCGCAAGGGCCGGCCCACCGGAGTCCTGACCGTGCTGGTCAGGCGGCGTACACCCGGCCTTCCTTCACCAGGTAGTTCACCGGGTCCGAGCAGCCGATGGACGGCGTGACCAGCAGGCTCACCGTGAGCGGCGCGGGCTCCGTGCTCGCGGTCGAGAACTCACAGATCGCGCCACTGCCCGTGACCGGGAACCAGAACCACCCGTTCACGTCGCCTACGGTGACCAGATCGGTCTCCTTCCAGGCGCCGCCGCTCTGCTCGTAGACCTGGAGTTCCACGGTGGCGGCGTACTGGTCCTCCGGTGACTGCAGGGCGGTCAGGGTGATCTTGTAGTCGCTACCGAGGGCGGACGAGGCGATCTGCTTCGTCTGCTGCGCCGGTGCCGACGTACCGGCACTGGACGCCCCGGCGCCGGCGGTCCCCAGGACCCCCGCCATCAGGACAGTGAAGGCCGCGGTGGAAGCGCGGCGAGTGCGAACGCGGTTACGGATGCCCTTACGGACCGAGCTCATAGTTTCCCCCGTTGAAACCAGTTTGCGCACAGTGGTCATTGTGCGTCGTACGGTAGATATGACGACTCACCAGGCCCAAGGGTTGTACGGCTGCACGATCTCCCGCTCGGCTTCATCTGGAGGATCCGTGACCTGTGCTTCCGCGCCGTCTCAGACTCCTTCATCGGTGGGCCGCCTCAACTCCGCTGCACTTCCCCGTGGTTCACCAGGCCAGCCATGAAAGTGCACGAGCCGGCCGATGACGTGCCCGCCGGTTCAGGCGTCTTTGCCCTTGCCGAGGGCGAACCCGTCCGCTCCTCCGACTACTGCCTGGCTTCACCCCACGCGGCCGGGTCGAGGGATGGAGCCTCGGCCCGACCAAAACCTCGTACACACTCCGCATCTGAGCTCGTTCAGTGTGCATACCGCAGGGACTTGATGGACTGGGGCGATGAAGTTCCTTTCGCCTCGTGTCCTGCGGGCTCTTGAGCGGTTCAACGCCGCCTATCCCTGGGATCACAACGCTCACTACCATCGCTGGATCCTGCGGCAGCTGCCGAGACACTTCGAACGCGCCCTGGATGTCGGATCCGGCAGCGGTGATCTTGCAAGGCTCTTGGCCGGACGAGCCGACGCTGTGAAGGCCGTCGATTCCGATCCGCTGATCACCGCCCAGGCCCAGGAGCTGACTCCTTCCGCGCTCCCCGTCACCTTCACTGTCGCGGATGCAAGAGCCGAGTTCCCTGCCGGCCCTTACGACGTCATCACGTGCGTCGCCACGATCCACCACATGCCGTTCACCGAGGCGCTCACCCGTTTCCGCCGTCATCTGGCGCCGGGAGGCACCCTGGTGATCGTCGGCCTGTCCCGCGCCCAGACCTCGGCAGACCACCTGCTCGGTGCTATCGCCATTCCGGCCAATGCCGCCATGGGCTGGCTAAAGAACAAGGGGCGCCCCTCGCCGCGGCCCGTCTCCATGACGGCCCATACTCGCTCAGCGGCCATGACCTTTCACGACATCGTCCGTGAAGCCAGAGACGTCCTGCCCGGCGCGCGGCTGCGACGACGCCTGTTCTGGCGCTATACGCTTGTATGGAATCAGCCCTGAGTAGCCCGGGCGCCTTCGACCAAGTATCGGTGCGGGGGTTTTGCGGGTGAGGCACCGGCTCCTCCATGGTGACGAGTGCCCAGTTCAAGTGAGCTTCGGAGTACTGGGGCAGCCGTTCGTGGTCGCGTGCGCTGCGGCGGGCGTTCATGCACCAGCTTGATCCCAGCGCTGAGGTGCGTCCGATGAAGGCAAAACCACAGGTAGTGAGAGGTCGAGGTCACTAGGCTGAGCGCCTTCATCCCAGGGAGGGTTCGGTTGGTACGGCGGGGCGCGCTTGGGCAGGACTTCCGGCGGTTGTGGGGCGCCTACGCGGTCAGTGCAGTGGGCAGTGCCGTCGGTATGGGGGCGTTGCCGCTGATCGCCCTCTTGGTGCTGCATTCCTCGGCGTTCCAGGTCTCCCTGCTCGCCGCACTGTCTGCCGTGGCCAGTGCGGTGATCGCCCTGCCACTCGGTGTACGTATCGAGTACCAGTACAAGCGGCCCGTCATGATCACCGCCGATCTGGCCCGTTGCGCGGTGCTGGCGAGCATTCCGGTCGCCATGGCCTTCGATGAGCTCACCTTCAGTCAGCTGTGTCTCGTCGGCGTTCTCCAGACGGCCGCGTCCGTCGCTTTCGATGCGGCGAGCGGCGCGCATCTCAAAGCCCTCGTCCTGCCCGAGCACCGCCTTCGTGCCAACAGCCTGTTCGAGACCACCAACTGGATCAGCGTCAGCGCCGGCCCGCCCGTTGGCGGGCTCCTGATCGGGGTGCTGGGCGCCGCCGCCACGGCAGTCGTCGACTCGGTGTCCTTCCTCGGATCGGCCCTCGGTATCCGCCGCATCCGGCGGCCCGAACCCACGCCGCCGGCACGCGCCTCCACCGCTCACCTGGGCCGCGACATCGCCGCCGGCTGGCAGTACCTTCTGCGGCATCCAGGGCTGCGCCCACTGTTCTTCAACGCGCTACTGTTCGGCGGCTCCGTCATGATGTCGTCCCCGCTGATGGCCGTCCTCATGCTGCGTGACCTCGGTCTGACGCCGGGGCAGTACGGACTGGCTCTGGGACTGCCGTGCCTGGGCGGAGTGCTGGGTTCGCGCCTGGCCCCGCTGCTCACCCGGCGGTTTGGACAGCGCCGCATTCTGCTGCTGTCCGGTGTCTCACGCACGCTCTGGACGATCTTGTTGCCGCTGACGCCTTCTGGTGCCCTTGGCATGTTCACCGTTGTGGCCGCCGACTTCGGCCTGCTCTTCGCCGCCGGCGTCTTCAATCCGTCGTTCACCACTTATCGCATGGAGGCCACATCGGACGCGTTTATGTCCCGCGTCAGCACCTCCTGGTCAGTCGGCTCGAAGACATGCCAGGCAGCCTTCATGATCGCCGGCGGCCTCATCGCCGATGCGGCGGGCGTCCGCGGCGCACTGCTCATCGCCGGTCTGCTGTGCATGGCGAGTGCACTTCTCCTGCCATGGCGAAAGGCGAGTACCTCCGCCGAAGGAGTTCCAGCACCCTCGGCGGCACTACTCCCCTCCCCCGCCACAGAAAGCCCTTCTTCTTAGCGGTTTTGCCACCTCCTCGCCGAACTCCAGACATAGGGCGGGCTGTTGGCGGCGTAGGTGTGTCGTCTCGGGAAGTTGGTGACGCCTCAGTGGCGGGAGACGGCGCGGCGGCGGACGGTGTGGGGGAAGGTCTGGCTGCGCCACGTGGTGAGTCGGATGTATGCGGGTGAGAGGTAGGGGGGACCTGATCGCGCTCGCGGAAGGCGTCCTCCGCCTGCGGCGGTACCGACACCGGCACTGACACCGGCACTGACACCGGCCGAACACACTGGTGAGACGGAGCGGCAGGATGCGAAGGGGCCGCGATGGCGGTGACCCCCAGCGGTCACCGCACGGTGTTCTGATCAATGATCGGCATCATGCTGCGGAACGTATCCCGCTGATCGCCTCGGCCGCGCCGTGTTGAACCGGCTGGTCGGGCAGCCAGTGGATCACCTCGGCAGACTCTCCGGTAACGTCGGAATATGAGTCATCCACATCCTGAGCTGAAAGCCGCCCCTCCCCTGTCCGAAGGAGGGCTGAGGGTCGTCGCCCTGGGCGGTCTGGGTGAGATCGGCCGCAACATGACCGTCTTCGAGCATGCCGGCAAGCTGCTCATCGTCGACTGCGGCGTGCTGTTCCCCGAAGAGAACCAGCCCGGCGTGGACGTGATCCTGCCGGACTTCACCTCGATCCGTGATCGCCTGGACGACATCGTGGCCGTGGTGCTCACCCACGGCCACGAGGACCACATCGGTGGT
Organism: Streptomyces sp. NPDC127595; assembly: GCF_042671685.1. Lineage (NCBI taxonomy): Bacteria > Bacillati > Actinomycetota > Actinomycetes > Kitasatosporales > Streptomycetaceae > Streptomyces > Streptomyces sp. NPDC127595. Next base: position 46,337 of record NZ_JBHXWK010000015.1, on the reverse strand, counting down.
GTGCCGTATCTGCTGCGAGAGCGCTCCGACATCCCTGTCGTGGGCTCGAAGCTGACACTGGCGTTCCTGGAGGCCAAGCTCAAAGAGCACGGAATCCGGCCGCGCGCCGTGCGGGTACGTGAGGGCGACCGGCGCGCCTTCGGTCCCTTCGACTGCGAGTTCGTGGCGGTCAACCACTCCATCCCGGACGGTCTCGCGGTCGCGATCCGCACCGGCGCCGGGCTGGTCCTGCACACCGGTGACTTCAAGATGGACCAGTTCCCGCTGGACGACCGCATCACCGACCTGCGCGCCTTCGCCCGCCTCGGCGAGGAAGGCGTCGATCTCTTCCTCACCGACTCCACCAACGCCGAGGTCCCCGGCTTCACGACCTCCGAGCGCGACCTGAACCCGGCGATCGAGCAGGTGATGCGTACCGCCCCGCGCCGGGTGATCGTCTCCAGTTTCGCCAGCCATGTGCACCGCATCCAGCAGGTCCTGGACGCAGCGCACCAGCACGGCCGCAAAGTCGCCTTCGTGGGCCGCTCCATGGTCCGCAACATGGGCATCGCCCGCGACCTCGGGTACCTGAAGGTTCCCAGCGGCCTGGTCGTGAGTACCAAGGAAATGGAGAAGCTGGCAGACCACAAGATCACCCTGGTGTGCACCGGATCCCAGGGCGAGCCGATGGCGGCTCTGTCCCGGATGGCCAACCGCGACCATGTGATCCGCATCGGCAAGGGCGACACCGTCCTGCTCGCCAGCTCCCTGATCCCCGGCAACGAGAACGCCATCTACCGGGTGATCAACGGGCTGACCAGGTGGGGCGCCCATGTCGTCCACAAGGGCAACGCCAAGGTGCACGTCTCCGGGCACGCCAGCGCCGGTGAGCTCGTGTACTGCTACAACATCGTCAAGCCCCGCAATGTCATGCCCGTGCACGGCGAATGGCGCCACCTGCGGGCCAACGCCGACCTGGCCATCCGTACGGGGGTCGATCCCGAGCGTGTGGTCATCGCCGAGGACGGCGTCGTCGTCGACCTCGTGGACGGGCGTGCGACGATCACCGGCAAGGTGCCCGCCGGCAACGTCTACGTAGACGGCATGGAGGTCGGCGGCGCCACCGAGGCGTCCCTCAAGGACCGTGTCACCCTCGCGGAGGAAGGCGTGGTCACCGTGGTGGCGATCGTCGATGCCGACACGGGCGCCCTCGCCGAGACTCCCGACTTCCTGGCCCGCGGGTTCGTCCATGACGACAGCACCTTCGAACCGGTCATCCCTGTCATCGAGAAGACTCTGGCCGCCGCAGCCCAGGAAGGCGTCGGCGACCCCCACCAACTGGAACAGCTGATCGCCCGTGCCGTCGCGAACTGGGCCTTCCGTACCCACCGCCGCAGGCCCCTCATCATCCCCGTCATCATCGACGCCTGACCGGCGGCCCTTTCCCCGCTGCTGCCCTGTCGGCAGCGGGGACGGTTTCGCGTCTACGGCTCCACCTGGGCGGAGAGGCGTTCCAGGCACCGGCTTCGGGCACCGACGGTGCGTCAGAAAGGCAAACGGATGAGCGTGCGTTTCGAGGAGATCGACTGGCGCCCGACGGCGATGGGCGACATCAGCCTGCGGCGCCGACGCGACCCGGTATCGAACACCGACGTGTACGAGGTGAAGCTCGGCGACGAGTTCTTGATGTCCAGCCTCTTCACAGCCGGCGAGATCGCGCTTGCGGAACTCGGACTGGCGAAACTGCCGGGCACCGAACTGGACATCGCCGTCGGTGGACTCGGACTCGGGTACACCGCCAAAGCTGTGCTGGACGACCCCCGGGTGCGCTGGCTCACCGTGATCGAAACGCTCGCCGAAGTCATCGACTGGCATCAGCGAGGCCTGGTCCCACTCGGCGCCCGGCTGACTTCGGACGCCCGCTGCCGCCTGGTTCAGGGCGACTTCTTCGCGATGGCTGCCGATTCGGGCGGTCTGGACCCGAAGGAGCCGGGCCGCCGCTTCCACGCCATCCTGCTGGATGTCGACCATTCGCCGCGCCATGTGCTCCACCCGCGCCACGCGGCGCTGTACCAGCCCGCCGGGCTCCGCGCTCTCAGCGAACACCTCCACCCGGGCGGGGTCTTCGCCCTGTGGTCGAACGATCCGCCGGACAACCAGTTCACCTCCGCACTCGCAGAGGTCTTCCCGCAATCAGCGGCCCATGTCGTCGACTTCGACAATCCCCTGCAAGGCGGCACCTCGACCAACACCGTCTACGTGGCCGGGACAGAACCGGGCCCGCCGTAGGCAAGCGCACACTCCCCTGCTGCTCAGCAGGGAGCGCAAGCGAGCCAACGTCGCGGGGTTCGCCGTCAGCGACCCGAGCTGTCCCTGGATGGTCGGAGTCGCGTTGGCCGGCGAGATCTCGCTGACAGCAGAGGTCGTGCCGGCCCCGGTCCGCGAGCAGCGCACCAGCGCGGGGGCCGCCTCGGACGTACCTGCCGCAGCCGCCGCCACCGGCTGGGCGATGACGGGCACCCGCTTCCCACCGGCCGACGCCAGCAGCATCATCGGGCGACGGCAGCGCACCGAGTTGGTGCTGCCCCGCCGCACGATCTGCTGCAGCCGTTGCCCCTCCTGATCGGTCGGTCGTCGGACTCGTATCGATTCGGCCATCGCGTCTCCCATGGCAGTCGGACCAGCCGCGTCCCATCCCCGGTCCGCGACCCATCGAGCAGGCCATCTCGAACGCTCCCTGCGCAGTCCCACAGCCGCAGGACAGCAACGCGGTGAACCTGTGCGGGCGGCCACCTCCGCCCGCCGACATCTTGCCGAGCAACGCCCGGCGCCGGTTCATCGCAGGAGCACTGACGGGGCAGCCTCCCGCACAGATCAGCGCCCTCTCGTCAGCCGGTTCCACCGCACAGTGAATGCGCACCTCGGCGTGCCCGCCGACGGTCACTAAGCGGTTGTCGAGCAGTCCCGACGAGAGCCCAGGCACAGAGCTCCGCCGACGCGGCGCCCGCGCCCGCGGCAGCGGCAGCGGCAGCGGCAGCGGGGCCTGAGTCCCGCTGCGGACGGAACCTGCCGCTGCCGCGACCGGCCGGCCCTACGCCGACTCCCGCAACCTCAGCTTCCCGTGGACCGCCAACTCGTCCCGGCTGAGCCCGCCACTGCGGGTCAGCAGCCGCGCCGCCTGTTCGACGGCGAGGGCGCCGAGTTCCCGGGTGTCGAGGGCGACGGTGGACAGCGGGGGTTCGACCAGGGATCCGAGCTGGAGGCCGTCGAAGCCGATCACGGCGAGGTCCTGGGGGACCTGGCGTCCGAGCCGGCGGGCGGCGCGCAGGGCGCCGATGGCGATGATGTCGTTGAACGTGAACACGGCGGTGACGTCGGGGTGCCGGGCGAGCAGGTCCTTCAGCGCGCCCTCCCCGCCGTCCACGCTCTGGTCGGCGCGGCAGACCGCGTCGGAGTCGAGTCCGCAGGCGTCCATCGCGGCGGCGAACCAGTCGTGCCGGTTGCTCGGCTCGGACCGGCCCGCGTGATCGAGCATGCCGATCCGCCGGTGCCCCGACTCGGCCAGATGGCGAATCGCGGAGGCGACACCCTGCTTTCCGTCGATCCTGATCGTGCTGAACCGCTCGGAGCGGTGCTCCCGGTCGATGAGCACGACCGGCATCCCCCGGGTCAGCCGGTCGATCTCCTCCTCGGCCAGGCTCATGTATCCCACGACGGCGTCCACCTGCGAGGCGATCGCCTCCAGGGTGCCCCGCTCCTCCTCGACGCGATCACCGGTGTCGCACACGACGACATGCCAGCCGCGCGCCCGCGCCGCGTCCAGGGCGGCGGCTGCGACCTCGGTGAAGAAGGGGTTGAGCAGATCGGGGATCACGAGGCCGACGCTGATCGTGTCCTGGCGGACGAGCCCCCGGGCGAACCGGCTCGGCCGGTATCCCAGCGCGTGGGCGGCATCAAGGACCCGCTGCTTGGTGTCGACACCGATCTCGTCCTTGTCGTTGAGCGCCCGGGACACCGTCTGCCGGGACACCCCGGCGCTCCGGGCCACATCGTCGATCGTCACCCGGCGGGGTCCGGTCCCCGACGACGCCATCGTTCACCTCCGCCTGTTGCCGACGCGCGCGCGTCGCAAGGGACACTGAGTATGCCCCGGGCCGACATTGTGGTGCGACCACGTGTGCGAACGGTTGATGGTGCTCCCCTGGCTCAAGAGCCTTGACACTCGGCCCAACCGAAGCGCAAAATCCCAATCACTTCACGACAAGCCCTTCCGTTACCGCTCCCGTGATCGCTCCCGTGAGCGCTCACGGTACCGCTCACGGAAGCACATTCCAACCAGAAGGCATCCGCCTCCAGGTGTCAACGTCGACCCCGCCTAGCACCGTCGCTAGTCGTTCTCTGGAACGGAAGATATGAGCAGCACAGTCACACGTACTCGCCTCGTCATCGCAGCCGCGGCCGCCGGCGTGGTCGTCCTCGCCGGGTGTTCGTCGTCCGACTCGTCGTCCGGCAACGCGTCCGCCGCCTCCTGCGAGCCCTCCAAGGGCAAGGTCACCCTCCAGTACTGGAACACCGTCAACGGCATGGACAAGGTCGTCGACCTGTGGAACAAGGAACATCCCGACATCCAGGTCGAGTCGAAGAACATCTCCAACGACCAGTACGGCGCGATCGGCAACGCCCTGAAGGCCGGTACGGCGCCGGACCTCGCCCAGGTCGGCTACGACCAGCTGCCCACCCTGCGCTCCCAGGACGCCTTCGTTGACGCCTCGGCCTGCAAGACGGCCGCCGACGCCGAGTCTAAGTTCGTTCCGTGGACCTGGTCGCAGGCCAGCTTCGGCGGCGAAGGGGTGTTCGCCCTTCCGCAGGACACGGGCCCGATGGCCATGTACGTACGCACCGACATCTTCAAGAAGTACGACGTCCCGATCCCGACGACCTGGGACGAGTACGCGACCGCCGCGGAGAAGCTGCACAAGGCGGACCCGAAGCTCACCATGACGTTCTTCGACCCGAACAACGCCGAATGGTTCAACGGGCTCCTCTGGCAGAACAACGCGAACATGTACAGCTACTCCGGCGACAAGTGGCACGTCACCGTGGAGTCGGACAAGAGCAAGCAGGTCGCGGACTACTGGCAGAAGCTGATCGACGACAAGGTCGTGCGTACCGACCTCGCCAACGGGTCGACGCAGATGTTCGCCGCCTACCAGAACGACCAGATGGCCACCCAGATCGGGGCGGCCTGGGGTTACACGGGAATGCGTGACAACCTGCCCGACCAGGCCGGCAAGTGGTCGATCGTCCCGATGCCGACCTGGGGTGCGGGCGGCAACTCCGGCGACTGGGGCGGCTCGACCGTCGCGTTCATGAAGGGCGGCAAGCACCTCTACGAGGCTGCCGAGTTCAACACGTGGCTGAACACCGACCCCGAGGCGCTCGCGATGGCGAACGAGCTGGGCGGCCTGTACCCGGCGTCCACCGATGGACTGAAGCTTCCGGCGCTGTCCAAGGGTGTGCCGTACTACAACAACGAGAAGATCTTCGACGTCTTCGCCGAGTCGTCCAAGAAGGTCGACACCGACTTCAGCTGGGGTCCCACCCAGAAGACGGTGAACCTGGCACTGCAGGACGCGATGTCCAAGGCGGTGGCCGGTGACGGCAAGCTGACCGACGCGCTCGCCGCTGCCCAGGCCTCCGCGCTGAAGTCGATGGACGACCTGGCGATCCCGGCCACGGCGGGTAAGTGACCTCAGAATGACCGACATCGCCACCCGCCCCACCGACGCGGTGTCACCACCGCCCCGGGGCCGCCGCCGTCCGCGTCTGGACGTCGGCGGCCCCCGGGCCGGCACCATCGTCGCGTTCCTGACGCCCTTCTTCCTGCCGTTCGTCCTCTTCTACCTGGTGCCCATCGGCTACGCGCTCTGGCAGAGCTTCCGCGTGGTACGCCGCTCCGGCGGGCAGTACGGCACCTCGTACACGACGTTCGGCGGTTTCGAGCAGTACGTCGAGGTGTTCCAGAACAACGAGTTCTGGGCCAGCATCGGCCGTATCGGCCTGTTCGGCATCGTGCAGGTGCCCGTCATGCTGTTCGTCGCACTGGTCATGGCCCTGCTCCTTGACTCTCCCCTGCTGAAGCTCAAGGGGTTCTTCCGCACCGCCGCGTTCATGCCGTACGCGGTGCCCGGCGTCATCGCCGCGATCATGTGGTCGTACCTCTACTCGCCCCAACTCAGCCCGATCGTCGACCTGTTGAACGACATCGGCCTGAAGCCGGACTTCCTGGGCCCGGGCGCCGTGCTGTGGTCGGCGGCGAACATCTCGACCTGGCTGTGGACCGGCTACAACATGCTGATCATGTTCTCGGCGCTGCAGTCCATCCCGCAGGAACTCTACGAGGCCGCGAGGATCGACGGGGCCGGCAACTGGGCCATCGCCTGGCGCATCAAGGTCCCGATCATCGCCCCGTCCATCGTCATGACCACGGTGTTCTCGATCATCGGCACACTCCAGCTCTACTCCGAGCCGGCCGTGCTGCGCCAGATCTCCTCGAACATCTCCAGCACGTTCACCCCGAACATGCTGGCGTACACCGTGGCCATCGGGAACAACTACCAGCAGGCCGCCGCCATTTCGGTGGTCGTCGCCGTCATCACCTTCGTCTTGAGCTTCGGGTTCATGCGACTGACCTCCAAGAGGGCGGGACTGTGAACAAGCAACCCCGTGTCCAGGAACGCCACATGAGCCGTACGGCCGTCATGGCCCTGATGCTCGTACTGGCGATCTACTTCCTGCTGCCGCTGTACTTCCTGATCGTCGCGGCGACCAAACCGCAGGGCGATCTCGCCTCCACCAGCGGCCTGACGTTCTCGAACTTCCAGCTCTTCGACAACCTGCACACCCTGTTCACCTTCAACGACGGCATCTTCGCCCGATGGATCCTCAACACAGTCGTCTACGCGGTGCTTGGCGCGGCCGTGGGCACCCTGATCTCGGCGCTGTGCGGCTACGCGCTCGCCAAGTTCCGCTTCCGCGGCCGGGAGTTCCTCTTCTCGGTGATTCTCGGCGGTGTGCTGGTCCCCAGCACCGCGCTGGCGCTGCCGCTGTTCCTGCTGTTCTCCGAAGTCGGACTCGTCAACACCTACTTCGCGGTCTTCCTGCCCAGCATCGTCAGCCCGTTCGGCGTCTATCTCGCGAGGATCTTCGCCAACGCCGCTGTGCCGCAGGAACTCATCGAGTCCGCGCGCCTCGACGGTGCCGGCGAGTTCCGCACGTTCTTCTCGGTCTCGTTCAGGCTGATGTCCCCGGCGCTGGTGACCATCTTCCTGTTCCAGTTCGTCGGCATCTGGAACAACTTCTTCCTTCCGATGGTGATGCTCCAGAAGGAGGAGCTCTTCCCGATCACGCTCGGCCTCTTCACCTGGAACGGGCAGACCGCCCGCACCCCGCTCCTCCAGGAGTCCGTGATCATGGGCTCGCTGGTGTCGATCGTGCCCGTGATCATCCTGTTCATCGTCCTCCAGCGGTTCTGGCGCACCGGGCTCGCCGCCGGCTCCCTCAAGTGACCGTATCCGCCCCCCACTCCGTACAGAAGGTCCGCCCCGCCATGCCCAACTCCGCAGTATTCGTCCCCCACTTCCACTGGGACCGGGAGTGGTACGAGCCGTTCCAGGTCTTCCGGCACCGGCTCGTGACCGCCCTCGACACCGTGCTGGAGACGCTTGAGGCGAACCCGGACTTCCGGTTCACCGTCGACGGTCAGATGGCCGCGGTCGAGGACTACCTGGAGATGCGTCCGGAGAACCGCGAGCGGGTCGTGGCCCTGGTCCGCGAGGGCCGGCTCGCGATCGGACCGTGGCTCATCCTGCTCGACGAGTTCCTGTGTTCCGGCGAGACCATCGTGCGCAATCTCCAGATGGGGTGGGCGGCGGCGGAGCGGCTCGGCGGCTCCATGACCATCGGCTACCTGCCGGACATGTTCGGCCACGTCGCGCAGATGCCGCAGATCCTGGCACGTGCCGGGATCGAGCATGCGGCGCTGTGGCGCGGGGTGCCCGGCTCGGTCGAGGGGCACGCCTTCCGGTGGCGCGCCCCGGACGGCTCCGAGGTGCGCACCGAGTTCCTCTTCGACGGCTACGACAACGGCCTGGACGTCCTCCTGGTGCCCGACCAGATCGGCCGCGCGCTGGGCGAGTACGCGCAGATGACGGCCGAGCGGTGGGGCGGCGATCCGGTGCTGGCCATGGCGGGCACCGACCACAACGCGCCCGACCCGCAGCTGGCGGCCTGGCTGCGCAAGGCGTCCGGCGCGGAGCTGCCGATCACCGTCGCCACGCTCGACGAGTACATCCGCGGGCATGCGCGCGACGAGGTGACCTCCGTCGTCACCGGTGAGCTGCGCAGCCATGTGCGGGGCAACATCCTGCCGGGCGTGCTGTCCGTGCGGCTCGGACTCAAGCAGCGGATGGCCCTCGCGGAGCGCACCGTCGACCACGCCGAGCGCGTGAACGCGCTGTGGTCGCGACGCGACGACTCGGCCTTCCTCTCCCTCGCCTGGCACAAGATCATCGAGTCCACCGCGCACGACTCCGTGGTCGGCTCCGGCACCGACGAGACCTGCGACCAGGTCGCCGCGCGGCTCGCCGAAGCCGCGCAGACCGCCCGTGCCGTGCGGGACGCGGCACTCGCCGAGCCCGCCGCCCAAGTGCCCAGCGACGCCTACCTGGTGGCCAATCCACTGCCGTCGCCGCGCACCGCGCTGGTCGAGGTGGACGTCCTGGCCCCGGCTGCCGGGACCGCGCTCGTCGCCACCGGCGCCGACGGGTCGGCCCATCCCGTGCAGCTGATCTCCGAGGACCCGACCCTACTCAGCGACGAGCGCATGGACGCCTCGCAACTCGAACGCGTACTGCGCCGTATCCACCGCCGGGAGCTCTTCGGACTCCTGATCGACCGCTACGAACTCACTCCGGGCTCACTGGTGTTCCATCTCGCCGAGGTGCCGGCCAGCGGGCCGTTCGACCTGCTGATCCTGCGTCGCGAGGTCGCCGCCGCGGCTGCCGCGCATCCGGGCGAGTGGCAGGTGCGGACGCTGGCCGAAGCGCGGGCGACCGCGCTGGTGCCTGTGCACGTGCCCGCCTCCGGGCTGACCGCTGTCCGCATCTCGGCGGCCGACGGAAACACTGCCCCGGCGCCACAGCTCACGCCGGCCACGGCCACCGTGACGCCGACGGGGGACGCGCTGTCCAACGGCCTGGTCGAGGTGGTGGTGGCCGACGACGGCACCCTGGTCGTGACCGGCGCGGACGGCACCGTCCTGTCGGGTGTGGGCCGCCTGGTCGCCGGCGGTGACCGCGGCGACAGCTACAACTACGCTCCCCCGGCCCACGACACGCTGGTGTCGGAGCCGGCCCAGGTCACCGTCGAGCTCGTCGAGAACGGGCCGCTGCGGTCCCGGCTCCGCGTCACCCGCGTCTACGACTGGCCCGACGCGCTCGCAGCCGACCGCGACACGCGCGGCGAAACCACCGTCCCGACGCCGGTGGAGATGCTGGTGGAACTGCGCACGGGCGAGCCGTTCGTGCGGATCTCGACCGCCTTCCTCAACCAGTCCGCCGACCACCGGCTGCGCTTCCACGTGCCGCTGCCCCGGCCCGTGACCACGTCCGCCTCCGCCGGCCAGTTCGCCGTCACCGAGCGCGGACTCACGGCGGAGGGCGGCTGGGGCGAGTACCCGCTCCCGACCTTCCCGGCGAGCACCTTCGTGTCGGCAGGGCCGGCCACCGTCCTCCTCGACCACTCCAGCGAGTACGAACTCGTCGACGACGGCTCGGCGTTGGCCCTCACTCTGCTGCGCGCGATCGGCTCGATCAGCGTCAACATCCACCCCCTGCGCGACGAACCCGCGGCGAGCGAGATCCCCGCCCCGGGCGCACAGGACCTCGGCATGCGCATCGAGAACCGGCTCGCCGTCCTGCCCTCGGCCACCGGCTGGCAGGGGGCGGACGCGGTCGCCCTCGCCGAGGAGTTCCGCAACGACGTGCTCGTCACGCGCGGCACCGCATCCGCCGGCGGCACCCTGCCGGCCGACGTGAGCGGCGTACGGGTCGACGGCAAGGACGTGTTCGTGTCCAGCATCCGCCGGGTCCCCGCCGACGGGGACGAGCACGGAGGCGGGGGCGGTATCGAGGTCCGGCTCGCCGCGCTGAGCGACACCGGATCGACCGCCCGTCTGACGGGTGACTTCACCGAGGCCACCACGGTCGACCTGCTCGGCCGGCCGCTCTCCACCACGCCGGCGCCGGACGTCCTCGAACTCGCCCTCGCGCCCTGGGAGATCCGCACGGTCGTGCTGAGGCAGCACGCCACGGCCCCCGCCAACCGGTCGTGACCGTCACCTGGTCCCGCGGCGGATCATACGAACCTCCCGGGACCGACAGACGGTCTGGCCGCGGGCCGGACGAACCGTGCGTGACCAACACGGTCTCCCACAGGCAGTCGTACGAACTGGACACGACCGGCGCGGAGGCCCGGCTCGGGTCGTACGAACCGGCCGTGACCGACACCTGTCACCGCTCTACCTGTCGGCGGCCCTACACACCGGACACGACCGACCCCCACATCCGCCACCAGCCGTACGAACCGGCCGTCACCGGCCCTCGCGCCCGCCACGGCAGGGGCGACGTACACCGAGCCCCCACGACGAAAGACGTGACCTCTTGCTCTCCGAGCTCTCCGCGTATGTTTCGGACCCGGCACCGGGGCGCGGCGCACTGCGCCCGGCGCGCTCGTGGCTGCACACCGACGCCCCTTCCCTCTCCCTCAACGGGCCCTGGCGCTTCCGGCTGTCCCCCACGGCGTCGGTCGCGGCGGACTTCGTAGCCGACGACTTCTCCGACGACGGCTGGGACACCCTGGCGGTACCCGCGCACTGGGTACTGGAGGGGGACGGCGCCTACGGCAGGCCTGCCTACACGAACATCCAGTTCCCGTTCCCGATCGATCCCCCCCACGTCCCGGACGAGAATCCCACGGGCGATTACCGCCGCCACTTCGACCTTCCCGACGACTGGTCGGGCGCCGAGCGAATCGTGCTGCGGTTCGACGGGGTCGAGTCGCTCTTCACCGTGTGGGTCAACGGCGTGGAGACCGGCGGCGCCAGCGGCAGCCGGCTCGCCCACGAGTTCGATGTGACGGACGCGGTCCGGCCGGGTGACAACGTAGTCGCGGTGCGGGTGCACCAGTGGTCGGCGGCCAGCTATGTCGAGGACCAGGACCAGTGGTGGCTGCCGGGAATCTTCCGCGACGTCACCCTCCTCGCCCGCCCGGCCGGGGGCATCGAGGACGTCTGGCTCAGGACCGGTTACGCCGCCGGGCAGGGCCGGATCGACCCGGAGGTCACCGCCGACGCGTCGGCCTTCCCCGTCACCCTGTCCATCCCCGAGCTCGGCGTCGAGCGGGTCTGGGCGACGGCGGCCGAGGTGGCCCCGCTGGACGTGCCCGCGGTGGAGCCATGGTCGGCGGAGGAGCCGCGCCTGTACGAGGCCACGGTCTCCTCGGCGGCGGAGAGCATCGCCCTGCGGGTGGGTTTCCGCACGGTCGAGATCCGCGGTGACCAATTCCTGGTCAACGGCCGCCGGGCGGTCTTCCACGGAGTGAACCGTCATGAGGCGCACCCCGAGCGCGGCCGGGTCTTCGACGAGCAGCATGCGCGCGAGGACCTCGCCCGGATGAAGCGCTTCAACGTGAACGCCATCCGCACCAGCCACTATCCCCCGCACCCGCGCCTCCTCGACCTCGCCGACGAACTCGGGTTCTGGGTCGTCCTGGAGTGCGACCTGGAGACCCACGGCTTCGACAAGATCGGCTGGGTCGGCAACCCGAGCGACGACCCGGCATGGCGCCCGGCCTACCTCGACCGCATCCAGCGGACCGTCGAGCGGGACAAGAACCATCCCAGCGTCGTCATCTGGTCCCTCGGCAACGAGGCGGGCACCGGCAGCAACCTCGCCGCGATGTCGGCATGGGTCCACGCCCGGGACGCCGAACGCCCGGTGCACTACGAGGGCGACCACACGGGCGAGTACACGGACATCTACTCACTCATGTACCCGACGGTCCCGGAGACCGAGCGGGTCGGCACCGACGACGCCTCGTCCACACTCCTGGACTGCACCCCCGCGCAAAGCGCCCGCCAGCGCGGCAAACCGTTCCTGCTGTGCGAGTACGCCCACGCGATGGGCAACGGACCGGGCGCGTTCGACCAGTACGAGGCGCTCGTGCACGAGTATCCCCGGCTGCACGGCGGCTTCGTCTGGGAGTGGCGGGACCACGGCCTCCTGGCGACAGCCCCGGACGGAACGCCCTACTACGCCTACGGCGGCGACTTCGGCGAGGTCGTGCACGACGGCAACTTCGTGATGGACGGCATGCTGCTGAGCAACGACGTCCCCACGCCCAGCCTCCACGAGTACAAAGCGGTCGTGCAGCCGCTCCGCTTCGCCTTCGACGGCGAGAAGGCCGCGATCACGAACCTGCGGCACTCGGCCGACACCTCGGATCTGCGGTTCCTGTGGCGGGTCGAGCACGACGGGGTATCCGTGGACTCGGGCGAGCTGGACGTCCCCGCGGCCGCGGCGGGCGAATCGGCCCGGGTGACACTCCCCAGGGTCACGGTGTCCCCAGACGCCGAGACCTGGCTCACCATCGACGCGGTGCTGGCGACCGACACCACTTGGGCGGCGGCAGGGCATGTCGTCGCCACCGCCCAACACGACCACACGGACCGCCGCCCGGTCCCCCGTGCCCGTCCGCGCGCCGACTGGCGGCCCGGCGACGGCACCCTCACCCTCGGCATCGCAGAGTTCACCGGCGGGTCACTCACCCGTCTCGCCGGCCGCGCCGTGACCGGACCGCGTCTGGAACTGTTCCGCGCCCCGACCGACAACGACGAGGCACCGGGAGACCGCCTCGAAGGCAGCGACGACAGTATCGCCGGGGTGTCCAGCGCCGACCTGTGGCGCCGCGACGGCCTGGACCGGCTCACCACGCGGCAGGTCACCGTGGAGCACGCGACGGACGCCCTGCGCACCGTCACGAAGGTCTCCGCCGCGGACTCCGCCCTCTCCGTGACGGTGGAGACAGTCTGGTCGGTCGAGGAGGGCGAACTCGAACTACGCGTCGAGATCGAACCGTCGAGCGGCTGGCGGACGGTGTGGCCGAGGATCGGTGTGCACTTCGGCCTGCCCGACAGCACGGCCCCCGTCGACGGCGCAGAGTGGTTCGGGCTGGGCCCGTTCGAGTCCTACCCCGACAGTCTCCACGCCGCACGCACCGGACTCTTCACCGCCCCGCTCGGCGACCTCTCGGTCGACTACGCGCGCCCCCAGGAAACCGGGCACCGCTCCCAGTTGCGGCACCTGACGCTGACCAGCGGTGCGGAGCGGGTGGTGCGCATCACCGCACTGCCCGACACCCAGGGCCGGCGCCCCGGCTTCACCCTCAGCCGCCACACCCCCCAGCAGATCGCCCTGGCCCAGCACCCCTTCGAACTCCCCGCGTCGACGACCAGTCACCTCATCATTGACGCGGCCCAGCACGGCCTCGGCTCCCGCGCCTGCGGCCCCGACGTATGGCCGCAGTTCGCGCTGCGCCCGGAGGCGCGCACGATCAGGCTCCGGATAACGGGAGGCGCTGACGGGGGCTGAGTTCGCGTACTTGTGACCGTCGGGTCCAGGTCGTGTCGTGCTGTGGCTGGCGTAGGGCCTCGCCGAGCTGGAGCAGCGGCCTGGCCCTGGTCTCCTCGGGCCGTTCGCGCATCAGGAGGTTGGCCGCCCAGGCGGAGACGCTGAGGCGGCGCAGTGTGCGGATCTCCTCGGCGGGGGCGCGCTCCCCAGCGCTGCCGGCTGCGGCTGCGGCTGCGGCTGCGGCTGCGGCTGCGGCTGCGGCTGCGGCTGCGGCTGCGGCTGCGCAAGTATTGCGGGCGGCGGGGGAAGTCTGGGTTCGTACCTGACGTGCGGCTCTGGTCCAACTCTGTGGAGCGGTGACGCTCAGTGTTGTCGAACAGCTCTGTGCAGGGTGTGCCAGCACGACCGATGGTGGTGTCGGTGGGACGGTCGATAATGCCGGACATGGCAGATCGCAGTCCGGTCCTCCGGATCGTCACGTCAGCGGCACGGGAGTCCCTGAAGCCGCTTGGACTGGCCCAACGCGGGCGGTCGCGGCTGTGGATTGACGATCACGGGTGGTGGCTCGGGGTTGTGGAGTTCACCCCGCCGCGGACGGCCGGCAACGGTCTGTACGTCGGTGCGATGTGGCTGTGGCACGACGTGGGCCACCTGGCCTTCCACGTGGACGCAGTCCGCACAGGCCCCGAGCTGTTCCGCACCGAGGACCAGTTCACGCCGCTGGCGCTCGACCTCAGCCGACAGGCGGCTGCGAACGTGACCGCGCTAAGGGAGAAGTTCCCGGCGCTGCCGGATGTCGCCCGGTACCTGACGTCGAGGCCGGTGCGGCGGGGATTCCTCTGGGACAGTCTCGACGCCGGGATCGCGGCCGCCCTTATTGGGAACCCGGACGTGGCCCGCGATCACTTCGAGCGAGTTCTACGAGAAGACGCGTTGGCGCCTTGGATTGTCGAAGCCCAGGAGAAGACTCGTGAGCTTCACACGATCGCGGCAGATCACGACGCCGTGACCGCCTGGATCACGCGGGCCGTCGACGGATGCCGAAGCAGGCTGGGCCTCGATCCCGTGGTGCTGGCGATCAGCTGAGCGGACAGCGAGTTCCAGATCTGAAATCAGGCAAGAAGGACTCTCTTCCGCAACAACCCGAAGCTGGCCCGGCCATACATCTGACGCTTGATCATCTTGATCCGGTTTACGTGGCTTTCGACGACGCCGGAGCTCCAGGGCAGTGTGAGGCCAGCAGTGACGGCGGCGAGATCACGTTCGAGGCCATTGACGAAGGCGTGGGGGCTGGGCAGGTCGTCGGCGCGGACCGCCTTGATCCACTGTGGGAGCTGGTCGCCCTGGAGTCGGGTGAGCATCTCGCCGGACGCGCGGACGTGTCCAGTGACAGCGTCCAGTTCGGGGCAGTTGGCCAGGACGGCGTTGAGCTGGAGTCTGTCGCCTTCGGGCGGGGCGTCGGGGTGGGTGAGGATCCAGCGGGTGACGGCGCGGGCCGACGGCGGCCGGGGACCGACTGGTTGGGGCTTGCCGCGAAGATTCCTGCTGACGTAGTCGCGGCCACTGGCACAGCCACGGGGATGGCCCTGTTCCTTGATCTCCTCCCACAGTTTCCAGGCGTTGGTGCAGCCTTCCTGCCAGCGCTGATCGAGGTAGGGCTTGAAGTCATCGAGCATGGTCGCACGGCTTTGCCACTGACCGGTGAACATCTCCTCCGGAGTCGTGGCGCGAGAGAAGCACAGGATCGTGTTGAGGGTCATGCCGAGCTGCCGGGCGACGGACCGCTTGCTGTGACCGGCGGCCAGGAGAGCGTGGATGGGGGCGTGCTTGGCGCGGGTGCGCTCGGCGAACCGGTGCCCTGTCGGCCAGGGCGACAACACGGTCGGCTCCAGCTCCTCCGGGGGTTCCTCCGCCTGTGCCGCCGCCATGGAGCGCAAGCAGCCACGGTGCCGGTAGACGCACTTCTCGGCGGCTTCTTCCAGGTTGTGCCAGAGATGCCACCGGTCTGTGACCTGGAGAGCCTGCGGGGCGCCTCGGGTGGCACCTTCGGCGAAGAAGGGAGCCCGGTCACGGCAGACGATCTCGATGCCGGGCCGCTCGGCGAGCCAGGCCGCGAGCGTGTCCGCCTCCCGGCCGCGAAGGAGGTCGACCGGCCGACGTGTCTCGACGTCGACGAGCACGGTTCCGTAGATACGCCCCTTGCGCTGGGCGTACTCGTCCACACCGACCACGCGGGGTGCTGCGACGGCGGGGGCCGGAAGCGAGGCGATCAGCCTCAACAGAGTGTTCCGGCTGACCGGAACCGTGAAGGCGC
Source organism: Streptomyces sp. NPDC127595 (assembly GCF_042671685.1). Taxonomy (NCBI): domain Bacteria; kingdom Bacillati; phylum Actinomycetota; class Actinomycetes; order Kitasatosporales; family Streptomycetaceae; genus Streptomyces; species Streptomyces sp. NPDC127595. The sequence goes on along the minus strand of NZ_JBHXWK010000015.1, from coordinate 30,356 downwards.
CCGTCATCCGGGCACAGGCCCGGCCCGCGAGCGCAAGACCGACCGCCACCAGCGTCGACCGCAGCCGCTCGGTCCGCCGCCCGAACCTGCGGGTGAGACCAGGTACCTGCTCGGCGAAGGTCTTCCGCTCGCAGAATTCCTCCTCGCAGATGAACCGCCGCACCCGCAACGACACCACGACGAACTTGCCCGCCGTTGGCAGATCACGAGGGAACCGCAGGTAGGAGCCGTGTATTCGCCCCGACCAGCACCCGCACCCTGGACAGGCCACCCGCCCCGCGGTCGTACGAGCTTCGACCCGGAACACCGTGTCGGACACCTCGACCGACTCCACCAACACGCCCTCGACCGACGAGAACAGCAGTTCATCCAACTGCGACAGCACTTCGTTCACGGCGAAGGACTGTCGACCACACCACCATCCAACCGGGCGGTTTCCGGACGAAGTCAACCGGCATCACATGAAGACCAACAGTCACCCTGCGTACGCGCCCACAGAAAGCGGACCAGAGCCTGAGAACTGACACCAGTCATGTGGTCCCGTCCTTGGCGCCTTCGTGCTGGCTGGCATCGGAGGGTGCCAAAGATCAGCGAAGTAGGCTCTTGCCTATGGGTGCGTTCTTACCGTTCCTGATCTTGCTTGCGATCCTCGCAGCGGTCCTGGGCTCCTTTGCGTGGCTGGCATCACGTATTCGTCGCCGGGGCCTCGCCGGAGGGGCCGTGAGTGCAGCCATGGCCTCGTATGAGGAGGCGTTCCGTATCACGGCTCACGAATCTCACGTTGAGATCCGAGCTCAAGCGGAGCGCAAGGCACCGATCCTGTCGCCTGACGATCACTGGGGGCGAAGCCCTGGCGAAGCCGGTCCTGCGGAGGCTGAGGATCGTCGGCAGCTGCGGCCGCGTTCTCGCCGGTCACGACGGGGCCCTGGCCGCTGGGTCGATCGGCTGCGGCGCGGACGTTGACTGGATCTACTGGCCCAAGACCAAGGGCCTGTCATCCATCGGTGTCGACCTCATCCAGGAAGGTGACGCCGGGCCCAGGCCGTCAAGCGCGCTATGGAACAAGAACGCGTGCGCAAGAACGTCAGGCCGGCAGAAGACCCACCCCTCCGGGTGGACCTGGACACCGGCCCGGTTCGACATGCCCGCCCGGACATCACGGCGGATCGCCGCGTACAGATCGACCTTGGTCTTCGGTGGCACCGGCGCCCCCTCACCACGCAGAGCACCCTCAGCATCCCGCCGCGAGCACCCAAGTGGTCTCAGAACTCGGCGATATCACTTTCCGCCAACACCGGGCGGTGTCGCCGCCGATCGACAACCGGTGTCAGAACTCCCGAGCTTCTTGTAGCAGGGCGGCGGCCATGGCCAGGCCTCGGTTCTGCCAGTAGTTGCGTACCACGTACGGGATCTTGAGACCACGAGCAGCCCATGGCAGGCTCATGCCGCATGATCGATGAATTCGCGAAGGACAACCTGCACGGAAGACTGCGGCGGGACCGCAAGGCGCTGCTCTGGAAACTCGACGGCTTGTCCGAATACGACGCCCGCCGGCCTTTGACGGCGACCGGGACCAACCTCCTCGGACTGGTCAAACACGTGGCCGCCGTCGAGGCCAGGTACTTCGGCGAGGTCTTCGGCCGCCCTTCCCCGGAGGCGCTGCCCCGGTGGCAGGACCACAACGGCAACGACCTGTGGGCGACCGAGGACGAGACCCTCGACCAGATCATCGGGTTCTACCGGCGCACGTGGGAACACTCTGACGCGACGATCAACGAGCTTCCCCTCGACGCCCCCGGCCACGTGCCGTGGTGGCCGGAGCCCCATACCAAAACGAACCTGTTCGCCGTCATGGTCCATGTCCTCGGCGAGTCCATCCGGCATGCCGGACACGCGGATATCCTGCGCGAGGGCCTCGACGGCCGGACCGGGATGCGCGCCGAACACGAGCAGCAGATCGACGAGGAAGCCCGAGCAGCCTACTGCGCCAAGATCGAGCAGGCTGCCAGGTCGGCCGCACCAATCAAGGCTTGGCCAGCGGTCTAGCGGTGGGTGAACGAGCGCATGGTCCGCGTGTAGTCCCATTCGGACTGCTCCACACCGGAGCAGGTGCCGTCGTGCACACCGGGGCAGTCACCGTTGTCCCGGCCCAGGGCCCAGAAGGAGAGGGAGGCGATGCCCTTCTCCCCCGCCCACTTCGTGACGGCCTTGGCGTCGGCGAGCGTGAAGATCTCCGGCGGGCCGGTCTCGCCGCAGCACCCGTAGTCGTCCAGACCGATCATCTCGGTGATGCCGACCATTCCCCACAGCTGCTTCGACTTCCGGTCGGGGTAGATCTCCTTCAGGGTGGCGACCAGACTGTCCGCCGCGGTGAAGGTGTCGGCGGCCATGTCGTGCTGCTTACCGTCCCAGTAGTCGAAGGTCATGATATTGACGAGATCGATATCCGCACCGTTGACCACGGCGTTGGTCAGCGGCACTTTGCCGTTCGCCTCAAGGCCGGTCGGCGACGACGGAAGGGTGTAGCCGAACTGGACCTCGCGATGGGTCCGCTTCGCCCACTCGTCGACCAGGGCGATCGCCTTGTTGCGCCGGTCGACCCCTGCGGTGTTGTTCAGCGACGTCCCCTCGACGTCGAGGTCGAGCCTCGTGATGCCGTAGGTGGTGATGACCTTCTCGTAGGCGGCCGCGATACGGCTGACATCGGTACAGCTGTCCGCGATGTCCGTGCCCAGCCCGCTGGCGGCGCCGCCCCCGAAGGAGACAGAAACATCCCCGCCCCGGCTCTTGATCTTCGCGATCTCCTTGCCGTAGACAGAGGTGGAGATCGGGGTCTCGGGCAGGCCGTTCCACAGCGGTTCGCAGGAACCGGGCTCCTCGGTCTGCACGAACGCCATGGTCAGGTAGCTGGCCCCCGACTCCTTGGCCAGCGCCGCGGGGTCACCGGGCCGATAGCTCTGGAAGTACGGAGCGAACACGTGCGCCGGCATGGTGCGGGACGAGCCGAGCGAGGCGGCCGAGGCCTGCTCGGCGGACGAAGCTCCTGTCATGCCGGCGGTCAGAGCCGCCACAACTGCCACCACTGCGGCTGATCTACGGAGAATCGGACGGAATACGGACACGTCTATCACCTTTGGGGGATCCGGCATCGTGACAATCAGGCATTGATATCCACACCGATACCAAGGACCGTCGCCCATCAAAAAGCGGTGGAACTCCAGCCAAGTCGGGCAATCCCGGAAATGCGCGCACCACATCACGAGATGCGGTGAGTTGACCGACTAGGCCTCCACTTTGGATCATTAATATGGCTGCCACAATTCACCGAAGTCAAGGGATCTTTACGCCACTTGAAAGTCGGCGGCTGGAGACCTTTCATGGCTGGGGTTACGGCAGTTGGAGGTCGAGTCCGGTCTTGGCCATGAGCCCCTCGATGAGGCGGGGTCGGTACTGCATCCGTTTCAGCCGCGTCTTGACCAGCGCGGTGAGCTGGTCAATGTTGTGTTTGGTGAGGTTGGCCAGGGACCTCTTCAGGTGCGGCCACACACCCTCGACCGGGTTGAACTCCGGGGCATACGGCGGTAGTTGGTAGACGGTCAGCCATAATCGCGCGGCGATCAGCCGTCGCATCGTAGGGCTGACGTGCGGGTGTTCAAATTGTCCCAGACCAAGACGATGGGGCCGCCGAGCTGCTGGTGCGCGGCCTCGAGCAGGCGGGCGTAGTCGGTCTCGGTGAAGCCCTTGCGTCGGCCTTTGGCGGGGCCTGGGTCCATGTGAATGCGGTAGATCAACCGTGGCGTGCGGCCGGCCGTGGTGCAGATCAGCGCGGCCATCGAGACCCGTTTGATGCCCGCGGCGGTGCCCTTCACGACCGGCGTGCAGCCTCGATGGCCCCAGGTGCGGCCCTTGGCCGGCCTCAGACCCTGACCTGCCTCGTCCTGGAAGCAGAGCCAGGCGCCCAACTCCGCCGCCCTCTTCTTATGACGGGCCACTGCTCCTCCTTCCACACGGCGATCCTCGGCTCGTCCCGCTCGGTGGCCTTACGCGCCGGGACCTGCACGCTCCAGCCGATGCGGTGCAGCAGCAGGTCCAGCCCGGCCAGGGTGTAATCGACCCCGAACCGGCGGCGCACGACCTCGCCAATGCGGGCCGGCGTCCAGCACTGGTCACTCCTGCCGGCGTACGGCGCAATGTGCACCGCCAGGTACAGATGAACGTGCGTCGCTCCCCAAGGACACCAAGCCGGGTGTGCGGCTGATTCAGCGCTGTCAGTGAGCCAGGGCATGATCCGGTGGATGCGCTACACAACGTGGACTTCAGATCGCATGTTTGTCTCCTATAGGCAGTACTACCTGCAGGGCGACGACTTCCTCAGCGAGTACGACGACACCGACACGGTCGAGCGGATCTACGCGGGAAACTGCCTGGCGGCCGGAGGCCCAGAACACCTCACGGTGCTCGCCGGCACGCACACCGGCTGGATACGTCTGACCACCCAGCACTGCGCAGATGAACCACTCCTGCCCGGCCAGGAGTGGGAGACCGTAGTGGACGTGAGCATCTGCAGCACGAGTGGCGTCCTGCGGCTATTCCGATGGGGCGGGGATGTCGAGGAGGATGCCGGGAACTTCGCAACGGCCGGCGCGGGCTGGTACCGCGTCCGCGTCCAGGCGCGCGGACGCGATGAAGGCGATGAAGGCGATGCACACGAAGGCGACACTACTGTGGAAGAACACTTTCTGAGCGCCTGGCCGGCACCACCGCAACCCGACACCGTCCACCGCGCAAACGACACCTTCGCCCGGACGCACTACGACGCCACCCGGCCTCCCGGCCAACCCATTCAACCCTGAGAACGTTCACCTGTACTGCGTGGAGCAACCAAAGGTGTACGCCAACAACTCCAGCCACACGTGGCCGGACCGGCCTCCAACACCGCCTCCAGAGCACGCAGTTGACCGGCACCGAGCTTGCAGCGGGCGCCGCCGGAGCCCTTGGAGACCAGCGCCTGGCGGCCGCCCTAGGCCAGGGTCCGACGCCAGCGGTTCGCCGACATCCGCGTCAGCCGGAACCGCCGGGCCGCCTCCCGGTCACTGGCCCCCGCCTCGATCAAGTCAGCTGCGGCGAGCCGGACTTGCTCACGCCGAACCCGCTCCTCGGCTGTCAGTCCACCGCCATCGGGATACCTCACCCCTCCGGCATAGCGCGGCCCACACCAACCGTCACGACCAGACGTAACCCGCACCGTTAAAGATCTCTAGAGGTCGCCTCACGTGACTTGATGTTCGTGCGGCCCCCTGCCGGTCGTAGGTGCCGATCCGTCGAAGCGTCTGGTCCCTGATGAACTCTGGGAGCCGACCGCGCCGTTGCCGTCGTCGTTCGCTGCTCGTCCGCAAGGTGTGGCGACCGCTCCGCGTGACGCGCGGGCCGTGTTCGGCCGTGGTGTACGCGCTGACCAGCGACTGTGCTTAGCGGCATCTGCCACCGCGTTCGGCACGCCGCCCGCCACCGCGCAACGCTGCTTCACGCTATGGACCGAGGCCGGCCTGCGGCGTCGACTGCACCAGGCGGTGCAGGACGAACTCGGGGCCCGGGGCGAGGTGGACTGGACCTCGGCGATCGTCGACGCAGCCTTCGTTCGCGCCAAGAACAGGGGGGATCGCTTACGGGGCCGAACCCGTTCGATCGCGGCAAGAAGCGCACCAAACCGCACGTGCTGTCCGATGCCAGGGCATCCCGCTCGCCGTCGCCGTGTCCGGCGCGAACATGCACGACAGCCTCGCTCTCAAGCCTCTCATCCGCCGCATACCCACTGCCCGGTCCGAGGACCACGGCGACGCCCCCGTCAAACCCCACGCGGACAAGACGTACTTCGCCGCCGACACCTGGCCTGGCTGCACAAGCGCGGACTCGTCGCGCGCATCACGCCGCCCGGCATCGAGTCCGGCGAACGCCGCGGTCGTCACCGCTGGAGGATCGAGCGGTCGATCGCCTGGCTCTTCGACTGCCGCCGCCTCACCCTCCGATACGAACGAAGGGGCTCGCACCGCCTCGTCTTCCTCGGCCTGGCCGCCGGGCTGAACATCATCACCGGTCTGACCGGCTACGTCTCGCTCGGCCAGGGCGCCTTCGTCGGACTCGGCGGCTACACCATCGGGACGCTGGCGACCCACTTCGACGGCGTCTCGCCCTGGCTCTGGGTCCCGGCGGCAGGTGTCGTCACCGCGCTGGTGGCCGTCCTCCTCGGACTGGTCTCGCTGCGCTCGCGCGGACCCTCCTTCGTCATCATCACCGTGGCGTTCCTCTTCCTCACCCAGGTCATCGCCATCAACTGGGTGGACCTCACCAACGGCACCGCCGGACTGACACTCCCCCTGCCGTCGTGGAGCCGCGACATCATCAACTGGCCCTTCTACTACACCCTGGTGGCCATACTCGCCCTGCAACTGCTGATGACGTGGTGGATCAGGCGGACGAAGTTCGGCATGGGTCTCGTCGCCATCCGTGAGGACGAGACCAAGGCGGCCACCATCGGGGTGGCGCTGCCCACCCACAAGGTCCTGGCGTTCGTGGCCAGCAGTGTCTTCGTCGGCATGGCAGGCGCGGTGTACGGCTACTACCTGACCTTCATCGACCCGCGGGGCATGTTCAGCATCCTGATCAGCGTGCAGATCGTCCTGTCGCTGCTCATCGGCGGCAAGGCCACCCTGTGGGGTCCGGTGATCGGCGCGTTCGCCATCGAGCCGCTGAACGAGTACGCGAACAACAGCCTCGGCGGGGGCAACACCCGGCTCTTCCTCTTCGGCGGACTGCTGATGGCCGTCGTGATCCTCCTTCCCAACGGCGTGCTCCCCGCGGTGGAGTCGCTCCTGCACCGGCGCCGCACCTCCGGCAAGGCCGGCCTCGTGGGAGCCCGGATCGGCACCGGCGGCTCCCTCGCCTCGCTGACCTCCTACGCGGAACGCGTCCCGCCCCCGGACCACGGGAGCACCCCGGCCCCCGCCCTGCTCGAAGTCTCCGGCCTGCGCAAGAGCTTCGGCGGGTTGAAGGCAGTCGACGGCTGCTCGTTTCACGGTGCCCGAGGGCTCCATCACCGGTCTGATCGGACCCAACGGCTCCGGAAAGACCACCGTGTTCAACCTGATCGACAACACCATCGCGCCGGACGCGGGCCTGATCACGCTGGCCGGCCGGCGGATCGACACCCTCCCCTCCTGGGAACGGGCCCACCTCGGCCTCGGCCGTACCTTCCAGATCACCCGGCTGTTCGGTGAGATGACCGTCCTGGAGAACGTCGTCGCCGCGCAGCGGAGTTTCTCCTGGCGACAGCTCGGCCGGATCGCGGTAAGCGGCGCGGAGGCGGCGGCCGCGGACGAGTTGCTGGAGTTCGTCGGCATGCGGGCGTTCCGCGACCAGAAGGCGCAGGCTCTCTCGTACGGTCAGCGCAAGCTCGTCGAGCTCGCGCAGATCCTCATGCTCGACCCCAGGATCATCCTGCTCGACGAGCCGGCCGGCGGCATCAACCCGGTCCTCATCGAGCGGATGGGCGAGATGATTCGCGAGCTCAACTCGTACGGCAAGACGTTCCTGATCGTCGAGCACAACATGCCCTTCCTCCTCGATCTGTGCGACCCGATCCATGTGCTCGCCCGCGGATCGGTCATGGCCTCCGGCACCCCCGAGGACATCAAGGCCGACCCCCATGTCATCGACGCCTACCTGGGCGACGACTTCCAACTGGAGCAGGAGGCGGTGAAGTGATGTTGGAGATCCGCGGCCTGGTCGCCGGTTACGGCGGGGGCGACGTCCTGCAAGGCGTCGACATCGACGTCGACAAGGGTGCTCTCGCGTGCATCGTCGGGCCGAACGGCGCCGGCAAGTCCACCGTGCTCAAGGCCGTCAGCGGCCTGCTCACACCGCGCCTGGGAGAGATCCGGCTGGCCGGGCAGCGCATCGACCGGTGCTCGCCCGCGGAGATCCTGCACCGCGGGATCTCCCAGGTGCCACAGACGGGCGCCCTGTTCCCCAACCTCACCGTCCGGGAGAACGTGCTGCTCGGCGCGTACATCATTCGCCGGGACCGCAAGCTGGTCCGCAAGCGGTACGACGAGGTCGCCGAACTCTTCCCCCTGGTCGCGACGCGGGCCGACGACAGCGCGGGCAACCTCTCCGGCGGCCAGCGCCGAATGGTGGAGTTCGCCCGGTCCCTGATGCTGGACCCCGCCCTCCTGCTGCTCGACGAGCCCTCCGTCGGTCTCGATCCCAAGGCGCTGCACGCGCTGTACACCTCGGTGATGGTCCTGCGCGACCTCGGCAAGACGATCCTCATCGTCGAACAGAACGTGCGCTTCGGCATGCGGATGGCCACCGATGGCGTGGTGATGGAGAGCGGCCGCGTGGTCGCGCAGCGTCCCGCAGAGGCCATCCTCTCCGACCCGGACCTCGCCCAGATGTACTTCGGCGGCACCACCGGCCACGCACCGTCGGCAGACCGGGGGGAGCCCAAGTCGGCTACACGGTAGGGGTGACGTAGAACGGCACCTTCTCCAGGCGGAATCCGGTCGGGCTGGGGCGGGCACCCAGCATGACCTCTTCGTACTTGGTGTCGCCGATCGGTATCTCCTCGGAGAGGACCTTCCCGTCGACCTCGGCACCGGAGGCCAGCCGGGGCGCGCCATGACGCGGATGTGGGTCGGCTCGAGGATGACGGTCTTGCCGGTCGGGGCATGGCTGAGCTGGAGTCCGCCGGGGTGGAAGATCCGCCCCTGTGGGTATCCGCTGCGCGAGCGATCGCCTCCGACTCCGCAGTACCTTCAGCCGCTACGGCTGCCGTTCCTCCGTTCGTTGCAGCCGAAGCGACCCCAACTCCGACGGCCGGCACCACACTTCCGAGAAGTGCCGCAGCCATCGCCCCGATCCGCACCCTCTGGCGCCGTTTGCCGCACCGCCACCGTGTCTCCTCAGCCAGCGCCACCCGCCGGCGGCCGACGCACCACGCCCCTGTCGGCTCACCGCAACCACCGCCGCGACGACCAACCGCGCACCCCGGGGATCGGGGATCTTGTCTCGGTTTCTGGACCCGGGTGTCGTGATCGGATGCGAGCACTTCGGCGTGGGCACCCGATTTTCTGTTCCCGTGTCCGGCGCACGGGTGTTGCGCTTCGCCTCAAACCATTCACCCGGGCCAAGACCGCCGACCAGATCCCGGCAAGTTTGCGCTCCGGCCGAAAAAGTCGACGATCGCCGCGTTCACCGCGTTCGGGTTCTCCAGGTGACCGTAGTGGCCGCAGTCGGTGATTTCCCGGTAGGTGCCGCGGGGAATGGTCTCGGCGACCTCTCGGCCCAGATGTGGTGGGGTCACCACGTCGTCTGAGAAGGCGAGGATCAGGCATTCGGGCTCGATGCGGCGGTAGTCGTGCAGGCGGCCCGGCAGCAGGTCCATCGTCAGTTGGGAGCGGCTCAGCGACTCGCTGGGTGGGGACATTTCGAAGATGTCCAGCCAGTCGCGGACCGTCTGGTCATCGCGCAGGGTGCGGGGGGAGAACCAGCGGAGCAGGCTGACGGCCGCCTCGTAGCGGGGCGGTAGCTTGACGCCTTGGTCGTAGCGCTCCAGTTCGGCCGCAGCCAGCGCCTCGCGCAGGGCGTCCGTGCGGCCGCGCGTGCCCATCAGCACGGCCTGGTCGATCAAGTCCGGGCGGGCCAGCGCGACTTCCTGCGCGATGATCGCCCCCAGGGAGAAGCCGACGAGGCGGCAGGGGCCGACGTCGAGGTGCTCGATGAGTCCCACGACGTCGGCGGTCATGTCTGCCAGCGTGAACCCCTCCGGGCACACATCGGTCGGCGGCACCCCCCGGTTGTCCAGGGTGATCGCGCGGTAGCCGGCGTGGTTGAGCGCGGGCACCTGGTGCGCCCGGAAGGTCCGGCCGCGCGAGCCCGTGCCGGCGATGAGCACGACCGGGTCGCCGGTGCCGTACTCCTCGTAACTGAGGTGGATCCCGTTGATCACACTGATCGGCATCGGCCGTCCTTCGTCTGGCGCCGGGGAGGCGGCGCGGGTCATGCTGCGGCGCGGGTCATACCGTGCGCAGTGCCTCGGTGGGCTGCATCCGGGCCGCGCGGATCGCCGGGAGCAGTCCGGCGATCGCGCCGATGGCCAGCGCGGATCCGACGCCGCCCATCCACGCCTCGGGGGGAACCACGACCGTCCAGCCCTTGACGGAGGTGTAGACGACCGTGGCCACGACTCCGCAGAAGACGCCCACCGTCCCGCCGATCCCGGCGAGCAGCACCGCTTCGGAGAAGAACTGGGTGCGGATGTGTCCGCGGGTCGCACCCAGTGCGCGCCGCAGTCCGATCTCCGATCGGCGTTCCAGGACCGAGATGACCATGGTGTTGGCGACCCCCACCCCGCCGACCAGCAGCGCCACCGCGCCCAGGCCGAGGAACAGGCCGTTGAGCGCCGACTCCGCGGCCGCCCGGGCGACCAGCGCGTCGGACGGGTTGCTGACCGTGGCGTTCGCCGGGTCCTCCGGGTTGGCGGTCCGCGCCAGCACCGAGTGCACGTCGTTCACGTAGTCGGTCTGCGACCTGACGTAGATGGTGGTGGGGTGCCCGCTGTAGTTGAGATAGCGCTCAGCGGCCGGGTAACCGACGAGTACGGAGGCGTCGATCTCCGGGGCGAGGGCCGCCTTTTCGAGGATGCCGATCACGTAGAACCACTGGTCGCCGAGCCAGATCCGCTGCCCGGTGCGTATCCGGTCGATCCCGAGGCGCTTGGCCGCGTCGTAGCCCAGCACCGCGGTCGGCTGGGTAGCGGTGGCCTTGTTCAGGAACGCGCCGTGGGCGACCTTGGTGCGCACCGTCGCGGGCAGCTGCAGGCTCGTCGCCTGGACCTTGAGCCCGTTGGTGTTGAGCGTCGGAACCAGCGGACTGCGGTACACCTTGGCCGTGGTGACGCCGGTGTTCTCCACCTGCTGCACCGGGCCGATACGAGAGATCATTCCCGGGGCCGTCTTGGGGAGTTTCACCTCGTTGCCCTGGATGTCCCTGCCGGGGGTCACGGTCAGCATATTGGTGCCGAGCCGGTCGATCTCGGCCAGCAGTCCGGCCTGCGACGAGGCGGACAGCCCGAGTACGGCCACGATCGAGGCCACCCCGATCGCGATGCCCAGCGCCGACAGGGCCGCCCGCAGCCGCCGGGTGCGCAGCCCGACGCTGCCCGTGCGGGTGAGGTCGACGAACCCCAGATGTCCGGGGCGGTAGGTCACGGTCACTGGCTCCAAGCCCCCTTTCGGGACGCGTTGTCGGCGACTACCCGGCCGTCCAGCATCTCGATGCGGCGGGGCAGCTGGGCAGCCATGTCCCGGTCGTGCGTGATCACGACGATGGTGGCGCCCTGCTGATTCAGGTCGGTCAGCAGCGACAGGATCGCCGAGCCGTTGACGCTGTCGAGGTTGCCGGTGGGCTCGTCGGCGAGCACGATCGCGGGGCTGCCGACCAGCGCACGGGCGATCGCGACCCGCTGCCGTTCGCCGCCGGACAGCTTGGACGGCCGGAACTCGGCGCGGTGCGCCAGCCCGACCCGGTCCAGAGCCTCGGCCGCCGCCCGGCGCCGGGCCGTCCGGCCCACGCCCGCGTACAGGAGCCCGTCGGCGACGTTCTCCAGCGCACTGGTGTGGTCGGCCAGGAAGAACTGCTGGAACACGAAGCCGATCTCGGTGGCCCGCATCGCCGCCAGCTGACGGTCGCTCATCTGCGCGACATCGGTGCCGGCGATGCGCATGACGCCGGCGCTCGGCCGATCCAGCGTGCCCATGACGTTGAGCAGCGTGGACTTGCCGGAACCCGACGGGCCGACGATTGCGACCAGTTCGCCGCGTTTGATGGTGAAGTTCACCCCGCCGAGGGCCACCACAGGCGACGCACCGCCCGGGAAGAGGCGGGTCACCCCGTCCAGTTCCAGAACCGGGGACTCGGCGCCCCCCTCCGGCGCGTCGGCCACCACCGCGATATCGCCCGCGCGGGCGCTGAGTTCACTCATGACGTCGGCACCACAATCCGCTGACCGGCCTTCAGACCGTCCCCGGTGACCTCGACGAGTCCGCTGTCCTGGTCGAACATCCCCAGCTCGACCGGCACCAGCCGGCGCTCGCCGCCGGAGCCGACCACCTCGACGCCGTAACCGCCGTCAAGCAGCGCCAGCAGGGAGTTCACCGGGACGTTCAGCACGTCGTCGGCGCTGCCGGTGATGATCGACACCTGTACCGGCGCCTGGTCGAGACTGCCGGTGGCCTTGGGGTCGTTGGGCTCGATGCCCACCGTGACCTTGGCGCCCTGGTTGTCGCCGCCCGACTCGGCGACCCGGCCCACCGACGTCACCTTGCCCTCGGTCGTCTTCAGGTCCGGCAGCGTGATCGTCACCTTGTCACCGCGCTTCACCTGCGACTGGTAGGCGGTGTCGATCTGCACCGAGACGTACCGGCGCAGCGAGCTGGCTGTCAGCACCGCCATCCCCGGCTGGGCCTGGGCACCCAGCTTGAGGTTCACCTTGGTCACCTTGATCGTGTCCTGAGGCAAATACACCACCTCGCTCATCGACAGCTTCCCGTCCTCCTCCAGGCCGAAGTCGTCCTCCATCTCCTTGACCGCGGCCTTGGTCAGGTAGCTGTAGTCGCTGGAGGAGGAACTCAGGTAGCTGCTGTAACCGAGCTTGACCAGCGCGGCGTTGAGCTGTTTGACGTCGGCTCCCTCGTCGCCCTGCTTCAGATCCCGGAATACCGGGATGGATCCCTTCAGGAAGATGACCGGCTTGCCGTTGACCTCGTACAAGACCTGGCCCGCGCGGCGCTGGTCGCCCGCCTTGGGCACTCTGGTGACCACACCGCTCGCCCGGCCGACGGCCTCATAGCTGCCGGCGTAGGCCAGCGTGCCGTTGACCGATGTGCGAGCGGACACCGTGCCCCGCTTCACGGTCGCTGTACTGATGGGCGTCTTGTCGCTGGTGTCGTCGGCCTTGGCTTCCTGGTCGAAGGGGACGACCAGGTAAGCGGCGACGGCCGCTCCCGCGGTGCCGATCACCAGGATCGTCACGATCGTCCACCGACGGCCCTTGCGCCGCCCGGTCTCCGCGGTCGCGGGCTCCGTGTCCTTGCTCTGCGTAGGGGAGGGCATCACATCCACCGTCCGTCACCGCCCAGCCGCCGCGCCTGGCCGTGTTCATGCACGCGCATACCCGTCTCCTTCGACTGACCTTCATCAGCTGCCTATTTGCCTGCTGGTTTTGTTCTACGGGAGCGGCGGTTTCGGGACGGTATCGCCCGCCGCCGAATTCCTGGAGCCGTGGGCGTGACAACTTCCACGCCCGCCGCGGGCATGCCGGACGGGGCGGTCAAGCCGTCCCGGAACGCCCGGATGAAACCCCGCCGCAACCGTCCGGTCGCTAACATGGGAAAACGGCACGGGCTTAATAACTGTGGGCTGAAGTCTTTTCCCCGGGGGGAGAATAAGGTGCGCGTTCTTATCGTCGAGGACGACGAGGAAGTTGCCAACGCGGTGGCGGTGGGGCTGCGCCGGCAGCGGATGGCGGTCGACGTCGCGCTGGACGGGCTGTCCGGTCTGGAACGCGCCCTTGTCAACGACTATGACGTGATCGTCCTCGACCGGGACCTGCCCGGGATGGACGGCGACACGTTGTGCGCCAAGCTCGTCGCCGCGGACTGCCGCAGCCGGGTGCTGATGCTGACCGCGGCCGCGACCAACGAGGACCTGGTGGACGGGCTGAACCTGGGCGCCGACGACTATCTGTGCAAACCGTTCGACTTCCGCGTGCTGACGGCCCGGATCGTCGCGCTGGCCCGGCGGGCGCATCCCGCGGTGCCTCCGGTGCTGCAGCACGGCGACATCGAGCTGGACGCGTCGCAGCGCCGGGTGACTCGGGGCGGCGAGCCGCTCGACCTGGCTCCCAAGGAGTTCGGCGTGCTGGAGTTGCTGCTCGCCGCCCAGGGCCGGGTGGTCTCGGCGGAGGAGCTGCTCGAACGGGTGTGGGACGAATCGGCCGACCCGTTCACCAAGTCCGTCAAGGTCACCATCAGCCGACTGCGCGCCAAGCTCGGCGACCCACCGGTGATCCATACCGTGGCCAAGTCCGGCTACCGCGTCTGAGGGCAGCCCATGCGCACCGTTTTCCGCATGCCCCGCAACACCGTCCGGTTCCGCCTGATGCTGCTCTACGGCGGGGTCTTCCTCGTGTCCGGCGTGGCACTGCTCGCGATGACCTTCTTCCTGGTCGACCGGGCCGACCCGGGCCTCTACGTGTACAACGGCCAGGGCGGCACGGCCACGGTCAAAGAGGTGGCGAAGCCGCCGGACAAACGCGGCCCGCAGGAACTCAACAACGAGGGGGAGGACCTGCCCGCGCCGGATGCCGGTGAAAGCGAAGCGCTCATCGAACTGGCGCAGCGGCAGAAGGCCGAGCGGCGGCACACGCTGCTGGTCCAGGGCGGCACCGCACTGGGCATCATGGTGGTCGTCTCGGCGGGTCTCGGCTGGGTGCTGGCCGGGCGCGTGCTGCGACGCCTGAGCACGATCACCCGCACGGCCCGGGAGATCTCCGCGACCAACCTGCACGCACGGCTGGCCCTGCCGGGGCCCGCCGACGAACTCAAGGACCTCGGCGACACCTTCGACGAGCTGCTGGCCCGTCTGGAGGCCGCTTTCGAGGCACAGCGCCGGTTCGTGGCCAACGCCTCGCACGAGCTGCGGACTCCCATGACGCGGCAGCGCACCCTCGGGCAGGTCGCCCTGTCGGATCCGGACGCGAGCGTGGAGTCGCTGCGGGAGGCCCACCTGCGGATCCTCGCCGCCGGCCGCGAGCAGGAGCGGTTGATCACGTCGCTGCTGACCTTGGCCAGGGGGCAGGCCGGCCTTGAGCGGTGGGTGCCGTTCGACCTCCAGCAGCTGGCCGGGAAGGTCGTGGCGACCCGCGCCGAGGAGGCCGAGCGGCGCAGCGTGTCGTGGCGCACGACGCTGGATCCGGCGGCCGCGGTCGGTGGCGCGGGCCTGGCGGAACGCCTGGTGATCAATCTGGTGGACAACGCGCTGAGCTACAACACTCCCGGCGGGTGGGTCGAGGTCGCCACCCGCGCCGAAGGCGGCCGGGCCGTGCTGACCGTGAGTAACTCGGGCCCGGTCGTCGCCGCCGACGAGCTGGACCGGCTGTTCCAGCCGTTCCAGCGGGTCGGCACCGCGCGCACCCACCGTGAGGGGCTCGGTCTCGGACTGTCGATCGTCAGCACCATCGCCACCGCCCATCACGCCGAACTCGACGCCGTGCCCCGGCCGGACGGTGGTCTGACCGTGACGGTGCGCTTCCCCTGCACCACGGCGGACGCGGCCGTAGGGCCGGCCGCCGTTGAACGCGTCTAGCGACGGCGGGACAGCGGCCGGGGACACCCGGATCGCTGTCCCACGGGACGTCGCGGTCATCCGCCCTGCGTGTCCTGGGCGCCTTCTTCCGCGCCTTCCCCGCCGTTCCTCAGGACCTCTTTGCACTTGTCGTCAGCCTTCTTGAAGACGGGACCGGTGATGTCGACGCCGAGCGCATCCCGGTCGATGTCGGTCCCGCCCTCGGCATTGGGGTCCGGGAACTTGGGCACACCGTTCTCGCGCATGCATTTGGCGTATTCCAGCGCGGCCTCTCGGTCCGGAGCCGCCTCAGGCGCCGGCGCGGCGTTGTACTGCTTGCACTTCTCCGCGGCCTTCTCGTACGTCGGCGTGCCCAGACCCACCTTGTCACCGTCGATCTTGAGACCGCCGTTGGCGTCCGGGTCCGGGAATTCGGGCACGCCGTTCGCCCGCATGCACTTCGAATAGGCGAGGGGACTTTTCTCAGTGGAATCGCCGCCCTGCTTCGCGCTCGCACTGTTACTGGGGCTGGCCGCGGCGACACCGCTGTCACCGCCGCCATCGCCGTCGTCTCCGCACGCGGTCACCAGCAGGCCGACGGCGGCGATCGCCGCGACCAGTGTGACGCGCGGCCGGATGCGACGCGGCAACGCTGCGGTCTTCCATTCCTCGCGCTCAGCCGTATTTGTCGGCATGCTTTCGCACCTCTTTCGAATCGCTCCTGAGAAAGTTCTATCGGACGGACGGTTGCGGGAAGGTATCAGCGAAAAGGGAGGGGCTAGCGCTGTCTGTCGGCCCCTCGGGCAGGCTTTCCGCCAGTTATCCGGATCCCTGCTCCGCACGGCATTGCGTGGTGTTGAGCGTGAAGGAAGAGGGGTCGGTGTCGCGTCCCCTCCAGGCACCGGCGAGTTTGATCTCACGGGTCTCCCCGGGATCGATCGCGCCGCCGGTCGGGGGGTTCGTGAGGGAGACATCGGTGCCGTTCTGCGCGACGACGGCGCCCTCCGCCTCGGTGATCTCCTGCTCGTCTGCGTACCGGAACCGCAGTGCCCAGGCGTCGATCGGTCGCTTCGTGGTGTTCGCGAGGCGAACGGTCGCCTCGTAGGTGCCGGAGTCGGTTCCGGTCTGCGCCGTCGTGCGGTAACCGACCCGGCAGCTTTCCGGCGGCACCTGTCCCTTGGCGAAGAACACATTGCCGGCCAGGTCCGATCGTTTCACATCGGAATTGCGGGCGATGAGGTCACCCAGGTTCTCCCGGAAGTCGATGCCATAGCGCTTCTTGATGAGTTCGAGCACCGGCAACTGGTTGCCGTAGAAGAAGCGGTCACCGTCACGCAGCCGTTGGAATTCGCGGCTCCACATCGCCCGCTGCAGTTCGCCGAACTCAGGGCCGGAATTCTTCTCCGCGAGCATTCCCACATAGGCGTCGATTTTGTCCACCGAGCCGTACAGCGCCTTCAGCCGCGCGGCCAGCGGGGTGCGCCGCGCGAACGAGACGGCGCTGGTGTCCTCCGGATGGTTCTCCGGAGAGACCTGGCTGCCGAACAGGTTGGTGATGCGAGTGAAGTCGATGCTGTCGGGGTCGTTGATCTCGTCGCCGGGAGTGAGCAGCGGGTCGGTAGGGAACGTCTCGGTGTTCTCCCCGGTGATGTCCTTGAACGAGTTCTTGGCCGGCAGGCCGTAGGCGCGCCGCATCTCGTTGTAGCTGGGCATGCCATGGTCGCGGCCCCGCTCCAGGTCCAGCGCGCCCAGGTCGAACACGCACTTGGGGTTGGCGTCGGGGGCCGAGCACAGCACGTCCCGGATCTCGCGCTCGATCTGCTCGTCGTTCTGGTACTGCGCCTTGGAGCCGAGACCCTGGAGGAACGGCCCGAGCCCGACCATCGGCAGGACCATGGGGTTGTCCCGCGCCTGCGCCAGCACGAACTGAAGCTTGATCTTGTCGGGGTCGTCGCTCGGATCGATGTTGAAGCCCATTTCGCGGAACTTCTGGATCTGCTCGTCGGTGTACCGGGAGCGTTCGGTCTCCATCGGGAACCCGCTGTGGATCATGCTGTGGATGCGGTATCCGACGGTCGAGAACTCATTGCTGAGGGTGGCGTTCACCGACGGGTTGTAGCCCTGGTACGCGGGCAGACGGATGCCGTGCGCCGGCAGGAACTCGTTGTAGGTGACGTACTGCACCTTGGCGATGACGACCCGGCGGGCGATCTCGAACTTCTCCTGCTCGCCCAGCGACGTGGGCAGCAGGTCGACGATCCGGTTGTGCTCGCGTGCTATGAGCGTCTCCACCGCTGTGACACCGGTGTTGTTGTTGGCCCGCGCGTCCCCCGTGACGACCGCCTGGCCCGGGTTGGCGATCAGCTCCCCGCCCAGCTCCACCTCGGGGGCGTTGGCGGTGTCTCCGCGCGCGTCCCTGCGCGGCAGGTACTCGTCCGGCATCAACAGCTTGGCGCCGTTGTTGGCCAGGTTCCCGTCGACGGGCCCCACCCTCAGCCACTCCAGGCGCTGGTCGTCCGTCGAGTAGACGGCCGAGGCGTCGAGATAGGAGCTGACGTTGTTGATCTGCTCACGGGGAGTGGTCACCCCGGTCCCCGGCGCGGGCGTCGAACGCGTGAACTTGAGCGTAGCCGGATCCTCCCGAGTCTCCAGCGGATCCTCGCCGTTCACGGGGACGTCGGCCCGCTCGCCCTGCGGGTCGCTGATCAGCACACCGCTGCGTAATCCGAACTCGTGGTCGATGAACTGACCCCAGACCCACGACCACTGGCTGAGCTGCTGCTCGGAGAAGATATTCACCGAGAAGCCGAAGCCGCCCTCGTCCGCGAACTCGTCGTTGAAGATCCGGTTGCTGACGGTGCGTGCGTTCGGCCCGCTGACGGGTGTGCCGCGGCCGTCGGCGTAGCGAGCGCCCGTGACCCGGGAGTAGTTCGTCTCGGCACGGCCCCAGTCGGGACGCAGTACGTTGTTGCCGCGCCCGTCGAGGCTCTGGCCCCACACCCAGCTGGACCCCAGCGCGCTCGGCGCCGCGGGATCGACAAGCCCGCTCCCGGCGAACAACGCGGTGAGCGCCGCTGCGAGTGCCGTCCGGCCCCGGATGAGGCGCATTCGGCTGTTTCCGCGCCGCGGAGCGGCGCTTCCCGATAAGACCCGTGATCCTTTCGCCGATCGGCGCATCATTCGCGACCGGCTTCGATCAGGCTGAGGGCATAGGGCAGTTCGACCACGCGCTCGACGCTCAGCCCCGCCTTACCCAGCAGCGCCAGGTACTCCTGCTCGCCGCGCTCGCGGCCGCCGTCGTAGAGCGCCAGCAGCCGCATGTCCATCTCCTTGCCGAGGTGCGGCGCGTCTCCCTCTGGGAGCAGCATGTCCAGCAGCAGCACCCGGCCGTGCTTGGGCAGTTCGCGGCGGATGTTGCCGAGAAGGCGCAGCGCGTCGTCGTCGTCCCAGTTGTGCACGATGTTCGACAGCAGGTAGGCGTCCGCCTTCGGCACCGCCTGGAAGAAGTCGCCAACGACGAATTCGCACCGGTCGGCCATGCCCTGCTCGGCCATGAACTCACGGGCGCCGGCCATCACCGGCTCCAGGTCGAGCAACAGTCCCCGCATGCCGGGCGTGACGCGCAGCGCCGTCGCGAGCACCGTGCCCTTGCCGCCGCCGATGTCGGCGAGCGTCCCGATGCCGGAGAGGTCGATCGCCGCCACGGCGGCCTCGGCGATGGCCCGGGACCGCGTGGTCATGAAGATGTCGAAGTGCTTCCGGGACTCGGGGCTGGTCGCGAGCCAGCCGTAGAACGAGCCGAACCGTGCCGCGAACGAGGAGCAGCCGTCCCGGACGGCGGCGGCGAGCGAACCCATCGCGTCCAGCAGGTCGGGTGCCCCCTGCAGCAGGCTGACCGACCGCATCGAGCCGGGAGCGTCGGCGCACAGCGACTCGCCCGCGGGGGTCAGCCGGTACCGTGGGGTGCCGGCCACGTCCTCGGACCGCACCACGCCGAGCGCCGCGACGGTGCGCAGCAGCCGGCCCAGCGCGACCCGGTCCACGCCGAGCTTCTCGGCCAGTTCCGGTACCGGCAGCGGTCCGTCGCACAGGGCGCCGGCCACGTCGAGGTCCACGAACGCGTACAGCGCGGAGAACCGCCACTGCCCACGCAGCAGGTCCCAGATGAGCGCCCGCGGATCGGACTCGTCCACGACGTCCTTCGCCCGCCCGGACGAGTCCACTGTGCTTGTCTCTGACATTCCGCCTCCTGGCGTTAGATGTGCCGGTCGTCAGATGTGCCGGTCGTCGGTTCCGCGGAGCTTCGCGGTCAGCAGCTCACCGATGCGCGCCGCCGGATCCGCCGTGAGCATCCGATGGTGGTCGGCCTCCACCAGATGGCGTTCGATGGCGCCGTCCACGTACGGCTCCCAGATCTCCACGGCCCGCTCCACCGGCAGGCTCTCCGGCCGCGCCTGGGTCGCGACGATGAGGAGCAGGTCGCCGTAGAAGGCGCGCGGAGTGTGCTCCATGACGAGCCGGACGTTGTTGTCCGCGACCCGCTTGACGGCCTCCAGGGCCGGGACGCCCGCCGGCCCCGGGCGGCGCCGACCTGCCGGTTGCCTTGCCTCCGGCTCGTCCTCGGACTCCTCGTCGGACTCCTCGTACGGGTATCCGTCGAGGATCGCCAGCAGGGCGATCGTCTCGCCCGCGTCCTGCAGCCGGGCCCCGACGGCCTGCGCGACCACCCCACCGAACGACCAGCCCACCAGGTGGTAGGGGCCGTCCGGTTGTACGGCCCGGATCTGCTCCACGTAGTCGGCCGCCATCTCCTCGATGCTCGCGGGCAGCTCCTCAACCCGCTCCAGACCGCGCGCCTGGAGGCCGTAAAGGGGTCGCCCCGACGGGAGGTGAGCGGCCAACTCCGCGTAGTTCCAGGCGAGTCCGCCCCCGGAGTGGAGGAAGAACAGCGGTGCGCCACCGCCGCCGGAGCGGAGCGGAAGGAGCCGGTCGAAGTCGCCGGTGGGGCCGCTCTCGTCGAGCGCCTCCGCGACCGCCGCGACCGTGGGTGCGGCGAGCAGGGCGCGGATGCTGACCTCGGCGTCGAGCACCGACCGGATGCGGGCGATCAGCCGCATGGCGAGCAGCGAATCGCCGCCGAGGGTGAAGAAGGAGTCCTCGGCCCCGACTTGTTCCAGGCCGAGAACCTCGGCGAACAGGCCGCAGAGGATCTCCTCGACAGGGGTGGCGGGGGCGCGGCCGGTGGTCCGGCCCGCCAGGTCCGGGGCGGGGAGGGCAGCCCGGTCCAGCTTCCCGTTCCTGGTCAGCGGGATCGCGTCGAGCGTCACGAACGCCGACGGCACCATGTACTCCGGCAGGCGCTCGGCCGCCCACTCCCGCAGCGCGGGCTCGTCCACATCGCCGACAAGGTAGGCGACCAGCCGCTTGACACCGGGCTGGTCCTCCCGGGCGATCACCGCCGCCTGACGCACGCTCTCCTGCGCGCTCAGTACGGCCTCGACCTCGCCCGGCTCGATCCGGAAGCCCCGGATCTTCACCTGCTCATCAACCCGCCCCGCGAACTCCAGCACACCGTCCCCACGCCAGCGGGCCAAGTCCCCGGTGCGATACATCCGTTCACCGCACTCACTGAACGGGCAGGCCACGAACCGCTCCGCACTCAGCCCCGGACGACCCGCATAACCACGCGCCACACCCTCACCCGCGACATACAACTCACCGGCCACACCCGGCGCCACCGGACGCAGCGAGCCGTCCAGGACATACGCTCGGGTGTTGTCCATCGGACGACCGATCGGCACCGCCGCAGGCACCTCATCCCCCGCCGTGAACGGGACCTGAGTGACGAACGCAGTCGTCTCCGTCGGGCCGTAGGTGGTACGCACCACCAGACCCGGATGGGCTCCGAGCAGGGTCCGGATCGCGGATGCGGAGACCACATCACCACCGGTCAGCACCTCCCGCACCCCGGCAAAAATCTCCGGCGACTGCTCCGCCAACACCCGGAACAACCCCGACGGAGCCACCACATGCGTCACACCATGCTCCGCGATCAGAGCACCGCGCTCCGCCGCGTCCACCTCCCCCGCCGGGGCCACCACCAGCCGACCACCACGCAACAACGGCGCCCAGATCTCGTACGTCGAGGCATCGAACGCGTGGTTCGCCTGCACGAGCACCCGCTCCAGCACATCCGCACGCCACGCCGCATCCAGACAGAACGCCACCACATTGCGATGCGTGACCGCCACACCCTTCGGCACACCGGACGAACCAGACGTATACATCACATACGCGAGGTTCTCCGGCCCCGGCCTCACCTCCGGGTTCTCCACCACCGGGGCAACGTCCTCACCGCCGGTGAGCGTCACCACGACCCCCGCCTCAGCCGCGATCGCCTCCCGCCGCGATCGCGGAAGCCCGACATCCAACGGCACATACGCCGCACCCGCCTTGAGCACACCGAGCAGCATGGGCACCAGGTCCGCCGACCGCTCCGCACGGACACCGACCAGGCTCTCGACGCCCACGCCCTGACCCCTGAGATGGTGAGCCAGACCATTGGCCCGCGCATTCACCTCCGCGTACGTCAGTCGCGTCTCCCCAGCCACCACCGCCACCGCACCCGGCGACCGCACCACCTGCGCCTCGAACAGGGCGACCAGGGACTGTTCCGGCACCGGACGGGCGGTGGCATTCCACTCCGCCACCACCCGATGCCGCTCGTCGGCGGACAGTACGTCGATCGCGCCGACCCGCACGTCCGGATCCGCGGCCACCTGCTCCAGGACGCGGGTCAGCCGTACCGCAAGGGCCTCGGCGGTGTCCGGATCGAACAGGTCGGTGGCGTACTGGATACCGCCCTGGAGTCCGGCCGGTGCCCCCTGCTCGTCGCGGTGCTCGGTCAGGCTGACCGAGAGGTCGAACTTGGCGACCTGCGTCTGCTCCTGGCCCTCGTCGAGCGGCTGCGCGCGCAGGCCGGCGAGCCTGAGGCCCGTGTCGCCCTGCGGCAGGTTCTGCAGGGTGAGCATGACCTGGAACAGGGGGTGGCGGGCCAGTGACCGAGCGGGGTTCAGGTCCTCCACCAGCCGCTCGAACGGCACGTCCTGGTGCGCGTAGGCGGCCAGGTCGGTCTCCCGCACCCGCCCCAGCAACTCCACGAACGACGGATCACCGCTGACATCCGTACGCAGCACCAGCGTGTTGACGAAGAACCCGGCGAGGTCGTCAAGAGCGGCGTCGCCACGCCCCGCCACCGCCGTGCCGAGCGGGATATCGGTGCCCGCGCCCACCTTCGACAGCAGCACCGCCAGCGCGGCCTGCACCACCATGAACATCGTCACGCCACGCCGCCGCGCCACCTCCGACAAGAGCGCATGCACCTCGGCGCCTGTCTCCACCCGGACCGCGCCGCCCTGGAAGGACGACTCCGACGGCCGCGGGCGATCGGTCGGCAGCGCCAGCTCCTCCGGCAGCCCGGCCAGCGCCGAACGCCAGTGGTCGAGCTGGGCGGAGATCAGGCTGTCGGGGTCGTCGAGGTCGCCCAGCAACTCGCGCTGCCACAGCGCGTAGTCGGCGTACTGCACCGGCAGCGGCTCCCACCCCGGGGCGGCACCGCGGCACCGCGCCTCGTACGCGGAACTCAGATCGCGCAGCAGGACGCCCATCGACCAGCCGTCCACCGCGATGTGATGCGCCACGACGATCAACACGGACTCGGACGGGGACAGCACCAGGCACCGGGCCCGCCACGGCAGCTCACGGGTCAGGTCGAAGCCTCGCGCCATCTCATCACCGGCGACGGCGGGCACGTCGTCCTCTGCCACCTCGTCCACCCGCAGGACCAGGTGGCCCCGCTCACCCTGGAGCACCTCCTGCCGGGCAACGCCTGCGGCCTCGGGGAAGACCGTACGGAGGCTCTCCTGCCGGTCCGCCACATCGCGCAGCGCCGCCTCAAGGGCCGGTACGTCCAGCTCGCCGGTCAGCCGCAGCGCCAGCGGCACGTTGTATCCGGCACCGGCACCGGCCTCCTCCAGCCGGTTGAGGAACCACATCCGCTGCTGCGCGTACGACAACGGCACGACCCTCGGCCGCTCGCGCGCCGCCAGCGCCAGGCGGGGGCCGCCTGCCCCGCCGTCGGCGACGAGCCGGGCGATGGCCTCGACCGTGGGCGAGGTGAATACGTCACGGATGTTGATCTCGGCGTTCAGCACTGCCTGGACGCGGGCGATGAGCCGCATGGCGAGCAGCGAATCGCCGCCGAGGGTGAAGAAGGAGTCGTCGGCGCCGACTTGTTCCAGGCCGAGGACCTCGGCGAACAGGCCGCAGAGGAGTTCCTCAGTGGGGGTGGCGGGGGCGCGGCCGGTGGTCCGGCCCGCGAAGTCCGGGGCGGGGAGGGCGGCCCGGTCCAGCTTGCCGTTCCTGGTGAGCGGGATCGCGTCCACGGTCACGAACGCGGCCGGGACCATGTACTCCGGGAGCTTGTCCGCGATGTGTCGGCGAAGGTCGGCGTCATCCGCCTCGGTCTCCGCCACGAGGTAGGCGACCAGGCGCTTGACACCGGGCTGGTCCTCCCGGGCGATCACCGCCGCCTGACGCACGCACTCCTGCGCGCTCAGTACGGCCTCGACCTCGCCCGGCTCGATCCGGAAACCCCGGATCTTCACCTGCTCATCAACCCGCCCCGCGAACTCCAGCACACCGTCCCCACGCCAGCGAGCCAGATCCCCAGTGCGATACATCCGTTCACCGCACTCACTGAACGGGCACGCCACGAACCGCTCCGCACTCAGCCCCGGACGACCCGCATAACCACGCGCCACACCCTCACCCGCGACATACAACTCACCGGCCACACCCGGCGGCACGAGACGCAGCGAGCCGTCCAGCACATAGGTACGGGTGTTGTCCATCGGACGACCGATCGGCACCGCCGCAGGCACCTCATCCCCCGCGGTGAACGGGACCTGCGTGACGAACGCAGTCGTCTCCGTGGGGCCGTAGGTGGTACGCACCACCAGACCCGGATGGGCCCCGAGCAGGGTCCGGATCGCCGACGCGGACACCACATCACCGCCCGTGGACACCTCCCGCACCCCGGCAAAAATCTCCGGCGACTGCTCCGCCAACACCCGGAACAACCCCGCCGTCGCATGCACATTCGTCACACCATGCTCCGCGACCAGAGCACCACGCTCCGCCGCATCCACCTCCCCCGCCGGCGCCACCACCAACCGACCACCACGCAACAACGGCACCCACAACTCATACGTCGAGGCGTCAAAGGCATGGTTCGCCTGGAACAGCACACACTCGACCACATCCTCCGTCCAGGCCTCATCCAGGCAGAACGCCACCACATTGCGGTGCGTGACCGCCACACCCTTCGGCACCCCGGACGAACCAGACGTGTACATCACATACGCCAACGCACCCGGCGACACCCTGACACCCGGGTTGTCACCCACCGGCTCAAACACATCGGCATCGGTGAGGACCACCGACACCCCCGCCTCCGCCACCACCGACGCCAACCGCTCCTGCGGAAGCCCGACTTCCAACGGCACATACGCCGCACCCGCCTTGAGCACACCAAGCAACGTGGGCACCAGGTCCGCCGACCGCTCCAACCGCACGCCGATCAGCGCCTCCGGACCAACCCCCCGCCCGATCAGCCCGTACGCCACACCATTGGCCCGCGCATTCAGCTCCGCATACGTCCACGACCGGCCCTGCCCCACCACCGCCACCGCACCCGGCGACCGCACCACCTGCGCCTCGAACAACTCCACGAGCGTGCCGCCGGGCACCACACGACCGGTGGCATTCCACCCGTGCAGGACCAGCCCACGCTCCGCGTCCGACAGCACCTCGATCGCGCCGACCCGCACCCCCGGATCCACCGCCACCTGCTCCAACACCGCGACAAGGCGTCGGGCGAGGGAGTCCACGGTGCTTGCGTCGAACAGGTCGGTGGCGTACTGGATCCCGCCCTCGATCCCGGCAGGTGCACCCGTCTCGTCCCGCCGTTCCATGAGGGTGACCGACAGGTCGAACTTGGCCGTCACTACCTCGTCCGAGGCCAGCGGCCGCACCCGCAGACCCGGCAACTCCAGGGGCGCGTCGGAATCGGGAACGTTCTGGAAAGCCAGCATGACCTGGAACAGCGGGTGCCGGGACAGCGAGCGGGCCGGGTTCAGGTCCTCCACCAGCCGCTCGAACGGCACATCCTGGTGCGCATAGGCGGCCAGGTCCGTCTCCCGCACCCGCCCCAGCAACTCCACGAACGACGGATCGCCAGTGACATCCGTACGCAGCACCAGCGTGTTCAGGAAGAACCCGACAAGGTCGTCCAACTCGGCGTCGCCACGCCCCGCCACCGGCGTGCCGAGCGGGATGTCGTCACCCGCACCCGACTTCGACAGCAGCACCGCCAGCGCGGCCTGCACCACCATGAACATCGTCACGCCATGCCGCCGCGCCACCTCCGACAGTCCTGCGTGGATGTGGCCGTCCACCCGCACGGGAACATCGGCGCCGCTGAACGACGCCGTCGTCCCACGCGGGCGATCGGTCGGCAGCGCCAGCTCCTCCGGCAGCCCGGCCAGCGCCGAACGCCAGTGGTCGAGCTGGGCGGAGATCAGGCTGTCCGTGTCGTCGAGGTCGCCCAGCAACTCGCGCTGCCACAGCGCGTAGTCGGCGTACTGCACCGGCAGCGGCTCCCACCCCGGGGCGGCACCGCGTACCCGGGCGACATAGGCCGTCTCCAGATCCCGGGCCAGGATGCCCATGGACCAGCCGTCCACAGCGATGTGATGCGCCACGATCACCAACACCGACTCCGTCGGCGCGAGCACCAGCAGCGAAGCCCGCCACGGCAGCTCTTCCGCCAGGTCGAAACCCCGGCCGAGTTCGTCGACGACGGCCTCGGACAGGTCCGCTTCGGTGGTCTCCCGCATCTTCAGCCGGGGGTGCGACTCCTCGCCGTCGAGGATCCGCTGGTGGGGCAGCCCGTCGGTCTCGGGGTAGCGGGTGCGCAGGCTCTCGTGCCGGTCGGCTACGTCGCCCAGCGCCAGCTCCAGGGCTGCGATGTCCAGGTCACCGGAGAGCCGCAGGGTCAGCGGCACGTTGTAGCCGGCGCCCACGCCGGCCTCCTCCAGCCGGTTGAGGAACCACATCCGCTGCTGCGCGAACGACAACGGCACGGTGTCCGGGCGCTGTTGAGGCTCAAGTGCCAGACGCCGGTCCGCCCCACGGGCGGTCTCGGCGAGCCGGGCCAGCCCTTGGACCGTGGGTGCGGCGAACAGGTCGCGGATGCTGACCTCGGCGTCCAGCACCGACCGGATGCGGGCGATCAGCCGCATGGCGAGCAGCGAATCGCCGCCGAGGTGGAAGAAGGAGTCTTCCGTCCCGACCCGGTCCACGCCGAGGACCTCGGCGAACAGGCCGCACAGCACCTCCTCGGTGGGGGTGGCGGGAGCGCGGCCGGTGGTCCGGCCCGCCAGGTCCGGGGCGGGGAGGGCAGCCCGGTCCAGCTTCCCGTTCCTGGTCAGCGGGATCGCGTCGAGCGTCACGAACGCCGACGGCACCATGTACTCCGGCAGGCGCTCGGCCGCCCACTCCCGCAGCGCGGACTCGTCCACATCGCCGACAAGGTAGGCGACCAGCCGCTTGACACCCGGCTGATCCTCCCGGGCGATCACCGCCGCCTGACGCACGCACTCCTGCGCGCTCAGTACGGCCTCGACCTCGCCCGGCTCGATCCGGAAACCCCGGATCTTCACCTGCTCATCAACCCGCCCCGCGAACTCCAGCACCCCATCCGCACGCCAGCTAGCCAAGTCCCCAGTGCGATACATCCGTTCACCGCACTCACTGAACGGGCAGGCCACGAACCGCTCCGCACTCAGCCCCGGACGACCCGCATACCCACGCGCCACACCCTCACCCGCCAGATACAACTCACCGGCCACACCCGGCGCCACCGGACGCAGGAACTCATCCAGCACATAGGTACGGGTGTTGTCCATCGGACGACCGATCGGCACCGCCGCAGGTATCTCATCCCCCGCGGTGAACGGGACCTGCGTGACGAACGCAGTCGTCTCCGTCGGCCCGTACGTAGTACGCACCACCAGACCCGGATGGGCCGCAAGCAGGGTCCGGATCGCGGATGCGGAGACCACATCACCGCCCGTGGACACCTCCCGCACCCCGGCAAAAATCTCCGGCGACTGCTCCGCCAACACCCGGAACAACCCCGCCGTCGCATGCACATTCGTCACACCATGCTCCGCGACCAGAGCACCACGCTCCGCCGCATCCACCTCCCCCGCCGGCGCCACCACCAACCGACCACCACGCAACAACGGCACCCACAACTCATACGTCGAGGCATCGAACGCATGGTTCGCCTGCACGAGCACCCGCTCCAGCACATCCGCACGCCACGCCGCATCCAGACAGAACGCCACCACATTGCGATGAGTGACCGCCACACCCTTCGGCACCCCGGACGAACCAGACGTATACATCACATACGCGAGGTTCTCCGGCCCCGGCCTCACCTCCGGGTTCTCCACCACCGGGGCAACGTCCTCACCGCCGGTGAGCGTCACCACGACCCCCGCCTCAGCCGCGATCGCCTCCCGCCGCGATCGCGGAAGCCCGACATCCAACGGCACATACGCCGCACCCGCCTTGAGCACACCGAGCAGCATGGGCACCAGGTCCGCCGACCGCTCCGCACGGACACCGACCAGGCTCTCGACGCCCACGCCCTGACCCCTGAGATGGTGAGCCAGACCATTGGCCCGCGCATTCACCTCCGCGTACGTCAGTCGCGTCTCCCCAGCCACCACCGCCACCGCGTCCGGCGACCGCACCACCTGCGCCTCGAACAGGGCGACCAGGGACTGTTCCGGCACCGGACGGGCGGTGTCGTTCCACTCCGCCACCACCCGGTGCCGCTCGTCGGCGGACAGTACGTCGATCGCGCCGACCCGCACGTCCGGATCCGCGGCCACCTGCTCCAGGACGCGGGTCAGCCGTACCGCAAGGGCCTCGGCGGTGTCCGGATCGAACAGGTCGGTGGCGTACTGGATACCGCCCTGGAGTCCGGCCGGTGCCCCCTGCTCGTCGCGGAGTTCGGAAAGCTCAACGGAGAGGTCGAAGCGGGCAGTTGCCGTCTCCTCCGGCCGGATGGGGTGCACCTGCAGCCCGGGAAGGTCCCAGTCCCAATCACCCTGGTCCTGGGGAGCGCTCTGCAGGCTGAACATCACCTGGAAGAGGGGGTGGCGGGAGAGTGAGCGGGCCGGGTTCAGGTCCTCCACCAGCCGCTCGAACGGCACGTCCTGGTGCGCGTAGGCGGCCAGGTCCGTCTCCCGCACCCGCCCCAGCAACTCCACGAACGACGGATCACCACTCACGTCCGTACGCAGCACCAGCGTGTTGACGAAGAACCCGACCATCCTCTCGACCTCGGCGTCATTGCGACCCGCCACCGCCGTGCCGAGCGGAATGTCCGTGCCCGCGCCCACCTTCGACAACAGCACCGCCAACGCCGCCTGCACCACCATGAACATCGTCACGCCATGCCGCCGCGCCACCTCCGACAAGAGCGCATGCACCTCGGCATCCGTCCGCACGGGGACCACACCGCCCCGGAAGGACGACTCCGACGGCCGCGGATGGTCCATGGGCAGGGACAGTTCCTCGGGGAGGTCCGCGAGAGCGTGGCGCCAGTGGTCGAGCTGCCCGGTGAGGCGGCTGTCGGGGTCGCCGAGGTCGCCGAGGACCTCGCGCTGCCACAGTGCGTAGTCTGCGTACTGCACCGGCAGCGGCTCCCACCCCGACGCCTCACCCCGCACCCGGGCCGTGTATCCCGTGCCCAGGTCACGGGCGAGCACGCCCATCGACACGCCGTCGACCGCGATGTGGTGCGCGACGAGCACCAGCACCGACTCCACCGGTGACAGCACCAGTAGCCGCGCCCGCCACGGCACGTCCGTGGCCAGGTCGAATCCGCGACCCGTCTCTTCCGCGACCACCCCTTCGAGGTCCGTCGCCGCAACCATGTCGACCCGCAGCACCGGACGGTCGGCGGTGATCAGCTGGTGCGGCTCCCCTTCGGTCTCGGGGAAGACGGTTCGCAGGGTCTCGTGCCGGTCGGCGAGGTCACCGAGCGCGGCCTCCAAGGCCGCGACATCCACCTCGCCCGACAGGCGCATGCCCATGGACACGTTGTACGCCGCGCCCGCACCGGCGTCCTCCAGCCGGTTGAGGAACCACATGCGCTGCTGCGCGTACGACAGCGGCACCCGCTCCGGGCGTTCCCGAGGCGTCAGCGGAATGCGTGCCACGCCGCGGCCCTGGTCCACCAGCCGGGCGAGGCCGGCGACGGTCGGGGCCTCGAAGAGTTCCCGGATGCTGATCTCAGCGGCCAGCGCCGACCGCACCCGGGCGATGAGCCGCATCGCCAGCAGGGAGTCACCGCCGAGTTCGAAGAACGAGTCCTCCGCCCCGACCCGCTCAAGTCCGAGGCTGTCCGCGAACAGCCCGCACAACACCTCCTCGACGGTGGTCTCGGGCCCGCGGCCGCTGGTCAGGCTCGCGAAGTCCGGGGCGGGGAGGGCAGAGCGGTCGAGCTTGCCGTTCTCGGTCACAGGGAACGCGTCGAGCGGGATCACCGCTGCCGGCACCATGTGCCCCGGCAACCGCCCGGCCACGAACGACCGCACCTCCACCGGGTCCAGGGCCGCACCGTGCTCGGCGACGACATACGCGACCAGGCGGCGCACACCGGCATCGTCCCGGGCCAGGACAAGCGCACGACCGACCTCCTCGTGCGCCGCCAGCACCGCCTCGATCTCACCCGGCTCGACCCGGAACCCCCGGATCTTGATCTGCGCGTCCGCACGCCCGGCGAACACCAACTCGCCACCAGCCGTCCACCG
>NZ_JBHXWK010000014.1:209387-233765 GCF_042671685.1 Streptomyces sp. NPDC127595 | reverse complement strand
CGCGGGGGGGGCCGCCGCGCCGGGCCGGGCCCCCCCCCCCCGCGGACCCACCACGATCTTCTAGTCGACGTCCTCGCTGTCGATGCCCAGGCCCGGGAGCAGGCCCGGGAGGAGCGGCGGCAGGGTGACGTCCGGTTCACCGGTGGACGGGGTGCCCGTCGACGGCGTGGCGGAGCCGGTGGTGTCCTTGGGCGGTTCCAGGAGGCCGCCCGTGTTGCCGCCGAGCAGGCCGTCGTCCTCACTGTCCGAGGTGGACGGCTTGGGTTTGCCGCTGCTCTGGCTGCTGCCGGACGAGCCGCTGCCGCTGGTGGCGCTGGGTGCCGGCCGGTCCGTACCGGAGGAGGCGGTGGAGTCGGAGCTCGAGCCGCGGTGGCGGCCCGTGCCCTCCGGCGCGGGCGGCTGTGGCAGCAGCGAGCGCAGCGGGTCGACCTCTTCGTCTATGGCGTCGAACACCGACGAGACCTGGTCACTGACATCGCCGAGCTGCACGGGCAGCCGGTCGCGCAGTGCGCCCCAGGCTTCGCGGTGGGACTGCGAGAAGGCGGACAGGGCCTGGATGGGGCCGAGTGAGCCGTCCCGCTCATACGCCTCGTGCAGCAGTCGGTGGCCTTCGGCCGCGTCATGCTGCATGCCCGACAGGGCGCGGCGGATCTCGCCCAGGGACTCGTGGTCGAGCTGCCCGGACCGGCCGCGCTCCATCAGCCGGCGGGCCTCGCTGAGCCGGGTCGAGGCCTGGTCGAGATAGAGCTCGCCCCGGTCACTCTCTCCATGGGCCAGGCCCAGCTTGATGTCCTCCATGCCGCGCTTCAGCCCGTAGAGCGAGTCACCGGGGAGGGCGTCGGAGCTGGCAGCGGCCACGCCGCCGAAGGCTCCCGCGGCCACACCCACGGTGAGCCCGCCCGCGGCGAGCCCCTTCGACAGCCGGGAACGCGGTCGCAACTTCCCGAGCCCGGTCGCCCGGTGCGTGCCCCGGCCCCGGCGGGACCGCTGCTCGGGCACCGAAGGGCCCGGGCCCTGGCCTCCCGCGGCGGTGCCCTCCAGCAGCATGGCCTCCATCGCGGCGACGAGCTGGGCTCGCTGCACGACTTTGACCTCGGGGTCGAGCTCCGGTTTGGGCAGCTCGCCGAGACCGGTGGCCAGAGCCAACAGCAGGCCCTGATCGGTCTGTTCCGCAGCAGCCGGGGACGGTGCCGATCCATCGGGCTGCTCGGCCGCCGTGCCCTGGTCGGAATGCTCCTCCAGGGCCAGGGCGAAGGCGTTCGCCCGCCGGTGTGCCGATACGTTCGCGATCACTGGCGGCACCTCCTCTCATCATGACGGTCGACTCCCCAGGGGGTCCTGAGGGTTGCACTCCCTGACCACATCCACACGATCGAGTGACCGGTGGTGGCCGGGGAGTGACCACAGGGAGCCTGTATCCCGCACAACGAGCGTCGCGGCACTTGGGTTACGGACGACGGATGATCGGACCGCGAAGTCAACAGACTTTTACGGACGGTGAGTTGAGCGTCGCTGAGCGTGTGGGATCACTATGACTCCGCTCCCCCACCCATAAGGAGGGGGGCTTCCAACCCGAGGGTTGCGGTCCAGCCCGAACCGATGGCGTTTGTGCGGTGTACGGCGCTCAGCGGGCGTCGTCCGGAAGGAGCCGGGCCAGGGTGCGCACCGCCCGGTACTGGAGGGTCTTGATCGCGCCCTCGTTCTTGCCCATCACGCGGGCTGTCTCGGCGACCGAGAGCCCCTGGAGGAAGCGCAGGGTGACGCACTCCTGCTGCTGGGGATTGAGCCGTCGTACGGCGTCCAGCAGTGCCGTGTTCGACAACGACTCCAGGACGGCGTCCTCGGGGCTTCGCTCGACCTCGTTCGCGTCGAGCATCTCGCCGGTGGTCACTTCCAGCCGGAAGCGGCTGGACTTGAAGTGGTCGGCGACCAGGTTGCGGGCGATGGTCACCAGCCAGGCGCCGAAGTCGCGGCCCTGCCAGGTGAAGGTTCCGATGCGGCGCAGGGCGCGCAGGAACGTCTCGCTGGTGAGGTCTTCCGCGGTCGCCTTTCCGCCGACGCGGTAGTAGATGTAGCGGTACACGGTGTCGCTGTACTGGTCGTAGAGACGGCCGAACGCATCGGCCTCGCCCGCTTGGGCGCGCTCTACGAGTTCCATCATCCGGGCGCTGTCGCTGTCTGCGGCCGGGCGGCGGGCGGTGGTGGGTGAGCTCGAGCGGCCCCGTCTGCCGACCGCCGCGCTTCCGTCGGCCAGGGCGTAACAAGGGCCGACGGGCGCGGGGCCGGCGAAGGCGGGGACGGCGTACGCGGTGGGGACGAAGCCGCGCAAGCGGTCGAGGACCGTTGCGCGCAGCGTAGCCAGGCCCGAGGCGTCAACCCCGACGTGTGAGTACACGGGACTCCCAGAGGCAGAGCTTCCATCACGTTCAGTGCGGAACCGTTCACCCGTCGTAGCTATATAGGGGTGCCGGTTTGCGTCTGAGGAGAATAACGCTTCGTACAGGCAGCGCTACACCGAGTTGCACAAATCACCGGTTGCGTCGCTTCTGTTGCTTGTTGACGCCGATTCAAGTGCCGGACAGTGACCGTTTGTTGATCGTTTCGGTTCGTGTTCCGTTTGGGTGGGGGGCGTGTTGTGGCCGACTGTCGTTAACGGGACTGGCGGGGGCGTTGTGGGGGTAGGAGTGTGGGATTGCCGGGTTTCGGGTGTGTCATGAGCATCCGGAAGCGGGTCGGCTGGGGTGTGGGTTTGTTCGCCCCCTCCGCCCCTGCCCGTCCCTTGTTCCTGGGGGCTGCCGCCCCCAGACCCCCGCTGTCGGCCTGGACGGCCTCGTCCTCAAGCGCCGGACGGGCTGAAGATCTCCAGCGCCGGCCGGAGCTGAATACGCCGTCCCCGTGGGTGGGTGGGGGGTCGGGATGGCGCCGTTTCGTCCTCAAAGGCCGGACGGGCTGAAGGCCTCTAGCGTCGGCCGGAGCTGATTACGCCGTCCCCGTGGGTGGGTGGGGGTTGGCGATGGCGCCGTCTCGTCCTCGAGCACCGGACGGGCTGAAGATCTCTCGCCCGGCCGGGGCGCGGAAGCTGCCCCCCCCGTGGGTGGGGCATCGGGGTGGCGCCCCTCGTTCTCAACCGCCGGGGTCCCTATTGGTGGGGGGCGGGGTGGTCGTGCCTCGTCGTCGGGCGTCGGGCGTCGGGCGTCGGGCGTCGGGCTCGGGGTGACCCGGGGTGGGCTGAGTGGTGGGACCCCGGAATGGGCGTTAGCGGCGGCGGCGGTGTAGGGCGATTGCTGCTGCTGTGCCGCCTGCTACCGCGCCTACTCCTGCTGCGGCCGGGATGCCTACCTTGGCGGCTCTGCGGGCTGTGCGGTAGTCGCGTAGGCGCCATTCCAGTTTGCGGGCGTGCTTGCGGAGCTTGGTGTCGGGGTTGATGGCGTAGGGGTGGCCGACCAGGGAGAGCATGGGGATGTCGTTGTGGGAGTCGCTGTAGGCGGCGCAGCGGGAGAGGTCCAGGCCCTCGGCGGCGGCCAGGGCGCGTACCGCTTCTGCTTTCGCGGGGCCGTGCAGCGGCTCGCCGACCAGCTTGCCCGTGTAGACGCCGTTGACGGATTCGGCGACCGTGCCCAGGGCGCCGGTCAGGCCGAGGCGGCGGGCGATGACCGTGGCGATCTCGACGGGGGCGGCTGTGACCAGCCACACCTTCTGGCCGGCGGCCAGGTGTGCCTCGGCCAGCGCGCGGGTGCCGGGCCAGATCCGCTCCGCCATGTACTCGTCGTAGATCTCCTCGCCGATGGACATCAACTCGGCGACGCGGTGGCCCTTGACGATCGACAGGGCCGAGTCGCGGGCCTCCTGCATGTGCTCCGGGTCCTCGACGCCGGCCAGCCTGAACCACGCCTGCTGCCAGGCGAACCGGGCCAGATCGCGGGTCTCGAAGAACTTCCGCTTGTGCAGCCCGCGGCCGAAGTGGAAGATCGCGGCGCCCTGCATCACGGTGTTGTCGAGATCGAAGAAGGCGGCTGCCTTGTCGTCGCCGAGCACCGGAAAGTCCGGTTCGTCGGCAGGGACGCCAGGCGCGGCTTGCGCGAATTCCTCCAGCTCCTGGGAGGTTTTGCGCGCTGCCTCAGCCGAGGCCTCGCCTGCCAACACGCTCCGCGCGGTGGCGGAGCGCCTACGGGGAGTGAGCCATCCGAGAGCGGCCATGTCGTGAGCATAGCCAGTTTGTTCGGTGGTTCCGGAGTCGCGAGGATTCGAGGCTGTGAACTCTCCGCGACCGAGCCGTTAAAGAATCGATCCGGGCGGTGTGTCGGGGCGGGAGAATGGCTGTATGAGTTCCATGTTCCGGCGCCGTGGGCGTCGTACGGAGAGGGAGGCCGAGGCGGTGGCTGCCGGCACTGCTGGAGAGGCGCGGGTGGTCACTCTCATTCGGAAACCCGGGTGTCATCTGTGTGATGACGCACAGGAGGTGGTCGCGAGGGTCTGCGGTGAGCTCGGGGTGGTCTGGGAGCAGAAGGACATCAGCACGGACGAGGCGCTGTACCGCGAGTACTGGGAGCAGATCCCGGTTGTGCTGGTCGACGGCGCGCAGCACACGTTCTGGCGGGTGAACGAGGAGCGCCTTCGCAAAGCCCTCACATAGTGAAGGAGGGCGGGCGTGACCGCATCGTGGCCTGACTGCGTAGTCCAACTGGTCCGGAAAGTCGCCTAGGATCGACGGCGATTGGTCTCGGGGGCGGGATGCGTTGAGGAGAGTGTGCGGTTTTGCCCCCTTCAGGCGAGGATCGAAACTGCCTGCGCGCCGGTTTCATACCTGTGTGCCGGGCGTGCGTGACCCCGGTCACGTTGGCCGGGCAAATCGGACACCATCTTTGTGCACGCGTTCACAAAGACATAGCCTGCATTCGACGGGGCGGTCTAGGTACGTGTGACCGCCTGCAGCCCCGCGCTACCCGCAGGAGCACCGTGGCAACTGGCCGAACTCACCGACCGGCGACCCGCAGCCGAGGGATTCCCGAGGCCACCGTCGCCCGGCTTCCGCTGTACCTCCGAGCCCTCACCGCACTGTCGGAGCGCTCGGTACCCACGGTCTCCTCCGAGGAGCTCGCGGCCGCCGCCGGGGTCAACTCCGCAAAGTTGCGTAAAGACTTCTCCTACCTCGGCTCCTACGGGACGCGTGGTGTGGGATACGACGTTGAATATCTCGTGTACCAGATCTCCCGCGAGCTGGGCCTGACCCAGGACTGGCCGGTCGTGATCGTCGGTATCGGTAATCTCGGCGCCGCGCTGGCAAACTACGGTGGGTTTGCCTCCCGTGGGTTCCGGGTGGCCGCGCTGATCGACGCCGATCCCGAGATGTCGGGCAAGCAGGTCGCTGGGATCGCCGTGCAGCACAGCGACGGCCTGGAGAAGATCATCGACGAGAACGGCGTCTCCATCGGGGTCATCACCACCCCGCCGGGCGTCGCCCAGGCGGTCTGCGACCGGCTCGTCGCCGCAGGTGTCACCTCCATCCTCAACTTCGCGCCGACCGTTCTGGCCGTCCCTGACGGTGTCGACGTACGCAAGGTCGATCTCTCCATCGAGCTGCAGATCCTCGCCTTCCACGAGCAGCGCAAGGCCGGCGAGGAGGCCGAGGCGCAGGCCGCCGCCCTGCACCCGGCCACTCCGGAGAACACCGGCAAAGGGCCTGACGGGGATGTCCCCGCCGTGATGCCGGCATGAGTCTCCTCGTCGTGGGGCTGAGTCACCGCAGCGCTCCGGTCAGCGTCCTGGAGCGGGCCACGCTGTCCGCCGACGCGCAGGTCAAGCTGTTGCAGGACACCCTCGCCGCCGAGCCGGCCAGCGAGGCCGCCGTACTCGCGACCTGCAACCGGATCGAGCTGTACGCCGACGTGGACAAGTTCCACGCGGGCGTCGCCGAGCTGTCCACGCTCCTCGCCCAGCACAGCGGGGTCGGCCTGGACGAGCTCACTCCTTACTTGTATGTGCACTACGAGGACCGGGCCGTCCACCATCTGTTCTCGGTGGCCTGCGGCCTCGACTCGATGGTCGTGGGCGAGGGCCAGATCCTCGGCCAGATCAAGGACGCCCTCGCCACCGGGCAGGAACTGCAGACCGCGGGCCGGCTGCTGAACGACCTGTTCCAGCAGGCCCTGCGGGTCGGCAAGCGCGCCCACTCCGAGACCGGTATCGACCGCGCCGGCCAGTCCCTGGTCACCTTCGGCCTGGAGCAGCTGGCGTCCGGCGTCCCGGTCGACGCCTGGCTCAGGGGCAAGCGGGCGCTGGTCCTCGGCGCCGGCTCCATGTCCTCGCTGGCCGCCGCGACTTTGGCGCGTGCCGGGGTCGCCGAGGTCGTCGTCGCCAACCGCACGCTGGACCGCGCCGAGCGCCTCGCCCAACTGCTCGGAGAGCAGTATGGACAACGTCTCAGCGACAACGACGAAACGGGCGTGCTGGCCCGCGCGGTACCGATCAACTCGGTGCCGTTCGAACTGGCACGAGCCGATGTCGCCGTTTCCTGTACGGGGGCGACGGGGCTCGTCCTGTCGGCCGAGTCCGTCGCCGCCGCGATCGAGGGGCGTACGACGGAGCACGTGGTCCCCGGTGCGGATGCCGGCTCTCGCTCTTCGATGGCGGGCGACTCCGGTCGGACCGCTGTCCCGGGCGCCGACTCCGGTCGTACGCCGTCCGTATCGGGTGCCGATTCCGGTCGTACGACCGCTTCGGGCGCCGTACGGGACGCCCTTCCGCAGACGAGTGTCGGGACCGACGAAGGCTGCCCGCTCGACCTGTCCGCCGTGCAGACCACCGCCGGGTTCTCCGTGCTGGGTGAGGCTGCCGTCGCCGGGATGGGAGCGGCCGAGCTGGAACAGCACGCGGCCTGGGTGGACAAGGGCGATGTGGCGGGCCGGGCGCAGCGCACGGTGGTCACCGGTTCCGGTGCCGCGCAGGACAGCGCCGCCGGGTTCGCGGCTCTGTTCGACCCGGAGGGTGACGCCGACGCCATCGCCGCGCTGGCCGTGGCGGCCGCCACCGTGGGCCGGGTGCCCGAGCGTCGTAAGCCCGAGCCCGTCGCCGAGATCCCCCGGCCCGCTCCCGTCCTCTCGCTCCTCGACCTGGCGATGCCCCGTGACATCGACGCGGCCGTGCACCGGCTGCTCGGGGTGCGGCTCGTCGACATCGAGTCCCTCGCCGACGCGTCCGCGGACGCGCCGATGGCCGCCGACGTGGACCAGGTGAAACGGATCGTCTCCGACGAGGTGGCCGCCTTCGGTGCCGCCCTGCGGGCCGCGCACATCACCCCCACCGTCGTCGCGCTGCGGACCATGGCCGCCGATGTCGTCGCGGGCGAGATCGCGCGGCTGGACGGACGCCTGCCCGGCCTCGACGAGAAGCAGCGCGGAGAGATCACCCAGACCGTACGGCGCGTGGTGGACAAGCTGCTGCACGCGCCGACCGTACGGGTCAAGCAGCTGGCCGCGGAACCCGGCGGCGCCGGGTACGCGGACGCGCTGCGGACCCTGTTCGACCTGGACCCCGAGACGGTCGCCTCCGTCTCTCGGGCCGAGGAGAGCGACAGCAGCAGCAGCGAAAACGCCCAGCACGCAGAGAACACAGAGAACGCCGAGAACCGAGGGCGAGCATGAATAAGCAGGCTTTGAGGCTGGGGACCAGGCGGAGCAAACTCGCCATGGCCCAGTCCGGGCAGGTGGCGGACGCCGTGAGTCAGGTGACCGGACGGCCGGTCGAGCTCGTGGAGATCACGACGTACGGCGACACCTCCCGCGAGAACCTCGCGCAGATCGGCGGCACGGGGGTGTTCGTGACCGCGCTGCGCGACGCGCTGCTCGCCAAAGACGTCGACTTCGCCGTGCACTCCCTCAAGGATCTGCCGACCGGGCAGCCCGACGACCTGGCGCTGGCAGCCGTACCGCTGCGCGAGGACCCGCGTGACGTGCTCGTCGCCCGCGACGGCCTCACCTTCGCGCAGCTGGGGGACGGGGCGCGGATCGGTACCGGTTCGCCGCGCCGGATGGCCCAGTTGAACGCGTACGCGCGCAATCACGGGATGACGATCGAGACGGTCGCGATCCGGGGGAACGTCGACACCCGGATCGGGTATGTGCACAAGGGTGAGCTGGACGCCGTCGTGCTCGCCGCCGCCGGACTCGGTCGCCTCGGCCGGATCGAGGAAGTGACGGACTTCCTGTCCGTCGACACAGTTTTGCCCGCCCCCGGCCAGGGGGCACTGGCGATCGAGTGTGCCGCGGACAACGCGGACCTCGTCGCAGCGCTCGGCGAACTCGACGACCCGCTCAGCCGGGCCGCCGTGACCGCCGAACGGTCCCTGCTCGCCGCCCTGGAGGCCGGCTGCAGCGCACCTGTGGGTGCGTTCGCCGACCTGTTGGCCGACGGGCAGATTGTCAAGGAAATGCGCCTGCGCGGCGTCGTCGGCACGACCGACGGCTCGACGCTGGTGCAGTTGTCCACCACCGGTCCCGTGCCCGAGACGTACGACCAAGCAATGGCGCTCGGCCGTGAACTCGCTGCCGAGATGCTTGCCAAGGGCGCGGCCGGTCTGATGGGGGAGCGAGCACAGTGAGCCCCACCAACCTTCCCGCCGGTCCGGAACACGGGCACGTCACCTTCCTTGGTGCCGGACCCGGGGATCCGGGACTACTGACACTGCGCGCCGTCGAGGCGCTGGCGAACGC
Source organism: Streptomyces sp. NPDC127595 (assembly GCF_042671685.1). Classification (NCBI taxonomy): domain Bacteria; kingdom Bacillati; phylum Actinomycetota; class Actinomycetes; order Kitasatosporales; family Streptomycetaceae; genus Streptomyces; species Streptomyces sp. NPDC127595. The sequence goes on along the minus strand of NZ_JBHXWK010000014.1, from coordinate 225,057 downwards.
GGATGTTCTCGTCGCCGAGCACGAGGTGCTCGACGTCGTCCGCGCACACGCCAGACCGGGCGTCGCCGTACTGAATACGGATACCGAAACTGGTACAGGTACCCATGCGTCGCCCGTGGGCACGCCTTCTTCTGTGAGTGCGTACTCGGGTACAGGCACGCCTCAGCTAACGGTTGTTGACGGTTCGTCAACAACCGTTGGTGACCCCCTGTTGAGGGACGCTGCCAATCTTGTCATGACGGCCGCACGGGGCGGCAAGCGGGTCGTGCGTGCGGTGTCCGGGGACCCAGGACTAGATACGTACGCCGCGGAGGAAATGCTCGCCTGCGTTGCCGCGGGTATTACGTTCGAGGTCGTACCCGGCATCGCGGCCGCCGTCGGTGTGCCCGCCTACGCGGGTGTGCCGCTGCGGGACGCGCAGGGTGCGGATGTGCGGTTCGTCGACGCGCGGACGGCCTCCGACCGGTGCTGGACCGAGGTCGGGGCGTCGGATGGGACGGTCGTCGTCTCCTCGACGCTCGACTCGGTCGGTGCGGCTGCGGGTGAGCTGGTGGCCGCGGGCCGTAAGCCCGATACGCCGATGACCGTCACCATCGCCGGTACGACGACCCGTCAGCGGACGTGGGCCGCCACCCTCGGGACCATCGCGCTGACGCTGAAGCAGGCGAAGGTGCTGCCTTCTCCGGAGGGTCACCGCCCGGTGATAGCCGTGGTCGGTGAGCGTTCCGCCGCCGCCCAGCGCGACCAGTTGTCGTGGTTCGAGTCCAAGCCGCTGTTCGGCTGGAAGGTCCTCGTGCCGCGCACGAAGGAGCAGGCGGTCTCGCTCTCCGACCAGCTGCGGTCGTACGGGGCCGTGCCGCACGAGGTGCCGACGATCGCCGTCGAACCGCCGCGGACGCCCCAGCAGATGGAGCGCGCGGTCAAGGGCCTTGTCACCGGCCGCTACGAGTGGATCGCCTTCACCTCGGTGAACGCGGTGAAGGCGGTGCGGGAGAAGTTCGAGGAGTACGGGCTCGACGCGCGTGCCTTCGCCGGCATCAAGGTGGCGGCGGTGGGCGAGCAGACGGCCAAGGCGCTGGTCGCCTTCGGCGTGAAGCCGGACCTGGTGCCGAGCGGGGAGCAGTCCGCCGCCGGGCTGCTGGAGGACTGGCCGCCGTACGACCCGGTGTTCGATCCGATCGACCGGGTGTTCCTGCCGCGGGCCGACATCGCCACCGAGACGCTGGTCGCGGGGCTCATCGAGCTGGGCTGGGAGGTCGACGACGTCACGGCCTACCGGACCGTGCGGGCGTCCCCGCCGCCGGTCGAGACGCGCGAGGCGATCAAGGGCGGCGGTTTCGACGCCGTGCTCTTCACCTCGTCCTCCACCGTCCGGAACCTGGTCGGTATCGCGGGCAAGCCGCACAACGTGACGGTGATCGCCTGTATCGGGCCCGCCACCGCGAAGACGGCCGAGGAGCACGGCCTGCGGGTCGACGTGATGGCTCCCGAGCCGTCTGCGCTCAAGCTGGCCGAGGCGCTCGCGGACTTCGGGCTGCGGCGTCGCGCGGCGGCCACGGAGGCGGGGGATCCCGTCACCCGGCCCAGCGAGCGGCGGCCGGGGTCTCGGCGGCGGCGTACGACGTAATCACGTTTTACGTGTGGTGGGCGCCCGTAGCTGCTTGTGCGGCTGCGGGCGTCCCTGCGTTCGCGCTCATGCCGGCTGTGGGCGTTCCTGTGTTCGCGCTCATGCGGCTGTGGGCGTTCCTGTGTTTGCGCCCATGCCGGCTGTGGGCGTCACTGCGTTCGTACTCATGCGGCTGTGGGCGTCACTGCGTTCGTACTCGTGCGGCTGTGGGCGTCACTGCGTTCGCGCTCATGCGGCTGCGGGCCTCACCGCGTGGCCGAAGCGCAGGAGGTTCGCCGGGTCGTAGGTGGCCTTGGCGGCGCGGAGGCGGGTGTAGACCTCGGGGGTCCAGGCGCGGGCGCGGTCGGTCTCGTCTCCGGGGACGCCATGGATGTTGACCATGGTCCTGCCCGTGCCGTACGGCGCCATCGCGGCGTTCAGCGCGATCGTGGCCGTCTCGACCGCCGCGGCGGCCTCAGGTCCCGCCAGCACACCGACCGTCTCCAGCAGGTACGCCGCGTCACGTGCGCAGACCGCGTCCTCGACGGCGGCGGGGCGGGCCAGTTCGCCGCCCATGTGACGCAACTCGACGAGCAGGAGCGGGTAGTCGGCGGGGGCTGCCGGGCCCACGTGGTCCAGGAAGGTCCGTACGGCGTCGGGGGTCAGGTCGCGCAGCAGGGCGCACGACTCCCTTGCGGGGAGCGGGTCCTGCGGCTCCGCGTAGACCTGGTCCACGGCCGTGTAGTCCATCTCCGCCACCGTGTCGACGACCACCGGCGCCGCCTCGCGGATCGGGGCCAGCAGGCGTTCGCCCTCCGCCGGGTCACCGGTCCAGATGGCCGCGACCCGGGCCCAGAAGCCGCCGCGCAGGGGTTCGGGGATCTCCGGGAGCGGGGGCAGGCGCAGGATCGTGAACGCCGTGCACATCTGCGGGGGCAGGGTCGGGGTCCAGGCGGTGTAGGCGTTCAGCAGGGCCTCCGCGTGTTCGCCGGGGCAGTAGATTCCGCCGCCGAGGACGCGGGAGAGCGGGAGCAGGTCGCAGACCAGTTCCGTCACCACGCCGACGTTGCCCTTGCCGCCGCGCAGCGCCCAGAAGAGCTCGGGTTCGTGGTCGGCGTCCGTCTCGTGGAGCGTTCCGTCGGGCGTGACGACCTGGAAGGAGCGGACGTGGTCGGCCGCGTAGCCGTACGCCCGGCCGAGCACCGGAAGGCCCCCGCCCAGCGTGTAGCCGACGACACCGACGTCCGTGGACGAGCCGTTCAGGGCCGCCAGTCCGTGCGGTGCGGCCGCCTCCAGGACCTGGCGCCACTTCGCTCCCGCGGCGACCCTCGCGGTGCGCTCGGTCGCGTCGACGCGTACGTCCGTCATACGGGCGGTGTTGATCAACAGGCCATTCTCGACGGGGAAGTTCGCGCCGTGACCGGTGGCCTGTACGGCGACGGGGGTGCCGGTGGCGGCCGCCCAGCGCAGCGCGGCCACGACGTCGTCGGTACCGGTCGCGCCGACGACCAGGTCGGGGGTGTGGCGGGCGGCCAGGTTGAAGCCGGTGACCTCGTCGGCGTAGTCCGGGTCGCCCGGGCGTAGCACCGGGCCGCGGATGTCGGACAGGGCGAAGAGGTCGGGGGTGGCGTGAGGGTGGTGCGGGGCGGGGGCGGTCATCGCGTCCTCCTTGAGCGCGGGCCGGGCGGGGCGGTCGGGCGGCGCGGGGAGGGTCGGCGGCGGTTCTGTTCGGGCGTCGTGTGCGGGGGCGTGTGTGTGCGTGTGCGGGTGCGGGTTTGCCGGCCTGTGGTGTGCCGGGCCGCTGCACGCGGCGGGAGCGGGGCCGTCGGGGTCCTCGGTGCGGATTGGTGTTGTGGGGTGTTGTTCGGGGGCTCTGTTCTCGGGCCCTGTTCTCGGGCCCTCTTTCCAGCATGGACCCGTGCTGGGTGGGTCGCATGCGGGGCCGTCCTCGGGTCGGGGCCGGGGGCCGGTACATCCGCCCGTCGCCGCCGGATCAGACGTCGGCTGAGTGGAGACGGGTCCGGTGACGCGAACGTACGCGACGGGCATTTGATGTACCGGCCCCCGGCCCCTTCCGCCGGTGGGCGGCTTTCCGCATCAGTTCCGGCCAGGGATGGTCTTCCGGCCCGTGCGGTGTTTGAGGACGAGGCCCCCTTGGGGCCCTTGGGGGTCTCAGCCTGGCTGGTCATCCGGTTCGGGGGCTTGCTGTGGTGGACCCTGGTCCCGGGGCGGTGGGGAGTGGGTGGCTGTTGGCGCCGACGGCTCGTCGGCAAAGGGGGTGTGGGGGCGGGCGTAGCGTAGGTGTATGACGACGTACGGATCCTTTCCCGGTACGCGGCCGCGGCGTCTGCGGACCAATGTGGCCATGCGGCGCATGGTCGCCGAGACTCGGCTGCATCCCGCTGACTTCATCCTTCCGGCCTTCGTGCGGGAAGGTATCGGCGAGCCCGTGCCGATCGCGGCTATGCCGGGCGTCGTGCAGCACACCCGGGACAGCCTGAAGAAGGCGGCCGCGGACGCGGTGGCTGCCGGGATCTCCGGGATCATGCTCTTCGGGGTGCCCGAGGACTCGAAGAAGGACGCGGTCGGTACGCCGGGCACCGATCCGGACGGGATCCTTCAGGTGGCGTTGCGTGATGTGCGGGCCGAGGTCGGTGACGAGCTGCTGGTCATGTCCGACCTTTGTCTGGACGAGACCACCGACCACGGTCACTGCGGGGTGCTCGACGCCGAGGGCCGTGTGGACAACGACGCCACCCTTGAGCGGTACGCCGAGATGGCGCAGGTGCAGGCGGACGCGGGAGCCCATGTGGTGGGCCCCAGCGGGATGATGGACGGCCAGATCGGCGTCGTCCGTGACGCCCTCGACCAGATCGGCCGGGAGGACGTCGCGATCCTCGCCTACACCGTCAAGTACTCCTCCGCCTTCTACGGCCCCTTCCGGGAGGCCGTGGGCTCCTCGCTCAAGGGTGACCGCAAGACGTACCAGCAGGATCCGGCGAACGCCCGGGAAGCCCTGCGGGAGCTGGCGCTCGACCTCGAAGAGGGCGCCGACATGGTGATGGTGAAGCCGGCGGGGCCCTACCTGGACATCCTCGCGCGCGTCGCGGACGCCGTGGACCTGCCCGTGGCCGCCTACCAGATCTCCGGCGAGTACTCGATGATCGAGGCCGCCGCCGAGAAGGGCTGGATCGACCGGGACAAGGCCATCCTGGAGTCGCTGACGGGGATCAAGCGGGCCGGGGCGCGGAACATCCTGACGTACTGGGCCACCGAGGTTGCGCAGCGGCTGTGCTGAGGTGCGCAGGAGCCGCCTTCACCTGGTGACGGCGAGGCGGGCGTTGCCGCTTTCGCCGTCGGTTCGGGGGCTTAGGAAGGCTTACGCCGCGGTGCTGCCGAGGGCGGAGACGATCTTCCGGTTGCCGTCGCGTTGAACCGCCGTGACGGCAAGCGTCTCAGCGGGAGACGTGCGCGGTGAAGGCCGACCAGGCTTCCGGTGAGGCGGTGAAGGTGGGGCCGTCCTCCGGGTTCTTGGAGTCGCGGATGTGGATGGCGTGGGGGCAGGTGGCGACCTCTACGCACTGGCCGCCTTCGCTGCCGCTGTAGCTGGACTTGCGCCAGGCGTAGGCGACTTCGAGGCACTGGCCGCCCTCGTCGCCGCTGTAGCTCGACTTGAACCACTCAAGTGCGGTGCTCATTTGTCTCCTAGCAGACGGTCTAGCAGGCCCTTCGACTCCTGGGGAGACAGGGCCTGTGACCGCAGCATCGCATATTTGCGCGCCAGGATGGACACCTCGTCGGGGTCCGAAACCCACTGGCTGCCGCGTTGGCTCTCGGTGTAGGTGAGGTGCTGGTGGTCGGGTGTCTCCAGGAGGGTGAAAGGGCCGTCCAGGCCGGCGTGCGAGGGCGTGTTCATCGGCAGGAACTGGAGGGCCAGGCCGGGGAGTTCGGCGCGCTCGCGCAGGTGGCGGAGCTGGTCGCGGCGGGTTTTCGAGCCGCCGACGCCGAGGTGGAGCACCGGCTCCCACACGATGAAGCTCAGCGTCGGCGGACACTTGCGGTGCAGGATCTCCTGGCGTTCCACGCGGGCCGCCGTCTTGGTCTCGATCTCGTCCTCGTCGAACGCCGGGATGCGCTCGCGCAGGACGGCGCGGGCGTACGCCTCGGTCTGGAGGAGACCGGGTACGACGGCGTTGTCGAACCAGGACAGCGCGATGGCCTCGCGCTCGTGCAGCATGTACTGCTCGGCGAACAGCGGGAACTGGTCGATCTCCGGCATGTTCGTGACCCCGGCCAGCAACAGCCCCTTCGTGTCGAGGAGTTGGTCCAGGGTCTCGGCGAGGTCCGGCAGGAGCGGCCTTCTGCCCTGCTCGATCGACGCGATCGACTCCTCGTCGGCGAGGACCGCCTCGCCGAGGGTGCGCTGGGTGTAGCCCGCCGCCCTGCGGGCGGTCTGCATCTGCGCGCCGACCATCCGCATGGCGGAGAGGTTCTTCTTCCGTGGCTGCTTCTTGGCGTTCATGCCGGACTAACTCCCCCACAGGCGCCCGTACCGACCCGTCCGAACCCGTACAAATTCTGAGTACGGGTTTACTCACTGATCCACGGTAGTGACTTTGCGCGACATTCGTCCCGTGAACGAGACAACCCAACTGCCTTGTCAGCGCGAGCGCTTCTACCGTCGCGACCGCCGATCCGTTCCCGCTGCCAGGCGGTTCACCTGCGAGGCGCTGGCCGACTGGGGATTGGCCCAGGCCGACCGCACCGACGACGTGTTGCTGTGCGTGAGTGAGCTCGCCACCAACGCGTTGGTGCACGGGGTGCCGCCCGGACGGGGGTTCCAGCTGTGTCTGCGGTACGAGGGGGACGTACTGCGGGTTGAGGTGCACGACGGCGGGCCCGGTGCCCCGCGGATCGCGGACGACGCGGATGAGGGCGGGCGGGGGCTGCTGCTCGTCGCCGCGCTCAGCGACAAGTGGGGGGTGGCGGAGCGGGACCCCGGGAAGGTGGTGTGGTGCGAGTGGGAAGCGGGGGCCACTGGCGAGGACGGCCGGACGGGCCCCCGGCCTGGCCCTCTGACCAGGCTTGGCTCCTGACCCGGCGGTGCTGCGGCAGGAGGTGGCGTACGTCCCCGGTGTGCCGTTCTACGCGGCCGAGCCCGACCGGCCGACGCTGCGGCTGTGCTTCGTGACGCAGACACCGGAGGAGATCGAGGAGGGGCTGCGGCGGTTGGGGGCGGGGCTGGCCTCCGGCCGGCGAGCCCCTGCCTCCTCAACTCCCCGAGTCACCAGGCGAGGGCGTCCGCCATGACCGACTGCCAGTACGTGACGGTGATCGTGTCGTCGATCCACACGCCCTTCGCGGGGAGCGAGGGGTGGGCCGCGTCTCCCGTGCTGTTGTTCAGGAGGACGGCGAGGGTCTTGGCCGTGTAGCCGTTGGAGCCGCTGCCGTCCGCGCTCGACAGGAGCACGCTCGCGTAGCCCGACTCGCCGGGGGCCAGGGTGACCACTGCCTGCGGCTTGGAGTCCTCGAAGGCCGGCGGGACCGACTGGGCGTCGGTGAAGCGGACTGCCGGGTAGCCGATGAGGTTGCAGTTGCCCGAGCCGGTGTTGGTGACGGTGAGGAGCATGTGGTTCAGGGGGCGGGAGACCTCTGTGGCGGTCGTACGGGTGGTGGTGCTGGTGCAGCGGGCGGAGGTGGGGACCGAGTCCTTCGAGCCCGAGGTGCCCGAGGAGCCCGAGGTGCCTGCGGAGTCCTTTGAACCCGTGGAGCCCGTCGAGCCCGCGGAGTCCGGGGCCTTCGTGGCGTCCGTCGTGCCGTCGGCGGCCTGGTCGGCTCCCGTGGACGTTCCCTCGTTCTCCTTGGTCGGCGAGGGCGACGGCTTGGCGGTCGTGACGGGCGAGTCCGTGGCCGAGGAGATCGCCGAGGCGCCCTCGTCCTTGACGCCCTCTCCGTTGTTGCATGCCGCCAGCGTCAGCGTGACGACCGTGATCGCGGCGGCGGCGAGCATACGGGTGCGGGAGTTGCGTGCGGACATGGTGGATCCCCCTGATGTGGAACGGGTGTGGATGCAGGCCGGTCGACCGGGTGCCGGGAGCGGCGTGCTTGGATGACCACAGCTTGTGCGGCGATCCGTCCCAGCCGCCACGGCCGCCGGGGTATCCGGGATGCTGGAACGCTCGCAGGGCTCTGACCTGGGGGAATACTGTTCCCCTGGAACGCGTATCTGGGACGCGGGGAAGTGAGGAACGGTGGCGGGGGACGAGTTCTCGGAGCTGCTGGGACAGTTGAAGCAGCGCTCCGGGCTCAGTTACGGAGTGCTGGGGAAGCGGCTCCACATGAGCGCGTCGACCCTTCACCGGTACGTCAACGGGGACGCCGTACCGACGGACTACGCACCCGTGGAACGGTTGGCCCGGGTGTGCAAGGCCACCCCCGACGAACTGGTGGAGCTGCATCGGCGCTGGGTGCTGGCCGATGCCCGGCGGGGGCAGAAGGGTGTCGGGGGGCCGGCCCCCGCCGGGGCGGGGGCCGGGGCGGCGTCCGCGATTGCCGAACCGACTGCTGAACCGGTTGGCGGGGCCGGAGTTGACTCCGAGCCCGGGGCCGGAGTGGGAGTTGGGCCGGAGGACGGGGCTCTCCCGGCGGGCGAGCGTGGCGTCGGGCCGGACGCGCCTGTGGCGTCTGTGGTGCCCGTGCCGCGGCGTCGCCGTACCGTCGTCCTTGCCGGTGTCGCCGTCGCCGCTGCCGTGGTGTCGGCCGCGCTCGTGGTGAACCTTGTGCCCGGCGGGGGCGATGACGGTCAGGGGCGGAAGCAGTCCGTGGGGGCCGCCGCTCCGGAGTCCGTCGCCGCCGGTTCCGGTGATTCCGGTGAATCGCCGGGCTCGAAGGGGGAGCCGGTCTCGCCGGCCGTCTCGGGGGACAGCACCCCGACGGCCTCCAACTCCAACTCCACCTCCGCGCAGCCAGGCAGTGGGGCCGGGGCGGCTCCGGACGCCGTGGACGAGGACGGCGCCTCCGCGCCCACGGTCGCGGCCAACCCGTACAAGTGGGAAGACCCGTGCAGCCAGCACTACCTGGTGAACCAGAAGGCCGAGCAGGTGCCGCCGCCGCCGAACGAGTCTGAGGCGCGTGGGTGGGTCACCGCGCTCGGCGGGGTCGCCGGCGGACAGCAGATGCTCGCGCTGACCGTGCAGGGCACAGGGAAGGCCACCGTCGTACTGGAGGCGATGCATGTGCGCGTGGTGACGAAGAACGCGCCGCTCGCCTGGAACGACTTCGAGATGGGCTTCGGCTGCGGGGGCAGCGTGGAAACGAAGTCGTTCGTCGTGGACCTGGACGCCGGAAGTCCCACCGTCGAGACCAAGGCCGGGCAGCGGGACTTCCCCTACAAGGTCAGTGAGTCCGAGCCCGAGGTCTTCTATGTGTTCGCGAACTCCAAGGCCCACGACATGAGTTGGTACCTGGAGCTGGACTGGTCCAGCGGAACCAACAAGGGCACGGTCCGCATCGACGACAACGGCAACCCGTTCCGGACGAGCGGGAACGTGGGGCGGCCCGCGTACGACTATCCGCTGGGCGACTCCGAGTGGTGGAGGAACGAGTACGAGCCCAACATCAAGGGCTGACCGTCGAGTCCGGGTCCGGCCCCCCGGGTGTCAGTCCCACCAGAACGACCACACCTTCTGGTCGAGGACTTCGTGTGCGGCGTACGCCCGCAGCGTCTCGTGGTGGCCCTGGGTGATGTTGTCCGGGCAGAACGCGAAGTGCTCGGCGGCGACTGCCTCCGCCTCGGCCGTGGTGGTGGGCGGGGCCGCGACCGACAGGACGAGCTGGTCGCAGGTGAGGGCGACCACGCGGATGCCGAAGCGGTCCTCCCAGGAGCGGAGCACGGCGCACAGGCGGGCCACGTCCCCCTCGTAGTTCATTGGACCCGACCAGCCGATCGCCGCCGGGATGTCCGCGCTGCGGCGGGCCGGGACCAGGGCGAGGCGCGCGTCTTTCAGCCACGAGCCGCTGTCCGCGAGGGAGTCGGCGATCTCGGCGGCGCGCGTGTCCGGGTCGGTGTCCGGCGTGGTGGCGGAGGCGAGGCCCGGCCACCCGGAGCCGTAGGGCGCGACCGTCTCTTCGTACGTGTCGGGCTCGCCGAAGGTCTCGACGACGACTGCCTTGCCCGGGTAGTCCTCGTCCGGGTCGGGCGCGTCCGCCGCGTACTCCTCCCAGAACTCCGTCAGCACCTCCTCGGCGTCGTGATCCCCGGGGTACGACGCCCAGCCCGGCGTCAACCCCCAGTCGTCCACGGCTCCTTGGTCGCCGCCGACGTCTATGAGGAGGGGGAGCAGGCCGGAGGTCCGGCGGGCGGGCTCCAGCGCCGACCAGGCTCCGGGAGCCGCGGGGCCCTCGGCGTGCCAGAGCAGCGGCTCGTGCCACGAGCCCTCATCAGTCGCGTCGATCAGTCGCCCCGACGGGAGTTCAAGCCCGAGCGCGCGCCCGCTCGGGTCGGCCGCCAGCGTGGGCAGCGGGTTGGGAAGTGTCGCCATGGCCCTGACTTTAGGGGCAGCCACTGACAACGGGGCGGGGGGCCCAGATGACTTGGATGACCTGGGTGCCCCGGTGGCTCTAACTCCAGCTCGGCGACGGCCCGGACCGCTGCTCGAAGGGCACGGGCCGGCCCGTGTACGCGTCGAGCAGGACCCGGTCGCCGAGCGCCCGGTCCACTTCCACCGTCACCTTCTCGATGTGCATGGCGGAATCGCAGGGACCGTCCTTCGTTCCGACGACCGACGCCGACAGCACCACGCTGCCGTCCGTCTCCAGCACGTCCACCGCAGGACCGTCGTCGCAGGATCCGTGGCCGACCAGGACCTTGAGGGACCGGCCGTCCTCGGCCGTCTCGGACAGCCCCTGGAGGGGCGTCAGTTCGGCGCTGCTCAGGTGGCTCGCCCGGCCGGCCGGCTCGATCGGCGGTGCGGGAAGTTTCGAAGGGCGCACCGCGGCCCGCTTGAGCGGTGCGTCGTAGCCCTCCAGGGTGAACAGCCAGGCCGGGACGGTCGCCGGGCCACGGCTGGTGGCCAGCGTCATCTCGCCCAGCTCCGCCCCGGTCACCGTCAGGGGTGGACCGCCGTCGCCGCCGCGGTCCACCGACTCGTACGCCTTCTGCGCCCCCGTCAGCGGCAGCGTGACCGAGCCCCCGCTCGCCCACTTCACCTGCCCGTCCTTGTCCGGGGCCGCGGGGAGCCTGCCGCGCAGGGCGTAGTTCGCGACCTGGTACGCCTGCTTGTCGGCGTCGTTGCGGAAGCCGCCCTCGGGCGGCTGGACCCAGTCCCCCATCGGGTAGTAGCCCGCCAACCACACCTCGGCGGCCTGCGATCCGTCCCAGGCCTCGGCGACCTCACGAGCGCGGCCGTCCGGCTGCGGAGCCGAGGCCGCCCGGGTCTTCTCGTCGCTCTTCGCGTTGTTCTTCTCGTTGCTCTTTCCGTCACCGCAGCCGGCGACAGCTCCGGCTCCGGCGGTGAACAGGGCCAGCACGATGAGCAGACGAGCGGTGCGTGTGGTCTTCCTGCGGGTGTTTTCCGAGCGCATGGGGTCCCCCGGGGACTGGCGGTGACGAGTGGAGTGTTCGTACCGTCCCTGTGACGTACGGCCCCCGGGTCGCGTTCGTCGCATTCCGTCGGCGCCTGCGCTTGTGGCCGCATCGTGACGGCAAGGGCCGGAAAAACCGGGCGGCCCCCGGTACCTGAACAACCGGGGGCCGCGCCGGTGAACGCCCTTGGGCGCTCGGAGTGGGTCAGAGGCGCTCGGGGGTCCTGATCCCCAGCAGCGCCATGCCCTGCTGGAGCGTGCGGGCCGTGAGGTCCACGAGGAACAGCCGGTTCTCGACGAGCTCCGGCGGGTTCTCGTCGCTCAGGACCTGGCACTTGTCGTAGAACGTGGTCAGCAGCGAGGCGAGCTGGTAGAGGTACGACGCCAGCTTGTGCGGCTCATAGCCCTCGGCCACCTCGGCGAGCGTCTCGCCGAACCGGTCCAGGTGCAGACCCAACTCCCGCTCGGCCGACACCAGTTCCAGCTCCGGATGCGCCACCGGGCGCGCCTCGCCCGCCTTGCGCAGGATCGACTGGATACGGGCGTACGCGTACTGCAGGTACACCGACGTGTCGCCGTTCAGCGACACCATCTGGTCCAGGTCGAACTTGTAGTCCCGGACCGCGGAGGTGGAGAGGTCCGCGTACTTCACGGCGCCGATACCGACGTACCGGCCGTTCTCCTCGATCTCCTGCTCGCTCAGGCCCACCTTCTCGGCCTTCTCGCGTACGACGGCCGTGGCGCGGTCGATCGCCTCGTCCAGCAGGTCGACCAGCCGGATCGTCTCGCCCTCACGGGTCTTGAACGGCTTGCCGTCCTTGCCGAGGACCGTGCCGAAGGCCAGCTGGTGCGCCTTGACGTCGTCGCTCAGCCAGCCGGCCCTGCGCGCGGTCTCGAAGACCATCTTGAAGTGCAGGGACTGCCGGGCATCCACGACGTACACGAGCGCCGACGCCTTCAGGTTGAAGACACGGTCCCTGATCGCGGAGAGGTCCGTCGCCGCGTAGCCGTAGCCGCCGTCCGACTTCTTCACGATCAGCGGGGTCGGGTTGCCGTCCGGGCCCTTGACGTCGTCGAAGAACACGCAGAGCGCGCCGTCCGAGCGGACCGCCACGCCCGACTCCTCCAGGAGGCGGCACGTCTCGTCCAGCATGTCGTTGTAGCCGGACTCGCCGACCACGTCCGCGTCGCGGATCTCCATGTCCAGCTTGTCGAAGACCGAGTAGAAGTAGATCTTCGACTCGTCCACGAACTTCTGCCAGGCCGCGAGCGTCTTCGGCTCGCCCGCCTGGAGGTCCACCACCCGGCGCCGCGCACGCGTCTTGAACTCCTCGTCGGAGTCGAAGAGCTTGCGGGCCGTCTTGTAGAGCCGGTCGAGGTTCGACATGGCTTCTTCGCCGGTGACTTCGGCGTCCTTGTGGTCCAGCTCGTGCGGGTGCTCGTCCAGATACTGGATGAGCATGCCGAACTGGGTGCCCCAGTCGCCGATGTGGTGCCTGCGGACGACGGTCTCGCCGACGAACTCCAGGATCTGGACCACCGCGTCGCCGATCACCGCGGAGCGGAGGTGGCCTACGTGCATTTCCTTCGCCACGTTCGGCTGGGCGTAGTCGATGACCGTGGTGCCCGGGTTGTCCGTGAACGGGACGCCGAGGCGGGCGCCGTCCGCGTAGCGCTCCGCGAGGTTCTCGGTGATCGCCCTGTCGGTGATCGTGATGTTCAGGAAGCCGGGTCCGGAGACCTCGATGTCCTTGATCACGTCGCCGGTCGTGATCCGCTCCACGACCTGCGTCGCCAGCTCACGCGGGTTCGCCTTCGCCTTCTTCGCGAGGGCGAGGATTCCGTTGGCCTGGAAGTCCGCTCGCTCGCTTCGGCGCAGCAGCGGGTCCGCGGAACCGGCCTCCGGCAGGGCTGCCGAGAGGGCGTCCGCGAGGCGCTGATGGACGGAAGCGGTGAGGGACGTGACCGGGGCCATGTGAGTGTGTGCCGTTCTCCTCGAGGAATCAGATAGACCCACCCAGTATCCCATGGGGGGACAAGGGGATTTCTCGGGTGAGGGGTGTGCGGGGGGTGCCCCGCCGTGGGCGTGGAACCGGGTTTATTTCGCCCCCTCCGCCCCTGCCCGTCCCTTGTTCCTGGGGGCTGCCGCCCCCAGACCCCCGCTTCGGCCTGGACGGCCTCGTCCTCAAACGCCGGACGGGCTGAAAGATCTACCCCGGCCGGGGTAGAAGGGTGCCGCCCCCATGGGTGGGTGGGGGATCGGGATGGTGCCCGTCGTCCTTGAACGGTGGGCGGGCTGGAAGATCTACCCCGGGCGGGGTTGAAGGGTGCCGTCTCCGTGGGTGGGTGGGGGATCGGGATGGCGGCTGTCGTCCTCGGACGGTGGGCGGGCTGGAAGATCTACCCCGGGCGGGGTTGAAGGGTGCCGTCTCCGTGGGTGGGTGGGGGATCGGGATGGCGGCTGTCGTCCTCGGACGGTGGGCGGGCTGGAAGATCTCCAGCGTCGGTGGGGGTGGAGGGGTCCACCTCATTGAAAAGCGGTTTTCGTGGATGGCCTTCGAGCTGGGAGAATGGGGGCGTCAGCCGTGTGAGTCTGCCGGCTGGTTCCGGAGGAACTTCGAGAAAGAGGACGTGCCGATCGTGGCTCAGAGTGCCGAGACCACCGACTGGGTCTCCCGTTTCGCGGATGAGGTCATCGAGGAGTCGGAGCGTCGGGCCCCCGGCGCAGTGACATCAGTCGCTACCGCTCCGGTGGTCGTCGTCGCGTCCGGGCTCTCGCCCTCCGGCCCGATCCACCTCGGGAACCTTCGGGAGGTCATGACGCCGCACCTGGTCGCGGACGAGATCCGGCGGCGCGGTCACGTCGTACGCCACCTGATCTCCTGGGACGACTACGACCGCTACCGCAAGGTCCCGGCCGGTGTCCCCGGTGTCGACGAGTCCTGGTCGCAGCACATCGGCAAGCCGCTGACCTCCGTGCCGGCCCCCAAGGGCTCGGAACACCCCAACTGGGCCGAGCACTTCAAGGCCGCGATGACCGCGTCGCTCGCCGAGCTGGGCGTGGAGTACGAGGGGATCAGCCAGACCGAGCAGTACACCTCGGGCACCTATCGCGAACAGGTTCTCTTCGCGATGAAGCACCGCGGTGACATCGACGCGATCCTCGAGCAGTACCGCACCAAGAAGGGCCCGGCGAAGAAGCAGGGGCAGAAGCCCGTCGACGAGGCCGAGCTGGAGGCCGCGGAGGGCTCCGGCGCCGCCGCCGAGGACGACGGCAGCTCGGACGCCGGGTACTTCCCGTACAAGCCCTACTGCGGGCGGTGCGAGAAGGACTTCACCACCGTCACCGCCTACGACGACGACAGCACCGAGCTGACGTACACCTGCTCGTCCTGCGGTTTCTCCGAGACCGTCCTGCTGAACGAGTTCAACCGCGGCAAGCTGGTCTGGAAGGTCGACTGGCCCATGCGCTGGGCCTACGAAGGTGTCGTCTTCGAGCCGAGCGGGGTCGATCACTCGTCCCCCGGCTCCAGCTTCCAGGTCGGCGGCCAGATCGTCGGGATCTTCGGCGGCAAGCAGCCGATCGGGCCGATGTACGCCTTCGTCGGCATCAGCGGCATGGCCAAGATGTCCAGTAGCAAGGGCGGGGTGCCCACCCCGGCCGACGCCCTCCAGATCATGGAACCGCAGCTGCTGCGCTGGCTCTACGCCCGCCGCCGCCCCAACCAGTCCTTCAAGATCGCCTTCGACCAGGAGATCCAGCGGCTCTACGACGAGTGGGACAAGCTCGCGGGCAAGGTCGCCGACGGTTCCGTGCTCCCGGCGGACGCCGCCGCGTACACGCGCGCGGTGGGCACGGCCGCCGGTGAGCTTCCCCGGACGCCCCGCCCGATGCCGTACCGCACCCTCGCCTCCATCGCCGACATCACCGCCGGCGCCGAGGACCAGACCCTGCGGATCCTCACCGAACTCGACCCGCAGAACCCGCTCACCTCGCTCGACGAGGTCCGGCCGCGGCTCGACAAGGCCGAGACCTGGATCAACACGCAGGTCCCGGCGGAGGAGCGCACCGTCGTCCGCGACGAGCCCGACACGGACCTTCTGAAGTCCCTCGACGACCAGGGGCGCGAGTCCCTGCGCCTGCTGCTCGACGGACTCGACGCCAACTGGTCCCTCGACGGCCTGACCCAGCTCGTCTACGGCGTCCCCAAGGTCCAGGCCGGCTTCCCCGCCGACGCCACCGCCAAGGAACTCCCGCCCGAGATCAAGGTCGCCCAGCGCACCTTCTTCGCACGCCTCTACCACCTGCTGGTCGGCCGCGACACCGGCCCGCGCCTGCCTACGCTGCTGCTGGCCGTGGGGCAGGAGAGGGTGCGCCGCCTCCTCGGGGAGTAGACCCGGACGCGATACGACGACGGGGGCGGCCCCGGCGCAAAGGGCCCCGGCCCCCCCCGCGGCGGCTAGAGGGATCCCGGGGCCCCC